>CAVSHK010000001.1:0-126546 GCA_963727705.1 uncultured Bacteroidota bacterium
CCAGCAAAAGCCCCGAAACGGCGAGTATTCCTTTCATCTTTTTAACTCGCTAAGGCTGAGCGGAATGATTTTAGAAAAGGAATGGAGATGGGGGCGGATGACTATCTGACAAAGCCATTTGACGACATAGAACTGATTAATGCTATAGAAAGCCGGTTCAAGAAAAATGAGGTGTTGCGCAAAGAGTTTTCAAAAAACATTGAGGGGTTAGACGATTTTTTTAATTCGGTTAAAAGTCTGGAAGAGTTTGTGAAGTTATCAGGTGCACGAACGAATAGAACATACAAAAAGAAACAGGTGGTATATTCGGAAGGAAGTTTTCCTAACGGGTTGTTTTTTATAATAAAAGGCAAAATTAAAACTTACAAAGCCAACGAAGATGGCAAGGAATTTATTACAGGTTTGTTTAAAGAAGGTGATTTTATAGGATACAAAGCGTTGCTGGAGGAAGATAAATATTCAGAATCGGCTGCTGCTTTAGAAGATAGCGAAGTGTGTTTGGTTGCTAAAGAAGATTTTTTCGCCCTCATTTATAAAAACAGCGAAGTGTCAAAGAAATTCATAAAAATGCTTTCCGATAATGTTGTTGAAAAAGAAAAAGCGTTGTTGGATTTAGCATACAATTCAGTACGCAAGCGCATTGCACAAGCTTTGATTGAATTGAAAAAACGTTACCAAAAGGATGATACTTCTAAATTCAGTATGTCCATTTTAAGAGAAGATTTGGCGAACATTGCAGGCACCTCCCAGGAAACAACCATACGCACATTGGGCGATTTTAAAGAAGAAAAATTGATTGAAATAAGCGGTGGTACAATTACAATTACCAATAGTGATAAACTGGAAAGAATGAAGAATTAAAAAAGAGGCTGTATCAAAAGTCGAATTTACTGTCATTCTGAACTTGTTTCAGAATCTTATAATCAGTAAAATCAGTTATCTCACAGATGCCGAATCAAGTTCGGCATGACTACGTGAGACTTTTGATACAGCCTCTTTTTTTTAATAACCTTACGGGTTGAATGGTTTGAATTACCCCGAACGCAGATAAATCAGTTCTTAAATTTACTTTTTGATTTCCACCTTTTTTTTGGTCAGGCAATGAATGGCACAAGCGCCTTGCTGTTTATAGTTTTGATGAACCATCGCTACTACTTTTCCCGCTTTGTCTTTTACTTCGCAGTAACCATCTTTATCCGGTTCTGAAAAAGTATATTTTTCTTCCTCTCCCGGAAAAGAATAAACAAAATCACCGTTTTTTTCAGCTTTACCTAAACTTTTACCTGTTTTTGAGTCAACCAACATTCCATCGCTGCCAACACTTGCAATTGCCACGCCTGTATGGTCGGTAATTGTATTATCTTTTATAGAACCAACGTGTTTTCCATCAACTGTTATTTTTCCGGATGGGTCAATGGTTGGGGCTTTGTAGTTTGCGCCTGAACTCCCGAAATTGCTGCTGCCATTGTTCCAATTAGAGCAACTGCTATCAATTTTACTTTTTTCATTTTTTTAGTTTTTGGTGAATGTTTATTTTTTGCTAAGTTAATTATCCATAATAATAATAAAGATGATGTTTAGTTGTAAATTATATGACAAATAGCAGTTTTTATTAAAATTGCGTACTTACAGTTTTTTCCTCAACGCTGCAATGCTGCTTGCACCTGTTGTAAATAAAACTATAGAAATGGAACTTACAGGCATTAATATAGCTGCAATAACCGGAGACAAATTACCTGTAACCGAAAACCACAGCCCCACAGCATTATACATTAAAGAGATGATAAAACTGGCAACAATAATGTTGTTTCCGGCATTGGCAAAACCGATAAAGGTTTTTAAATCGCCAAAGCGGGAGCCATCCAATATTGCATCGCAAGCCGGAGAAAAATTATTAATATTGTCTGAAACGGCTATTCCCACATCGCTTTGCTGAAGAGCGCCTGCATCATTTAATCCGTCGCCTATCATTGCCACCTTGTGATGACTGGTTTGCAGCATTTTTATGTAATTGAGCTATTACTCGGCGATTGGTTAAAATTTAAATCGGCTTTACCATTAAATAGTTTTTCCAATGTTGCTTTTTCCGCATCGTTGTCGCCTGAAAGTACTACCAGTCGGTAGTTGTTTTCCATCGATTTAATTAATTTTTCCAACCCTTCACGAAAATGATTTTTAATGATAAAACAGCCATAGAGTATATTATCTATCATTAAATAAGAATGGCTTGATTTTATTTCCGATCCTGAAAGTTGTAAATCAGTACCAATAAATTGTTTGGATCCCAATTGAATAAATGTGCCATTTACAATGCCCTCTATGCCTTTTCCGCTGTGTTCTTTATAATGTTCAACGGGCAATGCTTTGGAGTAAGGTAAATGATTTAAAATACTTTTACTCAGTGGGTGCGACGATTGTGATACCAACGATTGTACTAATTGCAGGTGATATTCGGATAATGTTTTCCCTTCAAACTGAACCACCGATTCATCGTTTTGTGTAATCGTTCCTGTTTTGTCAAACACTATAGTATCAATGTTTTTAAGCTTTTCTATTACATCCGAATTTTTGAGGTAAAATTTGTTTTTGCCAAATATGCGTAACACATTTCCGTTGGTAAATGTTGCAGAAAGCAACAAGGCACAAGGGCAGGCTACAATCAATACTGCTGTGAGTGCATTAAGCGCACGGTGAAAATCGGTAGGCAACCAAAATAAAAAACTACCCGCTGCCAATACCATCAGAAATATTGAAAAATATTTCCCCAATAAATGAATGAATGAATCGGTATCGTTTTTATCTTTTCCGAAAGTATCGTTATTCCAAAGTTGAGTAAGGTAACTTTGCGAAACTTCTTTTATCACTTCCAGTTCAATGGCGCTTCCCATTTGTTTACCGCCTGCATAAATAATTTCGCCCAGTACTTTGGGTATCGGCTCTGATTCTCCGGTAACAAAACTGTAATCTATTTTTGCTTCTCCTTTAAAAAGAATGGCATCAACAGGAAGTAATTCATTGTTTTTAATACGAATGCGGTCGCCCACTTTTATTTCCGATACGGGAATCATTGTTTCGGCATTTCCCCTTATCAGGTTAACGGCAACCGGAAAATAAGATTTATAATCACGTTCAAACGATAAGGTGTCGTAGGTGAAGTTTTGAAAATACCGCCCCAGTAACATGAAAAACACAATGCCACTCATGGAATCCATATACCCAACACCTGTTCCGCTAATTATTTCATAAACGCTTCTCGAAAAAGTTATCAATACCGCCAAAGCAATTGGAGCATCAATATTGATGAATTTTTGTTTAAACCCTTTGTAGGCAGAAATATAAAAGTCGGAAGCGCAGTAAAAAAACACCGGGAGGGATAAAAATAAATTCAGATAGCCGAAAAAATCTTTTAATCCATGTTGCTGAATGTTACCGCTCGAAAAATATTCGGGAAAGCTTAACATCATTATATTCCCAAAACAAAAGCCGGCAATTCCAATTTTGAAAATTTGCTGATGATTATTTTTTTTCGCTTTTCTGGTATCAAGATCCTTTAACGTAATTGTTGGCTCATAACCGACAAAGGCGAGAAGTTCCACCACTTTTCGTAATGATATAGCATCCTCGTTGTAAAGGATGTTTATTTCTTTTCTGGTAAAATCAACCTGACTTTTAACAATTGCAGGATTAATACAGTGCAGGTTTTCCAACAACCAAATGCATGAACTACAGTGCATTTTAGGTAAGTAAAGTGTAACTCGGCTTTGTTTACCATCGGTATAGGTTATCAGTTTGGTTTTAACCTGTTCATCATCAAGGTAGGCATATGTTTCGGAAATAAATTTTCCTTTTACCTGTATTCCCGGGCTTTTTGATAAATCGTAGTAGTTACATAAATCATTTTCACTTAATATTTCAAAAACTAATTTACATCCTTCGCAGCAAAAAGGTTTTTCATCAATGTGTATATGTGAGTCGTTACAATCTTCTCCACAGTGATAACAGGTAGTTTTATTACGGATGTATAATTGTTCTTGCATACATAAAAGGTAAAAGTATAAACCTGACAGGTTTTGAAGCCTGTCAGGTTTTATTTGTCAATCAATTTTTTTGGAAATAATTGTTTTATTTTTCATCTGCTTTGCTGCTACCTGTACTCATAAACATAAACGTTAAAAAGCCGATAACAACCGCAAGGAAAAACAAAACATACTCAATTCTACCATTATCAACCATTGTTTTGTTTACCATTGTTGCTTGAGGATATTCTAAATAAACCCAACGGAACGGGAAAATAAAAACAAGTGCTATGATTACAATCCCTAATGCTTTTTTTGACATAAATTTAAGTTTTTAAAGGTGAATTATTAATTATTAACTGGAACAAAACTACTGTTGTATATGTGTGTGTAATATGATCGAAATCAGTTTTTGAAGATGATATTTATCAGGTGTTTTTCAGGCCGATTTATTTTCTGAGATGTTTTAAAAAAATCCCGATATTTGTCAACAATGGATGAAGAAAAAGATAAAAAGGGAGATTTGATGAGGCGCTTGCGTCTTCGTTACCGTTTGGTGGTGATGAACGATGAAACCTTTGAAGAGAAAATTTCTTTAAGTCTTACTCCTTTAAGATTATTTGTAATGGTAGGCTCAACCATTATTATCATGATTGTGCTGGTAATATCGCTTATAGCCTTTACGCCATTGCGGGAATATATCCCCGGTTATGCCGATGTGGGTGTATGGAGAAAGTTACTAGATATTACTCACAGAAGTGATTCGTTGGAACAGGAGGTTATTGCTAAAAACGAATATTTGACCAATCTGGACAATGTGCTGCAAGGTAAGGAGGATGCAGATGCGTTGAATTACAACAAACCTGATACAACAAAAAAATATAATAATTTAAATATAGAAGCGTCAACAGGCGAAGTAAAGCTGAGAGGAGAAGTAGAAGCCATTCAGGATGATTACGGTTTAGCGGATGAATCGACCCCTAAAAAAGGAGAGATTAATAATTATTTCTTTTTTACACCCGTAAAAGGTGTGGTATCCAATTCCTTTAATAGCAATGATAAACATTTTGGTGTGGATATTGTCGGCAAAGAAAACGAATTGATTAAGTCAACCATGGATGGCACTGTAATATTAGCAACATGGTCGTCAGAAACAGGACATACCATTACTGTTCAGCACAATAACCATATTGTTTCGGTGTATAAGCACAATTCAATGTTACTGAAAAAAGTGGGTAACTCAGTTAAGGCAGGCGAACCTATTGCCATTATTGGTAATTCGGGCGAGCACACCACAGGGCCTCATCTTCATTTTGAACTATGGTATAACGGAACCCCAATCGATCCGCAAGATTATATTTCATTCAAATAGCACTTAAATATTCATTCACATAAATAGTTCATCATTCGGTTTTGGAATCAACAGTTAAAAACATTGCGATATTAGGTTCTACCGGTTCAATAGGAACGCAGGCGTTGGATGTTGTAAGAGCAAATAAAAACAGTTTTACGGTAGAAGTATTGGTAGGCAACAGTAATGCCGATTTGCTGATTAAACAAGCGTTGGAATTTAGCCCTAATTGTGTTGTTATTGCCGACGAGAGTAAATATGGTTATGTGAAAGAAGCACTTCAAAAACACGATATAAAAGTGTTTGCAGGTAGTAAAGCTATTTCAGAAGTAGTTCAGATGGAGAGCATTGACATGGTGTTGGCTGCCATTGTAGGATATGCAGGGTTAGAATCAACCATTGCCGCCATAAATGCCGGAAAACAAATAGCATTGGCAAATAAGGAAACATTGGTTGTGGCGGGCGATTTGGTAACTACACTTGCCAAACAAAAAGGAGTAAATCTTTACCCGGTTGATTCAGAACACTCTGCCATTTTTCAATGTCTTGCCGGAGAATTTCATAATCCGATTGAAAAAATATATTTAACAGCTTCGGGCGGCCCTTTCAGAGGAAAAGACAAAAACTTTTTGGCAACTGTAAAAAAAGAGCAAGCCTTAAAACATCCCAATTGGGACATGGGTGCCAAAATTACCATCGACTCCGCATCTATGATGAACAAAGGTTTGGAAGTAATTGAAGCAAAATGGTTGTTTGGTTTAAAACCTGAACAAATTGATGTGATTGTTCATCCTCAAAGCATTGTACATTCTTTGGTTCAGTTTACTGATGGCAGCCTGAAGGCGCAAATGGGTTTGCCTGATATGAAGTTGCCGATACAATATGCACTAGGGTATCCCCAACGCATTAAATCGGACTTTCCGAGGTTCAATTTTTTGAATTATCCCCAGTTAACATTTGAGCCAGCTGATACCAAAACTTTTCGCAATTTGGCATTGGCATATCAGGCAATGAATAAGGGAGGGAACGCACCGTGTATATTAAATGCTGCAAATGAAATAGCGGTTGAAGCGTTTTTAAGAGATAAGATAAGCTTTTTAAAAATGAGTGATGTTGTTGAGAAATGCTTGGATGACGTTGATTTTATTGCGAAACCAAGTTATGAAGATTATGTAGAAAGCGATAGAGAAACAAGAAGGGTGGCAAAAGAAATTTCTTTTGCATTAAACGTATAGAATTGTTAAACACTTTCATAGTTGGTATTTTCTTTCATTAAAAAATGAAAAAGACATTTATCATAGCGGCATTGCTTTTTTCAATGAGCAATATATATAGTCAATGGCTATCAACAAATGGGCCTTCCGTTGGCAGAATAAACTCCTTGACGTCTATCGGAACAGAAATATTTACATTAACGCAATATTTTGGTGTGTATCACTCTACAGATAATGGTTCAAGTTGGACTCCGGTAAATAATGGATTGGGGGATTCACAATTTTATAATTCCATCATTTCTTATGGAAACAATTTGTTTGTAGATGGAAATATTTCCGTCAATCATGGTGCGAATTGGACCCCAGCTTATAATGGGGTACCAAATTTGTTTGACATTCTTTCAACGGCAGAAAGTGGCAATAATTTATACCTTGGAACAGGTGGAGGCGTAGTTTATTTATCTACAAATAATGGCGGCAACTGGACTCCTGTGAACAACAACATGACAGGATCACCTTATGGCTCCATTGTATCTCTGGCAGCAAGCGGTCATAATCTTTTTGTAGGAACACGTACTGGAGGAATATTGGTTTCAACCGATAATGGAGCTACTTTAAATTCTATTAGTTCAATTGGAACAGGAACAAAAAGTGCATTTCTACCACTCGGTAATAAAGTTTTTATAAGCTCTGATAATTATTTGTATGTAACTTCAGATACGGGCAAAACAACTTCTCTGTTGCATATTTTTCCTTCTGTTGTTTCATCTTTAGCAACAATTGGTTCTTCCGTTATTTTTGCAGGAACAGAAACAAACGGGGTATATATTTCTATTGATGGAGGTGCTACCTGGAATTCTGCCAATAATGGGTTGAACTATCCGTCAACACAAGTAACTTCTGTATATACTGTAGGCACAGATGTGTATGCAGGTACAGATGTGGGTTTGTTTAAATCTTCCGATAATGGAAACAATTGGAATCCTGTAAATTCAGGCTTGCCTTATGCGTCAGCAGGAGGTAATTATAGTTGTATGGCGGCTGTTGGCTCACTGGTTTATTTACCAACATTATGGAATTACGGTATTTCTGTTTCAACAGATAATGG
The DNA here is from genome assembly GCA_963727705.1 of uncultured Bacteroidota bacterium. Classification (GTDB taxonomy): domain Bacteria; phylum Bacteroidota; class Bacteroidia; order 2-12-FULL-35-15; family 2-12-FULL-35-15; genus 2-12-FULL-35-15. Next base: position 7,690 of record CAVSHK010000001.1, read on the forward strand.
CACAACCTGGCAATCAAAAAGCAATGTAATCTTAGGAATAAATTCCATTGCAGCCGATAGTGCGCTTGTTTTGGCGGGAACAAGTTCGGGATTATACAATTCCGTTGATACCGGTTCACATTGGACAAAATATCCCATAACGAATAACAATTATGTAACTTCAGTAACAATAAATAATTCAACAATTTTTGCAGGTACAAGCGTAGGCAAATCTTTTTTATCTACTGATAAGGGAAGCAGTTGGCAAACCATTGTATTACCAACAAATGCTCCTTTGTATTCAGTAGCTGTTAAAGGTGATACGCTTTTTGCGGGTGATGATAGCAGTAAAATATACAGATCTATTGATAATGGTGTAAATTGGAAGGTTGTGAAAACCGGATCGTCAGATAAGTATGTGAGCAAAATAATTAGCAAAGGAAATTGTGTGTATGCGGCTGTTGCAAATGATGGAGCTTATGCATCGTATGACGGAGGAACAAACTGGAAGGCAATTAATAACGGGTTTGTTAATGGTGGTGGGTATAATAACTCCTCTGCAATAATTAGCATAACTATGATTGGCAATAATTTATATGCTGGTACGGGTGGTGATGGGGCATATATGTCAAGGGATTCGGGTGCGACTTGGACTGTAATAAATAATGGGTTTATTGGAATTTATCCGTCTTTTCCGCCACCCGGAGAGCTTTACTACCCTTCAATTAATGCAATGGTTGCAAATGGTACATGTCTTTATGCCGCAACGAATGATGGAGTTTGGAAATCGTCTTGTTGTCCGGTGTTATCTGTCCATGCGTCAAAAGATACGGTGTGTAAAGGTTCTCCAACGGTATTAACTGTTAGCGGAGCGTATTCCTATAAATGGTCTGATTCTCAAACAGGAAGTGCAATTACAGTAAACCCGCTTGTTGAAACAACTTATACCGTTGTTGGCGAGAGCGGAAGTGGTTTTTCTGCAACAGCACAAATAACAATTAAGGTGAAAGCACTTCCTACGGTTTCGGTTTCTCCCGTTGCTTCTTCAATTTGTTCAGGACAATCTCTAAACCTTTGTGCAACAGGAGGAGTGCAATATACCTGGAATAATGTATTAGCAACCAGTTGTCAAACATACACTCCTTTAACAAACACCACTTATACGATAATAGGCACGGCAATTAATGGTTGTACTGACACAGTACAATCAAAAGTAAAGGTTAATCAAAATCCTGTGATTACTGTCAATTCTGATACTATTTGTATGGGTCAGCTTGCAAAGTTATGCGCTAATGGAACTAACCATTATACATGGATAAATCAGGTGGGAGACACCTGTATTTCGGTTTCTCCATCATCTACAAAAACATATACTGTTGTTGGAACAGACACAAATGGTTGTAAAGACACCGCATATTCAACAGTAAAGGTTAATCCAATCCCGGCAGTTACTTCTAACTCCGCAACTATTTGTATTGGACAATCGGCGAATTTATGTGCTCATGGTGCCGATAGTTATGTGTGGATAAACCTGAAAACTGACACATGCATTCATGTTTCACCTGCAATTTCAACAACTTATACGGTTTTAGGAACCGATTTTAATAATTGTATGGATACCGCCTTATCAACAGTTATCGTTAATCCAAAACCTATTACTCCTATTATTTCGTTAATAAATGATTCAGTATATTCTAACATCGCTAAGGGGAATAATTGGTACGAACAAACTACCGGTGTTGTACCTAATCAAACAGGTAAGGCTATACATTTAACTAAAAGCGGTTCTTATTTTGTCATTGTAAAAGATGCAAATAATTGTTTTTCTGATACATCAAATTTCGTTAAGTTTAATGAACCTCAGGTGTTTTTAATTTATCCCAATCCTACCGCGGGAAAAATAATAATTGAAACACCGCCACAGGATGGAACAAGTCTGATAATATATGACTTATTAGGACAAAAATTATTGGAATTAGAAATAAATGATAGCTACACACAAATTGATATTAGTACATTTGCCTCCGCTACTTATTTATTTAAACTTGTGAACGGGAATAAATTTGAGATAAAAAGAATCATAAAAAAATAATTTTTAACATAATTAGAACATTAATTTATAAGAAATGGCAGACGTATTAGTACAAGCAGCGCAATTTATATTAAGTCTTTCAATATTGGTTATTTTACATGAATTGGGACATTTTATTCCGGCAAAATTATTTAAAACAAAAGTGGAAAAGTTTTATTTGTTTTTTGATCCTTGGTTCTCGCTTTTTAAAGTGAAAAAAGGAGAAACCGAATATGGTATAGGTTGGCTGCCATTGGGTGGCTATGTTAAAATTGCCGGAATGATTGATGAATCAATGGACAAAGAAGCGATGAAACTTCCTCCTCAGCCTTGGGAGTTTCGCTCAAAACCGGCATGGCAACGATTAATTATTATGCTTGGCGGAGTTACCGTTAACGCTATTTTAGGGATACTTATTTATTCAATGGTATTATGCATTTGGGGGAAGAGTATTTGCCCAATAAAAATGTTAAATATGGTTTAGCCGTTGATACACTCGGCTATCAAATGGGATTACGGGATGGAGATATGATAGTATCCGTGGATCATAAACCTGTAGAATCCGTTACAAAAGTACCTTATGAAATATTAATTAACAAAGCTCAAAGTATTCAGGTTGACCGCAATGGTAAAGCGATTGAAATAAAAGTTACAGAGGATGATTTGAGTGAAATGATTAAACACAAGTATTCACTTATTGAACCTCGTTTTCCTTTTGATGTGGATACTGTTTTGCCTGGTTTTCCTGCAGCCGCAGCCGGAATTAAAAAAGGGGATAAAATAATTGCTATTAATAATACCCCTACTCCCTATTTTCAGGATGCCATTAAGGTATTGAAAAACAATACCAATCTGCCAGTTGAAATAGCATTGCTTCGTAATAACGATACAATAAAAACAAAAGCCACGGTATCTGCTCAGGGTAAATTGGGCCTGGGGCCAAAATCGCTCGACCATTATTTTACAATTGAATCAAAAAAATATTCTTTGGCAGCATCGTTTCCTGCCGGAATTCATAAAGCGTATGAAACATTTGACGGTTACATCAAACAATTTACATTATTGTTTACCGTAAAAGACGCTCATAAAGAAATTGGCGGATTCGTTTCTATGGGTAAGGCATATAGTACAACTTGGGACTGGCAGCGTTTCTGGACGTTTACCGCATTTTTAAGTATTGTGCTTGCGTTTATGAATGTATTACCAATACCGGCGTTGGATGGTGGTCATGTAATGTTTTTATTATATGAAGTGATTACAGGACGCAAGCCAAATGAAAAATTTATGGAGTACGCTCAATATGCCGGAATGATTTTGTTATTAGGATTGTTGTTGTATGCAAATGCAAATGATGTGATTCGTATGTTTAAATAACAATTTCACTAATGGTTATTAATAAGAAAAATGCTTTAAATTCTATGCCGTTAAAAAATTACATTGCTGCTGTTTTTTTATTTTGCTTTACTTTAGGTTCTTTTGCTCAGGAAGGTACGAGAATTTCAAACGAAAAAGTATCAGGAAAGGTAATGGTAATTCCGTTTGAACCTTTAATGTACATGAGTCAGATTGACAAAAAAATAAACGAACAAACCGGCTGGAACTTTGAACAAATACGTGAAAATTTCAGACGTCAGTTGGATGTTAAAATTTTACTGAAATTGCAAAGTAAAACTCAGGCAATTTCGTTTTACATGGATTCCATAAAAATGGCGAATGATTTGAGTTATATTTATAAATCAAGGTCTTTGGCATATGAACTGGTTGATCCTAAGGAACGTAATTCAGCAGTAAACAATAAAAAGGCGAAAAACATTACCAACGGGCAGTTAACGGTAGAAATGAATAATGATAATAGGTTTATGAATACAAAAATTATCAATCCGGCTTTGTTACCTTCATTGAGTAAGAAATATGGTGTTGAGCATTTTATTTTTATCAATGAATTGGATATTAAATATAATATGGACGCGTACGATTTAGCAACAGATTCCTATCAAAGGGATGTGATGGTTCATTATACCATTATGGATAAAACTCAAAAAGTAATTTCAGCGGGCATTGCCACCGTTAAGCTTTCTTCAAATGAAAATACACCTAAAAAAATTGTAACACAAGCCTTTGTTCCAATAGCCGACCACATTGCCGAGCAATATTTGTCTTTTTTTAAGTCAAAAGAATCGGCGACAAAATAATGATATATGGTTTTATTTTGTAATATTTTGCAATTTATAGTTAACAAATTTTAACAGCATTTCGCATTATCTCATATTAATTTTGCTCCGCTAAAAAATCAATACACATAATTATGACAGACATAAAAGAACTAAACGAACGCATTCAGCAGGAAAGTGCATTTGTTGATATTCTTTCGATGGAAATGAACAAAGTAATTGTAGGTCAAAAGTACATTATTGAACGCCTTCTGATTGGCCTTTTTCAGACGGCCATATTTTATTGGAAGGTGTTCCGGGTTTGGCAAAAACATTGGCAATAAATACACTTGGCATCTACCATCGATGCTGAGTTTAGCCGTATTCAGTTTACTCCTGATTTGTTACCTGCCGATTTAGTTGGTACATTAATTTATAGTCCAAAAAAAGAGGAATTCAGTGTTACGCAAGGGCCAATATTTGCCAACTTTATTTTGGCCGATGAGATCAACCGTGCTCCGGCAAAAGTGCAAAGCGCTTTGCTGGAAGCCATGCAGGAAAAGCAGGTTACAATTGGCGATCAAACATATAAATTGCCAAATCCATTTTTGGTTTTGGCCACACAAAACCCATTGAACAGGAAGGTACTTATCCCTTCCGGAAGCGCAAATGGATCGGTTTATGCTAAAGGTGGTAATTACTTATCCACGTAAAGAAGAAGAACGTATAATAATCCGTCAAAACTTTCGCAAACAGTTTCCAAGGCTACCCAGGTCTTAAAACCTGAAGATATTTTAAACGCCCGAAAGAAGTAGTGAAAGACGTTTACATGGACGAAAAAATTGAAAAATACATTGTTGATATTGTTTTCTCAACACGTTTCCCTGCGGAATACAAGCTCGAAAAATTTGCACCGATTGATAAGTTATCGGTGGTTCACCACGTGCAAGTATTAATTTGGCACTGGCATCAAAAGCCTATGCGTTTATTAAACGCGAGGTTATGTAATTCCTGAAGATGTGAGAGCGGTATGTATGATGTATTGCGCCATCGTATTGGTTTAACCTACGAAGCCGAAGCTGAAAATATTACCACCGAAAATATTATTACTGAAATTTTAAACACAGTAGAAGTTCCTTAGTAATTTGCCTTTATGGAAACCAGCGAACTATTAAAAAAAGTCAGGAAAATTGAGATTAAAACACGTGGGCTCTCCAATCATGTATTTTCGGGAGAGTACCACAGTGCTTTTAAGGGACGTGGTATGACCTTTAGTGAAGTGCGTGAATATCAACCCGGAGATGATATTCGTTCTATCGACTGGAATGTAACGGCACGCTTTAATACCGCGTTTGTGAAGGTATTTGAAGAAGAGCGAGAAATGACTGTTATGCTGTTGGTGGATGTGAGCGCCTCCGGTGAGTTTGGAACCCAAAAACAATTAAAACAAGAATTAATTACAGAGTTGTGTGCCGTATTATCATTTTCTTCCATTCAGAATAATGATAAAATCGGAGTAATATTTTTTACGGATAAAATTGAAAAGTTTATTCCCCCCAATAAAGGAAAAAAGCATGTGTTAAGGATTATAAGAGACTTAATAGAGTTTAAACCTGAGCATAAAAAAACAGATTTAACTGTTGCTTTAAAATATTTGACCAATGTTATTAAAAAGAAAAGTGTAGCCTTTGTCATTTCTGATTTCATGGATAAAAACTTTGCCGAAGCTTTGAAAATTGCAAATAAAAAACATGATTTAGTCGCATTAAAAGTATACGATAAACGTGAACTGGAATTGCCGGATATAGGTTTGGTAAAACTACTTGATGCAGAAACAGGAGAGTTGAAATGGATTGATACCTCGGATAAGAGCATTCGTAATCACTTTGTTGCAGAAGGTTTAAAACACGAAGCGTTTATAAAAGAAACATTTAATAAAAGTGGTGTTGATGCCGCTTATATCAATACATCTGAAACATACATCAAACCTCTAATGAATTTATTTAAGAGAAGATAATTGAATGTGTCAATTAATTAATGCGCTAATTTGAAAATAGAAAATTAATGAATCATTAAATGATAGAATGAGTGAAGAATCACTATAAATAGTGTATTCACTTTATAATTATTAAATCAGTCTATCATTTAAACATTCACTCATAAAAAAAATGATTTCGAATAAACTAAAATATAAAACAATACTACTTGCAACCATCATAACAATGCTCATGGCGCATTGGTCTGTTGCACAAAATATACAGGCAACAGCAATTATTAGTAATAACAGTATAAAATTAGGAGAACAAGTTCAGTTAAATATAAATATTAATTATAACGCAAATTCAGGCAAACATATCATCATCAACTGGCCTCAGTTTACCGACACTATTATTAAACAAATTGAAATTGTCGCTCAATCAAAAGTGGATACGGTTATTGCAGATTCAACAAACCCTTATCGATTAACATTACGGAAAGCATTTTTAATTACATCGTTTGATTCAGGCAGTTGGACAATACCGCCTTTTAAATTTTCTAGCAATAACGATTCTTCCGGCGTTTATACGCAGGCATTGACATTGAACGTTTCAAACATTGCAGTAGATACATCTTTAAACATTAAAGACATTAAACCTATATTAGAAGTAAATTACACATGGATAGATTGGATAAAAGATAATGTTTATACCATTATCACGGTACTGGCTGCTATTATTGTTCTCATCATTATTGTTTATTACATCCGAAAAAAATTAAAAAACAAGCCAATTGAAATCATACCGGAAGCACCTAAGCTGCCGCCTCATATTGTTGCAATAGAGAAATTGGACAAACTGAAAAATGAAAAATTGTGGCAAGAAGGCAAACTAAAGTTATACCATAGTTCACTTACTGATATACTGAGAGAATATATTGAAAACCGTTTTAAGATGCAAGCTATGGAACAAACCACCGATGAAATTTTGTATGGTTTCAGAAATGTAGCTATTGACGAGGAAAGTAAGGGGAAGTTAAAACAAATATTGTTTCTTTCGGATTTGGTTAAGTTTGCAAAAGAGCATCCGCTGCCCAATGAAAACGAAATGAGCATGAGTAATGCGTATGATTTTATTAACGGAACAAAAAAGGAAGAAGACAATAGTAAATAGGTAATAGTAAATAGGAATAGGTAACGCTAATTCCTATTCACTAATCGCTAATCACTCAAAAATATAATGTTCGATTATTTTACAGACATAACATTTGCAAATAAAGAGTTGCTTTGGTTACTGCTAATTATACCGTTACTGGTGGTTTGGTATGTGTTAAAGCATAATACCCTTATTGCCGACTTTAAAATATCGTCTTTAAGCAGTTTTAATAATATTCAACCTTCTTTAAAACAACGCATGCGTCATAGTTTGTTTGCGTTGCGAATGCTTGCAATTGCGGCGATAATAGCAGTATTAGCGAGGCCTCAATCGCGTTCAAGCTGGAAAGATATTAAAACTGAAGGTATTGATATAGTGATGGCATTGGATATTTCAGGGAGTATGTTGGCTAAGGATTTTAAACCTGACCGTTTAGAAGCAGCAAAAAGTGTGGCCAAAGAGTTTATTGATGATCGCCCGAATGACCGAATAGGGCTTGTGATTTTTAGTGGAGAAAGTTTTACTCAATGCCCGCTTACAACTGATCATGCAGTATTAAAAAATCTTTTCTCGAGCATTAAAACAGGGATGGTCGCCGATGGAACGGCCATTGGTAATGGATTAGCAACGGCAATAGCCAGAATAAAAGACAGCAAAGCAAAAAGTAAAGTGGTGATTTTAATTACCGATGGTGTCAATAATCAAGGTTCGGTAGCTCCGTTAACGGCTGCCGAAATTGCAAAAACGTTTGGAGTACGCGTATATACAGTAGGTGTAGGAACACGCGGTAAGGCATTAGCACCGGTGCAAATGTACCCTGATGGAAGTTATGAATACGGTTATGTGGATGTGAATATTGATGAGGAATCATTAACTGAAATAGCAGAAATGACGGGTGGAAAATATTTTAGAGCAACCAACAACGATAAACTGAAAGAGGTGTATCATGAAATTGACCGATTGGAAAAAACAATTTTTGAAGAAAAAAATTTTAGTAATAAAGCCGAACACTTTTTACCATTTGCAATTATTGCCGCATTGTTGTTATTGACAGAATTTTTATTGAAAAACACCGTATTTAAAAGCGTACCATAACAAATGATTCAGGTAGAAAATAAATATTTCTTATTTGCATTGATTCTGATCCCTCTATTCATAATTGTTTATTGGATAATGAATCGGTGGAGAAAAAATGCACTGAAAAACTATGGTGATTTAACTATCATTGAACAGTTATTTCCTGCTGTTTCAAAAACCAAACGCATCTGGAAATTCATTTTATTTTGCATGGCATTTTTACTATTGATTTTGGGCATTGCTAACCCTCAGGTTGGAACGAAAATGGAGGAAGTGAAAAATAGTGGTGCCGATTTAATGATTTGTTTGGATGTATCTAATAGTATGAAAGCGGAGGATTTAACGCCTAACCGACTTGAAAAAGCTAAATTGTCAGTTGCTAAATTAATTGATAAACTAAATGGTGATAGAATCGGCATCATCGTATTTGCAGGCGAAGCGTATGTTCAATTACCAATAACAACAGATTATGCTGCGGCTAAACTTTTTTTAGAAAGCATCAATACGGATATGGTTTCTTCTCAGGGAACTGCCATTGGTAAAGCCATAGATATGGCTGTAGAATCGTTTGGAAAAGATGAAGGGAAAGGCAAAGCAATATTTATTATCACAGATGGAGAAAACCACGAAGATGACGCCATTTCATCTGCAAAGGCTGCGGTAGAAAAAGGAATTACAGTTCATACCATAGGAATGGGTTCTCCAAATGGTTCTCCTATTCCTATGTACAGAGGTAATGTAAACATTGGTTTTAGAAAAGATAAAGATGGAAATACTGTTATTACAAAGTTAAATGAGCTGATGTTGCAAGAAATTGCTGCTGCAGGAAATGGTGTTTATGTGAGAGCTTCAAATGCTGATGTAGGATTAAATAATTTGTTAAGTGCTATTGAAAAGTTGGAGAAAAAACAATACGAAAGCAAACTTTATGGAGATTTTGAAGACCGGTTTCAGTGGTTTATTGCTCCTGCACTATTATTGTTATTAATTGAACTGTTGCTCACAGAAAGAAAAAGCAAACTGTTTGAGCGATTTAATTTATTTGGTGAGAAAAAATAAAAGTATGAAAACGTTTTTCAACATAAAGATGCAAAGAACACAGAGATATGCGGAGAGTAGCTCCTCCAATCTCCGTATACTTGGTATTTTATTGGTGTTTCTCGTTTTTCTATTTAACTCAATCAGCGCACAACAAAATAAAAAAGTAATTATTGAGGGAAATAAAAATTACGAAAACAAAAAGTATAACGAGGCGGAAAAGGATTATAAAAAATCATTACAACAAAATAAAAACAATAATATAACTACCTATAATTTAGGAAATACCTATTATCAGCAAGGTAAATATGAGGATGCTGCAAATCAGTTCCAGTCGCTCACACACCAACCTGTTGCAAAAGATACAATGTCCAAGGTATATCACAACTTGGGTAATTCATTGTTAAAACAAAAGAAATTTGAAGAGAGTATTAATGCTTATAAAAATGCATTGAAGAATAATCCTAATGATGATGAAACGCGCTACAATCTTGCTTATGCGCAAAAAATGTTGAGACAACAGCAGCAACAGCAAAAGAATGATAAGAATAAAGATAACAAGGATAACAAAGACAATAAGGATAAGAAAGATAAAAAAAACGAAAAAAAGGATAAACAAAAAAAAGAGAAAAAGGAGGATAAAAACAATAAGGACAAAGAAAAAGAAAAACAAGAACAGCAAAATAATATTTCCAAAGAAGACGCACAGCGATTGTTAGATGCTCTTCAAAACGATGAAAAAAATATTCAGGACAAAGTTAAAAAAGGCAAAGTAGGGGTTAAAGTTCAAATAGAAAAAGATTGGTAAGTTTAAAAACAGATTTAAATTAAGATTAAGTACTATGATTCATTCTGTTTCATTGCACCATAAAATTGTAAAGTTGAGAATAGCTTTTATGCTGTTTTTTTCTTTAATCTCTGTTTATGTATTTGCACAAAAATTTACAGCACAGGTAAATAAAAACAGGGTTGCAGTAGGAGAAACATTTCAAGTTTCATTTACTCTGAATAGTAATGGCGGTAATTTTAGACCACCTGCATTAAACGACTTTGACGTGTTTTCAGGGCCGAATCAATCCTCAAGCATGTCATTTATTAATGGTTCTATGAGTCAGTCAATTTCATTGTCATATGTAATTGCAGCAAAAAAAGAAGGGAAATTCACGATTCCTCCAGCGAGTATTGTTGTTGACGGAAAAACACTTCAAACCAATCCAATCACTATCGAAGCTGTTGCAAATCAGGCGGCAGCTCAAAATCAACAACAACAGCAATCTCAACAACATCAAAACAATAAATCATCGTCCGCGGCAATAGAAAGTGGAGGAGATAATTTATTTGCAAAAACGATTGTAAGCAAAAGCAAAGCTATTCAAGGCGAACAAATAACAATAACACATAAAATTTACAGTCGCTATCAATTGGTTGATTTGAGAAACATCAAATTTCCTGATTACACAGGTTTTTGGTCTCAGGATGTTCCCGGGCATCAAACCATACAGGTTACCAATGAAAACATTGATGGAGTAAATTATCAGGTGGGGGAACTAAAACGCAGTTATTTGTTTGCGCAACGTACCGGTAAGCTTGAAATAAAACCGCTTGAACTGGAGTGTGTGGTAAGAACTCAATCGCACCGTGCACCACGTGATATATTCGAACAGTTTTTTGGAGGTGGTTATGAGGATGTTTTGGTAAAGGCAAAAAGTAAATCAGTAACCATTGACGTTTCCGCACTTCCGAAATCTAATCAACCCGAAGGTTTTTCAGGTGCTGTAGGTGATTTCTCTTTCAAAGCACATTTATCCAAAGACAAAGTAAAGGCCAATGATGCGGTAAACCTTACTATTACCATTTCAGGTAAGGGAAATATTAAATTACTGGAACCTTTAAAAATAAATTTTCCGGAAGATTTTGAAACGTATGATCCTAAAATTTCAGAAAAGATAAACGCAGGGGCAAACGATGTGAGTGGAAGCAAAACCTTTGATTATCTGGTGATTCCTCGTCATGAAGGCAATTATAAAATCGAACCAATAAATTTTAGTTTTTATGATCCTTCAAAAAATAAATACATCACCATTCCTTCGCCCGAATTTAATTTACACGTTGAAAAAGGCGATGCAGAATCCACTTCAGCGGTTACATTTAATCCTAAAAGCAAAGAAGATGTAAAAATTTTAGGAAACGATATCCGGTACATTAAAACCAATGGTGTAGCGTTTACCCCTATTAATACCTATTTCTTTGGTTCTCCGGCTTTTTACATTGGCATCATTACGCCTTTTTTAGCATTCATAGGTTTTCTGTTTGCAAGAAAAAAGCACATTGCACAAAACAGTGATGCCGTTGCTGTTAAAAGTCGTAAGGCTACTAAAATGGCTAAAAAACGTCTCACACTTGCAGAACAACATTTAAAATCTAACAATAAAGAATTGTTTTATTCGGAAGTATTTAAAGCGCTTTTCGGATATATTAGTGATAAATTTAATATTCCGGTTGCAGATTTGAATAAAGATCACATTACTGCTATTTTGAAATCAAAAAATATAAGTGAAATAACGTTTAAACAACTTATCGAAATTATTGATAAATGTGAATACGCCAGATACGCTCCAAGTGCGGTATCCGATGAATTGTCGTCAATATATTCAAGTACAGTAGATGTAATCACTAAAATTGAAGATGAGGCTAAATAAAAAACATATTTTCGCAACTTTTGTTTTGTTATTAGTATGCTTTGGTATTCCTAAAAGCTATGCTCAGAATAATAATAATATTGCTTCTGCGCTGTTTGATAGTGCAAATTATCAATATTCAAAAGGTAATTACGAAAAAGCAATTCAACTTTACAAAAGCATTATAGATACCAATACAGAAGCCGCTGCTTTGTATTTTAATTTGGGCAATGCGTATTATAAAAGTAATCAGATTGGTTTGGCTATTTTGTATTATGAAAAAGCAAAGAAATTATCCTCAAAAGATGAAGATTTAGAACACAATTTAATGTTGGCTAATCTTAAAACAGAAGACAAAATTAATCCTTTGCCGGAGCTGTTTATAACTAACTGGCTCAGAAATATTGCCAATTTAATGAGTGAAAAAAGCTGGAGTATTGCATGTATTGTATTGTTATGTTCATCCCTTGTAATGTTTGCGTTTTATTTTTCATCTCATGCTGTTATTTTTAAAAAAATATTTTTTTATGCTGCATTGCTTTTATTCGTAAAAGCTATTGTATCGTTCTTTTTAGCGCAATACCAATATTCACACTTGAACACTAATAATTCGGCAATTGTTATTAATCCAAGCAGCACCATTAATGGTTCACCCTCAGAAAAAAGCACCAAACTTTTTATTTTGCATGAAGGCACCAAAGTAAGTATTACAAATGAAGACAAGGACTGGATGGAAATAAAACTAGCAAATGGTAATGTTGGCTGGGTAAAGAAGAAAGATATAGAAAAGATATAGTTTTTTAGAAGACGGCAGAATAGGAGAGAGTTCTCTAACTGGTAATTAGCAAATCATTTAATGCAGCGCATAGCTTTACTTTCCGACACGCATAATTACTTAGACCCTAAAATTTTTAAATACTTTGAAAGTTGTGATCAGATATGGCATGCCGGAGATATTGGTACGGTGTCAATTACTGATGAATTGTCAAAAATAAAACCTCTTGTTGCCGTTTACGGAAACATTGATGGGCAGGATGTGAGAAAGGTTCATCCCAAAAATCAACAATTCAAATGCGAGGGGGTGGATGTATTTATAACCCATATTGGAGGATATCCCGAAAGGTATAATGCAGATGTGCTTCAAACTATAAAAGAAACGAGACCAAAGCTTTTTATATGCGGACATTCACATATATTAAAAGTAATGTACGATAAAAAATATGATCTTTTACATATTAACCCCGGTGCAGCAGGTATTCATGGTTTTCATAAAGTTAAAACTTTGGTGCGGTTTACTATTCACGACGAAAAAATAAAAGATTTGGAGGTAATAGAATTAGGTACACGGGTTTAAAAAAATAAAATTGTTTGTATTTTAAAAAATAGTCGTATTATTGCAGAGCGATTCCGCAGTTATTACTTCTTTATAACATTTCAATCTCAACACATTTTGCTTAAAGCATTTTATTTTAAAATATATTTATACCTGTTGCCGTCCCTTAATTAAACTTAAACAATCATTCCCCGATTGAAATTAAAAACTAAACAAACAATTTATGTACGATATTATTGAGTTAAACAACAAACTTGTTGGAGAGTTAAGAGATATTGCAAAAAATCTGAATATCCCTGGTTATGATGTTTTGAAAAAGCAAGAGTTGATTTTTAAAATAATTGATCATCACGCTATTCAGCCAACTAATAATACAGAACCAAGGGATAATGGCAGTGTTGCAGAAGAGCAAAAAACGATAAAACGTCCTAGACGACCTCGTGTTGATAATCCTCCGGTTGCTGATGTAGCGCCAATCGTAGAAAGGGATAATGAAATGGAGGCTGTTTCACCTCATGAGGAGGAAGCGTTTTTTTCGCCTCAAATGGATAAACAACAAGAAGATGCTATTTCTGAAAATAGCGAAACAACAGAACATAACTCGATTGTAAACTCAACAACGGAAGAATCTTCGCATACAAATACTTCTGATTTTTCAGAAGAAAAAACAGAGGAAAATTCTTCGGAAAATTCAGAGAACAACAATTATAGTAATGAAAATAATGACAGAAGAGATTTTCAAAATCAAAACAGAAATCGTAATAATTTTCAACGTCAACAAGATTCATTTAACTTTGACGGAATAGTTGTGAGTCAAGGTGTATTGGAAACAATGCCCGATGGATACGGCTTTTTACGCTCATCTGATTACAATTATTTGAATTCACCGGATGATATTTATGTATCCCAATCACAAATAAAATTATTCGGCTTAAAAACGGGTGATACGGTAAGAGGCGCAATACGCCCACCAAAAGAAGGGGAGAAGTATTTTCCTTTAATCAAGGTTGAAAAAATCAATGGACGCGAGCCGGCGTTTGTACGTGACAGAGTTCCGTTTGATTATTTAACGCCATTATTTCCTTATGAAAAATTTAAGTTAACGGGGCATCCCAAAGAAAACTTATCTGCTCGTATAGTAGATTTGATAACTCCGATAGGAAAAGGACAACGTGCTTTGATAGTGGCTCAACCTAAAACAGGTAAGACCGTTTTGTTAAAAGACATTGCTAATGCAATAGCGGCTAATCATCCCGAAACATATTTAATAATATTACTCATTGACGAACGTCCTGAAGAGGTTACGGATATGGCCCGCAGTGTAAAAGCCGAAGTTATAGCATCAACATTTGACGAGCCTGCTGACCGCCATGTCAAGATTGCTAATATAGTTTTGGAAAAAGCAAAACGCATGGTGGAGTGCGGACATGATGTTTGTATTCTGTTAGATTCCATCACTCGTTTAGCTCGTGCTTATAATACCGTACAACCTGCTTCTGGTAAGGTATTAAGCGGTGGGGTTGATGCCAATGCATTACATAAGCCTAAACGCTTTTTTGGTGCTGCACGTAAAATTGAAGGAGGCGGATCACTTACTATTATTGCAACAGCGCTTACCGACACAGGTTCAAAAATGGATGAGGTAATATTTGAGGAGTTCAAAGGAACAGGCAATTCAGAGATTCAATTGGATCGTAAAATTGCAAACAAACGTATTTATCCGGCAATTGATATTGTAGCTTCTAGTACCCGTAGAGATGATTTACTGGTGGATAAAGAAACTCAACAACGAGTATGGATATTGCGTAAACACTTATCGGATATGAACCCGGTTGAAGCGATGGAGTTTATGAAGGATAGAATTAAAAACACTCAAACCAATGAGGAATTTTTAATTTCAATGAACGGATAATTTATTCAGATAATAGTTATGAAACTTTCTATTCCGGTAAAAGCTGCCATAATCAGTGGCATTATTACTTCTACAGCTTGGTATATACTTGCACTTAAAATGGGTTTTTATTCTTATACTTATTATGGAATAAGACTTTTAATAATGTTCGGTTTTATTTTTATTGGGGTATTTGTTTCGGTAATATTAAGTAAAAAGAAAGCAGGAGGTTTTCTTGAATTTAAAGAATGTTTGAAGACAGGAATGTTATACTCCTTGATAGTAGCATTAATAGTGGCAGTTTTTAATTATGTATATCATACATTTATAACACCTGATACCATTGATTTTTTTTGTAGTGATATAAAAAAAACGGGGTTGGAGCATAAGCAAAGTCAAGTGATGATAGCCCAAGCTATAGAAGCTCAAAAAAATTCTTTTTCTTCTTTTAGACTTATTCCTCCAGCGCTTTTTAGCGGGTTAGTATTTTCTCTTCTTGCAGGTGCTATCCTGCAAAAAAACAATCCAAACAAACAAATAGCTGAGAAATAAATTATAGGATTTTTATGTAGTTGTTTTAAAAAAAAATATAGTTGACCTAAGTTTTTTCTTAGTATGTTCATATTATTATCTTAAATTTTTAAATACTGTTATTATATTTGAAAAATATTACAGATGAATGGATGTTTTCGTCAAAAATTAATTAGTAACTTTCTAAAAAATAAATCATGAAAAAACGATTTTTTAATTTCTCATTCTTAACGTTTTTGCTGCTAAGCAACTACAATTTTGCACAAATTAAAGTTCAGGGGGTAACTTTACCTGCTAAGCTGGGCAAAGAAGATAAGGTATGCATGCTTAATGGAGCAGGTGTGAGAAATAAATATTTTATGAATGTATACGTTGCAGGACTTTATGTTAAAACGAAAACTACTAATCCTGCTGAAGTGATTAATGCGGACAAACCCATGGCTGTTCGTTTGCAAATAATTTCCGCATTGGTAACTCAGGATAGAATGGCAGAATCAATTATTGAAGGGTTTCAAAAATCCACAAAAGGAAATACTAAACCAATTCAAAAGGAAATAGATATGATTGTTAGAGTTTTTAAATCCGAACCTATAAAAGTTGGAGATGTATTTGATATTTGGTATACGCCGGGTGTTGGTATTACAGCAACAAAAAATAATAAAAAGTTTGATGTGTTAATTCCCGGTTTGCAATTTAAAAAATACACATTTGGTATCTGGTTATGCGAAAATCCGGTAGATGATATATTAAAAGACAAAATGTTGGGTTTGTAGTTTTTATGCAATTATTTCTTTTACCAGTTATTAGCATGAAAAAATTAACATTTTCAGTTGTTTTTTTTGCTTTAGCGAGCAATTTGGCTCTATCACAAATCACCTTAAAGGGAGCTACGATGCCGGCTTCCATAATATATGACTCTGTTCCATTAATATTGAATGGTGCCGGAATAAGGAATAAATATTTTATTGATGTATATGTAGCCGGATTATATTTAAAAGCAAAAAGTAGTAAAGAGAAAGTTATTATGGATGCTGATGAAACTATGGCTGTAAGAATGCACATTATTTCAAATTTGGTTACTATGGATAGGATGGCTGAAGCAATTCGTGAAGGGTTTGATAGATCAATGTTAGGCAGAACGCAAAAGTTTCGGTCACAAATTGATATGGCTGTAAATATCTTTAAATCTGAACCTGTTAAAGTAGGTGATATATATGACATCTGGTACATTCCCAATAAGGGGGTTATCGCCTTTAAGAATGGAGTTAATCTAAATATATTAATACCTGGTTTACCATTTAAAAAAGCCATGATGGGAATCTGGCTTTGTCCTAATCCTGTTGATCAAAAACTTAAAGTTGGAATGTTGGGTTTAACTAATTAATTTAGCAAAAATAACCTATCCTTTTGTTATAATCACAACTAAAATGATTCCTTTTTGTTTAGCATTAAGATTATTATGCTGTTATGAATAAAATATATTATTTGCTTTACCAACCTTATAAATGGCTTTTCTTTATACCTTTTTTAATTTTAAATACATTGTTATTTGCAACAATAGCAGTGTTAATTGCATTCGTAAGTCCTAAAAAGAGCAGTTTTATTGGTGTTTTATGGGCTAGGGTAAACTCTTTTTTTACACCTATGTTTGTTGAAGTTTTGGGTAAAGAAAATATAAAGGAAAATGCGTCCTATGTGATTGTACCAAATCATCAAAGTTATTATGATGTTTTTTTGATATATGGCTGGCTAGGGATAGACTTTAAATGGGTGATGAAACAAGAGTTCAGAAAAGTGCCGGGACTAGGTATTGCATGTGAAAAAATAGGACACATTTTTTTAGATCGTACTAACAGGAAAAACGCGGTACAAACCTTAAATAAAGCAAAAACGGAATTGATAGATGGAACTTCCGTTGTAATTTTTCCGGAAGGAACACGAAGTAAAACAAAACAGTTAAATCCCTTTAAAAGAGGAGCATTTAGTTTGGCTTTTGATTTGGAATTATCCATATTGCCCGTAACATTGATAGGTACAAGAGATATTTTGCCGACAGATACCTTTAATATATTACCTGGTAAGGTTAAAATGATTATTCATAAACCTGTTGATATAAAAAAATACAAAGAAGAAGATGTTGTAAAGCTAATGAATGATGTGAAGGATATTATAGAAAAACCATTAACGGGTATTTAATTTTAAAAAAACATTAGACTAATAGTTATTATTTATATTTGATAAGATCACTAATCATTAAATAACATGGAAGACATCAACACTATTCAGGAACTCATACTACCTTTTTTACCTTTTATCTTGCTATTTATTTTATGGGAAGGCATATGGAAGCTATTGGCCATGTGGAGAGCGGCACAAAACAAGCAACCGGGCTGGTTTATCTGTTTGGCGGTTGTTAATACAATGGGTGTGTTACCTATTCTTTATTTGCTTTTTGTGAAAAAGAAAAACACTCCATAAGTTATGGCTTTAAGCAACTTTGAGCGCATGATACAACTTGCAGAAGAAGTATTTGCCACCAAAAACGATCCGGATCAACTGGATGTGAATGATGAAGTGATAAAACGTTTACAACAGTTACATCCTTCTACTGTTTCAGAATACAATGACGGCAATGGCCCTGTTGCCTGGGTGTTATTGATACCTACCACGTTTGATTTAATGCAGCAATTCTTGAAAAATGAAATTTCAGAAAAAGAATTGTTTAACCAAACACCGCTCAATACGAGTTATGAAGCATTGTATTTGTGTTCGGCAATGGTTTTAGAAGAATACAGAAGAAAGGGAATTGCCAAACACCTTTCACTTACTGCCATTGAAAGTATACGTAAACAACATCCGATAAAAGCTTTATTTGTATGGGCTTTTAGTAAGGAAGGTGATTTAGGGGCAGAAGAAATAGCCAATGTCACATCCCTGCCACTTTATAAACGTTAAACTTGTTTTAATGCTCACTCTTTTATAAATCCTAAACGGTATTGAAATACATTAGCAATATTTGTTGCCTTGTATTTGGCCAGTTCAGCCGTAGCGCCTTCAAAATGCTCATCAACGGTTTCGAAAAATAATTTTAGCCAGCGTTTAAAGTGTGTTGGTGAGATATCCACTTTTGTATGCGGAGGAAAAGCGGCGCCCCTGATAATCCATGGTGCCGATGAGTTGTGTACCCCAAAATTGGTACATCTTGGGCATGTGATGTCCCCAATCTGTAGTTGCTTCTATATTAAATACGGGAGCTAACAACTCATCTGCATTTACCTTAGCATAAAAACTGTCCACAAGTAATTTGATATCCTCTGTTGCATTAATGTCTTTCTTCATTTTTCCTAAAAATCAATCTTGCGAAGTTAACTGATAACTCTATGTTTTAAAATATGATTTACATCATATCTGTTTTATGATGCACATCATTCTTCAAAAAAAACAATCCATATAATTTTGAAGCAGAAAAAGTAATGAACTATGGAGGCGTTGTTTGTATTAATAGTAGCAAGTGTAATAATAGCAGTAGGCTTCCTGATTGCATTTATTTGGAACGTAAAAGATGGTCAATATGATGATGATTATACTCCATCGGTTAGAATGTTATTTGACGACGAAGTTATAAAAGAGAATAAAACACCAAACACAAATCAACCAACCAATAACCAGTAAAAATAAACTTTATGCAAGTAGAAAAATTTTAGTACGACAACAAAATTGTTAAACAATTTGCTTTCGCCACTATACTTTGGGGATTAGTGGGAATGTTAGTAGGGTTATTGATAGCACTACAACTGATATATCCGCAGTTAAATCTAATTCCACAAACAACATTTGGTCGCTTACGACCGTTGCACACCAATGCTGTAATTTTTGCATTTGTCGGTAATGCAATTTTTATGGGCGTTTATTATTCTTTGCAACGATTGTGTAAAGCACGAATGTTCAGTGATATACTTAAGCAAAATCCATTTTTGGGGATGGCAATTAATTATTGTTTCGGCTGCGATTACATCTGCCGTTTAGGTATTACCATCGGTAAAGAATATGCCGAACTGGAATGGCCTATTGATATTTTGATTGCGGTTGATTTGGGTTAGTATTTGGTATGGAATATGTTTGGCACTATTATAAAACGCAGAGAAAGACACATATATGTTGCTATTTGGTTTTATATCGCCACATTTATTACCGTTGCATTTTCATATCGTAAATTCTATTGAAATTCCCGTATCATTATTTAAAAGTTATTCGGTGTATGCAGGTGTGCAGGATGCATTGGTGCAATGGTGGTATGGACATAATGCGGTTGCATTTTTCTTAACTACACCTTATCTTGGTTTAATGTATTACTTTATTGCCAAAAGCTGCTAATCGTCCGGTTTATTCTTACAGTCTTATCCATTCATTCACTTCTGGGCATTGATATTTATTATATATATGGGCAGGTCCGCATCATTTGTTATATACGGCATTACCTGATTGGGCACAGTCATTAGGTGTTGTATTCTCTATAATGCTTATTGCTCCTTCATGGGGTGGAATGATAAACGGATTATTAACATTGCGTGGTGCATGGGATAAAGTACGAGAAGATGCTGTTTTGAAATTCATGGTGGTTGCCGTTACTGCTTATGGTATGGCAACTTTTGAAGGTCCAATGCTTTCTCTTAAAAATGTAAATGCCATTGCTCACTTTACCGATTGGATTATAGCGCACGTCATATTGGTGCTTTGGGCTGGAACGGATTCTTGACCTTTGGTATTTTATATTGGTTAATTCCAAGAATTTTAGATACCAAATTGTATTCTAAGAAAGATGGCTAATATTCATTTCTGGATAGGCACCTTGGGTATATCTATTTTATGCAATTCCAATGTATTGGGCAGGTTTACACAAAGTTTAATGTGGAAACAATTTACTCCGGAAGGACATTTTAAAATATCCAAATTTCCTTGAAACGTAACTACAAATTATTCCAATGTATGCATTGCGCGTCAATAGGTGGTGCTATGTATTTATTCGGTGTAATTATCATGGCTTACAACTTGTAAAAACAGTTAAAACAGGTCATTGCTTGAAAATGAAGATGCCGAAGCTCCTGCTTTACAAAAGAAGATGTACATGCTCGGCGAACACTGGCACCGTTGGATTGAACGCAGACCTGTACAATTGATGTATTAAGTTTGGTAGTAGTAGTTATTGGTGGGGCTAGTTGAAATAATTCCTACGTTCCTGATGAAATCAAATATCCCGACTATTGCAAGTGTAAAACCTTATACTCCTCTTGAATTACAAGGAAGAGATATTTACATAAGAGAAGGCTGTTATACTTGTCATTCCCAAATGATTCGTCCTTTCCGTTCTGAAACTGAACGATATGGCGAATATTCAAAAGCAGGTGAGTTTGTTTATGACCATCCGTTCCAATGGGGTATCTAAACGTACAGGACCTGATTTGGCAAGGGTAGGTGGAAAATATCCCGATTCCTGGCATTACAACCACATGTATGATCCTACAAGTATGTCGCCTGGTTCAATCATGCCTCAATATAGTTTCCTGTTGGATGCCGCATTAGATACAACAAGTACAGCAGGTAAAATAAGGGCCATGCAAACATTGGGTGTTCCTTACCCTGCGGGATATGATAAAATTGCCAACAAAGAACTGATAAAACAGGCTGATGAAATTACCGCGTCGTTGAAAAAAGATGGTGTAGAAACACTTAATGATAGAGAGATTGTAGCGCTTATAGCTTATTTACAACGATTAGGAAAAGATATTAAAGCAAGTCATCAAACAGTAACTGTAAACAAATAAAACTTACAACTATGAAATTCATAAATTATCTAGAATCAATATCCGGAATAGAAATTTATCCGATGATTTCTTTAAGCGTGTTTTTTGTTTTCTTTTTAGTACTAACCATTTGGGCGCTTACTGCAAATAAGGAACATATCATGGAAATGAAAAATATTCCTTTCGAAAAATCTAATTCAACCGATTCATTTTTTATTTAATATCAATATATATGAAACAGATCTTTAATCACTTAAATGAGCAAACAAGTGCTTATGCAGTTAAGTTTTCACTAACAGGATTAGCACTATTATTCGCCATAGGTGCTTTTGCCCAAGGTGCAGGTGTTACTCCTGCTGATAATCCATATTGGTTATTTTCAAATACATTGTTTAATGTATTACTGGCAGTGATTATTTTTTTGCTAATAATAATAGCTGTGTTAGGAAGTGTGCTTAAAGGCGTTGGTGAAATAACACTGAAAAAGGACAAAAAAAACAATAGCGTACTTCCAATTGCAGCTATTATTTCATTAATGTCATACAGTAAACATGCAACAGCTCAAACAGTTGTAGCTGCAACTACTTCTAATGGATATAGTGGATTGCCTGCGGGGTTGTTTTATTTAATGCTAATTATTATTGGCTTTGAATTGATTACGGTTTTGATATTGGTTAACAGTATAAAATTATTGATAAAAACAGAAGACAAAGAAGTTGTAGTAAAGGAAGAGCCGTCATTCTTCGAAAAAATAAATGCATCAGTTGCAATTGAGCATGAAAGCGATGTGATGATGGATCATGAATATGATGGTATTCGTGAGCTTGATAATGATTTACCTCCTTGGTGGAAATATGGTTTTTATATTTCTATCATTTCAGCGTTTATTTATCTGATAAATTTTCATGTGATAAAAACAGGAGATTTACAAAATGCAGAGTACGATAAATCTATAGCCTCAGCTAAACTTGAAAAAGAAGAGTACGAAAAACAAAACGCAAACAATGTAAATGAAAACAACGTAACTATGCTAATGGATGCTGCAGAAATTGCAAAAGGAGGAAGTACATTTAAAGAAATGTGTGCTGCTTGTCATGGTAAAGAAGGGCAAGGGGGCGTAGGTCCAAACTTGACAGACGACTACTGGTTACATGGAGGCAGCATCAAAGATGTTTTTAAATCAATAAAATTTGGTTGGCCTGATAAAGGTATGAAATCATGGCAAGCCGATTTATCACCTGTACAAATTCATCAAATAGCATCTTTCATAAAAACATTAAGAGGTACCAATCCACCTAACCCGAAAGATAAACAAGGAGAATTATATACAGAAGGAGCTGCAACTGATTCTACGTCCGTAAAGGTTGACAGTACATCAGTAAAAGCAAAACTTTAAAACAATGAGGCTATATAAAACAGTTTTTGTATAGCCTCATTTACTTATAAAACAATATAGTGGCATGGAAAGTAGCGGAAAGAATAATGAGTCATTCAGAGATTCGATATCAACAATAAGTGAGTTAGGAAAAAGAGCTTGGATATATGCTCAAAAGCCCAAAGGAAAACTTTACAATTTAAGAAGCATACTGAGTATTATTTATTTGGTTGTTTTTTTTACACTACCCTTCATAAAAGTAAATGGAGAACCTCTTTTTTTAATCAATATTCTTGAACGAAAATTTATTTTATTCGGAGTTGTTTTTTGGTCGCAGGATTTATTCTTGTTTGTTTTGGGAATGCTTACCTTCATTGTGTTTGTCGTTCTTTTCACTGTAATATTTGGTCGTGTATTTTGCGGTTGGGCGTGCCCCCAAACTATTTTTATGGAAATGATTTTTCGTAAAATCGAATACTGGATAGAAGGTGATGCTACACATCAAAAAACACTTAATAAACAACCTTGGAATGCCGAAAAAATTGGTAAGAAAAGTTTAAAGGTTACTATTTTCTTTGCAATTTCATTTATCATTGCAAATACCTTTTTAGCTTACATCATTGGCATGGATGAGTTAAAGAAACTTATAAATGAACCGATTGAACAGAGCAAGGGAACTCTTATTTCATTATTGATTTTTACAGCATTCTTTTTCTTTGTTTATCTATGGTTTCGTGAGCAAGTATGTATTATCGTTTGTCCGTACGGAAGATTACAAGGAGTGTTACTTGACAAAAATTCCATCCTCGTTGCTTATGATTACATCAGAGGAGAACCTAGAGCCAAATATTCCAAAAAGGAAGATAAAACCAGAGGTGATTGTATTGATTGCTTTCAATGTGTTAAAGTTTGTCCAACAGGTATTGACATACGAAATGGAACTCAGTTGGAATGTGTGAATTGTACCGCCTGTATTGATGTGTGCGACCATATGATGGAGAGCGTTGGTTCTCCTAAAGGGTTAATACGTTACGCTTCCGAAAAAGGAATTGCAGAAAATACAAAATTAAAACTTACACCGAGAATGATAGGGTACTCAGTAGTTTTATTAGTATTAATAGGAGTTTTGGTAACATTATTACTTAGCCGAACAGATGTTGAAACAAGCATATTAAGAACTCCCGGAATGTTATATCAAAAGGTAGATGAAAACAGAATAAGCAATTTATATAATATTAAGTTGATAAATAAAACTCACAATAACATGGATATAACCTTAAGGTTACAATCTGTTTCAGGAGAAATTAAAATGGTTGGTAAAGATACCATTCATGTAAAAAAAGAAGAGTTGGCAAGTAGCGAGTTCTTCATTATACTTGACAAAAACAAACTTAAAGAGCGTAAAACAACGCTATTTGTTGAAATTTATTCAAACGGAAAAAAAATAGAAACCGTACCTACTAACTTTTTGGGAACCATATCAAGAAATACTAAAAATTAAAACTATGACAAACATAAGCTGGGGAACCAAAATAGCAGTTCTTTATATTGGCTTTGTGCTTTTGATTATCACAATGGTTGTAATGTCTTTACAACAAAAAATAGATTTGGTAAGTGATGACTATTACGCCAAGGAACTCGCTTTTCAGGATAAACTAAACGAAATGAATAATGCTAATTCCCTTCCGGAAAAAATAACGCACAACATTACCAAAGATGCGTTTACATTAACATTTCCAACTGTTTTTAAAAACACTTCTATAATTGGAAACATAGAGTTTTATCGTCCTTCCGACGATTCAAAAGATTTGAAATTACCTATTCAATTAAGTGAGAAGCTCGAACAATCTATAGGGTTAAAACAATTAAGCAAAGGAATGTACAAAATGAACATCAGCTGGACTGCTAATAAAACCAACTACTTTACAGAAGAAACAATCGTGATTCCATGAACCTTATTTTAACCGCACTAACATTAGGTTTTTTAGGAAGCTTCCACTGTGTGGGAATGTGCGGTCCCATTGCTCTTGCATTACCTCTCGATAGAAGTTCGTCATTATCAAAATATAGTGGAGCACTCATTTACAATTTAGGACGTGTGTTTACCTATGCCTTATTGGGTGGGTTTTTCGGTTTGGTTGGTGAAAGTTTTGTTATCGCGGGTTATCAGCAAACGGTTTCCATTACACTAGGTGTTGCTATTTTAATAATGGTATTATTACCCAATCAAGTTTTTAGCAGATTTAAAATAACTGGTTTTATTTATTCCAATATTGCTAAACTGAAACAGCAATTAGCTTTATTGTTCCAAAAAAGCAGTCTGTCATCTTTGTTTTTCATTGGTACTCTCAACGGCTTATTACCATGTGGACTTGTATATCTTGGAGTTGCTGGAGCTATAGCTGCCGGAAATAGTTTAAACGGAGCTATATTTATGGCAACATTTGGTCTAGGCACATTGCCTGCAATGTTTTCATTGGCACTACTTGGAAACGTTATCAGTATCAACTTTCGCAATAAAATAAAAAAAATAATTCCTTTATTTGTGATTGTAATGGCTGTATTGCTCATATTAAGAGGAATGAATTTAGGTATTCCGTATGTGAGCCCAGAATTATCGGCTTCAAAACCTGTTGCACATAAATGTTGTCACAAGTAGTTAAAAAGATTGAAAAATTGTAAGGTTGAAAAATTTTAATAGCTGGTTTAATTGTTAAATTGCCGCATCTAACTACTAATTACTTTAAATGAACAACATACGAATTACAAAACAATTTAATTTTGAAATGGCGCATGCATTGTATGGTTATGACGGACCGTGCAAAAACATACATGGACACTCCTATCTGCTTTCTGTGACTGTTATAGGGCAACCTATAAAAGATCCTGCACATGTAAAACATGGTATGGTAATGGATTTTACAGATTTAAAACTAATTGTAAAACCAATTATTGAAAAATTAGATCATGCGACAATATTAAATGCAGAATCGCCTCACAAAGCACTATCAGAAAAAAATTTATTGTTTGACAAGTTAGTATTGGTAAACTATCAACCGACTTGTGAAAACATGTTAGTTGATATTGCAACACAAATAAAAACACAGCTTCCCGAAAATGTTGAATTACATCATTTGCGTTTGCAGGAAACCACAACATCTTATGCCGAGTGGTTTGCAGAAGATAATAAAATATAAAGGAGAATGAACTTAATACGGAAATACAATGTCGCAGGACCTCGCTACACGAGTTATCCAACTGTTCCGTATTGGGATACAACACCACCAACTATTGAACAATGGACGGCAAGCGTAAAAAAATCCTTTGATGAAACCAACGCAACAGATGGTATTTCACTTTATATTCATTTACCATTTTGCGAAAGTTTATGTACCTATTGTGGTTGTAATACGCGCATTACTGTAAATCATGCGGTGGAAGAACCTTATATCACCGCATTGCTCAATGAGTGGGAACTTTATTTAAAAGTATTCAAAGACAAACCTAGAATTAAGGAACTTCATTTAGGAGGAGGTACGCCTACATTTTTTGCCCCACATAATTTAAAGCGATTAATAAATGGAATTACTTCACAAGCCATTGTTTGTGATACTGCTGAATTCAGCGTTGAAGCACATCCCAATAATACAACAACAGAACATTTAACAACATTGTACGAATTGGGTTTTAGAAGACTAAGCTTGGGAATACAGGACTTTGATCCAAAAGTACAGACCATTGTTAATCGTATACAAACCTTTGAAACGGTTGAAAAAACGGTAACTACAGCTCGAAACATAGGCTATACTTCTATCAACTTCGATTTGATTTACGGTTTGCCCATTACAAACACGCAAAAGTGTAATTGATACTATTGATAAAGTAAATCTGTTAAAGCCCGACAGAATTGCGTTTTACAGTTATGCTCATGTACCCTGGATTAAGCCGGGACAACGAAAATTTACCGAAAACGATTTGCCCGTTGATGAAGAAAAACGTGCCTTATACGAAATAGGGAAAGAGAAATTTTCGGAAAATGGTTATGTTGAAATTGGGATGGATCATTTCGCATTAAAAACAGACAGTCTTTATACAGCTGCAGAACAAGGTAAACTGCATCGTAACTTTATGGGATACACTCATTCCTTCTCTCAATTAATGATAGGACTAGGAGTATCCTCTATTAGCGATACCTGGTACGCGTTTGCACAAAACGTGAAAAAAGTGGAAGAGTATTACGAACTTGTAAACAACGGTAAACTACCAATATTTAAGGGGCATTTATTAAATGAAGAAGATTTAATTATTCGCAGGCATATTTTAAATTGTATTTGCAAATTTGAAACAAGTTGGGGAGAATCGGAACAGCAAACTACATTTATTACTAAGGCAATACAACAACTTTCCGAACTTGAAAAAGATAAGCTTATTGAGTTAACTCCTTTCCGTCTTAAAATAAAAAAAGAAGCGCGCCCGTTTATACGAAACGTCTGTATGGCTTTTGATGCAAGGCTTTCTAGAAATGTTCCTAGCAGCACTGTTTTTAGTAGTACAGTATAACAATCGGAATTAAATCTTTCTTGCAATCATCAAACCATCCCTTACAGGGAGTAACAAATGTTCGACTCTTTTATCGTTATGAACTTTTTTATTGAAGTCGTCAATGGCTTTGGTGTCCACATCCATTTTATTAGCATCCATCAGTATTTTACCACTCCATAACACATTATCAGCAATAATATAACCACCTTTGCGCACTTTATCAATCACTAAATCATAATAGGCTGCGTAATTTTTTTTATCAGCATCAATAAACACCAAATCAAATGTTTCATCTAGCTCAGGAATAATTCCAAGAGCATTACCCAGGTAATAATTTATTTTTGGGGTAAGCCCAGCATCTTTAAATGCTGAACGCACCATCATTTCAAGTTCTTCATTGATGTCTATCGTGTGGAGTTTTCCTCCTTCTTGCAAACCTGCTGCTAAACAAATAGCGGAATACCCTGTATAGGTACCTATTTCTAAAATTTGTTTTGGTTGAATCATATTACTGAACATTCTCAATACATTGCCTTGCATATGTCCCGAAAGCATTCTAGGCATCATAACCTTTGCTTGTGTATCACGGTTTAATTTTTTCAGAACCTCTGGTTCGGCTTGCGAATGAGCTAATGCATAATCTTCAATTTTAATATCTATGAAATCCATTTTCTGATTAATTTGATGGTACAAAAAATCCCTCCCCAAACAATTGTTTGAGCAGGGATTTTTAATTTAATACAATAAATTCAACAATTTATTTAGCAGGAGTTGCTTCAGGAGCAGGGTCTGGTTTTACAACACCTTTAATTTTAAGAACTTTAGTTGGGGTTTCAGCATTTGAAGTCAGTGTAACTGTTTTTTCAAAAGCTCCAACACGGTCAGTTGCATAATGAACTTTTATTACAGCTGCAGCCCCCGGCATAATTGGTTCTTTAGGCCATTGAGGAGTAGTACATCCACATGATCCCTGAGCATTGGATATAATTAGCGGCTCTTTACCTACATTAGTAAATTTGAATTCTCTGTCACCATTTGCATTGTGTTCAATTGTTCCATAATCTACAACTTCACTTTCAAACGCGAACTTTGGAGCATTAGGATTAGGGCTTGGTGTTGCTGTTGTACCATCTTGTGCGTTCATGCCAAACATAGCACAAAACATTAAGCCTACAGATAAGATTGTTTTTTTCATAGTTTTTGATTTTAGATTTATTTGTATTTATTGTTTCACTTTTAAAATTAATGTCTTTCTAACGGAACAAAACCGTCTGTTTTATTTCCGTCAATAGAAAAAGTTGGTTCTACAACTTTTTTCCTAACGTAGCCTTTTATAGTAATTACTTTTACCGGATCTTTTGCATTTGAATTGATAGTAACAGTTTTTGTAAATGTTCCAGGGCGTTTTGTATCATAAGTAACTTTAATAACTTGTGTTTCGCCTGGTTTAATTGGTATGTCTTTGGGATAAGTAGGAACAGTGCAACCACATGAACCTTGTGCGTTGTTTATAATTACCGGCTCGGTACCTGTGTTTTTAAATTTGAATTCGTAAGTTCCATTTCCGGCGTATTCTATTGTATCAAAGTTATGAATGTCTGTTTCAAAAGTCATTTCGCCTTTTCCGCCAACTTTTGGTTCTGTAATTTCATGTTTGGTTTGAGCATTCAAATCGGTAAGCGTTTGAGCATAGGTTAAATTTATTAAACCTATTAAAAAGAAAGTAAAAGCAATTTTTTTCATACGATCGTTTTTTAATAAATTTTAAACTCTTAGGTTCATTTCACTACTATAATTATGCCAAATGTGAAAAAAACATAATAATACTTTTTGAACAAAACGACGATTTATTTCCGTTTAAATATTTTGCATTTTGTTTATCCATGCTAGTCTATCATTTCGTCCTCATCCGCCTGAAAACGAAAACCTAACCTTTTACCTGTTTTTATTTGCATACTTTCATTTACTGCTTGTATTTCAGAAACCGAAATCTCCCTGATAGAATCGAATGGAGGTGTATATAAGTCAAAGTTTAAACAATACAATATGATAGATTCTAAAGTGCTTCTAATTGCCTTTTCGTCAATCATATCATTACTGAAATCATTGTGCAAAAAGCCCAATTGACGCTTTCCTTCCAAAAAATAGTGACTTTCCTTATTTATAAAAACCCGACCAATTAAATAACCCAAATCGGCTGTTCTATTGTATTTAAAAGAATCATTTAAGAAGTTATATACATTTATTAATCCGCAATAAGAGCGATAATGATCATCCTTAATGTATGAACTTCGCCACATAATATGATCTTTATCAAATTCAAAAATATTGGTGTGCATGCTAAAAATCAATAAATCGCCTGAAATACGCAATTCAAACTCAAAATCACCCCTTTCTCTATAATCTAAAATAACACGTTTGTCTTTTAGCACAGAATTGTTTTTTATCTCGCGAACAATATCAAACCCCACGGATTTCATCATGTTAAAAGTTCGAAGTGTATTTTCATACACATCTTGCTTCATACTTGATTTTTCATTTAATGATTTAATTATTAAATCGTAGGTTGCTTGTTTTTCCATGGTAGAAGACGTTCCTCAAATTATTCAAAAAATTAATAGGCTCTTGCAAATAAAACCTTTTGGGTAGATGGTTTTCCAGAATATATACACGCACCATTTTCCTGTTTGTTATTTAGTGGAATACAACGAATGGTAGCTTTCGTTTCATCTTTAATTTTTTGTTCAGTTTCCGGAGTTCCATCCCAGTGAGCTAAAATAAAGCCGGGAGTTTCTTCCAGTATTCGTTTAAATTCATCATAGGTATCGGCAACGTATGTTTTTGTATCGCGCATTGCTAACGCTTTTTGATACAGATTATCCTGAATTTGAGATAATAAATGTTCTATTTTTGTTTCAATATCTGCTTGTTGAAGCGTTTCTTTTTCCAATGTATCACGACGTGCAACCTCTACCGTTCCATTTTCCAAATCACGGGCGCCAATGGCAATTCTTACAGGAACACCTTTTAACTCATACTCTGCAAATTTCCAGCCCGGACGTTGATTATCTCTGTCATCGTATTTTACAGAAATGCCTTTGGCTTCCATTGCCTTTTTCATTTTTAAAACAACTTCTGAAATTTGTTTCAATTGCTCTTCTCCTTTGTAAATAGGCACAATTACTACTTGAAAAGGAGCAAGTTTTGGGGGCAATACTAATCCTTTATCATCCGAATGTGACATTACCAAAGCTCCCATCAATCGTGTGGATACACCCCATGAGGTAGCCCAAACATAATCAAGCTTACCTTCTTTATTTGTAAATTTTACATCAAATGCTTTTGCAAAATTTTGACCTAAAAAGTGGGAAGTTCCTGCCTGTAAAGCTTTTCCGTCTTGCATCAGTGCCTCTATACAATAGGTTTCAATAGCACCTGCAAAACGCTCATTAGCTGTTTTAATACCTTTTACAACCGGTACAGCCATCCATTGTTCTGCAAAATCAGCATATACTTCCAGCATTTTTTCAGTTTCTGTTATCGCTTCCTGAGCGGTTTCATGTGCAGTATGCCCTTCTTGCCAAAGGAATTCGGTTGTCCTTAAAAACAAACGTGTACGCATTTCCCAACGAACCACATTTGCCCATTGGTTTACAAGTATTGGTAAATCTCGATACGACTGAATCCAGCCTTTATATGTATTCCAAATAATGGTTTCGGATGTAGGGCGAACAATTAGCTCTTCCTCAAGTTTTGCTGTTTCATCTACAATAATTCCTTCTCCGTTTTCTCCGTTTTTTAAACGATAATGAGTCACTACAGCGCACTCTTTGGCAAATCCTTCCACATGGTTGGCTTCTTTACTGAAAAATGATTTAGGGATAAAAAGAGGGAAATAAGCATTAACATGTCCGGTATCTTTAAACATTTTATCGAGGGTTTGTTGCATTTTTTCCCAAATTGCGTACCCGTAAGGTTTAATAACCATACACCCTTTAACTGCCGAATGGTCTGCCAAATCGGCTTTTACAACCAACTCATTATACCATTCTGAGTAATTTTCTTCACGTGTTGTTAATGTTTTACTCATAATTATAGTTAATAAAATCTGTAAATAAAAAAACTCCCAGATTTTTTGGGAGTTTTTTATTAAATAAATAGTTTAAATTACTTGCTTGCAGGCGCTCCTACCAAAATTTCAGCATCCACTAAAATTCTGCCGCAATGTTCACAAACAATTATTTTTTTGTGTGTACGAATGTCCGATTGGCGTTGAGGTGGAATTTTATTGTAACATCCACCGCAAGCATCTCTGTCAACAGTAACTACACCTAAACCGTTAGCGACGTTTGAGCGGATGCGTTTGTAAGCACTCAATAAGCGGTCTTCAATAACGGCTTCTGCAGATTTTGATTTTTTCAATAAATCAGTTTCTTCTTTTTCTGTTTCAGCAACAATATCGTCCAATTCCTTTTGTTTGAACTTTAAATCTTTTTGACGATTTTTCAACTCTTCTTCGGTTTGCTGAGCAATTTCTTGCTTTGAAATAATTGCCGCTTTGTATTCCTTAATGCGTTTTTCGGCAAGTTGCATTTCCAAATTTTGAAATTCTATTTCCTTTGTAATAGAATCATATTCGCGGTTGTTACGAACGTTACTTTGTTGCGTTTGGTATTTTTTAACTAATAGTTGCGCATCTTTAATGAGATTTTTCTTTTCTGAAATAGCATCTTCCAAAGATTTCAGTTCTGTATTCAGATTGTTTACACGAGTTTCTAATCCGGCAACAATATCTTCAAAATCTCTTACTTCTAAAGGAAGCTCACCTCTAACAATTTTAATTTTGTCAATTTTGGAGTCAACCTGTTGTAAGAAATATAAGGCTCTCAACTTCTCTTCTACAGAAACATCGTCAGCTTTAGCTTTTACTTTAACACTTGTCATTGTTATAAATAATTTATAGGATTTGTATTTGTACTCGATATAAGGAGTGCAAATGTATTAAATTTTTTCTTTAAAATCTCATAAAATAATTCAACGGTATATTGTTCACTCTCATAATGCCCAATATCGGCAATAATGATGCGATTTTCGGCGTCAAAAAACTGGTGATATTTAAAATCAGCGGTAACAAAAATATCCGCTCCTTTTTTTATGGCGTCCTCAAGTAAAAAACTGCCTGAACCTCCACATAAGGCCACTTTTTTTATTTTATTTTTGTTAATGGATGTATAACGTACGCCACCGGCAGCCATTGTTTTTTTTAGATGATGAAGAAATTCCAGACTATCCATTTCTTCAGATAGTTCTCCTATTAGTCCGGAACCAATCCGATCATTTTGATTAGCAAGGGGAATAATGTCGTAAGCTACCTCTTCGTAAGGATGAGAAATAAATAATGCTTTGAGCAAGCGAGATTCAATAAATGCGGGATAAATAGTTTCAATTTTTACTTCTTTTTCATGGTGCTGTTTGCCAATTTCCCCCACATATGGATTGCTTCTCTCTCCGGCTCTGAATGTTCCTGTACCTTGCGAATTAAAACTACATTCGTCATAATTACCAATATTACCAGCTCCCGCTGAAAACAAAGCTGTTCTCACTCTTTCAGCTGCCTCCTCCGGACAAAAAACAATGAGTTTTTTTAATAAATTACTTTTTGGTAAAAGCACCGAACAATTGGATAAACCTAATTTTTCAGCCATCTTTGCACTTACACCGTTATAAACATTGTCAAGATTGGTGTGAGCTGCATATATTGCTATGTTATTTTTAATGGCTTTGATAATAGTCCGCTCCACATAATTTTTTCCATTGATTTTTTTCATTCCTGAAAACACAATCGGATGATGTGCAATCACCAAATTACAGCCTTTGGCTATGGCTTCGTCAATCACCTCTTCTGTACTATCAATACAAATTAATGCAGAGGTGACTTCCATGTTGTAATTTCCGCAAATTAAGCCTGAATTATCATACGATTCCTGATAAGCTAAAGGCGCAAAGTGTTCAATACAGTCGGTTATTTCTTTTAGTTTCATCAGTCAATTTTACATTTACAGGTTAGCAAATGTAATAAGAAGTAGTTTTGTTTCTTAACTTTAAAGGTGTACTTTTACCACTATGCCTCTTTTAAGAATATTATTTTATCCTTTATCGTTACTGTATGGTACTATAATGCTGTGCAGGAACAAACTCTATGATATTGGTTTTTTTACATCTGCTTCATTTACTATTCCTATAATATCCGTTGGGAATTTAAGCATGGGTGGTACAGGCAAAACTCCTCATATTGAATATTTAATACGATTGTTAAAACCGGAATTTTATATAGCTACATTAAGCCGCGGATATGGTAGAAAAACAAAGGATTTTCTATTAGCAGACACGCAATCAACGGCTAATGATATTGGCGATGAACCGTTGCAGTTCAAAAAAAAATTTCCCAAAATGCCTGTTGTTGTGGACGAAAAGCGTGTTCGGGGAGTGAAGAAAATTTTAGAATTGTTTCCCTCCATACAAGGTGTTTTGCTCGATGATGCATTTCAACATCGCTCTATAAAACCCGGATTATCAATTGTTTTAACTGATTTCAATAAATTGTATATTGACGACCACGTTGTACCCTCAGGTACCTTACGTGAGTTCCCTTCAGGGATAAAACGTGCAGATATAATTATTGTTTCTAAATGTCCACATATTCCACTCCTTATTGAGCGTAAAGGAATTGTAGACAAACTAAATCTCCTGCCACATCAGAAAATTTATTTTACAACCATTAGTTATGGAGAGTTGGTTCCACTTAATAATAAAGACGCTACGCTATTTTCGAAGTCTTATTATTTTGAAAAAAATTACAGTATACTTCTTGTTACAGGTATTGCTGATGTTAAACCACTTGAATATTATTTAAAAGAGCAAACTAAAACTATAGAAACTATTAATTTTTCTGATCATCATCAGTTTACGCAAAACGACTTAAAAGCAATTGAAACTAAGTTTAATGGGCTTTCCGCGATTAACAAAATTATTATTACTACCGAAAAAGATGCTATGCGATTACGAGATAAAAACTTGTTAAGTACATTAATAAATATTCCGATTTTTTATATCCCTATAGAAATAAAATTTTGTGACGAAGGTGAAAAGGACTTTAATAACTATATTTTACAATATGTTAGATCAAATCAAAAAAACTACAGCGTTCATTAAAAGTAAAATCTCTTCAATACCGGAAGTTGGAATCATACTTGGGTCAGGTTTGGGCAATTTGGTTACAGAAATAGAAATTGAACACATATTACCTTACGAAAACATTCCTGATTTTCCTTTATCCACAGTGGAAGGACATTCTGGCAAACTAATATTTGGTAAACTAAGTGGAAAAAATGTGGTGGCCATGCAGGGTCGTTTTCATTATTACGAAGGGTATGATTTAAAACAGGTAACCTTTCCGGTAAGAGTAATGAAGTTATTGGGTATAAAACAATTGATTGTATCCAATGCGGCAGGTGGCGTAAATCCTGATTTTGAAATAGGTGATTTGATGATTATTAATGACCATATTAATTTTTTTAATTCTAATCCCTTAGTCGGAAAAAACCATGAAGAGCTTGGACCCCGTTTCCCGGACATGAGCGAGGTGTATGATAAACAAATTATAAAAAATGCAAAGCAAATAGCACTTGCAAGTAATATTAAAGTACATGAAGGAGTGTATTTAGGACTTACAGGACCAACTTTTGAAACTCCTGCCGAATATCGAATGATACGCATTATAGGTGCTGATGCTGTAGGGATGAGTACAGTGCCGGAAATTATCGTTGCCCGGCATATGAATATACCTTGTTTTGCAATGTCAATAATAACAGACCTAGGTGTTCCTGGAAAAATTGTAAAAATTACGCTTGAGGAAGTGTTAAAAGTTGCTGCTCAGTCCGAAAAAAAGATGGCGGTAATTATTAAAAAATTGTTGGAGGGGAACCCTTATTAATAAAACAAAAAGCCCACAGATTTGTTTTATCTGTAGGCTTTTCGCTCAATATATTTAATACTATTTCTGCTACTTTGTTTTCTCCTTTTCTTTCGCTTCTTTTTCTTTATCAATCATATCTATTATGTTAGCTATTTGTTCAGAATCAACCTTTTTAGCTTTAATTACTTTGTTTTCATCCAACACATAAATAAGTGGTGTACTGGTGACATTGTAACTCCTTTTTGCAAACGCCAAATAATATTCATCTGTTTCGTGAACATTTATCCATTTAAGATGATGTTCCTGTATGAATTTTTTCCATTCAGTTGGGTTGTTTTCGGTTTCAACAGCATATACTTCAACTCCTCTGCTATGAAGAATAGAATCATATAAGTTACTTAAGATGGGAATCGCTTTTTTACAATGTCCGCAACCATGATCCCAAAAAACAACTACTGTATATTTTGATTTTAAATCATATAAGGAAATGTATTTTCCGGTAGAATCTTTTAAATTTAATGAAGGGGCTTGTTTGCCTATCAACAATGGTTTAGCGGCCATAGCTGCGTTCCAGATCTTAGCTTGCTGAGCAGAATCTAGCCAATATGCCTGTCCTTTGGTATAATAATTTTCAACTAAATGGACAAACACGGCATCCATCCCCATATACTTAGAGGTTTCGTAGGTATATGTTAAGTACCATACCATATATTTGAACATTTCTTTATTCGGTTTTGTTTTTGCAATAAGGTCATCGCAGGAAGCGCTTATTGAATCAGGCAATGGTACTGTTAGTTTATCAATATATCGTTTGATGAAATTTTGAAATATGGGTGTTCTTAACATTCTGTCATCGCTTAAATCAAAGTTGTCAAAATAGTGAGCTTTAAAATATCGGTATGCGAATGTTGAATCTTTTTTTCCATTTGGCAGTAATGGCGGATTTTCAGGAATAACAGGTTCTTCCATTGCTTTTAAAAATTTTGTAACGAACGATTTTGGATTATTTGTCATCAATTCTTTTTGATAGGCTTTTACCTCTTCGCCGAGTTTGTTAAGTTGATCTTGCAAAAGTTTTGTAGAGTCTTTGTTATCCTTGCTTATCGTTTTATATTTATCACGAATAGGTTCCGCCTCCTTTTGTTTCTTCACCATAAACTTTTGATAGTTAAAAAACAGTTCGTTTTCGGCAGATCCTTTTACTTTCATCTTATTAATATAATCACTGGTATCAGTTTCTAAAGTGAAATGTTGAGTTTCTTCTACTAAAAAATCATAGTAAGTTCTGTTAGGCGGTACAATTAAATATACACCTTGAGGAAGTTTTTCTTTTCCTTTGAAGATGGCTTCTCCCTTTGAATTTACCTTAGCTGAATCTTTGATGTATTGTTTTTCGCCGTAATAATAGCAGAGTTCGATTTTTTTTCCTTCTCCCAGTTTTTTCATCACAATTTTAATTTCATAACCGGCAGTGTCGCTGGCCGAAAATGTTTGTAAAGAAAATAATAGTAGGAGGGCTGATAATGCTTTTGTGATAAGTGGTTTCGTCGTTTTTGATTTCATATCATTTATAACAGTTAACAAGTTTAACACAAAGTTATATTTATTATATTAAAAAAAATTATTTTCGGGTGGTTTACAAAAATTACACCAAAATTAATCTTCTTTAAATTCCGAAATAAAATGGAATTTAATATCCGGATTTTTTTCCTGGGCCATTTGTAATGCCCATGCTGATTCAGCTAAAAATACAGGTCGCCCTTCTTTATCTTTAGCCATGTGGTGTAGTTTTTCTGAAATAAACTGATCCAGTTTCTTTTTGTCTTTACTGCTGATCCAGCAGGCTTTAAATAAAGAAATGTGATCAAAATTACAAGATGCAGAATATTCACTTTTTAAACGATGCTGAATAACCTCAAACTGGAGTGCTCCAACGGTGCCAAGTATTTTGCGATTGTCGGCTGTTTTAGTAAACAACTGTGCAACTCCTTCGTCAGTAAGCTGTTCCAAACCTTTGTTTAATTGTTTGGTTTTTAATGGATCGATATTAGAAACATATCGAAACAATTCCGGTGAAAATTGGGGAATACCTTTAAAGTTGAATTTTTCTCCTTCTGTAAGTGTGTCACCAATTTTAAAAAGTCCGGAATCATATAGACCAATAATGTCACCTGGATAAGCTTCATCCATCACACTTTTTTCTTGCGCCATAAAACCCGTAGGGTTTGAAAATTTGAGGCTTCGGTTTTCTCTAACATGATAATAATTCTTATTTCGTTCAAACCTGCCGGAGCAAACGCGCAAAAATGCAATTCTGTCGCGGTGTTTAGGGTCTAAGTTAGCATGTATTTTAAACACAAATCCACTAAAGTGTTTGTCATCGGGATTAATTGTTCTTACATCCGTTTCTCTGGAACGTGGTGATGGAGCGATGTCTATAAAACCATCCAGCAGTTCCCGAACGCCAAAATTATTTACCGCACTTCCAAAAAACACGGGAGATATCATCGCTTCTAAATAATCTTCTCTTTCAAATTTTGCATACACACCTTCAATTAGCTCTACATCATGGCGAAGTACGTTGGCTAAATCTTCTCCTATAATTTCATCAATTACACCATCGTTTAAATCTTTTATCTCAATAGAGTTATCTTCTGTTTGTTTTTCTCCCTGATTAAATAGAATCAAACTTTTTTGATGCAGGTTATATACACCTTTAAATGTTTTACCCATACTTATTGGCCAGGTCAATGGACGTAAATCAATTCTTAGTTCTTTTTCAATTTCTTCGAGTAAGTCAAACGGGTTTTTCCCTTCTCTGTCAAGTTTATTAATAAATACAATAACAGGAGTGTTACGCATACGGCATACTTCAAGCAATTTACGTGTTTGAGGTTCAACACCTTTAGCGCAATCTATTACCATTATTACGCTATCAACAGCTGTTAAAGTTCGATAGGTATCTTCAGCAAAATCTTCGTGACCGGGAGTATCCAACAAATTTATTTTTATCCCTTTGTATTCAAAACCCATTACTGATGTAGCCACCGAAATACCCCGTTGGCGCTCGATTTCCATAAAGTCGGAGGTTGCGTGCTTTTTTATTTTGTTAGATTTTACAGCACCGGCGGTTTGAATAGCTCCTCCGAATAATAATAATTTTTCGGTTAATGTTGTTTTTCCTGCATCAGGGTGAGAGATAATGCCGAATGTTTTACGTCTTTCTATTTCT
Source organism: uncultured Bacteroidota bacterium (assembly GCA_963727705.1). GTDB lineage: Bacteria > Bacteroidota > Bacteroidia > 2-12-FULL-35-15 > 2-12-FULL-35-15 > 2-12-FULL-35-15. The sequence continues at coordinate 46,494 of CAVSHK010000001.1, forward strand.
TCTTTTAAAGTCATGATTTACAAAGGGAATTATAACCTTTAAAAGGTTTAATATTACTGATATGGCTAAAAATAAAAAAACCCCTACCTTGTTTGGGAGGGGGCTTTTACTGAAAAAAGTTTAAACTTATTGTTTTTTCTCTTTAATACGAGCTGCTTTACCTGTTAAGCCACGTAAGTAGAATACTCTAGCTCTACGAACAACGCCTTCTTTATTTACTTCAATTTTAGAAATGAAAGGAGAGTTGATTGGAAAGATACGCTCTACACCAACGTTGTTACTCATTTTACGAACAGTAAATGATTCTGTAGGTCCGTTACCTTTGCGTTGTATCACAACACCTTGGTATTGCTGAACACGTTCTTTTTCACCTTCTTTAATGTTATAGTGAACTGTAACAGTATCGCCGGCTTTAAATTTTGGATGTTGAGGCTTTGCTATTAATTGCTCCTCTACGTATTTTAATAAATTACTCATGATGTTATATTAATTTACTTTTAGTACTCTATATGGTTTTCCTTAAAAAGGAGTGCAAATATAGTTTATTTTTTCAAATTGAAATACAACTGATAATAATAATTTGAAAACTTAACTTTTAGTTTTTGAAAATATCAGAAACAATCAATTCTTTACTTTCAGATGTATAAGTGTAAAACCCTTGTCCTGATTTAACACCAAGATGTCCGGCGGTAACCATATTTACCAATAGTGGACATGGTGCATATTTCGGATTTCCGTAACCTTGCTGAAGAATTTCTAAAATAGAAAGACACACATCCAAGCCAATAAAGTCGGCTAACTGCAATGGACCCATAGGAAGGGACATACCCAATTTCATTACATTATCTATTCCTTCCACATCGGCAGTGCCTTCATGTAAAGTAATGATCGCTTCATTTATCATTGGTAATAATATTTTATTTGCAACAAATCCAGGGTAATCTTTAACCTCAACCGGAACTTTATTTAGCTTTTTTGAAATTTCGAAAACGAGTTTTGTTACTTCATTGGAAGTAGAATAGCCTCTAATAACTTCAACTAACTTCATAATAGGTACAGGGTTCATAAAGTGTATACCAATAATTTTGTCTGCACGATTTGTTACGCTTGCTATTTTAGTAATGGAAATTGAAGATGTATTACTGGCTAAAATAGTAGTTGGTGAACATATTTTATCCAGTTCTTTAAAAATATTTAATTTAACAGCCATATTCTCGGTGGCGGCTTCTACAACAAGTTCGGCCTCTTTCACACCTGTTTCGATAGAGGTAAAAGTGCTGATATTTTTTAAAGTTTGAGCTTTTTCGTTTTCAGAAATACTGCCCTTCGTGAGCATTCTGTCAAGGCTTTTGTTGATGGTAGCCAATGCTTTGTCAAGTGCCTCTTGTTTAATGTCAATTAATGATACTTTAAAACCATACAACGCAAATGTTTGTGCAATACCATTACCCATTGTTCCTGAGCCGATCACTGAAATGTTTTTCATGAATTTTATTCTAAGAAGTTGATTTATGGTTGCGTGTTTGGGGTCTTCCAATTACTATTATGAAAACTGTATAAAATAAAATTTTCAGATCCATTTTAAAGGACATATTGTTAATATAAAAAACATCAAAATTAAGACGTTCAATCATTTCCTCTATGTTTTCAGCATAGCCATAGTTTAGTTGTCCCCAGGATGTAATGCCGGGTTTGTTTTTCAGTACTTTTTTATACTGTGGAGCCCTTTTGATAATAGTATCAATATAAAACTTTCTTTCGGGGCGGGTTCCAATTATGGACATGTCACCAATTAATACATTGTAAAATTGAGGCAGTTCATCTAAATGTGTTCGGCGCAAAAACCTACCAATAGCAGTTACTCGCGGGTCGTTGTCATTTGAAAGTGCAGGTCCGTTTTTTTCAGCATCCATATACATCGTTCTGAACTTATAAATACTAAAGGGTTTTTCATTTAAACCAATTCGTTCATGACTATATATGATTGTACCTCTGGAACTTAGTTTTACTGCAATGGCAAGAATAAGGTATAACCAGCCGAAAAGTGTAAACACTATTAATGAACCAATAATATCAAACATCCGCTTGGCGGATAATAATTTTATTGGTTTTGCCGTAAATGACAATTCATTAATGGAACTTTCAAGGATACGGTGTTCGCTTATTGCACTTGTTATCGAATGATTATACATACCGTTTTTACACTATTTAATTTATCCGACATTTATTCATAAAATGGTAGGCGGTGCAAATAAACTAAATTATTTTTTAATATGTGATGCAATTGGGCGAAATGACTTCTGCTTGGATGCTTTGTCACTATCCAAAAGAGTTCACGGCTTTTAAAGCTAGCAACCATGATATTGTAATAAGAGTATGTAGGCTTTAAGCGAATTAATTGATTTGTATTTCTGGGTCGTCAATAAAATTGGAGGATGCTTTTATTTTATCAATAATCATATAAGCAACTTCTAAGGCTTTATAACCGTCATCAATACTAACCAATGGAGTTCTATTGTTTTTAATAGCATGCGAAAAGGATAGCAATTCGGCCTTAATAGCATTGCTTTTGATCCACCGTTGGATTTTCAAAATAAATTTGTTTTAAGTCTTTACCCTTGCCCAAATCTATAACTATTGATAATGGGTTTTCCTCAGCTTCTTTAGCTGTTATTTTTTTCAAGCGCACCACTTCTACTTTTTTATCTAAAAAGTCAATGGATATATAAGCATCTTTTTGGCAGAATCTTGATTTACGCATATTTTTCATTGAAATTCTGCTGGAGGTTAAATTTGCAACACAACCATTGTGAAATTCAATACGGGCATTGGCAATGTCAAGTGTGTCGCTAACAATGGCAACACCACTGGCGCTGATACGTTTTATATCTGACTTTACTACACTCAAAATAATATCAATATCATGTATCATCAAGTCAAGTATTACCGAAACATCCGTACCTCTGGGGTTAAACTGCGCCAAACGGTGTGTTTCAATAAACATAGGGTTTGTACAATAGTCTTTACCTGCTATAAAGGCCGGGTTAAACCGTTCAACATGTCCAACTTGCACTTGTACATTTGCTTCTTTAGATAAGTGCATTAGATTTTTCGCTTCTTCAATAGTTTTAGTAACGGGCTTTTCAATAAAAACGTGCTTTGATTTTTTGATGGCTTGTGATGCGCATTTATAATGTGCAATTGTTGGAGTAACAATATCAACAGCATCCACCTGCTCTATAAGGCTTTCAATAGAATCAAAACGCTTGATGTTAAATTCTTTTTCAACAGCCTCTGCCACTGCATTATCTTCGTCGTAAAAGCCAACAAGTTTAAAACTTTCAATCTCTTTTAAAAGTCTGATATGAATTTTCCCTAGATGGCCTGCTCCTAATACTCCAATTTTAATCATGGTTTTATAAGTTTTTTACAAAAATACTTTTTTCAACAGGGTATTCTTTGTAAAATTATCTTACTTATCAATAAGGAAGTGTTAATTTTGTTGCTAATAATACGCTATGATTAAGGACACATATCGCCACAAGGGCTTACGCAGGCAGCTTGTAGAGCTTTTGAAAACCAAAGGAATTAAAAATGAAATTGTTTTAAAAGCGATTGAAACGGTACCACGCCATTTGTTTTTTGACAATGCCTTTATTGAGCGTGCATATGAGGATATCGCATTTCCTATAGGAGCCGGACAAACCATTTCCAGACCACATACCGTGGCTTTTCAATCGGAATTATTGGAATTAAAGAAGGGGGAAAAAGTACTAGAAGTAGGAACCGGTTCGGGCTACCAAACCTCAGTATTGATTGAAATGGGAGCCAAAGTTTTTTCCATTGAGCGACAAAAGGAGTTATTTGACAAAACCAAAATATTTTTACCCACATTAAATTATAGTGCCAAATTGTTTTATGGAGATGGTTATAAGGGATTACCTGTTTACGCACCTTACGATAAAATAATTGTTACAGCCGGAGCCCCTACAATTCCCGATGATTTGCTGAAACAGTTAAAAACAGGAGGTATTATGGTTATTCCTTGTGGGGAAAAAGTTCAAATTATGACCAAAATTATAAAGGTGAAAGAAAAACAATTTGAAAAAACTGAATATGGAGAATTTAAGTTTGTTCCATTATTAGAAAGTAAAAGTTGAAAGTTTAATTAAGTTATAAAAAAAGGTGTGTGTATAAAAATGTAGTTGAGTAAGTTTGAATCATATTTTTAGTTTTTAGTTTCGCATCACCTAACTAAAACTAACAAAAAAATGAAAAAGAAAATTTTATCAATTGCAACAGTTGCTGCGCTGATTGTTACATCAGCCTCTGCACAGGAATCAACCTCAAATGCGGATGTATTAAAGAACAAAAAAGGTGAAGTATATTTACCCGAAGCTGGAGACTGGGCAATAGGAATTGATGCAACACCTTTCCTAAGCTATGTGGGTAACCTTTTTGGAAAAACCACAGCTAATTCAGCTCCCGGTTTTAATTTTGCTAACGGCAATATGGTTATTCAGGGTAAGTACTTTAAAACTGCTCAAATGGCTTATCGCGCAGGTGTGCGTATTGGTTTGGGAAGCAACACTACTAATAATACCCTTACTAATTTTTCTGATTCTACTACTACAGCACAAAAAACAAAAGTTAGTAATACAAATATTGCTTTAACTGCAGGTATGGAGTGGAGAAGAGGAAAAACCCGTTTGCAAGGTTTTTATGGAGGTGAAGTAGGAGTTGTTTATGGTGGAGGAGGCAGTACTACCAATACTTATGCGGTTGATTTAACCAATACAAATGTTAGTGTAGGTACTACCCGTGTTAGTAGTTCAAGGACCGGAAATACATTTGGTATTGGTGCGCGTGGTTTTATTGGTGCTGAGTATTTTATTTTACCTAAACTATCAATAGGAGGTGAGTTCGGTTGGTCAATTATGTTTAGTTCAACAGCAAAAGGTTCTAGTACCAGCGACACAAAAGCTGCTTCAGCTATTACTAGCACAACTACAAATCTTGCTAAAGGCCCAAGTTCTTTTCAAATTGATACAGATAATAAGAACACTTTATTTGGTCAAGCAGCTGTTATTCGTGTAGTATTCCATTTCTAATAATTAATAACAAAAGTTTAAATAAAAAAAACCGAGCAATCGGTTTTTTTTATTTTCTAAAAAGTCTGGAAAGAATAATAAGGAAGTTGATAATTACTGATTAAATTGTAGTTCGCTGGAAAACTTGTTTTTCAAATATTGTCCGGTGTATGATTCTTTGCAGTTGATTAATTCTTCAGGAATCCCCTCGAAAACAATTGTTCCACCTGTATTTCCGCCTTCCGGACCAAGATCAATTACCCAATCGGCGCATTTTATAATTTCTGCATTGTGTTCTATTATTATTAAGCTATGCCCTTGTTTTATCAGTGCATTAAAGGCTTGCAGTAATTTGGCTATATCGTGAAAATGTAAGCCCGTTGTTGGTTCATCAAAAATGAACAGGGTAGGAGATACGCTATTTTGTCCTATACCTAAAAATGATGCCAGTTTGATGCGTTGTGCTTCTCCACCGCTCAGTGTGCTTGATGGTTGCCCAAGTTTTACATATCCCAAACCAACATCCGATAATGGAGTTAGCTTTTGCACTATTTTTTTCTCAATATTGCTTGGGCGTTCGGAGCTGTTGAAAAAATAAATAGCATCATCTACAGTCATATTAAGAACATCCGAAATGTTTTTATTATTCCAGGTAACTTCAAGTACTTCTTGTTTGAAACGTTTTCCATTGCAGGCTTCACAAACCAAATGAATGTCGGCCATAAACTGCATTTCAATTTTTACTTCACCTTCGCCTTCGCAAACTTCGCAGCGTCCGCCATCCACGTTAAATGAAAAACTGGAGGGTTTGTATCCTCTGTTTTTTGCCAGTTGTTGATCTGCATAAAGTGTGCGTATTTCATCGTATGCTTTCACATATGTAACAGGATTGGAGCGCGACGATTTACCTATAGGATTTTGATCAATCATTTCAATAGCAGTAATTTTATCAATGTTGCCGCTTATTTTATCAAAGCTGCCACTTTGTTCACCACCACCTCCGTATATTTTTTTTAGTGCAGGGTATAATACCCTTTTTACTAATGATGTTTTACCTGATCCGCTAACGCCGGTTACAACGGTCATTGTATTTAGAGGAAACTTTACGTCAATATTTTTTAAATTGTTTTCAGTAACACCTTTCAATTCAATAAAGTTGTTCCAGTTTCTTCGATGTTCAGGAATTTTTATTTTTTCTTTTCCAGTTAAATAAAGTGCGGTAAGACTTTTTTCTTCTTTTTCAAGTTGACTGTGGTTGCCTTGGAATACAAGTTGTCCCCCCATTGTTCCTGCTGCCGGACCAATATCAATAATTTCATCGGCAGCGCGCATAATCTCTTCATCGTGTTCCACTACAATTACCGAATTACCTAAATTTCGTAATGAAAAGAGAACCTTTATCAATCGATCAGTATCTCTTGAATGTAAGCCAATGCTTGGTTCATCCAAAATATACATGGATCCAACAAGGCTGCTGCCAAGGGATTTTGCAAGATTAATGCGTTGTGATTCTCCGCCCGATAAAGTATTGGAAAGTCGGTTGAGTGTTAAGTATCCCAATCCCACATCTTCCATAAATTCTAAACGATTGATTATTTCTATCAATAGTCGTTTTGCAATTTTTTCGTTGTAAGCAGTGAGTTTAATGTTTTTAAAAAAGATCAAACATTCGTTGATTGGCTTCAATACAATTTCATTGATGGATGCATCGGCAATTTTAACGTAAGAAGCATCTTTGCGCAAGCGGGTTCCGTTACAATCAGGGCAAACGGTTTTACCTCTGTATCGCGAAAGCATTACTCTGTATTGTATTTTATATGATTGCTCTTCCAGATATTTAAAGAATTCGTTTAAACCCTTAACGTATTTATTCCCGGTCCAGATAAGTTTTTTTTCTTCTTCCGATAAATCATAGTAAGGGCGGTGCACAGGAAAATCAAATTTGTGTGAATTAGTTACAAAAACTTTTTTCCACTCACTCATCACTTCCCCTTTCCAGCAAACAATAGCATCTTCAAAAACGGATAGGTTTTTATTTGGAATAACTAAGTTTTCATCGATGCCTATTATACTTCCAAAGCCTTCACATGTTTTACATGCGCCAATGGGGTTGTTAAAGCTGAAAAAATTTACATCGGGTTCTTCAAATTTTATTCCGTCTAATTCAAACTTATTGGAGAATTCTTTTTTATTAGCCGTGTCATTCACCAGTTCAACAATACAAGTACCGTTACCCTCGTAAAATGCGGTTTGAACAGAGTCGGCAACGCGGTTTTCAAAATCTTCTTCGTCGTTGTGTTTTACCGTTAAGCGGTCAATAACAATGTAAAGTTGTTCTTTTTCAGAAAATTTGGTTTGCAAAAAATCCTCAATCTTTACCACTCCATCTTTACATTGAATGCGTATAAAGCCTTGTTGCATCAATAGATTTAACTGTTCTTTAACTGTTTTATCAAACGGTTTGATAAACGGAGCAAGTATTAAAACTTTCGTTTCATCTGCTAAGGACATCGCATATTCTACAACATCCTGAACGGTATTTCTTTTAACAAGATTGCCTGAAATAGGCGAGTATGTTTTGCCGATTCGTGCAAACAATAATTTTAAATAATCGTAAATTTCGGTTGAAGTACCAACCGTAGAGCGGGTATTTGAAGTATTTACTTTTTGTTCAATGGCAATTGCAGGAGAAATCCCTTTTATATAATCCACATCAGGCTTGTCAATACGGCCCAAAAACTGGCGCGCGTAAGATGATAAGCTTTCTACGTAACGGCGCTGCCCTTCGGCATACAATGTATCAAAAGCCAACGATGATTTGCCGGATCCTGACAGTCCTGTAATTACAACCAATTTATTACGTGGAATGGCAACGTCAATGTTTTTTAAATTATGAATACGGGCTCCTTTAATAAGGATGTATTTTTTGGGGTCTAATAATTCTATGTTTGCGCGTTCGTTCATTTACCCTTTTATTCGGCTTTGTTTTATTAGCCTGCAAAGGTAATCAATTTAAATTTTGGAAATGTGAATTATCGTTTTAACTTTGTCAAAAAGAAAAGAACCGAATTAACTTATTTTTCTTTATTTTAACTAACCAAACAGGAGGATCAATTATAGAATAAACTGCTACTTTTTAAATTAGGTTTAACAATTTTAAAAAGGAGGACTCCATGTCTGCTAAGCAGTTTATTAATGATCAAGAACTCGTTAATTTGTATATTAATGGTAACGAGGAAGCTCTTTCCACTTTAATACATCGTCACAAAAAACAAATATTCAGTCATATTATGCACCTTGTTAAAAACAAAGCTGCCGCTGAAGATATTTTTCAGGACACATTTATAAAGGTGATAAACACTCTTAAAAAGGGGCATTACAAGGAAGAAGGAAAGTTTTTGCCATGGGTAATGCGTATTTCACACAATCTTACAATTGACTATTTCCGACGCGAACAGCGCATCCCAATAATTAGTGGTACTAGCAACAAAGACGGAAAGGAGTTTGATGTTTTTAGCTTGATTGGTAGTTATGATAAAAACCGTGAGCAGGAAATTATCGAAAAACAAATTGAAAAGGATATTCGCAAATTGGTGGAAGCTCTGCCTGAGGAGCAGCGAGAAGTATTAATGATGCGGCATTATTTTGATATGAGTTTTAAAGAAATATCGGAGCAAACAAATGTGAGCATCAATACGGCTCTTGGACGTATGCGTTATGCACTGATAAATTTGCGTAAAATGATTGAGGAAAAGGAAATTGTGGTAAGTTATTGATATGGAAAGTTGTACCTGACAAAAATCATTGTTTAAGATTATACAAAACCTACATTTGCAAACAAACTTAAATGAAAAAAAATGAAAACTAAACTAAAATGTTTTTTATCTGTATCATCAGTTATGATCGTTACCTTGGGATGTAATAACAACTCGAAGCTGAATGATGAGCTGAAAAAAGTGACAATGCAACGAGACTCGGTAATACAACAGTCGGTTAAAAAAGATTCAATGATTCATACATTTGTTTCTTCTTTTGCGGAGATAGAGAACAATTTGTTAACGATTAAAGAGAAAGAAAAATTGTTATCCATTCACTCCAAAAATAGTGTTGAGAAAAGAAAAGGAATGAAAGATGATATTAATGAAAATATAAAGGTCATCAATGAGTTAATGGATAAAAACAGAAATAAAATTTCCGCATTAAATTCTAAATTAAAAAATGAGAACATTGAAATAAAACAACTGGAGGAAGTGATAGGATTAATGGCTTTGAGTATGAATAACAAAAATGAAGAATTAAGAGCGTTAAATAATGCTTTGGCAATAGAAGGTATTGAGTTATTGGAAATAAATACTGCGGCATTTGATCTTGCCGGTCAAAATATTAACAAAACGGATACAATCAACCAAATGAATATGGCTATTAATACTGCGTATTATATTATTGGTAAAGACAAAGAGCTTAAAGACAAAAAAGTGTTAAATGAAAAAGGAGGTTTCATAGGCATTGGGAGAAGTAAAGAATTGAATTCTGATTTAAACCAAGATGCTTTTAAAAAGGTAGATATAAAACAAACTACAACTATTGCTATTGCCGGAAAAAAAGCAAAACTTATTACTTCGCATCCGAGCAGTTCATATAAAATGGAAGCTATAGATAAAGAAAAACATAATTATAATTTATCAATTGTTGACCCTGTAAAATTTTGGAGCGAATCAAAATACTTAGTTATAGTGGTGGAGTAACTATCATAATAAACTATTCATAGATTCCTAATAAATTTGGAATGACTTAAATACCGGATTTAATAAATAACAATAAAAGCGAGAGAGATGAAAATTCTACTCTCGCTTTTTTATTCGGTTACTACCTCGCAGCTCTATTTCTAATAAAAAGTTTAATTGCGCTAATCCACATCACGTTAAATTAATTTGTCGCCAAGACCTGTTTATGGTTAATTGGCAAACTATAATTGTATTTCAGATCAAAAGATGATGAAGATCATTATTGATAATGTTTGACATCATATTTATGTGAAAAAAAATCAAACAATTTCGCACTAAAGTTTTCCTTTAATATCTATCTAAAATTAATATGATTATGAAAAAAATATTGAGCTGTATAATCACGGTTATTATTACAAATTCTATTTATTCTCAAACGGCTGACTGTTGGGTTGCACCTAAATCGGCCGATAATTTGGTAAATCCTTTAAGTGGTCTTCAGCCTACAGCAGCAGCAAAACAATTATTCATATCCAATTGTGTACCCTGTCATGGCGACAAAGGTAAAGGCGATGGACCTGTTGGAGCTTCTTTAAACCCAAGCCCTTGCAATTTAACGATATCAAGAGTTGATAATGAAACCGATGGAGCTCTTTTTTGGAGAATAACGAATGGTCATTTGTCGATGCCTACATTCAAAACAACTTTGAGTGAAATGGAAAGATGGCAAATTGTTCTTTACATAAGATCGCTGCAACAAGCGGAAAACGAAGGAAAAACAAAACATAAAAAATAAATGTTTGAATATAAAAAAATAGTGATGAAAAAAAAGGTCTTTAAAATTTATTTCACAATTACATTCAGTTTGGTTTGCGCAGTAAATAGCAGTATTGCACAACAAGATGTACAAAAAACAGATTCTTCGGTTGCTTCAAATCCCATTGTTGATACAGTTTTGCAAAACCGAGTTGCAGCTTTGGAAAAGCAGGTAGCCACTGAAAAAAAAGGCGAAAGTCATTTTATGGTTGTTGGTCTCGCTACTATGGGATTTATGTATAATAAAAGCACTACCACTATTAATGGCATAGGTACTACTTCTAAAACAAATAGTTTCCCTGATATTGACAGGTTTGAAATTAGTCCTATGATGTTATGGCGACATGGAAAAAAGTTACTGTTTGAATTTGAGCCTTCATGGAATGGAACTTCTTTTGGAGTGAATTGGGGGGATGTTTCTTATTTTGTTAAACCGGGATTTATCGTTCGTGGTGGATACATCGTTTTGCCTTTTGGTATTTATAATAAAAGGCTGGCAGCTGGCTGGATTAATAAATTAGCTTCAGATCCTGTTGGTATTGCTGATTATCCTCCGTCAAGCGATTATGGTGTTGAAATTACCGGTGGACTGCCTTTGGGAAATATGAAGTGGAGTTATGATTTTAGTTTAACAAATGGGATGCAATTACTTAATGATGGTACAATGCAAAGTTCCGGAATTATTGATAATAACTTGAACAAAACGGTAACAGGAAGAATTTCAATTTTACCATTTTCAAATTCGAGTTTAGAGCTTGGAGTTTCAGGATTGTATGGAGGAATTGGAGATGCTAATTCCACCTACAAAAATGCCAAAAGCAATATGTATGCCTTGGATATGAACTTTGTAAAAACCGTTTCTAAGGTTTTATTAAATATAAAAGCTCAGTATAATTATATAAATGTTACAAACGAAAACTATGTTAATCCAACCGATACAAATAGCACTTATAGCTTTAATAATAAAACCACTTCTTTTTTCGGACAGCTATCATTGAGGGCTACTTCTGCTCCGGGTATCCTGAGAAATTTTGAGTTAGCGAGCCGTTATGTAAATTATACAACACCCGTAAATTCCATATGGGGGGCAATAACCGATGAATATGATATTGGAATTGATTATTGGTTTAGCTGGAGGTCAGTACTAAAGGTGGTTTATGAATCGCAAAAAATAACGGGAACTAAGCCTATTAGCTTAGGAGGCTATCAAAGTGATATTACTCAAAACAATCGTATTGTTATTCAATATTCAGTTCAATTTTAAATTTACAATTTATGAAAGCTATAAATACATTATTATATAAACGTTTCGTAAGAGTGGTTTTGGGTGTTTTTTTTCTTTCCATTCTTTTTAATACAGGTTGTGTTGAAAGCCGAAAGATTGCTGCGAAGAGTGGAGTGCAGTTATGGTCGGAGAACTGCCAGCGTTGCCACAATGCGCCATCTCCATCCTCCTTTTCGGCAAGTCAGTGGGAAACAATAGGAATGCATATGCAAAGCAGAGCTTTATTGACTGAGAATGAAAAAAATAAAATTATTGATTTCCTGCAAAGTTCCGGCAGATGAGTATGTATTAGGTTTACTTGCAATTGAGTAAAACAAAAAAAATAAAAAACGGAATTAAGATGATGGATCAATTAGCAAAATTAACGAAACAGGAACAAGAAATTTTGTTCACAGCACCAATTCTGCTTTCTGTATTAGCAGCCAGTGGAGATCATGAAATTGATAAAAAAGAAAAGGCAGAAGCCGCTAAGCTCATCCACTTAAAAACGTTTACCGCCGAATCGGCATTAATTCCATATTATAAAGAAGTTGAAAAAAATTTCAATGCCTGTTTTGAAGAAGTAACAAAAAGATATGCTCCATTCGATCATATAAAACGTCAGGCTTTGAAAGAAGAAATAAATGTTTTACAAACTGTTTTTGAAAAGCTGGATAAAGATTTTGCAAGTATTCTTAACAAAAGCTTGGCAAGTTATGCAGAACATGTAAGAAAGGCGAATGCCAATTTTTTAGAAGGTTTTATTTTCCCTATTCCCATAAATGGATTAACCAATTAATAATAAAAATATCATGAAAAAATTTGAAATAAAAAACATTCTTGTGCCAATTGACTTTTCGGATAATTCGGAACTTGCATTGACGGAGACCATAAAATTAGCAGGGCTATTTAAAGCTAATATTTTTTTAGTCCATGTAGTAGAATACCTTAACGAATTTAACGGGTATTTTTATTCAGTAGTTCCTGAAATGCAAACAGCTCTTCCACGCTTAATGGAGTTTGAAAAAACGGTCGAAAAAAAGATGGAAGAAAAGAAAACGGAGATAATTAAAAAGTTCGGTATAAAACCAGAGGTGTTTATAGTAAGCGGACAGGTATATTCCGAAATAATCCGTTTTTCTAAAAAATAAAAAAATTGATCTTATTGTAATGGGAACCCATGGCGTTTCCGGATATAAAGAATTGTTTATTGGAAGTAATGCTCAGCGTGTTGTTACTCTTTCGGAGGTGCCTGTATTAACGATACAAAAAGAAGTAAGTAGGGAGGATTTAAAAACATTTTAATTCCCATTGATAATGAATGGCATAGTCGTGAAAAAGTAAATATGGCGGTGGCAATAGCCGGTGTTTTTGGCGCCACCATTCATATTGTTGGGCTTATACATTCAGATGAAGAACGAGAGTTGAATAAATTTAAAATAAAGCTTGAATCTATTGAACAGCTCATTAGCAGCAATAAACTACTTTTTAAAACTACCATTGTTCATGGAAAAAATTTAGCGAAAGATGCAATGGACTATGCCGCTGAAAACAATTGCGACTTGATTATAATAAATACAGGTCATGAGTCGGAACTTGCGGGCATTTTTTTAGGTGTATTTGCACAGCAAATAGTTAATCATTCCAAAATTCCGGTATTAAGTATTAAACATAAAAAAGGCTATTTGAGTATTGATACTCCCGGTTTTGGTATTAGTTAAAGCGATTTTTTAGAACAGCCAACTAATAATGAACCGCTGTCTAAACTATTAAATAGGTCGTCATGCTGAACGCTTGTGCTGAGCTTGTCGAAGCATGATTCAGCATCTGTGTACAATAGATTCCTAGATAAATTCGAAATGAACTTTACGTTACCTTTGTTTGCGGTTTATTATAAGGTGATAAAGTTCAAAAAGTGATAAATAATAGAGAGCAACAAATGACTAGTAAAACAACCAAGCATCAACCGGAACACAATCAAAACATTGCTCATCACAAGAAACAACCATATATTAAACGGATGCACCGCGATTGGCTTTTTTGGTTTGCTTTGGTTTTAATGTTGCTCGCAATACTTTATTATGTGGTGAGTGATGATTTTACAATACAATTTTCTCCGGCTCAAAAACCTCGTTAAGGCATAGCGTCTCGCTACTTTTTTTATTTTTAACACGTTACGGCGGACTGGATAGGGTTGTTAAAACAAAGGTTTACCTTAATCTTTTATCTATAAGAGCCTGTTTAAATTTCATCCGAAAATTTGTTAAGTATATGATTTTCAATATTCACTTCTCGATACGGCTGAAAAAGCCTACTCGAAGTGACTGTGCGAAAATACTGATGTCAGTTCGAGTAGCGAGCCTTTTCGGTGAGCATATCGAGAACTATTGAGTGACAATCTATTTTTAGCAATGAAATTTAAACAGTTACTAATAGTTATTTAAAGTGAAATCCTAATGTTATTATTCTACCTAAGTATCAATCTGGTATCTCATCGATGTTTAAAGATTTATTCAAGATATTTAGTTTCTTTAGCTTTTCGATTGCGGCAATAGTTTCAGGCATTTGTCGAGCTTGATTATAAATATTTTCACTTGATATTTTCATTTTTGGTTTTATGGAGCCATTCACAAAAATATACTTAGCTATTTTTAAAAGATCTTTAATAATACATGATAAAGATGGTTCAAGACTTGTTCCCGCTTTTGTTGTTGGGATATTGCATAAGTTAGGATTAATTTCCTTTAACAAACTTCTATATTCAAGTGAAGAAAATCTACGCAATGGTTTTAGGTTTACTCCAAAACTAACTATTCCATATTCAAGCAATGGACTATATATAAATATTTCACCTTGAGAATAATACCTAGGAGATCTTGTTGAATACTCAAAAAATAACCTGTCAGCAAAAATAAATCTATTAGAGTCTTCATATTTGATTAGTAATGTTTCTGATAAGGACGATAAATATGTTTTACTTTCCTCTAATAAAATATCACTTAGTAATCTTTTTGGTAAGGAAGATGAAGCCCCCCAATTTACTAATCCACTATTTACCATGTACTTTGAAAAACGTTTATTTGTTTGAAATTTAAAAGATGATATAAGGGCTTTTCTCCACCATCCACCGTCCTTATATAACTCTCCACCTGAGCCACTAATCATAATTTCAATATTTCTTTTCTCTCGATTTATATATAGTAGATATAATCTGTGATTCGTTAAGACATCTATAGTTCCATCAAATCCATTAAAGACACTTTTAAGTTCCTCGTATAAGTTGATTTGTATTGGAGTATGATATGATATGTGATGTACTTTATTTAGTTTCTCGGCAACTTTTTTTGAAATAATAATATCAGGGTGTGTCTCAACACCAGAAACCGCGGTTTCGAAATTAGAACCAAAATGATTAAAGACCGATGTAAGTATTCTTGTGTCACTTCCTCCTGTTAGGTCAATGCTTATTTTTTTATTCGAAATACTATTGACTATGCTTTGAAGGTTTTTTATAAATTCATTTTGGCTGACAGATTTATTATAATATGGAATTAATTGTTTATCCATAATTAAAAACTTGCGATCCTTTACATGGATATATTTACTGGGTTGTAGTTTGCAAATTTGATCAAATAATATTTTTTCAGTAAAACAATGTCCTGAATAGATAAATTCAAAAACGCTTTTCGATGAAATAGTAAGTTTATTAGAAGGTGTATTTTGTAACAGTCGAAGAAATGAATTTGAAATATTGTTTTCTGAATGAAAAATGTTTGAAAACCCTGAATTGTCGCAAAAGACGTACGTTTCTCCTTTGTGTTCTAGAAGGCAGGTGAAATTCCCAAACATCTCATTAAAAGATTTTGAAATGTCATTCTCTTTAACAAAGTCTACATATTTCTTTATTGATTCAAGTCCTGATAGTTCGTCTTTAATAAAGAATAACCCTTCAACCCAAATTTTAAAATTCGTTTCTTCATAAAAAAAACATGGAGGTTTACCAAATAGAATATTAATATCTTGTTGTTGCATTACTAATAGGTTTAGTTAATTAATTTTCAGATTCATAAAAATTAATTTTTTTGTTACATTTTTAAATAGAAAAGTAGACAATTTCATCCAAGAGTAATATCTACTTTTTCTACGTAAAGTAGTATCTGGAGTAAAAACTTTATTTTTTTCTAGCATTTTGAATGCTTCTTTTATATTAGGTAATCCTTCTATTAATGAATTATGAGCAATCCAACTCCATGTTCTTAAACCTTCGTTTTCTTTTAATTTATATATTCCTTGATTTACTATTTCTCCCCCATCAATTATTTCATTTATTTTTAACAAAGTATAACCGATTTTTTCTCGTTCATCATTTAATAAAGCCCAAATAGTAGAATGTAATCCTTTATATTCTGGCGTAATACCTTCATGAAGAACGTATGTTCCAAACTTTGGAATTGAATACAAGTTTAATTTAAAAATTACATTACAACAGTTACTAAAAATAATATCAGGTTCTTTTTCTTTAATAAAATTTAGCCATCTCTCAGAGTGTATGTCGTCTACTTCAAACGTAGGATAATTTAAATTTATCTTATTAGTGAAATAGTCAGGCTTTGTATTAAAAAGTTTTTTTTCCGTTCCTCTTCTTAGAATGAATTTACTAAATACATGGAATGCTAGCTCATCAACGACTCTTAATACACCGTATTTATGGATTCTTTTTGTTATTTTTCTGATTTTACCAGCTAATGTAAATCTGTCTGTTTCCAAGAATAAACAGCATATTAATTCATGCTCTTTAAATAATTCACTAACATATTTCCTATTAAATGAATTATCTCTAACAGCAACAATGACTCTCATTTGAATCTAATAATTTGATAATTTTTTAGTTTGTTTTTAAATGCAAACTACTCTCTTGTTTCTTATCTTGACTTTTGCGAATTTATATATTATTATTATTAGTGTATTAGAAGATGATTGCTTATAAAGATTGGAGTTACTATAGACAGCAGAGGTTCGGCTTTTCTGTCCTTGCCTTGTGCTCCGAACTCCCGGCAACTATGTTCAAGCATCGCGGCACATTGTCCGAACTCTCAGATAAGTGTTTCGACCTTAAAACTAAATGTTTTGAACTCCCAGCAACATTGTTCAAGCATCGGAGCATATTGTTGGAAGTTTGCGGGATGTTTTCCGAATTTGGAAGGAAAACCTCCGAACTCTCAGGAACATTGTTCAGGTATCACGGCACATTGTCCGAAGTTGGAGGAAGGTGTTTAGAAGATAAATTATAATTTTTTCACAAATTTTGTTAGAATTACAATGGTTTGCTCATTGATTTTTCCCTCAATTTGTTCAGCATTATCATGCACCAGTTTAATTTTTTTAACTACTGTACCTTTTGATGCGGTAAAATTGGTGCCTTTAACGTCCAGCGCTTGTGTTAACACCACGTTGTCGCCATTTTCCAACATATTTCCAAAAGCATCTTTATGCACCTCCTTAACTTCAAAAGCGCTTAGTGCCCATTGTACAATATTTTCATCAAGGTCAACAGAGCTTATTAAATTATTTGCCCAGTCTTCTGCTTTGTAATTTTGTAATATACGATAACTCAATGCCTGAACGCTTGGTTCCACACTCCAAATGCTTCCTTCCAAACAACGCCAGTGAAATCCTTCATTTGTACTGTCTATTTTTGATGAGCAGGTAGTGCATATAGCTACTTGATTTTCTATGGAATCATCATTTTTGGGACTTACAGTATAAGCATGTGTTGCAGGTTCAATGTTACACAATTCGCATAATTCCTGATTGCGTTGTTTTAGTTCTTGGCTTATTGACATTTTACATTAGTTGTTTTGCAGTTAAAGCTAAAAAGCCCCTTAAACAGGGGCTTTTGTTGTAGTAGCGAGATCGGGAGTTGAACCCGAGACCTCAGGGTTATGAATCCTGCGCTCTAACCATCTGAGCTACCTCGCCATTTTTATTTTTAGGACTGCAAATGTAGTATATTAATCTTTTATTGCAAGAGCGAGCTTCTTTTTTTATTTCGGTAGTTAACTTTTGAATGAATGCTGTTTTGAAAATATTTACCAGGTATTGATTTATATTTTTACATTTGCCCCGCTTTTGGTTTTCAACGTTTGTTGAAATTAAAAGGGAATCAGGTGTAAATCCTGAACAGTTCCCGCTGCTGTAAGTTCTTTTATTTAGTTATTAGTTATTAGTCGTTTGTATTTAGCTAGTGTATTAGCATTCTATTTACTCACGACTTACGACTATTTACTAAGTACTAAATTTTAACATTCATTGCCACTGTTCGAATTGCGAAACGGGAAGGCGTTAAAAACAGAACGAGTCAGAAGACCTGCCATTTGCATTACCATTTGTAGCTTTCGGAGAAAAGGCGAAGAATAGACGAAACATACATTTTATCTATCCTTACTGTTTTACCGTTTGTTGCCAATGATTAGCTGTTAACGCTTAATCGTTTGTAATGAATTTGTTTAAAATTAGTGTAATCACCATTTGTGTTTGTAGAGCGGCTGAATGCCTTTCTCAGCAAACCGTCGATTCTGTTCTTCAGCTTAAAATGGTTGAAGTAACAGCTCCCCGTATAGATAATTTTTCATCCGGAAATAAAAAGCAAACTCTTGACAGTACCCTTCTTAGTAATTATTCAATTAATAATTTGGCGGATGTATTGGCAAATCAGAGTCAGGTATTTGTAAAGTCATATGGTTTGGGCAGCTTGGCCACAACTTCTTTCAGGGGTGCGGGAGCAAATCATACAGCCCTTTTATGGAATGGTTTTAATATTCAAAGTCCTATGAATGGGTTGGTGGACATGGCGCTTGTTCCTTCATTCTTTTTTAATAATATACAATTACAGTATGGTGGCGCCGGAGCATTATGGGGCACAGGAGCCGTTGGTGGGACTATTTACATGAATAACGTAGGTTTGTTTAATAAAGGGCTTTCTGTTTTTGCCAATACCTCTGTAGGAAGTTTTGGTAATAATCAGCAACAACTGGGGTTTGAAGTGAGTAAAAAACGATTCATATCTTCCATTAAAATATTTAATCACGGAGCAAAAAATAATTTTCCGTTTGTTAACACTTCCCAATTGGGCAGTCCAGAGCAAAGGCAGAGCAATGCTCAACTAAATCAATACGGTTTTTTACAGGAAAATTATTTTAAAATAACTACACGTCAACTTTTAACTGCCCGCCTTTGGTATCAATACAGTGACAGAAATATTCCTCCATCAATGACTGAGAAAACGAGTATCGCTTATCAAAAAGACCAATCCTACAGAGCAACTGCCGAATGGAAACGAACGGGATACAGGCTCGCATCAATAATAAGAACAGCCTATTTTCAGGATAATTTATGGTATAACGATTCATCGGTAAACTTAAAGGATAAAAGTAAAACAAGGGTATTTATAACCGAAGCAGAAAACAGGTTTAGTATTACTAAATATGATTTAGTGAATATAGGTGTTAATAATACTTACAGTAAAGCGTTATCGGATGATTATGTAAAGAACCCTGCACAAAACCGCACCGCACTTTTTGCAAATTATAAAATACATACTAAAAACAACCAGTGGGAAGCAGTTGTAAGTGCACGACAAGAACTGGTGTACACTAAACCAGTACCTTTTACTTCATCCATTGGCACAATGGGAAATATCTTTAAGTACTTTCAGCTGAATGCAAATGCAGCCAGGCACTATCGGCTCCCAACATTTAATGATTTGTACTGGGCACAAGGCGGTAATCCTAATCTTAAACCGGAACAAGGTTGGAGTGAAGAAGTTGGTTTAACGTATAAACAATCGCAAAAAAAAATAACATGGGGAGGTAATACAACTCTGTTTAACAGAAATGTCAATGATTGGATAATTTGGTTGCCAAATGCGTATGGTATTTGGACACCCGGCAATGTATTGAAAGTTTGGTCACGAGGTGTTGAGTATAAACTGAATATAAGTTATGAAATTAAAAAATTAAAAGTCCAATTATCGGGTTTGTATAATTATGTATTATCCACCAACGAAGCATCAACAACACCCAACGATCCTTCTGTTGGCAAGCAATTAATTTACGTGCCTGTTCAAAATTGTCAGGGCAATATAGTCATTTCCTATAAATGTATTTCCCTCATGTACACGCAAGTGTACACCGGTTACCGTTATACAACTTCCGATAATACTCAATATTTGAACCCTTATACTGTTGGTAATATGAATGTTTCAACTGTTTTTTCTTTCAATTCATTCAAAATAAAAGTGTATGCGCAACTCAACAATATTTGGCAAGAAAAATATCAGGTAATGGCCTACTATGCCATGCCTCAGTTTAATTATCAATTCGGATTACAATTAAATTATAACAAACCCAATAAAATCAGTACAAACAAATAAGTATAAACACACATGAAAACAACACAATTTATTTCAATAAACGCTTTTGCTTTGGTGATTGCTTTTGCAAGCTGTAAAAAAGACACTCCGGTGGTACAAGCATCTTCCAATACACCAACATTAACAAACGGAGTGTTTGTTCTTAATCAGGGACCTTTTAAAAGTGGTACAGGAACCGTTAGCTTTTACAACAGAAGTAATTCACAAGTAACTACCGATGTTTTTCAGAATGCAAACAATGGTTATGTATTAGGTAATATTGTACAATCAATGGCATTGTATAATGGCAAAGGGTATATTGTTGTAAATAACAATGAAAAAGTAGTTGTGGTGAATGGCAATACACTTGTTGAACTTGCAACAATCACCAATCTGAGTCAACCTCGTTATTTTTTAGGAATAAATTCCGGTAAAGGATATATTTCTCAGTGGAATTCATCGGGAGCAGGGTGTATAAAAGTAATTAATTTAACAACCAGTGCTATTACTAATACAATACCAACAGGTGCAGGTGCAGAAAACATGTTGTTATCCGGCAACTCTGTTTATGTGGCTTGCAGCGGAGGTGATGGTAATGATAGCGTTGTTACTGTTATTGATGCCACAGCAGATTCTGTTTTGAAAAACATTACGGTTGGGGCTAATCCGGGCTGGATTCAGGAAGATGCCAATGGTAAAATATGGGTGTTATGTGCCGGTAAATGGAATTCCTCTTATTCATCATTAATTACGCCTGGATCTTTAGTAAGAATAAACCCAACTACCAATACCGTTGAACTGTCATTACCATTCGCTTCTACTTCTTCTCAACCATCTGTATTGGTAACTAATACGTCAAAAAACATGTTATATTACATTTATAATGGTGAAGTATATTCTCAAAGTATAACATCTTCTTCATTGAATTCAACCGCTGTTATTAACAGAAGTTTTTACGGTTTAGGGATTGACCCTACAAACAATTACTTTTATGGCGCCGATGCGGGCAATTATACAAGTAACGGTAAAGTAGTAAGATATAATGCTTCAGGAGTTGTAGTTGATAGTTTTGCTGTAGGTGTAGCTCCTCAAAATTTTTGTTTTAAATAATAATTTCCCATGACGAATCTGGAAGAACGAATAAAAAATTCGGAAACACATATTTTTAAAACGGTATTTCCGAATACCACCAATCACTACGACACCTTGTTTGGCGGAACCGCCATGCAAATGATGGATGAAGTGGCATTTATTACTGCAACACGTTTTAGCAGAATGAGAATGGTAACCGTATCCAGTGATAAGATTGACTTTAAAAAACCTATCCCTGCCGGTACAATCATTGAGCTGATTGGAAGAGTGGAATATGTCGGGAACTCAAGTTTAAAAGTAAAGGTTGAAATTTATATAGAACAAATGTATTCCAATGTTCGTGAAAAAGCTATTGCCGGCGATTTTACCTTTGTTGCCATTGATGAAAATAAAAAACCGGTTAAGATCGTTTGATGAAACCCAAAGCTATTTTTTGCTGGAGCGGAGGCAAAGACTCCGCTCTTGCTTTATACAAAGTATTACAAGCAAAAGAGTATGATGTGGTTGCTTTGCTTACTACACTTAACGAAAGGTTTAGAAGAGTTTCCATGCACGGCGTGCGTGAAGAACTGCTGGAAAAACAGGCAGAAGCAATTGGTTTACCACTTATAAAGATGTATGTGAGCGAAGGAACCAATGCTGAGTATGAAAAAAACATGGAAACAATTCTTTTGCAATACAAAGCACAAGGCGTAACAACCGTTTTTTTTGGCGATATTTTTCTGGAAGATTTACGTAAATACCGAGAAAATAATTTATCAAAAGTAGGTTTGACAGCCGAATTTCCTTTATGGAAAAAGGATACCAATCAACTGGTGAATGAATTTTTGCAACTGGGTTTTAAAACAATTACCTGCTGCGTTAATGATGCAAATTTAACGGAAGTTCATGTCGGGCAACTTATTACTCCAACATTTATAAATACACTTCCCGAAAATGTTGACCCTTGTGGGGAAAATGGAGAGTTTCACACCTTTTGTTTTGATGGCCCATTATTTCGGCAACCGATAAGTTTTGAAATAGGGGAGAAGGTCTATCGCCCGATTGAAGTTCATGTAAATGATAAAGATAGAGTATGTGTTAGTAACGGAATAACGCATGGTTTTTGGTTTTGCGAGTTATTGCCGGGTTAAATGTATTTTGTTTGCACCCTTTTTTTTCTTGCTCACTCTATTTGTAATTTTAATATTTACAATTAACTTGTTACTTTACACCCAATAAATCATATAATATAAAATACTATGAAAGACTTTAAAGATAAGGTGGTAGTTATAACCGGTGCAGGTTCAGGCATGGGCAGAACATTGGCCATTGATTTCAGTAAAATGGGAGCATTGCTGGCATTGAACGATTTTAATGAAAAAGGGTTGAATGAAACTAAAACATTATTAGCCCCTTCAACTAAAGTATTCAGCAAAGTATTTGATGTGTCTAATAAAGAAGAAATGTACAAGTTTGCCGATGATGTGAATGCAAAATATGGCAGAGTGGATGTAATGATAAATAATGCAGGTGTAGCCGTGGCAAGGCATAGAACCGATGAAGTATCGTACGAAGATTATAACTGGATTATCGGAATAAACTTTTGGGGTGTGATGTATGGCTCAATGGCATTTTTGCCTTATTTGCGAAAGCAAAAAGAATCTAGCTTAGTTAATTTTTCCAGTATTTTCGGTCTGCATGGCATACCCGGACAAACTCCATATGCGATCTCTAAATTTGCGGTAAGAGGTTTAACAGAATCTTTGCAGTTAGAAGAAACAATTCATAAAACCGGAGTTGCTGTATCATGTGTGCATCCAGGCGGTATTAAAACAAATATTGCAAAAGCAGCAAGAGGGGCAGAAGCAGATAAGAAAACCATTGAAAATTTTGAAAAGTCATTCATCACCACTCCCGAAAAAGCTGCTCAGATTATTATTGACGGAATTAAAAAGAAAAAATCAAGAATTCTGGTAGGAATTGATGCGCATTTTTTCGGCTTTTTTGTGCACAAGGCTAGATTCATTGCAAAATTGATATTGTCAACTGCGTATAAAAAAATGTGATGCGAAGTGTAATGCGGGTTATTATTTTAACATGTCGGGAGCAACCACCACTTTAAATGATGCGGAACGTCCTCTGGCGTTGGACATATTAATAAAATACATTCCTTGGTCTGTAGTGCTGAGATCAAATTTTCCTTTTTGAACAACATTACCCTGATTAACGTTTAGCGATTGTATTTTTTCTCCCATCATGTTGTAGAGATTAATAACAGCATCTTCATTACATTCGTAGCTGATATTTAAAATACCATTCGTAGGATTGGGATAAACATTTCTGATTGCAAAACCTATACTAACAGAATCTTTTGGTGTCGCTTGTCTTTTGTTTGTATCCGGTGGACAAGTTGTTGGTGCTAATACACATGAGCTATTAGCGCTATAATGCACTATCGATTGAACGGCTTTAAATAAATTAAGTCGTCCTCCGGTAACTGTAATACGAGCCAACGCATTTATTTTATCGGTTGCATTTAATAATGAATCTTTAACAATAAGTGCCATTGCCGAAGAATTATTTTTATAATCACTCATAAATTTTGTGCAACCCACCGAATACATTAACGCTATGGCACCGGCTATATGTGGTGCCGACATAGAAGTGCCTGTCATATAGCCGTAATTGTTTGAGGTAATTGTAGATGGTATTTCCGTTCCGGGTGCTCCTAAATCAATCATGGTAGCCCCATAACCCGCTGTTGCCTTTGCATCGGTATTGGTGGTATTGGTAACGGTTACCAACCAGTTGCTGGAACAGCTTGTAGGCATATCTCCCACCGAATCCACATTATAGTTATTGTTGGTGGTTGCTGCTGCACTTAATATACCTACCGAACCTAAGGAGTCATACATAGCGCACCATAACGGATGGCTTGCCGCCTTTTCTAAATCAAGACCAAACGAAGAGCTTGTAGCTACTACAAATGCGCCTTTAGCTCCGTTGGTTTGATTGTATTGCCTTCTTTGTTCCATCACATAAGTATATGATGCAATGATGTTTGCCTCCGTTTGACCGTTGGTGGAAACAGGCATTATTTTTACATTTCTGTTAACTCCAGCTACTCCAATAAGATTACATCCTTTTGCCCCAAGAATTCCACAAATGTGTGTGCCGTGATCTTGAACCGGAAGTGTATCATTTAAGTTTGCGCTGTTCCATCCACTGTAATCATCCACATATCCATTATGATCATCATCAATATGGTTGTTTGGTATTTCATGATGATTTTTCCAAAAGTTTAAATCTTTATGCAACAGGTCAAACCCTTCATCTACAACAGCAACCACAATAGTGTCACCTTGTGCTGTTAATCCTCCGGTGCTGATGTCCCATGCCTTTAATGCTGCAATATCAACTCCCGCAGTGCCTCCCTTTTGACCGGTGTTGTTCATATTCCATTGCAGACTAAACAAACTGTCATTAGGTTCGTCTTCAATTTAATTGTATGATTAAATTGTAAGTTTTACTAAAGGATTTGCTTTTATTACGCTCAACAGCAAGTCCTGATTAATAGCAATAGAGTCAAACTGAAATAAAAAGATGTTCATGTTTTTTGACAGTGTACTTTTTATTTTCAAGTGGGTATTAATACCATTTACTTGCGATAAAATATCAGAAAGTTGTTGCGCAGCTTCATTTGAATGCAGCATTACCAGTATGTTCCCGGAAACGACGGTGGTGTTTTGAGCAGGTACAAATGTGCTTATAAAAAGCAATACAGATACAATAAAACGAGAAATTTTTTTCGGATCCATTTTGTAGTTTTCCATCACAATATTACCCAATTAAAGCATAACTTGCAATCGGAAAAATAATTGTATTGATGCCTCCAAAAAACTTTACAGTTTATAAATCTTCAGCCGGTTCGGGTAAAACGTTTACACTAGTAAAAGAATATCTGGCACTGGCACTGAATGATGAAGCCAATCCTCCCAGGGCATACAGACATATACTTGCCATAACCTTTACCAATAAAGCGGCTGCCGAGATGAAGGAACGCATTGTAAAGGCCCTGGAAGAACTTTCAAAGGAGGATTATTCAAGTTTGTCGGGCGGAACAAAAACGCTGCTTGTTCAATTAAAAGAACATCCACGATTAAATGCACATAAGCAGTTGGATGATGCAATCATCCGAAAACGAGCTGAGAATGTTTTGAGTGCAGTGTTGCACAACTACTCCGACTTTGCAATAAGTACGATCGATAGCTTTGTACATAAAATAGTTCGCACATTTGCCTTCGATCTTAAAATACCAATGAGTTTTGAGTTGGAGATGGATGCCGATAAATTGTTAACCGAAGCAATTGATATGTTGTTGGCTCAAATAGGCTCTAACGAAAGTATTACAAAGGCGTTGGTTGAATTTGCCGAAAGTAAAGCCGATGATGAAAAAGCTGGCATATTGAAAATGATTTAAAACAATTTGCCGTTAATCTGCTGAATGAGGAAGGCGTTGTACATATTGAAAAATTAAGAGAATTGAGTGTGGAGGATTTTTTTAAAATAAAAAATCAATTGCATACCGAAATTAAAAAGTTTGATGAGTATGTTAGTAAACGTGGTAAAGAAGCTATTAGTATTATTGATAAAGCCAACATATACGCTGATAAATTTGCCGGAGGTGCCAATGGAATTCATAAATATTTTACGTATTTATCCGAACTAAAAACGGACAAGTTTGTGCCTTCCGGTACCGTTCAGAAAAACATTGATGCCGATAAATGGTACGCTACGAAGGCTACTGCCGATGATAAAGCACAAATAGACAGTATTAAAATTCAGCTGCTAAAATTGTATGATGAGGTGTGGGATTACATTCAGGCGAATATGCAGGAAGTAACTTTGTTCCGCTTAATTAATACTACCATTTATTCGTTGGCTGTATTGAATGAAATTGAAAAACTGTTAAACGAATACAAAGCTCAGAACAATATTTTACATATTTCAGAATTCAATAAAATGATTTCTAAAATTGTGTTGAATGAACCAATTCCATTTATTTATGAACGATTGGGAGAGAAATACAACAATTACCTGATTGATGAATTTCAGGATACTTCCGTTTTGCAATTTCATAACTTGTTACCATTAATTGATAACTCCTTGGCTGCCGGACATTTTACAATGCTTGTTGGCGATGGCAAGCAAGCCATTTACCGGTGGCGCGGAGGAGAAGTGGAGCAATTTGCATTGTTACCCGAAGTGTTTTCACATAATAACAATCCGTTGATATTAGAGCGGGAGCAGGCACTTCAACGAAGTTATACACTGGAAGTATTGGATAAAAATTACCGAAGTAAGCGGGAAATTATTGAATTTAATAATTCAATTTTTAAAGTGCTTTCAGATAAACTCAATGAACGATACAGAAGTATTTATTCAACACTTGAACAAGGCTTTTTGGCTGAAAATACAGGTGGTTATGTGCAGGTGGAATTTCTTGAAGGTGAGGGGGAAGAAGCATACGAGTTAAACTTACAACGCACACATGAAATTGTGGTTGACCTTGTTTCTCAAAAGTTATCAATGGAAAGACATTGCCGTATTGGTTCGTAAAAATACCGATGGCAGCGAAATTGCCAATTATTTATCACAAAAAGGTATTGCCGTATTGTCCTCCGATTCACTGCTGCTGAGTAAATCTGCTGAGGTAAATTTTATTTGTTCCCTGCTTAATTATTTGAACAACAGTGATGACCAGATTGTTCAGGCTGAATTGCTGGAATATTTTGTTGCCTCCCAACAGCTTGTTGTTAATGATATTAACGAGTTGTTCATTGAAAGTAAACAGCATGGTTTTATTTCCATTATCAAAAAGGTATGCTCGGATTTTAGTGTGTATTATCTTTCAAAAATTCCGTTGTATGAATTATGCGAAGAGCTTATTCGCTTGTTTAACCTGAACAATACGCCCAATGCCTACATACAGTTTTTTCTGGATGAGGTACTGAATTATTCCATCAAAAAAAACAACAACCTCAATGATTTTATCAATCACTGGAATGATAAAAAAGATAAAATTTCGCTGATGGTTCCCGAAGGTATGAACGCTGTAACCATTATGACCATTCATAAGGCAAAAGGATTGGAGTTTCCGGCAGTGATATTACCTTTTTCAAGTGGGAGAGTGAAAAACGGTAAAAATCATTTGTGGATAGATGTGGAAAACGAAAAAATTCCGGAACTCACCGCAGCTTTAATTCCCACAAACGAGAGCCTTAGAGACACTGTTTATGCGGAGTTGTATGAAGATGAAAAAAGCAAATCCTTGTTAGATTCTTTGAATGTGCTGTATGTAGCGCTTACCCGTCCTCAGGAGCGGTTGTATATATTGACGGGTAAACCCTCTAAAGCACCGTCAAACCTTACCAATACAAGCGATATGTTTGCTTATTATTATCAAACAATAGGGGAGTGGCAGGAAGAAAAAATGCTGTACACTTTTGGTAATCAGGTAAATCATAAAGCCAAAGAACAAAAAAAGGAAATACCAACTATTGAACTTTCAACATTTAATTCCACGCAATGGCGCAACAGCATTAAGATGCGGGCTGCCGCACCTAGCATCTGGAATTTAGAAGTAGCCAATACCAAAAAAGATTATGGTGTGTTGGTACATACGGCTATGGCAAAAATTAAATGGAGCAATGATGTTGAACCTGCTGTAAATTCAATGTTTGTGAACGGTTTGATAAGTAATGATGAAAAAGAAGGATTGTTAACTACACTGAACAAAATAGTGGCGCACCCACAATTAAAAAACTATTTCATTAAAGGGTTGTCTGTTAAAAATGAAGCTGAAATAGTTACTGCCAATGGAGAATTGTTTCGTCCTGACAGGGTTGTGTTTATTAATAAAACAGCAGTAATTATTGATTATAAAACGGGAGATGAAAAGGCTGCACATAAAAAGCAAATCTTTCAATATGCTGATTTACTTGAACAAATGGGATATTCCGTTGCCGAAAAATTATTGGTGTATATTGAAGATGAAAAGGTGGTAAGGGTGTGATTTTTTTACTTTTCTCCATGTTGATAAACTACCCAAAAGATATGTTTTGAGGATATTTATTAAGACCGTTTTTTATAATTAATTACTGCCCAAACATTAAAAATCACAGCAAATGCAATGATGGCAATTAGTTGATGATATAAATCCGAAAACTGACTTCCTTTTAAAACAACGTCACGCATTACTTCTACAAAATATCTGAGTGGATTAAAAATTGCCATGTCCTGAGCCCACTGCGGCATACTGCTGATGGGTGTATATAAACCGCAAAGCATATTAAAAATCAGTGTAAAAAAGAACGAAATAAATTGCGATTGTTGCTGTGTATCGGAGTAAGTGGATATGAGCAAACCAAAACCAAGCATGGCTACTAAATACATTGCTCCAAAAATATAGATCGTAAAATAACTTCCTAAAGGAACAATATCATAAACAATATATGCAATGAGGAGTCCCAGCGTAAGTACAATCATTCCTATAATCCAAAATGGAATAAGTTTTGACAGAATAAAATGCATCTTTTTTATGGGACTTACATTTATTTGCTCCATCGTTCCAATCTCTTTTTCTTTAACAATATTGCTGGAAGTTAAATTACCTCCAATAGTGGTTAATAACATCACCAAAATACCTGGCACCATATAAAGCCGGTAATTCATATATGGATTAAACCAGTTTTCGGGAACAATTTCCAGTTCAGGAAGCGAATTAAAACGGGATGATTGGATGAGTGTTTCTCTAATATCAGCGTTGAAGTCAGTTAAAATAGAAGAGGTGTAAGACGCCGCAAGTCCACCTTTGGTACCACTAATGGTATTTACACTTAAAAAAATGTCCGTTTTTTGACTTTTAACAAGATCACGTTCAAATCCGTCCTGGAATTTCCACAATCAAATCGGCTTTGTTATCTTCAATTGCCTTCAGTGCCTGTGGATAATGTGGTGAATAATCGGTAAGGATAAAATATCCTGAAGAAGTGATTTTATTTATCAATTGCTGTGAATAGGTACTATGATCGTTATCAACAATGCTTAAGTTGATGTTTTTCATTTCAAAATTGGCGGCAAAGGGCAGTATAAGCATTTGTATTATCAACGACTGAAATACAATATAAATAACACTAGGATTACGAAGTATCTGTAAAAATTCTTTTCCGAGTAAAAAACCTAATATTTTCATGTTGTTTGTCTAATTGTTTTACTCCAAACGTATTTTAAAACGATATACAGTAATTGTAGTAAGCAGCACAATAAAACCTAATAGAATAATATTTTCTTTAATCACCGATTCAATTCCAAGCCCTTTAATCATTACCGCTTTTACAATATTTATGTACCATTTTGCAGGAACAATATGCGAAACCCATTGCAAAATAACGGGCATGTTTTCAATTGGATAAACGTAACCTGATAACATCATGGTAGGAACCATTAATATTACGATGGACATCATCATTGCTGTTTGTTGTGTGTTGGCTAACGTAGAGATGACCATACCGAGTGCCAGCGAAGCAATGATGAATAAAAAGCTCTCAAACACCAATAATGTTACGCTTCCCATAATAGGAACATCCAATGCATATACTGACAGCACTAAAATGATGGTAACATTTACCAACGAAAGCACCATAAATGGAATTGCTTTCGCAACTATAATCATAAATGGCTTAAGTGGGGAAACTAACAGCACTTCCATTGTTCCCAATTCTTTTTCTCTCACAATTGAAACGGCAGTCATCATGGCGCAAATGAGCATAAGTACCATACCCATAACTCCAGGCACAAAATTGTAGGCACCTTTCAGTTCAGGGTTGTACAACATTCTCAATTTAGTTTCTATCAAATAGGGAATGTTGTCAGTAATTTCCAGTTGGTAATCCATTATAATTGCAGAAGCGTAGCCGGCTATTATGGTTGCCATATTTGGGTCGGACGCGTCGGCCACTAATTGTATTTGCGCTTTATTTCCATGCATTAAATCCTCTCGTAAATTCTTTGGAAATACAACTACTAATTTCACCGTTCCTTTTCGAAATGCATCATCTATTTGAGATGTGCTGTGAAACATGTCAACAACATGAAAATATTTACTTGCTTTAAAACGCCCTTCCAAATTTTGCGAAGTGGCATCATTGGCTTCATCCAATATTGCTATTTCGCTGTTTTTTATTTCATCGGTAACGGCAAATCCTAAAATGGTAATTTGTGCAACAGGTATTCCTATCAGCAATAGCAGCGTTCTCCAGTCTCTGAAGATGTGGAAAAATTCTTTTTTAATAAATGCTTTAAACTGCTTCATTTGTTTGTTGGTTCAATCAGCTTTACGTATGGCCTTGCGCGCCAGTACATAAAATACATCATCCATTGTTTTTTGGTTGTAGGTTTGTTTTAATCCAGCCGGAGAATCCAATGCTTCAATTTTTCCGTCAACCATAATCGATACCCTGTTACAATATTCCGCTTCATCCATATAATGTGTGGTAACAAAAACGGTAATTCCCTTTCGGATGTTTCATAAATCATTTCCCAAAATTGCCGGCGCGTTATCGGATCTACTCCGCCGGTTGGTTCATCCAAAAAAACAATTTTAGGTTCATGAAAAATAGCAATGGAAAATGCCAGTTTTTGTTTCCATCCCAAAGGCAAGCCTTTAACTAAGTTGTTGGCTTCGGAGGTAAGTGAAAGTGACTGTAATAGAGTTTCTGTTCTGTCCTTAATAACTTTTGAGCTTAATCCATAAATGCCGCCATATAAAGTGATGTTTTCTTTTATGGTTAAATCTTCATACAAACAAAATTTTTGGCTCATGTAGCCTATGTTTTTTTTTATTAATTCTGTTTCGTTATAAATATCATAACCGGCAATGGTAGCGCTTCCCGACGAAGGCATACTCAAACCGCAAAGCATGCGCATTACAGTTGTTTTTCCTGCTCCGTTGGCACCAAGAAATCCGAATATTTCACCTTTGGCAACATTAAACGTAACCTCATCGGCAGCAATAAAATCTCCGAATCGTTTTGTTAGTTGCTTTGTTTCAATTACTAATTCAGGCATTGGGTGCAGTATGAGCGTTTGTTTTTGTTGACATTAATTCCATAAAACAATCTTCAATATTGGGTTGTATTATTTTTACAACAATATCGGTATGTCCTTTTTCTTTCAGAAAACTGATAATCATTTCCTCTGTTATATTGGCTTTTAACGACAAATGATGTTCATCTCCAAATGAAAAACAACTTATTGTGTCATTAAAAGTTCTCAGATCCGTAAGCGATTTAAACATGTCATTGCTTTTAACCGACCAAAGGGTGTTTTTGTAATTCTTTTTTATATCTGTTGGAGAATCGATCACCAAAATTTTCCCCTGTTGCATTAGTGCTATGCGGTCGCACAAATTGGCTTCGTCCATGTAAGGAGTAGAAACTAAAATTGTTATATTTTGTTCTTTCAGTCGTTTAAGCATATCCCAAAATTCTCTTCTGGAAATAGCATCTACTCCTGTGGTAGGTTCGTCCAAAAACAATACTGTAGGGCGGTGAACAAGTGCGCAACAAAGCGCCAGCTTTTGTTTCATCCCACCGGATAACTGTCCGGCACGCCTTGTTTTGAAGGGTTCTATCTGAACATAAATTTCTTTTATGAGGTCATAATTGGCTTCAACGGTAGTTTTAAAAGCTGTAGCAAAAAAATTCAGATTTTCTTCTACCGATAAATCCTGATAAAGAGAAAATCTGTCCGGGCATATAACCAATCGTGTTCCTTATTTTTTTATAATCTTTTACTACATCATTTCCGTCAACAGTGGCAGTACCGCTATCGGCAAGTAGCAATGTGGTAAAAATATGGAACATGGTTGTTTTTCCGGCACCATCGGGCCCAATGAGTCCGAATAACTCACCTTTATTTACGGAAAACGACAAGTCAGTAACTCCGACCTGAACTTTTTTTCCTTTGATGTATGTTTTTGAAATATGTTCAGCAATAACAGCTCCTTCCATTGCTATTGAAATTTTACTTCACCATACATTCCTATTTTTATGAAGCCGTTATTTTTAACCTTTATTTTTACGGCATAAACCAAGTTAGCCCGTTCGTCTTTTGTTTGAATGGTTTTTGGTGTAAACTCCGACTTGTCGGATATCCAGCGTACAATGCCGCTAAACTCTGAATATTGTTGTGCGCCTTTATCTACAAATACTTTAACGGTTTGTCCCAATTTAAGAAGTGAAAGCTGATCGCCGGTTATGTATGCACGCAAAGTCATTGTATCCAAATTGGCAATTTTATAAAGTGGTTTTCCCGACATTGTTATCTCATCTTCTAAAGCATACTTTGTAAGCACCGTTCCATTTATAGGATTGATGATTTTGCATTTGCGCAATTGATCTTCCAGTAATTTTATTTGAAAACTGATTGGATGTGTTTCGGTAATAATACTTCTTGTAGTTACATTGAGTGTGGAGGCTTCTGCATCAAATTGTCGTTTTAATAAGGCTACCTGTGCATTCCAATCGTCTAACTCTTTGGTCATGATTGCACTATCTGCAACTAAATTCGCGGCTCTTTTTTGTTCCAATAACGCTTTGTTCAGCTGTTCTTTTACAACTTTTAATTGGGTACTAACGGCAGGTTGTTTGGCAAGAGTTGCTTCAATCTCCGCTTGTAATTGTTTTTTTTGCAAATAGGTGGTAATGCTGTCCACATAACCTATTTGTTGCCCGGCGTGCAAATGCTGACCTTCCTCCAATACAAATTTCATTAGTTTCCCATTTGCTTCCGACGAAACAATTACTTCATCTGTTTCAAAATTTCCTGATGAATCAAACTGATTAGTATTGCTGGAACAACCCATTGTTGCGGCTACCAATACCCCCAATAGGTAATTGTAATGACGAGTAATTGAACCCATAGATAAAATTTTTAATGTTTACTTTTATTATCGTACTTATTGAAATGATTAAAATCAGAAACAGTTCTTCTCACTCTTAAATATTCTGTTGAAGAAACAGGATAGCCTAAACGAAAAGAATATGCAATATTAAGATGTTTTGGAATATGAAGCATCGTTTTTATTTCTTTTTCAATGTGTTCGCCACTTAAAGCACTTAGTACATGAAACCCTATTCCTAAAGAGTGTGCCATGAGCCACATGTTTTCCATTACACAGCCAAGACTTATTATTCCTAAAAAATCGCCTTCGGAAGCAGGTGCTCTTTTTGCAGGATCATAGAGTACTATTACTAACGCTGAACTTGATACAATTTCTTTTTCCATAAAAGAGTTGTGAGTTTCGTCGGCAACATCTTCCGCTTTAATAGTGGGTTTTAGCCATGAAGGCGGAAACATGGTTCCTAAAACTCCTGTTTTCTTTTCTTTTAATTCTTTTTTTGAAAAGGATAGTTGTTTATAATTCTCTTTAATAAATGTTAATGATGTGGGAGATTTAATGCCCGCAATTGCTTTCAGAATTTTTTTATCGTCAATAACTATCGTTTCAAAATTTTGCATGTTATGTGCCGTGGGAGCCCAACTTCCGGCTTCCAGAATTTTTTCTAATTCGGTTTTTTCGATTTTTCGTTTTGGATCAAAAAGCGTTCTTGCCGACTGTCTTGTTTTGATGAGTTTAAGAAGTTTTTTCATGATTGTTTTTTTTAGTTGTTCATTTTTAATACTGCTCTGAAGTGCACTTTTGAGGTCATCATTTTTTCGAACGCTGCGGCTGCCTGTTCCAGCGGAAATACTTCAACCATTGGAATGACTTTGCATAAAAGGCTGAATTTAAGTGTGTCTTCCATGTTTCCACCTACCCATCCGGTGATGGAACGATTTCCGCCTAATAAAGATGAAGGTTGAATTTGCATCAGATCATTTGCCGCTGCAATAATTATCAGTTGTCCGTTTCGACCAAGCCCTGCTACGAGTTTAGATATTTCACTTCCGTTAGGTGCAGTACAAATAATTGCCCTTGCACCACCCAGCTGCTTTAATTCTTTTGCAGCATCAACAACAGTTGTGTCAATATATGCGTGGGCGCCAAGTTGCAGTGCCAATTTTTCTTTTTCTTTTCCGCGTGATAATACCACTGTTTTAAATCCAAGTTTTACCGAATATTGCAATGCCAAATGTCCTAAACCTCCTAAGCCATGTATGGCAACTAGTTCACCGCCCTTTATTCCGTTGTTTCTCAATGCTCCAAAAGTGGTGGTGCCAGCACAAAGTAAAGGCGCAGCTTCTTCGGCAATAAGTTCATCAGGAATACTCACAAGTGCCTCTGTTCGTGCAGTCATGTATTCGGCATAACCACCATCACTTGAAATTCCGGTTGTTAAGGAGTGTTCACATGCCCAAAAATCGCCTTTCATGCAGGCGCTGCATTTCATGCAATGTCCGGCATGCCAGCCAACACCCACTCTTTGCCCGGGCTTCCAAAATTTAACGTTAGCACCTGTTTTTGTAATAATACCCACCACTTCATGACCGGGAATTCTGGGATAAGTGATGCCCGGAAAATATCCTTCTTTTGTAACAGCATCCCCATGACAAATTCCACATGCCTGAATTTTTATCTGAACTTCGTTTTCTGCCGGTTCAGGAATTTCTTTATTTACAAGTTGTAACTCACCTCCCCGTGAATTGACCTGAACAGCTTTCATTAAGTGCCATTTTGTTTATGTTTATTTTGTTTGAAAAAATTTGATGAGCGAATGTAGTATTGCTTATTGTTGTGTTAACTGATTGTAATCAACCGACAATATGATGTATATCAGGTTTATCAGCATTAGATATTGTTCGGAGCTCGAGGGATGTGTTCCGAACTTCAAACTAAATATTCCGAACTTCCAGAAACATTTTTCAGGTATCGAGGCACATTGTCCGAAGTTCGCGGATACTAACTTTCAATTATTTCACCTTTTGATAGCTTATGAAAATGATTACATTTGATAAATATAAATAAGCCGCCATAGCGTGGCGGGTATAAACAAGTTAGGCGTCATTGTAAAAAGACCGTTGGTAACATAAATGACACATATTCTTTAGACCATAATTAAAAATATGAAGACTATAAAGCAGACAATATTTTGGACAGTTTTTTATTTTATTGTGTTAACCTTGTTGACCATGGAAGAAAAAACATATGTTGACGGACTAAACCAATATGGATTTCCACTTCGATTTTACATTTATGGCTACTGTCAGACTCCAGAATGTATTGAATATTTTGGATTTAAAATTTTCCCACTGCTTGCAGACATAGTTATTATAGCGACCGTAGTATTATTTACAAAAAAAATTGACAACAAACTTTTCAAAGACAATAATAAATTAAGCGCAGACAAAGACACCAAAAATGTATAGTTGACAAAAACGTAATGACATGACAGTATGGTCACCAAGACTAAAATATAATCCAGACAAATAAAAAGCCCTAGCTTTAAATACATGAATTCACCCCTACAAATAATCCTCACCACCCTGCAAGAGCAATACAACTCCCAAGTAAGCGAGAGTTTACAAGATGAGTTTGACAAATTGCAGGATGCCGAAATTTCAACCGAAAGCTTTAGTTTTTACACTTCAGTATCTTCTGTTTTTTCCAGTAAAATAGAAGGAGAAGAAATAGAATTAGATTCATACATCAAGCATAAAAAATTCGGAATTGAGTTTTTACCCGATTACACAAAAAAAATTGATGATTTATACGGTGCTTACACATTTGCCAAAACCAATGTGTTGAATAAAAAGAACATTGAAAAAGCACACAAACTATTAAGCAAACACATTGTAGCTAAAAACTGGCAAGGCAAAATTCGTAAACAAAATATGTACGTTGCCACACCTGATGGCAAAATAGAATACGTTGCAGCAACTCCCCAAGAAGTAGAAGCTGAAATGCAAAAGTTCTACAACGATGTTGATACACTTATTTCGGCTACTCTTACTATTCAAGAAGTATTTTTTTACGCAAGCTTAATCCATTTAGTATTTGTTAAAATCCATCCGTTTAATGACGGAAACGGGCGCACAGGAAGGTTGTTAGAAAAATGGTTTTTGGCGCAAAAGCTGGGTGATAAGGCTTGGTTTGTGGATAGTGAAAGGAATTATTATCAACACCATCAAACCTATTACAACAATTTAAGAGCGTTGGGTTTAGAGTATCATGAATTAGATTATTCCAAAGCACTACCATTTTTATTGATGCTTCCAAACGCTCTCAATAAAAAGTAAAATAGATAACAGAATGAGAATTAAAAGAGGCGAAAGCCTCTTTCTTTTTTTAAAACCTTATGAATGCAGAAACAACAACTATCAAACAAAGAAAAACCTACGACACACGAGTAAAATATTTAGTACGCAAAGGCTTGTTACCCGATATTTACCGTAAACAAATACACCGCAGTTTAATTTGGGAATGGGAACGCGAATCGCCCGACAAATACACAGGCTTAGCTGTGCCATTGAAAAATTTCGGGTCGACAAAAAAGACCTTTTTTTATTTGGACAATGTTGCCTGATTAGTTAACTTCGCAAAATGAATTTTCAAAGACAAGTAATTGCATATAAAAAATATTTCCTAGACTTCTATACAAAGCAGCCGGATAGTATGCAGGCTAAAATCGAGTGGACATTGCAATTAATAAGGGTAACTCGACAGGTTCCCGAAAAGTATTTTAAGCACATGAAAGGCACAAAAGGTTTGTACGAAGTAAGAATAGAAGTAGGAAGCAATATATACAGAATCTTCGCCTTTTTTGACAAAGGCAACATAGTTGTTCTAGGTAATGCATTTCAAAAGAAGACACAGAAGACACCAAAACTTGAAATTGAAAAAGCACTAAAAATAATGGAGGAATATTATCATGAAAAAGACAGCAAGTAAAAATATCACCACACTAGACGAAATCCTTGACTCTAAGTATGGTAAAAAAGGTGCGAAAAAACGCGAGAAATGGGAACAAGAATTTGAAGCATTTAGACTAGGAGTGCTGTTGGAAGAAGCCCGAATTAAAATGGGCTTGACACAAGAAGAGCTTGCAGACAAATGCGGAACAAATAAATCTTACATTTCACGCATAGAGAACAACGCATCAGACATAAGACTCTCAACACTTATGAAAATTATACAACAAGGACTAGGTGGACATTTAAAACTGACACTACAACTCTAACTGTGAAAGTGGCACATACCCCTAACATAGGAGTTTAGCGCTATGCGGGTTGACGGAAGTTCGCGCGCCGAACTTTCAGCGGTAGAAAATGTGTTGGCGCTTGCGATGAACTTCGGAACATTTAATATCTTTAGTACGTTTAGACAGTTAGTTAGGAAGTTTTTATTCCGCACATTTTTCTAGCCCCAACCATGGGAATTGCGTCATGAAAACGATGACGCTTTTGTAAATCGCCTACCTAAAATTATTCCTCTGCAGCTTCTGTTTCTACTACCAAATACTTTGAATCTTTCCAGAATTTAGTTGGAGAAATAATTAAAAGTTTATTATTCTCACCGGCTTGAATAATCTTATACGAACCGCTTGGGTGAGGAGTAATTAACTTAACCTTTTCAACATTTTTTAATGGAATTTCCGTTACCATAGGAATCTCAATTCGGGTAAAATTTTTGTTTTTTAAATCCTTATTCAATTCCTTAACTCTGCCAAGTCCAATAAAACCACCTTCTTTGCTGATAATGCCTTTGCTTTTCAAATCTACAGTTGTTCCTATGGCATAATAAGCTGTATTTAGTGTTTCTGTTTGGGAATCTGATACATTTTTTTCTTGTTTGTACATCTCTTCAAGGTTATCATTTTTTTCCTGAAGGTTGCCAAAATCAATATTCAGTTTTTCCAAATTGTTTTTTAAATCAAAAATTTCATTTTCCTTGCTTTTAATTTGATTGTTAAGGTTCGCCATAGCGGTTTCCAAATAATCAATTGTTATATCCGACTCTTCAACCTGTTTGCTCATATAAGCGATTGTCTGTTTATTTTTATTCATCTGATTATAGATAAACTGAATATCAGTAATAATTTGATCTTTAGCGGGCTTATCTAACTCAATGTTTTTTGTATTCAAACTCAATATGTTTTCTTTGGTTTTTATCTGATTTAAATTGTTCTGAATTTCATTGAAAGATTTTACAAATGCGCGCAAAGCTGATTCTTCATTGTGAATGACAGTATCTTTTTCACTTAATTCACTATTAACTTTTGCCAAACTATCTTCCAACGACGTTGCTTTTTTATTGCTTCCACCTGCACAAGCAACTAAAAATGGCAACACAATTAAAATTAAATTCTTTTTCATGTTTTTCTTTTTTTAGTGATTAATTATACCTGATATTGTTAGTTGTATATACACTTGTTGATATGAGAGTGACTATTTTCGCACATACTATAATGTTGCAGACTCTGTTGTTTTACCATCAAACTCTTCTTCATTTGTTTCAGCATCCTTCTTGGTAACTCTTATAATACCATCTTTATGATGCGCCG
Source organism: uncultured Bacteroidota bacterium (assembly GCA_963727705.1). Taxonomy (GTDB): domain Bacteria; phylum Bacteroidota; class Bacteroidia; order 2-12-FULL-35-15; family 2-12-FULL-35-15; genus 2-12-FULL-35-15. The sequence goes on from CAVSHK010000001.1 coordinate 85,436, forward strand.
GAGAATAGATGGTGTACATTTTTAAATCATTAATCTCATCAATATTAATAACATTGTGTTTGGCTCCTGCAGGAACAATTATCGCATCGCCATCCTTAACTTCATATTCGTTACCGTCTATAATACACTTCCCTCTGCCGCTTTCAAAACGAAAAAACTGGTCGTTGTCACTATGAATTTCCTCGCCTATTTCTTCCTTTGGAAGAAGACTCATTAACACCAACTGGCTATGAGCAGACGTGTATAACACCTTACGAAAATTATTGTTTTCTAAAGTGGATTGTTCAATTGAAATTTTAAATCCTTTCATGTTGGCTTGTTTATAAAAACTGTTATAAATTCTCTTGTATGTTTTTTATCCCCCTAACGATTTAGCGGGTTAATTTTAAAACAAAATTAAAAATACATCTCCCAATTTAAAATGATACTAATCAGTTAAAAACGTGATTGAAATCATGCAATTCAAACAAATATCCATTCTGAATTTAGTAATACGATGATTTTTAACTGGGTTTGTATTTTTTTATAAAAAATACAGATTTTCCTGCTTTTTTTGATAGTTGTGTGTTTAATTTGTGTTTTATTTTTATTTGTATTTAATTTTATGGGGGTGTATATTTAAATGTTTGATATTTAATTTTAAATGTGCTTGTAAAAGTATAATTTTGTAGTATTCGACTTTAACTAATGAAAGTAGAATACTACTATGTCAATAAAAGTAGCCATTTCCCACAAAACAGTTTACAAATTCGACCGCAGTGTAAAGCTGTATCCTCATGTTTTCAGATTGCGACCTGCAGCGCATTCCCGCACAGCCATTGAGGCATATAGTTTAAAGATATTTCCGGAAAAGCATTTTATAAACTGGCAGCAGGATGCTTTTGGCAATTATCAGGCAAGAGTGGTTTTTCCTGACTTGGTTGATGAATTGCGAGTGGAAGTGGAAGTGATCGCTAAATTACAAGTCATTAATCCTTTTGATTTTTTTATTGAGGAATATGCCGAAAAGTTTCCATTTACTTACGACAAAACCCTTCGAAAGGAGCTTATTCCTTATCTGGAAGTGGAAGACGTTGGGCCGGAAACGCTTAAATTTATTCAAAATATTAAAGTTCCCGCTTCCATTAAAACGGTTGATTTTTTAGTGTTGATTAATCAGGCAGTTTTTAATGCATTAAATTACAATATACGTATGGAACCGGGTGTGCAAACCTGTGATGAAACACTTATACGTAAAATGGGTTCTTGTAGGGACTTTTCATGGTTGCTCGTTCAGGTGCTTCGTAAATTTGGTTTGGCAGCAAGGTTTGTATCCGGTTATATTGTTCAGTTAACTGCCGATGTAAAATCACTCGATGGCCCTTCGGGGCCTGAAGCAGATTTTACCGACTTACATGCCTGGGTAGAAGCCTATATACCCGGTGCCGGCTGGATTGGTTTAGACCCCACTTCAGGTCTTTTTACCGGAGAAGGGCATATTCCATTATGTTGTACCCCTCATTATGAAAGCGCAGCACCAGTTACCGGAGCAACAGGAATATGCAATGTTACATTTGAATTTAAAAATACCGTTACCCGCATTCATGAAGATCCGCGCGTTACCAAACCATACACCGATGAGCAATGGAAGAAAGTAATGCAGGTAGGTGATGCAGTAGAGAAAGATTTGATTGCGGGAGATGTTCGTTTAACAATGGGTGGTGAACCCACTTTTGTGTCTATTGACGATTATGAATCGCCGGAATGGAACTCTGCTGCGGATGGGCCTTTAAAACGAAAGCTGGCGTATGATTTGGCCTTGCGTTTAAAACAGCGTTTTGCACATGGAGGCTTGCTGCATTTCGGGCAGGGCAAATGGTATCCGGGAGAACTGTTTCCCCGCTGGCAATATGCCTTGTATTGGCGCAAAGACGGGTTACCAATTTGGAAAAACGACCATCTGGTAGCTAAAGAAGGACAAACTAAATATTCCTTTCGGGACGCTGAAGCATTCGCTATCGAGCTCACGAGGTATTTGGGCATTGATCCGAAAAATATAAATCCTGCGTATGAAGATCCTATTTACTGGGCATTGGAAGAAGGTAAGTTGCCTGTTAATATCGACCCGCTTGCTGTTAATTTAAAAGATTCAATACAACGTCATACATTAGCAAAGCTTCTTGAAAAAGGATTGAACAATCCCACCGGCTTTGTGTTACCCGCTAAGTGGGATGTAACCCAACAGAAATGGCTCAGTTGCGTTTGGGAATTTCGCCGCAAACATTGTTTTTTAATACCCGGTAATTCCCCTATAGGGATGCGTTTACCATTGGAATCGCTTCCTAAAGTTTCTCCTACACAGCGCGAATACCCTGTTGAACGTAGTTTGTTTGAAGACCTTCCTGCATTGGGCAATTACAGCGAATCGGTAGAAAAACGTTATGGTACAGTTTCCAATTCCTACAAGTCGCCGGTGCATACCTTGGTGGATGAGGAAGAACCGGAAGAAAAAGAAAAATTGCTTTTTCATATTGATACCTTTCAAACCGCTTTGTGTGTGGAAGAACGTGAAGGTATTATTTATGTATTTTTACCTCCAACAGATTATCTGGAAACATATTTGGATTTGGTGGCTTCGGTTGAAGCTACCGCCGAAAAGTTGCAAATGCCTGTTCGCATTGAAGGGTATCAACCCAAAACCGATTACCGTGTAGAAAAAATGATGGTAACACCCGACCCGGGAGTTATTGAGGTAAATGTGCATCCTGCAAAGTCCTGGCAGGAAATAGTGGATAACACTACCGCCCTTTATGAAGAAGCTTTTTTGGCACGGCTGGGCACAGAAAAATTTATGGTAGATGGTCGCCATACAGGAACAGGTGGGGGGAACCATGTAACACTCGGTGCTTCAAAACCGGAAGATAGTCCTTTATTGAGAAGACCCGACCTGTTAAGAAGCTTAATTACCTATTGGCAACATCATCCTGCTTTGAGTTATTTGTTTGCAGGACCATTCATTGGACCGACCAGTCAGGCACCACGAATTGATGAAGGAAGAGACGAACGTTTGTATGAAGTTGAAATTGCATTTGAGCAGGTTTCAGAAGACAAGAGCGTTCCTTTTTGGATGGTGGACAGGATATTCAGGAACCTGCTTGTGGACATAACCGGTAATACTCATCGCACAGAGTTTTGTATTGATAAATTATATTCACCCGATTCTTCTACAGGAAGGTTGGGAATATTAGAGCTCCGTGCTTTTGATATGCCTCCGCACAAACACATGAACCTGGTGCAAACCTTATTGGTTAGGGCCTTGGTGGCTAAATTCTGGAAACAACCTTACAAGAAAAAACTGATACGCTGGGGGACGGAACTGCATGATAAATTCCTGTTACCACACTTTGCTTATCTGGATATGATGGATGTGGTAAACGATTTAAAAGATGCAGGGTATGATTTTGATATTTCCTGGTTCGATCCGTTTTTTGAATTCCGCTTTCCACATCACGGAGGCATTACCGTTGATAACATTCAACTCGAAATTCGTCTGGCAATTGAGCCATGGCATGTATTGGGAGAAGAGTTATCCAATTCTGGTACCGCTCGTTTTGTTGATTCTTCTGTTGAACGTATACAAGTAAAAATATCAGGCATCGTTCCCGAACGGCACATATTGCTTTGCAATGGTTGCAGAACTCCTTTAAGAACAACCGGAACCAAAGGAGAATATGTTGCAGGTATTCGTTACAAAGCATGGAATCCACCTTCGGCATTGCACCCTAATATTGGTGTGGATACACCATTGGTGTTTGATATTGTAGATACCTGGAACAATAAAGTTATTGGAGGTTGTACCTATTTTGTAACACATCCCGGTGGCAGGAGTTTTGATACCTATCCTGTAAACAGTTATGAAGCGGAATCGCGAAAAATGAGTCGTTTCTGGGATTTCGGACACACACCTGCATCTGTAACTGAACAAACAGCACCTGTGGTTGATGTACCTTTTGTTACCCGATTTGTTGCTCAAAACAAATCGGATTTAAAGCCGGATACTCCTATAGAAATTGTAAATCAGGAATACCCGAGTATTTTAGATTTGAGAAAATATTGGTTGATTAAAAAATAAATTTTGCCTGATGCGTCTTTGCTATAATTGGTCGAGATTTGTCAGGTTTTATTTTACATGTACAGGGCTTAACTATGATGAACGAAAATTGAGTACGAAACAATTTAAATCTATTACTTTTGCTTTTATAGATTGCTCATTATAAATTACCGAATGAAGAACGACATCGCTTTAAGTATTCTCAATTCATATATATCCACTATCAATTCCGATGATGAAGTGCTTGACTCAAACGGTCAGGTAAAACCATATTGGAAAAATGTATTCGATACCATCGAAAATATGGGAATGGATGTTCTGGAGTTGAGAAATCAGGAGATTATTAATAAACTTAAAGAAAACGGCGTAACCTATAATGTATATGAATCGAACCAGGGCATCAACCGACCTTGGAAACTCGATCCTATACCTTTTATAATCCACCAGAATGAATGGGTTGAAATTGAAAAGGGGCTTGTTCAGCGTGCTCATTTATTGGACTTGATTTTAAAAGATATTTCAGGTCCGCAATTATTGGTGAAGCAAGGTATCATTCCTCCGGAGCTGGTGTTTAATAACTCGGGTTTTCTGTTACCTTGTTTTGATATCAAACAAAAATTGAATACGCAATTGCTGATGTATGCCTGCGACATGGCGCGTGGTTCGGATGGTAAAATGTGGTTGTTAGATAATCGCACACAATCACCTTCGGGTTCGGGTTATGCACTCGAAAACCGAACGGTAATAGGCAAAGTGTTTCCTGAATTGAACAAAAATGTGTATCGTAGCCGTCTTTCACCTTATTTTAGTGAACTTCAGCAAACCATAGCCGGTTTGGGTAATTTTTCCAACGAACAACCCAATGTGGTATTTCTTACACCCGGTCCGGGTAGCGAAACCTATTTTGAACATGTTTATTTATCGTCCTACTTAGGATATATGCTGGTACAAGGCAGCGACCTTTTGGTAAGAGATGGATTTGTATGGCTTAAATCAATTGAAAAACTGGAGCGTGTGGATGTCATCATCCGCCGTGTTGATGATGAATGGCTTGACCCGCTTGAATTAAATCAGGATTCTCTATTGGGTGTTCCGGGTCTGCTAACCGTTATTCGTTTAGGAAATGTTTCGGTGCTGAATCCTCCGGGTACCGGTGTACTCGAAAATTACGGACTCATGGCATTTATGCAAAATGCCTGTGAGTTCTTTTTTAATGAAAAACTTATTATGAATTCAGTTGCTACCTGGTGGTGTGGTCAGCCAAAGGAGTTAAACTTTGTGATAGAAAATATTCATAATTTAATTATTAAAAAAGCAAACCGTAAACAAGGCTTTAAAACTGTTTATTGCAGATTACTGAATAAAGCAGAATTAGAACAACTAAAAACAACAATTCTTAATAATCCCAAAGACTTTATTGCACAGGAAGAAGTAAATTATACTACCACCCCGTCTTACATTGACGGAAAATTAGAACCGCGTTTGGCTTCGTTAAGGGCTTTTTTAGTATCTGATGGAACTACTTACAAAGTGATGCAGGGAGGACTTACCCGAAGTTCGCCGGTAAAAGATAAGTTTGTTATCTCCAACCGGCTGGGTGGTATTGCAAAAGATACCTGGATAATTACCGACACACCTGTTGAATTTAATGAGCATATAGTACATAAAAGTTTTCAAAAAAATACAGGCATTCGTTCTATCACCAGCAGAAATGCCGAAAATTTGTTTTGGGTAGGTCGTTTATGTGAACGTACTTTAGCACTCACTAATTTTTTAAAGATCATCATTGATCGTTTGAATGAGAATGTAAGTCATAAAAATCAAAAACAACCGGAATATTTGATTGTATTATTAAAATCACTTACTCATCTTACGCTCACCTATCCTGGTTTTACGCAAGAAGACGAAGCAATATTTAAAGACCCTAATAAGGAAATTCTTGAATTAATAAGCAATTCGGCTAAAACAGGATCATTGACTTTTAACATTCAGTCATTAATTTATACAATCAATCAGGTAAGTGAAACCTGGAATCTAGGTACCAGACGTATTATTAATTTATTGATTGAAAGTTTGGACATGCTTAACAATGCCCAAACAAACACTTTTAATGAAATAAACTATGAGCTTAACAAATTGCACACACGCCTGTTTGCATTTAATGGTAATATATTGGAAACCTTACCAAGGGATACCGGATTTTATTTGCTGGAGGCGGGTAAAAACATTGAGCGCATTTTGTCATTAGTGTCTGTATTGCGCTCTACATTTAGCTTTGAGAACAGCCCTGAAACCGAAAATGTAATTATTGAAGCTGTTTTGGAAAACAATCATTTGTTGCAGCAATACCGTTTTACCAATAAATCAAATGCCGATTTAGTGGCGGTTTTAAACATGATTTTTTTAGAAGAAAATTTGCCATATACATTATCATTTTTATTGGATGATCTTTCCTATTGCTTAAAGAAACTGCCTAAAAGCTCGGAAAACAACAGGATGAATATGGCTGAAAAAACAGTATTGGAAACCGTTGCAATTGTTAAGCTGGTAAATACCGAACTACTAGCAAAAGCTGATAAGGACACTCAGTACCGCCCGACATTGGATAAAACATTGTTGCAAATATTTGAACTGATATCAAAAGTGAGTGTTGACCTTACAAGCATGTATTTTAATCATTCCATTTTACAACATTCGTTTTTAGAAACTACTGAAACCATAAAAACAGATGAAATATAGTCTGCGGCATCAAACATTGTATAAGTACGAAAATAGTGTGGATAATTATCACAGTATTTTATGCTTGCAGCCATTGAACTTGCCCCGACAAATCTGTACGAATTTTAAAGTTGACATAGAACCTGCCCCTGCAACAATTTATCCCAGAAAAGATTATTTTGGAAATACTCAACATTACTTTTCGCTTCATGTACCTCATAAAACTCTAAAGGTCGTTACCAGTAGTGATGTGGAGGTAATTCCTCCCTCAACCATTAATATTAATTTTAATACCTGTGAAGAAGCGCTTAATAAAATAAACAATGAATATGAATTAAAAATCATGTTATTGCAATATCAGTTACCCTCTTATTTTATTAAATGGGATGATGAAATTAAAAACTTTGCCAAAGATTGTTTTTTGCCGCAGATTCCGTTGTATGAGGCAGTACAAAAATTAATTGAAAAAATATATCAGGAGTTTGAGTTTAAAGAAGGCTTTTCAACGCTCAATACACCATTAAAAACAATATTAAAGGAGCGCAAAGGCGTTTGTCAGGATTTCTCTCATCTGGCGATAGCCTGTTTACGCAGCATGGGCTTTCCGGCACGTTACGTAAGCGGATATATTGAAACATTACCCCCTGCTGGTAAGCCAAAATTGCAGGGCAGTGATGCCTCCCATGCCTGGATCGCAGCATACATTCCCAATATGGGCTGGTGCGAGTTTGATCCTACCAATAATTTAATTCCTTACGATAAACATATTACTGTTGCATATGGCAGAGATTATGCCGATGTTGTGCCATTAAAAGGTATCATCTTTAGTTCCGGCAGTCACGAAGTGAAAGTAGAAGTGGATGTGATTCGCAAATGATTACAGATAAAGGCCACCGCATACATTTCTAATAATCATGCATAAATTTTAAGACTTGGCTTGGTAGTTGTAACTTAGGTTTACATAGCATAGCAACTATTTGTAGAAATTTAACTAAACGTTATGAAAACAATAAAAATAATTGTACTGGCAATGATAGTTTCGGCATCATTAAGTACACAGGCAAAAAGCAAAACTGAAATTTCAAGTACCTATAATCTAACACCAATTGATGATTCACTCGGTTTGCCGGGAGATAATCTTGATTTGGCAGCTGTTTTAAATATATTTAAAGAATCTAAAAATGTAGAAGATTTTGAGAAAAATTTAAATAATGCTGATAACAAAGTAAATAATCTTGATTTAAATCATGATGGTAAAGTAGATTATATACGAGTTATTGAAACGGGTAATGATACATTACATAATTTAATCTTACAAGTACCGGTTAGCAGGTCGCAATCACAGGACGTGGCAGTTATTCAAATTCAAAAGAAAGGCGATAAAACCATACATCTGCAAATAGTTGGGGATGAAACATTGTATGGAAAAAATTATATTATCGAACCCCAAGATGCGGCAACCACCCAATCTCAACAAAATACTGGTAATACTCCCGTTGATAATTCAGGAGGGGGAGCAAATACTTCAACTTATCAGGGCAATGGTACTCCAAATTATGAAAACAATTCCCCCAATTACGACAATAGTTCTCCCAATAATTATGACAATACTTCTGTTAATGGTAATTATGGATATAATAATAGTTATTACGGATACCAACAACCTAATGTATATGTGAATGTTTGGGGTTGGCCATGTGTATCGTTAATGTTTGGCATGGGTTATTCCAACTGGGTTTCGCCATGGTATTGGGGCTATTATCCTATGTGGTGGAATCCATGGTCGCCTTTCGGTGGATATGCATATCACCAACGCATGATGGGTTATGGTTATTATGGCTATTATCGACGCATAAATTATAATAGAATGGGAGGCGCTTACTCCAGATATTATAATAATGGAAGGGAATATTCACATTATGTTCAAAGAACAGCGAATCGTTCGGGAGGTGGTTTTTGGGGAAGAAGAGTAGATGGAGGCGGTCGTTGGGGTGGTAATCAAGGTGCGCGTGATGTTCAACGCCAACCACAAGGTGGTTACAGAAATAATGGAGGTAATAATTCATTCAATAACAATCAACGTCAACCACAAGGTGGTGTTAACAGACAAAACGGAGGTGGAAATAATACATTCAATAACAATCAACGACAACCACAAGGTGGTGGTAACAGACAGTTTGGTGGTGGAAATAATCCGACCAATAATAATCAACACCAATCGCAACCACAAGGTGGGGGCAACAGACAATTTGGTGGAGGAAATAATATGAACAGGAGCAATGGTCCTGTAGGCGGAGGTGGCAGAAATTTTGGTGGTGAGCGCATGAGTGGTGGCTTTGGTGGAGGAGGTGGTAGTTTTGGTGGACGCGCCGGTGGAGGCGGAGGTGGTGGAGGTGGACGTGGCGGACGCCGATAATAATTGGCATCTGTTTTATCCTATGCTTCTTCCGTTTGTTTTATCAATGTCAAAACTATTTCTGAGCTGGGTTTCATTTGGGCAGAGGCTGCTGTTAGCCCTGCCCAAAGATTTGTAAATTCTATATTGTTATTTTGTTGGGAGTTTGTTCTGATAGCAGTTGTTAAACTGTTTTGTAAAGGATATTCCGGGATTTCTATTCCCGAAGCTTCCACTTCTTTAATGAATGTATTACTAAGCCCCCTGGCCCAACGTCCAGAAAAGGCTTTTGTTAATACACTGTCTCTGTTAGCAATATCTTTCAATTGATTTTTAAATGCTGGAATTGCTGCACTTTCGTTGCTAGCAATAAATGCTGTTCCTATTTGTACAGCCATTGCTCCGGCAGCCATTGCAGCTTTAATTGTTTCACCGTTGCAAATGCCTCCTGCTGCAATAATGGGTTTGTTAATATGTGCTGTCAGTTCTGCAACTAAGTGCATCATGCCAATCATTGGTAAAGGTTCCTGTTGTAAAAATGTTCCTCTGTGCCCGCCGGCTTCAATGCCCTGAGCTGTAATCATATCTATTCCTGCATCGGCAAGCAGCTGTGCTTCTTTTAAACAAGTAGCAGTACCTATTAAGATGGTTCCTTTTTCTTTCAACTTTTTTATGCTTTCAGCATCAAGCATACCAAAGGTGAAGCTCACAATGGGAATGTGTTCATTCAAAATACAATCTATTTGTTCGGTATAAGAGTAAAAGCGTAAACTTTCCAAGTCCTGTTTTTTAAAAGCCATTCCGTTAGCCACACAAATTTTCTCCAAAAGCTGTTGCATACGTTCAACCTTTTGTTTGTCGGGAGTAGGTATAGCATGGCTAAATAGGTTAACAGCAAAAGGTTTTTGGGTTAGTGCTTTTGTTTTACGTATGAGTTCTACTGTTTTTTCTGGTGATAAACCTCCAACCGGTAATGAACCCAATCCCTGAGCATTACAAACAGCGGCAACCATTTCGGGTGTAGTTATACCCAGCATGGGTGCTTGTATAATTGGGTAGTTGATTTTTAACAGTTGTGTTAATTGATTTTCCCATTTCATGCGATTGAGATTAACTGTTTTACATGAGTAAAATTACAAATGGATTTCTCAATTATTTAATTCCTCTTTGGTTTTATTCAGTAAAAATATTCTTTTTTAGTTACTTTTTTATTCGGAATGCGTTCGCCGGAAAGGAGTGAATAATGTAACATTTATAAAAAAACATGTAAGAACTATTGTTATAGCTCGTTTTACATTTGTAGCGCAATAAGAGTTATTCTTTCAGCTCACATCTTTTCTTTAAAACAAAAAACAGTATTGTAAATGTTCCTTTAACTTAAAAAACTACCACTATGATTCAATTATTTTTAACCGCCAAAACGAATTTTTTTCCTAAATTATGGAAACAATTCGGTTCTTTCAGTTCAAAGAAAGAGAAAGAATACACAATCGTTATAGAGCACCGTTTTCCGTATCAGGAAACGCAGGATGGTTTAACGGAAGATGATGGTTTGCGCTGGGATCAATATGGTAACCCATACATGAGTGCTGATTTTTAAATAAGTAATGGTACGTATTGGTATGTATTGTTACTATCAAACTACATAATAATGTAGTATTGTTTAAACAATGGCTTTGTTAAACCAAGCCTTCATTATGGCGTGTGAGGCGCTATACCCTAATTGCATCAGAACCAAAGAACTTTTAATTATCCCTTTCTCCAAAGTTCATATTTAATAAGGAACCTAATAAATCTTTAAAACTTGTGCCTTCCTGCAACGCATTTTTGCTTATTAAAGAATGCTCTGCCATGGCATGTAATACAAATTCCATAAGCACTGTTTTATCTGTTCCTTTTACGCTAGGCTGGTATTTGTTGATGAGTTCTTCTAATCCATCAACAATGGTTAGGGCCGATGAATACTGCTTGTCATTTGCTTCGTTGGTCAAATCAACTTTATTGTTTTTAGAAAACCAGCTGACGATGGTGGAATATTCGGACGATTCTTTTTTACGTTTTAGCTTTCCCGGATCGGGAAATAATTGCACAAACATGTTTCGTATGGCAAGACTTATAAGGTTTTGAGCAATTACTGCTGCACCTTCCTGTTCTCCTTCATATACCAATTCTATTTTTCCGTTAATGGCGGGTACGGCAGAATATAAATCGCCGATGCGCGCAAACGAATAGGATTGATTGTTTTTTAAAAAACGCAATTCCGCAGCACTCACTAAACTCTCATAAGCACTGATGGTTAAACGTGCACTCACACCACTTTTACTATCAACAAACTCACTGCTGCGAGCTTCAATGGCAATTTGCTCCACCAAATTTTTCAGAATTTCGGGAACATTGATTTCTTTTTGTTGTTTGTTCAGCTTTGCCTGATCCTGAGTGATGAGTTTTGAATGTTCAATTGATTTAGGATAATGCGTTAAAATTTGTGAGCCTATGCGGTCTTTAAGAGGAGTAACAATACTGCCTCGGTTGGTATAATCTTCGGGGTTGGCTGTGAATACAAATTGCAAATCTAATGGAATGCGAATGTTAAATCCTCTTATCTGCACATCGCCTTCCTGCAATATATTAAACAATGCTACCTGCAAACGTGCTTGTAAATCGGGCAATTCGTTAATAACAAAAATAAAACGATTGCTGCGTGGTATTAAACCGTAATGAATCACATTTTCATCGGCAAATGATAATTTTAAATTGGCGGCTTTAATGGGATCCAAATCTCCAATCAAGTCGGCAACGCTTACATCGGGTGTTGCCAGCTTTTCGGCAAAGCGTTCGCTGCGGTGTATCCAGTGTATAGGCGTTGCATCTCCTTTTTCAGCAATGGTGTTTTTTGCGAAATTGGAAATGGGTTGCAAAGGGTCGTCGTTTATTGGACTTCCTGTTACCACCGGAATATATTCATCCAGTAAATTTACCAGTTGCCTTGCCATTTTAGTTTTAGCTTGTCCGCGCAAACCTAAAAATAAAATGTTGTGACGGCTTAATATTGCCCGTTCCACTTCAGGAATTACGGTGTGTTCGTAACCGAAAATTCCTTCAAAAACCGATTGTTTTGCTTTTAGCTTTTTAATAAGGTTTTCGCGCAACTCATCTTTAATGCTTAAAAATTTATATCCTGTTTTTTTTAATTCCCCTAAGGTTTTGCTAGTTGGAGTTGCCATTGTTAGTTTTTCTTTCTTTTAGTATTTGTATAATCCTTAAAAATCATTTCACCCAAGCCTTTTAATCCTGTGTAATAAGCCTTGCCCTGATTGGCTGCCGTAAACTCATCAATAAAATTTTGCAGGTACGGATCGCTCGCCACCATAAAAGTAGTAATGTGTATTTTGCTTCTTTTACAAGCCGCTGCAAGTGTAAGGCATTTGTTTACAATGCGCCTGTCGAGCCCGTTACTGTTCATGTAATACTGGCCGTTTTCTTTTAAACACGAAGGTTTACCGTCGGTAATCATAAAAATTTGTTTGTTGCTGGCTTTGCTTTTCCGTAGTATGGAAATTGCCAATTCTAAACCGGCAACGGTATTTGTATGATAAGGCCCCACTTGTAAATAGGGCAGGTCTTTCACCTTAATGCTCCATGCATCGTTGCCAAAAACAATGATGTCTAAACTGTCCTTAGGATAATTTTGTTTAATCATTTCTGCCATTGCCATCGCTACCATTTTTGCAGGAGTGATGCGGTCTTCACCATATAATATCATACTATGACTGATGTCAATCATCAGTACGGTGGCGGTTTGTGTTTTAAATTCCTGCTCACCCACCAGCAAATCATTTTCGGTTAATTTAAAATCGGCACTGCCATTATTTATTTGTGCTTGCTTAATGGAATCGACCATGGCAATGCTTTGCGGAGAATCACCAAATTCGTAAGCCCTTAAATCGCTGCTTATTTCTTCCCCGTTTTTGCCCGAAAATTTTGTTTGATGATTGCCCGATGCTCCTTTTTTTAATTTGCCAAACACCTGTTCCAGTGCGTTTTTTCGGATGGCTTGTTCTGTTTTAGGAGTAATAGCCATTCCTCCCTTGCCGTCTTCTTTATCGCGCAGATAGCCCCGTTTTTTCAGTTCGGCAATAAAATCATCAAATGTGTAATTTTCATCCGTAAGCTTGTATTCCTTATCCAGCTCCCTGAACCAATCCAATGCCTCTTCCACATCACCACTGGTATGAGTAATGAGTTGTTTGAACAGTTTAAATAATTCTTCAAACTTTGATTGTGCGTCGGCAATATAATTACCAAACCTGTATCCAAGCATGTGTATAAAAAATAGATAGGAAATACTAATGGTAATGAAGTGGCATACTTCATTGATGCTGTAAATTTAACTAAAATACCATTCAAATTTCTATTGATTTTTAATAGTAAAAATTTTGTTGTTTTATTCAGTTATAAGTGGCTTTAACCAGAGTTTTACAATGGCTTAGGCAAGCGGCAATGAAAAAGTAAAGGTGGCTCCCTTGCCCAATTCGGCTGTTGCGTTAATGGTTCCACCGTGTTTGTTAACAATGCGTTGCACAATTGCCAAACCAACTCCGGTGCCTTCAAAGTCAGTTTCGGAATGCAAGCGTTGAAATACACCAAATAATTTACTTGCATATTGCATGTCAAAACCTTCTCCGTTGTCTTTTACGGTGTACACCACTCGGTCATTTTGTATTGCCGATGTTATTTCAACTACGGGGTTTTCCTTTTTTGAAGAATATTTTATACCGTTAGAAATCAAATTTATCATCACTTGTTTTATAAGTGCATAATCGCCTGTTATGGCGTGCAGGTTTGCTGTTTTTACTTCTGCTTTATAATTCCCCGCACTTTTTAAATCGCTCAGTACCTCTTCAACAAGGGCATTCATATCAATAGTGGTTTTTACGAGTGCCTTTTTTCCCAATCTTGCAAAGCTCAACAGGTCGTCAATTAAATTGCCCATTTTTTTTGCATTCTTTTGTACGGTAAACAGCAGCCGTTTACCTTCTTCATCCAAAACGGCATTGAAGTCTTCTTCCAGTATACGCGCGTAACCGTCAATAGCGCGCAGGGGAGCACGCAAATCGTGCGATACGGAATATGAAAACGATTCCAGTTCTTTGTTTACTTCTTCCAGTTGTTGCAATTGTTGTTCAATAATGGTTTGTTGTTCCACCATTTTTGTAATGTCAATAAAAAAAGAAATGAGGTGCATTTCTCCGTTCATTTCCATCGGCTCTATGGACGATACGGTATGCACTATTTTGCCACTCTTGGCAATACATTTAATATAGTCGTTCTGGAATCTTCCGTTCTCTTTTATAAGATTACCTACACGCAGTGATTCCGCTTCATCCAGAATACCCACTTCCACTGAGGTACGGCCTATTATCTCCGATTCGGCATAACCGAATTTTTCAAGAAACTTATTATTTACCCTTTTATACACTCTTTTTCCGGGAGTAGTAGTGGTCATACTCATGCACACAGGACTGTTATTGAACAGTGTTAAAAAACCGGCTCTGCTTTCGCTGAACAATTTTGTTGCAGCCGCCAAATCATTAATTTGGATATGATTAGAAAATAAATCCATCGTTCATTAATTTTTAATTGTAATGTGTTTTTCAGTTTTAACAAAATCAACGATGCAGTCAACTAAGCCTGTCTTTAAAGGTAAATCAGGATCATTGTATGTTGCCATATTCTTTTGAACATCATTATCGGCTTCTTTTAATACGTGATTCATATTTTCACATAAGATACAAAGCATAACCTTGTCGTATCACTTCCACTATCATCAAGTGTAATATTATAAGTTTCAGAAAAATATTTTTCTAATTTTTTAAATGCGCTTTTATGACAAGCATCAATATTTGAATTTTCTACTTCATATTGGTATGAAATGTAAACAAGCCCTTTTACTCCTTTCTGTGATGGTGATTCCCAAGATGTAAATACAAATTCATTATCTTGGAGTATATTCTTCACTCTTTTAAATTCCAACGCATCTAACTTGTCTATATCAAGAACTATAATTCGATTATAAGTTTTTAATAATTCTCTTTTCCTTTTTTTATCAAATGTTCCACAAAATGTTACTGCTGGAAGTATTTTTTTATTAAGGTCATACTCTTTAAGTTGTCCATTTTTAATAAATGTTCTTAACCTTTCAATTTCAGGAAAATATTTGTTGCTCTTAATTTCATTAAGAACTTCTTGAATGGTCATTTCTTTACTCAACCTTGTTCGTGCGGTTGTTTGAAATGATACTTTTTTGTCAAGTAATTCTTTAATGTCCATTTATTCTGGTTGTCAGGTTAAAAGTTCGTACACTCGTTCCTCGCATTGCAGCCAACATTCTTCTTAGCGCAGTTTATTACGCATTATTTATTATTTTAAGATATAAACGCAAGTATGAGGTTGTACAATATCTCAAATAGATTTTATATCAAACCAAAAGTATTCACTATCTCATCGACAGCAAGTTTATTCATTGTTTTGTATTATAGAACTTACCAACATAAGGGAAAACCTTATACGGTAAATTATATAAAGGAGCAGCGAACTTAATGGAGAAGGAGGTAATAGAAGAAGACAACACTTTAATAAAGTGTATATTAAAATGTACAATACCTGTGTTTGTTGAAAAGTATATGTAAAATAAAGGGGAGATTTACTCTTGGATGGATGCTAAAATCAGTTAAAAAACTGCTGCAATGGGGCAACAAATTTATTGGGCTCTCATTTTATTTACTTTTGAAAAATAATTGACCAGTACATGGAAACAACTAACATCGAACGAAAAAAAACATGTGCCCGCTGCGAGGCGGTGTTTTCCTGTTATACCCAAAACTGCTGGTGTGCTGAACTTCCGCCAATAATGACGCTTTCCGGTACTGAAGATTGTTTTTGTCCTGATTGTTTGAAGAAGGAGATAGAGTTGAAAATAAAGGCTGGTATCGGTTAATGTATGTATTATGTTTAGGATTACCAGCTTTTCCTGTTTAGGAGAATTCTCTTTTTATTATATTTGTGACATGAAAGCAATGGTAATTACCCCAAAAAATCAAGTCGAATTCAAGTTTGTAAACGACTTGCTAAAAAAACTCGGAATATCTTCGTCAACAATGACTGAGGAGGAGTTGGAAGATATTGGTTTATCTAAAATACTTAAAGCCACAGATAAAACAAAAAAAGTTAGCAAGAGTAGTGTTATGCAAAAACTTAAATAATGCAGGTTGAATTTCTTAGTAAATTTTCTAAAGACATCGATGGCATTCATCAAAATCTGTAAAGGCAAGTTTGTTTAAACTTATTCGATTAGTTGAATTAGAAGAAAATTTAAATACTATCCCTCACCTCAAAAAGTTAGCAGGTCATAAATCGGCATACAGGGTTCGTATAGGCGATTATAGAGTTGGATTGTTCTATGAAAACAATACAGTTATTTTTGCAAGAATTATTCACCGAAAAGATATTTATAAAGTATTTCCTTAGAGCCTGTTTAAATTTCATCCGAATAGTTGTTAAGTATATGATTTTCAATATTCACTTCTCGATACGGCTGAAAAAGCCTACTCGAAGTGACTGTGCGAAAATACTGATGTCAGTTCGAGTAGCGAGCCTTTTCGGTGAGCATATCGAGAACTATTGAGTGACGATCTATTTTTAGCAATAAAATTTAAACAGGCTCTTAGTTTAGATTGTAAAGTGTCTACAATTAAAATAATTATAAAACAGTATCAATACGTTTAAAGTAAATTATTAAAGAATCAGAATAATAGAGTTCATTATTTTTTCTCTTTTATTTTTGTTACTTTATAAACCCTGCCACTCTTATAACAGATTGTACATTGATCGGTTTGTTTACCATTGTTAAAGTAATGTGAACGCTCAGTTGCACAATCATTGTGCAAAAACCTTTACGAATATTACTTCTATATTTTGTTGAAACTATAGAATATGTTAATTTCGCAACTCAATTCCACACTGCAACTAAAAAATAACGATAAGAGATGAAGGATTTATTTGAAAAAATCAAAGCTAATCGCGGTCCTATAGGGATGCACGCAAAAGAATCGCACGGGTATTTTACATTTCCTAAACTGGAAGGGGATATATCGCCAAACATGGTGTTTCGTGGCAAGGAGCGTTTAAACTGGAGTTTAAACAACTATTTGGGTTTGGCAAATCATCCGGAAGTGCGTAAAGCTGATGCCGATGGTGCAGCGCAGTATGGTCTTGGATTACCAATGGGAGCGCGCATGATGAGTGGTAATTCTAATTTACATGAACAGTTAGAGGCTGAATTGTCGGCCTTTGTAGATAAACAAGAAACCATCCTTTGTAATTTTGGTTATCAGGCAATGGTATCGGCAATTGATTGTTTGGTTGACAGACATGATGTAATTGTGTATGATGCCGAATCGCATGCTTGTATTTTGGACGGTGTGCGCTTGCACATGGGCAAACGTTATGTTTTTAAACACAACGATATTGAAGATTGTGCCAAACAATTAGAAAGAGCTACCAAGCTGGCTGAAGAGCAAAACGGTTCTATTTTAGTAATAACCGAAGGTGTATTTGGAATGCGTGGTGACCAGGGCAAACTAAAAGAAATTGTTGAGTTAAAGAAAAAATTCAAGTTCCGTTTGTTTGTAGATGATGCACATGGTATTGGAACAATGGGTGCTACAGGCGGTGGAACGGGGCAGGAGCAAGGCTGTCAGGATGGTATAGATATTTACTTTGGTACGTTTGCTAAATCCTTTGCATTGATAGGAGGATTTATTTCGAGTGAAGAGCAGGTGATTGAATATTTGAGATACAACATGCGTTCACAAATATTTGCAAAATCGTTGCCAATGGCATTGGTTGTAGGTGCTTTAAAACGCTTGGAACTAATGAGAAATCATCCTGAATTAAAAAATAAATTGTGGGAAATAACTCATGCTTTGCAAAATGGGTTAAGAACAGCGGGATTCCAGATAGGTGAAACAAATTCGCCTGTAACACCTGTGTATATGAATGGTTCAATACCTGAAGCAACTAATTTGATATTGGACTTGCGCGAAAACTTCAATATTTTCTGTTCAATGGTGGTGTATCCGGTGGTACCTAAAGGGATGATTATTTTACGTTTAATACCAACAGCAGTGCATTCATTGGAAGATGTAAAATATACAATTGATGCGTTCTCTAAAATATCGGGCAAATTAAAATCAGGACAATACATGTCCGATAGAATTGCAGCGTTTTAAACTAACAATTAATGAAATTAAAAAGCCCCGATTTTCTTAGAAAATCGGGGCTTTTTAATAGAGGAATTTTTATTAAGATTTTTTTACGTTTACCGCATTTAATCCTTTTTTCCCTTCAGTAACATCATACGTTACTGTGTCATTTTCTTTAATTTTGTCAACTAAACCAGTAGCGTGAACAAAAATTTCCTGACCTGACTCGTCTTTAATAAAACCAAAACCTTTTGTTTCATTAAAAAATTTTACTGTGCCTTTTTTCATTGTGTAATTTAATTTTAATAATAGTTGAGCAAATGTAAGCATGCTTTTTATAAAAAGCAAATAATTTACTTTAGTCTTTTTTTGATAGAAGTAAGAGTAAGTTAAAACAATTATCTTTTTCCAAAAATAGAACTACCAACCCTTATCAAATTGCTACCATTTTTAATGGCAAGTAAATAGTCGGAACTCATGCCCATACTTAGGGTGGTGAACTGAATGTTATGAGAGCTGTGATTTTTTAATGTGTCAAAAAACTGTTTTAAGGAACGGAATTCTTTTACAACTTGTTCTTCGTTTCCTGTATTGGTAGCCATTCCCATAAGACCGGCAATGTTAATGTTGTTCATTTTTTTGACTTCATCAGAATTAAGGAGTTGTTCTGCTTCCTCAAAATTTAACCCGAATTTAGTTTCTTCCGTTGCTATATGAATTTGAAGCAAACACTTGATGGTTCTATTGTTTTTGAGAGCCTGAGCGTTTACTTCTTTTAATAATTTTAAACTATCAACTGACTCTATCATTGCTATAAACGGAGCAATGTATTTTACTTTATTGCTTTGTAAATGTCCTATTAAGTGCCATTCTATGTCCAGCGGTAAAATCGGTTGTTTGCTGATTAATTCCTGAACTTTATTTTCTCCGAATATTCTCGCCCCTGTATTATACACCTCCATTATTTTTTCGGGTGTATGTGTTTTGGTAACGACTACTAAGGTGACATCTTCAGGGATGGACTCTTTTATTGTTTTATAGTTATCAGCAATTGACATTGTATCAGTTAAAAGTTAGAAAGTTCAAAGTTAAATTATTGAAAGGAATAAATCTTGCAATTTATCAATCAGTGGCTTCGAGTGCCTCAGCCACCGATGTTGATTGATGATTGAGGTTCTCGAAATCAACATATATTGTTTTTCAATCTTTCTGTGGTGGCTTCGAGAACCTCAGGCACCGATGTGATTGCTGATTGAGGTTCTTGAAATCATCAATAATCAATCTCCCAATTCATAAATTACCAGCCCGCTTCTTAGTTTGGGCTCTATCCATGTTGTTTTGGGAGGCATACTGTTATTTGAATCAGCAATTTGTTTGAGTTGTTCTATTGTAACCGGATATAGTCCGAATGCTATTTTGTATTTTCCTTCATCCACTTGTTTTTGGAGTTCTTCCATGCCTTTGATGCCTGATATAAAATCAATTCTTTTATCCGTTTTTAAGTTATGAATATTAAAAACAGGAGAGAGGATGTATTCCGACAGCAGCCAGGCATCGAGGTTTTTAACAAGGTTTTTACTTTGTAAAATTTCTTTTTTAGCATCTAACGAATACCATTTACCTTGCAAATACATGCTTAAATTGTGCTTGGCAATAGGAATATACACACTGTTACCTTTAGAAGTAATTAAAAAATGTGTTGATATTTTTTCAGTCAAAGCTTCTTCTGACAACTCATTCAGGTCTTTTATCACTCTATTATAATCAAATATCTTTAATTCCGATTCAGGAAAAAATATGCCCAAATAATAATTAAAAGCTTCTTTTCCTGTGTAATCGGAATGTTGTTCCCGTTTCATTTTTCCGTACAATACAGATGATGCCGAGCGATGATGTCCATCGGCAATGTATATATTGGGAATGTTTTCAAAACTATGTTGTATAGCACGAATATTTGTAACATTGCTAATTGCCCATAATTTGTGACTCACAGCGTCCTCTGTTACAAAATCATATTCAGGTGTTAGTTGAGTAATTTCGTATGTAATACTATCTAATTGTGCGTTGTTGGGATAACTGAATAAAACAGGCTCTGCGTTAAAGTCGCATACTTCCAGATAATTTTTTAATTTTTCTTCACGTTCAGTGATTGTTTGTTCGTGAATTTTAATAGTGCCATTCAAATAATCGTCAATGCTGCAACAGCCAATGATTCCCGTATAAATGTTGTTTTTGTTTTTTTGCTGATAAACGTAATAACAAGGTGTGGCATCCTTGATAAACGTTTTATTATCAATAAATTTTAAGTATTGTGCTTTTATTTTTTGTAAATACCCAACGGCGCTTGTTTTTAATTTCTCAGGGTTTTTAGGATGGATAATTTGCAGGAAAGAAGATGGATTATGTTCTAATTCTTTTTTTAATTCATAAGGAGTATAGGTTGTAACAGAGCGGGAAGCAACTAAATGAACGTTTTTTTTTTGAGGACGAATGCCTTTAAAAGGAATAACTGTTGCCATAGTTTAGTTGATATTTTAAAAGATAAAAGTGTCAAAAGTTGGACTTCATTATCAAAATGCCTATCTCTCGACTCCGCTCGATATGACATTTTCAATCTGTGTCAGTTCGAGCGAAGTCGAGAACAAACAGCTTGAAATGTCGACTTTGGGCAACCTCGATAAAAGTAAGGAGCGTTTTACGAAATAAAATTCTCCTTACTAATCTTTAATATTAACTAAGTTTTGCGATAATCAATTCTGCTAATTCAACACCAATACGCTCTTGTGCTTCTTCTGTAGCAGCACCGATGTGAGGTGTTAATGATATTTTTGGATGTGATAATAATTCTTTATTAGGAGTTGGTTCGTTTTCAAAAACGTCTAACGCAGCATGGGCTACCTTACCGGAGTTTAAAGCATCTATCAAATCTTTTTCATCTATAACTCCGCCACGTGCAGCGTTAACAATACACACGCCGTTTTTCATCAAATCAAACTCTTTTTTAGTAATAACTTTGCCACCCGGTACGTGAAGCGTAATGAAATCACTTTCAGCAAATAATTTTTCAAGCGCTACCGTTACAATTTTAACTGTTATTTTATCTGAAACACCTTCAATTTCCAAGTTCAAAGAAGCTTCTTTCAAAAATGGATCATAGGCAACTACTTTCATTCCACAACCTAAAGCAATTTTTGCAACTGCTTGTCCTATGCGACCAAAACCAATGATACCAAGTGTTTTCCCTTTTAACTCAATACCTTTGGCATATTTCTTTTTTAATGCGTCAAACTGAGTATCACCATTTACGGGCATTTGACGGTTACTGTCATATAAAAAACGAACAGTATTAAATAAGTGAGCAAACACCAATTCTCCTACAGAGTGAGAAGATGCAGCAGGTGTATTCACTACTTCAATGCCTTTACCTCTTGCATAATCCACATCAATGTTGTCCATACCAACACCGCCGCGACCAATTAGTTTTAATCCCGGACAAGCATCAATAACGTCTTTACGAACTTTGGTAGCACTACGTACTGTAAGTCCAATAAATTGTTGTTCATTAATAGCTTTTGCAAGATTTTCCTGAGCTACTTTATCAGTTACTACAGTAAAACCTGCTTTTTCAAGTAAGCCTTTTCCTATCGGGTCGATGCCATCATTGGCAAGAATTTTTTTGCTCATAAATTTTGTTTTAAAAATGATTAGTATTAATATAATAACAAAGGGATTTAGTATTGCAACCAAATCCCTTTGTATAGTGTGTTTTAAATCTTATTTTACTGACTCAACAACAGCTTTAAAAGCATCTGGATTGTTCATGGCTAAATCAGCCAATACTTTACGGTTTAATCCAACATTTTTAGTGTGAATTTTCCCCATGAATTGAGAATATGACATTCCGTAAGGGCGAACACCTGCGTTAATACGTTGAATCCACAAGCTGCGGAAATTGCGTTTCTTTTGTTTTCTATCGCGGTAAGCGTAAGTTAAACCTTTTTCTAAAACGTTTTTAGCTATTGTAATAACGTTTTTTCTTGCACCCCAATAACCTTTTGTTTGTTTTAGGATTTTTTTTCTTCTGGCTCTTGAAGCCACCGAGTTAACCGATCTAGGCATTTCTTTTTAGTTTTTTGGTTTCAGCGTTTCTTTTCTCAAAGAAATCTTAGTACTGAGTACCGGGTTAGTATTAAATTTAATTGAATTACAAATTGTGAGATTGAAAAATTTTAAAGTGGCTAACAAATTTAGAATATACCAATGTTATCAATATTCCAATTTTTTAACCTTCCAATTTAAAAATTATTTTCCAATAGTCAACATCGCTTTTACGCGCGGCATATCTGTTTTGTCAACCAAACCTGCATGTGTTAATGCACGTTTTGCTTTTGTTGATTTTTTTGTCAGGATATGGCTTTTAAAAGCATGTTTTCTTTTTACTTTTCCTGTTCCAGTCAAAGAGAATCTCTTTTTAGCGCTGGAATTTGTTTTCATTTTTGGCATTGTCTTGATTTTATGGATTGTGTAATTTACTCTGTTTTCTATTTAAAATTGATATTCAAATAATCTTGAAGCAAGTATGCAGGTACAGCAAAACTAATTCCTTCTCCGGCACTATAACTATATAATTTTGATCTTATTACTCCATGTAAATTACCATTAGTATCAAAAACAGGGCCTCCGCTATTGCCAGGATTAACAAGCATGTTCAATTGTATAATTGGATTGTTATTGAAGTCTCTTAAATTGGATATTAAACCGGAGGATACGGTTTGTCCTAATTGAATAGATTTTGGAGCACCAATAGTATATACATCTTGCATGTTTTTAAATTTTTTGGTGTTATCTACTCTGAATACTTTATCAAAAGTATTATTGACTTTTAATAATGCAACGTCCCTGAATTTGTTGTATCTAATTATTTGTGCAGGAATTTCTTTGCCGGATGCATCAATAACAAATACCTGTTTTTGTTTCTTTTCTGTTCTTCCTGCAATTACATGGTAATTCGTTAGGATATAACCATCTTTAGTTATAGCAAATCCACTTCC
The DNA here is from genome assembly GCA_963727705.1 of uncultured Bacteroidota bacterium. Lineage (GTDB taxonomy): Bacteria > Bacteroidota > Bacteroidia > 2-12-FULL-35-15 > 2-12-FULL-35-15 > 2-12-FULL-35-15. Next base: position 108,953 of record CAVSHK010000001.1, read on the forward strand.
GTGACCGGCATCCTTACCATTTTCTTTAACTTTCACTATTACACATGCTTCTCCGGCTTCTGATCTGTCATGAACAATCGATGATTCAGCAGCTTTTGATAATGATAAAGGAGCATCTGTAATTTTAAAATTTTTATTTATAGGAAGATTTTTTGCAAGGGCTGGATTTTTAAAAAGTTTAAGGTAAGACAAATCTACTGCATCGCCAAGCATTTTCCCCCAACCTTCCCATGGTGAATCTTTATCAGAATAATCATATATACTGCTAAAATCGCCGGAGTATTCTGTGGTTTTAACAGAGTCTATAATCTCACCATATGTATTTTTAACATACCATGTTAAAAATATTTTTGCTTTGTAATAGCTTGCAAATCTACTTTCGATATTGTATGTACTGATTTTGGTTATAGAACCCTCTAAAACTAACGTATTATTATTGTCGCCCACAACTTCGTTGACGGTATCTATAAATCCCGTTTTTTTCAATGTTTTATAAATAGCATCACTATACTTGGTATCACCATATTTAATGTCCTTCTCTTCATCATCAATCGTTTTCTTGTTCTTGTTCTTTTTCTTTTTAGCGGCTTTTTCTTCTTTCTTCTTATCCTTAGCCTCAACTTTAGATTCGGCGGTTTCCATGGCCTTTTTTAAATCAGTTTTATCATAAACGACATCAATAAATCTTAGATCTTTATTTTTGTCTTTTATGTTCATACTGATATTCGACACGTCAATATATTTGTCTTTTGGTGATCTATTGATCAATTTATTATCTTCAGAGCTTTTATCAAAGCTAATTTCTCTATCATAAGAGGTTAATTTGTAATAATTTAACATGTCAACTTCAAAAGGGTAGATAGTACACGCATCAAGAACAGCTAAAGGCCAATAAGCCCCTGGTCTATGTGTTTTTATTATTACAGCATATTGGTCTTTATATCCTTTTGTTCGTATTATTATTTGTCTTGATTGCCCTTCTTTTTTGTTAATCTTTGTTGTAAATGTTTTTCCTGTACCAATTGATTCTTTATCTAAATAAACTTCAGACTCGGAACTACCTGTATTAAAAGTTACTTTCTGTTTTTTAGGAATAAAAATACTGGCACAACTTGCTAATATCAAGGAAAATGCGAATACAATAGATACGATTTTAAATTTCATGATTAAAATAGTTTAGGTTAAAAAATTGATTATACTACAATCTGTTTGTTAGGTATACAAGAAATTAAGTTTTAACTTTTTTTAGGTGTCATTATTAAAATCATTTTTTTTCCCTCTAACATTGGCATTTGTTCCGGCTTTCCGAACTCTTCCAACTCATTTGCAAAACGTAGCAACAATATTTCACCTTGCTCTTTAAATAATATTGATCGCCCTTTAAAAAATACAAAGGCTTTTACTTTTGATCCTTCTTTTAAAAATTTGATGGCATGATTTTTTTTAAATTCAAAATCATGATTATCTGTTTGCGGGCCAAAACGAATTTCTTTAACTACTGTTTTAGAAGCTTTCGCTTTAATCTCTTTTTGTTTTTTCTTTTGATCGTATAAGAATTTTTTATAATCAACAACTTTACATACCGGAGGTACGGCATTTGGCGAAATCTCAACTAAATCCAACCCTAACGACTGTGCAATTTCAAGCGCTTTTTCAAGCGGATATACTTTTGGTTCTACACCTTCAGCTATCAGACGAACTTCAGGAGCTTTAATACGCCTGTTAATGTTATGCAGTTCCTCTTTTTGTCTCATTCCACCTCTTCCAAACCTTCTGTCAATAGGTGCTGCTGTGCTGGCTGGTTTCGGTTTGTTAAACTGATTTGATCCTCCTGAATTAATTGGTGTTGCTATAACTTGTTCCTCCTAAATTGGTTAAACTTTATTTTATTAATGTTATTTCTTTCAAAATAATATTTGCAAAATCTTCAATACTAAAACTGCCTAAATCACCTTCTGCTTGTTTCCTTACAGAAACTGTATTTTCTGTTTCTTCTTTCTCTCCAACAATCAACATATACGGGACTTTGTTCAATTCCGTATCGCGAATTTTTTTGCCTATTTTCTCGTTTCTTTCGTCAACGTAGCCCGCGAATATCGTAATTTTTAAGTAATTCTAAAACTTTTTTTGCATAATCGTTATATTTCTCACTGATTGGTAAAATGGCAATTTGCTCGGGAGCAAGCCACAACGGGAATTTACCGGCACAGTGTTCAATTAGTACGGCAATAAATCTTTCTAAAGAACCAAATGGTGCACGATGAATCATTACAGGACGATGTTTTTGATTATCACTTCCTGTATATTCCAATTCAAAACTTTCAGGCAAATTGTAATCAACCTGAATGGTTCCCAATTGCCATTTACGACCGATAGCATCTTTTACCATAAAGTCAAGTTTAGGTCCATAAAAAGCCGCTTCACCTGTATTCAATAACTGTTTTTAATCCTTTTTCAGCAGCTGATTCAATAATGGCTTGTTCAGCCAATTGCCAGTTTTCGTCAGTGCCAATATATTTTGCTTTGTTGTTTTTGTCGCGCAAAGAAATTTGTGCGGTGTAATCTATAAAATCCTAAAGCATTGAAAACATAAAGCACTAAATCAATTACTTTGCAAAATTCGTCTTTCACCTGATCGGGGCGACAAAATAAATGTGCATCATCTTGTGTAAATCCTCTTACTCTTGTTAATCCATGTAATTCGCCTGCTTGCTCGTAACGGTAAACAGTTCCAAATTCAGCAAAACGTACTGGTAAATCTTTGTAGGAGCGTGGAGAGGTTTTATAAATTTCGCAATGGTGCGGGCAGTTCATTGGTTTTAAAAAAAACTCTTCGCCTTCGTGCGGTGTTTTAATAGGTTGAAAAGAATCGGCTCCGTATTTTTCGTAATGTCCGGATGTGACGTATAAGTTTTTTATTGCCTATATGTGGCGTAACAACAGGCAAGTAACCCGCCTTTAATTTGTGCTTTTTGTAAAAACTGAACCAAACGTTCCCGCAAAGCAGCACCTTTTGGAAGCCACAATGGCAAGCCCATTCCAACGTTTTCAGAAAAAGCAAATAGTTCTAATTCTTTTCCTAATTTACGGTGGTCGCGCTTTTTAGCTTCTTCTAATAAGGTTAAATAATCGGTTAAGTCTTTCTGTTTAGGGAATGTAATGCCATATAATACGTGTAAGCATTTTATTTTTTTCATCTCCCCGCCAATAAGCTCCGGCAATGTTCATTACCTTTACCGCTTTTATAAAACCTGTATTAGGAATATGCGGTCCACGGCAAAGTCAGTGAAATTGCCTTGTTTGTAGAAGGTAATATTTCCGTCTTCTAAATTCTTCAATAAATCTAATTTATACTGGTCATCCTTTTCTGTAAAATAATCAATGGCATCCGCTTTAGAAACTTCTGTTCGCTCATAAGCATTGTTTTGACGTGCTAATTCTAGCATTTTGTCTTCAATCTTTTTGAAGTCTTCGGTAGAAATTGTTTTATCACCTAAATCAATATCATAATAAAATCCAGTTTCAATTGGAGGTCCAATACCGAATTTAGTTCCGGGATAAAGCGCTTCAATGGCTTCTGCCAATAAGATGTGCAGATGAATGCCAAAGTGTTTTTTTACCATCATTATCATTCCATTGTTAATAATGATAATGAAGCATCAGTATTGATCGGGCGCGTAGCATCCCATACTTCACCGTTTATTTTTGCGGATAAAACGTTTCGGGCTAAGCCTTCGCAAATGGATTGGGCTATTTGCAGTGATGTTGTTCCTTTTTCATATTGACGAACGGCACCATCGGGTAGAGTAATTTTAATCATAGTTTTTTGTTTGCCAAACTCCCATACAAACAGGAGCAGGAGGATTATTATTAAATAATTTCAGGAGGCAAAGATAGATTTTTATTTAGATTGGAAGATTACAAATTAAAGATTGAAAATACTTTATGTGTATAAGAGTTGTGGCTTCGATTGCCTCTGCCGCCTATATTATTATCGGTGATTTAGGTTCTCGAAATCACCCGGTGGAATGTTTCTAAATAGTGGCTTCGAGTGCCTCAGCCACCGCTATTATCATTTGTAATAAAGGTTCCTGTAATCATCCTCTATAATTTTTTATAAAAAGAGATTTCAAGTACCTCAGCTACTTTGATTATCACCGGTGATTGAGGTTCTCGAAATCACCATCTGTGATTTTTATAAAAATGTAGCGTTAAGCGCCTTTGCCACTTGAATTATTATTGATGATTTTGTCAATTGAAATTATTATGATTGAATTAAAGAACTATATGTTTTTGAAAATTAATTAATATTCACCTGCTTGTTATTAATTATTCCAATTACTTTTCCTTTGAACTTTGTTCCAATTAAAGGAGTGTTTGAAGATTTTGACATAATGTGTTTTTTCTCAAACACCCATTCTGTTTCAGGGTCAAAGAGGGTGATGTTGGCTTGTGCGCCTTCCTCAATTTTTGGTTGTTGAAGTTTTAAAATGTTGCGAGGGTTTGTTGTTAGCGATTCTATTATTCGCTCCAGCTTTAAACCGTCACAATTACTGTTGATGAGCGCAAAGCAGGTTTCTAAACCAATCATTCCGTTTGATGCTTCGTCAAATTCAATGTCTTTTGATTCAATATCCTGAGGGCGATGGTCGCTTGTAATTGCATCAATCGTTTTATCTTCAATGCCTTTCAGTAATGCTTTGATGTCTTTTTTAGTGCGTAACGGTGGGCTTAATTTATAATTACTATCGAACCCTTTTAAAACTTTTTCATCAATTGCAATGTTATATGCATTTACCGAAGCCGTTACTTTTAACCCTTTTGCTTTTGCTTGTTTTATAAGTGATACCGATTTTTCTGTTGATATATTTAAAAAGTGAATGGGAGCATTGGTATATTCTGCAATAAACAGGTTACGTGCAATCATTAATTCTTCTGCAAGTGCCGGAATCCCCTTTAATCCAAGCATTACAGAAGTAACACCTTCGTTCATTTTCCCTCCCTGAGATATAGTTTTTTCATCACAATGCGTCATGATAAGACCATTAAAATTTTGAGCATATAATAACGCACGTGTTAATAAACCTGCATTTTCAATCGGTTTTTTATCATCCGAAAAAGCTACAGCACCTGCTTGGTGCATATCAAACATTTCAGCAAGGTCAATTCCTTTTTGGTTAACAGATACACATCCTGTTGGGTACACATCCACAATAGCAGCTTTTGTTTTATTTTTAATATATTGTATGTCGCTTTTACTTTGAATAGGAGGTGTAGTTGATGCAACAGTTGCAACACCTGTATATCCACCTGAAGCGGCGGCTTTAATACCACTTAATAAATCTTCCTTATATTCATTTCCCGGGTCGCAAAAATTCACCTGCATATCAAACCAGCCTGCCGATAAATGCAAGTTTTTCGATTCGATGGTCTTACAATTTTTGGGAGCCGGTATTTTACTTTTTATGGATTTGATGATTCCGTTTTCAATAAGAACATCCATTACCTTACCATTGAATGATGAAGAAGGATGAATGATGTGAGCACTTTTAATAAGTATATTCATAGGCTTTGTATTATTTTTTATCCTTTTACAAATCTTAAAAGCAAAACTTCTGCGGCCAAAAAAAGCAACGCTAAAATAATGCAAATTTTCCAAAGTCTTTTTGCCTGATGAGTTTCAGCCAATGTTTGGTTTAACGCTTTTGTTCCACTTTCTAATAGCTTAATAGTATTGATACCATTGACTTCTATTAACTCATTCAATTCTTTACCGGTGTAGCACCTTAAGTCTGATTCATTCCTGTTGTAATTAAATGAAAATCCTGTAATCACTTCTGAATTTGAAACTAAATTGTAATTACCCGCATTTTTAATCTGGTTATGTTCAAGTAATTCAATTTTAGAGTTGATTGTTTTTTGTTCAGGAATAAAATCAAAATCGTTTCTTATACTTTTTATATGAAACATATTTTCATTGTTTTTAACTCCTGAATACTCGATGGCTTGATCGTTTCCAATCGTATAGAATAGGGGAGAAGGGTTTTGGCTGTTTATACCTATTTTATAAATGGTAGGAACAAACAATGCGTGTTTCGCAAAATTGCTGAAATTTAAATTTAAAGGAACCGCGCATAAATACAGCTTCCCTTTTCCGCAATCATATTGGTTTATAAAGGCATCTCCATTTTGCAATTTCAATAAATAATTGCCGGTGCTTTTTGTTGTTTTTGAAATAACATAATGTTTATTAACAAGGGGTAAATCAAGGTTTACGGCCGTAAATGTTTTCTTGTCAAATACATCTTTGTAAATAATATGTTCTAAATTTATTTTAACTATTTTGCTTTTAGTTGTATCAAAAGTTGTGAAATAATCGGCAGTTGAAACTGATAAAAACTCTTTGTAGGAGTTAAAATCAATTTGTGAATTTGGAAAAACAAGAACACTTCCTCCTATGTCCATATGTTTTTTAAGTTCATGAGATAAACCAGATGATACAGTTTTGAGTTCATTAAGGATAATTAATTTATAATTTGAAAAGGAAGAATAATCCAGTTTGTTTTCAGTTACTTGATTTACTGCAAATATGGAATCAGTACTGAAAAGTTTACTTAAATAATCATTTTGCTTTTGCTTATCATCGCTATTAATGCAAAGTACAGGTAGTGATTTTGTAACTTCATAGCTGAAATAAAATTTATCGTCAAAAGAGACAGGATAATCATTTAATTCTATTCGGCATTGTTGTAACTGAGCGTTTGTTAAAGCTCTTGAAGACGATGTTTGTTGTCCTTCAATGGTCATAAATGAAAATACAATTTCTGTTTCCGACTCTTTGTCAACACTAAAACCTGCAGGAGTTTTTTGAACATCGTTAATGAACAGCTTAATGGAATTATTTTCCAAAGCTTTGTCAGACATATTTTTAATGCGTACATGCAATTTTTCAAGTTGATTAAAACGGTGAACAGGACTTTCAAACCAGCAACTGTCAATATATACATTGTCGTGTGCCGATGTTGTTATCGGAACAAAAAATAGGGAGCAGGTACTATCGTTTTTTAATTGTTTAACGTCTGAAATTGTTTTTTGAAAGTCGGATATGATATATCTTGTTTTATCATTCTTTGCATCGCTAGCTTGGTTAAGTGCATCAGCCTGCCTCACGAGTATTTCGGAAAGTTTTTTTACAGAGGAAGTAATTTTTACTTCATCAATTAATTTTAGAAACTCAACTTTGCTTACAAGACGTTGATGACGACCTTCAAAATCGTTGGTGAGCAGCTGAAATTGAGTTGAAGGTTTGTAATAATCAGCAATTTCCTTCGCTCTTTTTTTCGCTTCATCAAGCAGGGTTCCATTTTTGTTAATGGCTTCCATGCTAAAAGAATTATCTATAAATACACTTACAGTTGTGTGTTCAGTAGGAGCTATGTTGTCAGAAGGAATATATGGTTGTGCAAATGCAAGTACTAAAAAAATAATGGCTAAAATTCTACACGCCAGTATAAGTAAGTGTTTTAGCTTTGATTTGGATTGCGTTTCTTGTCTTAAATCTTTTAAAAAAGCAACATTACTGAAATAGACGGTTTCAAATTTTCTGAAATTAAACAGGTGAATAATAACAGGAATGGCAATAGCCGCAAGTGCAAATAAAAATGAAGGATAGAGGAAATTCATCAAAGCACGAAATTAATATTTTTGATTACACAAACAGCACAAATAATATAAAAAGTGAAGTTTGTTAAATTCGTTTACATAATACATAAATAATCTGGTTTATTCACTTTAGTTGACAAGGTTTTTTCGTAGCTTCGCGGCTAAGCCGTATTATACTTTTTCAAGTGAAAAATTTCTATAGTAAGAATAAAATAGTTGTACTTTTCTGTTTGTTGTTATCGTTGGAAATTACTGCTCAGTCAAGTTACACAACTTCCGGTGCGGCGTCTTATTGTTTATGTAATGCCTCATGTGGAGGCTTCATTAGTACAAATGCTCCTAAAGATAGTATAAAATGGGAATCATCTACTGACAATGTCAATTGGATTGCAGGTCCAACAAAAGTTTTAACATATGGATATAGTAATGTTTCTCAAACGACCTGTTACAGAGTTATTGTAAGTAATGGAACAAGTCATCCTGATACATCTAATGTGAGTTGTGTAAATATATACCAACAAAGTGTAGGAGGCGCAATAACCGGAGGAGGGACATTTTGCTCAGGTGCCGGATTTTTGCAATTAACAGGGTATGCAGGCAATATTCTTTATTGGTTGTCATCTATTGATGGTGGGAATTCATGGGATACTATTCAAAATACAAGTACTCATTGCTCATATAATGTCACACAAAACACTCTTTTTAAGGTAAATGTTCGAAAACCTTATACATATTGTGGTACAGTTTCCTCATCGGTTGCAGAAGTTAAACTTTCTGCAAGCAAAGGGGGAACAGCAGTTATTTGTCCTTATAAAAGCGATACAATTACGGGCGGAAAAACATATTGTGTAATGTCCGATTCCGGAATAATAAAATTAACAGGTTATGTTGGTAGTATTCTTCATTGGTCATACTCCATGGATGGAGGAAATTCATGGAGTACAATTGCTGTAACTGACGATTCGCTTAAATATTCAAAAATCACTCAAAGCATTACCTATCAGGCGCTTGTTCAGCTTGGTAATTGCACAATAGAAAATTCAACTCCGGTAAGCTTTACAATTAAAAATACTGTTGCCGGAAAAATTACAAATGCAGATACAACGGTTGAGTACAAAGAGAATGGAAATACACTTCAATTGTCTGGTAATACAGGGAGCATATTGGAGTGGCAATATTCTACTGATAATGGTGTGTCGTGGAGCGCTATTTCTAATACAACATCGGCGCAAGCTTATGAGGGTTTAATAACTACAACAAAATACAGAGCTGTTGTTCAAAATGATTTTTGTAAAAAAGATACGACCAATGTGGTAACGGTAAATGTATTGCCAAGATCAATAGGTAAAATAATAAATTTGTTTACTCCTAATGGTGACGGGATTAATGATACATGGTATATAAAAGGCTTAAATAATTTTGATGATAATGAGGTGTTTGTTTATGACATTTATGGGCACTTGGTTTTTAATCAAAAAGCATATAAAAATGACTGGAAGGGCACTCACAATGGTTCTGATTTGCCGGATGGCACCTATTATTATGTTATAAAGTTTTCGGAGTCGGATAAAATTATAAAGGGATCAGTAGATATTTTGCGAGGCAAGTAGCGTCATTTACATTTGATGGGCTATTTAAAATAATTAAAGTAGAATGAACAGGTTAATAGTTGTTTTTTTGTTTGTTTTATCTGTTACGCTGTTAAAGGCACAGCAAATAGGCGACTATAGCAATTATTTTTATAAACCCATGTTATATAATCCTGCATACACCGGTGTACAAAAAAATATAAATGCTATGGCTATAAGCCGCATTCAGTGGACCGGATTCTCTAACGCACCTCAATTTAATGCACTGACCTTGGATGGAAAAGTGAATACTAAAAAAATAGGACTCGGATTAAATCTGATAAGCGATAAACAAGGTTTGACAGGAAAAGCAGGAGGCGATATTTTATATTCATATAGTTTGGGATTAAATAAAACTACTCATCTTGCCTTTGGTGTATCATTAGGAATGATGAATCATTCTATCAATTTTGCAAAAGCCGAAGTTGAAAATACAACCGACCCTATTTTATCTACACAATCACAAAGCAAAACAACTATTGATGGGAGTGCGGGGATAGCATTTATCGGAAAAAAATTGGAAGTAGGTTTTTCCATCCCACAATTAATTGGAAATAAGGTAAATTATAATACCCAATCGGCCACAACTGCTTATTTTCAGCAAACTCCACAATACCTAAGCTATTTACGGTACAAGTTTTTTATAAATGAAGAAGAAGGAATATCGGTTTCGCCAATGGCATTGATTGGTTATATACCTCATTCCCCTTTTCAGTTTAACGGTGGGGTTATTTTTGATTGGAAAAAGAAGTTTTCAATAGCAACAATTTATAAAAGTACTTCGGCTGTGGCTGTAAGTGCGGGTTTTTGGGTGTATAAACATTTAAATGTAGCCTATTCCTATGATTTTGCTTTGGGTGGTATTGCAAAATATTCAGGGCAAACTCACGAGATACTTTTAAGCTATACTTTTGGTAAAGAGGAGGCGCCGCCAAAAGAGGAGGTTGACAGTACAAAAGGACCTAAAATGAAGGACTTAAACACCCTATTGTTAGAAAAATTATTACTTCAGGTAGATTCTATTTTTGAAAACAAAAATGCAACGAAGGAAGACTATAGGAGGCTGATAACGAGCATAACTGAATTTAGTAATGCGCATTTTGACAATCCGAGTATTAGAAAAATGGCTCGCGAATACACACAAAAATTGTTAGAACTTGAAAAAGGAGAGAAAAAAGAGTTGATGAACGTTACAGTAAAAGGGCAGTTGACATTAACCGGAGATAAATCTAAATCAAAACCAGACTTTTCAAATGTTACTATACAATTAATTGATAAGAATACAGGAGCTGTAATTGGTTTTTATGCTCCTAAACCAAGAAACGGAAAATACATTCTAATTCTTACTCCCGGGGAAAAATACATATTAAAAATAGAGAAGGAAGGATACCAAACCTTTTCTAAAGAAATGGCTCCTATTGTAAAAAAAGAATCATATGAAATGGAACAAGTAATAAAGCTTAAAAAGGTGAAACCGATTAAAAGAAAACCTGTTAAGTAAATTCGACGAACAAAAATTATTAACTATTAATGAAAAGTAATTAACAATGTGTAACCAATTGATACGTTTTAGCGTCTAAGTTATAGCATTTTATAAATTTTAATAAATAAAAATTTGCTTGACTGATTAATTTAAAAAGATATAAAATATTGTTGTTTATAAGGGGGAGGTATAAATGAAATTTAAAAGTTACATATGGCTAATACTCATTTTTTGTAGTGTGCCTTTTTGTGTTTTTTCCACCCACATTGTAGGAGGAACATTATCTTACGTTTATAATGGAGGTTCAAGTTATACTGTTACTTTAAATTTATATAGAGATTGTGGAGCGGGTACTGCTGCACTGCCAAATAGTGTTACTATAAGTGTGAGAGGGAATAATGGAGCGACCTTTTCTCCAAGTAAAGATATTACGATGAATTTAGGCACAGTTACCCCTGTTTCTTCAAATCTTCCGGCTTGTTCAATACCTCCTAATCCATTACCCTGCGTTCAAGTTGGAAATTATACGGCCACTGTTACAAACTTGCCACCTGCTGTTGGAGGATACCACTTATATTTTCAGATCACGGCAAGAAATCTTAGTTTATCTAACATTAATGCTTCCTGTAATTGTGTTGGCGAAAGTTTTTATGCATATATACCTAATCCTACTAGTATATGGAATGAGGACTTTACTTTACCCAATGGAACAACTGTTGATAACGGGGCAACTGCTTGGAGTTTAACCGCCGGAGCAACACCTCCAGCAAGTGCAAGTGTAAGTGGGAATGTATTTCAAATTCAAGGAGCTAACAACGCTCAAGAAACATGGACTTCACAAAGTATCAATATCGCTCCCTATACTCATGGGGTTGATTTAAGTGTGGATTTGTCAAAAAGCGGAACATTAAGTTCTAATGATTCGATTTTAGTCTATTATAAACTAAATGGAGGTCCTTTAACTTTATTTTCCACAAATGGCAAATTAAATGGAAATTTTGCAAACACATCAGCAACGCAATCAAATTTGGTAGGATTTACCCTTCAAATAATTATTCGAGCGCATTTTAACTCTTCGTCTACAGCAAGTAAGGTATTTAATTTTGATAATGTTTTAGTTAATAGTGGCAATAGTAATCCAACATTTAATCAATTTCCTCCACTTTTTATTTGTCAGGGAAAACCTTTTACAGTTCGATCATTCTGCAACCGATATAGATGGTGATTCTCTTGTATATTCATTTTATACTCCATACGATGGGCAAACTGGTACCGGTCCTTTAAATCCAACTTTTCCGGGTAATGTGGCTACATTTACTCCTGTTACTTATAATGGTGGTTATTCGAGCACGAATCCACTTGGAGGTGCTGCTTTAAGCTTAAGTTCTGCAGGAATAATTACGGGAACGCCAAGCGCCACAGGGCAGTATGTTGTTGGAGTAAAAGTACAAGAGTACAGAAATGGTGTTTATTTAGGTGAAACGCTGAGAGATTTTCAGTTTAATGTTGTTAATTGCCCGCAACAATTAACAGCAAGTATTAATCCTATTAATCCTGTTATTTGTTTTGGACAAACCTCCATTACTATAACCGGTAATGCTACTGGCGGAACGGCACCTTACACTTATCTTTGGAATAATAGTGTTCCAACTCAAACTATTAATGCCGGTGCAGGTGTTTATACACTTCAGGTAAATGATGTAAATCACTGTCAACCGGTTTACGCTACGGTAACTGTCATTCAATACACCACCGCAACAGTATCAAATGCCGGAACAGATCAAACCGTTTGTAATCAGCATCCAACCTCCACCTTAAATGGTTCCATGACTTCGGCCAATACTGCAACTTGGTCTGGCGGGGCAGGAACTTATACTCCGAACAATACAACTTTAAATCCCTCATACACTCCAACCCCTGCAGAAATTACAGCAGGTTCGGTTACTTTAACATTAACAGTAGTTGGTGATGTTGCTTGTCCACCAGTATCGGATGTTGTTAAAATTACCTATGTAGGATTTCAGGGAACACCCGCTGTTACTAAAACAAATGTAACTTGTTATGGAAAAGCTAATGGCACGGCAACGGCGAGTGTAGCGGGCGGCAACTCTCCATTTTCTTATTTTTGGTCAAATTCAAAAACTACAGCCGCTATAACAAGTTTAACTCCTTCAACGTACTCTCTCACGATAACAGATGCAATTGGTTGTTCTACTCAAACAACTACAACCATAACTCAACCTTCGGTGTTGGCTTTCAGTTCAGTAATTACAAATGTTCAATGTAATGGAAGTTCAACAGGTTCAATAGTTGCAACACCTTCTGGGGGAACATCTCCATATACCTATTCATGGTCTCCCGGTGGGCAAACCACGGCAAGCATTACTGCTAAGGCTGCGGGGATCTATACATTAACAGTGAAGGATAATAATGCTTGTGATACGGTTGCGTCGTTAACTATTTCTCAACCCACCACGCTTTCTGTTACTACAACTTTTACTAATGTAAGTTGTTATAATGGAAATGATGGTAAAATATCTGTAACTGTAGCGGGTGGAACAGCCCCCTACACATACAATTGGAATTCAGGTGCTACTTCTCCTAATTTAACTGGTTTAACTGCCGGAACATACACCTTAACCGTAAAAGATTTTTACAATTGTACCGTAGTAACAACTGTTACAATAAGCCAACCCACGCAATTAACGGTAAATACGACAAAAACGAATGCAAGCTGTAATGGTTCAGCTAACGGAACAGCTACGGCAACGGCTTCTGGTGGCACCTCGGGTTATAGTTATGTATGGTCAACAGGAGTATCATCGGCAACCGCAACAGGTTTGTCGGCGGGTACCTATACAGTAACAGCCACAGACAGTAAAGGTTGTACAGTCACAGGCACGGCGAGCATTACTCAACCGGTAACCTTAGCAGTAAGTTTTACCAGTCAGATCAATGTAAGTTGTAATGGAGGCAGTGATGGAGCGGTAACGGCAAGTGTATCGGGCGGCACGGCGAATTACTCTTATTTATGGTCATCAGGAGGTAAAACAACAGCAGGTATAACGGGTCTTTCCGCAGGCACTTATAGTGTAACAGTTACCGATGCCAATAATTGTACAGCAACGAATAATGTTACAATTGCTCAACCAAGTTCAGTAAGTGTAACAATTGCCAAAACAAACCAAACTTGCGATTATCTGAATAATGGAACTGCCACAGCTACGGCCTCTGGTGGCACCTCCGGTTACACTTATTTGTGGCAACCAACAGGTTCAACAACAGCGAGTGTAACGGGCTTGTCGAGTGGTACTTATAGTGTAGTGGTAACTGATGCAAAAGGTTGTAATGTAACAGGCGTAACAACAATCGCTCAACCGGCAACCTTAACGGTTAATTTTGCATCAACAACCAATGTTAGTTGTAAAGGAGGAAGTAATGGAACCTCTACGGCAGTTGCTTCTGGTGGCACCTCCGGTTATACCTATTTATGGTCATCTGGGGGAGTAACAAGTGCGACGATATCTAATATTCCAGCAGGTACTTATACAGCAACAGTGCATGATGTTAATAGTTGTGTAGCCACCAACACAGTAACGATAACCGAACCCACGCAATTAACGGTAAATACGACAAAAACGAATGCAAGCTGTAATGGTTCAGCTAACGGAACAGCTACGGCAACGGCTTCTGGTGGCACCTCGGGTTATAGTTATGTATGGTCAACAGGAGTATCATCGGCAACCGCAACAGGTTTGTCGGCGGGTACCTATACAGTAACAGCCACAGACAGTAAAGGTTGTACAGTCACAGGCACGGCGAGCATTACTCAACCGGTAACCTTAGCAGTAAGTTTTACTAGTCAGATCAATGTAAGTTGTAATGGAGGCAGTGATGGAGCGGTAACGGCAAGTGTATCGGGCGGCACGGCGAATTACTCTTATTTATGGTCATCAGGAGGTAAAACAACAGCAGGTATAACGGGTCTTTCCGCAGGCACTTATAGTGTAACAGTTACCGATGCCAATAATTGTACAGCAACGAATAATGTTACAATTGCTCAACCAAGTTCAGTAAGTGTAACAATTGCCAAAACAAACCAAACTTGCGATTATCTGAATAATGGAACTGCCACAGCTACGGCCTCTGGTGGCACCTCCGGTTACACTTATTTGTGGCAACCAACAGGTTCAACAACAGCGAGTGTAACGGGCTTGTCGAGTGGTACTTATAGTGTAGTGGTAACTGATGCAAAAGGTTGTAATGTAACAGGCGTAACAACAATCGCTCAACCGGCAACCTTAACGGTTAATTTTGCATCAACAACCAATGTTAGTTGTAAAGGAGGAAGTAATGGAACCTCTACGGCAGTTGCTTCTGGTGGCACCTCCGGTTATACCTATTTATGGTCATCTGGGGGAGTAACAAGTGCGACGATATCTAATATTCCAGCAGGTACTTATACAGCAACAGTGCATGATGTTAATAGTTGTGTAGCCACCAACACAGTAACGATAACCGAACCCACGCAATTAACGGTAAATACGACAAAAACGAATGCAAGCTGTAATGGTTCAGCTAACGGAACAGCTACGGCAACGGCTTCTGGTGGCACCTCGGGTTATAGTTATGTATGGTCAACAGGAGTATCATCGGCAACCGCAACAGGTTTGTCGGCGGGTACCTATACAGTAACAGCCACAGACAGTAAAGGTTGTACAGTCACAGGCACGGCGAGCATTACTCAACCGGTAACCTTAGCAGTAAGTTTTACTAGTCAAATCAATGTAAGTTGTAATGGAGGCAGTGATGGAGCGGTAACGGCAAGTGTATCGGGCGGCACGGCGAATTACTCTTATTTATGGTCATCAGGAGGTAAAACAACAGCAGGTATAACGGGTCTTTCCGCAGGCACTTATAGTGTAACAGTTACCGATGCCAATAATTGTACAGCAACGAATAATGTTACAATTGCTCAACCAAGTTCAGTAAGTGTAACAATTGCCAAAACAAACCAAACTTGCGATTATCTGAATAATGGAACTGCCACAGCTACGGCCTCTGGTGGCACCTCCGGTTACACTTATTTGTGGCAACCAACAGGTTCAACAACAGCGAGTGTAACGGGCTTGTCGAGTGGTACTTATAGTGTAGTGGTAACTGATGCAAAAGGTTGTAATGTAACAGGCGTAACAACAATCGCTCAACCGGCAACCTTAACGGTTAATTTTGCATCAACAACCAATGTTAGTTGTAAAGGAGGAAGTAATGGAACCTCTACGGCAGTTGCTTCTGGTGGCACCTCCGGTTATACCTATTTATGGTCATCTGGGGGAGTAACAAGTGCGACGATATCTAATATTCCAGCAGGTACTTATACAGCAACAGTGCATGATGTTAATAGTTGTGTAGCCACCAACACAGTAACGATAACCGAACCCACGCAATTAACGGTAAATACGACAAAAACGAATGCAAGCTGTAATGGTTCAGCTAACGGAACAGCTACAGCAACGGCTTCTGGTGGCACCTCGGGTTATAGTTATGTATGGTCAACAGGAGTATCATCGGCAACCGCAACAGGTTTGTCGGCGGGTACCTATACAGTAACAGCCACAGACAGTAAAGGTTGTACAGTCACAGGCACGGCGAGCATTACTCAACCGGTAACCTTAGCAGTAAGTTTTACCAGTCAGATCAATGTAAGTTGTAATGGAGGCAGTGATGGAGCGGTAACGGCAAGTGTATCGGGCGGCACGGCGAATTACTCTTATTTATGGTCATCAGGAGGTAAAACAACAGCAGGTATAACGGGTCTTTCCGCAGGCACTTATAGTGTAACAGTTACCGATGCCAATAATTGTACAGCAACGAATAATGTTACAATCACCCAACTTCCTGCATTGACTGTATCCACATCTTTTACAGCTCCAACTTGTTATGGTGATTCTAATGGAGTAATGATTTCGACTCCTTCTGGCGGTGCAGGTTCATATAGGTATGTTTGGATGTCTGGAAATTATACAACTAAAAATGTTTCGAATATGCCTGCAGGTAGTTATACGGTATTTGTTTCGGATGCAAATGGTTGCAAAGCGAATGCTTCTATAAATGTTACTCAACCGCCCAAAATTAATTTAGTATCTGGAGCATTGAATACAAATTGTTCTTATCCAAATGGAAAAGCATTTGTTACGGCTTCTGGTGGTAATGGGGGACCATATACGTATCTTTGGACTAATGGTGCTACGACTAGTCAGATTTCTAATTTAGCTTCTGGTATATATGCTGTAACAGTAAAAGATATTTTTGGTTGTACAGAAGCTACATCTGGAAATGTTTATGACTCAACTGCCGCAAAACCAGTTTTTAAATCCAAAAACAATGTAACTTGTAATGGAGGAACTAATGGACAGATTTCTATTTCGCTGGTAGGAGGAACACCCGCATACTCATTTGTTTGGTCTGGCTCTGTAGTTGGGGATTCAACAGCCACAAATTTGCATGAAGGAGCTTATTCATTAACTATAACATGTTCTAATGGTTGCAAATCATATTATGTAGATACAATCACTGAACCGCCTGCTATTTCTACTTTTATTACAACATCAAATGTGTTTTGTAATGGAGGAAACCAAGGAACGGCTTCTGCAATGGTTTTTGGTGGAACTCCTGGGTATAGTTATTTATGGTCGGCTATTGGTGCTACAACAGCGAGTGTTTCAAATTTGACAGCGGCAACATATACATTACAAGTAACGGATGCCAATAATTGTAAATACTACTCTCCTGTTACGATTACTCAACCCTCAGTTCTTTCT
>CAVSHK010000002.1:0-77926 GCA_963727705.1 uncultured Bacteroidota bacterium
ACATTTTTCAAAAAGCAATAAATTATTATTTTTCATTTTTATTTATCCTGCCGTTTATTTACAAATTGTGGCTGCTGCAATTCCCCGCTTGTTAAAAAGCAATAAAGCATAAATACGTATATTTACCTTAATTATTTAATTGAAAAATGCGTTTATGAAGTCGAAATTAATCCTCCTTTTATTATTTGAAGTTGCATTTAAAATGTACGCACAGTTTCCTGAAAACACTTACCCTAGTTCAAATAATCAATATTATTGGAAAAACCGAAAACCTTACGAGGGCTACTGGCAACAAGATGTGATTATACCATTAAAGCAACTCTAAATGCTTCAACTAATATATATTGTTGATGGAGAAGAATTAACTTACACTAACAACTCGCCCGATGAATTGACTTTTGTGTTTTTTCATTTATACAGCAACGCACAAACCAAGGGCTCTTATCTTGCAGACCTGTATAAAAACAACGGAGTAAAATTAAAATTTGGGAAATATCGAGCGGCGGGTTTGGGAACCAATGTTTAAGCAATAACTGTTAAATGGCAGGATTTAAAAACCGAACTCGATAATACCATTTTAAAAGCATGGCTGACAACACCATTAAAATGCGAATGAACCATCACATTTAAAATAAACTTTAAAACATATTTTGACAATGACACCATTCGCAATCGAATGAAAATATTTAATGCCTGGGGATACAAGCATTTTAATTTAGTACATTGGTATCCGCGCATTTCGGTGTATGACAGAAAACAGGTTGGGACACCGATCAGCACATGGATCACGAGTTTTATGGTGATTTCGGGACGTATCATGTAGCATTTACCCTCCCAAACAATATATACGGATGCTACGGAACGCTTTTAAATAAGCAGGAAGTATTGCCCGATGAGCTTCGCAAACAGTTAGATATTAACAATTTCGCAACAAAAAGCCTTGGAATTCGGCACCTTCAAAAATTATCTAAACCAGATGGTACTTTTAAAACATGGATTTTTCATGCGGTTAATGTGCATGACTGTTGCTCTATACTTTTGACCCAACTTATCGTATTGGAGAAGTTAATGCACGGCATGTACATTGTATTGCTTTAGCACAAGAACAACACGCAGCCAAGTGGCAAAATGCCGCAGCTTATGTGGCCAAAGTTATTGAAAACAATTCTAAAAATATTGGCAAATATGCTTATCCTAAAATGGTTGCTGCCGATGCAAAAGATGGTATGGAATACCCTATGCTTACACTCGATGGAGGTTCTGACCCCGGCTATAGAGGTTTACTTGTGCATGAAATATCCCATAATTGGTTTTTTGGAATGGTAGGAAGTAACGAAACGTATCGTGCATCTCTGGACGAAGGCTTTACACAATTTTTAACGGCATGGACCTATGAAAAAATTGATGGTAAAATACGGGTAGAAAACCCCGCAAAATCAAATTATATAAACAAATATACAGAGACCGATTATGTTATAAATAGTGAAATTTATAATGGTTATATGAACTGGGCAGGCAAAGGAAAAGAATCTAATATTAACCTTCACTCAGACGCATACAATGGTGCTTTGGGGCATGGTGGAGGTTATAGTCAGGTGTATTTTAAAACTGCAGTAATGCTTTACAATTTACAATACACCCTTGGCGACTCCTTGTTTTTAAAGGCTATGCAGCATTATGTAAGCCAGTGGAAATTTGCTCATCCGTATTTCGAAGATTTTAGAAATTCAATTATTCAATACACTAAAGTGGATTTGAATTGGTTTTTTGATGAATGGATTGAATCAACAAAAACCGTGGATTATGCTGTAAAATCTGTAAAAAAAGGCATTAATAAAAATGAATACGAAATTACTTTTGAGCGCAAAGGAATGCAAATGCCCATTGACTTTTCTGTACTAACAGATGATGACAGCATACTTGATTTTTATATTCCTAACACCTGGTTTGAGAAAAAAACAAACGCAAAAGTGTTGCCGCGTTGGATTGGCTGGGACAAAGTAAAACCAATATATACTGCTACCATAACTATTCCGGGCAGAATAAAAAATGTGATAATTGATCCGAGCAATCGTTTGGCAGATGTATATATGCTTGACAACAATAAAAAAGTGCCGGTGCAATTTCGCTTTGACTCAAAAATCAACAACCCTTCCAACTGGAAAGATTATGAACTATTTGCCCGTCCTGACATTTGGTATAATGGCTATGATGGCATAAAAACAGGTGTTAACGTAAATGGAAATTATCTAAACTACAAACATGTTTTTGATGCTACCGTATGGCTGAACATGGGTTTAGGACAAAATTACTTAGCGCCCACTACAGAAAAACTAAACCACGATAAAGTGAGCTTTATTGCAAGTTACAGCACTGCAACCGATAAATTCATGAAAGGATCTTCCATTTATGTATCAGCTAAAGCATTGGATGGTTTACAAGCTTTCATGACTGGTTTCAACAGAAAGAGTACTTCAGAAAAAACAAGAGTGTATATGTATTTTAAATCGATGTACAGAGCGTCTGTAAATGAATTAGCTTATTTGCTATTACCTAATGAATGGTTGCCCAACCAACTGAATAACACCATTAATTTGGGTATTGAACATAAATACAACTACGAAAAAGGAAACGGAAATATTAACTTGGGTTTGCGCTCATCAGCAATAAAAAGTGATTACAACTACCAATCGATTCAGTTGAATACTATTAACAATACACGATTGTGGAAGTTTTTATTGCGAACCCGATTATTCGGTCAATACGGAACAGGCAAGTATTGGGCAAATGAGTCCTCCTTGTTTTTGGCAGGAGGTAACCCTGAAGAGATGATGGATAACAAATATACCCGTTCTCAAGGATTCTTTAATCCTGCATGGGCAGCCATTGGTGCCAATACTAATTATTTTCAATACGGCGGAGGTCTTAATTTAAGAGGATATGCCGGGTATTTAGCCCCCCAACAATTAAGCGATGGTTCTATCGTTAATACTTACAAAGGCCAAACGGGAGCTGCATTTAACACCGAATTAGAGTTTAGTGATTTAGTAAAAATCAAACGGAAAAATTGGATTACAAACACGTTTAAACTAACCACTTACCTATTTGCCGATGCCGGAGTAATCAATTATACAACCACTTCTTCTGCGGCATTAAAAATGGCGGATATTAGAATGGATGCAGGTTTAGGAAGTGCCTTCACCATCAAAAAATTCGGGGTATTGCAAAAAGTAAAACCGCTTACCATTCGTTTTGACATTCCATTTTTCTTAAATAGCATACCGGCAGCCGGTAGTCAAAATTATATACAATACCGCTTTGTTATAGGAATAAACCGAGCTTTTTAGACCTTGAAAATTACTGATTTTCACCAAAAACTTAATTGAAATTGTAGTTTTATTTTAATAATAAACCGCTATCTAAACTATTAAATAGGTCATCATGCTGAACTTGATTCAGCATCCGTGCGCGGGAAGATTCCGAAACATACTTCGATAAGCTCAGTACAGGCACTCGGAATGAACTTTAAGTTACTTTTGTTAGCGGTTTATTATAAACTTTGAGGTTTGTGTGTGTTTAGCAATCGATCAAGATGTAACTTTCACATAACCAACTGACTATTTTTACTAATTCACAACTCACTCTAAATATTGTTTGTATTAACAAAGTGGCTTTGGGTAATGTTGGATATAAACTCTGTTTTGGTAAAAAAGAATAATCGCTGCAACCTTTTATGTAAAACACACATCCAATAATCAAAATAGAAAACGAAAACATCTATTTTACCTTAGAATTTATTTTACAAGGTGTGTAAATAATTTATTTTTTTATCAAAAAACATATATTACTGACTTAACATAAATCTAATCATTTGCCTGGGGGATTAAAAAGTTTATTTTTCCCCTCCCCACAGATATCATTTTTACGTTTAAGATAGCAAAAATACATTGTTTTAAAATTAATTAAAGATGAAAATTAAATTCACTTCTTCCTTGTTTTTTAAGTTGTATCTGGCATTTGCCTTTTTGCTTTCATTTGAGGCTAATGCTCAAACTCAGTTTTTTTTGCAGGGTAATGCAACTAATTCTGGAGGTGGCTGCTATCAAATAACAACAGCTACTAATAATCAAGCAGGGATGGCGACAAACCTTTATCAGGTTGATTTGAGTAAAACATTTTCATTGACTTTTACGATGAATCTAGGAAATCAAGCTGCGGGAGCCGATGGAATGACTTTTGCTATTAATAATGCTTGTTCACCAACATTAGGAGGTGGGCAAGGATTGGGGACTTCAAGCAGCATGACCCCTTCTATTATATGTGAATTCGATACACATCAAAACACCACTCCTGCGGGTGTGGATGACCCTGTTCCAGGTGGAGGGTTGGACGAAGATCATATTGGATTCTATTATAATGGTGTCGTTTCAATGACATCCAATCAATTACCGGGATGTGTGGGAGGTGCTATTTGGCAATCGCCAACTTCCTTTTCGGCAGTCGCCACTCATACTGTTATCATAAACTGGACTTACACAAATGCAACCACTCAAACTTTTTCTGTCACATTTGATGGTACTGTTAGAAAAACAGCTACCGGCAATTATTTGTCCAATATTTTTGGTGGCACTAATTTACAATATTGGTCTATTACCGGCTCAACCGGAGGTAAAAACAATAACCAATCATTTTGTTACGTTGAATCTAATCAAAATCAAAGTTCAGCATGTGGAGGAAATACATTTACTTTTGTCGCCCCTACAGGAGGCACAAGTTACACTTGGACACCAACCCCTGTCGACAATACAATTACCGGAAATGGAACCAATACGATACAAGCCATACCCGTAGTTACTACCACTTATACCGCTAAATATAATGATGGATGTGGAGTTGCCAGAACAATAAATTTTATTGGTACGGTACAAAATGCAAAGCCTGATGGTACAATAAGTCTCACAACAACAGTCGTATGTAAAAATGCGGCATCACCCAATATTACTTTCACAAAAACAGCTGGCACATCTCCACTAAAGTTTGTTTATACTATTAATGGAGGTGCTACTCAAACGGTTACGGCAGCAGGTGCTTCTACTACTATTGCTGTTCCAACAAGTGTAGCCGGAATATTTACTTATTCATTGGTTAGTATAATAGACGGAAGTGGTTCAAACTGTAGTAATTCTTCACCTTCTAATGCCTCTGGCAGTGCAACAGTTACTGTTAACCCATTACCAAATGCGAGTGCCGCACCTGCCACCATCTGTAGTGGGCAAAGCGTTAACATCCCTTTATCGGCTGATGTAACTTCTACATTTACATGGCAAGCGACAAATAACCCAAATACAACAGGAGAAAGTACTGCATCTAAGTCAACAAGCACCATAAACGATGTAATTACCATTACAACTAATACCACAATTGTGCAAACGGTTACCTATTCCATTACACCAACATCCAGTCCTCAAGGATGCACAGGCAGTATACAAACAGTTACAGTTACCGTAAACCCATTACCAACAGTAACTGTAACACCAACGGCAACAGTTTGTAGCGGAACACAATTAAACAAAGTACTTAGTGCCAATCAAGCCTCCACATTTACTTGGATTGCCTCACCCAATCCTAATACAACAGGCGAAAGTACTACAACCCAATCGGGAAATGTGATCAATGATATAATTACTATTACTACAAATACAACTACTGCGCAAACTGTAACTTACACGGTAACTCCTACCAGTACCTCAAGTTGCACAGGTACACCTCAAGTTATTACTATTACAATAAACCCATTACCAAGTGTAACCAATACGGATAAAACCATTTGTTCCGGGACTTCTGTTAACATGCCCCTCACTGCTAATCTAGCATCAACATTTACTTGGATTGCTGCTACAAACGCAAGCACAACGGGACAAAGTACAACTTCACATAGTACCGGCACTATTAACGATGTTATCACCAACAATTCTTCTACTCCGCAAACGGTTACTTATACAGTAACGCCAACAACAACCCCACAAGGCTGTGCGGGGGCTAATCAACTTATAAATATCACAGTTAATCCTTTACCCCAAGGTTCCTTTACAGGTAATTCACGATGTGTTTCTGATCCCAGTCAATTAGGTTATTTAACATGGACCGCTACGGCCGGAGCCAATAATTATACTGTTAATTTTACCGGTCCTGTAACACAAAACAATGTTTTAAGTGGTACTTCTTTCAGTGTAAGCCCTTCAGGAACGCCAACACTTACAACTACCTACACACTTACATCGGTAACAGATGCTAATAACTGTACACGTTCTTCAGGTTTTACTATACCTACTGCGACTATAACTGTCACGGGGGCACCTATTTCAATTCAGGCAGGCACTCCTGCATCTAAAACAACTTGTGCCGGCATGCAAACATCTTTTGTTGTAAAAGCTACAAATGTGAATTCATACAGTTGGCAAGCAAGTACTGATAATGGTAGTTCTTGGACAACAATTGTTGCTGCAGGCACTTCACCTGTATATTCAAATTACACTACAGATTCTTTAGTGGTATCCAATGCAACAGTCGCTAATCGGGGTTATAAATACCGTTCTATTATGAATCCCGCCTGCGGTTTGGCAGATACCAGCACTGTTGCTATTTTAACTATAGATACTATACCTGTTTTAACAAGTACTAAAGGCAGAGTTTCAACAGTATGCAGCGGTTCAAGTGTTACTTATACTCCAACCAGCAGTGTAGCAGGAACAAATACTTTTTCATGGACAAGAGCCGCCGTTTCCGGCATTGCGGGTGGGGCAGCTTCTGGCACCGGTGCTATTAACGAAATATTAACGAATACAACAACATCACCTATAGATGTAACATATCACTACATTACTACTTCTCCTAAAAATTGCTCTAACTCAGGCGAAAACGTTATTATTACAATTAACCCAAACGCCAATATTGTTTTAACCTCTCCCATAGGTTCAGATAATCAACATGTTTGTCTGAATGACACGATTATCCATATCGCTTATACATTTAATGAAGGGGCTATAGGTGCAACCGTTACCGGATTGCCCACAGGATTAATTACAAGTGTGAATAGTAATATTGTTACCATACGAAATATTGCTAATCAACAAGGTGTTTTTAACTACACGGTTACTACAACAGGAAGCTGTATCCAAACTAACATCACAGGAAAAATAACAATTGGACTAAGTTTAAGTTCTGCTCCAAAAACAGACACTCAAAGTGTGTGTAAAAAAAGTCCTATTACAACTATAACTTATGCCGTTGGAAGCGATAGTGCTTCTGTTTCTGGCTTACCTCCCGGGGTTTCCGGAGTATATAGCGCCGGAGTTTTTACAATTAACGGTACACCTACTGTTGAAGGCACATATAATTACACCGTTAGCACAGAAGGAATATGCACAACTCCTACAAGTTTAACCGGAAGAATAAACGTAGGAGGAGGATTGATAATACCCGGAGGGAATGATACTCAACGTGTTTGTAAAAACCAACCAATAAATCCTATTAAGTACATTATTGTAGGAGGTAAAGCAAATGTATATGGATTACCACCAGGGGTTACAGCAAACCTGAATCCTACAAATGATACATTAACGATTAGTGGCTCATCATCAGTAGATGCAAAAACGCCATACAGCTATACAGTTACAACATTTGGAGGAATATGTGACCCTAATTTCAGTTTGTTCTACGGAGAAATAACTGTAGGGATTGGAGCGACAGATACCAACTTAATCAGTCAGCCGATTTGTCAAGGAAATCCTATCGCACCTATTGTGTTTAATGTCGTGGGAGGAGGCAGCCCGATTGCTCATGTTACAGGATTGCCGCCGGGGGTCACAGGAGTGGCTACCAATACCAATAATCCCGGTATATTTACAATTAGCGGGACACCGACGACCAACGGCACTTTTGTATACACCGTAAGCACTGCTTCTAACGGAGCTTGTCCTGCCAGCAGTTCCATTACTGGAACTATCACCATCGGGATTGGGGCGACAGACACCAATTTAATCAGTCAGCCGATTTGTCAAGGAAATCCTATCGCACCTATTGTGTTTAATGTCGTGGGAGGAGGCAGCCCGATTGCTCATGTTACAGGATTGCCGCCGGGGGTCACAGGAGTGGCGACCAATACCAATAATCCCGGTATATTTACGATTAGCGGGACACCGACGACCAACGGTACTTTTGTATACACCGTAAGCACGGCTTCTAACGGAGCTTGTCCTGCCAGCAGTGCCATTACTGGAACTATCACCATCGGGATTGGGGCGACAGACACCAATTTAATCAGTCAGCCGATTTGTCAAGGAAATCCTATCGCACCTATTGTGTTTAATGTCGTGGGAGGAGGCAGCCCGATTGCTCATGTTACAGGATTGCCGCCGGGGGTCACAGGAGTGGCGACCAATACCAATAATCCCGGTATATTTACGATTAGCGGGACACCGACGACCAACGGTACTTTTGTATACACCGTAAGCACTGCTTCTAACGGAGCTTGTCCTGCCAGCAGTGCCATTACTGGAACTATCACCATCGGGATTGGGGCGACAGACACCAACTTAATCAGTCAGCCGATTTGTCAAGGAAATCCTATCGCACCTATTGTGTTTAATGTCGTGGGAGGAGGCAGCCCGATTGCTCATGTTACAGGATTGCCGCCGGGGGTCACAGGAGTGGCGACCAATACCAATAATCCCGGTATATTTACGATTAGCGGGACACCGACGACCAACGGTACTTTTGTATACACCGTAAGCACGGCTTCTAACGGAGCTTGTCCTGCCAGCAGTTCCATTACTGGAACTATCACCATCGGGATTGGAGCGACAGATACCAACTTAATCAATCAGCCGATTTGTCAAGGAAATCCTATCGCACCTATTGTGTTTAATATCGTGGGAGGAGGCAGCCCGATTGCTCATGTTACAGGATTGCCGCCGGGGGTCACAGGAGTGGCTACCAATACCAATAATCCCGGTATATTTACGATTAGCGGGACACCGACGACCAACGGCACTTTTGTATACACCGTAAGCACGGCTTCTAACGGAGCTTGTCCTGCCAGCAGTTCCATTACTGGAACTATCACCATCGGGATTGGGGCGGTGGACACCAATTTAATCAGTCAGCCGATTTGTCAAGGAAATCCTATCGCACCTATTGTGTTTAATGTCGTGGGAGGAGGCAACCCGATTGCTCATGTTACAGGATTGCCGCCGGGGGTCACAGGAGTGGCGACCAATACCAATAATCCCGGTATATTTACGATTAGCGGGACACCGACGACCAACGGCACTTTTGTATACACCGTAAGCACGGCTTCTAACGGAGCTTGTCCTGCCAGCAGTTCCATTACTGGAACTATCACCATCGGGATTGGGGCGACAGACACCAATTTAATCAGTCAGCCGATTTGTCAAGGAAATCCTATCGCACCTATTGTGTTTAATGTCGTGGGAGGAGGCAGCCCGATTGCTCATGTTACAGGATTGCCGCCGGGGGTCACAGGAGTGGCGACCAATACCAATAATCCCGGTATATTTACGATTAGCGGGACACCGACGACCAACGGTACTTTTGTATACACCGTAAGCACTGCTTCTAACGGAGCTTGTCCTGCCAGCAGTGCCATTACTGGAACTATCACCATCGGGATTGGGGCGACAGACACCAATTTAATCAGTCAGCCGATTTGTCAAGGAAATCCTATCGCACCTATTGTGTTTAATGTCGTGGGAGGAGGCAGCCCGATTGCTCATGTTACAGGATTGCCGCCGGGGGTCACAGGAGTGGCGACCAATACCAATAATCCCGGTATATTTACGATTAGCGGGACACCGACGACCAACGGTACTTTTGTATACACCGTAAGCACGGCTTCTAACGGAGCTTGTCCTGCCAGCAGTGCCATTACTGGAACTATCACCATCGGGATTGGGGCGACAGACACCAACTTAATCAGTCAGCCGATTTGTCAAGGAAATCCTATCGCACCTATTGTGTTTAATGTCGTGGGAGGAGGCAGCCCGATTGCTCATGTTACAGGATTGCCGCCGGGGGTCACAGGAGTGGCGACCAATACCAATAATCCCGGTATATTTACGATTAGCGGGACACCGACGACCAACGGTACTTTTGTATACACCGTAAGCACGGCTTCTAACGGAGCTTGTCCTGCCAGCAGTGCCATTACTGGAACTATCACCATCGGGATTGGGGCGACAGACACCAACTTAATCAGTCAGCCGATTTGTCAAGGAAATCCTATCGCACCTATTGTGTTTAATGTCGTGGGAGGAGGCAGCCCGATTGCTCATGTTACAGGATTGCCGCCGGGGGTCACAGGAGTGGCGACCAATACCAATAATCCCGGTATATTTACGATTAGCGGGACACCGACGACCAACGGCACTTTTGTATACACCGTAAGCACGGCTTCTAACGGAGCTTGTCCTGCCAGCAGTTCCATTACTGGAACTATCACCATCGGGATTGGGGCGGTGGACACCAATTTAATCAGTCAGCCGATTTGTCAAGGAAATCCTATCGCACCTATTGTGTTTAATGTCGTGGGAGGAGGCAACCCGATTGCTCATGTTACAGGATTGCCGCCGGGGGTCACAGGAGTGGCGACCAATACCAATAATCCCGGTATATTTACGATTAGCGGGACACCGACGACCAACGGCACTTTTGTATACACCGTAAGCACGGCTTCTAACGGAGCTTGTCCTGCCAGCAGTTCCATTACTGGAACTATCACCATCGGGATTGGGGCGACAGACACCAATTTAATCAGTCAGCCGATTTGTCAAGGAAATCCTATCGCACCTATTGTGTTTAATGTCGTGGGAGGAGGCAGCCCGATTGCTCATGTTACAGGATTGCCGCCGGGGGTCACAGGAGTGGCTACCAATACCAATAATCCTGGTATATTTACAATTAGCGGTACACCGACGACCAACGGTACTTTTGTATACACCGTAAGCACTGCTTCTAACGGAGCTTGTCCTGCCAGCAGTTCCATTACTGGAACTATCACCATCGGGATTGGAGCGACAGATACCAACTTAATCAGTCAGCCGATTTGTCAAGGAAATCCTATCGCACCTATTGTGTTTAATGTCGTGGGAGGAGGCAGCCCGATTGCTCATGTTACAGGATTGCCGCCGGGGGTCACAGGAGTGGCTACCAATACCAATAATCCTGGTATATTTACAATTAGCGGTACACCGACTACCAACGGTACTTTTGTATACACCGTAAGCACTGCTTCTAACGGAGCTTGTCCTGCCAGCAGTTCCATTACTGGAACTATCACCATCGGGATTGGAGCGACAGACACCAATTTAATCAGTCAGCCGATTTGTCAAGGAAATCCTATCGCACCTATTGTGTTTAATGTCGTGGGAGGAGGCAGCCCGATTGCTCATGTTACAGGATTGCCGCCGGGGGTCACAGGAGTGGCTACCAATACCAATAATCCTGGTATATTTACAATTAGCGGTACACCGACGACCAACGGTACTTTTGTATACACCGTAAGCACTGCTTCTAACGGAGCTTGTCCTGCCAGCAGTTCCATTACTGGAACTATCACCATCGGGATTGGAGCGACAGATACCAACTTAATCAGTCAGCCGATTTGTCAAGGAAATCCTATCGCACCTATTGTGTTTAATGTCGTGGGAGGAGGCAGCCCGATTGCTCATGTTACAGGATTGCCGCCGGGGGTCACAGGAGTGGCTACCAATACCAATAATCCTGGTATATTTACAATTAGCGGTACACCGACTACCAACGGTACTTTTGTATACACCGTAAGCACTGCTTCTAACGGAGCTTGTCCTGCCAGCAGTTCCATTACTGGAACTATCACCATCGGGATTGGAGCGACAGATACCAACTTAATCAGTCAGCCGATTTGTCAAGGAAATCCTATCGCACCTATTGTGTTTAATGTCGTGGGAGGAGGCAACCCGATTGCTCATGTTACAGGATTGCCGCCGGGGGTCACAGGAGTGGCTACCAATACCAATAATCCCGGTATATTTACGATTAGCGGGACACCGACGACCAACGGTACTTTTGTATACACCATAAGCACTGCTTCTAACGGAGCTTGTCCTGCCAGCAGTTCCATTACTGGAACTATCACCATCGGGATTGGAGCGACAGATACCAACTTAATCAGTCAGCCGATTTGTCAAGGAAATCCTATCGCACCTATTGTGTTTAATGTCGTGGGAGGAGGCAACCCGATTGCTCATGTTACAGGATTGCCGCCGGGGGTCACAGGAGTGGCTACCAATACCAATAATCCTGGTATATTTACAATTAGCGGGACACCGACGACCAACGGTACTTTTGTATACACCGTAAGCACTGCTTCTAACGGAGCTTGTCCTGCCAGCAGTTCCATTACCGGAACTATCACCATCGGGATTGGCTCTCCATTGGGTAATAATAATCAAACAGTATGTATAAATACAGCAATAAGTCCTATAACATATCCCCTGATTTCAGGCAATGCAACAACTTCAGATTTACCATTGGGTGTAAGCGGGGCATTAGTAGGAAATAATTATGTTATAAGTGGCATACCAAAGGTTCCAGGTACATTTAACTATGCAGTCACTACCATTAATTCTTGTGCAATACCAAGCAGTTTAACAGGAACGATTATTGTCAAAAATGATTCTATTTTATTGAAATCCGGCAACCCATATCAAAAACTATGTACCGGCAATGCGATAAAACCTATTTCATATCTTGTTTCTGGAACGGGCAATGGCGGTGCTGCAAATGGTACAGGATTAGCACAAGTATATTCTTCCAAAGCTTTTACGGTAAACTTCACACCTCCTGCGTCAGCTGGTATATACACTTACACTGTGCAAACTTCAGGTGGATGTACACAAGGTATAGCGGTTTCAACGTTCACGGTAGAAGTTTTAAACCCTCAGGCATCTTTCACTTTTGATCCTAATGGTAGCGCTCCTCCCTTGGATGTTACGTTTACAAACACCAGTAATGGAGCAACTTCATATACCTGGAACTTTGGAGATGGTAATACAAGTACACTTGCTAATCCTAGTAATTATTACCAAACACAAGGTGAATACACCATCACTTTAACAGCAAAAATAGCTTCCAGCGATTCTGTTTGTAAAAATTCAATTTCTGAAAACATCATACTGTTTAAATTAGTGATACCAAATGTATTTACACCAAATGGCGATGGAACGAATGATGTCTTTGGAATAAAATCAATAGGTATAAAAAGCATTGAGGGGGAAATATATAACAGATGGGGGACAAAGGTTTATCATTGGAACAATCAAGGTGATGAATGGAATGGAAAAGACCAGTCCACCGGAGCCGATTGTCCCGGTGGAACATACTATTATGTTATTAAAATAACAGATGTTAACGATAAAACAACTCTATTAAAAGATTATTTATTATTAATAAGATAGCTAACTATTTTTATTTTTGCAATCGATAATTAATAAAAGATGATAAAAAACAAAAAAGTTATTATTGTTTTGCCCGCATACAATGCAGCCCTGACATTAGAGAAAACATACAACGAAATTCCATTCGAGATAGTGGATGAAGTAGTGCTGGTTGATGACATGAGCAAAGACAACACCGTTGAGGTTGCAGCGAAAATCGGTATCAAACACGTTATACGCCATACTCAAAACAAGGGATATGGTGGAAATCAAAAATCATGTTACAACAAAGCATTGGAACTAGGTGGCGACATAATCATCATGCTTCACCCTGATTATCAATACACCCCACTCTTAATTCAATCAATGGCTCATATTATAGCAAATGAATTGTATCCCGTAGTTTTTGGTTCCCGCATATTAGGAAAAGGCGCACTGAAAGGAGGAATGCCTCTTTATAAATATTTCTTCAACCGTTGCTTAACCCTTACTCAAAATGTTTTAATTAATCAAAAACTTTCCGAATACCATACCGGTTATAGAGCATTTTCGCGTCAGGTATTGGAAACGATTGACTACGAAGCCTGTGATGATGATTTTGTTTTTGATAATGAAATGATTTCTCAAATATTTATGGCCGATTTTGAAATTGCAGAAATTACCTGTCCAACAAAGTATTTTGACGAAGCATCATCCATTAATTTTAAACGCAGTGCACAATATGGTCTTGGTGTATTGCGCGTTTCATTTACTCACTTTTTTTATAAATTGGGATTAAATAAATCGAAATTATACAGAAGAAAAAAGTAATGCTCTTAACAAAGTCCAAAGATTGGAATCACGTTCAGCTTTGGACTTTGTTCTTTAAACTATTTTTATAGCTATACCCGAAATAAACCAACAGACCCACCAATAGCCAACTGCCAAAACCAATCCAGTTGGACAGTTTTAATTGAGCCATCATATATAAACAACAACCTAAACCAACCAATGGGATTAATGACAAATCCTTTTTATAAGCCCATATCGCAAGCATTAGCGATACAATTATAAACACACACATTGGTATACTATCAGGTAAATCATGTATCAGCACTTGAAAAAAATTTGCATTAAAATGCCCAATCAATACCAATGAAGTTATAAGCATCGCCGGAAAAATATATTTTGCATTAATGTAAGGTGTTTTAAATTTTCCATATTGGGTATTAGGTGCATTTTGCAATACTAATACACCAGCACATACCAATACAAAGGCAAATAAAGTACCAATGCTGCATAAGTCTGTAACCGTTGTTAAATTCAAAAACAATGCAGGCACCGCTACTACAAAACCTGTCACAACCGTGGCAAATGAAGGTGTTTTATATTTAGGATGTATCTTCGAAAATGACAATGGCAATAGCCCATCTCTGCTCATGCTCATCCATATGCGTGGCTGACCAACCTGAAATACCAACAATACGCTTGCCATGGCTATTAAAGCGCTCACAGCGATAATGGCCGACATCCATTTTAAATGTAATATTTCAAAAACCATTGCTAACGGATCGCCAACATTTAATTGGGAATAATTGACCATGCCTGTAATCACTAATGCGATAATAATGTATAAAATCGTACAAATAATGATAGACCACATCATTCCTCTTGGCAAATCACGCTGAGGATTTTTACATTCTTCGGCAGTAGTTGATATGGCATCAAAACCAATATAGGCAAAAAAAACAGCTGACACACCTTTTAATATCCCTCCCACTCCATTTGGTGCAAATGGATTCCAGTTATTTGTATCTACATAAAAAACACCAACGGTAATTACTAATAAAATGACACTGATTTTTATTACTACCATAAAATTAGTTGCATTTTTTGTTTCTTTAATACCACGGTATACCAAAGACGTAATAATAATTATAATGAGTAAAGCGGGCAAATCGGCAATTATATGTATAGAGCCGATAATAGGGGCTGTTGTCCATGCACTATAAGCATCTTGCAAATTAAGAGGTAATTCTAGTAAAGATTTATCACTACTCCGCAACAATGTTTTTGCATCATTAAACCCGCTATAAGCAGAAAGGCAATCCATCTGCATCCAATGTGGTAAATGAATTCCAACACTTGATAAAAACGCCGTAAAATAATCACTCCATGAAATTGCAACTGTAATATTACCTATAGCATATTCCATAATAAGCGCCCAGCCGATTATCCAAGCGATTAGTTCTCCAAAAGCAACATACGAATAGGTATATGCGCTGCCAGAAACCGGCACCATTGAAGCAAACTCCGCGTAAGCGAAAGCTGCACAGCCACATGCCAAAGCCGTAAATAAAAAAAGAAAAATTACGGCAGGCCCTCCATCAAAACTTGCTTTACCAATAGTACTGAATATACCTGCCCCAACAATTGCTGCAACACCGAATGCAGTTAAATCACGAACACCAAGATGTCTAGATAATCTATTCGGGTTCTCTGATAGTCCATCTTTTTCAGCTTGCTGTAAAATTTCACTAACCGATTTTTTTCTAAATAAATTCATTTTTTTAATCTGGCATATTCACTTATATGCAGCGTCTGTGCGAATAGTTTTTTTAGTAATTGAATGATTTTAATTACTCTATTTATTCCTTTTCAAACTTACTGAAAAAGGAAATTTATTTTTTATTTTCTCTTTATCCAACATCAATAAAAAAGCAATCAATAAAAAAGGAGTTGCCACTATTTTGTAACGCACAATAGCACCAACAATTGGTGTTGTAACACCAATAAACAATAACTGAATTATAGAAAATGACAGACAAAACAACACATACTCCCATCTTATTTCATTAAAAGGTTTCGAAAATATGATACAAAAAATAATGAATAGAATCACAAAAACATTTTCAACAGCTGCCACCGCCATCATTAGAGATTTCGACTCCCATATAAATGGACGAAATAAGGTATTAATAAGCGCTTGCGGACAATTCTCCACAAATGAAATAAACGTTGGTTCTATCTTATTTATTTTTATTGCACTACCCGCAGCCGGAATGGGTCTGCGATAAGCGTCTGTTTGCAAGCCATTAGCTAGTTTATTGAAATCTGCTTGTTTTCGTGATAGCATCTCTAAAGGATTTTGAACAGAAGTATATGAATTGAAAGTTAATCCTAACAACGTTATAACTGAAATAATAACAATAAATTTCAATACTAGTTTTGAAGGCGTTGTTTTATTTACCCAAAGCATAAACAACAAACCGGGTATAAGAGCTATTAATACATAAAACTTCAAGATGGCTAATAATACTGCCATTACAAGACTAATGACAACTGATTTCACTTTAAATAATTGATTAAAATGGTACATTAACAAGCCCAATGAAAATAAAACCAACCCTTCCTTAAGAACACCTGAGCCCCAGAACAACACTGATGGAATCAAAAAAACAACACACAGTAATACTTTACTTTTATTCCTTAAAACAGGGATAAATGTTTTATAAATGGCCGTAAGTCCTACCATTGAAAAAAAAGAAAAGAAAACTGTATGAACATGAAAATAACCCAATGAAAAAAAACGAATGATGGTATTCACTCGAATAATTAAACGATTATCGTTATAAACAATACTATTAACACGGCTGTTCCAATGATTCATTTTGTCGTAATAATCATAAAATTCAGTGCTATTACTGTCAATACCCAACAGTATTTTAACAAAATGAATAGGATTTTTTTTGAGCACATTAAACAACACGTCACTCGCATCAAAATATTTGAATACATCAGCAGTAAGGCGATAAGTATAATAATAGGTATAGACGACCCATACTAAAAATCCAAAAAATAATTTAATAATAAAAATTACGGACAATGTGTTTTTTGAAATCCCTTCCACTTCAAAAAAACGTAGCTTCTGAATTAAAAATATAAAAAGCAGCGTGTAGGTTATAACGAGTAACGTTTCCAAAAGAGATGATTAAATTTTTATCAAATATAACAATTCAATTAAGTCCAATGATTGATTCTGCTGCAGGGTTTTGGAGTTAAATCAATTCAACCTTTCATCAATTAACCTATTCACAATATTAAAATCCCCTTCTGTTGAAAACTCACAGTGAAATATTAACTTAAAGCAAGCGCTTTTCCATAACTTTGGCAAGTAATTAAACAACCATATAACTTGCATTAATTGCAATTTATACCAGTTCATCATCTTTTAAATTTTCAATCTGTAATTTTAAATTTGTAATCAACCTATGTCAACCGCCACAGAACAATTAACAACCGTTGAAACTGCCAAACAACTTGGCTTATTGCCCGAAGAATTTGAAAAAATAAAAGAGATATTAGGACGCACTCCAAATTTTGTTGAATTGAGTATATACTCTGTCATGTGGAGCGAGCATTGTTCATATAAAAACTCTATTACATGGTTAAAAACATTGCCTAAAGAAGGGCCGCACATGTTGGCAAAAGCAGGTGAAGAAAACGCCGGATTGGTGGACATTGGCGATGGGTTGGGTTGTGCATTTAAAATAGAATCACACAATCATCCAAGTGCTTTAGAACCCTATCAAGGTGCCGCAACGGGAGTAGGCGGTATTAACCGTGATATTTTTACAATGGGCGCACGACCTATTGCAGGACTAAACTCATTGCGCTTTGGCGATATTAAATTAGAAAAAACAAAATGGCTGATGAAAGGCGTTGTGAAAGGCATAGGCGATTACGGTAATGCCTTTGGAATTCCAACTGTTGGTGGAGAAGTTTTTTTCGATGATTGTTACAATGTGAACCCCCTAGTAAATGCCATGAGTGCGGGCATTGTAAAAGCAGGCGAAACGGTTTCTGCTACTTCCTATGGCGTTGGAAATCCTGTGTACATTGTAGGTTCTGCAACAGGAAAAGACGGGATTCACGGTGCAGCATTTGCATCAAAAGACATAACCGAAGATTCGGCAAAAGATTTACCCGCTGTGCAAGTGGGTGACCCTTTTCAAGAAAAATTATTATTGGAAGCAAGTTTAGAAGTGATTAAAACAGGAGCCGTTATCGGTATGCAAGACATGGGAGCCGCCGGTATCACCTGTTCTACTTCCGAAATGAGTGCCAAAGGTGAACATGGGATGGATATTTGGCTAGACAAGGTTCCTACACGCCAAAGCAATATGTTACCATGGGAAATTTTACTTTCCGAATCGCAAGAACGTATGCTTATTGTGGTAGAAAAAGGCAAAGAAAAGGCAGTGGAAGCGGTTTTTGAAAAATGGGATTTAAACTGCGAAATTATAGGTGTAGTGACAGATACCAAGCGTTTAAAATATTTTGTTAAAGGTGAACTTGTTGCCGATGTACCGGCTGAATCGCTGGTGTTGGGTGGCGGAGCACCTGTATATAAACGCGAATACAAAGAACCGGCTTATTTTGCCGAAAGTAAAAAGTTTAAAATAGAAAATGTAGAAGAGCCTAAAGATTTAAAAGCGGTTGCTGAATTTTTAATTGCGCATCCTAACATTGCTTCTAAACAATGGGTATATAACCAATACGACTCTATGGTTGGTGTTGCCAATATGAGTACCAATGCCCCTTCGGATGCTGCAATTGTAAACATTAAAGGCACTGACAAAGCTATTGCTTTAAAAATAGATTGCAACTCACGTTACGTGAATGCCGACCCCGAAACAGGCTGTGCAATTGCCGTTGCCGAATCTGCCCGAAACATTGTTTGCAGTGGTGGGGAGCCTAGTGCTATTACCAATTGTTTGAATTTTGGTAACCCGTATAACCCTGAAGTGTATTGGCAATTTGTAGGTTCTATAAAAGGAATGAGCAAAGCCTGTATTAAATTTTCTACACCCGTTACCGGTGGTAACGTAAGTTTTTATAACCAATCATCGTACGAAGGCCCAGTGTTTCCTACACCTACAATAGGCATGTTAGGCATACTAAAAGATAAAGCCACCCGCATGACTTTAAATTTTAAAAACGAAGGTGATTCTATTTATTTGATAGGTAATTCTAAAAACGATATCGCCTCTTCAGAATATTTATATTCTTTTCATAAGATAAAAAACAGCCCTGCTCCTGCATTTAATTTAGATGAAGAATTCGAAGTACAACAAGCCATTAAAGAACTAATTAAAAACAAAGTAATACAATCAGCTCACGATTGTGCTGATGGTGGTTTGTTTATTACCTTATTGGAAAGTGCCATGACACTAGGTTTAGGATTTGACATAAGCAGCGACGACGATGTACGTAAAGATGCCTTCTTGTTTGGAGAAGCGCAAAGCCGTGTTATTGTTTCTGTAAAAAAAGACGACGAAGATAAATTCATTGACCTGATGATGGATTCAAATGCTGAGTTTCAATACTTGGGTGATGTGAAAGGAAAAGAAATGATAATTGATGGAGAATCGTTTGGAACTATTGCACGAGCAAAAGTAGTATTTGATGACGCTTTGGGGGAGTTGTTGAAATAATTAAAAGTAAGTATATAAGGTTCTACTTTTAAAGAAAGTAGAACCTTTGCTTTTATACACATCGCATTCTATCTTTTGAAACATATTCTGAATAAAATTATATTTAAACGAATGTGTTTCCAGTGAGCACCGCGATTCCGCATTTTTAGCGACAATCATCGTTCTTAAAACATTCCTCTCACATTAAACTTAAACTTTACTTTATAACTTTGAACTTCAAAAAGAATTGAGATGAGCGATTTACGAATAGTATTTATGGGTACTCCAGATTTTGCAGTAGAATCACTGAAAATTTTATTGCAAAACAATTACAATATAGTAGGTATTATTACCGCACCTGACAAGCCTGCTGGACGCGGACAACAAATCCAACAATCTTCTGTAAAAAAATATGCAGTTGAACATGGATTAAACATACTACAACCAGAAAAATTAAAAGACGAAACATTTTTAACAGAACTCAGAAACCTAAAAGCCGATTTGCAAATTGTAGTAGCTTTTAGAATGTTACCCGAAGTTGTTTGGAACATGCCTCGTTTGGGAAGTTTTAATTTACACGGGTCTCTGCTACCGCAATACCGTGGAGCCGCTCCAATAAACTGGGCAGTAATAAACGGGGACACAGAAACTGGCGTGACAACCTTTTTCCTTCAACATGAAATTGATACCGGTAAAATTATTTATCAGGCAAAAACACCAATAGCAGAAAATGAAACAGCAGGCGATATCCACGACCGGTTAATGGTAATAGGTGCGTCGTTGGTTTTAAAGACATTACAAGCGATAGAAAAAGGAAACTACCCCCAAATTGAACAATCACAACTAGTAGATATTCACAGAGAAATCAAACATGCACCTAAAATTTTTAAAGACGATTGTCGGATTAATTGGAGCAAATCATTAAATGAAATACATAATTTAATAAGAGGCTTAAGCCCCTACCCTACTGCCTTCACGGAATTAGTATCTCCGGAAGGAAAAATATTTTCAGTTAAACTATTTACAGCCCATAAAGAAACCACTTTAAATAATATTATATATTATAATATAAATACCGATTCAAAAACCTATTTAAAAATAGCGGTTAAAAATGGCTATATATGTATAGATGAGCTGCAAATGGCAGGAAAAAAACGCATGAAAACAGAAGAATTTTTAAGAGGCTTTCCGATTAACAACCAATGGAAAGTATTGTAAAGCAAGCAAGTTTATTACTTTAAGCAGATTTATTCTAAATAATAAAACTTTTAAAACATGTATTTTAAGAAAACGATAAACTCTGAAACATAACTATAAGTACCCTTACAGACCTAGTTATTAACAAAAAGGCGATTTATCAACAAAATAATACTTTTTTGCTCCTAAAACTTGCATTATAACAGACAAGTTGTAGTTTTGCTTTATAATTAATTTTATTCATTAACTCTTAAACACCAACACACATGAACAAAGCAGAATTAGTTGACGCTATCGCTGGCGAAGCAAAATTAACAAAAGCAGATGCTGGAAGAGCATTAGACGCTTTTATCGGTGCAACAACAAAAGCTCTTAAAAAAGGAGACAGAGTTGCATTAGTAGGTTTCGGATCTTTCTCAGTTTCTAAAAGAGCTGCTAGAACAGGACGTAACCCACAAACAGGAAAAGCTATTAAAATTGCTGCTAAAAAAGTGGCTAAATTTAAAGCTGGTGCTGAATTAGCAAAAGTGGTTAACAAATAGTCAACTAACTTTACAAATAAAAAAGCCTCGCCTACGCGGGGCTTTTTTATTTTTGCACCTTATTTTATAAATTGTGAAAAAGTGAAAAACAAGAAGAAAGAATTAATTGCATTTCTATCAAACTTAATTTCAGAAAACAGAAGAATAAAATTTGATGAAGTGCTCAACTACCGAACAAAACACATTTCGGTAGTACTCGAAGATATATACCAGCCACACAATGCCAGCGCTGTTTTACGCTCATGTGATATATTTGGTGTGCAAAACATTCATATCATTGAAAACCGAAATACGTATACCATAAATCCTGATGTAGCTTTGGGTTCAGCCAAATGGTTGAGTTTGCACAAATACAAAAAAAATGATAACAACACATTAACTTGCTTAAATAATTTAAAGGGGAAAGGCTATAAAATTGTGGCCACAAGTCCTTATGAAAAATATCCAACACTTGATGAGTTATCAATAAATCAACCTTTAGCATTGGTGTTTGGAACAGAGCTTACAGGTATATCCGATACTGTAATAAACAATGCCGATGAATTTGTTAGAATACCAATGTTTGGTTTTACAGAAAGCTTCAACATATCTGTATGCGCAGCTTTATGCCTGCATACCCTGATAACTAAATTACACAAATCTAACATAAACTGGAAAATAAGCGAAGATGAAAAAGATGAAATAGTATTACAATGGCTCAAGACTTCCATTAAAAAATCAGACATTATAGAAAAGGAGTTTTTAAGTAAAATGTAAACTTTATTTTTCTTTATCCTTTCAAAAAGAGAATTCATAACCGAGGTTCACCGACAATAAGAACAACCATTTATTAAAACAGTATATTTGCGCCTATTAAATAAAAACAAAAAACAGATATTTATGAAAACAGCAGAAATAGTAACAGCAAAAGGAACAATGAAAGTAGAGTTTTATGAAAAAGATGCCCCGAATACAGTTAAAAATTTTTGTGATCTAGCAAAAAAAGGATTTTATGACGGATTGACTTTCCACCGTGTAATACCCGGATTTGTAATTCAAGGTGGTTGTCCGAAAGGCACCGGTGCAGGCGGACCGGGATACCATATAAAATGCGAATTGGATGGCGAAAACCAATATCACGACAAGGGTGTTCTTTCAATGGCTCATGCAGGAAAGGATACCGGTGGCTCTCAATTTTTTATTGTAATGAGTCGCGCTCAAACTGCTCATTTAGATCGCAAACACACTTGTTTTGGGAAAGTGGTAGAAGGACTTCCAATCATTGATCAAATAAATCAGGGAGAGAAAATTGAGAAAATTGTAATTCACGAAAATTAATTCGAACGGGAAACAGAAATGTAAATTATATTTCTGTTTCCATATTTACATAACGTTTTAACTCCGGATAAAACGACTTGAACTCCTCTCCAAATAAATGATAATTTTCCTTTAAATCCGCTATTGCATATTCCATGTTCGATTCAAATTTAGAACGACGTGCCATGCCTTGTAATACTCGTTCTATTCCATCAAAAGTTGAATAAGCATACAAGATGTTATATTGCATCATATACTTTGTAAAGCGCTGCGATTTTTCCGGTAAAATATCGTGATGCCGTTCTACAATTTTATAAATATTACTTGAAAAATTTTGCAAATCAACAGTAGAATAGTGTTTCCAATTACTTGCCAGATAATGGTCGTAATAAATATCTACAATTACACTTGAATACTTTTTATATTTTTCGCGTAACCTTTTTTTGCTTTGCCCCACTGTGGGATGAATATCAGTGAAAGCATCAATCTTTCTGTGTAATAAAATACCTTGTTGTATTTCGTGAGAAAACTTGTTGTATGCACTTCCTTTCACACTATCGGCAATATAATTACCAATAATCAGACCCTCCGAATCGCCGGACAAATGGAGATGTGATAAAAAATTCATAGGTTACAATCCTTTTGCTTTATTCCAATATACATCCATTTCCGCTAAAGTCATTTCACTCAATGGCTTACCCTGTTTGGCGGCTTCACTTTCCAAATACTGAAACCGCTTAATGAATTTTTTATTTGTTCTTTCCAAAGCATCTTCAGGATTAACGCCAACAAAACGCGCATAGTTAATCAATGAAAATAATACATCACCAAACTCTGCTTCTGTATTTTCCTGCGAAGCTTTTGTTTCTACTTCATGTTTAAACTCACTTAGTTCCTCTTCTACTTTAGCCCATACTTGTTCCGGCTTGTCCCAGTCAAAACCAACGGCACGAGCCTTTTCTTGTATTCTGGAAGCCTTCACCAATGCCGGAAGCGATTTAGGAACACCACCTAAAACAGATTTGTTTCCTTCTTTTAATTTTAATTTCTCCCAATTTTCTTTGACCTGTTGTTCATTCTCTACTTTCACGTCTCCATAAATATGAGGATGACGATGCACCAGCTTATCACAAAGAGAATTCATGACATCAGCAATATTAAAATCGTTAGTTTCAGAAGCAATACGAGCATAAAAAACAATGTGCAGCAATACGTCGCCCAATTCCTTTTTGATGTTAATCATATCCTTTTCCAAAATAGCATCCGCCAACTCATAGGTTTCTTCAATAGTTAAGTGTCGTAAACTATCAATGGTTTGTTTTTTATCCCAAGGACATTGCTCACGCAATTCATCCATAATAATAAGTAGTCGCTCAAAGGCTTTTAGTTTTTCTTCCATAGTTTAGTTTTTTAACAACTATTTTATTGAGTAAGGAAATTTAATTGTCCAAGAATTGCATATACAACAATATAATAGAAGCAGCTGTCATTAAAATTAAGGCTGTAAAGCCCAGAATGTTTGAACGTTTGCCATTGGTGAACTCTCCCATTACTTTTTTATTATTGGCAATATGTAATATAATTGCAATTAAAACAGGGGCTGTAAGTCCATACAATATTGCCGAATAAATCAATGCGTCTATTGGTGAAATTCCCACTTCATTCATCAATAGTCCTAAAATAAGGGAAATAGCGATAATTGTGTAAAAAGCCTTTGCTTCATGAAATTTTTTATCGAGCCCTTGTTCCCAACCAAATGTTTCAGCAATGATGTAGGAAAGTGAACCACTCAAAACAGGAATCGCCAATAATCCGGTACCAATTACGCCGGCAGCAAAAAGTAAATATGCAAAATCTCCCGCCAGGGGTTTCAATGCCTGAGCGGCTTGCTCAACCGTATCAATTTGATGAATACCACCATTAAATAATACCGTACCAGTGGTTAGAATAATAAAGAACATTACAAGGTTAGAAAACAACATTCCAAAATTTACATCTTGTTTCATATCGCTAATTACATTTTTATCCACCACCAATAAATTGTTATTGTGTTTACGATCTTCTACAGACATGGTTGCTTGCCAAAAAAACAAATATGGAGATATGGTTGTACCTAAAATAGCAACAAGAATACTAATGAAATGCTTGTCAAATGTTATTGAGGGGACGAATGTTCCTCTCAAAACTTCCATCCAGTTTTGTTTATACAAAAAAGGAACAACTAAATACACAAGCAAGGTAATACAAAGGTATTTGAGAATAGATGCAATTTTTTGATAGGGCAAATAAACAATTAATATTAAAAGAATAATGGTGAAAAAAGTGCTAAAAAAAATAGCATGGATAGAAGGAAATAACAAATTCCCTACTGCTCCCATACCTGCAATGTCAGCCCCAATGTTCATTACAATTGCCGGAAAACTAAAGAACAACATAAGGTACAACACCCATTTGGGATAATTGCTCTTCAATGTCCCTGTTAATCCCTGAGAAGTAACCAAGCCTATTCTGGCACACATTTCTTGTACAGCAGCCATCAATGGAAATGTGATAAGCGCAGTCCATAAAGTAGAAAGCCCGTATTGAGCTCCCGCCTGAGAATAGGTGGCTATCCCAGAAGGGTCGTCATCACTCGCACCCGTTACAAGTCCGGGGCCAAGTTGTTTCCAAAAACGAAGCAATTTGTTTGACTTTTGTTTCTTATCCTTCATATTTTCAATTGCAACCGAAATGTGTCGGAAAGATAAGCAGAAAAGCATTGATGCAATTTGTTTTAATAAAAATTAGGAGAATGGCTCTTATAAAAAAAACTGCTATTAAACAATTATATTTGATAATTTCGCAACCCATATCCATATTCAACTTGAAAAAAAATATTAACAT
Organism: uncultured Bacteroidota bacterium; assembly: GCA_963727705.1. GTDB lineage: Bacteria > Bacteroidota > Bacteroidia > 2-12-FULL-35-15 > 2-12-FULL-35-15 > 2-12-FULL-35-15. The sequence goes on from CAVSHK010000002.1 coordinate 25,867, forward strand.
AAAATACCTGTTTTTTACATTATTACTTGTGCCTGCTATATATAAAGCTCAATACCAACCTGGTAAAGATTTTATTTTATCGGGTCAGGCACAATATGGAGATATCATTGCTCATCATAATGATGTTAAACAAATCATTAAAGGGCATATTTACGGAGGAGAGTTGAACTATATCTTTCGCACAGATGGCTGTAATACCTGGCAGCAAGTTCACAATTATCCGGAAATTGGAGTTGGTGCTATATATATGAATTTGGCAAATCCGCAAGAATTAGGCACATTGAGTGCGCTATATCCATTCATTAATTTTCGATTAAATAAACCCGAAAAAAAAATAAGCTTAAAATTAAGAATAGGCACCGGTTTGGCTTACATATCCAAACCATTTAACAGACTTACGAATCCCAAAAACAATGTTATCGGCTCTCATTTAAACGGATTTGTAAACATACGCCTGCACACCGCCATAGCACTTTCCAGCACATTGCGATTGGATGCCGGCATTGGGCTTTCTCATGCATCCAATGGAGCATTAAAAACACCCAATTTAGGATTAAACATGGTAACGGTAAACTTAGGATTAGGGTATGTTTTCGGAAATAAAACCTGTATTTATAATAAAGATTCAGTAACAAAATTTGAAAAACAATGGTATCCTTCCATTATCGGAGTGGTTGGCTTCAAAGAACAAACAACACCTCTTGGCCCAAGATATGCAGCTTACGGACTTCAATTTAACATGTATCGCCGTATCAATCACAAAAACAGTTTTGGAGGAGGAATTGAAGCCGCTTACGATGAAGCTAATAAAACAGTATGGTATGATAACAATGTTAATAATCCTACATTCGCTCAAATAACACAAGTTGGAGTTAAAGTCTTGTTATGCATTCAACATTCATAAACTTTCACTACCATTAGAGTTTGGAATATATGTATTTCAAAAACAAAATTACGATGGTATGTTTTTTCATCGCATTGGATTGAGGTATATGCTTACGAAGCATATCATCGCAAATGTTACGTTACTCACTCACTGGGCAAGAGCCGATTATTTTGAATGGGGGGCAGGTTATCAATTTTAGTTTATTTTAATAAAAAATGTTCAAACTACAATACATTAAAAACTATTCTTTACTATTCATAATTTTATGTTACACCTCTTGTAAAAAAGATAGCTGGTGCAATGAATGCTTTGAACGCACAGGAAAAATTGTAACTGTTAAACGTTCATTAAGTGCATTTAATCAATTGGTTGTTAATGACAACATGAATGTTTTCATTACACAAGACAGTATTTTTGATGTGGAGATTGAAGCAGGAGAAAACATGATGGATCTTATAAAAACAGAGGTTAATGACAGTGTTTTAACTATACAAAACAAAAACAAGTGTAACTGGACACGTAGTTTCAAAAAACCTTTTAACGTGCATATCAAAATGCCGAAAGTAATCTACATCACATCGCTCACCAGCGGAACCATTAAAAGTTTAAATACATTAACAGGGTATAAATTAGAGATTGAAATAAATGGAGCCGGAGATGTTGAACTAACTGTAAATAATACTACGATAACATCTTCTGCTAAAAATGGCGGTAATATAATTTTACATGGAAACTTATACAGCCATGTTTGTACAATACAAAGCCCTTCTTTTTTGTATTGCAAAGATTTAGTAACAAGTTATACATCATTACAAACCTATACATCAGGCCTAAGCTATATTAATGTTACCAATAGACTCGATTGTGAAATTGAAAACATTGGTGATGTATACTGTTACGGAAATCCTGCTATAGTAAACAAAACCGGCAACGGAAAAGGAGTACTTTATTCTGAATAAAATGAGTTTCACTTCCATTCTCATACTTAAAACTCCATTTAACGAAAAAGAAGAAACTGAACTTTAAAAAAAAGCAGGCAATTACACCAATGATTGTTTATTTATGTATTTTAACAAAGAAAAAAACAAAGTTGGTACAATAAGACCTTGTGTATCCTGGTTACCGATCATGGACACCGTTTACAAAAAACAGAAATCTGCATATGCATGAAAACCGCCACATAACATCAATGACAGCAGGTGAAGCGCTTGCTAATAGCCCAAGAGGGAAGACAATTACAAAAATTTGCAATCTAAATGATTTACCAGCAATACTTCTTTCACAACTAGCTATTCCAACACAGAAATACGAATGGAGTAAAAATATATTTAACCCGTCCACCGGAGAATTTGCATACTATTGCAATAAAAATGTATTGGGTTGGATAACACCTCAGCCAAACATCATTTATTCCTTTTCAGAAAACAAAGTAGAAGAACTGCAGGCTAAAACGCAAGCAAAAGTCAATGATACCATTCTAACAGAAGCAAAAGACTATTTACAAATCTTAAACAAACAGTATTTAGAATATTAATCATGCAAAAAAAACAACGTTTACTCCTTCTTTTTATTTGTTTTCATTTGTCGTGTTTCTGCCAACAAGCAATCATAAAGAAAGATTCCACAAATGCAGATTCGACGGATGATTATTACATAGCAAATACCGTATTACGATACGAAGATGCGGTGTATAATAAAAATATTAAAAGTGTTCAATTGTATAACGATCAGTTTAAACTGTCAGCCCCATTATTGCAACTTGGTTCAGGAGATCGATTACTCTTGAGTTTTGATGATTTAACGACCGATTTAAAAAGTTATGTGTTTACGTTTATTCATTGCGATGCCTATTGGCAGCCTTCAAAGCTAATGGCTATGGAGTATATTGACGGATACCAGGAAGTTGAAATTGTTGATTTTAATTATTCTGAAAATACGCGTCAAAAATATATACATTACAGTGCCTATATTCCTTCACAATCAACTCATTTAAATAAATCAGGTAATTATATTTTAAAAGTCTATGACCGAGATACTCCCAATCAGCCAATTATTACTAAACGTTTTATGATATTTGACCCTAAAATAAGTATCAATATTCAGGAAAAAGCAGCTACAGTTGTTGCCGACAGAAATTTTAAACAGGAAATTGATTTCACCATTAATGAAGGAGAATATACCATCAATGATCCGTTTCAGGATTTAAAGGTGTTTATTTTACAAAACAATCGATGGGACAATGCTTCTCAAAATTTGAAACCCTCCTTTGTTAAAGATACCGAATTGGTTTATAATTATGATGAGGAAAACGTTTTTACCGGAGGCAACGAATTCAGGGCATTTGACACCAAAAGTCTAAAATACAAAGCAGAACATATTGCTAAAATAAAAACAGATTCTCTATCCACAGACGTGTTTCTATTAGAGGATGAAAAACGAACTTATATCCGATATACGAACTTAAGTGACATAAACGGCAACTTTGTGATCAGAACAATTGATGGAAATGGCGATAGTACAATCAATGCAGATTATTGTTATGTGCATTTTTTTCTATCATATAACCAGATTCTTTCTAATGGAAATTTATATGTGTTTGGTGCTTTTAACGGGTGGAAGTGTACAAAAGAAAATTTGATGAAATACAATAGTGAACGGAAGGGATATGAAGCAGTGATATACCTTAAACAAGGGTATTACGACTATGAATACGGCTTTTTAGAAAACGGTAAAAAGGCTGTTGATGATACGCTAATAGAAGGTATGCACTCTGAAACCGAAAATGATTACACCATTTATGTTTATTATCGACAACAAGGCTCCTATTATGATCAGTTAATAGCCGTAGGGCATGCTAATTCGGTTAAGAACTGATTTAAAGATAGTAACAGGAAGAGTTAAAGATAGAATAGCCACGGTTTAAATATTTACTCGCAGGTATTCATACTTTGAGTATCCCAACATTGAACTTCAATATTTTTCAACAAACAGAACTTAGTTTAAAAAGAATTGTTACTATTGTAACAACAAAAATGTTCAAATGGGCACTCTTGCATCACAAATAACTGAAGGTATAAAAATTAGTGTATATACTAAATTCCTCAATGAACAATCTTCATACGAAAATAGTTGTTTTCTGTTTTCATACAGAATAACTATTGAGAACAAGAGTGAAAACGTTGTTCAATTACTTTCCCGCCATTGGGATATTTTCGACTCTAATTTTGAACATCGTGAAGTGGATGGAGAAGGTGTTATTGGCGAACAACCTATTTTAGCTCCCGATGAAATTTTTGAATATGAATCGGCATGCAGCCTTACTACCGACATGGGTAAAATGAAAGGCTTTTATACGCTACTTCGTTTAGTTGATAATACGAAACTAAAAGTACTGATTCCAGAGTTTGAACTGATTACTGCGTACCGTTTAAACTGATTTTTTGAGCGAGTTGATGAGAGAACGATTCAACCATTTTACTTCACTTTTTTGAAGCCACTCGTAAATCATGAAAGTAAAAGAAACACCAATTATAGAACCGGCGTATACGTCTCCAAAAAAATGTTGCGATAAATAGATTCGGGAAAAACTAACCAACAAAGCGATAATAAATAAAAGTAATTTAATCTTGCTGTTTTTTACTATCAATGCCAACGCAAAGTAAAGCGAAAACGCGGTAGTTGCATGACCGGAAGGAAAACTATTGTACATATAATTATCTACTCCCGGTACAAAATATAAATCGTGAATTCCTTCGAACAATTTTTTAGGACGTACTACATCATCGAACAACGTATGTTTTAAAAATTGAGTAAACAGAGATGATAAACCATATGACAAACCAACCAAAACAGCATATCTATACTTCACCAATAGTAAAATAACTACAGCCAGTATTGCCATCAATCCGTCACCCAAATAAGTGGTATAATAAAAAATAAAATCAAAAAAATGATTATGAAAAGAGTTTATAGAGAGATGTAAGTCTGATTTTGTATTGTTAAACAATATAATCCCTCCCACTAAAATAAAAATAGCATATGGAAGTAAAAATAAAATATTAGATTTAAAAACGGACTTCACGTCAGGATATTTATTTTCTTCCAACAGAGCAATACAATAATTATAAGGAAAACTTAATAGGAGCCTATAACGTGCATCAATGTGTGAATTTGGCTATCCCAAAGTCTTTTTGACGTTTCAAGATCTGAACCCTCATCAGCAAAATCGGTGACCATTAATGATACGTCTCCGGTTAATTCATCCACTTCAATTTTAAATTCAAAGTAAGTGCCTTCCGGTTTATCAACCCATTGAAAACGAATATACTTTTCTTCTTTAAAATCAAGAAGTAATGCCTTTTGCTCACTTCCGTCCCAAAAGAAGGTAAACACACCATCATGAATATTTACATCATCTGCAAACCATTCTGACAATCCGCTTGGGGTGGTTAAAAATTCATATAAAATAGCAGGGGAAGTACCTAATACAAATTCCAAAACGAATTTTCCTTTTGGTTCTTTAGCAGTTGTTATAGCTCTTTTACCTTCTTTAAAAACTTTAGCAACAGTTAATGAAGCCATTGGGTTAACAAAAGTTCTAATTTGCTTAGGCTCTTTAGTATTCTTTTTTTTGGGTTTTACAGTTTCTAATATTTCAGCCAATAAAGCATCTTCTACATCTATAATAGGTTCATCATCATCATCACCTTTTTTCTTTTTCTTACTTCTTTTTGATCTGGAAGCAGTACCTGCTGACTTTACTTTGTTAGATTCAATACCTTCAACAACTTTATTTTTTTTTGATTTAGCGGATTTGTCGTCTGCCACTATCAACTTGCTTTTATTCGTGATACTTTTCGTTTTTTTATCACGTTCTTTTTTATCAACAGTTTTTAAAACTTTAATGGGTTCTGCCCCTTTTGCTTTTTTTACTGTTAATTTTACTTCTGCCTTTTTTGAAGTTGCTTTTTTAACAACTTTATTCCCTTTTGCCAACGTCTTAGTTAATTTAGTATTTTTAACCGATGAAATTTTCTTTGTAACTTTTTTAATAGCTACTTTTTTTACTGAAACGCTGGAAGCAACAGCTTTAGCTTTTGTTCCCTTAACAACTTTAATAGGCTTACCCTTTGAAGGTTTAGTGTCTTTAGCCTTTTTTGTTTTTGTTTTGCTCATTTCAAAAAATAATATTTTTCCAATAAAATTTACGCAATGTAAAAATAATATTTATACAAACACAATTTCTATTATAGCTAAATTTTGTTAATCTCTAATTTTGTGGCAAATAATGTATAATTTAAAAATTTTTTTTCTAAACAGAAAAATTAAGTTTCATTTAACTGAGTTAGAGGGAAAACTAAAAATCCTGCTTTTGTAAAAGCAGGATTTTTTTCAAAATGAAACTATTTTCCGCCATTAATTTTCTGCAAGAACAATCACTTTATTATTCAACACCTCTACCACTCCTCCTTTTATCTCAAAACTCTCAATATGCTTATGATTGTCAGTAACTTTTATTGTCCCTTCTTTTAAAGCTGCGATAATAGGTGCGTGATTGTTTAAAACTCCAAAAGAGCCATCTGCACCAGGAAACTGAACAGCTTCAACGTTGCCATTGAATACTTTTTTTTCGGGGGTAATTATTTCTAAAAACATATTTTAAATTTTAAATTAGGGAAATCGGCAATTACCAAACTCCCTAATTAATTAGTTTTACTGAACTTCTGCCAATATTTTCTTCCCTTTTTCAATTGCTTCTTCAATGGAACCAACAAGGTTAAATGCAGCTTCTGGATATTTATCAACTTCGCCATCCAAAATCATATTGAAACCTTTGATGGTATCTTCAATAGGCACAAAAACACCTTTTAATCCGGTAAATTGTTCCGCAACATGGAAAGGTTGGGACAAGAAACGTTGAACACGACGAGCACGGTGAAACAACCAATTTATCTTCTTCACGATAATTCATCCATACCTAAGAATGGCAATAATATCCTGAAGTTCTTTATAACGTTGTAAAATATTTTTAACACGTTGAGCTGTTTGATAATGTTCTTGACCCAATATATCAGGAGTTAAGATACGAGAAGTAGAATCCAAAGGATCAACCGCAGGGTAAATACCTAACTCGGCAATTTTACGATTCAATACAGTTGTTGCATCTAAGTGGGCAAATGTTGTAGCAGGAGCAGGGTCGGTTAAGTCATCCGCAGGTACATAAACTGCTTGAACAGAAGTAATTGAACCACTTTTTGTTGAAGTAATACGTTCTTGCATCACACCCATTTCAGTTGCTAAAGTTGGTTGATAACCTACTGCTGAAGGCATACGACCTAATAACGCCGACACTTCTGAACCAGCCTGTGTAAAACGGAAGATATTATCAATAAAGAATAAGATATCACGTCCGCCTGATTTTTCATCGCCATCACGGAAATATTCTGCAACTGTTAAACCAGATAAAGCCACACGGGCACGTGCTCCCGGAGGTTCGTTCATTTGTCCGAATACCAATGTTGCCTGTGATTTTGCCAATTCTTCCATATCCACTTTTGATCAAATCCCATCCTCCGTTTTCCATACGAATGTTTAAATGCTTCGCCATAATTAATAACACCAGATTCAATCATCTCACGCAATAAGTCATTTCCTTCACGGGTACGTTCACCTACACCTGCAAATACTGATAATCCTGCATATCCTTTTGCAATATTGTTGATAAATTCCATAATCAACACTGTTTTACCAACACCCGCACCACCAAACAAACCAATTTTACCACCTTTTGCATAAGGTTCCAGTAAATCAATAACTTTAATTCCTGTAAATAGAACTTCGGTTTTAGTAGAAAGGTCTTCATATTTAGGTGGCACACGGTGAATCGGATATCCCCCTTCGTTACTCACTTGCCCAATACCATCAATCGCCTCTCCCACCACGTTGAACAAACGACCTTTTACTTTATCGCCGGTAGGCATTGTAATACCTCTAAGCGTATTTATAACAACCATTCCACGAGATAAACCATCCGTAGAATCCATCGCGATAGCACGTATTGTATCTTCACCAATGTGTTGTTGTGTTTCTAAAATAACTTTTTGCCCGTTAGATTTAGTTACTTCTAACGCATCTAAAATACTTGGTAGTATAGCGCCGCCTTCAAAGCTAACGTCAACTACTGGACCAATTATTTGCGAAATTTTACCGGAATTATTTGACATTTTTAGTTGTATGTTTTAAATATATATTTCTGAAACTGGGCACAAAAGTAAAATTTTTATTTCAGGTAAAAAAACAATTGTTAATATTTTTATAATTAACTTCGTGTTTCAAATCAAGAACAAAAACCACCGAAATGTCAATAAAATAGACAAGTTTGCACAAGGAGGATATTTAAAATAGAGCTAATTACATTGTTAGTAAGTTTAACTCTATGCGACAAAATTAAAATGATTTTAAATGAAAATTTATACTGATATAAAAGAGATCAACAACATTAAAAATCCAATTGTAACCACCGGAATGTTTGACGGCATTCATCTTGGACATCAAAAAATAATTACACGATTAAAGGAAATAGCGCAGGAACAAAACGGGGAAACGGTATTGTTCACATTTGCTCCTCATCCCAGAATTGTTTTATTTCCTGACGATACCGGATTGGAAATGATAAATACCGAACAGGAAAAAATTCAATTACTTGAAAGATATGGGATTGACCATTTGATTATTTATCCTTTCACCAGGGAATTTTCAAGATTAAGTTCTGTTGAATTTGTAAGAGATATTTTAGTAAATAAAATAAAAACAAAATGGCTGATAATTGGCTACAATCATCATTTTGGGAGAAACAGAGAGGGAAGCTTTGAACAATTAAGAGAATACGGACCCGTTTATGGCTTTGAAGTAGAAGAAATAGCTGCAAAAGGCGTTGATTCCATTGAAATTAGTTCAACCAAAATAAGAGTAGCCCTAAAGGCGGGAAATGTAAAAACAGCAAATAGCTACCTTGGTCATACCTATTCACTTTCAGGAAATGTAGAAAAAGGTTTGCAATTGGGAAGAACGCTTGGATACCCCACTGCTAATATTCATGTTGCAGATAAATACAAATTAATTCCTGCTGATGGAATATATGCAGTACAGGTAAAACATAAAAATGAACTTTACGGAGGTATGTTGAGTATCGGCAATAATCCCACCGTGGAAGGAAAAGGAAGAAGCATGGAAGTACATATTTTTAACTTTGATAAAACAATATATGGAGACGATTTAACCATTTCCTTTATTGACAGACTTAGAGATGAAATGAAGTTTGATACTATGGATGAGTTAAAAAAACAGATGCAATCAGATCAGGAAAACTCCTTAAAAATCTTAGAAAATATAGCTTTATCTATATAAGTAAATAACATAATGAGAACTAAGAAATGTATTACTTCCAAAAGTAAAAAATGCTCATTATTGTTTATTGCTATCTTTTTTGTTCTATCCTGCTTTCATTCAAAAGCACAAACACAGCTTCTCGACTCTCTTTCACTGGATACGGCAAAAGCCTTTACAAATATTGACGATGCGTTGAAACAACCTGAAAAAGTAATTAAACTGATATTAAAACGCGACAAGCTCAATGCTATTCCTTCTGAGGTGTTCACATTTCCTAATCTTCAATATTTAGATTTAAGCAAAAATAACATTACAGAGGTTTCTCCTGAGATTAAACAGTTGAAAAATTTGCAATATTTAAGTTTGGAAAAAAACAAACTCGAAAGGCTTCCATCAGAAATTGGGACCTTGAACAATCTCTATTATTTAAATATTGGTCAAAATGATTTATTGGCATTGCCTCCTGAAATTGGAAATCTTGAAAAATTAAAATATCTAGATGCCTGGTTCAATAATCTAAGTATATTTCCGAATGAACTAACTAATTTAAAAAATTTAAAAGTATTGGATTTACGCTCTATAATTATCTCCGACAAGGAGAAAAAAAGAATTCAAGTTTTACTTCCAAAAACAAAAATCCATTTTGCCAATGGTTGCGGGTGCCTTAACTAATTATAACACATGAAAATTTTCACCTCACATCAGCTGAGAGAAGCTGACCAATATACCATTGCAAACGAACCTATTGCATCAGTTGATTTAATGGAAAGGGCTGCCACTACTTGTGTTGAATGGATAACAGAGAAGTTTAATATTGATTATAATTTCATTATCGTTTGCGGCTTAGGCAACAATGGTGGAGACGGGTTAGCGATAGCTCGCTTATTGGCTTTAAAAAATTATAATGTTCATGTTTTTATTGTTAATCATTCGGATAAGCGTTCGCTTGACTTTTCAACAAATTACTCCCGATTAACCGCTCATTCACAAGACAATTTAAAAGTTGAAGAGATTAACTCACTTGAACAATTTCAGGAATCATTCCTCAGCAATGCACAAAGTGTAATTATTGATGCTCTGTTTGGTACCGGTTTAAATAAGCCTATAAAAGGATTCGCAGCTGATATTGTAAATTTGTTAAACGCTCAATTATCACCTATTATCGCTATTGATATTCCTTCCGGATTATATTGCGATGAACTAAATGATTCTAACGATTGTATTATAAGAGCAAACTTCACCATTACATTTCAATTTCCAAAATTGTCATTTATGCTGCCTGAAACGGCACAGTATATTGGAGACTTCAGCATATTGGATATCCATTTACATCCTGACTTTATCAATAATACCGGCACTACAAATAATTTCGTAACCAAAGAGGATGTACAAAGTTTTTTAAAGAAACGTGCAAAAATTGCTCACAAAGGAAACTTTGGTCATGCCCTTATCATTGCCGGAAGCTATGGTAAAATGGGAGCCGCGGTACTTTCATCAAAAGCCTGTATGCACAGCGGCTCCGGACTTTTAACTACTCATGTTCCAAAAGTTGGTTATGAAATAATGCAAATTACTTTGCCTGAAGCTATGGTAGATATTGACAAAGAAGAGCATTTTATTTCAACCATTCCAAAGCTTGATTATTATGACGCAATAGGTATTGGACCAGGTATTGGCACAGAACAACAAACACAAAATGTTTTTAAATTACTCATTCAAAACACAAAAGTGCCATTGGTAATTGATGCCGATGCAATAAATATACTTTCTGAAAACAAAACGTGGTTAGCATTTATTCCTGCTAACAGTATTCTTACACCTCATCCAAAAGAATTTGAACGCCTTATGGGAAAAGCAAAAAACAGTTTTGAACGTCTTCAAAAACAATGCGAATTTTCTATAAAAAACAACGTGTATGTGATTTTAAAAGGTGCACATACCTCCATTGCATGTCCTGATGGAACTGCATTTTTCAACTCTACAGGTAATCCGGGGATGGCCACTGCCGGCAGCGGAGACGTACTTACAGGAATTATTACTGCATTAATAGCACAAAATTATAATTCCAAACAAGCCTGTATATTGGGTGTATACTTGCACGGACTGGCAGGTGATTTTGCAACAATTGAAAAATCGGAAGAAAGTATTATTGCTTCTGATATTATCGCTCACCTTGCAGAAGGGTTTAAGTATTTGCATAATCTCTCTTAAAACATTTTCAGTTATCGGTTACTAAATAAGTTTCCAATCGCGAACAGAAAGAATTTGTATTTTCGCAAAACAAATTAAAATTAGTAATCTTTCCGAAATAATTATTTTGTACCTATGAAACAAATCATCACTTCTAAAAATGCTCCGGAACCAATTGGTCCTTATAGCCACGCTGTACTGTGCAACAATACATTATTTGTAAGTGGACAAATATGTAAAAATGCTGCCAGCGGCGAATTGGTTAATGGCGATATTAAATCGGAAACCAAACAAGTTATGGAAAACTTAAAAGCCATTCTAACTGAAGCGGATATGGATTTTACTAACATTTGTAAAACCACCATCTTCTTAAAAAACATGAATGATTTTGCCCAAGTAAATGAAATTTACGGTTCATACTTTACAAACAATTTTCCTGCCCGCGAAACGGTAGAAGTTTCGAAATTGCCGTTAAACCTTAATGTAGAAATAAGTGTAATTGCAATGAAGTAACGAGAGTATTACACATTTCAATCTGCCTGCGTTCAGGTACTCCATCAACGATTGAAAAGCTATGACATAATGCGCAGCCATTTAGTAATAGTAATGAAGTTATATAAATCTTATAGCCAGATAACAAATAACCATTCAATATTTATACCTTTTGAAAAAAATAATTTTTTCCGCTTTATATTTTACAATTAGTTCTTATTCCTGTATTGGACAAATAATAAAAAACATTCCGCTACCTATAGAAATTGGTGCTATTAATTTTAATCCCGAAATAATTAAAGCAAACAAGATTAAAGGAATTGAAATAAAGGTGGTGAACAAGCCCGATGGTTCTTTTATTGTTGATAAAGGAACAACCTATGGATACAAATTCAATACAGAAGGATACATTACACGCTACTATTACACTATTTTCAATAAACTGGCTGTTGTAGAAAATGTACCGACAGCCTCTGCAAAACCATTAAAAAACAACCCTACTAAGGAGGTTTTTAAATATATTAATGATACTATTTTTACGGATATAATATACGACAGCCTTAACCGCATTAGCTGCAAGCGAATTAAAACCGACAATGTGTATGATGCTTATTATTATAGCTATAACAACGAAAATCAAATAACAAAAGATGTGCATTATAAAGAAAACAATTTGGGCAGTAATTTGGATGATTTTAAATTAGGAACTCAGGAACTGGTGTTTTCCGGAACGTTTGATTATAAGCTTTTGAGTGCTAATCAAATAAAAAAAATTGCGCTCAATAATCGTGGACTTCCTTATAAAAATACATTTATAAAATATGATATTAAAAAAAACATCGTCAACGAAACTGCTGAATCTACAGTTAGTTCACATAGACAAGAGCAAACTTATACTTATAATACAGCAGGGAAACTCACAAAAAAAACATACAAAACAAATGAAACCGGTAGTGCTGTTTTAGAATCAGTTTATGAATACGGAAAAGGAGGTAATTTAACTTCCGAAAAAAAATACAAAAACAATGAATTGATTTATGAAACAAATTATATATATGATGAAAATGGTTTATTCTTAAGATCCGAAGCAAATCGAAGTCATACAAGTTCAACTGTATTTATTGCAAAATACACCTATGAGTATTATCAATAAAAGCATTGAATAAGGTACCTAAGAAGGTTAACTTCAAAGAAAAACACCCCCAACATTTTTTTTCTTTATATTTACCTCAATTATCGATTTAAATTATGAATAATTTTAAATAAATCAATAAAACAAAATGAACAAATTAAAAAATAGTTTAATTCCTTTACTTATTAATTTATTGCTTTTCTGTAGTAGTAACAATACATACGCACAATATGTAAGTAAAGATTATAAAGACTCTACGGCAAGTATAGTAAACAATAGTAATACTACAGCTATTGTAAATAAAACCTGCCTGAATAAATCTGATATGGTTATTGAAGGATATTATGGGTATCCATATATGGTTGGTATACTCCTTAAATCGGTATTAGATTCGTCAGGAAGTCATTATCAAACACACAACCTTAATCACGTAGGGTTACGATTTGAATATTTAATCATGAAAAATTTCGGGGTTGGGTTAGAATATACTTATGCATTGTTTGATGCAAAATTTCAAGAAAACGGTAATGTTTATACTGCAACTTTAACCAAACAACGATTTTTAGGAAAGGCTTATTTACATTTTTTGGAGGATGAAGATACCGATGGATATATTACGGCAGGTCTGGGATCATCAACAACAAATATTACCACAAGTGACCCTAGCAATAAAATCCAGCAAAACATAACAGTATTACCTATTTCTATACGACTTGGTATTGGCTTTCGTCATTTTTTCAATCAAACAATTGGTATTAATGGAGAAGTGGGTATTGGAGGACCACTTATTCAAGGAGGCATTTCATTCCGACTTTAATTTTCATACCTGCTATATTTCAGCATTAAGAACAATAGAATAAATCAACAATAAAAAAGATTTCGGAATTACATTCATTCAAATAAAAAAGGCGTTCAGAAAATTCTGAACGCCTTTTTTATTTTTATACTATAATCTTAATATCTATAAGCATCACTTTTGTAAGGTCCATCAATAGTAACACCAATGTATTTAGCCTGTTCGTCAGTTAAAACATCTAAATCACAATTAATTTTACCTAAATGCAATCGGGCTACTTTTTCATCCAAATGCTTCGGTAATGTATACACTTTATTTTCATAGCTGCTGGAGTTTGTCCATAATTCAAGTTGTGCCAGCGTTTGATTTGTAAATGAATTACTCATTACAAATGATGGATGTCCGGTTGCACAACCTAAATTTACTAATCTTCCTTCAGCAAGAACAATAATGTCTTTTCCGTCAACAGTATATTTATCAACCTGAGGCTTGATTTCTTCTTTTGTTTTTCCATGGTTTTTATTCAACCAAGCCATGTCTATTTCATTATCAAAGTGACCAATGTTACATACAACCGCATTGTGTTTCATTGTTTTGAAATGACGGTCGCAAATAATGTTTTTATTACCTGTTGCTGTAACAATTATGTCAGCTTGTTTTACGGCATTGTCCATTTTCATTACCTGATAACCATCCATTGCAGCTTGTAATGCACAAATAGGATCAATTTCGGTAACGATTACACGTACACCTTGTGAACTCAATGATTGTGCAGACCCTTTCCCAACATCTCCATAACCTGCAACTACAGCCACTTTTCCGGCAAGCATTAAGTCTGTAGCGCGACGAATAGCGTCAACCAACGACTCACGGCAACCATATTTGTTATCAAATTTCGACTTCGTAACAGAATCGTTAACATTGATAGCCGGTATGTGTAACGTTCCATTTTTCATGCGCTCATACAATCTATGAACACCTGTTGTTGTTTCTTCTGACAATCCTTTAATTTCTTTTATTAATTCAGGGAATCTGTCAAACACCATGTTTGTTAAATCTCCACCGTCGTCCAAAATCATGTTCAACGGTTTTTTATCTTCTCCAAAAAACAAGGTTTGCTCGATACACCAGTCAAACTCTTGCTCATTCATTCCTTTCCAAGCATAAACGGAAATTCCGGCAGCAGCAATCGCAGCAGCAGCGTGGTCTTGAGTAGAAAAAATATTACAAGATGACCAGGTAACTTCTGCACCTAATTCAACCAAGGTTTCAATCAATACAGCCGTTTGTATAGTCATGTGCAAACAACCAGCAATACGTGCGTTTTTAAGCGGTTTAGATGCTCCAAATTCTTTTCTTAAAGCCATCAATCCAGGCATTTCAACTTCGGCAAGTCTTATTTCTTTACGTCCCCATTCGGCTAAAGCAATATCTTTTACTTTAAACTTAACGTATTTTTCTACAGATGTATTTCCCATTTTAAAATTTATTAATTATTAATATTGAAGCGCGAATTTACGTCTTTTTAAGCAATGAGCAAAAAAGTAAACACTTTATATGACAGTACCGTCATGCCCAGATTAAATATAATTTGCATGATCTAAAGAATTGGTTAATATTGTAAATCTTAAATTTAATGTGGCGATGGCGAATATTTATTCAACAATTTTACAGAACAAAAAAAAAGGCAAAAAATTATTCTCGGTATTAATTGACCCTGACAAGTTTGACTCTACAGAAGAAATTAGTTTATGTGAAGATGCTGCTGTTGACTTTATAATGGTTGGAGGAAGTATTATTACTCAGGGAAATTTTGAAAATTGTATTCAAACAATAAAAAGATTAACCAAAATTCCTGTCATTATATTTCCAGGAAATTACATGCAGATTAATAACAGTGCGGATGCCATTTTGTTACTTTCACTCATTTCCGGCAGAAACCCTGATTTACTCATTGGTAATCATGTATTGGCGGCTTCCGCTTTAAAGTCCAGCAATTTAGAAATATTATCTACCGGTTATATGCTTATTGATTCGGGAAAACAGACAACAGCTTCGTATATCAGCAATACCCTCCCTATTCCTCACGATAAAGCCGACATTGCAGCTTCTACAGCAATTGCCGGAGAAATGTTAGGTTTAAAATTAATGTATTTGGATGCAGGTAGCGGAGCATTGAATAATGTAAGCGAAAACATGATTGAAAGGGTAAGTAAAAACATTTCTGTTCCTTTAATTGTAGGGGGAGGAATAAATTCCACTAAAAAAGCAGAACAAGCTTGCAAAGTGGGAGCTGATATGATTGTGGTTGGAAATGCTATTGAAAAAGATAACAAATTAATTGCATCCATTTCAAAGGCTATTCATAAATTTTAAGTTGTATTTACAAAGAAATAATCAGAGGGGATGAAACTAATTGTTATATCAAAATCTACAGCAATTGAAAATGAAGCACAAATAATTACTCAATTATTTGAAGCGGGTTTAAAATCCCTTCATCTTAGAAAAAACAAAATGTCAACAGCAAGAATGAGAGAGCTTATAAATCAAATACCTGAGCACTTTCACGACCGAATTACCATTCACTCGCACCACAACTTAGTCTTTAGTTTTAACCTGAAAGGAATTCATCTTACATCAAAACATAAAAAGACTAAACTTAAAACATTATTAACAATAAGATTAATACAGTTAAAAAAACCATCACTTGAAATAACAACTTCTTTTAAAACATTAGGAGAATTATATGAAGCTAAACATCAATATAATTATGATTATGTTTTTTTAAGTCCTGTTTTTGACAGCAATACCAGCAGGTTTCAAAGTGGTTTCCCCGGATACGGATTAAAAACAGCTATTGAAAAAAACCAATGGAATGTTATTGCCAGAGGGGGAATTAATATTGCGAATATTGAAAAGGCCAATAAAATAGGTTTTAAAGGAATTGCATTTTACAGTTCTTTATGGACTGCACCCGACCCTATAGCTAAGTTCAACAGAATTGTTAACAAATTTCAGGAACTGAATATTTCTATTGAATAACATTAGTATTACAGAATACCTCATCCCAATCTTTCCAAACGGCTTCGTAACCGTTTGATTTAATTATCTGTTCTATTTCCTGCGGGCTGCGTTCATCGCTTATTTCAAACTGTTCTAACGATTCTTTTTCAACAGCGTAACCTCCCGGATTAGTTTTTGAACCTGCACTAATAGAAGTAATACCCAGCTTTAGAATGTTATTTCTAAAAGTCTCACTCTCTCTTGTGGACATTGATAATTCCACCTCTTCATTAAAAATTCGGTAAGCACAAATCAGTTGAACCAACTCTCTATCCTGCATAATTACCTTAGGTTCAATAATCCCTTCGGCTGGTCGCAAGCGTGGAAAAGAAATGGTGTATTTCGTTTTCCAATATTTTTTTTCGAGATAGGATAAATGTAAAGCTGTAAAAAAAGAGTCGGTGCGCCAATCTTCAAGACCAATTAAAATCCCTAAACCAATTTTATGAGTGCCTGCAACTCCAAGTCGGTCGGGTGTTTCAAGGCGATAATTAAAGTTAGATTTTTTACCTTTCGGATGATGAATTTTATAATCTTCTTTATGATACGTTTCCTGATAAACCAATACGGTATTCAATCCTTCGGCAATTAATTCTTCATATTCACTTTGCTCCAATGGTTGAACTTCCATTGATATAAGAGAAAAATGAGGCTTTATTAATTTGATGGCGTTCTTCAAATAAGGCACTCCCACGTTATGATTTGATTCTCCGGTTACAATCAACACATGCTCATAATCGAGTTGTTTAATGGCTTGTACTTCTTTTAAAATTTCAGCATCCGTAAGGGTTTTGCGTTTAAGTTTATTATCAAAACTAAATCCGCAATAGGTGCAAATATTATTACATTCATTTGAAAGATACAGTGGCACATACATTTGAATGGTTTTGCCAAAGCGCTTTTGCGTTAAACGATGACTCAACTGTGCCATCTGCTCCAAATAAAGAGCTGCAGAAGGAGAAATGAGGGCTTTAAAATCCTCAATATCTCGCTTGTCGCTTTTATTTAAGGCCCTTTCAACATCTGCTTTTGTTTTAGCGTAGATGCTGTTCTTTACCTCACTCCAGTTGTATGTGTCGAATAATTCTGTGAACATTTTTTATTGATTAATCCTGTAAGAATGATGTTAACGGACTACTTGCTTCCGCAAAGTTTTTAGGTGTTGCTAATTTTGCTTCAAACGCCATACGTCCTGCTTCAACAGCCATTTTAAATGCTATTGCCATTTGAATAGGATTTTCAGAAACCGCAATTGCTGTATTTACCAACACCGCGTCGGCTCCCATTTCCATTGCTTCTGTAGCGTGAGATGGGGCACCTATGCCCGCATCAACTATAACAGGCACATTACTTTGATTGATAATTATTTCTAAAAACTGTTTTGTTTGCAATCCTTTATTGCTGCCTATTGGAGCGCCTAAAGGCATTACGGCTGCAACTCCAACTTCTTCTAACCGTTTGCATAAAACAGGGTCGGCATGAATATAGGGCAGCACCATAAAGCCCAATTTTACAAGTTCTTCCGCAGCTTTTAAGGTTTCAATAGGATCCGGCAATAAGTATTTTGGATCGGGATGAATTTCCAATTTTAACCAATTGGTTTGTAATGCTTCACGCGCCAATTGAGCTGCAAATACAGCTTCTTTAGCTGTTCTTACACCTGATGTGTTAGGTAATAAATTAAACTGAGTATGCAAAAGGTGTTTTAAAATATCATCGTTGTTGTTTTTAACATCCACACGTTTTAAAGCAACAGTCACCAATTCCGACCCCGAAGCTAGAAGTGCTTCTTCCATCAGTGGTGATGAGCTGAATTTGCCCGTTCCTGTAAATAATCTGGAACTAAATTCTTTATCTCCTATTTTTAATTTTTTCATGATATTCGGTTTTTACCACTAAGGCACTAAGTTTTATTTTACTAAATATGATGAGTTCCTTGAACCTCTGCCGCTATAGTGTTCTTAAACGTATTAATCGTTTCAGTAATATTCTTCGAAAAAGTTATTGCTGAAGAAACAGCAATACCATATATTCCTTCGTTTATCAATTCCTTCACATCTTGAGGCTGAATGCCGCCTATTGCGATAATTGGAATGTTGATGTTATTGTTTCTACATTGTTCTAAAATTTCTTTATAACCCTGTAATCCAAGTATAGGACTCAAATTACTTTTAGTTGAAGTAAAGCGGTAAGGTCCTAATCCTATATAGTTAACACCTTTATTCACAAGTGTTTTAATATCTTCGAATGTATTTGCTGTTCCTCCAATTATAAAATTATTACCGAATATTTTACGTGCTTCGGTAGCATCCATATCTGTTTTTCCTAAATGAACACCTTGGGCATTAATTGCTTTGGCAATATTTACATTATCATTTATAATAAGTGTTACCGCAAACTTGTCACAAATACTTTTGGTTTCTTTTGCGATTTCCAATACTTCTTTTTCAGATTTATTTTTAATCCGCAATTGAATCCAATCAACACCTGCTTCGCAAGCATTAATTGCAAGTTGCTGATGACTTACATTTTCTAAATCTTGTGTTATATAATGTAATTGAGAAATCATTATTTCTATAATTCGTGTTCGATGTTATGATAGCCTAATAATGAATTATTACTTGCTAAAAAAGCGCTCACATATTTTTTTCCTTTTTCACAAGCATTTTCAATACTCATTCCTTTTGCAAGATTTGCAGTTATTGCTGAGGACAATACACAGCCGGAACCATGTTTAGAGGAAATATTTTCTATTTCATTATTAAAAACAAATTGTTTTCCATTCGTAGCAAATAAAATATCTTGCCCTTTTGCTGATTCGCTATGTCCGCCTTTTAAATACACATTACAAAATTGACTAAGCTGCATTGCATTTTGTTTTGAATCCTTAAAACCTCCCAATATCAATGCTTCTGGAATATTAGGAGTAATAAGGTAAATATGCTTACAAATGTCTTCGAGCAATTTTTGATTAATGTCAGTATGAAAATAAAAACCTGCACTTGCTTTAAGAATTGGATCCCAAATAATTTTACTTTGTTTAAAGCGCTGAACTAACTCGTGAAGCGTGCTTAAATCTTTAATCAAACCGATTTTTATGTATTTAAAAGAAAAACGTTTTTGTAACACTTCAATTTGTTCTGTAATCTGCAAGAGACTGACCCATTCCACTTTCTCAAAAACATTGTCGTTTTGATAGGTTAATGCTGAAACCACCCCCATTCCATACGTTTCATTGCTTTCAAATGTCTTGATGTCGGCCAATATGCCTGCTCCGGCACTTGGATCAAAGCCGGCAATACTTAATACATATGGACGATCCGTTTTCATTTTTTTGTCATTCCGAACTTGATTCGGAATCTTTTTATTTCCAACTCACAGATGCTGAATCATACTTCGACAAGCTCAGTACAGGCATTCAGCATAAACAGTAGTTTTTTAATTCTTTAAATTTTTGTAAAGGGTCTTTATCATTCCAAATAGCACCAAGCACTGCAACTCCATCAAACCCCATGTCTGTTACTTGATGAATCGTTTCGTCGTTAATTCCTCCAAGAGCAATAATTTCAGGTGTTTTATTATAGCTACCCAAAAAACTTTTCAATTCATTTTTATTGAATGTTGATTTATAGTTTTCTTTTGAAATGCTATCAAATATTGGTGAAAGAAAAACATATTCGTAGTTGTAATTACACTCCATTAGTTCATCTGTTGAATGAAAGGAGGCGCTTAAAAACCCTGTTTTAACAGCTTGCTCAAAGGTTTTATGTTTTCCTTTTAAATTATATTTATCAGCCAAATAATGATGCGAGTGGATTACTATTTTGCTTAAATATTCAGCAGGAATTTGTTGTATGTATTCCTCCATTTCATCTGATGTAAAATCAGGTTTTCGTAAATGAAAATATTCTAATCCATTTTCAAACAATGAACATAGCAATGCGCGTTCATTGTTTAAATTAACGGGATTAGATATTACAATCAGTTTCATTTTTACGAATAAATCTCGCTACCTGTATTTACAAACTGCGCAGCTTTTTCTTCCATACCTTTTTCAAGAGCTGCATTGGCTTCTACCTCTAATTTATCGGCATATTCACGTACTTCTTCTGTAATTTTCATAGAACAGAAATGTGGTCCGCACATGGAGCAGAAGTGCGCAATTTTTGCGCCTTCGGCAGGCAATGTTTCATCGTGAAATTCGCGGGCAGTATCAGGGTCTAATGAAAGGTTGAACTGATCTTCCCAACGGAATTCAAAACGGGCTTTGCTCAATGCATTGTCGCGTATTTGCGCTCCCGGATGTCCTTTTGCAAGGTCGGCAGCGTGTGCTGCAATTTTGTAAGTGATTACTCCATCCTTCACATCTTTTTTGTTCGGCAAACCTAAATGTTCTTTAGGTGTTACATAACACAACATGGCACAACCAAACCAGCCAATCATGGCAGCTCCAATGCCCGAAGTAATGTGGTCATAACCCGGAGCAATGTCGGTAGTAAGCGGTCCTAATGTATAAAACGGAGCTTCATCACATTCTTTTAATTGTTTTTCCATATTCACTTTTATGAGGTGCATCGGCACATGTCCCGGCCCTTCAATCATTGTTTGAATATCGTGTTTCCATGCAATTTTGGTGAGCTCGCCCAATGTTTCCAATTCTGCAAATTGCGCTGCATCATTCGCATCGGCAATGGAACCCGGACGTAAGCCATCACCTAATGAAAAGGCTACATCATAGGCTTTCATGATTTCGCAAATTTCTTCAAAGTGCGTGTATAAAAAGTTTTCTTTGTGATGCGCCAAACACCATTTTGCCATGATAGAACCACCGCGGGAAACAATACCGGTAACACGTTTAGCCGTTAACGGAACATAACGCAATAACACACCTGCGTGAATGGTAAAATAATCAACACCTTGCTCTGCTTGTTCTATCAAGGTATCTCGGAATAATTCCCATGTTAAATCTTCGGCTTTACCGTTTACTTTTTCCAATGCCTGATAAATAGGAACTGTTCCAATTGGTACCGGAGAATTGCGAATGATCCACTCACGGGTTTCATGAATGTTTTTTCCTGTTGATAAATCCATAATGGTATCGGCTCCCCAACGACAAGCCCACACTGCTTTTTCTACTTCTTCTTCAATGCTTGAGGTAACAGCAGAATTACCAATATTGGCATTTATTTTTACCAAAAAATTACGCCCGATAATCATCGGTTCACTTTCGGGGTGATTGATGTTATTAGGAATAATTGCGCGCCCCATAGCCACTTCATTTCTTACAAATTCAGGAGTTATGTGGCTTGTAGGAATATTTGCTCCAAAGCTATTTCCGGCATGCTGATGACCAATTGATTTTAATTGGTCAATGCGCTGGTTTTCGCGAATGGCAATGTATTCCATCTCGGGAGTAATAATTCCTTTTTTTGCATAATACATCTGACTCACATTCGCACCTTTTTTGGCTTTTAACGGTTTGGTAATGTGTTGAAATCGCAAATGTTTTAACTCACTGTTTTCAAGTCGTTCGCGACCATATGCACTGGTGATGTTTTCTAATTGTTCTACATCACCACGTTTTAAAATCCATTCTTCGCGCAGGCGAGGAAGTCCTTTTTTTACATCAATTGTAGTATTGATATCTGTGTATGGACCACTGGTATCGTAAACTACTACCGGCTCGTTTGGGATTGATTGTTTGCCTCTTACCTTTGTTTCGGAAATAGCTATTTCACGCATTGCCACGTTGATGTTGTGCAACGTCCCTTTTACATACACCTTTTTTGAGTTCGGGAAAGGTGTTGTTGAAATGCTTTTTTCGGTTGGTAATTGTTCTTCTTTTTTCATTTTCTACGAATTACGAATATTTGCGAATTATACAATCTAAACTTTATCTATATGTGGCTTCGAGTACCTCAGCCACCATTCATTTTGTTGATTGAGGTTCTCGAAATCAACAATAAAATTTTCTAATCTTCAATTATTAAATTTTTGACTAAATCATCCACCTTGTGCTGCTTTTATCAGTAATAGTTTATCATTGTCATTGATAATATATTTATCCCATTTTTCGCGGGGAACAACATTGTTGTTAAGCGCTACCGCAATGCCTTTTGAATCGTCAATATTTAAAGCATCTAGCAATTCGCTTAATGTTTGTGATTGCTCAAAAGGATGCGGTTTATCGTTAATATAAATCATACTTATTTATTTTAAATAATAAACTTACAGGGTCGCATAACGCAAGGGAAATAAAGCAAAACGAACATTTGCTTCTTACTTATTTCCTACGACAGCATTATCTGTATCAGGTTCCGTTCTTTTATGGAAGAGCCGAGGGTTTGTTCTCAGACTTTAAAAGCCAACTGTTTTAAAGACACCCCTATAAGTTTTACAAGTGCTAAGGTAAGTATATTTTGAATTACAATATTGTTATTTTATTAACATCAAAAACAAATGTGACTTTTATCATTGTTTCGAAATTGAAACAGTAGTAACATTGTAAATATTTCAATGTAAATCAGATAAATAATAACTACTTAAATCAACTTATAATGAAAAAAAAACTACTCTCTTTTTCAGCTATATGCGGATTATCAATTTGCACAGCAGTTGCTCAAACCAATCTAGTTCCAAACGGGAATTTTGAAAATTGGACATCCTCTACTTATTATATACCGAAAAATTTTTCGCAGTGTTCTAACCCTCAAGCTATTTCTGATAGTTTACCAATTAATGAAGTTAAAACTACCGATAAATATCATGGGAAATATGCGATTCAATTAACGACAGAAACATCCACTCAGGGAGATACGGTTCCCGCATATTTCATTAATATAGATCCTAATAATGGGAACAGTCCTACTTCTTGGCATGGAGGATTTCCATACGATCAAAAACCAAACGGCATAAGAGGATGGTATAAATATAATGTTTCAACTGCGGATTCCGCTACCGTTATAGTTGCATTTAGCAAAGGAGGGAAAAATATCCATACCTATAAATATCAGATTGGTGGACTAAAAAACAATTATACACTATTTGATTTTCCTCTTAATCCTCCTCTTTCGGCTTTGGGGTTACCAAATAATAATATTAGTGCACTACAGGCAGATTCAAAAGGCAATGTATGGGCAGGGACTAATGGTGGGGGTGTATCAAAATTTGACGGTACACATTGGAAAACGTATACTTCATTAAATGGTTTAGGAAGTGATTCTATTCATAGCATTTCAATTGATACAAGTAACGGTAATGTTTGGGTTGGAACAACAAATGGACTGTCTGAATTTAATGGAAATAGTTGGGTTAACTATACTACAACCAACGGCTTAGCGGATAATGATGTACGCGGTACTCAAATGGGAAGTGGCGGTAGTTTATGGATTGGTACATATGGTGGTGGTGTTTCTAGGTTTAAAAGTGGAACATGGACAACGTTCACAAAAGCATCTACCAGTAATGGTTTAGTGAATGATAGCATAAGACCAGTAAAAATTGATGCTAATGGCAATAAGTGGTTTGGAACAAAGAAAGGAGTTTCACAATATAATGGTACTTCCTGGACTTCATATACTACCACAAACGGCTTGGCTAATAATGATGTCAGAGCCATACAAACAGATAAAAAAGGAAATTTATGGTTTGGTACAAATGGCGGTGGCGTTTCTAAATTTAATGGAACCAATTGGGTTACATTTAATACAACAAATGGTTTGGCTAATAATTATGTTAGTAAAATTCTTGTAGACCCCCAAAACAATTTATGGTTTGGCACAAATGCGGGAATATCTGTATTTGACAGTGCTACCAGTAATTGGACTACCTATAATAAATCAAATGGTTTAATCGGTGATTCCATTCAGGGTTTAACAATGGATAATCAAGGTAATATTTGGGTTGGAACACCTGAAGGTATATCAATATATAATGGCAGCAGTTGGTCTTCCATCACATCTTCTTCTTCTACAACTCCTGATTCGGTGGTATTTGCTGCTCTTTCATGTAAATTTGGCACAAATGGTCAACCAACAGGTCCTCCGGGCAGCACTTTGAAGTTAGATAGTGTTTCATTTACAGGTGTTGCTAGCCAACCAGCTTTATTTGATGAGGATTTTGAATTATGGGATAGTACAACCGTTAATCTACCCAATAATTGGTTTCTGCAATACTCAGGCGGGAACCTTACGGGGTTCAACAGAACTACAGACGTTCCGAATGGCGGCGGAAATTATGCAATTGAGTTAACCACTTTTTTGGGTAATCAACATAATCATCCGGCTGCTCAGGCAGGACAAATTTCAAAAGGTTATTCTATGAAAAAATGCAACAATAATTGCAAGGAACAAGGTGGAATTCCATATAATAAACAAATAGATACATTGGCATTCTATTATAAATATGCTCCATCAGGGAACGATAGTGCGCAAATATCATTAGCTTTTATAAAAGATGATACAACTATTGCGCAAGGAAATTACGGAATAAATTTGCATGCTGCATCGAGTTATCAATATAAAGAAATTCCTTTTAGTCTTTCTCAAAAACCTGATTCTGTTATCATCAGTATACAATCTTCTGCATGGGGCGACACTGCATTTTCTTTCATAGGTTCCGATTTAAAAGTTGATAATATTCATTTTAAATCACAATATGTTTCACATTCACAATCTCCAACTATTTGTAATGGAAAAAGCCTTGTTGTTGGCAATAGTACTTATACGATAAGCGGAACTTCCGTAAATAAGTTAGTTGCTTATCAGGGGTATGATAGCATAGTAACCACCCATTTAACGGTATTGCCTGTAAATACATTTACCCAATCACCTAATACATGCAGCATAACTGTAGGTACTCACACTTATAGTGTTAGCGGTACTTATACAACTACACTCACTGCAATAAGTAATGGTTGTGATAGCATTGTTACTACTCACCTAACTGTACCAACCACTTGTGCAACAGCAATTGCTAATATCAGTGCCGCAATGGACGTAATCATATATCCTAATCCTATAAGCACTATTGCCACTATAGAAATTGGTTCTGCGATAAATATAACAGGTGCAGAACTTCGCGTGGTAGATGTATACGGTAAAACCATTAAAAAAATAAGTATTACTTCATATACAACTTCCTTCAACAGAAGCGATTTAGCAAGCGGAATTTATTTTTATGAGTTAATAACAAACGAAGGAATTAAGAAAACCGGAAAACTACTTATTGAATAATATCAATTTCAAATTAATGTGATAGGGCGAATTGGATAGGTTCGCCCTATTTTTTTATATGAATCTGTACCAATATAAAATAAGTCAAGAGCAATTTTAAAATCCTCTTCTTTCATATTATCAATTATGATGCTTTGCCATTTATTTGTAGGATATATAAAAGCATACCCCTCTTTTTTAAGTGTTACTTTTACCGGCATTGTAAAGGGGGTATCGGACGCATAGCGATAGCTAACCTTTAATTCATTTTCATTTTTTTCTATAATGTATTCCAATTCAGGAATTGTTTTTTCACGCAAATACACCTCAAACACTTGTGATAAATCTATCCCTGACTTTTCTGAAATATATTTTTCTACATCACTTGAATTAACTGTTTTGTATTTATATTCCATTTGCAAACCTTCCAATATATAAAAAAACAAAGAGTCGTTATTTATAATGCTTCTTATAGTATGCAGTAACAACGCACCTTTAGGATACATATCACGAGAGCCGGGTTTGTTTACATTGTATTTTCCAATAATGGGTTCTTTATTTTTTACACTTTTTTTCTCACTGTTGATATACTTCAAATAGGCATCGTGCCCGTACAAACATTCCACATACAATGCTTCTGAATAGGTTGCAAAACCTTCATGAATCCACATATCAGCAATGTCGTTGGTAGTAATAGCATTACCCCACCATTCATGTGCTGATTCATGTACAATGATATAATCAAAGTCAAATCCTGCTCCTGATAGGTCTTTTCCTCTGTAACCACTTTTGTAATTATTACCATAGGCAATGCAACTCTGATGCTCCATTCCTAAATAAGGCGTTTCTACCAGTTTATAACCATCTTTAATAAACGGATACTCGCCCATTAATTTATAATAACAATCAAGCATAGGTTTAACCTGCTTGAAATGTTGTTGTGCTTTTTCGTAATTAGATGGCAACACAAAATAATCTAATGTAAGCGAGTCTTTAAAAGTCGTATTAATATACAAGTCGCTAAACTGCTTGTATTTGGCTATATTAAGCGTTACATCATAATTATTGATAGGATAAGAAACGTGCCAATCATATTTTGTATAACCGTCTTGCAACTCCGTTTTTTTTGTCAATCGACCATTTGAAACAGCCATTAAACTTGAAGGAACGGAAATACAAATAAACATTTCATCAGGTTCATCACTTTGATGATCTTTACAGGGCCACCAACAACTTGCTCCCAATTGCTGGCATGATACACCCACCCATGGATTTCCTTCAGCATCAGTTTCCCAAGAAAAACCTCCATCCCAAGGAGGATGTATGGCTGGTTGTGGTTTTCCGTGATAATAAATTTTTAAAGAAGTCGTTTCACCCTTTTTTATCATTCGTGGGAAGTTGATAAATACTGC
The DNA here is from genome assembly GCA_963727705.1 of uncultured Bacteroidota bacterium. Lineage (GTDB taxonomy): Bacteria > Bacteroidota > Bacteroidia > 2-12-FULL-35-15 > 2-12-FULL-35-15 > 2-12-FULL-35-15. The sequence continues at coordinate 53,438 of CAVSHK010000002.1, forward strand.
ATTATACTTACGAGTGTATTTTAAGGAGGTTGTTTCAAATTCCACCAATTGAATTTGCATATTTTCAAACAAATCAATTTGCAATTGTTGAAAATCGCTTTCCGCAATAAATTTAATGGTGTTACTTCCTGAAATGTATTTTTCATTGATATCTACTTTCACATCCAGGTCATATACCAGCACATTGTAACATGTGCGCAATGGTGAAAGCATTCCCCGCAAAGTATCGGCTTGCGCATATACTGAATCGTTGGCAGATCGTGCATATAATGAACTACAGGAGCATAACACAAAAAAAACAAGTTTAAATTGCTTCTTCATTTTTAAGTTTTTTATTCAATAACCTGATGTAATATTTCCTGCGATTTAAGCTCTTTAAAAGTTTCTATATGCAATTGAAAAAATAAGATGAGTGCGTTTAACAATTGTTTGCGTTCGGTATTTTCAAGTAGCATTTTATGAATTGATTCATAATTGGTCGTTATAATATCATCTAATAAAGAGCTGAACCTGTTACCTAAATAAAAGGAATGCAAAGGGATTTTATTTACAAAACAACCTTCTCTCAAATCAAAAACAGAAAACTCTTTACTATATTCACCTTGAGGATAAAATCCCAAATAACGGCTAAATTGAACCATAAAACATAGATGAAAGTTTGAACAGTTTTCTTGTTTTAAATCTAAAATCAACAAAGAATTTTCAATAAAATCGAACAGGTCTTCATCCGGGTTACCCTCATGTAAAGCTTTATATAGCACTTCATTCAAAAAAAGGGCTATCGAGCTTTTAATAATATCATACGGTAAATGAGAATATGGATGAGCTATATTAAGTTCAGAAACATGTTGCAGGGTGTTGTTATTAGCATTGCTCACGACCATTTCCACCAATGCCAGCGGCTGAAACAAAGTGGCCTTGAGTTTAGATTTTTTGCTTCTTGTTCCTTTGATCATGTATGATTGTAAACCAAAATTACGAGTGTACATTTTTACAATCAAACTTGTTTCAGAATAATTGACCGTTTGTAATACTATCCCTTTTGTTTTGTGAAGCATCCTCGAAATTAATTGATGAGAGAATGATTTAATTAATGAATAAAATTTTAGTGGCTAGTTTTTCACTGCCATCCTGACTTGTACAAAACACCATATATACACCTGTTCCTACACGATTTCCTTCATGATTTTTCCCATCCCAAATGGCTTGTCCACCCTGCGATTGTGTTTGAAACACCAAGGCTCCACTAATATCTGTAATTTTGATGGTACTATTGTTCATTAGTCCTGTAATGGCAACCACTCCCTGATAATCATGTTTAACAGGATTTGGAAACGCATAGACATTCGAAAAATCAGTTGCCCCTTCTGTTGCTGTACCTTTGTATGAGATAATTCCATATGGCGTTGCAAAAAACACTTCGCCTGTTTTTGAATTGATTGCAATACTTGATACGGTATCGCTAAACAAGGGGCTAGTATTTTGTGAAAAATGATAAATTTGCTGCGTACCATCTGCCGACAATAAAAAAACACCTGCCCCCTTTATTGAAATCCATTTTTGGTTTGCTGCATCCAATGCCATTGCGGGAATTATTTCTGTTGAAAATAAATATTGTGTTGAAGCATCTTGCTGAACATATATATGTTGCGCATCAAAGTTTTGTCCTGTAAAAACATTTTGTGGAGAGTAAAACACTTTAACACCATCACCATTGGTACCAACCCAAATATTACCATTCAAATCACTCATCATACAGGTTACATCATTGTCCGGCAGGCTTCCATTTCCAATCGCAGAAGTGAGGAGTCTGGTATTTGACGCATTTGGCACAGTCCCATTATCATTATAAACAAGCACGCCTTGCCCTTTAACAATAAACCATTTCTTATTATTTTGATCTATTAACAATTGTCCCAAAGCAGGCGAGTTGCCGATAATAAAAGAAAAATCAAGGGATTGCCAACTTCCATCTGTTTTTTTTACCGACAATGCAGGCGAAACTGTTGAATTCAGAACCCATAAATTACCTGACGAATCTACAGCCATTCCTCCTATTAACATAGAATCGCTTGACCCAATGTTTTTTAATGTACTATTTTTGCTATTGTATAACTTAGCTGGCACACCTTTATGCAGTTCAATTATTCCGTTGTTAGTAGAAGCATATACAATATCTGTATTTTTAGGATTCACCAAAACATGATTGATGCTGCGGATGGTATCAAAATTTACTATTGACGAAAAAACACCATTTATATTACTCCATTCATTATTGGTATTGTGATAAAGTCCACTTGTGTATGCACTTATACTGGTAATACCGGGGGCTACCCATAGGTTATCTTCTATTGAATTTAATTCAAATGCATTATTAGAAGACGGCCCGTTAGGATAGTTGTATTGAAATGCCACTCCACTATTTTTTGATACCAAACCAAATCTTTTATCGGCAATCCATAAGTTGTTGTTATTGTCTAATAAGGCTTTTCCTGGTTGTGCTGTATTTCCAAAATAGTTAGCATAATTAGCCTCTAATCCTCCATTGATATCGTAAATTGATATTGAATTGTTGTAGGTAACAACTAACTTATTACTACTGACGGTTAATGAATTTACTACTCCATTACCGTTACTAAAATAACTCCACGTTGCTCCATTATACACATACAAAGTATCCTGTTGGGTTACCTTATTCGATAAAAATTTAGAGTTATTAGTATAAATATTTCCATTAAAGCCAGTTATAGTATTGTAAATTCCGGTTGGTAAACCTTTCATTAACGACCATTCAGCAAAATTAGCCAAATCAGGACTACTTAACAAAGCTCTGTATATACCAATATCAGTAGCGGCATAGATATACGTGTTATCGGAAGTTATATCTCTAACATTAATATTGCTACCTCCTGAACCAATAAGGTAAGTATCTTGTATTTCATATTTGTTCATATCCACTACAACAATTCCAAAAGCACAAGCTAAATAGGCATATTCATTAATAAAATAGATATTATTAACAGTTTTGTTCACCATCATTGGCTTTATTTTAATGTCCACAATGTTGGTAATATTGTTGTTTTCAATAATGTCAATATTTGAATTCTTGTAGGCTATAAATAATTTGTTGTTATAGCTGTTAAAGTTTATGGCTGAAGGTTCAACATCTGACAAGCCATTTACTTTTGATAAACGATCCACTGAATTATCGGCTTTATTATAAATAATGATTCCTCCTGTTGTTAAACAATACACCTTACCATTACCTTGGCTAACAGCTGTTGCACTTTGATAAGATAAATTATCTTTCCATTGTCCTATTGCTATGTTATCTTGAGAATGAGCAATAAAGTAGGTGATAAAAAAAAGAAAGAATAAAAACCGATTCTTCATTATTAAATAATAAGTAATTATGAACTATAAAAGTACTTTTTTTATTGTATGGATAAGTACAAGTTGAAGATTGGCAAATTGATGAGCGTAAAAATCCATTATGTAACTGCTTAAAATGACTTTGGACTTTGGACTTTAAACCATACCTTTGCAGCTATATTATTAGGTTCCGTAGTTCAACTGGATAGAATGGCAGATTCCGGTTCTGCAGGTTAGAGGTTCGAACCCTCTCGGAATCACAAATAACACTAATTATCAACTAGTTATACGCTTATATTGACAAAAAAAGGGTTTCACATTAATACCGAAAAACCTTTTTTGTTTGTAATAAATACTATTATCTTAAAAATCAAATAGGTCTTTTGCAGGAATACCTAATACTTTGGCAATTTTAAAGGCACTTGCAATACCTGTGTTTATTTCTCCTCTTTCGATTCTATCTATTTGCCTTAACTTTCAGAATACAAACATTTCCCGTAAACTTGCACAGTAATGTCAAGTATCTTTGCAGCAATAATTCCTTACAGATGAAAGAACAAAAAATTGTATCCAACGAACAAATAGAAAAACGCTTGCGAAAAGCCGTATGGGACGTACAGCAAGAATTTAAAATTGTTGAACCGGGAGATAAAGTAATGGTATGCCTTTCGGGGGGAAAGATAGCTACACAATGTTGGATATGATGTTACACATGCAAAAGGTAATGGGTGATGCATTTGAACTTATAGCTGTTAATCTGGATCAAAAGCAACCGGACTTCCCTGCTGATATTCTACCTGATTACTTAAAAAATAAAAATGTTCCTTTCCGTATCTTAGAACGCGATACCTATTCTATTGTAAAAGAAAAAATACCTGAAGGCAAAACCATGTGCAGCCTTTGCTCCCGGCTACGGCGTGGCACATTATATACCGCAGCAACCGAAATGGGAATAACAAAAATTGCTTTAGGACATCATAAACAAGATATACTTGAAACCTTTTTTCTGAATCTGTTTTTTTCAGGAAAACTGGAAACCATGCCAGCAAAATATAAAACGGACGATAAGCAACACATTGTTATCCGTCCATTAGCTTATTGCAATGAAGCAGACATTGCAACCTATGCAAACTGGAAACAATACCCCATCATACCTTGTAACCTGTGCGGATCGCAAGAGCACCTTCAACGTAAAGTCGTTCGTAAAATGATGAATGACTGGGAAGAAAAACACCCTAATCGCACAGAAACAATGTTCACTGCCTTAAAAAATGTTCACCTTTCTCATCTGTTTGATAAAACAAGGTTCGACTTTAATACCTTGGAAGATGTTTTTGTAAACGAGTTAAACAACACAATCTGTTAATTCTTTTCTGCATCCCATCATATAAACAGAGGCTCTTCCCTATCTTTATCGGGATATGACAAAGACGAACACCCTGTACCTTAAATCAGGATTGTTCTATTAACACATCCTTGTGTCCAGAACTAACGGTTCAAAAAAATTATTTGACATATTCGTCCTAAATATTATCTTGGGCTTCATTAATTTGTCTGGAAACAATACTATAAAATCCTGTAACGTATGAAATCATTAAGATTATTGTTCATTACCATTGTTACTATTGCAGTTCACACGTTGGGTTTTTCCCAAAAAAAAGTAGCATTACTCGTTGCTGAATATGATAAAGATGGGGCTGTTAACCATAATCAACACTTGATAAAATATGTTTTTTCAGATGGAATAATGATAGCAAGAGAGCATATAGTTACAGCTCCCATTCAAAAGGAAAAAGAAGGAAAAAAAGTAGATTATGTTCGATTTGATATTGGCAAAAACAAAATTTATCGCAACAGATATCTTATCACCGGAATAGGCAATATTGTTGATATAAAAAACAAAAAAGTACTGATGGATGATCATGCCCCTTTTGTTACTTTTAATGGTGACAGTGTCATTTTTTATACCGACGATATTTTTAAGGGTAAATATTATTCCATCTATAATTTACGAACCGAAAAATATCATAAAGTTGAAGACGCCAATTACAATCCATCACCAACTCCAAATGTAGAGGTGGATATTATTAGCAGACCTTTTTCTATCAGTTATTATGACATTAAAGGCAAACAAACCATATTAGTTAAAGATGCCGGTTATGGCGAACCGCTGCCAATTACCGCTGGCAAAATAAAACGAAAACTCCCTCTGTTATGGATAGATAAAAAGTATTTTATTTATGCCAATTTTGATAAAAGCCAGAAAACTGCAAGCATTTATAAAGTAGGAATAGATAAAAGCTTAGAAAAAATTACAGCTATTGACTCAATGCCTATTACAAATAGTAATACTTTTTTTGAATATGATGCCAGTGGCGCTATCATTTATTCATGCGGAAAAGGACGATTTGTCATCGACCTTAATAAAAAGAAAGCCTATAAAATTGCATATGAAAATATGAATAATAATTTTTTAATTGAATCAACTGAAAATCCAAGCTATGGGAGAGTAATAAAATTTGAAGATGCAGAAATAGGAAAAAAATGGTGCAGGTTTGATAATGCACAAACAATTAAAGATTACATTGCTATTGAAAATGATATGGTAGCAGGAAGCGATCGTTACTTTCAAGGTGTAGCCGTTTGGAACAACATCACAAAAAAATGGACAACACTCAAAGTTTTTGAGCTTGCTACTATTGTTGGCTGGATACAAGAAGAGTGATTTCTAAAAACACTTTTCTAAAGGTTTTTTAAAATTGTTAAGAACGGTCGCCGCATCACATAATTAAAAGCCTATTTTTTTTTCTTTTTCCGTTTTAAAAATTGCCTGTATCTTCCGATAAGTTCTGCGGCAGAATCAAACTCTTCTCTGTAAAAAACGCCAACACCTTGTATATAAGTTCCACTTGAAATCAGCTGAACATTATTGGTATTGTTTTTATTAAATGCTTTTACTCTTACTTTTCCGTCATCAGTTAATTTATAATCAATATTTACATCACCAACAATGTTATTGGAGTTGTTTCCTGTAGTGATAAGCGTATTAGTAGAATTAGTACCTAAGTTTCCATCAATAGTGAGTTTGTTATCAAACAACTGCGTGGATAGGGCCAAATCTAATTGTTCCTTACTCACAGCATTGCTTGCCCTATAATTAACTCCCACATTAATGTATTCTTTACTTACATTGCCCAACATATTATTAAGTTGGTTAGATAGTAATTCCACAGCACTTGATGCCGTTCCCCCTGCAATTGTAGGTGCGGTAGATACACTATTTAATTGAGGTGGGGTAACAAAAAAACTTCCAATAAGCAAAGGTACCACCTGACGGTTTATATCTGCATCAGTATTTAAATAACCTAATATTGTTTGACGATCGCTGGCATTAAGGGTAGGGACATCAATACCAAAATTTACTATTGGCTCCAGCAAATTACCTGTTAACAATAACTTTAAATTAACCGGATAGCGTTTTGTCATATCCACATTTCCCGTACTTATATTTTTATCAAAAAAAGGGGAGAGGAGAGCTCGTGTTTTATACAATGCTGTTACATTCAAATCTGCTTTGTAAGGTATTCCTGTCCATTTAACCGTTCCTCCTTTTTCTATATCAAATTTTTTATTAATCACATTTTTTAGCGTAAACAAATAGTCCCCGTTTTCTATCACATAATTGCCAAACATCTTAAACTCACCCTTGCTATCAATGTTTAATCTTATATTACCGCTACCATGACTTTTAATAATATCACCAATTCGTTGATCAAATATCAATTGAACTTCAGCATCCGGCGTTACTTCCAGGTTAAAATTCATTGTTAAACCAGCCAATTGTGACTGGTAGTTATTCTTAGCAGAAACACCATTATCCTTCTTTATAAAGGAGATAAAATCGTTTTCACCCAACTCACTTTGACTGGTAAGAGGAATATACAATTTAGTGAGATCCATCTTGGATAATAAATTTATTTTGCCCGACTTATCAGGTTGTGCTATATTTTCCGTTTTCACATTGGCATCAATCAATAATTTATCAGTACTGCCTGAAATGTTGATGAGTCCTGACAAATAAGCTCTTCCATAAAAAAGATTATTATCTGCTTCTGTTGTATTAAGCGCCATTAATTTTTTAGCATTAATATCAAAATCCAATTTAAAATCTTTAAAATTAGTATGTGTCACCTTGCCACTTACTATAGCGTTGCTATTAATGTTATCGGCTACAAACACTTCCATATTATCAATATCAAATGAATTATTGGTAATAACAATTTTATGTGAAAAACGATAAGTAGTTTGCAGATAACTTACTGTCACTTCCTTTGCGTTTACATCTAAATATCCTGACAAAAGCGGTTGCTTCAGCGACCCTTTTATATCAATATTTCCGGCTATATGTCCCCAAAATTTAGAACAAACATCTTTTATAAAAGGCTCAAATAATGTCATTTGAATGGCTTGCAAATTCACATTCATATCAATATTGTCCTCCGTTTTTTGGGGATAATAAAATCCTGAAAAAACAAAATTGGGAACAATTCCATAAGTAAAGGTCCCTTTTAAACCCAATGCTGATTTTGTATTATCCCATTGAGTTTCCACTTCCCCATCCCCCATTTTACTATTATTTATGTAAAAAGATTTGAAACTATTTTTACTCACAAATAACGGTTGATGAAAAAGGTCTGAAACACTTGAAATACCATCCACACTTCCTTTTAAGGTTAAACCCACTGGAGTGGTAATAAAATTAAGATTGGCCAAATTAAAATTATTGAATGTTATTTTTAATTGATCATTTTCATTAACAGAGGCCACTCCATTAAAATCTATTGATTGATCATTGTGCTGAAATGAAAGTTTGCTTATGGAAAAAAAAGAGGTGTCTATGGAAGCATCCTTTTCCATAGTAATATTCCATACCGAATCACCAAAAATAAGCTGAGAAGGTAATACCATTAACCTAATCATATTGTTGGTTTCAAAACGCACACGCCCTTTAATCTCACCTTTATTTTGTTGGACAGTATTATTATTCCATGTTACGTCCCAGTTAACGGTATCCCTTTCCGCTGTTCCGCTAACATTAAATGCTTTAAAGAATGTGCTATCTGTCAAATAAAAGCTTTCACATCCGGTAGTAAACAACAATTTGCGGTTAGCATTTATTTGAGCGTTCCAATTTTTAAAAATCATGTTTCCTACATTAAGCTTAGCGGACTTGCCTTGCAATGTAAAATTATTACTGGTGGAATTAAAGTCACCTGCAATTCTGGTGAGTGGCGCAATGGTAAGTGCAGGAAGGAATAAGCGGGTAAGTGCATCTGTATTTTTAAAAACAATTTCGTAATCGAAAATTTGAGAAGATACGTTTTGAGACCGTGCTTTACCATCAAAATATTCAGGCAAATAATTGCTCATTAATTTTTCGAGTGAAACCGGTAATTCAAGGATTTTAAAATTTCCTGTCATTTCCGCTTCTGCAAAGTCAGATAATAACGTTAACGATTTTTTACTGTTTTTTACTTCAGAAACCAATGATACAACATCAAAAGAATAGATAGCCGTTCCTTCTTTATAAATGGTATTGTCAAAACTTATTTCCCCAATCAAATTATCAATATTATTACCGGAAACATTCACTGATAAATGAGTTGAAAGATCCGTTAACTTACCAGATTTTACAAAATGTAATGCCGAAAGATTGGCTTTATTAATTGATGAAATAAAATCAAACTCTGGTATTTTACCCGAATAGTCTATCTTTCCGTCAAAATCAAAATCTATATTTTCGTCTTTAACACCTAAGGTTCCTTTAAATATTTTTTTTGCTACTTCGCCTTCTACCTGTATGTTTTTATATGTATAATTATTAAAATCCAAACTCGACAGAGTTCCTTTAAGACTTGCCGTAATGGTTTCAAGAGTTAAGCCATAACCATTTATGGCAACGTCCGCTGTTGCCTTTCCAATTAACTTAGCATCTAAAAAACTACCAAAATTAAAGTCGGCAGATTTCAATTTACCTTCATACTTCTCCAGTTTTTTGGTTTGATCATATCCCATCGAAAGATCCAAAGACAATGTTCCAATCAGGGAAGATAATTTTCCATAAGCATAAAAATCATTGTATAAGCCGGCAAACATGCCTTTAAATTTGATATCACCAAGTGTTGCAATATTGGATGGTATTGAGACAAATGTTCCGGCATCAAAAGGATAAGAAGGAATTTGCTTTAAATCATGATAATTGGTTTTAAGTTGATTAATGTTCAGATAAATGGAAGTTTCTTCAATGTTGGGAAGTCCCATAAGATTTATATCACCTTTAAACTCGGTAGTTGCACCGGTTAAAGTGATATTCATGTTTTTTGCTTTTAAATCGCTTACCCTTCCGCTTACTTTTCCACTTAGTATTATTTTTTTGTTCAATCCCTTTAATTCACTGGCAAAATAGGAAATGTCATTCAAATCCAATTCCGACTTTTTGAACTCTGCTTTAAACGATACCAAGCTATTGAAATCATAAAAATCAGAATATTTTTTATACTTAAATATTAAATCGGTAGCGATAGAACTATGAGGGGTCTTGATCTTTAAACCCTGCAAGAGTATTGCAACCGGGCTAACCTTTATACTTGTACTGCTTAAATCATCAAGAATAAATCCACTTTTTTCTTTTACCGACAAACTTAAAATACTGCCCTTAATAGTATCTTTATCAAAACTGATATTTGTTAACTCTCCGTTAACGGCTCTTGTATGAAGGTTAAAATAATTTATTCCATAAACTACCTTGGCTGTATCCGTTTCATCCCTAAAAGTAAAATCAACATTCTTTAATATCACATTTTTAAATTGAATATCCCAAGGTTTTGTATTGTTTTGTCGAGTAGTATCGGATGATGCAAAACCATCAATAATAAATTGATAATTAAAAACAGTATCCGATTTATACTTTACCAATTTGGCAGTAGCGTCAATCAATGCAATTTTCTGAAATTTCAACTCCTTTCTTTTAAGTCTAAAATCGGCTATATCTATTTTTAATTTTTCAGAATACAATAAAGTGTCATGATGCAAATCTTCAACAAATACACCCTCCAAAACCAATGTTTTAAAAAATTCAATATCTACGCTTTTTACCTCAACCTTGGCGTGTAAGCGCTCCGATAAATAGATCGCAGCCTTTTGAGCCAACAATGTTTGGACTTTTTTTACCTGAATAAGTAATAATGAAGCAACCATTATGAAAATAATGGCTATAAAAAGGAAGATTAATATTTTAAGTGCTTTTTTGATACTTTTGTTTTCAACAATTAAACCAAAGGGCATACAACCTTTGAATACACAAAACAAATTTAATGAATAAGAACAAGCCCGCAATACTATTATCCATAGAATCGTCATGTGATGAAACAGCAGCCGCTATTATAAAAGATGGCTTTTTGCTTTCCAACATTATCGCCACCCAGCAAGTACATACCATTCACGGAGGCGTTGTGCCCGAATTGGCATCTCGTGCACATCAACAAAACATTGTTCCTGTTGTTGATGCAGCACTTAAAAAAGCCGGAATAAAAAAAGAAGAGTTAAGTGCAGTTGCTTTTACGCGCGGTCCGGGTTTAATGGGTTCTTTACTGGTCGGAATTTCATTTGCGAAATCATTTGCATTGGGTTTAAACATCCCTCTTATCGAAGTAAATCACATGCAAGCACATATTCTAGCTCATTTTATACGTTCGGAAAACCAGCCGCAACAAGCTATTCCTGACTTTCCATTTTTGTGTTTAACCGTTTCGGGCGGACACACACAACTAGTATTGGTAAAAGATTTTTTTGATATGCAGGTGATCGGCGAAACTATTGACGACGCGGCAGGAGAAGCATTTGACAAAGCGGCTAAAATAATGGGTCTGCCATATCCTGGCGGACCACTCATTGACAAATACGCAAAAGAGGGAAACCCAAAAGCGTTTATCTTTTCAAAACCCCGTGTACCTGATTTGGATTTTAGTTTTAGCGGACTTAAAACAGGATTCATGAATTTTATTAATAATGAAACTGCAAAAAATCCAGACTTTGTTGAACAACACAAAGCCGATATTTGCGCTTCAATTCAGTATACGATTATTGACATACTTCTTGAAAAATTAAAAAAGGCTGTAACAGAAACCAATGTAAATCAAGTAGCTATTGCCGGAGGAGTTTCTGCAAATAGCGGATTGCGCGATGCCTTAAGTGATTTGGCAAAAAAAATGAACTGGCAACTGTTCATTCCAAAATTTGAGTATTGCACAGATAATGCAGCCATGATTGGCATTACCGGTTATTATAAATTTTTAAACAATGATTTTTCCGATCAACATAGCACACCTATGCCGCGCTATGCCCTTTAAAACAGAAGGCAAGTCCCCGTTTTCAATGACAAATTTCCATCTCCTACCTGTCTTTTCATATTCAAAAAAGGGATAAAATAAAATCCTACTTTTTTAATCAGCCTTTCATTGGTGATGATAGATAGAAATCTTATTTAATCATTAATTTCTGTACCATCAGTGTACTGTGAAATTATTTGAATAATTACTTTTTAATATTGCAATCATTAATCATTATATTTGGTGTTATAACAATACCATCATATATGAAATTACCATCCTCTCATACGTTGAAAGAAATAGCTGCTATTATTGATTGTAAATATGAAGGCGCACCTGAACATATTGTTACCGGCTTAAATGAAATACATATGGTAGAACCGGGTGATGTTGTTTTTGTTGATCACCCTAAATATTATGAAAAAGCTGTTAATTCGATGGCTACGACCATTCTTATTAATCCTCCTGAAGACAGACAAGGGAAAAATGTTATCTGCCCAGCGGGAAAGGCATTTTTAATTTCCGAGAATCCTTTCAGGGATTACAATAAACTTGTGAGGCATTTTCAACCCCTCTCCTACTCTCTTCAACCAATCAGCAAATCGGCTATAATAGGCGTTAATACGGTAATTATGCCGGGTGTATATTTGGGTGATAATGTAACTATTGGAGATAATTGCGTAATACATCCCAATGTAGTGATTTATGATAATTGCCATATTAGAAACAATGTAATTATACACGCCAATACAGTAATTGGAGCGGATGCATTTTATTACAAAAAAAGAAAAGAATTGTATGATAAAATGATTTCATGCGGAAGAGTTGTTATTGAAAATAATGTAGAGATAGGTGCTATGTGTACAATAGACAAAGGCGTTTCAGGTGATACAATAATTGGAGAAGGCACAAAATTAGATAATCATGTACAAATTGGACATGATACGGTTGTTGGAAAGATGTGTTTAATGGCCGCCCATGTCGGAGTTTCCGGCTGTGTGACAATAAAAGACGGGGCGACATTATGGGGACAGGCCGGAGTAAAAAGTGATGTAACTATTGGAGCCGGCGCTGTATTACTGGCTCAGTCGGGCTTAGCAGAAAACTTACCCGACGGTAAAACTTTTTTTGGAACACCTGCAGGTGATGCACGAACAAAAATGAAAGAAGTAGCGGCATTAAAAATGTTGCCGGATGCGATAAAAAAAATATAATGTGAATTTAAATGTCGTGCAAAATTTGTTTAAGAATCCGTTATCAAAAAAATTGAATCAATTGCCGGAATGACGAATTACTTAACTTTATTTTTTTGAATGAATATTTATGAATGCGCCAATAAGTAAAAAAACGTTCACCCGATTTTCAGAATTAAAATTGAATTCGCTTTTGGAAATTACAAAAGCAATTAATAATAATTTTTCCACTGAACAGCTCATCGAAATTTTTAAAGATGTTTTAGAAAATCAATTAGGAATTTCTAAGCTCATTTTATTCATTCACGAAAATGACAGCTGGAGGTGCACATTAAACTATGGTGTTGGAGAAGAATACAAAGAAATTGATGTAGAGAGGGATTTATTGCCTATCAAAGAAATTAATGCTATTAACTTTTCTTCAAACACACCCATTAATTTTTCGGAGAAATCGCGCAACAATATTTTCGAAATTGTTATTCCGGTATTTCATAAAACACAACCATTAGCATATTTGCTTATTGGTGATTCGGAAGACAGCATGGAAGTTATAAGTCCATCTATTAAGCATTTAAATTTTGTTCAAACTCTTACCAGTATTATTGTTGTTGCAATTGAAAATAAAAAACTGGCTAAAGAAAACGTACGACAAGCGGCTGTAAAAAAAGAGTTGGAACTGGCTTCTCACATGCAGGCCATGCTGTTTCCAACGCAACTGCCTTGCAATAATAAAATTGACAGTGCCGCCTACTACTTGCCTCATCAGCAAGTTGGCGGTGATTATTATGATTTTATTTGGCTCAATGAAAATGAATGCGTGTTTTGTGTTGCCGATGTATCAGGCAAAGGTGTTGCGGCGGCTTTGTTAATGTCTAATTTTCAGGCAAACTTACGCATCTTATTAAAGCATAGTAAATCCTTGTCGGAACTAGTTATTGAGCTGAACAGCAAAGTGATGGAAAATGCAAAAGGTGAAAAATTCATTACGTTTTTTATTGCAAAATATAATCTTACTACCAGAGCACTATCATACATTAATGCAGCGCACAACCCTCCGATAATAATCATGAATAACAAGATAAGCATGTTACACACCGGATGTACTGGCCTAGGAATGTTTGATGAAATACCCGAAATAAAAGAAGACACAATCATATTACCGCAAGCGAGCGCCATTGTGTGTTATACAGACGGACTAACAGAACTTGAAAATGATGCCGGAATTGATTTTGGAGAAGAACAACTGAAAGAGATTCTGAATAATCATCATCACTTAGACATGAACAGCCTTAATAAATTTATTTTTGAAAAGGCTACCGCACACAAACAAAATCAACCTTATGTGGATGATATTGCTTTGTTTAGCATTAAATTTTTTTAGTCAGAATTCTATATCACTATCGTGCTGGTACTGTCAAAAGCATACATTGACTTCATCCCTCTATTACTAACACACTCACTCGTTCAACATGCCCGTTCATTGGAGGATTGAGCTTTGTTACCTTCACTTCCGTTTTTTTTAGTGAGGTAAATTCTTTTTTTATGGAATCCAAAATTCTTTTTGCAACATGCTCAATCAGCTTTGAACGTATTGCCATTTGAGTCTTTACAATATTATAAACAATAACATAATCAATCGTTTTTGTCAAATCATCTGTTTGAGCTGCTTCTGAAAAATCGGTTTCTATAATTACATCAACAATGTAATCTGCACCAATCTTAGCTTCTGCATCAAGGCAACCATGATAGGCGTATAATTTTATTCCTTCTACTAAAATTTTGTTCATCTATAGATGTTTTGCGATTCTAAATATTCCACCATTATTCGTCTTTTATTACAACTTATTTTCTGTAATAAAACGTTGAAGACGATTGTTTATCTCTTTTTTACCCAACAGTTCAACTATTTCAAACAATGCCGGACCGCCGCCAACACCGGTAATACTTACACGAAACAGTTGCATGACTTGTCCTGCTCCTAATCCTAAACTTTCCGCAACTGTTTTAAAAATCGTTTCTGTTTCAAGAGCATTAAAATCAGGTAATTCATCAAATGACTTTTTTAATTCTTTAATAAAATTGGCAGTTGGATCATTCAATCGTTTTTTTAAAACTTCCGCATCATAAACTGTTGGTGCAATAAAAAAGTAACTAGCATTTACCCAAAATTCACTTACAAAGTGGGCCTTTTCTTTTACTAATCGGCAAACATGTTGTATAAATTCAGAATTGGCATTAATCGCTTTCTCCTTTAGTACCGGAGTGAACAAAATTTCCAACTCCTCATCTGATTTTTTTCTTAGATATTGCTGGTTGAACCATTTTGTTTTTTCGGGGTCAAATTTTGCTCCGGCTTTATGCACACGATCAAACGAAAATGCGGTTATTAATTCCGGCAAAGAAAAAATCTCTTGTGTTGTACCCGGATTCCAGCCTAATAAAGCTAACATATTTACAAATGCCTCCGAAAAAAAACCTGATTCGCGATAGCCCACATAACTTTCGCCTGTTCGCTCATCAAACCAGTTCAATGGAAACATTGGTATTCCCGATTTGTCTCGCTTAGAAAGTTTCCCATTTCCATCAGGTTTTAAAATAAGCGGTAGATGGGCAAGCAAAGGCATTTCGGTTTCAAGACCTAAATAACGATAAGTTAAAACATGTGCCGGCGCAGAAGGCAGCCATTCTTCACCACGAACAACATGTGATATTTTCATTTCAATATCGTCCACAACATGCGCCAAATGATACGTTGGCATTCCATCCGATTTTAATAATACCTTATCGTCTACTTGAGTAGAATTCACCACAATCCATCCACGAATAATATCATGAAAACGAATTTCTTCATTACGCGGCACTTTTAAACGCACTACATATGGGTTTCCGGCATCCAATATTTTTTTCACTTCATCTTCCGACAATGTAAGTGAGTTACGCATATTTTGACGAGAAACGGAATTATACTGAGGTGCGACCACTTTAGCTGCTTCCAATCGCTTGCGCATAGCGTCCAATTCTTCGGCAGTATCAAAAGCATAATAGGCATGACCACTTGCAATAAGCTGTTCTGCATATTTTTTATATATACCTAATTCTTTTCGTTCACTTTGACGATACGGAGCGTATTTTCCATCACCAAAACCAACTCCTTCATTTGGCTCTATGCCGCACCATTTTAATGATTCAATAATATATTCCTCCGCTCCTTTTACATAACGAGTTTGATCAGTATCCTCAATGCGCAATATAAAATCGCCGTTATTTTTTTTTGCAAACAAATAACAAAACAATGCTGTGCGAACACCTCCCATGTGCAACCCTCCTGTAGGACTAGGAGCAAAACGCAATCTAACTTTTTTATTTTCCATTTTATTTTTTTAATAGGACTGCAAAGATAATTGAATTTGACAATGTGCTGATGGCGAATGTGAAAACAGAAATCAAACGACAGAAATTTCAAAGGAATAATTAGAACATTTTCCTGATTTACACTATGAAATTATGGGTCAAAATAGTAGTGAAGAAAATATCACTATCATGCTTTTTTAGCATCTAGCATTAAAACATTAAGAAAATAAACAAAGCCAACTGCCCCTACTGCCATACTTAAAATCCAAAGAGGTTTTTTCTTTGTAAGTGCAGAAATTGACGATAATAAAATGGAAACTTGCAAAAAAATCACTGCAATGCCAAATCGTTCTTAATCTAACGATTTGTGTAAAAAAAAGACTGTTCTTTTGGAACAGTCTCAAATAATAGACGTAATCAAACTAACTATTTTTTCTCTTCTTTTTTCATTTCTTCTTTTTTCTCTTTCTTCTCCTTGTGTTCTTCTTTCTTTTCTTTAATCTCTTCTTTTAAAGTTTCATGTTTTTTACCTTCTTTCTTAGGCTCTTGTTGAGCATTAACTGTTAGTATACCTGATACTGTCAATGCTAATACTGATAGTGCAATTTTTTTCATTTTCATTATGTTTTAGGTTAATTAGATTTATTGATACAAATATAATTGCTTTTTTGAATCACAAGCAGACTCTATTCCAAAAACAACCAACCACTAATAATTAAGGGTTTAAATTTTAATTCAACATCTCGAACAAAATTATATAGCAACTGTAAACTAGCGCAATATGCAACTGATTTTACAGATGCTTTTGTTTATACCCCAGTCTTTACTCCGAAAACATACCCTATAAAAGCTGTTATGCCCATTGCTATTGTTCCCCAAAAGCAAATCCTAATCATTCCTCTTAAAATGCTTGAACCACCTGTTTTGGCTGCAATTACCCCAGATAGTAAAAGAAATAGAATAGAAAAAGAATATTGGCAAACAACCATATATTTAATTGGTGCAAATAACGAAACTAAAAATGGCAACGACCCACCAGCCATAAATGATATACCCGATGCGAAAGCGGCCTGCAATGGTTTTGGTCTGCTGTTTTCATTAATTCCCAGTTCATCTCTGGCATGGGCTTGCAATACATTATGAGCCGTAAGTTGTATCGCTACTTTTTTTGCCAAATCTTGGCTCAAACCTCTACGATGATATATTTCTGTTAATTCTGCCAATTCAATATCTGGTGTAGTGTTAAGTGCACTTTTTTCTCTTGTTAAGTCCGCGACCTCAATATCTCGCTGTGAACTAACCGAAACATATTCACCTGCTGCCATTGAAAATGCACCTGCAGTCAAACCTGCTAATGCAGCCAAAACAATCGGACCTCTAGCATCACTTGCAGCGGCCACTCCAACAACTAAACTTGATGTTGAAAGAATACCATCATTGGCACCCAACACAGCTGCCCTTAACCACCCGCTCTTATTTATATAATGTTTATCTGCTTCCATTTAATATTTACGGCTCTATCGTAGAAGAAATAAGCAAGCTTGATGCATGAAATGATAATCTCCCTGCATTTTTTAATTTGACATATAATTCACAAACTTACGATTGATAAATTTGTAAAAAACTAAATCATAAGTAAGACTTATTTTATTATTAAATCATAATCAGTTAATTTTTCTCTTCGAGCCTCAAAGTAAATCTTTTGTAAATCATCTTCATTTTTTAACGGATACTCAATCCCCAAATAGGCATAATAAAATGAACCATCATGCTCCATTACTACAATAAAACTATTTTTTGAAAAAGTTTTTATTATGCCCTTTTGCTTTACTGCATTTACTTTAAACCCATACTGAATCAGAAGTTCTTCGGTTATTGCTTTCATGAAATAAAAGTATTAACAAAATAGTAATCAGTGTAATGATGTTGATCATCTTATTACTTGATTATAATCATAGCTGAAACCTTGTGTTTAAATCAACTTTTCTTGAAAACATTTTAAAAGCAACGAATTGAATTTCATATTTATGTATATAATAATGCGAGAAGAGCATTTCACAATACCAAAATTTTTAAAAGCGACCGGACAGAAAATTAAACACTTAATACACTTTCATTTTCAGCCAAAAAAAGTTTCTGCAATCTCTGTTCGTCTTTCTTTTCCCATGTTGGAAATATATACATCCATATTCTGAATAAGCGTTTTTACACCCAATACATTCTTCGCAATATATTCAGCTACAATTATTTTTTCATAAGTGTCAACATTACCAGAAAGAGTTACTACACCTTCTTTTGCTGTAACGCTGATTTCACAAAATTTCAGTAATGAATTATATTTTAACACAATCATCACATTTTTTTGAATAATTTCATCCGTGTTCATTGATTTTGATTTTTAAGTTGATAAAATAAATTTTATTGCAAAAAAAAGAAAAAAGAAAAAACAGTGAAATGATCAAAATCAATTAGTGTTGTGATACATTTCATCCAGATAAAACTTTAAAATATGATACATATCTGCGTTAAACATCATAGTGGAATAGCATAGCCAAATGATATTAATAAATAACCATTATGACTTTGCCCATCTTGTGAATTTTTTTGCACAGCAGTCAATCCATAAGCACCACGAGCATCCAGAAAGATTTCTCCAAAAACAATTTGCTGAGTAATTCCAACACCACCGGTCAAACCAAAATTAAACGGGTTAATACTGCTTGTTGTAGTGGTAGTTGCATTAAATGATTGAGAAATAGGTACTACCGGTATTGTTGCAGCTTTGTCGGCGTAAATAAGACTTGAACCACTAGTTTCTTGTTTAGCATTTAATAAGTACCCTGCATAAGCCCCAAAATCAATATAACACGTTGATGATTTACAAACAGGAATGAAATATTTTAGCATGACCGGAATTTCAACATAATTTAAAATAGATTCATTATAATAATTTGCATACAAATAGGTTCCAGCTGGCGCTTGAGGATTAACGGAAGATGCGTCCATTGCCTGTATCCCATTTCGTTTACCACCTTCACTGGAATATAATAAGTCAGCCCGCAAAGCAAAATTTGATTTTAAAAAATAAGAAGCCGTTACTCCAAAAGCCTCACCTAAACGAGAAGTATAATTGCTGCTTAGTGGATTATTATTACTGCCACTTAGTTTAGGTATATTTAATCCTCCCAATACACCCAACACAAATTTAGATTCACTCGAATCCGATTGAGAAAATAAGAAGCCCGTCATATTGACCAAAACGGATAGTGTTATTAATAATTTTTTCATGATTTTATATTTTTAAAAAATTTAACATTAAAACTTCCATATGAAATTTGGTTTGCAAATATGCCACACTATGCCAATGATAAAATTGATGTAAATCAATTAAAACAATGAGCTTAATCAGGTATCATTTGTATATAATTTATAGATGGTTCTTATAAAACCAAAACCTGTTTTTTTATAATTCTCGTACTATAGTAAATCATAACCAAATATTACCGTATTGATGGGAATCATTCTTTATCATGCGTTTTGTCATTTGTTTGCTATACCGTCTACAATACTTTCGTTGCAGATTAAAACAATTGGCACAATTGATATAAACACAAACCGATTTTAAAAAAAATTACATGAAAAAAATATTTATAACCGGCGCTACATCCGGAATTGGAATGGCTGCTGCCTGCAAACTTGCAGCAAATGGAAATAGAATTATTGCCACAGCAAGAAATGCTGAGAATGGTAATCTGTTACAATCTCATTACAAAAGCCATTTCCCCCAAGGGCAAGGAAGTATAGAAATAATTCAATGCAATTTGTCTTCATTTGAATCAATTGTTGATGCTTGTGACCAGGTAAAAGCCAACCACACTTTTATAGATGTATTAATTAATAATGCAGGTATTTGGAATTTTAGTTATCGGGAATCAAAAAATAAAATTGAAGAAACTTTTCATGTAAATGTATTAGCACCTTTACTGATAAACCATTTGCTTTTAGGTTTACTTTTAAAATCAAAAGAACCAAAATCTATTTTTGCAGCATCAGCACTTCATCAGGGTAGTGTTGATTTTACAAATTTGGAATTCAAGAAAAAATTTAGCGGATTCAAAGCATATCGCCAATCAAAATTGGAAGTAATCCTTCTTTGCCATTTACTTTCAAAAAAGTTGGAAAAGGTTAATATTGGAGTTTATTGCGAACATCCGGGAATGGTAAATACCAAACTTGGCAGGGATGCAAATTGGTTTGCTAATTTATTCTTTCATCTAATGGGTTTACCTCCTGAAAAAGGCGCAGAAACAATCATATTTCTCGCCGAACAAAATAAAAACCAATTGACTACTGGAGAATATTATTATAAAAAGGCAGTTAAAAAGACTACTCCTCAAAGCAATGATTTGGAAACAGCAAAAAAACTATTAGATGCTCTAAAACCTTATTTATTAAAATATTTAGGCACTCCGTCATTAATTTTCGAATAAAAAGTATCTTTTATTTAAATGTGAAAAATTCATACTTTTTTGAAAACGTCAGCGCCGGTTTTAACCAGTCCGTTTTTAATATGATTATTAGAAAAAAACTATTAGTAATAGTATTTAAGATAGTTATGCTCATGCTTGTGCTAAAAACAATTATGTGTTATAAAAGACCACCTGCACAATTAGGAGGATGATTAAATATAGTAATTCAACCATTTTTATTTAAAATCATGTAAATGAATAGCCAATTTAGCTCTGTTGTTTTGTCAAGACAAAGAGCTAGAAGATTGCGTTTTGTTATATAAACAAATTTTGGATTGATAATGTATGTTCCAATTAAATTGACATGTATCATTTTTAAAATAAATAGGCAGAGTGATAAAGTTCACATATTTGATTGATGGAAGTCATTGAATTTACTGAGATATCAGCCTATGTTTGCTAAATAAATATCAATTAAACCAGAAAAAATTCATGAAAAATTATTTACTCCTATTAGCTCTACCGTTTTTATTCTCATGCGAAGGTGGTAAAAAAGAAAAAACTCCATTAGAAGATAGCTTGGTAAAAGCAAATGATATAATGGTGGACAAAATGAATGAAAAGGACACCATCATACATAGTAAAGAAGCAGCTCTGAGTGCATTTGTAAAATCTTTCAATGAAATTCAGGACAATTTGAATCAAATTAAAGCTAAAGAAAAGATTCTTAATACACACGCTAAAGGTGTTGAATTAAGTAAATCGGCAAAAGATCAAGTTATCAGTGATATTCAGTTTATTTATAGCCAGCTGCACAAAAACAAGCAAAACTTAGCTTCTGTAACTAAAAAGCTTAAAGATTCCAATATTGAAATTGGCGATCTTAATACAGCAATTGCCAACCTCAACAAACAAATTACAGATAAAGAAAATGAAATTGTTGAGCTAAAACAGCATTTAGAAAAACTTAATGTTGACTTTAGTAATCTTCAGGATATGTACCAGACACAAGGAGTACAATTAGGAGAAGAAATAGAGGCATTAAATACCGCTTATTACGCCATTGGAACATCAGCATTTTTAAAAAAGAATGGTATTATTACTAAAGAAGGTGGATTTATTGGACTTGGTAAGACAACGGAATTAAATAAAAATTTTAATGGTGTTAATTTTACAAGAATTGATATTAATGCAATTAAAGAAATCCCTTTAAACGCTGCTAAAAAAGTTAGATTAATTACTACCCATCCAACCATTTCCTACTCCTACAAATTTACGCAAGGAACAACTTATGATAAACTAATAATACTTGATGCACAGAAATTTTGGGAGGCGTCAAAATACTTAGTAATTGAAACAGAAAAATAAATTATATCATCACCCTACATTTTGAAAATTGTTTCAACAAGAAACAGGGAATTTTAAAGCAGAAAGAAAAGTATAAAGTATAATTATTAAAAGAAACCATGAGTCAACAGGGCATTTATCTTACAGGAATTGGTCAACTGAAAGTTGAAAAAGATTCAGATTTAAGCATTAGGGAAATGAGATGGCTATTCTCAGAGCGATGGAAGATGCTGGTATTGATAACATAGATGCTATTTATTTGGGGAATATGCTTTCATAGCTGCTAATCAACAGCATTTGGGACCTTTGGTGGCTTGCGAAGCCGGATTCAAAGGAACAGAGTCTGTTACACTTGAGGCTGCTTGTGGTTCAGGAGGTGCCGCAATTAGAGCTGGGTTTATTGCAATAATGAGTGGGTTGTGCGAAAATGTAGTAGTTTGCGGTTTAGAAAAAATGTCGCACATTGATAAAGATTTTGTTACACAGTCTATTGCCACCGCATCCGACTGGGAAAAGGAAGGAAGTCAGGGTGAAACCTTTGTAACCCTCAATTCCAAATTAATGGAAATGTATATTGAGAACTATAAAATCTGTCCTGATTCTTTTGGAATGTTTGGAGTTAACGCTCACAACAATGCCTTTACCAATCCGAATGCATTATTTAAGAAAAAAATAACATTGGATGACTATTTGCATTCAAAATTTAGTTCGAATTTAGTTCGCATATATGACGCTTCACCAGTATGCGATGGCGCAGCTGCAATTGTATTATCAAAATATCGACAATTAAGAACAGACCGCAGGTAAAAACAACTGCATCCGCTTCTTCTACAGAGTATGTCAGCATCTCTGACAGGAGTTTACCGCTTGCAGCAGAGGGGATCAGGCGTTCTGGTCAAAAAGCTTATAAAATGGCAGGAATAACAGCAAAAGATGTTGATTTTTTTGAACTTCATGATGCTTACTCTATCATTTCAACACTCTCTCTGGAAGCGATGGGCTTCGCACTTCCCGGAGAAGGGTGGAAACTAGCGGCAGAGGGGGAGATTTTTCTTGATGGAAAAATTCCAATTTCAACATTTGGCGGTTTAAAAGCAAGAGGTCATGCCATCGGAGCGTCGGGGGTATATCAGGCTACCGAAGCCTATTTACAGCTTACAGATAGAGCTGCAGAAAACCAGATTAAAAAGGATGTCCATATAGGTGTGATACAAAGTATTGGCGGAACGGCATCTACCACAATTACTCATGTATTAGCGAGAGAATAGAAATTATAATTGAAGGAGATTGAAGATTAAATGATTTTTCGACTTTTATAAAAACCAATTAAATATAAACTTTAATAAAACTTTAAAAAAATGACCACAGATAAAACAGTTAAGGACGTTGCCAAGACATTTCAAGAAAGTGTAAACAATACATTTTCAGGAAGGAGCAAATAATGGCATAAAATGGTTTCAAAATGCCAATGCAGCATTTATAGAAACACAAAACAAACAGATAACGGCTGTTAATGATATTTATAATAAAATGTTTCTTTCTGCACAAGATGATGGAAAGTTTAACCTTGATTTTGGTGCTTCTGGAAAAACGTTGATGGATACTATACGAATGATTGAAGCAGTTTCAAATATTTCAAAGGCTGCTGTAAAAACAATAACAGATCTTAGCAAACAATCCAATGCTGACACCATTTCAAATGATACAAAATACGTATTCGATTTATACAACAAACAAATTGAAGAATTGACTAAACTTAATCAACAATCGTTCGATACCATTGTAAAGCAATTTGACACCTCAAAGTCTTCTTTTTCTCCGATGTCCGAAAACTTAAAAAAAGAAGTGAATAAGGTACTTGATTCATCAAAAGAGTAAATTAAGGAAGCAACAAAGCATACAACAATTTTGCAATATCATATGCTGAAGCTAATAAAGAAGTGTTTGATAAATTTTTTAATCAACTGAACAATGGAATTACATCTAATCTCAAGGCTTGGCAGAATTTAATGAGCGTATCCATTGCAAACTAATAGAATAAAAATAAGCAAAGGAGAAACGAAGCAAAAGTCAATTCAGTCAGAAGCAAAGAATACAAGAGCATAATGGTAAATCATTTCGAAGCTAAATATTGTAACTTAAAGGTCATGTAATTTTATAAATTAAACCATTAAAAAACCTACAACATGAGCATAAAGCCAAAAAAAAAGACAAAAAAAGACAAAATATTGTCAAGGATTCTCCCAAAATAACAATTAAGCCAATAAAAAAAGTGGTGAATTCAGAGAATAAACATGTCGAAGCTCCAATAAGTTCCAATAAAAACACGATGGATGCAGGTGGAAAAGAGATTAAGGTGGTTATCAATCC
>CAVSHK010000003.1:0-7307 GCA_963727705.1 uncultured Bacteroidota bacterium
ACACGGCATATAAGTAATGGCGGGGTTTGTGGGTTGCCAAGGGCAGTACTTCTATTGTAGTTTCTGCCTCGGTTGACAACGAATCGCTTCGAAACCCGCCACTACTCATATGCCCAACGTTGTGTGCAATTCAACGATTATAGTTTTAGGTTATAATAAATAAAATATTTATAAATGGAGATAGAAAATATAAAAGACCGATTTAATTTAGTTGCTCAGAAATATGACAATCAGCGTAGATTCTTTATTCCTTGCTTTGATGATTATTATCAAACAAGTATTTCTTTTCTTTCTTCAATTAAATCTGATTTCAATTCGATACTTGACCTTGGAGCAGGTACTGGTTTGTTGACGAAATTTCTTTATGAAAAATTTCCAAATGCAAAATATACATTAGTTGATATATCTGACCAAATGATGGATATAGCAAAACAGAGATTTGCTAATATGGATAATTTTAGTTTCCTCATTACAGATTATTCAAAAGAATTGCCAATAAATCAATTTGATTTAATCACATCAGCATTATCCATTCATCATTTAGATAATGATTCAAAATCTTTTTTATATTCAAATATTTATAAAAATTTACCAGAAAATGGATATTTTATAAATCATGACCAGTTCAATGCTTCGACAACCTTTATAAATGAGAAATATAATAAATATTGGTACGATTTTATTGAACAAAGTAGTATATTACAATTGGAACGGGATTCATGGCTTAAAAGGAGGGAATTAGATAAGGAAAATACTATATCTGAGACTATAAATTTATTAGAACAAATTGGATTTAGACATGTGGAATGCATTTATAGTTATATGAAATTTGGAGTTATACTGGCAATAAAATAGAATAAAAAACGAACAGCACACAACAAAACCTCATACGCCATGCGGGTTTTAGTGGTATGTCAAAAGTAATTATTTTTAATTATATTTGGTTATAAATTAATAAGTTTGTGCATTTAATTTCCCGCACAGGCGCATAGCTTAAACCGTTGTGTGCAACCCAAAAAACGCTCCGGTAATATTTTATAGCATGATTGAAAGACAAGAAAAGACAAATACGCCATCGCACAAAAGCAACAGTTTGGCAGCCCTTCCCTGCAAGCTTCGCTTCACTGCCAAACACTTGCTTTTCTCCCACCGCACGCTCTTCGATGGTAATTCACTGCAACTTGATAAAGTCGAAAATATTCACTTAACTTTATAAACACAGATTGGTTATCAAAAAAAGTTTAACATAAAATAATGGTGATGGCAACCACCTTAATAGGAGCCAAAACAATAAACCTTAATAACATGTACAACGAAGAATTAGAAAAACTCATTGAGATGGCTCTTATGGATGGAGTGCTGACTGAAAAGGAAAAACAAATCCTTTTTAAAAAAGCAGAATCATTTGGCATTGACCTTGACGAATTTGAAATGGTTCTTGAAGCAAAATTGTTTGAAAAGCAAAAAAGCGATAAGCCTGTAACTGCTGCACCAAAATCTGACAAATTAGGAGATGTTAGAAAATGCCCTGCTTGCGGTGCAATTGTTGAAACATTCGCAACCAAATGTCAGGATTGTGGAACTGAATTTAGAAATATTGAAGCTTCCAAAAATATAATCAAGTTTTTTGAAAAACTAGACGAAGTTGAATCCAACAGAAAAGACAGTTTTTATGAATCTAATAAAAGCAATATCGGTATTGGAACAGTTATTAAATGGTTGTTTTTTTGGTATATTCTTTTACCATTTAAAATAATCAGCTTTTTCGTTAATAAATCAAAACCAGCAAAGTGGTCAACTACTGACTCAAGAAAAGAAGAACTTATACTTAATTTTCCCATACCTGTTTCACGGGAGGAAATTTTGGAATTTTTAAATCTTGCTTCAAGTAAAATTAATAGTAATACTTACTTTAATGCTTTTGCAGAAGAAACAAAATATAAAGATTCTTGGAATAAAATATGGTTAAAAAAAATTGAGCAAATTCATTCTAAGGCCGCTATGGCAATGAAGAATGATAAGAAATCTTTTGAGGATGTAAATAAAATTGCAGAAAATGCCCGCTTTACCATAAAAAATAACAATAAAAAAGTATTACATATTGCTTTGGGATTTATAACTTTAGTTGCAGCACTTATTATTTGGGGCATAATTTCAAGCAATATTGATGACAATAACTTAAATAAACAAAAGGAGTTAAAAACAAAAGCCGAAACATTTATAAAATCTGGTGAATATGCTAAAGCCGAAGAAATTATTTTGACAATGGATAATGAGGATTTTGTTATTGAATTAAAAAGTAAAATACAACTTGAAGAACTTACACAAAAAATTAATGCACTCGAAATTTTTCTTGAAAAAAAGGAGTATTCAAAGCTTAAATTAGAACTTGAAAAAATTACATGGACTAAAAACAGTAAAAAATATAGTTCTGAAGAAAGTATTGAAAGAGAAAGTTATAAAATATTCTTAGAAAAGAAAAAAGCCTTAAATGACCAACTTCCTGAAAAATTTAAAATTGAAATAGGTGATGAATATTCATTGTAAAAAACATTAAACATGAACAAATTAAGTGACAACCAATTTGAATTAGAAAGACAATTGCATGAGCAATATGCAATAAACAATAATGCGAACATTGGTAGTTTTGTGTCATTTGTTGTTGCATTATTAGCATTATTTGGCTTCTTTGGTTATGCTTTTGTTTTTTCTTCTAATGAATTTTCTATTGATGGTAAATTGATTAAAAACGGTATTATGTCATTAGATGTATTCTTTCTGTTTTCAATTATTGTAATAGGAATGTTATTTTTCTTATCGTTGGTTAGTATACAATTGGGTTACTCATGTAGAAGTAATCAAATAATTATTAACAGAATTAGAAATCAATATTTTGGTAAAAATAAAAAAATAGTTTTTGGTAAAAGTTACTCTCCTTTAAAAAAAACTTGGTATAACTATGTTCAAGATTATTTTAACTTGTTTTATTGGATGTTCTTTATTGGTCAAATATTTGTGTTTTTGTTTACAGTTATTAAAATATTTCAAAATATTTTTCTTAAAGATGGCGTATGGAGCTTTTGGGGAATACTTGTTTTTATTGTTTTTATAATTCATTTGGGATGTATATTTCTGTCACTATACTGTAGAAGTCATTATTTTGTAAAATATTGTAAAGCTTTTAAAATTAAAATTACAGAGAAAATGATTAAAAAAAGTTGTTGCATTGTAAGATACATTTACATTCATAAATTTAATAAAAATCATAAAGATTTATAAATATGGGACTATTTGGAAATAAATCAGAAGGCGGATTAATGGATGTAATCCGCTGCGATGAACAAGAATATCTTGTTTGGAAGTGGCGACCTTCAGGCGAAGCAAATTCAACAAAAAGGGAAAATGCAATTCGTTATGGCAGTAGTTTACGTGTTAAAGATGGGGAACTTGCAGTTTTTATGTATCAACAAAAAGATGGTGTAATGCAGGATTTTATCATTGGTCCTTATGACCAAACAATAAAAACAGCAAACTTTCCTGTTTTATCAAGTATTGTAGGAGCTGCATTTGGTGGTGCATCACCATTTCAGGCAGAAATATATTTTATCAATCTATCGGGTAATGTTCAAATTAAATTTGGCATTCCTTACTTTGATGTATTCGACCCAAGATTTCTAGATTTTGCTGTTTCAATGGCTGCAAGAGGTACAATTACATTTAACCTAACAGACTACAAGGCTTTTATTAAACTTAATCGTTTAATAAATTTTGAGTTGGAAGACTTTAACAAGCAAATAAAAGATGCTGTAACGAAGTATGTTAAAGGAGTTATCACAAATATACCTGCTGAAAAAGGATTACCTGTTTTACAAATGGAAAGAAAATTATTAGAAATAAATGAAATAATTGCTTCCTATTTAAAACCAAGACTTGAAAATGATTTTGGAGTAAACATGAAAGGTTTTGATTTAGCGACAATCGAGGTTGATAAAGAAAGTGTTGGTTATGCTGAATTAAGAAAAGTTACTGCCGAACAGACAACAAAAACTACTGTTGCTCAAACAGACATCAATATCATAAACTTGGAGGAAATGCAAGGTATTAATGCATTGAACATGGAAGATACTTTGCATATTCAAAGAGAAGAAGCGCAAAGAGCACAAAAGTTACAAACTGAAACGAATTTTATTGGTGCTCACGCTTTAGACCAGCAAACGGAAGTATTAAAGAAAGGTGCTGATAGCCTTGGTAAAATGGGTACAATGGATTCAAGTGGCGGCGGCGGTGGAATTAATCCTGCCGGAATGATGACAGGAATGATGATGGGCGGAGCAATGGGTAATCAAATGGCAGGGATGATGAACCAAATGGGACAGAATATGAATCAACAACAAAATACACCACCGCCACCACCACAAATTCAATACAGCGTTTCTGTAAATGGTCAAACCGCTGGGCCTTTTAATTGGCAACAATTACAACAAATGGTTCAGAATGGGCAATTGACAAAAAATACTCATGTATGGAAACAAGGTATGGCTGGTTGGGAGTTAGCAGGAAATGTACAAGAACTGGTTTCATTGTTTGGAGCAGTTCCACCACCTCCACCACCTCCTCAAGTTTAAAAGTTTAAAAATATATGTGGAGTTCAGATACCACTAAAAACGAGGCGTAACCTGAAAAGCCTTATGAGTAAGGAAATTTAAAAATTAATAAAATGGAAAATGAAGTAAAAAAAGGCCTAAAGCCATGGATTGCTAACTTAATTATTTTTTTCGTAGAATTAATTATTCTTGTTTTGTATTTTGCTATTGGTTGGTCTGGTATTAAAAATATTTTTAGTGGTAATATTTCTGGTGGTTTCGATGAAGTAGCAGGAGCCATTTGGTTTCTCAATGTAGCTATTTTAATAGTTACTTTGCTTTGTTTTTTTGTAAAACCATTGAGGACTAAAGCCAATATTCGTTGGGGTATATGGAATATAATTTGGATTGCTGGTAATGTTTATCTTTTGGCATCAAAATAATTAAATTATGAACGACGATAGTTTTTTTTCTATAAATAGATTAGTAGAATTTGGAATGGGTTTAGCTGTTGCTCAACAAATGGTGAAAACTATGAATAGTGCAATGTCAAATATGCAAATTCCGGGTTCAATGAATCCTATGCAAACAACAGCACCACAATTTTATTATGCAATGTTAGATGGTAATCAAGCTGGTCCTTTTTCGGAACAGGAATTATCCCGTTTAATTGCCGATAAAAAAATTGTTAAGGAAACTTATATTTGGAAACCTGGTTTATCAAATTGGGTAATTGCTGAGAAATTGCCAGATGTTTTAAAATTAGTTGCATTAGCTCCACCTCCATTTCAGCAAAATAAATAGTTTATGAAAATAAATTTAGTTAAAACAGTCATTGCCATAGCGATTAGTTTACTAATCGCTTTTGGCTTTTTTAGTTTTTATAAAGGCGAGAATAAATTTTTATTAAGTAGTGGTAGTTTTATTTTTCTTATGCTTACCTTGATAATGGCAGTTGGGATTAAATTTGAACTTTCACGAACTAATACAAATTTAAAAGTTGTATCAGGTATCTTTTTTGTTATTGCTCTTATTAGTAATATAGCTTTTTCATTTTCTAAATTTTCAGTTCCAATTTATATTATAGTAAATGGAATATTATTGTTAGTTTTTGTATTTATTGCATATTCAATATTTAAAGCAAAACAATAAGGATATAAATAGCAAAAAGCCCCGCATTGCGGGGCTTTAGTTATTATGCTTTTTCCATCTTTATTTCCAATACCGTCAATTCGCCATTAACAACATTTACAGTTTCGGTTACATCTTTAAAGCCCGGTTTAGTGGCAGTAACAGTATAAGTTCCATCGGCAAGGCTTTTATAATTGCTTCCACCACCTGCAGCAGTTTTCTTTACAATGTTACTTTTGCCATTATCTGCAGCGGCTTTTAATAGTCCGTTTGTAGGTATTAAAGTTAAAGTAACATTGGCTTCCGGTTCGCCAGTTTGTGCATTGGTAGCCTTTATTTTTAAGGGCAACGAACCAGTACCAGTTTCAATAACCTTGCGCACTTTAATATATTCGTTATAAAAGTTTGGTTGGCTTGTACGCACCATTTCTACAAGGGTATCAATTTTATCCCAATTTGCCGAAAGGGTTTTAAACAAGGTTGCAAGTAATTTCGTAGCTTCTCCGCTATCAGTGGTATCAACCCGCCCTTTGGGGATAGAGTTACTAAAGTTCGTTATTGAAGTTTGTAATGTGGTTATTATTGCAGCAGTTATACCATAAGTAGCCAAAGCAGCAACATTAGTATTTGCATTATCACGTATTACTTGGCAACTGCTTACCAATGTTTGGTCAGATGCTTTTTTAAGGTCGCTTTCGGTATAATTAACCAAAGCAAGTAAGGCACTATTATTTACAT
Source organism: uncultured Bacteroidota bacterium (assembly GCA_963727705.1). Taxonomy (GTDB): domain Bacteria; phylum Bacteroidota; class Bacteroidia; order 2-12-FULL-35-15; family 2-12-FULL-35-15; genus 2-12-FULL-35-15. The sequence continues at coordinate 6,453 of CAVSHK010000003.1, forward strand.
TGGTTGCGTATGCAACAACTCTACGACTAACATCAATAGCTTGTGCAATTAGAGTAGCCCTAAGTTGTTTTTTAGCAGTAGTATCACCACTTTTATCGGCTTCCTGTTGAACTTGTGCAGCCTGAATTTGGGTGTTGGTAGTTTGAACAGTTGTAAAATAGCCAGCGAAGTTTGGAAGCGTGGCAGTAATAGTAGCATTAGCATTCAGAAACGTAACAGAAGCCAACGACATTTTTTCATAACCTTCTTGATAACTTGTCATAAATTTGGAATTTTAAGGGTTTATAAATAGCTTTATGTCAGTATTATGAATCATTAAAATCTAACTTCTAAGGGCTAAGGTAAAAAAGGTAAAATTAAATTCCAAATTTTTCCGATTATCATTTAGATAGCATTCCGGCATCATTTAGATAGCTCCGATTACCATTTAGATGCCTTCCGGCATTATTTAGATAGGTTCGCACACCATTGAGATAGTATCCGGCATCATTTAGTTGGCTTGCGGATATATTTAGATAGCTTGCGGCATCATTTAGATGACTTCCGCCACCATCGAGATGATTTGCGGGATCATTTGAGACAGTTTTCCGAATGATTTAGATAGATTTAACCATAAAAGAGCATAATAAAACTAAAAAAGAGATAGGTCAGAGCAAGCCCACGCACCCATCCCTTCACGCCAAGGCACATTTGCAGCCCACACAGGCTTCCCGCAAAAGCCAAAGGCTGCAAAAGAGCCTTGCCGTCCGTCCCACGCCACCGCACCAAGAAACGGCAGCACTTCGATTGAGAGAAATAATGCAGATTGATTATATTTGCTTAACGATTGATAAAGAAAAAAAGGGCAGCACACAA
>CAVSHK010000004.1:0-8087 GCA_963727705.1 uncultured Bacteroidota bacterium
TCGCAGGTTCGAACCCTGTATCTCCCACCAATAAAGACAAAGGTTTCAGAATAACACTGAAACCTTTTTTCATTTATTTGCACACAATTTTCACACAACTTATATAAAATAAAAATGGTGCCCTCCGAAGGAAAGCACCATTTTTATTAATACTACAATAGAAAAATTATACAACAGTTACAGTGCCAATATATGCACTTGTTGCTTGTGTTTTTCCATCTGCTGTTTGGAAAATAATCCAGCACTGAGCTTGTTTAGTGCTAAATTTAGCCGGACAAGTCAAAGTGGCTGCTGCTGCTGACCTTGCAATGGCTGTAACCTGGTAAACTGCTTCATTTGAAGTTGGAAAAAAGGCAACCAAAATTGCAGTATCAGTTGCTAATGCATTACCAGTACCTGCATTGTTAACCCAAGTAAAGTTTATCACTTTAGAAACTGTAGAAGCTACTGCCGGAGTGGAAGCTCCTGTAAGATTGCCTCTACTTATCTGAGTTACCGGATAGTTAACCGTAAAGGCAGGATAAGTTCCAGTAATAGCATTTTTAACATTGTAACTCATTGCAACGTTAAAAGCTGTCATGCCATCAGCAGAGTTTTTGAAACCAATTGCCAAAAGGCTGGTTAAAGGTTTCAGAAAGTTCATAACGGCAATAAATCTTGCCCTCTGAGTTAATTGTTTTAAGGTTTTTGGATTGGCTACTGAGGCGGGCTTTGACCTCAAATAATCTATACCTTTCCAATTACCACCTACAACATTGCCAACTTTCCCGGCAACGCCGCCTAAGATGCCCTTACTAATTGTACCCATGTGGATTTAATTTTTAATTATTACTAAATTTTCTCGAAGCAAAATGGATTTGGTACGGCTTTGGTTTGGACTTGGTTCTATTTTCGTCCTAATTCATTCGCTTTACGATTGATTGTAAAATTACTTTATTGGTAAGATGAATAACTGTAAATGGTTCTTATGCTGCATTTTGTGTCAAAATGCACCTTCAATACATTTCTTTATCAATACATTTTTTAAAAGAGAAAGAAAAAAAACGAGAAAAAAAAGAAAAAGAAAGCCATTTAACAGGTGGGGCATGGCGTTTTGTCAAGGTTTTTGGCGTTTTATTTGATACCTTATAAAAATTAAATACGATTATCAAAAAAAATGACAAAACCCGCAGGGCTTGACCTTTACTAAACGACAGGACACACCTACCTTTGCTTTCCTTTTTATTTTTTAAATATGTAATACCAATTTTGACTTTGAGTTATTCGGATTTACAAGTGTGATAGCTAAAAAGTAAGTGGACAGTAAGGAAGCGAGCACAAGCAAACAACGAAATGAAATGGAGAGTTTGTGAAGGGTGCAGCGAGTTAGTGGCCGCTTAGTTTGAGCGTTGGATAATACACTTTGAAGATGTGTTGTTGGAACGGGAAATAACCCCGGCTCTTGACTTGTAAATTTGCTGTGTTCTTGTTGGGGTTATTCTCGTTTCAATAGCTTAAAAAGATGTTTACACCGCTTTAATAGGGGTGGTGGTCGGGGTTTGTTGGTGGGTTAAAGAGATTGCAAGTGCTGTAAAAAAGACATTTTGGGATGGGTTTTGTGTGATGGCTGGCTTTTTTACAGCTCTTGCACCAATGGTGTGGCAGACAGGCGGCTCTTTGGGTTTTGTTTTTTACCTTAAAAAATAAACGAGATAAAAAACAAAATGCAATGTGCCGACTGTGTGTGTCTGGCGTGGGTTGGGGTGCGGCTATTTGGCAACGCCCTTGTACATAATGTTCATTATATGAATGCCGAAAACACGTCATTTATACCGCTTAAATAGGCAGTTATATAATGCACATTATGTAAACATAGCTTGGGGTAATTTTTTTCTGGCGTGTCTTTTTGTTTGTGAGTTTGGGCAGCTCTTTGCTTTTTTATACCGCTTTAAAACAATTAGAGAAAAAAGCAATGTGCTGCATGTGGGCTGGTACAAAAAACATGACAGAAAAAATTACAGAAGGGATGGCAGAGCGGAAGGGCAAAAAAGACAGGGGGTGTTTGGTAAAATACCTTTTAAATACAACCAACTTATTTTGCCAAACATCTGGGTTTTTTGCCCTGTAGGGTGTTTACCCTAATTTTGTTTTATATTTTATTGGACAAAAGGGCTGGCGCAAGGCTTGCCGAAGAAGAAAGATGAACACCATAATAACCCGATTTGTGCGGTGGAAATCTTAATGATATACCATAATATAATAAAAAACTAAGGAGAAATAAAGAAGTTATCGTGAAATAAACACAACTTTAATTTTAAAAGAAAGATAAATTATGCTAATAATTGGGGCGCAAAAGAACGAAAAGTACTAACAGAAAAGGCATTTACAGATTAAATTTATATATTTGTATAAAAAGCCATAAAATGGTACAATTTGAATATCAATATAATAGGTTCCATTTAAATGCTAATTCCATAAATTGTTTTGCTAGAACTTACACTCCATTATTAAAAGCTAATCAGCTTAGAAATATTTTTAATCAATTCAATTTACCTTACGACCTTGAATTATTTAGTAATTATCAATTGCACTCTTTGGCTAATGAAATTTTAATGGGATATACTGGAGAGCTTAAGATAAAAGCATTACTTGTAAATTACTTTATTAACGAAAATGTAATAGCTGCATTTGAGATTAAAACAAATACTAGTAGGTTGGATTTTTTGAGAGTAAATGGTACTAGCATTAGTTATGAAGTAAAGTCAGAATTAGATAATTTAAATCGACTTTCAAAGCAAATGGCGGATTATAAAAGCCTTTTTGAATTTAATAATGTAGTGGTTGATGAAAAGCATCTAATTAATATATATGATTATTTACCTGATAGTTATGGCATATTGGTGGTTAATAAAAATAAATTGAAATTTGTAAAGAAAGCTGTACTAAATAATAAACTTAATCATAAAGCCCAATTAAATTTATTTACTAAAAAGGAACTTAAAAAAATATTTGGCATAAACGATACTTATGAGATATTAAATACACTTAATGGAGAAAAAATAAATAACGCTTTTAAAGAAATGCTTAAAGAAAGATATGCCGATAAATGGAATTTTATACTAAAAAATAAAGAAGCAATATTGTCAAGTAATTATCAATATTTTTTTCATCATAACATATCACCAAAGGCAATTTATGGACTATAAACTACCCTTTTGAATAAGTAAACTCATACAATATAGATAATGACGCATAGAGATTCCTTTAAATTTAGCTTGATTCTGACCTGATACACCTGTTTCCTTTTTGTTTTTGATATTTAATAGTATTTGGTAACCCTTATTTTGGGTACTAAGGTAAGCGGGTTCTACTTTAAGTATTTCTTTTATAAAACTATGATTTAAAACGTCTGGAACAATTGTATCTTCAAACTCTGAAAGTTTTTTCTGATTACCCTTAAAACCATAGTAATAATTATATAATGGGTCATACATTATAAAACCTGGACTAATCGTACCACCTGATGTTAATTCATCCTTTTTTATACCTACATAATCACCAAAAGCATTGGCTTTACCTATATTTGAATACATTTCTAATAAGCTATTATCGGCTTCACCAACAATTGCACCATGAATTAAATGAACATTTTGCAAAGACTCTGGAATAGCATTGCCAAGAATAGCTTTGAAGCACCTAATAGAGTTTAAATCAATTTTATGTTTTTTAATAATAGGGCTTGTAACTGGCAAATTATCAATATCGTAAAATAAAGCAACATTTGTAGAGTTAATTTTTTTAATGAAAGTTAAGTCATTGTCAAATGTTTTATAAAATGTACGAACGGCAATCTTACCAAAGATTGGCATTAAAATATCATATTGGGATTGTAAAGTTGTAAATTTATCCTCGTTATCAAAAAAAGATGATATAACTGGTACTATCTTGCTATTACCTGTTAATTCGTTTAGTTGAATAAAATAATTATTTCGCTTTTCAAAATTATGAATATAACCTCTATTAAATTCCATTACTGCCTCTTGCGTACTTGTACGTTCTGTTAAATATACTGGTAAATCTACAAATACATATGGTGCAGATATTTTATCCTTAATCATTTGAGAGTAAAATGTAATGCCATCTTCAATACGATTAGAGCGGTCCTTTTCTTTAATGATTTCCAACATAGGAATTATTTTGTCTGAAAATGCAAAATCTTGAAGTACAATAATTTCTTGTTGACGTACTCGAAAAATTGGTATATATTTTAAATCATCGAACATGGCTTTATATTTTTAAATTTTGAATATCAATTATTTCAGAGGGTAATAATTCAATTTCAGAATCCATATCTAAATGAATTGAAATATATTCATCAATAAAGTTATTAAAAGTCCTGGCTAGCCAATCATATTTTACATATACTTGTTCCTTTTGGCTATTTGCAGATAAATTCTGAATTATTTGCTTTTGGTAATTTTTGAAGTATTCTACTTTGTTAGTTTTTTTTAAAACATTAAAAAATGGCATAAGGTATGTAATTTCACAGCTCTTACGAATAAAATACTGTTTGTAATAAATTGCTTCATCAGATAATTCACCGTTCATTTCCAATTCATCAAGATATTTCAAATATCTATCAGATAAAAGAACACGTGGGTATATTGCAGACTTTGATTCTAGTAGATATGCGTTAGCGAGTGGAGTACCTAAAGCTAATTTTTTTTCATCAACGAACCAGCCATAATCAATAGCCCCTCTTAAGAAATGACCAATATTTGAAAAGTGCTGCATAAGGTCGGTTATAGCAAACATAGTTTCAAAATGTAGACTATGGTCGTTCTCAGCATCTATTGAAAGACAAATATTATCGCTAAAAAGGTAGTAGTTACAATCAATTTCATTAATATACTTAATAGCATCTTTAAAAACAGTTATTAGGTTACTTATATTAACAGAAATAAAATCTTCGCCATTACAAGAATTTATTGCTTCTTTTTCAAATTCTATAAGTTTTTCACCGAAACCAAGAATATCAAGAAATACAACAATTCGTTTTTGATATTTATATTGTTCAACCATAAAACAATAAATAGAACCTTATTGAAGAATAAAAAGAAAATTTGGGAAAAGCTTAATTACATTTTAAATGTATATGATTAATAATAAAAATACAAGAAAACAAAAAATTAATATTTCCAAAAAACTGAATCTATTGGATTTAAACCATTTGAAAACTCGTCTATGTTAAAATAATTGAGCTTGGTTAAACTGTCAATTCTTGAAACTGAAGTTTGATAATTGAATATTGAACCTTCGGTTAGGTTGGCATCCATTAAAAAGGCGGTGGCTGTGTTTTGCTTAATGGAGTAAATTATTTTGTAAAATTGGGTTGGAACTGTGAGATTACCTTTTTTTGTGCAAGTTTCTAATATAGGTGCGCTAATTACTATAAGACTATCATATTTTACTGCCCAATCTCTTACTTTCTTTTCTAAATCTTCCCATATACCAGCATTGAAAGCATGTAACTGAGGGCAAATATTTGTAATGTAAAAACAATCATCCATGCTTTTCTTGTGAATATTCCATATCGGCTGCCGGTGTAAGATGGCCTTTGTCATAACCGGAATTTGTATAATATTTAACTTGAACACAAGGTACTGAATTATCATTTTTAAAAGTTTCTTTATCCCTTTTTACTATGGGGTTGAAATTTCATGTTTGGTTATTATATAAGCTGAATAAACGGGTGTACATTCAATTGTATCGAACATTACTTCGTAACTGGAATATTTTATAAGCTTTGCATTTTTTACTTTCTGAGGCAAAACAGAATTGATGTTGAACTGACCAAATAAAGCAAATGGATATAGTAAAAGTAAAAGTGAAATTTTAGATTTCATGGAGTTTTAAAATATTTAGTACAACCATAAAATAACAACTAATTATAGTAAAATTTTAAATTAGTATTGTTTGCTTAAAAAAGACCTGTTTTGCTTATCTGATATTAAATAGGTGATAAACCCAACTCTTTCAAATATTCATTGTGTTTATCTGTGTTGGTTTTTATACTTTCATTTATTGCTGTCAATTTTGTGTTTACTTCTTTTAAGTTAATTTGTATTTCATCAATTGATGTACTTACATATCTTGAAATATTAAGGTTATAACCGTTCTTCTCGATTTCTTCCATCGAAACTCTACGAGAATATCTTTCAAATTTTCAGGTCGGAATTGGTATGTATCGACAATTTTTTGAATGTCGTTTGGTTCACCGTCTTCGCCTTCTCTGAGGGTGTTTTGTCGTTTGCCTTTTTCATAATGCTCACTGGCATTAATGAAAAGTACATCATCTTCCTTTTTGCATTTTTTCAATATCAAAATACAAACAGGAATACCAGTTGAATAGAATAAGTTTGAAGGCAATCCAATTACTGTATCAATATTATTGTCCTTTAAAAGTTTAGTACGGATTCTTTCTTCTGCACCGCCACGGAATAAAACACCATGCGGTAATATAATAGCCATTGTACCTTCTTTTCCAAGAAAGTGAAAGCCATGTAATAAAAAAGCAAAGTCGGCTGCTGATTTTGGCGCTACACCATAGCTTTTAAAACGAAAGTTTTCTGCCAACGTATCGTCTGGTTCCCAACGTAAACTAAATGGTGGATTAGCTACAATAGCATCAAATTCAATTTTTTTAGATGGATTCATTTCGTTGAGCATATCCCATTGATTGAGAAGTGTGTCACCGTGAAATATCTCAAACTCGGTGTCTTTCATACCGTGCAAAAGCATATTCATTCGGGCAAGGTTGTATGTAGTTATGTTCTTTTCCTGCCCATATATTTTGCCAATAGTGCCGTCATTATCTTTTATTCGTTTTCTTACATTCAGCAATAAAGAACCTGAACCGCAAGCAAAATCAAGTACTTTATCAAATTTTTTCTTCTTACCCATTGTTGGATCTTGACTGTCTAAGGTTACGATTTCAGATAAGATAGAGAAATTTGTTGTGGCGTATAAAACTCACCTGCTTTTTTACCGGAACCTGCTGCAAACTGACCAATTAAATACTCATAAGCATCGCCAAGTGTGTCAGAATCTGAAGAAAAATCAGCAATTCCCTCTGCAATTTTCTGAATAATAGTACAGAGCTTTTTATTTCTTTCCGTTTCTGTTTTTCCAAGTTTTTCAGAATTCAAATTAATTTCAGAAAATAAACCCTGAAAAGAACCTTCAAACGATTCATTTTCAATGTATTTAAAACCTTTTCCCAAAGTTTTTAGTAATTCACCATCTTGAGTACGTGCCAATTCTGTTATATTGCTCCATAGGTGTTGTGGTTTGATAACATAATGAACTTTACGGCGCATTTGTTTTTCAAAGTCTTCAACCTCATTAGAATTTTCTTTATACCAAATCTCCAAAGGAGTTTTAACTTTAAGTTTGGACATTACATCCTTTGGAGTATCATCTGGGTAATCTTTTCCTAATTCTTTTTTTGCCGATTCTTCATAATTGTATGATAAATACCGAAGGAAAAGAAATGAAAGCATATAATCACGAAAATCATCCGCATTCATCGCACCTCTTAAATTATCTGCTATATCCCAAAGGGTTTTACCCAATTGTTGTTGTTCTTTTTGTGTCATTTCTAAATCTTTTTAGGCAAATATTTCAGGTAATTGAAATTTGTGTTTATCCAAAAACGCATTCAATATCCTTTTAAATAACTCTTTGTTATCTTCAATCATTTCTGTAGGCTGGTATATTGAATATTTTCCATGACTTAACAAATTTAAGGCACGAGAAAACAGTACTTCGTCTTCTATACCGTATATACATTTGGAAAATTCAGCGTACCCAAAGAAAGTTGAAGTCTTTTCCAGTACGCTACGTAACATATTAAAATGATATGTGTTTATCTTTTCTGTATCTGATGCTTTTTTTAATTCGGTTAACAATGCAACGTGATGAAAAAACGGGGTGTCATCTGTAGCTCGCAATATATATCCTTCTGAACTGGTTTTATGTAAAAAATGGCTTTTATGCTCAATAGTCCTAAGTTCGTTATACATTACGTTAAAAAATAACGAATGGTG
>CAVSHK010000005.1:0-3959 GCA_963727705.1 uncultured Bacteroidota bacterium
TTGATAAAAACTATATTAAAAAATGAACATGTTAATTAAAAAATTTGGATGTATATAAATTTTACATATTTTCAAAAAAGAAGTTCGAAGAAGGAGTGATACTCCGAAAGATCAGGGAGATAATCATGAATATAAGGGGAATTACGCTCTCAATAGTTGATTTATCAATTCTTGCAAGCAATTTTGGCCCTAAAAATGCTCCTAAAACTGCACCGCTTCCTAGAAGTAGAGTTAAAATAATATCAAATTTTCCCAATACCAAGTAACCGGCAACTCCAGCTACTGAGTTGAAAATTAGAACGAATATTGTTGTTCCTACAACAACCAGGACAGGAAGACCTAAACTGTAAAGAGCTGCAGTTACAGGTGGAGTTCCACTCAGTCCAAAGATTCCGGCTAATATACCAGATATAACTCCAAAAAATGATGCAATAATTTTTTTTGTACTTGTGAGTTTTAATGGTTCTTTAAGCTCATTTTTATTCTCTTTTTTATTTTCTTTTCTATTTAACCATCTTCTTAACATGGGTATCATCATTATCAGCATGAGAAGACCTAAAGCTTTCTTTAAAATTTCAGAAGGTATTAAATTAGCAGTGTATGCTCCAATTAAAGTACCTAAAACACCACCTATTCCCAGTATGAGTCCAATCCTGATATTAACATTTCCCTGACGATAATGGCCTGCTGGCGCCCACTGCTGTTGTTGGTAACACAGTTGCCAGTGATGTTGCTACAGCCACTTGAATGGGCACACCAAAGAAAAGTGTTAAAACAGGCACATACAGTCCGCCCCCTCCTCCACCTAATGTTGTTACCATGAGCCCTATAAGAAATCCTATCAAAGGTAAAAAAATTAGGTTAAGATCAACCATTTTAATTACCTGCCTTTAGACAGTCACCCAATAGATGTTCATACATTATTTTGGCCATCCTGGATCTTTAAAACAACATGTTTAATGGTTTTGATACTCTTTTTTAATTCTTCTACTTCATCCACACTTAATGAAGCTAATAAGTGTTTAATATTCGTATTAAACGTTTTTTTAGAGGTTTTTATGTAATCCTGTCCATCTGGTGTCAGTACTATTCTTATTATTCTTCTGTCTTTTTTATCTGTCACTCTTTCTATAAAACCATCTTTAGCCAGTTGATCCACCTTTAAAGTCATCTGTGACTTTGAAACGTTCAGTTTTTCTCCGAGTCCAGATATTGACGGATTGGTGTATTGTTGGATGAGTACAAGCCAAAAAAAGTCTTCATAAAATCTTTATCAGCCAAATGAACTAATTTCCTATTGAAAATTCTGGTATAGACCAATGTATCTTCCAGTATCCCATCAATAATTTCATCTTTATTTTTTTCCATGAAATATCCATCCAAAAAAATATTATTAAATATAATTAGTACACTTTTATGAACTATATATGAAAATGAACTATATATAATTTATAGTTTCACAAGATTTGCCATATGAACATATGACAACTACTCGGATTTTACATATCGAGATTGTAATTATTTAATGATAATTTTGCCTTAAAAACTTTTTATAAAGAATTATAAACCATCTGAATAAATTACAACCAATTAAATATATATACAAGATGAATTATACAACATGTCGAGAGTTGGAAAAATACTCAAAAATAAATTGATCTAAAAAATCTTGTATAAAAATAGAAAATGGTGTGGAGAAAATGATAAAAAAAGATACGAATCATACAAATGCAGTTGTAAAAAAGGAGATATTCAGATTACTAAAAACGGGTTTGGAAAAGTTAGAAGCAATAAACGTAAAAGTAATCATAGTAAATCTATTTATACAGGTATTAAAGTCTGTCGTGAATGTGGCAGTACCATCGATGTTGATGGCAGGGATCTTAAAAAATTATTATAATAAAAACAAATACATTTCTTTTTTAAATTAAACTCATAATAACAACATTTGTTTAGGGTTCTTAAAAATTCTTAATTCCTTTTTATATGTGCAGGTAGGTAGAAATTAGTGTGAACAGTGCAAAACCTAAAATAAGAACCAATGCTGCTAACCTTGCCTCTCCATCTCTATGTGATTCTGGGATAATTTCTTCGGCAGTTATTGTTAAAAGCACACCTGCTGCAAATGCCAGTATCATATACTCAAAGATTACAGGCTGTCCCTTCACTAGGAAATATCCTGCACCAGCACCTAATAAAACAGGCAAACTAGCCATAAGATTTAAAAGGATTCTTATATTCCTTCTAATACCTTTCTCCTTAAATGCTGCAATATTAGCAAATCCTTCAGGAATATCTGCTGAAACCACTCCTAAAGCTACAAAAAGCCCTAATTCAATATTTATCAGTGCCCCTGTACCTATCATTAATCCGTCTATTAATGAATCAACAGCAACACCAAAAAAGATGGCCCATGCAGCTGTTGACTTACCTCCACCAAATCTGCCCTGTACAAAGTTTATAAGTCCGTCTATTGTAATGAAGAAAATACCGCCCAGAATAAATGCCAGAATAACAATCCACGGAGTACTGGCTTTTAAAGCTTGAGGTATCAGAACAACACTTATTACAGCAAATATGATCCCTGTGGATGCATGTAAAGCCAGACTATATGTTTGTCTGCTTATATTGACAAATTCAGCAATAGTACCACCTGCAAAGGTTCCAATTGCTGGTAAAAATGAAAATAATATGACTAATGAAAATTCGTTCATAATATCTATTGTTTAAATATTTTAATCCAGAAAATTTTTTTATTGAAATGGTTGTAGTTTAAAAGTTCATTTTTTTTTAAATATTGAAATCGTTAGATAGGTTTATGGTAAAAAAAGTATTAATAATCTTCCAAATTCATGGGAAACAAAATTTATTTATTTCCATTTTAACATAATAAGTGATGATAATAAATAAAAAGGGGATGTGTAAATGCCTATGGTTCAAGTAAATGTATGGAAAGGTTTTGAACAAGAAAAGATTGATTATTTAATAAAAAATATCACTCAAGTTTTCGTAGATGTGGATGTGCCTGCACAGGCAGTTGAAATCATAATAAATGAAGTGCCCAAATCTCATTGGGGAGTTGGAGGAGAATCCTGTTCAGTAAAATTCAAGGATGTGGGGCCTAAAGAATAATATTAAACTGCCCTAAAAAAAATTATTTAACACCATCTATGATATGAGAAGACTGGCATAATAAAGGAATTGAACTTCACATCATACAAAAAAAAGTTTTTTTAAAATTAAATTATTTTTTTGGTACTGGAATTTACGATTTGGAACATTGTATAAAATATCATCCAAAAAAATTTATCATACTCAAAGCTTTTTTTTGAGAATTTATTAATTCCTAAATAATTGAATTATCTTGAAATAATAGAATTTAGAGATATGATTTGATAGTTCAAAAAAAGGTATATAAACTGATTTTAAGGATAGAAATTAGTTAATTCGTTAAAAAAAATAAAAAAAAATGTATAATGTTTTATTTAACTTCATTCTTACTTTTCCGCTGTTGTTGTAAAATAAATCGATTAGTTGTGTTATTTCGTTTCCTAACATTTCTTAATTGAATTATTTGGTATGGTGACAGTGTATTTCGTATTGGTATTGTATGTACCATGTGTTTAGTTTAATTATCAGAATGTTTCGCTTGATGATTTTGGTTGTTGGAAGCGACATGGTTAAAATTGGTGAAATTAGTGGGTTGTACTTTACTACTGTGATTCTGTTTAAGTATCCAAATACCTGCTTTTATTGGTTCGTTGAAGGTAATTGTGATTATCTTGTTTACTGGTACGTTGATGCTGTTATTTAAGGGATTGGTGGATAATATTTTGGGCTGTGTTATGTCGTGTATGATGTATTTGTTAGTGTATATTGGTGATTTATTACCTTAGCATCCACTGCTAAAAATTTCATCATTTTGTTTGTTGATAAATAAAAAGGCGCTGAGTATTTAA
>CAVSHK010000006.1:0-66788 GCA_963727705.1 uncultured Bacteroidota bacterium
TATGTTATGTTACATTGTACTCGTTTCAACTTATCATCTACTTTTTAACTTCTTCTATTGATAGTGCTTCTAATTATTGCTTAACAATTTACAAAAATGGTAAACCAAACGGAATGGTTCGGGTATTTCATTTAGATGGAAAAATTAGTGGCGCAGTTTCCTTTACTGATGGCTTAAGAAATGGAATAGCTATGGAATTCTATGAAAACGGGCAGTTAAAATATCAAGTACCTTACATCAATGATAAAAAAAATGGAATTGAGAAAAGTTATTATGAAAACGGGCAATTGCATAGGGAAGCCAATTTTAAAAATGACAAGCAAAATGGAATGTTTAAAGCTTATTATTATAATGGGTCGTTGAAATACGAATGCCCTGAAGCAGACGGTTATGAAAATGGAAACTGTTACAATGGGGTAGCAAAAACGTATTATGATGATGGAAATTTACATGAAGAGATACCTTGCACCAATGGTAATATTGAGGGAGTTTGGAAAACTTACTATAAAGACGGCAGATTAGCAAAAGAAACTACATGGATTAATGGAGTACAAGATATTAACTTGGATAAAGATTATAAAGATGAAGATAATACATCCGCAATAAGCAACAAACATGAGAATAGTTCAGGAAACGGTGCGGGTACTGCTATTTTCAATGGGCTTATGCAAGGTTTAGCTGGTGCGTCTAATTTTATATCAAAAACTAATAACCAAAACTATCAATACAACTACAATAATTACACTCAGCCTAATGTTCCCACAACTACTTCAAATAATAGTAATAGTCAACCCTATGGTAAATGTATTATCACCATAACCAATAGCAGCCAATGCTTTGCTTATTTTGGCTTTAAAGAAGTAACCGCTTGTATTATTGACCAATCATCAAGTAATGTTAGCCTTATAAACCCCGGAGATTATGCAACAATAGTTGTTAGAACGGCTGAACCAAATCAGAATAATTATTTTAGTTTGACTTATAGTGTAACTTACTTGAATAATCAGAGAATGCCATGTGGAAAAGGATCGGAAATAAAATCTATAAATGGTTCATTTGAACGAGCTGTTAATGCCAACCAAACATCGTCTTCTATGTCAATAAATTTGCATGATTAGTTTTACAATTAAGAGGGGAAAGTCTTTAATAAATACATCTTCTTTTCTTAGTGCTTTCCCCTACCCTATTTCATTGAGTTTTTATTAAATATCCCTCCATACTGCTCACTTTCCTTTACTAAAGTTTTATACCCATCTATATTGTGGAATATCTATTAATACTCCTTTATACTCTTCATTATCCATCGATCATATTTTTTTCCTGAATAACATTTGCACAAACAAAAACGCAAAATGTTTCAACAAGGCAACTGGAATATGATTTTAAATGAAATTACAAATGCTTTCGCTTTCCTTTTAGGATGCGCATTAGGATTCATTGGAGTAAAACATGCGCATCCTGTTGTTTCAACAAACCACCTGACGGACTTTTCCCTGTTCATCATTCATGCAGTTATTTCCGGCATTATTGCCCTATTGGTTAAGATAATCGGAGATATTATCATACACAAAATTGTATCGAATAAAAAAAATAAGGACGAGCGTGAAGATGGACAAAACTCTGCTTCAAGATGAAAAAGAACCTGCATACCATATCGCTGTTAGGGCTTGTTGCCGACCACAAACGACCAATAAAAAGCGGGCGCGAATATGACAAGTATTTCCCTGTTCCTAAAAATAATGACACCATCTTAAACAATGACGGAACGGTAAAGGATACGGTTGATTATATGGAGGACATTGTTCATAAAACACTTGCCGATACCGCTAAAATAGCTCCTTTGTTAAAGGGGGAAACACTTGCAGATACCTGTCAAAATATTTGGAATTTCATTTTCAATCATATACAGTATAAGTTAGATGATGAAGGCATTGAACAATTGCGCCGCCCATCGCGCTTATGGTACGACAGAACTACAGGAGGCGACTGCGACTGTATGGCAATTTTTGCAAGCTCCATTTTAACCAACCTTGGTATTGACCACAAATTCAGAATAACAAAATACGATGCCAACTGGCAGCATGTATATGTGGTAGTGCCTTTGCCCGAAGACAAAAGCAGGTATTATGTGATTGATTGTGTTTTGAATTTATTTAACGATGAAAAACCTTACTCAGATAAAATAGACCATTCAATGAAAATAACCTCATTAAACGGAATTCCAATTGCCATGCTTGGCAATATAGAAGATACAAGTTATGCTGCTATACATGCTGCTAAAGATATGCAGGATGTTATGGAAGGGACGGCATTTAACAATATGGACGAATATATCAACGGATTAGGAGCTGATACCGATGAAAACAGTCAGACGCTCTTAGATTCCATATACCAACACATTGTTTCTACACGTGAAGCTATCCTTAAAAACCCACAGTCAGTTTCGAGAGCCGGCGGCGCGGATGCACATATAAAAATGTTGGACTATGCCATTGCTGAATGGGATAAATCTCCGCAGGAAAGAGATGCGGCTTTAGATGCCCTTGAAAAAGCTGAAGATAGTTGGAATGATGAAAACGAACGGATTGAAAATGAGATCCAAAATAAATATGGTATCAGCGGAATAAATGATGATTTGGATGGTATTGTTGAATCGTATGATTTGAGTGCAATTGCCAATGAAAATGATGCGCTTTCAGGAATCGGCAATATAGAACCATTACTTACAGGACTTGGTATTTTGTCGGGAGGCGGTAAGAAAAAATCTTTTTGGTCTAATATCAAAAAAGCGGTAAAGGCAGTAGATAAGTTTAACAGAGCGATAGTAGCAAAAGTAAAAGAAGGAGCTGAAGGTGCTGCCGAAAAAATTAAAACTGCCGCAATTAAGGTAGGTGGGATTATCAAAAACATACTTATCAAAACCAATCCGCTGCTTATCCTCGCCCGTGCAGGTGTTTATGTGGCAATGCGTGTGAATATTTTTGATTTTGCCGAACGGTTCTATCCCGGCTATTTTACTCAGGAGCAAGCTGCTAAAGCTCATGTGAGTGCGGAAGCATGGTTGAAAGCAAAGGAAAACATTGCCGAACTGGAGAAAATTATAACCAAAATCGGCGGCAAACCTGCCAATATAAAAAAGGCTATTCTAAACGGACGAGCCAACAGGAAATTCAAAGGATTAAGTGGTTCTATCGGTATAGTTGGTGTAGATGATGCAGCTATTGTTGGTTCCGTTACTGCCGCCGCCGGCGTTTTAGCTAAAGTATCCGATGCCACTAAAAATATTTCAAAAACGGCTGAAACAGTTAATAAGGTTGGTAACCAAGCGAGCGGAGTACAAGGTTTCATTGCAAAAATAAAAGATTGGTTCAGCAAAAAGAAAGATCAGGGAGAAAATTTTAAGGACATTGACCCTAAAGCGGATGAAGCGACTGCTGCACAGGAAGAACCAGCTAATGCAGCAACTACATCACCTAATCAAACTACGGCAGCTGATACGACTTCAACAAATAATTCTGCCAACACCGTTCCTGCTGATTCAGGCAGTGGAAACGGACTTGTTAATTGGGCAAAAGCAAATCCCGGAAAAACTGCTGCTATAACGCTTAGTTCAGCCGCTTTAGTTTCATTGGCATTTCCAAAAGTAAGGCAGGCAATAGGTATTGGTAAAAAAACAAGAGTGGCAATAAATGGTTTATCAGGTGTAAAAAAACATGCTCGTTCACCCAAAAACACTGCACCTAAAAAGCATATCAAAAGTGTTAAAAAACAGACAGTTAAAAGCATCAAATTAAAGTAAATTATTAAATAAAAAAATCAAAAATAATCAATAATTAAAAATCATGGCGAACAAAAAACACAAACCGCATACAGCCAAAAAAGCTCCACCAAAAACAAATAATAAAGGGCTTGCCGGTGCGGAAAAATTAAAAGCAGTAAAAAGAGGAATAGCACAGGAAGCCGCTAAACCGGTTGGTGCAGTGGCAGGTTTAATCCTTTCTGGGGTTGGCTCCAACCTATTGGATAAAATTGATGCTATTAAACCCGATGCAACAGTAACAGGCTTTCAGGTGAAAAAATTGATTAAACCGCTTATTCTGCTTGGTACCGGAGGAGCAACAATTTTCATGACACATGGAAAGAAAGGAGCAATAGTCGAATTTATAAATGGTACAGGATGGGGATTAACAGGAGGAGCTGTTATTGTGGGTGCTAAGTCGGTAATGGATGTGAGCCTTGTTCAAGGACTTGCCGGTGCAAGCACCACTTCTCACAAGGCTGAAGCTGACTACTACAAAAAACAAGCGGCTGAAATGGCAACGTTGCTTGAGCAAAGCAAATTCAACCCTCCATTGCCTGAAGGTAAAAAAGACCTTGAATTAGAAGGTGCGCCTTATGGTCCATCTGAAATAGATTATGCAGGCTTGGAAGAAGTGCTGTAGTATAAATAACAATAAATTTTAAATCAGAAAAATCAAAAACAAACCCTTAAAAAAGAAAAAAATGGAACACCTAGTTCACGATGAAGATGCTTTATTTGCATTTGGATATGTAAACGCAGAAGCACAAGAAGGATTACTTGGGAAAATCACGCAGATAAGAGACCCTAAGAAAAAGGCTGCGGCAACAAAAAAATTATTTCAGAAATCCATTGCCCCGGGAGGTGCATTAACTCCCCGCGATGAAGCCTTAAAACGCTTAGGAGGGTTGCCTGAACACATCCGTGAAGGACTTGCAAAAAAAGACCTGCAATTATCGGATGCCATTATATACACAACAAAACCGTTTGGTGGCGTGGCAGGACAGCAACGTGTATTTACCGATGCTGATGTAAAAGCTCCGGGCGTTGGTAACCTTAATAAAGGTCAGCTTGAAAAAGACCAATGGTTTTTGGTAACTCATATCCGTTTCACCAGCGGTGTTGACCCTGATCCGTTAAACGCTGCTTATGGTGTTATTCCAAAGGAAATAGCCAATGGAGATTTTGAATTTAAAGCAAACAGCAAATATTTAATGCCGAAAGACACGTCATCGAATATTTTCGATACCACTAATGAATCGAAAGATTTACAGGGTATGGTAAAACTTTCAAATCCAAAATGGATGGAACCTCAGACAAGCATCGAGTTCAATTTCCGTCCTTCAAAAGCAACGGTAGCCAACACCAATGTTAAAATTGAGTTGATTGGTGTACAGGTACTGCCTGCTTAAAAAAAAGCCCGGAGTTAGTTATACGTTATTCCTCTCTACGGTGCTTCAAGCCAAGAAAGGCAGCCTTTGAACATTGGGCTGCCCTTCTTAGGTTTATTTTAAAATAATGTAACCTTATAGTTAAAGTTCATGGCTTCTTCAAGTTTACGACCTATAAAAGAACAGATAGTTTCCCTTACTGTTACGGCAGCTAATCAATCAGTAAGTACATCTAATGTTTCATTGGATACCAACTATAAAAAAGTAAAAGCAATACAAGCATCCTGCACCGATTCAAAAGCGTTTGATGGTGCTACATTTCAAAAATTTGAAATCAATTCGCGTACAATTTTTCAGCAGGGACATGAATGTAAATTAATAGCAGGTGGTCAGGACTGCCCTGTTAACGGACGATGGTATGATGAACTGGATGAAATGGCTGCCAATGTTCCGGTTGAAATTACCTATACCGACAACAATGTTGCAGGTACTGTTTTCCCATACACTGTAAACATTTATTTCCGATTGGTTAATGAACAGGAGAAATAAGGATGAAGACCGACCACATCATTTTTGAGTTAACCAATATCGGGTTGGAAACACGGTCTTTTCAAATAAAGATTCCCGAAAATTTTAAAATAGCAACAGGGTATCTTATTACATCAAGAATTGACAGTTTGAATTCAAACGGGATATTTTTAGGTAACATTTCATTAAACGTTAATTCAGGGAAAACAACCATTGTGCCTCCATCACCGGTTTTTTCGGATAAAAATTCATTGAAGAAAAGGAAATATGCTTTTGAACCGATACTGCAACTATTGGAAGGAGGTAAATACATCACCGGTTATTACGAAGGTCTGATTGACTTAGGCGCAACCACTTACAATTTAAAAATTTATATAAAAGGAAAGGTAACGGTTGATTGATGGAAAACATTTTTGATTACATAGATGCAAAGATGCGACAATTCGGGTTTCCCGATTATGTCATTGAACCTGTTTGGATTAATCAAACTGCTAACAGTTATAACTTACAGGCGAACAATGAGTATTTGTTTTTATGTTCCAAGATAATTCCTGCCGACCTTGTTATTAAAGCAGACAACAGAAAATGGACTGCGCTTGAAAGTGCCAATTACTCTAATTTCAATGTATATGGAACTCCGCACTTCACAGGACAAATTAATATGAGCAGTGCAAGTGGGATTAACCTTGAGTTTATCAAGGTGATTCCGAATGTATGCAAACCAAACAAAGAGCTTACCGAATACATCGAAAATTATGGCGAAGAGCTGTTTAATACAGCCTTGCGACATGACCCCAACTATTAAAAAGGAATAACGAACTATGAAAACAATAAATCTTGTTACCCCGGAAGAAATTTATAAAAAATGTCCCTTGCTTGAGGACATTAAATTTCGTTTGGCTGATAGCGAAAAAGAAGCCAATGAACTGAACGAAGCCTATAAACAAAAAATTATAGAAATAAAAAAAGAGAACAAAAAAAACGAAGGTTCTATTCATGTAAAAAAAATTCCGGAGCAAAGAACAAAGTATTGCGACGATTACCGCATTACACATATATTAAGTGAATCAGGAAAGTGGGAGGAGTTACCCACTCGTCCAAGACATGGAGGTGCAAAAGAATTTGAAGCAGATATAACTACCCTTGCTTCAACAAGAGCGGCGAATGGTTTTAAAATAACCATTTATACGGGCAAGCAAATACGGCACAGCCAACATGGTGAGCATGTTATCTGTTATTTAAGTCAGAAAGCAAAGGATGAAGCTGCCAAATCCAATAACGAGTTGGCGGGGTTAGAATTAACTAATCAGTATGATAGCAAGTTTCAGGAACTCGAAAATAAAATAAAGAGTTTCGATTCAAAAGATGGAGCTTATACCCCTGCTATCCTTAAAATGGAGTTTGACAATCAGTTAAAAGAGTTGAAACACCAAAATGAAATTGACAAGTTAAAAACTCAACATCAAAACGAAATAACCGAACTAAAAAGAAACCATAAAGAACAACTGAAAGAGTTTCAGGCAAGCATTAATGACTTAGAACAAGAGCTGGAAGAAACCAAAGAGTTATTGTTGGAATCTGATAATGAACTTGGAAGTACCGCCGACCAGCTGAAAGAAAAATACGAACCTCCGTTTGCAAAATTAGCAGGCTCCATTGCAAAAGGGATAATTGTTGACCTTGCTGCTGCACATCCTGAAGTAGTTGCAGGATTGGCACGAATACCGGTAGAACAATTAAAAAATCTATTGGTAGAAGGGCGGAAAACATTAGAAGCCGGAGAAACAAAACCACAAGAAAAAACAGATGCCACAGTAACATTTGATGAACCATCTAAAAATGAATACGAAGGTAAAAGCGAACAACATGCGACACTATTAAAGCAATTAAACGACATACAAAAAGGATTAACGGAACGTGAGTTTTCAATCATATATGGCATCATTGCTTTTTGCTTTGTTACCGGCACCAGTCAATTTAATGCTGAACATGCAAAGCTACTGGTAGATTTCATCGGCAATGTTTTAGAAAAAGAAGAAAGTACAAACAAACAATCTGAATAACACATGGAAGTATCAGCACAAATTAAGATAAACGCCGAAACGCAACAGAAAGGGCAGGAAAAAATAATGGCAGCGATTAAAATAATAAAAGCATTGCCACACGAAGATTTACTTCACTTGGCTCAAATAGCTGAGAAGAAACCAAATTTTGTTCAGAAAGCAAAACCATTTGAACACCTGTTATAATACATGGAACAATCAGTACAGTCGCAGCAACCAATACTTATTCAGTCGGGAGGTTCAAAAAGCCCGGCGAATCAAGCTATTACCTATGCGTTCGGTGGTTTATTTTTAGTGGGTGCTTTTTGGTACGGAAAAAAAATGTGGGATGCACATCTTGCCAACAAGGTATCTGAAAATTTAGACACCCCTGAAGCACAGGCAGCTTCAAAAATATTTGCAGCAAAAGGATTTTTCCATGACGATACCAATTCACTTTATGATGCAGCAAGATTTATAGCTTCCAATAAATTGAGTTGGAAAGCCGTAGCTCAATCATTTCAGGAGGCACACCAACAAAACATTGAGGATTTTTTACAAAGTTTTTTAAATGCCGGAGAATTAAAAACGTTTTATGATATTTTTCAATACACAACGCCAAGTGTGGTAAAGCCCCCTCCTACTGCAAAATTGCAATACGACACCACTAAAGAATACATTGTTGTAAAGGCTGTTAAAGATGTAAACGTTCGTAAATCTCCCAAATTATCAGGTACAGAGGTACTTATAAAATATCTCAACCCTATTTCTTCAAGCAATGTTATCGCCTTGGCTAAATCGGGAACCATCTTAGGGTACTTAACAGGTAAGAGTTTTGCCGGACAAAATTCGGATAAGACATCAGCTGTGTTGTTTTATGAAGTTGGTTTTTTGACAATAAACGATGCTAAAAAAACGTCCTTTCAAAATTTTTGGGTGGCTGCATCCCAATTGGATGCAGCGATGCGGGTGGCAATAAAGGATAAACCAAAAGCCTATTCATTTTTATTGAATTCCATAAAAGCAGGAAACGGAATAGTTTTAATACAATCAGATATTGACAATGCGTCATCATAAATTTTACAGATACAGTTATGAATAAACAAACAGATTTTATCACCAACTATTATAAAGATGCACTTGCAAGTGAAAAAGAAACAGGTGTACCTGCATTGTTCACTTTGGCACAGGCTGGATTAGAAAGCGGTTATGGAGCCAATGCACCGGAAAATAATTTTTTCGGGATTAAAGCGGATAAAAGCTGGCAAGGGAAAAAACAATTGCTGACAACTCACGAAGTATTAAGTACCCCTGATTATAAGGGTTTTCCCGAAATTATCAGTGTTACCCCGCTTGGAGGTGGGAAATATAAGTATGCCATAAAAGATTACTTCAGGGCATACGATACTGCCCAACAAGGGTTTACCGATCATGGAAATTTTTTAAAACAAAATCATCGCTACACCGATGCTTTTAAATCCACAGATGCCAAAAGTTTTGCAACGGCGGTGGCAAAAGCAGGATATGCAACGGCTCCCAACTATGCAGACACCTTGAATCAGGTCATTGATTCAATTAAAAATAATGCCCCTGCTATTATGGAGGCTTTAAAAAAAAAGTAGTAACGGAGGTAACGCAGCATAAAGCAGCAACGGCAGTTTCAGTCGTTTTTTTCGGACTATCGCTACTTGGGTATATCTATCGCGAGCCGATAGCAAAAAAGGTAAAAGAACTTTTAAAATAAAATTACAAAGAAATGGGTGCTTTAAATAATAAAGAATTAGAAGCGTTTTTTTTGACATTTCTGGAATCGGACGGCGCAGGGGGCTATCAATTAAAAACTTCAATAAAAACCGTTGTTTCAACAACATCCTTTGAAATCACCAATGATATTGGTAATCCTATTCCAGTGTCAAGCAGTACACTTGCAAGTGCAGACAAGCAGGATACAGGTAATACGGCATTAGCAAACATTTTATTGTCTGTTAAAAAAGCTGCAACAGGAACAACATCAAGGATTGCAGGTGTTACTATAAGCACCACATTATTAGCTGCAAATGCCAATAGAATAAGTGCAGTCATCGTAAACGAAAGCACTTCAATACTGTATTTAAAATATGGAGCGGTTGCATCACCAACTGATTATACGTTTTCAATTGCACCCAATGGTTTTGTAATAATTGATGATTATACAGGCAGGTTGGACGGCATTTGGAGTGCTGCCGCCGGCAATGCTCAGATAACAGAAAATACATAGCAATATGACAAAACTTGTAAATCCTATTGGCATCATCTCTCATACTTACGCTGAAATGTTATCACTACAAGCGTCCAACAGCTTTATTGCAGGGCAGCAATATTTAATAACTGATTTTGCTACAACACATTATATTGTTGATTCCAACGGAACGCAGTATCTGACTTCTATTATAACAGGGGTTACGGAGCCTATTATTGTTACAGCACTGAGTAGTAGTAAACTTGATAAAAACGCCACTTCTACATTGTATCCGCAAGATGTGTTGTATTATGATTTATTGCCAACCAATTGGTTGGAAGATATATCATTTGCTAATGCAGGAACAATACTGACAGGATTTAAAGGTGTTATTTACTTCAGGCACGATACAATTTTAGATAACTACATGGGGTATGATTTCAGAAATTGTAAATTCAGAAGATGGAACACAAATGTTGCGGCTTATGCGGCTGGCACTACTTATGCCGCAGGTGCTTTTGTTAATTATAGCGGCTTTATCTATAAATCTTTGGTCGGATCCAATGTAGGACAAACGCCGTCTTCAACTTCAAATTACTGGACACAGTTATTAGACCTATCCATTACACAATATTATAACAACAACCCTACATCCACCAACGGCATCACTTCCGGAACGAGCTATGCAGACTTTTACACATTTACGGAAGGAAACGGAAGTGCCACTTATAATTTAGGTGTAAGAAGCAATCATTTTGAATCGTTTAAAGATAACAAAACCTATAAAGAGCTTTCGCAAACAATACTATCAGGCAATGTATTCTTTTTGCAGGCTACAAATTACTTTTCTGTTTATGCAAACAATATAGAAGCTGAAAGTTCCTATAACACTGTTGTTGCCAATAATTTCTCATACAACAATATTTTATTTTACTGGACCAATAATACCATCGGAACAAACTTTTCAGGAAACAATATCGGTGTGGGCTGTTACAATAATATACTGTTTAACACTTTTGCCAATAATATTACCGGCGATTCTTTTTGGGGTAATACTGTTGGCAATAATTGCAACAACAATACTACATCAGCAACTTATACGGGTAATGTTATCGGTGCAAATTGTACCAATAATAAGTTCGGGACGGTTTTTCAAAACAATAAGATAAAAAACAATTTCGCCCACAACGAAACAGCTTGTAATATTTCCAACTTAAATTTTGGCTCTGCTACATTGGTCTATAATAATTATTCCAAACGACTAATACTAACTCCAAATGGCACAGCAAAGCTAATATACATAGATAATACAGGTACTCAACAAATAGTAAGCGCAACAAGTTAAGCAATCCAACATGAAAGAAATAATAGTAAGTATTGGCAGCTCATTTAATAATAATGAAGGAACCGGCAAGAGTTCAAAAAAACTAACAGCTTTTGTCCTCGTGTTGTGTGTGTTTACCGCTCACATAAAATGGATAGCAACAGGAGATTTCTCCCAATTAATTCCTGTGTTAACAGTTGACTATGGATTTATTGCAGTCTTATTCGGCATCAACGAATATGGAAAAGGCAAAACGATTATTCCTTCTCCTTCAGAACAACGAGAAAACAAAATTCACCAAGACAACTAAAATGAAAGACCTGGAAAGGATAATTTATATCTGTATAATTATTTTCTGCCTTGTCGCAATGGCTAACAGCTGCGGAAAGATGAAGCATGTGCAGGGTTTATTGGATGCTGTGAATGATACGCTGACAAAAACTATTAACAAACAAGGTCAGCAACAAACGACAACAGATTTATTGTTAGGCAGCATAAAAGATTTTGAAGCCATGCACGTAGCCGATAGCTCCACAATTGGAAAACTTCAAAAAATGGTTGATAAACTCACCATCTCTGCGACCTATTTAAGAAACACAACGGGCAATGATATTTCTTTTAAAGAACAAACAGTAATTACCCATGACACGGTTACAAAGGATGGAATAAAATACATATACCCGGAATATCGTGATAGTATTTCAAACCAATGGGAACGTTTTAAAATAAGTGCAAACAAAGATTCAATACATATTGATTATAAGGTATTTAACGAGTTTTATTTAAAGCAGGAATGGAAACGCAATGGGCTGTTCAAACGCAAAACACCACAAGTGTCCATACTCAATCTCAACCCTCATACTGAAACATTGGTTTACAAAACATTTACTGTTGAAGAAAATAAAAGTAATCGGTTACGAGATGCGGTAACTGGCTTTGCAGTAGGATTTATTGCAGCCGAAGCGCTGCATGTTTTTAATGTGAAAATTAATATCCGATGAGCAATGATGTTACCTATACATTGATACTTGGTACCGCACTTGATGAAATTAAAAAGTTAAAAACGTCAAGTGTAGATTGCGTTATCACTTCACCTCCCTATTGGCAATTGAGGGACTATGGATTTAAAGAACAATGGGGACAGGAAAAAACACCCGAAGAATATCTGAATAACCTTTGGCTGTTAATGGATGAAATAAAGCGCGTGTTAAAACCAACCGGTACTGTATGGATTAATATTGCTGATACCTATGGAACTGTATCAGGCAGCATGGGTACTAAGAAAAACAGGCAGTACATACTTTCAAAGAACGCTTCCAAGTCAATGGATTTTAAGCAGTCCAAGCCAAAAGGTAAATCAAAATCATTATTGCTCCTCCCCCACCGTTTTGCTATCGGTTGTAATGAACGAGGCTGGATCATCCGAAATGATATTATTTGGGCAAAACCCAATGCCATGCCTGAATCCGTGAAAGACCGATTTTCAAAAAAACATGAGTATATGTTTTTTATGACCAAGCAAAAGGAATATTATTTTAATATGGATGCCATCAGGGACAAGCATAAAGAAACAAGCATCCAACGTTCAAAAAACAGTTGGAACGGACACAAAGAAAAATACACATCAAGCGAAAATTTCAATATGCAAAAAGCCCTGCATCCAAAAGGAAAAAATCCGGGTGATGTAACGGATTTTTGGGACATATCCACAAATCCCGGAAGCAAATCAAAACATTATGCAAAATTCAACCGTCAATTAGTATCAAAGCCAATCATTGCAGGGTGTAAAAAAGGCGGTATTGTTTTGGACCCGTTTTGCGGAACATCCACCACAGGAGTTGAAACATTACTTTTATCTCGAAACTTTATTGGAATTGATGGAAAAGCAGCTTATATCAAAGAGTCAGAAAAAAAATTAAAAGCAGCTTTAAAAGGTCAGTTAGGCAATGTAAATGACAAACAGCAACAATTCGTTTCTCAAATACAGCAAGATTTAGCTAATCACGTTAAACATAACAAACTTTCAGTTGAAAAATTGGCGTTATCATTTGGTATCAGCGACAAAACGCTTGTAAAGGAACTAACAGAACTTGCCATTGTAATCACTTCGCGTGAACTTGCCCACAGGCAAGGGACAATGAACGAACGCTTTGATGCTATTGTAGCCATCTATAACAGTCAGGTTAATTTATCGCATCGTACAAGTCAAAGTATGTTATTGCAGCAATACTCTACCCCCGCTCCTATTGGTTATTTAGCAAGTGCTTTTGTAATTTCTAATAACGGAAAAATTTATTTTGAACCATCCGCAGGCAACGGACTGTTGACCATTGCAGGAACTCCCAACCAATTTTATGTAAATGAAATTGACGAAGTGCGAAACAATAATTTAAAAACACAACATTTTGTTGAAGTTACCAAACAGGATGCAACACAACCATTTCCCTATACAAAGAAATTTGACGGAGTAGTAACGAACCCTCCATTTGGCGCACTTGACAAAGTCATTGACTTTGATGATTTTCCGATTAGTGTGTTGGATCACCTCATGTGTATCAGAGCTTTGGACACCATGAAAGATAATGGACGCGCTGCACTCATCATTGGAGGACATACCTCTTGGGACAAAGAAGGACGAATACAGGCAGGCAAAAACAGAATTTTCTTTGCATACCTGTATAAGCATTACCATGTATTTGATGTGATAAATATTGACGGACATAAGCTGTATTCACGTCAGGGAACAGCTTTTAATGTTCGTTTAATATTGATTGGCGGACGTAAATCCGTGCAGGAAGGCTTCCCTCCTTTGTTTGATTCCAAACACGATAAAGTTGTTTACTCATTTGAAGATTTATTTGACAGAGTTACAAAGTTTATCAGTACAGAGAACGAAACGGAAGAACTGGAAAGCGAAGCGCTGACATTGGAATTAGAATTAATGAAAATTTAAGAGGATGAAAACAAAAGATATAAAACTCGCCAAAGAGCTTAAAATGCTTCGTGATGATTTAGGTATGCCTTACCAACCTGCATCGGAAGCCTGCAACTCACTTAACGTTGACATTCCTGATAACATGGCTTACGAAATGCAGGAAACTCTGCAACGTGTAAAAAGAGCTGTTGGTGGTAATATCAATGATTTTGTTACCGACCGATTAGGTTATAAATCAAACATAGAATTGTGCAAGGCACTGGCAGCCGAACAAATAGATGGTGTTGCTTTGGCGATTTATAACATAGAAGCAAAAGGGCAGGCTTTAATTATTGGCGACCAGACAGGTATCGGAAAAGGCAGGCAGGCAGCAGCAATGATACGTTACGGTGTTCACAGAGGATTAAAGCCTATTTTCATTACTGAAAAACCCAACCTTTTCAGCGACCTGTACAGAGATTTAGCAGCCATAGGCTCTGCACATTTAGTACCTTTTATCGTAAATGGAAGGGAAGCAAAAACACACATTAAAGATGAGGACGGTACTATTGTTTATATGGCTGATGAGCCAAGTTTTCAGGATTCCGTTTTTAAGTCTTTAAAAGTTCCTGCCGACAGAAATTTTGTGATGCTCACCTATTCGCAAATTTCTACTAATGAAACCAACGATAAAGGTGAAATTGTTGCCCTTTCCAAAAAGGCTGCATTTGTTGATTCTGTTGCAGAGGGCAATATTATGGTTGTGGATGAAGCTCATAATGCCTCCGGCGCATCCAATACAGGTAAGGTTTTGCAGGATATTGTAAGAAAGACAATAGGCGTTACATTCCTTTCTGCGACGTTTGCCAAACGCCCCGACAATATGCCTATCTATGCTCTTAAAACAGCTATTTCAGAGGCTAACATGACTTCGGATGAATTGGTTGCGGCAATTACTTCAGGCGGTGTGGCATTACAGGAAATATTATCAAGCCTGTTGGTAAAGGAAGGACAAATGATGCGCAGGGAACGCACTTTTGAAGGCATCGAAGTCAACTATTTAACACTTGACCAATTAGAAAAACAGCACCGCGAAATTTCTGACCGTGTTACAGAAATCATACGCGACATCATAGGCTTTCAGCTCAACGTGGTGGATAAAGAAGTGGAGGCATTAGACAAAATTGCCAAAGCAGAATATAAAGAAATTGAAAAGCGCAAAGGAACGCAAGGTGCCGGAGTTGATAACCAACCCTACTTTAGCAAAGTCTTTAATGTCATCAATCAAATGCTTTTTTCAATTAAAGCGGAAGAAGTTGCCAATTTAGCTATCAAACGCTTACAGGAAGGCAAAAAGCCCGTTATCGCTTTTGCCAATACAATGGGTAGCTTTTTAGAAGACCTGGGAGTTAGTCCCGGCGAAACCATCAATGCGGACTTTGCAGTAGTGTTACAAAAAGGATTAGACGGAGTTTTGCGATATACTGAACGTGATGCAAACGGAAAACCCGAATACAAAATGTTTCAGCTTTCGGAATTATCCGAAGATGCGCGATTGAAGTATTTAGAAATTCAGAATAAAATAAACAAGATTGCAACGGGTATCAGCATCTCCCCTATTGATTTGATTATTCAAAAAATCCAAAAGGCGGGTTATACCGTTGCCGAAGTTACGGGTCGTAAGTATGAATTACAGCTGAACCTTGTTACCGAAGCCGAAGCAAAACCTGAAAAAAAATCAAGCTCCCGCAAAGGAATAACATTAAGCGATTTGAGTACAAAACTTAAAAAGTTAATGCCACAGCTTCAGCAAAGTGCCATCATTGGTAATGAAGAATTATCTGAAGTCATCAATCGGTTAAACAATGAAATTAATTCAATACCAAAACTTTATACTACTGAAAAAGAATATAACGGGTATAAAAAATCCATATCTGAAAATGAAGAGCCGATGTCATTCAATCAGTTTGCAAAAGCAAAAGCACATTTTTTTATCGGTGGATCTGATTGGTATATTTTGGAATGGGACGGACAGGACACGCTTTGGGGATATGTTATTTTAAATGGTGATTTGCAAAATGCCGAATATGGTTATACAAGTCTTTCGGAACTGCATAGTATTCGCGCCAATAAATTCATTGGTGTTGAACTTGATTTTTATTTCACTCCAACAACTATTGCTGAGCTGATAAATAAAAAAAGCGGTTTCAATGGGCTTGGAAATTGTAATTGTCCTATGCGAAGTAATAAATACAAAAAGTTTTTAGGATTGGTGAATACAGAAACCAAACGTAGGTTTCAAGGGGTTATCACAGCCCGAACAAAAATAGCTACCAATGATGCTTTCCGTCAGTTTAACAACAATGAAATTGATGTATTGATGATTAATCAGTCCGGCAGCACCGGAGCATCAGCACACGCCATCATTACCAACAAAGCACCCAAAGAGCAGGTAAAGCAGCGTGTAATGATTGTATTACAGGCGGAACTGGATATTAATACGGAAGTTCAAAAGCGTGGGCGCATTAACCGTACAGGACAAATTTTATTACCTCAATACGATTATGTTTCATCCGCCATTCCGGCTGAAAAAAGGTTAATGATGATGCTGCAAAAGAAACTGAAATCATTAGATGCCAATACGACAGCGAACCAAAAGAACTCAGATAAAATTTTATCAGTACCCGATTTCCTCAATAAAATCGGCGACAAGGTGGTGAAAGAATATCTGATTGAAAATGCAGAGTTGAATAAATTGATTGATGACCCTTTGGGATTAGGAGAATCGGATGCTGACAGTAAAAATTCAAATGAACTTATTCCGGATGCAGCACATAAAGTTTCAGGACGTATCGCCGTGCTTTCATGCGATATGCAGGAACAATTTTACAATGAGATTACACAGCGTTACAATAAACGGGTAGAATATTTAAAGCAAACAGGCGAGTACGATTTGGAGGTAGAGGCAATGGATTTAAAGGCGGAAATAGTATCAACAGCTATTTTGAGAAGTGGTAAAGGTGGTCGCAGTGCATTTGGTGAGGACAGCATACTTGAAAAGGTAATGGTGAACGTGCTTAAAAAACCGTTTACGAAAGCTGAACTGAAAACAAAAATAAGTGAAGCATTAAACAATTCGGAACCGGCGGTACTGCAATCCGAATTAATACAAAATTTTGAAACATTCGTTGCCAATAAGCTCAACGAGGACTTGGCTGAAAACAAAAATAAGTATGATAAATTAATTGAAGAAATACCCAAAGAGAAAAAGATAATTGCAATAGCAGACCCTTCCGCGAGGCAATATGAAATAAAGAAACGCACGGAAGAACTGGAAAAAGCAAGACAAAATCAAATACAGGTGCTTGAAACAAAATCACAAAACAACGCACAGTATATGCGCCATTTCTTTAGTTTCTTTTATGTAGGGCGTGGTGTAAATTATCCTTCAATTACATTCGGTGAAGGTGAAAGCATTTTTACCAAAGCCATCTACTTAGGTACTGACATTGATACTAACCGCAAAAACCCTTATGCTCCAAGTGCTGTGTATTTGAAGTTCGCCTTGGCAGATAGCAATAAATACATTGAACTTGCGGCAAGCGGTGACACCGGACAAAAATTAAATGAGATAATCGGAGCAAGTACACAGCTCACCACAAAAGAAAGTAAAAACTTTGTGAACGAATGGGACGAAGTATGCAAGGCTTCCAATACCAACCGCAGAATACGTTACATTGTTACAGGTAACATATTACAAGCATTTTCCGATGCAAAAGGCAAACTAATCAGTTATACAACCATTGACGGAAAAGTACAGAAAGGGATTTTGTACCCTGAAAATTATAACCCAACACTTAGTCCCAACGCTAATCAAATCAAAGTTCCAATTATTGCAGCTGCAAAACTTGTAAAAGGAGTTATTCCGGGAACAATCATTTCTACAACAAATAAAATATCCATTACCTCCAATCATGCCGGGGATTATGTAATAATGGTAGATGGGACAAAGAAACAAGGCGGATTTTTGTTTTTAGATACCGATGTTTTACAACTGGTTAGAAAGAACAATTTTGAAAAGGTGTCCAATACCATGCGTGCATTTGTAGATAAAAAAAACATGAATGAACTGATAACACTTTTGCAAAATAAATTTTCTACAAGTATTACCATTGACCAAGATTTGTACAATACTATTCGCAAGGATATTGAAGCTTTTAAAAATAAACAGGGACATGATGATGTCATTTTAAAAGTAAACAAACCTGCTATTGAAGCAAATGACGAAATGGATGAGCTTGAACTGGAAGCCCAGGCACTGACACTTGAATTAGAATTAATGAATTTTTAAACTTACAACTATGATAACAACAAACAATTATTTTACTGAAGTAAAAAAAATCGGAATAGAAAATTTGCCCGACACTTTCAAGAAAAGTCATGAGCTTGTAGAAAAGGTAACACAGCATGGCAATTCATGGGATAAATACAATAACAATGAATCATACAAACGTATGATAGATTTGTACATTACAAAACTCAATGAGTTTGCTGCGAAGAAACCTGCTGTTATTACTGAACAAAAAGACGTAGTGCTGAAAAAAGAATCTAAAAAAACTACTCGTCAGCACAAACCAAAAACGGAGCCGGTTAAAACGTCAAGTGCGAAACAAGTTGAACGCATTGAAGATGAAATAACATTGATGAAAAGTTTTGTTGGCTTTCATCAAAAACAGAAAACAAAGGAACAGATTATGAACCTTTTGAAACGCCTGCAAAAAGCCATTTTAGAAAAAAGAATAAATAAAAACTCTATGTATGCCAAAGAAATAGAGCAAATTCAGACTTCATTGGTAACTGCTATAAATTCAAATGCAAGTTCATTAAATATTACTATTGATGATAAAAGCCTTGCTCATTATAATGATATTGTTTCTTCCGTTGCTCCGATGGTCTCCATATCATTATTGAAACGATACGTTAATGTACTTGCGGTAAATAAAATTCCCGATAAAAAAGAAAAAGCAAAACGCCTAATTGCTCATATTGAAAGGGCTTTTGATAAAAACCATATTTTGAAAACGGATAAATACATCACGCAAATAAATAATGCTCGTGCGAATTTAAAGGATATAATTGACGGCAAACCAATCAAAGTTGATGTACAGGAATTAAATGGTTTGGGCTTTATTCCTGAAATGGTTGCGGCGGCATCCGGGGCTTTTATTCAAAAGCACGTGCATCGGGCATTATCAAAAAATAATACAACTTCATTAAAGGGCGCTGATACTGAAGTAATGACCATTGATGAAGCAAAGCGAGATGTTTTTGATGAAATTGGTTTAACAGGTGATTTTGCCAAGCTCATTGGAAAAGCCTGTGCGCCAACGAGCTTTATGTTTTATGGCAAAGGGGGTTCAGGAAAAAGCGGAGCTGCATTAAAACTTGCAGACCAGTTAAATAAAAAAGGACATTCGGTTTTATACATTGCCGGCGAGCAATTCGGTACACCTGCGTTTGTTGAACTCTTAAGAAAAACAAATGTTACCGGTGGTGATAATTTTAAAATAGTACGTTCGCTTACTTCATTACCAATGCGTAATTTCGATGTGATTGTCATTGATAGCAAAGATAGCGTGGGATTGCATAAATCAACTGATTTTGTTGCATTGAGAGAAGCCAATCCGGGTAAAATATGGATACTTACTTCGCAGGGAACTAAATCCGGTTCATACACTGGAGACGGACAATGGTATAATGAAATAGAAACCCTTATTTACTGTGAAAATGGAGTAGCATCTACTCTAAATGAAAAGAACCGCTGGGGTAACAAGGCACAAATTAAATTATTTTAATTACTTATCCTTTGTATCGTATAGTAATTCACTAATATTCACTTTCAGGGCTTCGGCAATTTCTACCAAAGTTTCTAATGAGGGTTGCATTTCATTGGTACACCAACGAGAAACGGTAGTAGGACTTTTTTTTAACTTACCTGCCAACCATTTATTTGTCTTGCCCTGATCCACCAAAACAGTTTTAATTCTATTAATCGGTTTTTTAGTCATCATTACGATTTACGCTATATTATTAACATTAATCGTCAAATATATAACTAAAGAAACTTTTTATAAATCAACCAATTACGATGTATATAAATCGTATTGTGTAAATAATATTACGTAATACGATAATTATATGTAAATTTACATAATTAAAAAAATAAAATTATGTTGAACGAAAAAAAAGAACTTATTATCAGTCTTATCGAAGACGATTTAAAAAACACTCGTTTAGTGTCAGGGCTTCAAAAATTGGGATTGGATTCATGTAATTACTGTTTAAATTTAAGCCAAACGATTTTTAAACTCATCGGTTTCAAAGATAATGCAGAGGAAAATGAAGTATTGGAACAATATATTAAGTTATCAGAAGAAGAAGTCCAAAGCATTGATATAAACGAAAATCCTGAACTGTTAGCCGATTTAGCTAATAAAATATTTGAAAGTCTGATTGAAGTAAAGCAATTTAAAAAACAGATACAAAAAAAGGTTTAGTTTCATTCTTGTTCAGTTACTGTTACTGAGGAGAAACTAATTGCGGTTCCCCCTGTTCCTTACGTATCTTATTTTCATTTTCAATAACATTTTTTTCCTGATTATCAATAATCATGTGTGTTGGATTTGGGAAATAAGCGTTTCTTTTCCGAATATATTTTTTGAATTCGGAAAATGCCATATCTTGATAGGCAATACAGCCATTTAATATATTTAATTTAAAATTATAATTAAGATTCTCTTCTTTCTTTTTGAGCTGGTAGCATTTATAAGCGTATGCCATATAAGCATAACCTCTAATTACTTCCGATTCATTTTGATTTGCCAAAATATCCAACAATTCTTTTTCTGTAGCAATTTTAACTAATTTTCCATATTGCAAAAATTTATCTGAAACTCTATTAGATTCACCTACAATTCTAAATTCAAGTTCCGATTTCTGATTTTTTAAAATATCAAGATATAACAAAGTATCAAGTGTATTTAAAATTATCCTTGTTCCCGAAGAATATGTTTGCCTTGATTTTTGAGTATAATCAGTCTGTCCTATTAGAGGAAGTTTTATACAAATTAAAAATATAGTTATAAATCTGTATAAAAATTTTATAGGCATATTTCTTTTATACAGTTAACTAATATTCAATTACTTTTTTCTTTTTCCCATTTTTATAAATTTCTTCCTTAATAAGAATTCCTCGCGCATTCCAAATTTTTGAAACGCCATTTAATTTTCCATTTTTATATTCTCTTTCCGTTTCTTTAATGCCATTTTTTATATAAAATTCGCTAATACCATCTAATTTGCCATTCTTATAATTACTTACCTCTTGAATTTCACCATCAGTAAGAAAATGAAAAGACAATCCATATTTCTTTCCCTTTGAGTAATTTTCTAAAAATTTTATTTTTCGATTCAAATAATATTGTTTTTGAATGCCATCTCTTTTTTTATTTAAATAACTTACTTCAAAAGCGAGTTTACTTGTATCATTTTTATAGAACGCTATATATTTACCATCAGGTAAACTTTCAGGTGGAGTTAATGCCGTCCCATCCGTTTCAATAATATTATCAAATACATTTACTTTCTCTCCCCTATACAATATCTCTTTCTTTTTATTTAAATCTATTTTTAAATCCTCAGTTTGTATAGGATACAATACGACAGCATATTGTGCATATACAGATATAGAAGAAAAAATAAAGCAGGCGAGTAGAAATTTAATTATAGAGTGCATAGTAATTTTATATTACTCTATGATAGCTATTTGTTTAGTTGAGCTCCTTCAATGGATTCTGTTATAGCTTTTGTTGCGTTTTCAGCAGGTGTGCTACCATTAGATTCTGCATCTAAAATGACGATATTAATTTCCCATCTTTCCATTTTTCTTCTTTTGTTTTTTTCCCAGTTTCATCATAATAAATCCAAACGTCATTTTTTAAAAATATAGCTTGCTCTACTTCACCAAATTGGGTTTTCCCGTATTGCCCTTTTGCCTTTAAAGCACCGTTTTCATACCATTCATACCAAATTCCTGTTCTGTTCCCCATTTTGTAATACCCAAATTCTTTTAAATTGTCATTCGGATAAAATTCTATATATCTGCCGTTCCATATTTTTTGGGAGTTCTTGAAAATTATACTCTTTATAGCAGCATTTTCATAGGCATTAATTTCTATATAATTCCCACTATCTATTTGAAATTCCTGTATTAAAGGGAACTTACTTTCATTAAAATCTATATAGGCGAATATTTTTTTATTCTTATGTGTTACCGAATCTTCTATAGTTAAATAAAAGTCTTTAACCAAAATTTTGTGGTAAAGAGGTTCCTCCTTTGGATAAAAATTTTTAATTAAACTATCCTTTAAATTCCTACTTATTGTAAGAAAATTTTTATCTAATGTCAATTTCTCATACTGAACTTTGCCAGTAATAATTACTCCTTTTTCTCTAACAATATTGTCTATGTAATATTTTCTGACAATACGTAGTAGATATTTTGTTATATCAGTAGTTTTTTGTGGTACTTCCCATTGTGGTTGATGTTCATAAATAGAATCGGTAATACGCTTGCCAATACATTTTTTACAATTTGACTTTTCGTAAAATGCTTCAACTAAATATCCCGAAATTTTATAATCATTTTTAAAAAGAATACTCCTAATACTACCATTAACGTAATATGATGTATCAATCGGATTAGTTTGGGATAAAATATAAAAAGGAAAAATAAAAAGAATAAATATTAAAGGACTTTTCATATTTTACAAATTATTGAGCAGGTGTCGGCTTTTGTTTTACTGTTGTTCCCTTATACTCAAGATTAAAAGAAGAATCACCTCCCTCAACCTTGTTAAAATTTATAGTTGCATTTTTATATTTAGATTGTAATGTATTTTTAAAATCAGGGGTTGCCAACTTATCATATTCATTAGCAGCAATGTTTATATTTATTTCTTTCACTTGGTCAGCACCTTGACCAAAAGCACTTTGATTACTATTTATAGTTTCTTGAGTAAAATTTAACAAACTGTTTTGTGCTGTTGCCACACTGGACGCTACTGTTGAAATTGTTCCACCTACACCATTGTATGGTGTTACGGTTCTTTCCTTACTCACTAAAGCCATGAAACTAACAACATTTTTTGTTCCATCAGCATTAGTTGCTCCTTTAATAATATCGCTGTTATCTTGTAATCTAAAACTATATGAGCCGGGACCTGAAGGACCAGCAGGATTAATTTTTTTGCTAACATCAAAATTAGTAGCAGTAATTCCGAATAATTGGTTTAGCTCATTCCATTCAAAATTATTATATGATTTCCCATCATTTTTATTATGAATTAAAAGATTTCCTCCATTTGAATTAGCTGTTGTGTTTTCTGTTCTATTAACTTTTACAATTGTAGCACCATCTTTAGTTTTACCTATTATTCGGTAATCAACTTCTTCTAAACCATCCAAATCAATGCATTGGATTGGTCTGTTTCCTGCAAATTGGTAGGGTGTATAAAAAGGGGAATTGTCTTGATAGTGGGTCAACACTCATAAACCTACTTACCTCTTTTGCTCTGTCCAATTCACTTCTCCAAACAATATCATTCTGCGGAATAAAATATTCTACTTTATTTGTAACGGTGTTAAACATTACCGAACCAATACGCCTTAACGTATCATTGGTAAAATATTCAACATAGCGACCATTGCTGACTGTTAATACTTCAACTTCATCATCCTTACCAATTTCTTTAAATGGCTTTTGTGCGTTTGCTGTTAGAGCAAGTCCCAAAGCTACGAGCGAGAGTGATAGTTTTTGTTTCATTGTGTTTTATTTTCAGTTTTAAAAGTATCAATAATTTCTTTATTTTCATATTTTTCTTTATTATCTTTTAATGATTTCATCCATTCAAAATACATTTGTTCTGGCAATTCCCTATAATCCAATTTTGCAAGCAAAGCGTAGGTTTGTTCCATTTCATTTAAAGTTTGTTTTATTTTTTCGGAATGTAGCTCTGATTGCGGAGCATTTAATCCATATTTGCTAATATCGTTTTCATACACATTTTTTAATGTTTCTGCTTTTAGCAAAAGCAATTCGGCAAAATTAGGATAGTAGTTTAACCCTAACTCACAACAGTTTAATACAAATTGCAAATCAGCATTTTTAAATTTACGTTGATATCCTTTTGCTAAATCATTTACACATACAGCGACAGATTGTTTTAATCCCAAAGTATCCATATAAATACCGCTTACAATGGAGTTTACGCTCACATAGCCCGAAGTCATTACCCATGCTTCTGTCGGGAACATTGCATTTGTCATTTCAGTATTGTACCAGCCTGTTTTTTTGCAACGATTACGTAAATAAATGTG
The DNA here is from genome assembly GCA_963727705.1 of uncultured Bacteroidota bacterium. Classification (GTDB taxonomy): domain Bacteria; phylum Bacteroidota; class Bacteroidia; order 2-12-FULL-35-15; family 2-12-FULL-35-15; genus 2-12-FULL-35-15. Next base: position 24,654 of record CAVSHK010000006.1, read on the forward strand.
ATTTGGAGTATAGGATAACCACACTTTTACATTTAATTCCTCAGCTACAATTTTATACAAAAAGGGTAATGAATGGCAATTGCCTTTATGTGTAAGCATTAACTTTGTTACAAACATATTTGTCCAATTTTCTTTTGCAAAACAATCGTTAAAATCATACCTATATGGAGTATTTACTATTAGTTTGTTCTTGTCAAATACAGTATCGGTTAATGTATAGAAAATAGCAGCATTTAATGCAGTATTTGTACTGTCTATAAATTTGTAATCCTTTAGTTTGTTATATATTGTCCATTTTTTTGCAATGGTCGAAAGAGAAGAAATATAATTGCAAAATTTGGTATAGTCTAATTTATCTTCAAAATAGGCATTCTCAGTAATAAAAACTGCTTTTTTAAAACTTAATGACTGCTTATCCTCAAGCATTTTCTTTAAATCATTAAAAGCATCTACATAATATATTTCGGGATTAATTTGAGGTTGGATTGGTGTTGTTTTTTGCTCTTTGTAAAGGGTATCAACAGGTAATTTAAAAGTAGTTACAGTATCTATTGAAGGAATACGTTCAGGTGTTTTAGAAACATATTGTTTTCTGCTGCAAGCAGAAAATAATAAAAGAGAAAATAATAAGATGTAAACTTTATTTTTCATTGGCACTTTCTTCAAGTTTACTCATCATTTTCAGATGTTCTCTACGTTGTTTTTCCTCATTCGCAGACTTCCGCCATTTTTCATATTGTTCATCTGTTACTCTTTGATATCCGGTTTCTTCTATTTTCAATTCAAAGTCAAGCATTTCGTCAAATTGTTTTTTTAGTTCAGGATATTTATAATAGTCCTCATATTTTGGGTTATGATATTTGTTTGCTGTTTTCGCACACTCTGCTACAACCACATTGTGTATTATAAGTACAGACCTGATGCTATTTGGGAAATATTTTAATGCTGTTTGCGCACATTTTATACTGAAATCACTTTTACCGCAATGAGATTCCAAACCGCCTTCAAGGTCAACAAGGCATTCGGCAATAGCTTGTTCTTTTGTAAGTGGTGCGAGATAAATTTGATTTTTGATTGCGCTTGCTGAAATATAACCCGATGAAACAATCCATTGGTCAGATGTGAAAGTTCCATTAGTGGTTTCAAAACAATAATTTTGTTTTTGATTACCGAATTTAACATAAGAGTGATTTGGAGCAAGGGCTAAATAAGCATTTGCATGGAGCTCTTCGGCTAAAATTAGGTATAACAAAGGCATTGAATGGCACTGTCCCATTTTTATATTTAAAAGTTTGGTAACTTGTTGTTCTGTCCAATCTGCTTCATCTCTTGTTTTATCATAGATGGAAAAGTCATAAGTAAAAGGCTCAAAAGTTTTTTCTTTTCCGGAACTGTTTTTATAAGTAATCTTTTCTGAAAACAGTTTTTGTATTGCATAATGGCAAGCCATATAGTTATTGGGGTTTAATCCTTTTTCTAATATAATTCGCTTGCAAATAAAAACGAGGTCGGTAATTTGTTTACAATATTTTTCATAATCCAACTGGTTTTTGTAAAAAGGATTTTCAACTAAAAACACTGCACGTTTTAAATTCATCGGTGCTCTTCCTGAAAGCATTTTCGTTAATTCAGTATATGATTTTTCATAATACTTTCTGTAAGTTTTATAATCAGTAGAATTTGTGTCAGCTAAACGTAATCTCTTTTTATATTTTGCAAGTTCTGCCAATTTTGTCGGATCCATTGGTCTTACATCAATATCGAGTGTGTTTATTGTATTAAAAAGCTCTTTTTGTTTAAGTTCCCTTTTTACAGAAAGCTCATCGTAATAATGTCCTTTAGCAATTTGTTCATAAGTAGGAGGAGGTTCATAACCCAATTGCTGCATTACTTGTCTGTTTTGCTGTTGCACTTGTTGTTGATTTTGTTGTCGCAATTCGTGAAGCCCTCCCACCTGAGCAATGCAGGTGTTGGTATAAAATAAAATTGTAAATAAACATGCCGCTGCCGACACAGCAGCAATAATGTGATAAATTATTGAGGATGTATTTTTGTATAAAAGATTTTGCTGCAATTCTATGATGCTCTAAAATGACAAGATTAAGCTGTTTTAATTGTAAAACAAAATAAATTACTTGTAATTTTATGAACATAAGGTTTTTACCTATATGCTTAATTATAAGAAAACTAAGTTAAACCTTATTGTGAGAAATCTGCTTGCATTATGAGATGCTGATTTCGTTTATTCTCGCTTGTAATTCCCCTATTCTTTTTATCAGTTGGTCAAATTTTAACGGATCACCATAAATCATAAAACTGGTCATTTCTTCATAATCCCTTTCGTAATTTTTTATTACACTTTTAGGTGGAATAATACTGATTCTACTTGGAATATGGTTAGCGTAGTCAAGTCCTCTTAATGGATTAAATTTTTCCCTGTGTAAAACAATATTATTGTACAGTTCTGTATTTTTCAACGCTTCAGTTCCGTGCGTTGTATCCATGAGTTTTTCTAAATCATATAAATGTCTTGAAAGGCGTTCAATACGTATCTTTTCGGCATCTTGTGAAAACTCTTCATGCAGTAAAAATACTTTTTCTAAAAACGTTCTTTGTGGAAGCACAATTGGTATTGCAAAAGAAGCTGTTGTAAAACTTTGGCGCGGAAAATTATCACTTAATATCGAGTTGATTTCTATTACTTCAGTTGGCTCCATCAAGGAACGGGAACTCATCTCTATTAAAACCCTTTGTGGTAAATATTCCGATGTGTCAATTACCGAATTGTAATGAATTTCAATTACCTGTGGGTCTTTGTCTGAATCTTTTATTGGTTGAGCAATTAGGTTACATTCACTCATTGCGCCCCATTCGGTCAATATTTTGGTTAAATCGTTAAGAAAAGTCGTTGATATAAATTCACAAGATATTTTCCGTAGATTTTTAATTTGAGTTTTGCTAATGTCGCCTTCAAAGCCAAAGAACCCTCTATCAATAGCCAAATCAATATCTTCTGAAAATCGCTCTATCAGATTCCACCCTTTGCTTAATGATGTTCCACCTTTGAAAACTATATGTTTACTATATGGCAAAGAAAATGAAGCGTTCAAAGCTAATGTTACCCACCAATCTTTTTCGATTGCTACTGCCGGCAAACCTGTTAATTCTGTTACCTGATTAAGTAGTTCAATTCTTCTTTCCTTTGATAGTGTGAGCCAATTGGTGTTCATTTGATTGTTTGTATTAATATTTTATTTATCCAAGCCGGTGCAAGTTTGGCATCATTTAGTATATTTTCTCTTTTTTCTTTTTTGAGAAGTTTTTGAATTTTTAATATTGTTTCATCGTCAACTTTTTTCTGCCCAATAGTTTTGAATGCCTGAATCACTAAACTGCTTATTTCACCATGTGCCAATAGGTTTTTAGGACTTGTATTTTTAAAAGTAATGGTTCGTTTACCAACTTTAACGCTTCTTGTTGCGCCATCTGTCAGGTAAACAACTTTCATTGGAACCTGAGTTGATAAACCTAATTTATTTAATGCCTGAACGCCGGTAGGAACAATTCTTGCTTTATCTCGTCTCGCAATAGCTTTAGCTATGTCTTCGGTTGAAGGAAACAATACCCCAAGTTCTTTATCTATTTTGGGATATAGGTAAATACCATGAGCCAATCGTACAAGTATTCCCTTTTCTTTTAATCGTAGCAGAGCTTTCTTTACGCTTTCAATATTGCCATAATCCGCAAAATCATTCACAAAAAGAATACTCCCTTTTGGATATGATTTCAGCACTTCAGTGATTCTATTTTCTACTATTGGTCTTTCCATTACGACTCATTTCGTCCCAAATTTAGTGAATATTTGGGACGAACCAATAAAAATTTAATCCTCATAAATATTAACTACTAAAATTTTTTCCGGCGTATAACTAACCCAACAGCTTCGTGAAGTATGATAAGATTAAACAGCTTTGTTTGATTTTATTTCAAATGGAATTCTTAGCAACCCGTCTTTTAAAAACTTAATTGTGTGCGGTTGAATGCTACCCCTTAACTTTATTGCCTTCCATTCGGCAACACCATCATAAATGCAATGACGTATGAAATTAGTAAAGGAATCAGGGCTAATCATTTCTTGAATATGCGGGTGTAACATGTTTATTATTACAATAATTTTTCTTTCTTCGATAGTTGTTTCAGTTAACACATAAGGTTCAAATTCTGATTTCTCGCTAAAGAAAACAATTACATTAATTATATCTTCCTCGCTACCTATGTTTACCTCAAGTGCAGGTTGGCTTTCTTCTTTAACTATTTTAGAAGATTTACCGTATGAAGCTTCAATTATTTTTTCGGGGTAAGGCTGAACAGATGTAATATAATTTTTTATCTCAGATGATTTTAATTCGCTATTCAATACTGTAACAGCTTCTTCTTTGAATTTTGCTAAATTATTTATAGGGTCTTTGTTAAATCTCAACTTTAACGCTAATTCTCTAGCATCTTTACAATATATGCCCAATTGGGTATCTAACAAATCTTCTTCCTCCCCTTCCCATACTATTTTATCTTTAGTGTGGCTAACTGAAAATTTATCCAATGTTAATTCTCCGACTACCCGTTGGTTTATTAAATCATTACCACCATCTTCTTGTTCACCATATACAGAAATAGGTTTATATCCTGATTGAATTACTCGTCTGTTCTGTATAATAGAAAAGCTAGCTTTCTTTCTACTGCCAAAACCTTTGCCTAATACTCCAACCCAACCTTCAACAGGTTTATTGTTTACTGCAAACGCAAAAAGTTTCTTAAACCTCACTCCATCTTCTGTGATGTAAAATTCTTCTTCGTAGCCTAACCAAGCTAAGGGTGAATTATTCCATTTTATTTCAATCCCTTCGGAAATATCAAAGCGATAAATTGAACTAAGAAAATCTTTTATTTTCCATAGAGTTCTACCAATGAATTTTCGATTTAAATCTTTAATAGTAATAACGGTATAATGTTGGTCAATTGGCGAATCAACAACTACAGTTTTTAAATTAACTTCTCCAACTTGTTTTGCAATTTCAGAAACGTCAATGTGAATCGTGTATTCTTTATCAGAACCGAGTTTTTTAGTTCTGATGCTCCAATTATCTCCAAACCAACAGGCAGCCGTTTTCATTCCTAATCCATATTTGCTTCTACCACTTGGATTTAAAGGTGGTTGCCCAACTTTAAACGCTCTACTTAAATCCGGCTCATCCATTCCAATAGAATTGTCAGTAATAGTAATTATATCATTGTCTCTACTATAATCAATTGAGATTCGTAGCTTATCACCAGTTTTGTCATAATGCTTATCAAGGGTTTCCCGATTATCAAAATACGATTGAGTAGAATTATCTACAAATTCTGCAAAAGCATACCACGCATCATAAGATAAACGCTTGTATGATGCAATAACGTTGTTTTCTATTTCAAATTTCATTTTTTAATCCTTTACAAAAGTGAATATATTTCTTTTTATCGATGTTCTGTTTTTCTTGATTAAATCAAGTAAATTAAATAAGATATCAATTCTTTTCGTTGTTTTTAGTGGGGATTTATTATAGTTCAATCTATATCTGGAGGACATCGTATCAAGAGGAGGAGTGCGACTATCACAAATTAGGAAAACTTCACTACCATCGTCTTTTCTTTCCCATAAATAATTTATACCACTAAACTCTATATTAACTTTGTCTCCATTCTTAATTCCATATCCTTCTAAAAAATCTTTTTTTAATACTTTCACCGTATTAGGTAAGGCTTTTTCATATTTGCAATTACAGAAGTCCGTAAAAATGAAAGGGTGTTCCCCATCTAACCTAAACATTCTTCTTCCTTTAAAATCATTGTAAATTTGAAAAACGCACATTTTACAACTTAGTCTTTTGAGGTCGGTTTTCCAATCTTCCTTATTCTCATTGACTATTACCATTAATTCAGGGGACCGGTTTGTAATTAAGGCTGTTAATTTTGTAAGATTAAATTCCCCAGGTCTTTTTTTATTAATATAATTTGCGTGGTCAGATGTAGGAGTAAAGTTTCTAAATGTTTCAATTTGTTCTATTACTTCTTTTTGCGAATGTTTACCAAGTTCAACCTCTATGACATACCACTCACTATAATCTGATTTTATCATTCCTAAATCAGCAGCACTACTTTTTCCCGTTACCTTGTTAGTTAAAGATTGTTTAAAAGGAAACACTTTATATCCTTGAAATATTAATTCCAAATATATCATAATGGTTCTTTCTAAGTCCGTTTCAAGATAATAATCTCTTGAAGCGACTTCCTGATACCAAACTGTTTTGTGGTCAATTACTTTTGACATTAATTGAAAGGTTTTAAATTATCCAATAAAATATTTTGTACTTTTTTTAATAAAATTAAAATCAAGTCTTTCTATATCATCATTATTTGCGAACTTTTCAAATGGATTAATGTCTGAAAGTATAACAATTCTGTCAGTAGCTGTAGCAATACCTTTTTTATCCCCCCAAATTCTTGTGGTTTTATCGGTATCAATTATAACATCACTGAAACACCACACATTCTCAAATAAATTACTCTCTCTTACCATTAAACAAAATTCTCTCGCAAGAGATATTACACTTGTTTTTGATTTTGCAACATCACCGATAACAAATACAGCTACACCATCTTTTTTTAAAAATTTTTTGAGTTCAACAATAAATGTTTTTGAGAAAGCAACCCATTCATCAAGGTTTAAATCATCGTCAAGCTGCTTTGAAACTGCTATCGGGTCTTGATTCATAAACCAAGAACGAATCCAGTTTTGTTTCGCATAATTAACAATGCCCAAATACGGAGGTGATGTAAGAATTAAGCTTACCTTTTTATGAAAGGGTTTTAACTCCTCTATTTTTGATAATTGTTTAACGTCTCCTCTTACAATTAAACCTGATTGCCCAAGCTGTGCATGTTTTTTATATAATCTGTCGGTTTTTTCACGAAGCAAATTAAAAACATCTCTATAAAAACGATTCAATTGTTTTGTTTGAACAAATCGCCTAACATATTCAGGCGACATGCTAAAAGTATTTGGCATATCAATAGATGCGTAACCGGAAGTTCCATCCGCTCTCTCGCCACCATGCAAAACACCTAATGTTATTCCAATAAGATATTTATCTACTGGTCTATCTGAGTTCAATAATTTTCTTCTTAAATAACAAAGCTGTGCTAAAGTCCGAGGGTGAAAAATTAAATGCACATCGTCTGATTGTGATATTGCTTCCGGCTGATAAAGTGCATAATCATACTTTCTTTCAAGTTCTTCTATTCTTAAATATATTTCATCTAAAGTTAAATTTTGATTTTTCGCTTCGCTTAAAGCTAATGCAATCGGATTTAAATCAGTAGCAATAGATTTCCTGTTTAAAATCCTAGCCTCTAATGCTGTTGTCCCCCTCCCTGAAAATGGATCAAAAACCAAATCTTTCTCGAATGAAAAATATCGAATAAAATAATTTGCTAAAGGTGCAGGAAAAGCTCCTAAGTAGGAACACATTGAATGCCACGAATCAAAATCCCTTGCACTTTGTTTAGCCCATGGTGTTACAAAGTTCTCTGCTGTTATCATATTATGCCTCTTGACTTTCAGTTACTATTACTTGAAAAAAATCATTTATTAAGTCAACTATTGTTTCACAGGCGTTTTCAGAATCCGCTTTTTTAATCGCCTCAACGTGTTCTTGTGAAATATCTTTTCCTTCTTCTTTAGACAATCGTTCTTCTATTTTATTTTGACTTATCATAAAAGCACAGAAACCAATATGTTCTCTATATCTATTTTTAATTGATTCAACAGCTTCAGTACTATACTGCTGAGCTTTGCTTATAAGTTTTGTAAGATTTTTGTTTGAATCATTTATAAAAATATCCACTCCCTCTGCTCCAATATCAACATCAGCAACAGTTTCATAGTTCCAAGATTGGTCTTTGAAATATGCGTCATTTTCATTAACAGCATGAATTTGAATATTTGGAATATTTTTATCGCCATCTTTTTTTGAATCTGCACCTTCAGGATATTCAGCTGCAATAACTGTAGTTGAATCGCTTAAAGATTTTTGTCTTGGTGGTCTTAATTCTAATGTAATTGTTGCTTTCGAATCAATCTCTACATTTTCCCTTGTTTTAAAAAATGCAATACCATAACCATCTATTACTCTTGCAGAGCCTGTAAAGCTTCCAAACGAATGCGGCTCAATCACAGATAAAAATGCATCCCGATTATTAAAATAACTTGCGTGTGCATCCGTCTTAAATTTTACACTAAATGTTTTTCCTATGTAAACTTCTCTTTCCGCTTCCGAGGTTATTTCTAAAAATGTCGGAGGGTCATTTACCGGAATAGGCTGTTGCTTTTTAGTCTTCACAGATTCTTTTGTTTCTGTTGCCTTAACACTTTTATCACCACTTCCTGATTTGAAGTACGCATTTATTCTTGTTGCTAATCGTTTTCTTAATTTGTCTAAAGACTCTGTTTCATCTTTTTTGAGGTAGCGGTCTTTTCTTTCCTTGTCAAGCCTTTTAAGTTCATCATCTTCGTTTAGTGTATCAATAGTTAGTTTCTTGAGCTCTTCTAAAATTGAAGTGTCGCGTAAAGATTCCCTTGTGCTACTGAAAAGATGGCGTTTAGATTCGTTGTCAAGATTGTCACATTCAATTTGTACAACTAGGTATTTTTCAATAAATGGTAATTTTAAATCTGTTTTAATAAGAGAGTTATTTAACTGCCCTTGTTTTTGACCATTAAAAGTAATAATGATTGGTTGAGATGGTAAACAATAGTTTTTAATCCTATCCATCGGTTTATCAGAACCATCAAGTGTAAGCACCCAATAATAAATTGTTACCTTTCCATCTCTAAAAGTGAGATTCACTTCCTGCTGATATTGTGTTAGATTTTTTTCATCACCACCACCTTTTGTAAGTCTTCTATTATTACCAAAAACGCTCCTATTCTCTATTTTTCCATTATTAAGGTCTTTTTTACGCTCGCCACTAATTGTTACAGGAACAATTGGGTCAAACAAATAATGATGTACTAAATACCAAAGAGAAGATGTTGGACCCGTCATTTTTGCCGTGTATTTGCCTAAGTCCATTCCAATATGACGAACTAGAGTGCCATGTGGAAATTCCCTGTCGTCCAATTCCAAATTAAATGGTTGTCCATTGCTCGCATCAACGCAGTATTCAAACCATTCTAGTTTATCTGAATTAATATTGCCAGGATTAATTCGAACAATAGCCCAAGATACTTTAGCTTTTTCTTTTTTATCAGTAATAGCAGGCTTTGAAATAATAATTGTATAGTTGTTATACGATAGAGCAGTAGAACCTCCCTGTCCGTATGCACCCATCAAAAACAGCTTTGATATTTTGTTTTGTCCGTGAAGACTCAAAATTGTTTTTGAAAAATCATCTCCCTTGATACCAATACCATGGTCGCGAATTTCGACTGTAGGATAATTTTCTCTTTCTGAATCGCGAAGTGTGACCTTAATTTTTCTTGCCAGTTCTTGTATTTTTTTATCTGAAGCATTATCTATTGAACGAAGTTTACCTTCTTTTAAATCAAACCAATTTTCAGATGCAGTTCTCGGACTGTTAATTTCGCTGGGCTTTCCTTGTTTTTGCCATTCAAGTTCTATTACTGCATCAATCGCGTTGGTAATTCTTTCCGCAAGTCCAGCTGCGGGATCAGTTCCTATATTAATTGTGGCAATATTATCTTTATAACCACCAACTGGATTCCAAGAAACATTATACTCGTCAATTAGTTTTTCTAGTAGATCTGTAACTTCTTTAGCTGTATTTGCTTTTAGTAATTCATTAAATAACTTCTTCATCTATAATAAGTATTAAAATTCAAAAGTGTTTTTAGTTGTTTTTGTATTTGTTGTATAAGACATTTCAAGTGTTTTAACTTTGTCTTTTATAGTCTTTATCATTTTCTCAATATCATTGGCGCCATAATCGTAATTATTTTTGTTAGCACATTTAGAAAGGTTATCCAAACTATCCAAAACTTTTTGAACTCTTCTAGAAGCGACGTTAATAAACCTCCCTCTTTTAACATTTTGAGTTTTCTTTACCATGATATTAAAATATATTTATAAATATATTTGTCAGTATATATACTATATTCTGACTTCAATAAGTGTAAATGTATAGTTTAAAACTTAATATAGATTTGTTTTTTTATGAAAAATTATGATATCTTTCTATAGACCGTATTCTTGATGTAAATTTATTTTCTCTTGTACTTTTTTCTTATAGTGTTTCGATCCACAATGCAACAAAACAAAAAACAATAAACTAAATCTGCACAAAAACAGCACCCTTAGTTTATTGTATATAAACTCCAATCAGTTTATAATATAATTTCAGTTTTATATTATTTGTTTTCAAGTCCCCACAATCACTTTTCATCTGTTTTCATCCAGTATATTTAGTATCTTCCTTTGCTATATATGTTTCTCCTCAAAGAAATTCGTACTGAATTATTCTAATTTATATTTTAAAATCTCAAAAAAATTTGTTTTTGAATTTGATGTTTTTAAATTTGCACCTTGGTTACTTATTTAAAGTGTTTACTCTGCATGAAAAATATTGAGAAAAGTTTTAATTATTTTGGCATCGAAGGTAGCAGAGTAGCTTCGGTGTTGTTCCATGAACAAAGCATCAACCGAACGTTGATATTTGGCTTGACGGATAGGTTTTAAAACCTATCCGTTTTTTTATTAATTTTAATAGCAAAACGTTCTTTATTCTGTTTAGTGAACTTATCTAACGCACCTGAATTAAGGTGTGTTTTTTTATCTCGCCGGGCAAAGCTTTCCGAAAGGTTTGCCTATAAAAATCCAACCACTTGGTTCTGTGGTTTTTACTTTTTCCTGTAATATTAATTATAGGACAGAAAAAGTCCTATAATTAATCGTTATGCAAAATAGCCGCACATTCCAGCGCTTGCCTGCCCGCGTTTTTCATAGTGATTTTTTGTGGTTTTATTTCGGACAGATTGCTATGTTTGTGAAATGGATTATTTAGAAAAATTAGACGAGGCGTTAAAGTTAATTTCTGAAAAAGGAAATTGCGACGGAATTATAGACCATTCATTAATTGTAAATGAATTAAAAGATAAAGGGTTAAATATTGGGAGTTCTACTTTTGTTAACGAACAAACGAATATTGTACGTGAAAATTTAATTTTAATTAATGAGATAATATATAAGCTCGAAAAGGATGAGTTAATAAGGCTTTATGATGAGACTAATGAATTTGAAATAAAAGATAGAAAATATTTTATTACAGTTGAAGGTAGGATTTTTATGCAAAATGGTGGATACCAAGAAAAGAAAAAACGGGAATCTACTTTAAATAACCTCCAGTTATTAATGACAGTGGTGATTGCTGTTGGGACAGGTTTAGCAGGGCTTTATTCACTGGGAAAATTCCTTTTGTGGTGTTTCCACCATTTCTGTAAATAGTATCATACCAAATTTTAAAATTAGGAAGTTTATTACGGTTTCCCCTCTCACGTCCTAAGCTATGTTTACATAACGTAATACATTATAGGACATTTAGAATTAAATTTCAATTTACAAAGAGCAGAATTAATAGGACAATTAAAGCAGTTGGGGTTTAAAATAGATTTAAACAATAATAGGATATTAAAAATTGGAGATAAAATAATGCCTGATTCTGTATATAGAAAAGTTAGTGAGCTTATAAATGGAAACAAAACAATATTTGTAGCCGAGCCAACATTTGATAACTCTTTTAATAAAGACTTTCTCATTAATAATACAAAACCTTAAATCCTATTTAACATAATCCTCCGCTCCTTTCGGGAAAGTTTTGTAGTTTTAATGGATGGGAATTGACGTAAAAGACTTATTTAACTCTTTAAGCATGAAGTATATAGTTTTGTGTTTGGTTTTGCTATTTACAGTTTTAAATAGTTCAGCGCAAGATACTATCTTCAAACGCTCCAATGAAAGCGTAGTCGCAAAAATTATTGAAATAAATTCAACAGAAATAAAATATAAAAGAGCTGATTATATAGATGGACCAACATTTGTTTTAAAAAACTGGGAGATTAAATATATCAAATATGCAAATGGTGTAATTGAGTCGTTTGAGAATTATTCAGCAATAGCACCTACAGAAAATCAATTAATACCTAAAAATAATCTCTTCATTCAACCTTCCGGAAAATATTATTATTATCAAGGAATAAAAATCACAGAACCGGATATGTTAGCTATTGTTGATAAAGTAAATGATAAAAAAATCAATTTGATGGTGAATAAAACCAATGATAAGAAATTTATTAGAAAAGGCTTTTTATATGGTGCTATAACTTTGGGTGCAGCAGGTTTTTTTACATCTATAGGGGTTATTAATTTTTCAAATTCATCTTCAACGAGTCATACAGGTCGCAGGGCTCGCACATTGGTTAGTACCGGTCAACGACAAACCGGAGATTATTTAATGCTTGCAGCCATTGCCTGTGAGCTTGTATCCATCACATTCAGAATTCAGGAAACACGTCATGCTCATATTACTGTTGATGCTTATAATAATTACGTTTCCCATTAATTTTTTTACTAACCCCAGCCTTCGCACCTGCTTTGTATTTCTTAAAAGAAGTTGTTATGTTTGTGGAAATATTCATTTTGACATTGACATCTGGTCATATTTTAACTTTAAATTTATTTAACAAATTACCAATAGTTAAAGCAAAAACATATGTCTATGTTTGTTAGATTTTTACTTATTAACAATTAAACTATTTCTTTAATTTTAAATTATATATACTTAATTAACAGATTTTTATAAATGAAATTACAAAATAAAAAAAAATTGTTACTGTTTTTAATCCTTGTAACTATTACAGGTGTTGCTCAGGATGACGATAGCTTGACATTTTCTGAAAAGCAACCTAAAGCCGGTAAAAAATTTGTTTTGGGCTTATACATAGGTTCATTATTTGCTAATCAATATACTGCCAGTATGTATGATGGTTCAGGTTTTGATGCGAGTGGAAACAAAAACAGCTTTGATAACAGTTGGATCAATCAAAAAATAAATTATCAGTATGGTTATATGAATGGTGCTCAATATGACCAAATTGCCGGATTGCTTACAAATGCAATTAACTCCGGTAATCAAGGTTCTACGGGGCCTAATTCGGGTGGTGTTGTTATTGTTTCTCCGGGAACATGGGTTTTTCAACAAAGCGATATGCCAACAAATATGCGTTATAAACCGGCCATTAGTGTTGGGTTAAATACAAGATATTCTGTTGATAAAATGAATGCAATTATAATGAATGTAAATGCTTCGCAAATTGCTGTGTCGGGTAATTTTCTTATTGAAACACCTCAATTAACGGGTTCAACTCAAATGACGAACAGTACTATCCAAACGTTTTCAATTCTTGGACAGGAACAGCGCTTAGTATTAAACTTTGGTTATCAGCATTTGTTCGGAAATAAAGATGCTAATTTTAATGTGTTTGTGGAAGGTGGTTTAAATGCTTCGCTTACAAAATTTACCAGCAATACCATTATTATTGGTACACAATCCTTCGATCTTTTAAGTTATTTTAATAGTTCATTGAACACTCAGGGACCTGCTAAGCGACCTATTGGAGCCGGATTCGGTGCATTTGGAGGAATTGGGGTAAATATTAAAACAAATACAAAATACAGTGCTCAGGTGGTTTACAATCCTTCTTTAGAACGTATAAATATGGGTACAGATCCTAGCTTAAAACTTCAAAATGCAATAGGACTGAGATTTTATTATAATTTTTAAAGAGTGATATTTATTTTATTTTCTACTTTTGCGCCCTGATTAACTCAAAAACCAATACATAAATAAGTAAAACACAATTATGGCTACCAACAGAACATTTACAATGATTAAACCCGATGCCGTTGAAAACGGATACATTGGCGGAATTTTAAAAATGATAAACGATGCAGGATTTCGTATTGTTGCACTAAAATATACAAAACTGTCTGCCCAAGCAGCAGGTACATTTTATGAAGTTCATAAAGAACGCCCATTTTATGGAGAATTGGTTGATTATATGTCAGCAGGACCAATTGTAGCTGCAATTTTAGAAAAAGATAATGCGGTTGCAGATTTCAGAACTTTAATTGGCGCTACCGATCCTACTAAAGCTGCCGAAGGCACTATTCGTAAGGTATATGCAAAATCAATTGCAGCAAACGCCGTTCACGGTTCTGACAGTGATGAGAATGCTCAGATAGAAGGAGATTTCTTTTTCTCCAAATTAGAGCGTTTCTAATTATAATATAGATTTAAGATTTATTGAATGAGTTGAAGTAGAGCTTAGTTTAAGCTGTATTTCAACTCATTTAAGTTTAATAATTCCAGCAATTCGTTATTGGGGTTCACTCTTAATTTTTTGGCGGGCATCACAATAAATACTTTTTCATCTTTATCATACACTCTAAATTGTACCATACAGTTCCGAGGTTGAGCATTTTCGTTGCTTTTTAAAATATCACTAAACTTTAACATAAATTCATCATTTATCTGATTAATAGGAATATCGATAGTGATACTTTTAGTAAGCTTGTCGCGCAATTCGGATAATAACTGAATGTTATTTACTTTAAATTCAAAATTCCCGGTGTTTCTGTATCGCTCTTCCACCTTTCCTTTTACATATAAAAACAATCCGTCAATCATGTATTGTTTAAACTTAATGTATTGTTCTCCAAAAAAAGCCAGTTCGGTTGATTCTTTGTAATCTTCAATTGTAATTTTACCCCAAGGGTCGCCCTTTTTGGTAATACCATTATATACACCTGTAACAATACCTCCAAACACTAACTCCTTGTTTTTATTTTCTTCAATGTTTTTAGTGTCGCCAATAGAATTCGCACAGTACTTGTCTATCTCAAGTTTATAGGTATCCAATGGATGCCCGGATATAAAGAAACCAACAACTTCTTTTTCTTTTTTGAGTTGCTCCAAATTACTCCATGCTTCGCATACAGGTATTTTAGGTTCTGGAATTTCTACTGAGTTTTCTTCCCCAAATAAAGACGCTTGAGAAGAGCTATCTCCGCTTTGGAAGGAGTTCCCATAGCTTATTACTTTTTCTAAAAAGTTAACGGTGTCGTTTCCGCTTAAGTTAAAATAGGCGGAACGTGGTATGCCAAAAGAATCTAAACCACCTGAGTAAGCCAGACTTTCAAATGTTTTTTTGTTGGCAGCACGCAAATTTACACGACGTACCAAATCAAAAACGCTTGCGTATGGCCCGTTTGCTTTGCGTTCATCTACTATGGACTGAACAGCAGACTCCCCTACTCCTTTCACCGCACCCATTCCAAAGCGTATTTGTCCTGCTTTGTTAACACTAAAGTGGTATTCACTCTCATTCACATCGGGTCCTAAAACCGATACACCAATGCGTTTGCATTCATCCATGAAAAAAGTAATCTTGTCAATGTTACTTAAATTGTGGGTAAGCACCGATGCCATGTATTCGGCTGTATGATGCGCTTTTAAATAAGCTGTTTGAAATGCTACAAACGCATAACAAGTAGAGTGCGATTTATTAAAGGCATATTGAGCAAACTTTTCCCAATCGGTCCATATTTTTTCGAGCTTATCTTTGGCTAATCCCTTTGCGGTAGCGCCATCAATAAACTTACTTTTCATTTTATCAAGCGTGCCTCTGTCCTTCTTACCCATTGCTTTACGCAACACATCAGCATCGCCTTTGCTAAAGCCGCCTAACTTTTGCGACAACAACATCACCTGCTCCTGATATACGGTAATTCCATAAGTATCTGCAAGATATTCTTCCATTTCCGGTAAATCGTACACAACGGGTTCTAAACCGTGTTTACGTTTAATGAAGTTAGGAATGTATTCAATAGGTCCAGGACGATACAAAGCATTCATGGCAATCAAATCGGCAAACTTATCTGGTTTTAATTCTTTCAAATACTTTTGCATTCCAGCACTTTCAAACTGAAAAGTACCGTTAGTATCACCATGCTGATAGAGTTCAAATGTTTTTAAATCGTCCAGAGGAACCTCGTCAATACTAATATCTATGTCTTTATTTTGTTTTATCATACGCATGGCATCGCGTAAAATGGTGAGCGTTTTCAAGCCCAAGAAGTCCATTTTTATTACTCCTGAATCTTCAATCACCTTACCGTCGAACTGCGTAATGAGCAATTCCGTTTCTTTTGAAGTGGCAACAGGAATAATCTCCGTTAAATCTTTAGGCGCAATGATAATACCGGCTGCATGAATACCTGTACCGCGCACAGAACCTTCAAGAACCAATGCTTCTTTTAAAACTTTAGCCTGAAGGTCGTTGCCACTCAATATTTCGCGAAGACGTTTTATGTTTTCGAGGTCATCACCACCAAAACCATCCTTTTCAACGATGCTATTTTCACCTGTTAACGGGCCTGTAAGAATTCTATCCAGCTCTATGCCAGGCTTATCAGGAACCAGTTTTGCAAGAATATTTGATTCTGCCAGAGGTAAATCCATTACACGAGCAACGTCTTTAATACTCATTTTGGCTGCCATGGTGCCATAGGTAACAATTTGTGCTACCTGATTTTTGCCGTATTTTTCAACCACATAATCAATTACTTTTTGCCGGCCTTCATCGTCAAAGTCGGTATCAATATCGGGCATTGACTTACGATCAGGGTTCAAGAAACGCTCAAACAGAAGATTGTATTTAATTGGGTCAATGTTAGTTATGCCTATACAATACGCCACTGCAGAACCAGCAGCCGACCCACGACCAGGCCCTATAAGTACACCTATATCACGTCCTGCTTTGATAAAATCACTAACAATTAAAAAGTAACCGGCAAAGCCCATGATGCGAATGGTGTTCAACTCAAAATTCAATCGCTCTTCGATTTCAGGAGTAAGGTCTCTATAACGTTCTTTAGCACCGGTATAAGTTAAGTGATGTAAGTAATCATCTTGCGTTACAAAACCCGTAGGAATTTGAAAGTTGGGCAACATAATGTCCTGCTTCAGTTTAAGCGGGGTTATTTTGCTTACTATTTCATTAGTATTATCAATTGCCTGAGGTATGTCGCTAAATAAACGACTCATCTCTTCAGTTGTTTTAAAATAAAACTGGTCGTTGTAAAAAGCAAAACGTTTACCTTTTGATGAAACAGAATCGTCATCTCCAAAGTCTTTCATAGTGGGTGTACTCTGCTTTTCGCCGGTATTAATACACAATAAAATATCGTGAGCATTGGAATCGCCCTGATCAACATAATGTGAATCGTTAGACGCAATTACTTTTACATTGTATTTTTGTGCAAACTTCAACAATACTTCATTTACCTTGTTTTGCTCAGGAATGTCGTGGCGCTGCAACTCTATATAATAATCTTCCCCAAAAATATCTAACCACCATTTAAATTCTTTTTCACCCTCTTCTTCCCCTTTTTTAAGAATGACACGAGGTACAGAAGCGCCTAAACAGCAAGTAGTTGCTATTAATCCTGTGTGGTATTTTAAAATTAATTCTTTATCGATACGGGGATACTTTCCATACAGACCTTCCATGTATCCCAATGAACAAAGCTTAATGAGGTTTTTGTACCCTTCAGGATTTTTGGCTAGTAATAGTTGATGATAACGCACATCTTTGTCATCTTTAGTAAACTGACGTTTATGGCGGTTTTCAACAATGTAAAATTCGCAACCAACAATTGGTTTTATTTTATTGGGATTGTCGGTAGTATTATGCTTAGCAGCTTCGGCAACAAATTTAAAAACGCCAAACATGTTTCCATGATCGGTAATTGCCAAGGCAGGCATATTGTCTTTTACCGCTTTTTTGTAAAGTGATGAAATATCGGCAGCACCGTCAAGCAGCGAAAATTGTGTATGTACGTGTAAATGCGAAAATGAAGGCATAGAATGGGATAAGATAGGCAGTAAAGTTAATTATAAATAATTTTGCTTTATGACCTGTTGAAAAGTATTCATGTGTTCATAAAAAAAGCTGCTTATATGAAGCAGCCTCTTTTAACAAACATTTAAAACATTGCATTAAAAATAGTACCCTAAGCATAAACCAAAACCCCTTACCGTATATTTAGGTAACCCAGAAATAGTTGCCTCTAAAGAATTGCTCGTAGTGCTAACTGTTACACTCGTATTACCAGAGAGATTATTTAAAGAGGATTTAACGTCACTGGCCAATTGATTTTGATCGCTTTGGCTCATTGAAGCATTTTTTGAAGATGCATCCATTTGAAGTGTTGCTGATCCAAAACCACCACCTAAAATCCACCAGTCAATTGCAAAATGTTTGCCAATTAACCATTGAGATCCTATCATTAATCCTGCTGTAAATCCGCTATATTTTATATTTACACCCACACTTACATTAGTAGAATCACTTGTTATGGTTGTATTTACATTAAATGCAGAATATCTAATAAAAGGTGCTAAATAAAAACCATGAGGAGCTTGGTGCTTTTCTTTTTTACCAGGATAAAATCTAAATTCGGGTGTTATTGCCCAACCATTATAAGTTGGAGCCGTTTCTGTTATTCCATTACTAGGATCAGATATAAAAGTTGAAGGAACCTGACTTGGAAGTAAAAAACTAACACCTAATGCAGCACTCATGTTTTTATGAAATCCATATTCATATTGTAATGAAATATTTTTTAATGCCAATTGAGATAAGTTCAATTTTACAACTTGTCTAGCGGTAAAATCACCACTGGTAAGATTCTTTTTAATTTTAAAAACCGATTCTGATTTTGAACTATCAATGACTGCTTTGTTTTCGAGAAATCCTTTTCCTGCATATGAACTAATCGTTAACATTAGTAAAATTAATGTTGTAAAATGTTTTTTCATGGTGTTTTTTGAGTTGAAGTTTATAACTAAAGGTAAATATATTTAACTTTAAAAAAAAAATCATACGTTGCGAATATTTTCTTTCTCAAAATCATAATTGCTATAATCGGTAATTACATTATAAAGAGTATCTCGCTCAATCGGAATTCGGCCAACTTGTTTAATAAGTTCCACCAATTGTTGTGTACTTAAAGCCGGTGTTTGCTCCTCCGACCCTGCCATTGAATAAATTTTTGTAGAATCGTCAATAGTTCCATCAATATCATCCACACCAAAAGCTAATGAAAGTTGTGCGGTGGTACGTCCGATCATGGGCCAGTAGGCTTTTATGTGGGGAAAATTATCCATAAAAATGCGTGATACGGCGTAATTTTTTAAGTCTTCAATAATTCCCACTTCCGGAATATGGCTCATCTGATTATCTTTATTGCGGAACTTAAGTGGAATAAATGTATTAAAACCTTTGGTTTTGTCTTGTAGTGTGCGTAAGCGATTCATGTGATCAATGCGATGTGCATATGTTTCAATATGCCCGTAAAGCATAGTAGCATTTGATGGCATTCCCAAACCATGCGCTGTTTCATGTATTTCCAGCCATTCCGCCGAAGTACATTTATCTTCACATATTAGGTTCCGGATGGTTTCATCAAAAATTTCGGCACCACCACCGGGTAATGAATCCTGTCCGTGGTCTTTTAGAATTTGTAAACCTTCTTTATAACTCACCTTTGCCTTGCGACACATATACTCCAGCTCTACAGCAGTAAAGGCTTTTACATGTATATCCGGACGAATTTCTTTTATCTTTTTTATCAAATTGGCAAAATACATCAAGCCCATTTTAGGATGAACGCCACCAACAATGTGTACTTCTGTAACAGGTTTACCATCATATGAATGAACCACTTTTAAGATATCTTCTTCCGACATTTCCCATGCTTCATGCTTTTGCTTTAATAAACGGGAATACGAACAAAACTTACAATCGAACACACAAATATTGGTAGGTTCAATATGAAAATTTCGATTAAAATAAACTGCGTTTCCATTTTTTTTCTCACGAATGTAATTTGCTAAAGAACCCAAATAGCCAACCTCTCCCCTTTCATAAAGCAGTATACCTTCATCAATTGTAATACGTTGGTTATTGTATACTTTTTCGGCAATATTTTTAAACTCCGTTGAAATTCCGGATTTTAAAATAATTGAATCTAATGTAAATTCACTCATAATTAATAGTTCTTTTTATCGCGTTCGAAATTACGCTTTGTACTGGCTTTATACAACAAGATATTTCACTTATTATAAACAATTAATTTCGTTTAAGCAGAAGGATGTTTATTTAATTCGGCAGCTAAACAATAACCCATACTAAAACAGGCCTGAAGTAAATACCCCCCAGTGGGTGCATCCCAATCGAGCATTTCACCGATAACATAATTGTTTGGCATTTTTTTTAATTGAAAATCAGTGCTGATTTCCGTTAATGAAATTCCTCCTGCTGTTGATATAGCCTCATCTATTGGAGCAGCTGAAGTAACTGTTAAGGGAAGATGTTTGATGCAGTGAGCAAGTACTTCAGCATTTGTAAATTGTGCTTTAGTTAGTGTTGATTTTAACAGTTCAAATGCGACATCGTTAATGTGTAACAGGTCATTTAACATTTTTTTTATAGAGCGATTGCCACGCTGATAAAATTTGTTTTTTATCTCATCAACAGTTAGTTGAGGTTTTAGATCCAATAAAATTGTGGCTTGTTGGCTAGTATTTAATTGTCTCCGTATTTCATTACTAAGTGCATATATCACACCGCCTTCCAATCCAAATGTTGTTATTACAGCTTCTCCTTTTTTTATAGTGTTACCACAAGTAATACCTATATTTTTTAATTGTTTGCCTTCCGATTTTTTAAAAAAATTAATATCCCACTTTATTTCAAAAGCACAATTTGAAGCTTGAAAAGGAACAATTTCAATGCCTTTTTCCAAAAAATAATTTGTCCAACTGCCGTCACTGCCTGTAACTTTCCAGCTGCCACCACCCAATGCAAAAACAGTAATATCGGGTTTTATGTAAATGGATTTATTGTTGGTTTCAAAAATCAATTTTTCGTTTTTCCAGCCTTTCCAGTTGTGATTCGTTTTTACAGAAACATATTTTTTTTTAATATTGATAATCATTGCATTAAGTACATCTATTGGTTTAATTCCTTTAACAGGAAATACGCGTTTGCTGGAACCAATGTAGGTGTTAATTTCAATTTTTTTGAACCAATTTATCAAATCCGCATTTGAAAATTTCGGAATGATATTTTGAAAAAAACTAGCAGGTATGTATCTTGAAATAAACAATTCCTGTGCTTCTGAATGTGTTAAATTAAAACCTCCGTTACCGGCAACTAACAATTTTCTGCCAAGTGCTGCATTTCGTTCATAAATGGTAATGTCAAATTTACTTCCATCCAATTGAGCTGCCAACATTAATGCAGATGCCCCCCCTCCTATTATTGCAAGCGATTTTTTCATGGTGGCAAATATATATGGCTGTTTTATACCTCAAATGAAAGTATTTCATCGGAAGAAGAAAGTAAAGAAAGGAATCGTTCGTGTTTATGATTTGCTCCTGAAATTTTAAAAGTATAATAAAAAGTGTTATCTATTTTACCCATTTTAATCTGTTTGGATTTTAACTGGCACTCTTTTATCATATTTTTAATATATACGCTATAAACATGATGGTTCTTTACACTTATTTTATAATACTTTTCAGCATTTCTGCTATCTATAACCGCTTGAATTCCGGAAAATCCCAATAAAATTATTAAAACAGCTATCAATGTCATAAAGGCAAACATATATTCGCCTATACCAATAGCCATACCTATGGCAGCACTAACCCAAATTGTTGCCGCAGTCGTTAAGCCCGTAACGCTCGACCCTTCTTTAAAAATAGCTCCCGCACCTAAAAAACCAACACCTACTACAATATTCCCTACCACATGAAAATCTTTTCCAAGAGAAATTTCTTTTGAAAGTAAGGTGAATAATGTAGCGCCAATAGTAACAAGTGTAATAGTTCGAAAACCTGCATTTTTACTTTTATATTCTCTTTCGGCTCCAATTACTGAACCCGCTACCATTGAAACTAAAATCTTTATAAGATCTTCATTGTAAAAAGTTAAAGAAGTCATTCGCATTAAATGTATAAGGTTATCTCGTTTCAAAAGTACTTTTATTTTAAAATATATCAGAATAAGAAAATTATTTTTTATATATGCAGCTTATCTCTATAGTTGATATTTAAGATTATTGAACAAACATCGTTTATTCAATAATCTTTTATGATATTTGTTTTAAGTTGGAAAATGTAACTTGATATGGATTTAAAATCGGCCTTACACTTTTTTGCAAAAATAGATGAAGAAGCATATGCCTTATCTGAAAGTTTTTTTGTGAAAAAAGAATACAAAAAGGGACAGTTTATTAGTCTTAAATATAGGTTGGGAAGCGATTTGGCTTTTATTACAAAAGGATTTTTCAGGGTTTATTACATTCATCCTAAAACAGCAAAACAAATCAGTTTATATTTTTTTCAGGAATATCACTTTATGTTTTCATTTCTCATATTCAGTTCCGAGAATCCCAATAACTATTATATTGAAGTACTTGAAAACTCGGAAGTATTGCAAATAAATCATAAAGATTTAACGCATTTATATAAAGTTTCACATAAGTGGGAGCACTTTGGAAGGTTATTGGCAGAAGAATATTACAGAGGTTCAAATGCAAGAGCTGAAAGCTTTATTTTTAAAACACCCGAAGAAAGATATTTGAATTTGATAGAAACATTCCCTACCATATTTCAGCGGACTTCATTATTAAAAATATCTTCCTATTTGGGCATTGAAAGTCAATCATTGAGCAGAATCAGGAAAAGACTGGTAAAAAAAAGAAAGTAACCAAAGTTATTTTTTCTATCTTTTTTATAGTTGAACTTTGTATTATGCGTAAATGTGATAATAAGCTCGCATTAATTCAAAATGATAAAATACTGATTTATGAAAAAAGCAGACTATAAAATAGCAATCATTGGTTCGGGTTTTTTAGGAATGAATATGGCTATTCAACTTTTAAAAGAAGGTATCACTAATTTTGTAATATTAGAAGCCAGCAATGATGTGGGTGGTGTATGGCGAGACAACTCATATCCTGGTGCAGCCTGTGATATACCCTCGCACTTATATTCATTAAAAGATGCTCCTAATCCTTATTGGTCAAGCTTATACTCTCCCCGAAAAGAAATTTATGAATATTTACAATGGGTAGCAAAAAAATTCAACCTTCATAAATATATCAAATTTAGTTCCAAGGCTACCAGTGCGGAGTTTAATACTGTTGATAAAAACTGGACAATAGGAATCAATAATTCTACTTCCATTACAGCAAACATTGTTATACCTGCACTTGGACCATTGGCCGTTCCGGCATACCCTAATATTAAAGGAATTGACACTTTTGATGGGATAAAAGTACACACATCTCAATGGGATGAAAAAATGGAAATAGCCGGTAAACGTATTGCGGTAATTGGCACAGGAGCAAGTTCTGTACAATTGGTACCTCAATTAGCAAAGGTTGCAGGGCAGCTTTATTTATTTCAACGAACAGCGTCATGGGTATTACCAAAATTAAAAGGTACATATGATGTAAAGCGACAAAAGCGTTTTGAAAAATTTCCGATTTTGATGCGGTTGGAAAGAGAACGCATTTTCTGGAGGCAGGAGTTTCTTCATTTTTTATTTAAAAATCCGGGAGGTTATTTTTCAAAACAAGGTAAAAAGTTTGCTCTTTCGTATCTGAATGCAAAAATAAAAGATCCCGAACTTAGAAAAAAACTCACTCCCGATTTTACCATTGGATGTAAACGATTATTACAAACAAACGATTTTTACCCTTCTCTTAATAATCCTAATGTTGAAGTAATTACAGATTCTATTGAAAGTATTACTAAAGATAGTTTAATAACTAAAGACGGGAAAGAATACAAAGTGGACATTATTGTTTTTGGAACGGGATTTTCTCCGGGCGATGTAACAGGCTTAAATATTACTACTAAATCACACAAAGATATTATGCAGGTTTGGAACGGTATTCCAAAAGCGTATAAAGGTATTGTTACACACGATTGTCCGAATGCTTTCTTTCTTTTAGGCCCAAATACAGGGCTTGGTCATAACTCGGTAATTCATATGGGGGAATCGCAGGCTAATTATATTATGAAATGTATTGAGTATATGGATAAAAACAATGTAAATACGCTTGAAGTAAAAAAAGAAGCGGAAGACAATTACATGAAAAAAGTGTATAAAGATTTAGAAAACAGTGTTTGGCAAAAAGGTGGCTGTGCCAGCTGGTATCAAAATAAAGACGGAATAAATTTTACACTTTGGCCAAACTCCTGTACCAATTACAGAAAAGAAACATCAACAGTTAATTTCAATGATTTTATAAAAGAATAAGAACTTAAACATTACAAGATCTTATAATTATCACTTTCCCTTTAGGAAATAATTAAAGACTGAAAATATGAAAGATTTAAAAAACAATGTGGTGGTTATAACCGGTGCAGCCTCCGGAATGGGGAGAGAACTAGCAATTCAGTTAGCAACACATAATTGCAATTTGGCTATTTGTGATATTAATAAAGAGGAATTGGAAAAAACGGTTTCATTGATCAGTAATAATAGTATTAAAATTAAATCGGATGTGTTGAATGTGGCTGATGAACGGGCTGTTTATAAATATGCAACTGATGTTTTGAATTATTTTGGACATGTAGACATTGTAATTAATAATGCCGGAAAAGTAGTATCAAATAGCCTTAATGATGTTAGTATTGAAGATTTTAAATTAATTATGGATATTAACTTTTGGGGTGTAGTATATGGTACAAAGGCTTTTTTACCACATCTCTTAACCCGGCCGGAAGCTACTATTGTAAATGTTTCGAGCGTGAATGCATTTATTCCATTTCCTAATAATGGGCCCTATAATTGTTCAAAATATGCTGTTTGCGGATTAAATGAATCGTTGCATCAGGAATTAAAAAACACAAATGTTACTGTTCTTAGCGTACATCCCGGTGGTATTAAAACCAATATAGTTAGAAATGCGAAATTTATAAAGGCGGTCAATCCGAATGTAACTCACGAAAAGTCGGCAAAGTTTTTTGAAAAAGTTGCGAAAACTTCAGCAGGCACAGCGGCCGAAAAAATTATTATGGCAATTATAAGAAAAGAAAAAAGATTGCTGATTGGCACAGATGCCTATTTCTTTGAATATTTTAAACGATTATTTCCAAAATTTGCGGTTAGCTATATTGGTAAAATGGCTTCACGTTAATTACTTTAGTTTATTTACTTCGGGCAATACTCATTTAACAAAGCATCTGCTTTACCATTATTTAAGCTTTGTGCCTTGCGCAAATCGGCACAGGCACCATCTTTATCACGCATCTTAAATTTTACAAGTGCACGGTTGATGTAAATGGGAGAAAAGTCGAATTTTAATTCGACAGCTTTATTCATATCTGCCAAAGCTTCTTTGTTTTTACCCAAACCGGCATAGGCAAGTCCTCTGTTCATATATGCCACATAATTTTTTTTATCAAGTTTTAATAAAACCAAATTAAAGTCCTTCATAGCTCCTGCATAATTATTTAAATTAACTCTCGAAGCACCTCTGGTAATCAGCGCGTCGATATTTAATGAATCATCTTCATCCAAATAAGCGGTTAAGGCTTTTTCGGCAGCTTTAAAGTCTCCTGTGTTAAATTTTATTTTTCCTAACCAGTAATACATTTCAATATTCGCACTGTCCTGCTTCACTGCTATCACAATATCATGATTGGCGTATAAATAATCCTTAATATCCGTATAATTCAAAACGGCCCTTCTAAAATAAGCTTTCGTACAATTTTTATTAAGGTCAATTGCTCTGGTATAATCAACGATGGC
Organism: uncultured Bacteroidota bacterium; assembly: GCA_963727705.1. Lineage (GTDB taxonomy): Bacteria > Bacteroidota > Bacteroidia > 2-12-FULL-35-15 > 2-12-FULL-35-15 > 2-12-FULL-35-15. The sequence continues at coordinate 50,659 of CAVSHK010000006.1, forward strand.
AGGTTTCTTATTTTTTGAAGATTCTTTTAAAAGTCCTCTTTGGTAATATGCCTCAAAGTCTTCATCATTAAGAAAGATAGCGCTATCCAAATCTGCCATTGCTTCATCAAATTTTCCCCGTTCTTTTTCAACAATAGCTCTTTCACGATACGGATCATTTTTAGAACTGTCTGCTGCAATAGCAAAAGTAAAACTATATATAGCAGGTTTGTATTTTTCCAATTTGGCAAGTGCTAATCCCATTTTATAATGTACGGCATAAGATTTAGGATTTTTCAACAGCAACTCCTTATAATCCTCTATGGCGCTTTTATAAAGATCTTGGGCAACCTTTTTACTTTTTTTATTGTTATATTTTTCAATTATTACAGTGGCGGAATCGTACTTTACATTCGCTTTAGTAAATAATTCATTGAATTCATCCTCAGGGTTTTTGGAAGAGTTTTGTTCTGTATCTTCAGTTTGCGAAAACACGTGTATTGAAAATAAAAGGGAAAACGCGAAGAGAATTAAAAGTTTATTTTTGTGCATAGGTTATTTGCTTTTGATTGAATCAAAGTTACTCAAATAATAGAGAATAAATAATACCTTTGCAAGAGTTTTTCAAACAAATTAAATTATAAAATAATGAGTGTTGCATTGTCAAAATTTTCATTGATTCGGATAAGAATTTCGTCGGTATTTACAATTGCTTTACTATGTTTGTTTTTATTCAATAGTCAATATTTTCAGGCACAAACAGCAGTTCCTATTCCTAATGTGTTTACTCCAAACAATGATAATATAAATGATGAATTTTCAATAAATCTAAGTGGAATAATAGTTACCGACTATAACATTAAGATTTATAACAATTGGGGAGTATTAATGTTTTCATCACAAAATGCCAATATCAATTGGGATGGAAGAACAAGCACCGGAGTAAAAGTACCGGAGGGAAATTATTATTATATAGTAATAATTAATGGTAAACCATACAGTGGTGCACTTTCATTGATTTATTAGTCAATTAAGGTTATTGTTCCTTTAAGTGTTTGATAATCCCCTCTTGCGGTTTTTATTTTTATCAAATAAACATACACACCATTTCCTAGCTTTTTTCCTTTATAGGTGCCGTCCCAACCTTCATCTATATTAGATGTAGAAAAAATAATACCACCCCATCTGTCAAATACAGTAAATTCATACTCACTATAATTAACATATGTAAGTACTGGTTGAAATATTTTATTAAAACCTTCGGGTACAAAAGCATTTGGTATATATATTAACGGATCCTGATACGCTTCGGCAACATTTGATAAGCTTCGGTCTATAAAGCCATACACATTTCCACTATCTTCAACAGCTTCAACATAATAATTAAAAACTCCTGAACCACTTAATATCTCCGACACATTATCGGTATAAGTCGTAATTCCGGATGGGTCGGGAGGTACATTTGCTATAGGTGTTGGATCCATAACTCCATCTATGCCGCGATAGATGTTATAGTAATTTACTCCGTTTTGCCAATCAGAATATGCTGTCCATCTTAAATAATTTTGCTGTATTATACTTTTGCTCGAAACTGAAAGTAATATGGTATGCCCTGTATTTGTTTGCATCCCATCAAATCCACAACTATCAACAATCATTATTTTGTAGTAGTAGCTGTATTTATTGGGGTTAATATTTACATCTGAAAATACTATAGGAGTGATAGTACTTGGTTGTAATGTTCCGATTTGACTATACACAGGAGGTATTGTGCCATCATCAGTAGCTCTGAATATTTTATAAATTGAAATAGAAGCAGTAACATCAACATGGCATATTACATCTATTTGATTGGAGGCAACAACGCTGGCACTGCGCAAATACAAATATTTGGGAGGTTGTGGGGTAGCTGAATAAAAAATCATTCTGTTGGAAGTGGAAGTTTTTGTTCCTGACGAATCCATGGCCATCACTTTAAAATAATAGGTGGTTTTTGGAGCAAGACCTGTAACGGTGTATGAAAGTGTATCAGCAGATACGTTTGGCACAGTTGCTACTAAAGTATATGGACCAGCTATACCAACCGTAGATTGGTAAATTAAATATTTTGCCAACCCGGTCATAGAAATAAATGTGCTTTTGCTTGCTTTATTTCCTGTCCATTTTAAATTAACACTTCTGTTACAAATATTTCCGGAAGACGTTAAGTGTATTGTACTAAATGGTTGATTGTATGGTAAGATATTTCCACAAGTATTTACAACTGCTACCGTATAATATAATTGCGAACCACTGTTGACTGTAGAAGATGAATCAATAAAAAAAGTATTATTTATTCCCGATAAAGTTTTAAAAGGAATCCATGATACTCCATTATATTTGTAAATAACATAACCCATAGTATTAATTGAAGGGCTTTTGTTCCAACTTAAAACAGCTCTGTTATTATCATCTAAACTCAAGGTATCAGATACAACTAACGGAGGATCTACTGTACTCATTGTATCAATGGCTTGGGAGTATATATTGCCTATGCAACGAGTTTGAATATAATAAAACAACGCTGCTCCATTGGCAGCATTGGCTCCGATAATTGTATCACTGGTTTGATTGAAAGAAAAAATGCTGTCAACAATCGTATAAGGTCCTGAAAAAGATGTTGCCTGATATATTTGATAGCTATTGAAATTTGCCATTGAAGGAGGACTAGACCAGGTTAATTTTACATCCCCATTTTTAAAAATCGAATCGCACGTTAATTTTGGAGAGAGTGTATTACATCCGGGAGATGATATCAAAAAATTTAATCTTACAACTATAAAAAAAAATATCAAAACAATGTGCTTGTTTGCCCAGCTTTTTTGAATGAACAAAGTTTTATGTAACAATATGTATGCATTATCATTCATTACTATTTTTATTTTTTTCCAACAACTAGCTCAATCATGCTTTGTTTGTCAAAATATACATTTGCCAAATCTCTTAACTGAGATGAAGAAACAGTTCTAATAGTTGCAATATAATTGTCGTAATAATCATAATCTAAACCGTATTCCATAATTCCTTTAAACCTGTCGGCCATTGCAAATGGTCCATCAATACCTCTTAAAAAGCTCCCCAATAAATAATTTTTCACTAAACTTAATTCCTCTTCACTTATCAGCTCTTCTCTTAAACGCTGCATTTCAAAATATATTTCATCAATTGCATTTTGGCAAACATCAACTCCCACTTCGGTAGAAATAAAAAAGTATCCTGAGTTTTTAAGCGATACAATTCCCGAACCAATGCCATATGTATAACCTTTGTCTTCACGGATATTTGACATTAAACGCGAACCAAAATATCCACCATATACAGTATTTAAAATTTGCAGCTTTTGAAAATCGGGATGTGTTTTATTAAACAATACTTTACCAATTCGTATAGCCGATTGCATGGCATTTTCTTTTTTAATAACGTGTTCACGATCAGGCGAAGTTATTATTGGAATAGTATTGTTTGTTAAATATTTTTGTTTGTTCAAATCGTTCATTTTATCAGTGTATTCAGACCAATCATTACCACCGAAATGATTATCCAGTAATGTAAAAACACTCTCCTCTACCTTACCCGATAAAATGATTTTACACGAACCTGACCGATAAAAATTATTATAAAATTCATTCAAATAAGACCTATTAATTATTTCGAAATCAGCTTCTTTTACATTTATTCCATAGGGATGTTTGGCACCAAAAATCAGTTCAGAAAAATGTTTGCGCGCCACATTGGCTACCTTTTGGTTGTTCACATGAAATTGTTGTTTTTTATTTTTCAAATGAATGTCCAGTTCGTTTTGAGGAAACACAGCGTCTTTAATAATTTGCTCCACAATTGGCAATACACTTTGTAAATGTTTATTGAGCGTATATAAAACAATAGATGCATTGTCCTGACCTATATTTGTTTCCAAAAAAGCACCATAAAAATCAATCGCATCGGCAATTTGATCTGCAGATAATTTTGATGTTCCTTCTTCTATCAAGGCATTTACCGTTACAGCCTGTAACGGAACTATCTGTTTAAATATTCCGGCATCAAATAAAAATTCAATTTTAACAATATCCTGAGTGCCTCCATTTACAGTATATACAGGGATTTTGTTTTTCAGTTGCTGAATACCGGCTTTAATCATTTCAACCTTTTCAACAATGGTAAATTGTGGTGCTTGCGCTCTATTGAGTTCTATCATAAGTATCTGTTTAATGCCGTGAAGTTAAGGAAAAGGAATTGAAAGGTGTGTAAATATATCGTTGATTTAGAGAACCTCAATCAAGGAAAACAATGGTGACTGAGGTACTCGAAGTCACAAACTGAAAATTTGCATTTAAGCTCTGCCTGCGAGCAGAAACAATATTGCCATACGAACAGCTATCCCATTTTCTACTTGTTCCAGAATAATACTTTGGTCGCCGTCGGCTACATCACTTGTTATTTCAACCCCTCTGTTGATAGGACCGGGGTGCATGATTACAATTTTTTTTGAAAGGGAATCAAGCAGTTCTTTATTTAAACCAAAGAGCATGGAATATTCACGAAGAGAAGGAAAATATTTAATGTCTTGTCGCTCCATTTGTATGCGCAACATATTAGCAACATCGCACCATTCAAGTGCTTTACGTAAATCGTGTTCCACCTTTACTCCTAAACTGCTGATGTATTTGGGCATTAAAGTAGTTGGGCCGCATACCATTATTTCCGCCCCGAGCTTTTGTAAACAAAATATATTGGAAAGCGCAACCCTTGAATGTAAAATATCTCCAACTATGGCAATCTTTTTTCCTTTGATACTGCCTAACTTTTCTTTAATAGAATAGGCATCCAACAAAGCTTGAGTAGGATGTTCATGCGCACCATCGCCGGCATTAATTATTTTGGCTTTTATATGTTTTGATAAAAACACAGCAGCTCCGGGATTGGGATGACGCATTACAATCATATCCACCTTCATTGCCAGTATATTGTTTACCGTATCAATTAAGGTTTCGCCTTTTTTGATTGAAGAACCTGATGATGAAAAATTAATCACATCGGCACTTAAACGCTTTTCAGCAAGTTCAAACGAAAGCTTTGTTCTGGTTGAATTTTCAAAAAACAAATTAGCAATAGTAATATCTCTAAGAGAGGGAACTTTTTTAATGGGACGGTTAATGACTTCCTTGAAATTTTCGGCAGTATGCAAAATCAAATTAATATCGTCTGCCGTTATATCTTTTATTCCTAATAAGTGCTGTGTGCTTAGCTTTGTCATTATTTATAACTTACAGGTATTACAAAATGTTTATCACTATTTTTAAGTGCCAATTAAAGTGACCTTATCGGCACCTTCTGTTTCTTTCCATTCTACTATTACTTTTTCTGATGTAACGGAATCTATTGTTTTTCCAACATATTTAGCTTGTATAGGTAATTGCCGGCTCCATCTTCTGTCAATCAATACCAAAAGTTCTACCAAATTAGGGCGACCAAAAGCAAGCATTGCATCTAATCCGGCACGTATAGTTCGTCCTGTAAACAATACATCATCCACCAGTATCACATTTTTTCCTTCAATAATAAAATCAATGTCTGTAGTGTTGGGGACAAGTTCTTTGTTTCTGAAATCATCACGATAAAAGGTAATATCTAGGCTACCGCATTTTATATCTTTTTTCTTCAAAATTTCCTGAAGTTTTTTTTGAATGCGCCTTGCGAGATATACGCCACGTGGTTGCAAGCCAATGATAACTGCATTGGAAAAATCGTTGTGCACTTCAATTAATTGGGAACAAAGCCGTGTTACGGTAATTTCGAGGTGTTTGCTATCTAAAATGATTCTAGGCTTCATCATATCAGGAAACAAAGATAGATTAAATATCGAGAGTTTCAAGTCTAAATTTTTTCTGTGATGCAAATTAAATATTTAGACTAATCTAAATTTTATTTTTTAGTTGCCAAAATTTATGATACCTTCGTAACAAACATTTACAGCTATGAATTCATTTACCGAAGAAAATTATATCAAAGCCATCTATAAACTCAACGAAAAATATGGCAACAATGTAACTACTAATGCTATTGCAGAAAAAACAAATACCAAAGCTGCTTCAGTAACGGATATGCTAAAACGGCTTTCGTCAAAAGAACTAATAAATTATAAAAAATACAAAGGTGTAACACTTACTGCTAAAGGCGAAAAGCTGGCGCTCAATATTATTCGTAAACATCGCTTATGGGAAATGTTTTTGGTAGAAAAGCTGGAGTTTAAATGGGACGAAGTGCATGAAATTGCAGAAGAACTGGAGCACATCAATTCCGAAAAGTTAATAGAACAGCTGGATAAATTTTTAGATTACCCGAAAGTTGACCCGCACGGCGACCCAATACCCGACTCGAAAGGAAAAGTGAACATCACCAAATCATTATTGTTGTCTAAATCGAGCAAAAACGAAACGTATACGATGACCGGCGTAGTAGATCATTCGCCTGCTTTTTTAAAATATTTAGAACAATCCGGCATTAGTTTAGGTTGTATAATTAAGGTGAAAGATATTATAGAATTTGATAATTCATTGAACATCACAATTAATAAAAACAAACATGTTTTTATTAGTAATGAAGTGGCAAAAAATATTTTAGTGTTAAAAAAGTAAGCATTTATGAATAAAAGCAAATCCTTATCCGAAGTCAATGAAAGTATTGATACTATTAAAAAGGACAGTTTTTGGAAAAAACTATTTGCCTTTATGGGTCCGGCTTATTTAATAAGTGTTGGATACATGGATCCGGGCAACTGGGCTACAGACCTTGCCGGAGGTAGTCGCTTTGGCTATCAGTTATTGTGGGTATTATTAATGAGTAACTTAATGGCATTGTTATTACAAAGCCTCAGCGCCCGTTTGGGTATAGTAAGGGGCTTAGACTTAGCACAGGCATCACGAGTAACATATCCTCCAATTGTAAATTTTTGCAACTGGATACTTGCCGAAACAGCCATTGCAGCATGCGATCTAGCTGAAGTAATTGGTATGGCAATAGGTTTACAATTATTGTTTCACATTCCATTATTGATTGGTGTATCCATCACAGTTGCCGATACCTTATTGTTGCTTCTATTGCAACGTTATGGCATTAGAAAAATAGAAGCTTTTATTTTAATGTTACTTGCAACAATAGGTTTAGCATTTATCGCTGAACTTATTTTTGTAAAACCTCATGGAGCCGAACTTATAAAAGGATTTATTCCTACATCACTCAGTGATGATGCTTTGTACATTGCCATTGGTATTATTGGTGCAACCGTAATGCCTCACAACCTATACCTGCATTCATCGCTGGTTCAAACGCGTAAGTTTAACAGAACACCACAGGGTATTAAAGAAGCCATTAAATTTAATTTTATTGATACGTTTATTTCGCTCAACCTTGCATTGTTTGTAAATGCGGCCATTCTTATTTTGGCTGCGGCAGCATTTTTTAGCAATGGAGTAACCAATGTTGTAGAAATACAAGATGCTCACAAACTATTAAGCGATGTGCTCGGGAATAGCCTTGCCCCTGCCCTATTTGCAATTGCCTTGATTGCGGCAGGACAAAGCTCTACACTCACAGGAACTTTATCTGGACAAATTGTAATGGAGGGTTATTTAAACCTTCGTATTCAACCATGGTTAAGAAGAATTATCACACGCCTAATAGCTATTATTCCGGCACTTATTACCATTTTAATACTTGGAGAAGGCGCTACCGGAAAGCTTTTAATACTTAGTCAGGTGGTGTTGAGTTTGCAGCTTGGGTTTGCCGTTATTCCACTAATACACCTTACCAGCGATAAAAAAACAATGGGAGAATTTGTGAATAAACTCTGGCTAAAAATATGTGCCTGGTTAATTGCTGCTATAATTATAATACTCAATGCGAAGTTGGTTATTGAAACAGTACATGAATGGATTCAAAATTCAACACATCCTGTTATTATTTATTTTACAATTATACCTATAGTAATTGGCGCAGGTTTACTATTATTATACGTTACGTTTATGCCGTTTATTAAAAAAGTAAAAGAGTCGGCAATTCATTCGTTGGATGGTACTGCAAAAGAATTTAAAAAATTTACAGAAGAACATTACCATCGCATTGCTGTGTCAGTTGATTTTAGTGTTTCCGACCATAAGGCAGTAAATAGTGCAATTGCGCTGGGTGGCAAAAATGCTGAATACATTTTAATACACATTGTTGAAACTGCCGGTGCGCGTATGATGGATAGTGAAATTGTGGATTTTGAAACCATGTCGGATAAACGCAATCTGGAACTTTACAAAGCCGATCTAGAAGCTAAAGGTTATAAAGTTCACACTAAATTGGGCTTTGGAAATCCTAAAAAGAGTATTCCTAAACTTGTAAATTCTAGCAATTGCGACTTGTTAGTAATGGGCGCCCATGGACATACCGGTTTTAAAGATATTATTTTTGGAACCACACTCGATGCAGTAAGGCATCATGTAAAGGCTTCGGTATTGATTGTGTAATTATACCATGCTTTAAAAGTTATAAGACGATTTTTATTTTAAAACATACAATCTGTTATTTTCAATTTTCGCAATGTGATTGATGCAAGGCAATGCTTCATTTTCAATATGAGCTATTTGAATTACGGTTCTATTTTTATCAGCATAAGCTGATAAAAACTCATACAAAAATTTAAAATGAATACCATCCAGACCTTGAAAAGGTTCGTCCAAAATAAGCAGAGGAGGATTATTCACTAAGGCTCTAACCATTATTACCATTCTTTTTTCACCGCTAGAAAGCGAAGCAAATAAAGCATTTTCTATTTCACGCAATTGAAATACATCCAGCAAGGTTTCATATTGTTGTTCTTCCTGTGTACTTATTTTTCTGTTTAATAGTTGGGTATTCGAAAATCCTGAACGAATAATTTTTTTTACCGATTGAGCTCCATTCCAAAACAACTGTATTTCGGGAGATACAAAACCGATTTTAGCTTTAATATCCCAAATGGATTCTCCTGTTCCTCTCACCTTGTCAAACAATGTAATTCCAAGACTATAAGCACTAGGATTATCAGCATTTAATAAACTCATCAGCATGGATTTCCCTGAACCATTATTGCCTTTCAGTAACCATTTTTCTCCCTTATTTATCGTCCAGCTTACATCCTTTATCAATACATTATTTCCTATTTTAAGATGTTGATTCTTGATTTGAAAAGCAACATTAAAATGGCATTCAGGTGTTTTGTAAAAACTGTCTGAATTATTAGAAGTATTAGTATCAAGTACTTCTGAGGTTTTATTTAAATGAATAATTTTGTCAAAAACTATTTCTGAAGCTGAATTATTAAGCAGTAAAATTATTGTTTTACCATACTGTTGTGCCATCATTTTAAACACATCACTTAAAACAGATACAGAGGTTTTATCCAAACCTGTAAATGGATTGTCCAACACATATATTTTAGAGTCTTTAAAAATATTTTTCAAGATCAACACTTTTCTGCTTTCTCCACTCGATAATTCAATGATGTTTTTTGTTAAAATATTTGCCGAAAGCACTTTGTTAAATATTTTGTTTTTATATGTGTCATTAACATCATATTCCAGCAGTTCCTCTATTGTTTCCAGATCGGGTGCATCCGAAACACTATATCGTTGCTGATAATAAAAGTTAGAGTAGTGAAATCCGAAATGATCTGCGGTGTAGTCTGAAAATGAAATGTCTGTTAAATTTATTGTTTTACGTATATGTCCCTTATAATTAAAAGTATGTCCACAAATAATTTTTGCCAATAATGACTTACCAGATTTATTAGGTCCAATCACGGCATTTAATTCTCCTTTACCAATTTCCCAGGAAATTTTATTTTTTAAAAGCTCCAATTCACTGATGGAAATATATACTTGTTTCATCTGCAATTAATGTACTTTTTCTGAGTTCTCAATTTGTTTTTACGAGGTAAAAAAACAAAACCAATATTAATACTTCTCCACGATAAAATTATATCAATTTTCTTTATAATTAATAAAACAGTTATTGGTATTAAACATCATCAAGGTATAGATGAAAAATGAAAGATTCACAATCTGCACAAAACGTCAAAAAGTCATCTAAAATCGAACCTTTCAGACATTTAGTCGTGATAGTAATCATTTTTAAACTTGGAATAAGTTTTGAAATTGCCACTGCGTTACACACTTAAATAAAATCATTATGAATCTAAATAATTTTACAATTAAATCGCAGGAAGCTGTGCAGCAAGCTGTACAAATAACTTCTGCCAATGGGCAACAAACCATTGAAAATGCTCATATACTTAAGGGTATATTTGAAGTAGATGAAAATGTAATCCCGTTCATTTTTAAAAAATTAAATGTAAATACTCCCATTTTTACTCAGGCATTGGATAAAATAATACAAAGTTATCCCAAGGTTTCGGGCGGACAACCCGTATTATCCAACAACGCCAACCAAACACTGCTTAAGGCTGCCAATTATTTAAAAGAGTTTGGTGATGAATATGTATCCATTGAACATTTATTGCTGGCCATTTTATCCGTTAAGGACACCGCTTCGCAATTAATGAAAGATAATGGCATTAATGAAAAGGATTTGAAATCGGCTATTAACGAACTTCGTAAAGGTGCTAAAGTTACCAGTCAGACTGCCGAAGATACTTACAACTCATTAAACAAATACGCAGTAAATCTGAACGATCAGGTACGCAAAGGCAAGCTCGACCCCGTTATTGGCAGGGACGAAGAGATACGAAGAGTGCTGCAAATTTTATCACGACGAACAAAAAACAATCCTATTCTGGTAGGTGAACCGGGTGTTGGTAAAACAGCAATTGCTGAAGGTTTAGCCAGTAGAATTGTTAATGGCGATGTACCTGAAAATTTAAAATCAAAACAAATTTTTTCGTTAGATATGGGTGCACTCATTGCAGGAGCTAAATACAAAGGAGAGTTTGAAGAACGTCTTAAATCGGTTGTAAAAGAAGTAACCGGTGCTGAAGGAGAAATAATATTGTTTATTGATGAGATACACACCTTAGTAGGCGCCGGTGGAGGCGGCGAAGGTGCAATGGATGCCGCTAACATTTTAAAACCCGCCTTGGCAAGAGGCGAACTAAGAGCCATTGGAGCAACTACATTAAATGAATATCAAAAATATTTTGAAAAAGACAAAGCACTTGAACGCCGCTTTCAAAAAGTAATGGTGGATGAACCAAGTGCCGAAGATGCCATATCCATTTTACGTGGTATTAAAGAAAAATACGAAGCACATCACAAAGTGCGTATTAAAGATGAAGCAATTATTGCTGCCGTTGAGCTGTCACAACGTTACATCAATGACCGTTTTTTGCCTGACAAAGCCATTGACTTAATGGATGAAGCCGCCTCAAAGCTACGTATGCAAATCAATTCCATGCCTATAGAATTGGATAATTTAGAACGCAAAATCCGTCAGTTAGAGATTGAACGGGAAGCCATCAAACGCGAAAATGACAAAAGCAAACTTGAAGAATTGAATAAAGAAATTGCTGAGTTAACTGACCAACGTGCCGATTTGAGAGCCAAATGGCAAAGTGAAAAGGGTGCTGTCGAAGGCATTCAAAAAGTAAAAGAACAAATAGAAAGTTTTAAACATGAAGCAGAATCAGGCTGAACGCAATGGCGACTACGGAAAAGTAGCCGAAATACGTTATGGAAAAATTAAAGAAGCCGAAATTAAACTCGAAAGAACTTGAGGTAAAAATGGCTGAACTGCAAAAAAACGGTTCTCCATTAATAAAAGAAGAAGTGGACAGCGAAGACATCGCCGGCGTAATTGCAGCATGGACTGGAATTCCTGTATCACGCATGCTTCAAAGTGAGCGCGAAAAATTATTGCACTTAGAAGATGAACTTCACAAGCGCGTAGTTGGTCAGGAGGAAGCCATTGAAGCCATTAGCGATGCGGTAAGAAGAAGCCGTGCAGGATTACAGGATACCAAACGTCCTATAGGTTCATTCATATTTTTAGGAACCACAGGTGTTGGTAAAACGGAGCTGGCAAAAGCATTAGCCGACTTTTTGTTCAATAATGAAAATAGTATGACCCGTATTGATATGAGTGAATATCAGGAACGCCATGCCGTAAGTCGATTGGTAGGAGCACCTCCTGGATATGTAGGTTATGAAGAAGGTGGACAGCTGACTGAAGCTGTAAGAAGAAAACCTTACAGTGTAGTGTTACTTGACGAAATTGAAAAGGCTCATCCTGACGTGTTTAACATTTTACTTCAAGTGCTTGATGACGGACGATTGACTGACAACAAAGGACGTGTGGTGAATTTTAAAAACACTATCATCATTATGACCTCTAATATGGGCGCGCATCTCATTCAAGAGAATTTTAAAAAGATGAACGAAAAAAACAAAGATGAAATTTTGGCACGCACTAAAGTGGAAGTAATGGAATTGTTAAAGAAAAATATGCGTCCTGAATTTTTGAATCGTATTGACGAAACCATTATGTTTACCCCTCTTAACCGCGATGATGTGCATCGTATCGTAGAATTGCAATTCAACGGAATAGCCAAAATGCTGGAAGAAAACAACATTCACCTCATTGCTACACCGGAAGCCATTGATTGGCTGGCACAATTGGGTTATGACCCTCAATTTGGTGCACGTCCTGTAAAACGTGTAATTCAGAGAAGAGTGCTGAACGAACTTTCAAAACAAATACTTTCAGGTAAAGTGCAAAAAGATTCAAAAATTGTGTTAGATGTGTTTAACAATGAGTTTGTGTTCCGCAACCAAATTGATATTGATAAAAAAGTGAAGAAGGAAAAAGCTAAATAAAATAAATAGCTGCGTAATTGCGCCTATTTATATATTCTTGATGGATAAGCGCAATTATTTTCGGTAATAGTAGTATTTCAATCAAGACAAACAGACTCTTTACCCAAATAATTAATAGAACAATTTCTTGGTTTGGGAATGATATAAGGCTTTACAGATATTATAAATTAAAGTTTATTATTATTATTATGGAATTAAAATTTACCAGTTACTTAATTCAGGTTCATTGAATTTCATGCTACCCAATGTTTGAATTATTTACAAACAATTAACCTTTGTTGTGACGAATGTTATTGACATCACTTTATAATTTACATACATTCGTTTCAGGTTTCCATAAGGAAAAGTGTAAATAGTATAAACTAATAAATTTTTAAAATCATGTTATTAATAGCTTTTGGAATTGCCCTTCTTGTAATAGTTGCAGGAATGAAATTGTTGATTCACATTCAAAAAGAAATGTTAGGTAATTTTTACAAATATGTTTCTTGGTTTGTTGTAACAATGGGTTTTTTAATGTTGTTTTTCATAAGTTGTGCTGGTGTTTGCCGATTATGTTTCGCAAGAGAGCGAATGATGGAGCATAAATTTAAAATGATGGAAGAGGAACATCAAGGATTTTTTAGCGGAAGAGAATCCGGTTATGAAAGAATGGGGGGGTATCACGGAAAAATGGGGAGATGGGATAGAGAAGAAGGATGCGAAAGAAATGAGATGAGGGGGGGATTTCCGGAGCACGAAGAATGTTGCGAGAGAAACAAAGAAGAATGTCATAAATGGAAAGAAAAACATGAAGAAGAAACTGAAGGCTGTCCGATGAAAAAAGAAGCAGAGTTTAAGAAAGATTCAGTTAAAAAAGGGAAGCACCCTCATTTAACAAAATAAACTTATCCATTTAAGTACGATAAATAATTACCTGCTTGCTTTAACCAGTAAGCAGGTGATTTTTTTTAATCATTCTCCCTACTAAAATAACATGAGTGATAAAACAAAAAATATTTTAATTCTATTACTTCTTTTTGGTATTCTACTGCTTTTTTTGTTGCTTCATTTCAAGGCTAATAAACATTAGTTGTTAAAATTTAATTGCATTTCACCTATATTTGATAAGTAGTAAATAAAATAAACAAAAATTTCATCTTAATGGAATTGGAAAAGATTTCTAAAAGTAAAATCTCCGACGAACAACTGTTTCTTGAAGGTCCACGGTCTCGCAGACAGGAATTTGTTTTTTCCATTAAAGTACTTTTTGAATTTATTAAGGGTTTCAGAAAATTTCACTTTCTCGGTCCATGCGCCACGGTGTTTGGTTCGGCAAGGTTTGTTGAAGGTCATCCCTATTATGAAATGACGAGAAAAATGGGTGCGGAGACTGCCAAACTTGGTTTTACCGTGATGACAGGCGGAGGTCCCGGATTGATGGAGGCTGCCAACCGAGGGGCTAAGGAAGCAAAAGGTAAATCGGTTGGTTGCAATATCACTTTACCTAAGGAGCAACAACATAATACTTACCTCAATCGTTGGGTGAGCATGGATTATTTTTTTGTAAGAAAAGTATTGCTATCTAAATATTCATATGCCTTTATTGTTATGCCCGGCGGATATGGAACACTGGATGAATTTTTTGAATCCATTACATTGATTCAAACGGGTAAAATAAAAAAATTTCCTGTTGTGATAATGGGCAAAGAATATCACACACAGTTAATAGAACATATTAATAATATGGAGAAACTAAACACCATTTCTGCTGATGACAAAAAACTTTTTTTATTTACAGATAACATTGAGGAAGCTAAAGAATACCTTGAAATAAATGCCATTCGGCAATTTAATCTGAAAAAGAAAAAAGTGTTCAGTCCATTGAAAATACTTGGAGAAAAATGAGCAAAAAGAGTGCGGGTATATTATTATTCCGGTTCACGAATCATATTCTTGAAGTGCTGCTTGCGCATCCGGGTGGTCCGTTTTGGATGAAAAAAGATGGTGGAGCATGGTCAATTCCTAAAGGGGAATTTGAAACAGAATATCCATTAGAAGCTGCAAAACGCGAATTCAAAGAAGAGTTGGGAATAGCAGTTACAGGGAAATTCATAGAACTAATGCCCATTAAACAAAAAAGCGGAAAAATTATTTACGCATGGGCGTTGCATGGGAATGTGGACACTAAACAACTAAAGAGCAACACCTTTGAATTAGAATGGCCTCCGAAATCAGGAATTATAAAACATTTTCCGGAAATTGATCAAGCAGTCTGGTTTCCTGTTAGTATAGCAAAAGTAAAAATAAATTCAGGACAAATTGGATTTATCAATCAACTGGAAAAAATGAATCTTTCATAAATTCATTTTTGCATTTCATTGTAAAAACTCCAAAAAAATCATCTTCTTATGTGATACAGGTCAATGATATTGTTTTCGTACTAATTTACATTTGTTATTCAATTCACTCAAAAATAACAATTGAAAAAGATATAAAATGATACAAATAACGTTACCAGCTAACCTGAATGTGTTACCTAAACTTTGGAAACAATTCAATTCTTTGAATGTAAACAAGGAAGTAAAAAAAGAAAGAAACAACGAGGAAGATAAAAATGTTCAATGGATTAATACACCCGATGAATCTGAAGATGACGGGCTGCGTTGGGATCGTTACGGAAATCCATACATTTTTGACATTAATTCAAAATAGCCAAATTTCTAGTTCAAATAGAACACGTTGCAGAAATTGAAAAAACATTAAAAAGAGAGGAAATTACCTCGTTTTTTTTAATGTTTTATGTTTAATATGCGAGTTGATTATTTGTAAGTATTTTAGTTGCTCGTTTGGTTGCTGTCAACTCTTTATACTTTTGCCACTTGCCCCCCAATGTAGCAACCATTAATTTATCAACAGGTAAATTCACCATCAAATTCAAGGCTCCCTGCAATTTCAGTTTCGGAGAATTTCCAATTTTTCGGTATGCAACGGATATCCCTCCATTCAAATAAGTCATTAAGTGCCAGTATCCGCTGGGCATAAATATTGAATCACCGGCTTCAAGTATGCACTCGCTTGCCGAGATCAATTTTAATCCCGGATATTTTTCATAGTCAGGGTTATCAATATCTACCAATGAATATGTATTTAATGGTAGGCGATAAATCAATTCATTGTATTCGGGAGAGATTAACACAACACGTTTACGACCATATACCTGCGTATGTAAAACATTTGACATATCAATATCGTAATGAATTCTTACGGAAGTATCTTTTC
>CAVSHK010000007.1:0-9729 GCA_963727705.1 uncultured Bacteroidota bacterium
TTATAGCGCATTTCATACCACCTTCAATTGGGTTTTCAACTATGGAAAAGCTATCTCTAATAAATGCAACAGATAAATGTGCAATATACTTTTTCCTTTCTATGTTTCATATAACACCCGAATTCTTTCAATGATGTTATTTTTTAATGTTTCACTTGTTAATTCAGGTTTATTAACCTTTTCAACTGATTTTTTTTCTTCCATAATGCTGATTAATTTATAATTTAAAATTGTTTTTGATTGATTTTACTAATGTTTGGGTAATATGAGTTTCAATATTGATTCTTTGCTCTGATAGCGTATATGCCAACATTATCGATTTCAGCTATGGTGTGTCTTGACTTTTAAAATCCACCTCAGCAATAAATGAAGCAAAAACACATCCTGAGTTTTGTGTTATATGAGTTTCTATCTTACCTATAATTTTTGTTTTATCATTAAAAGAAACAATGAACGATTTTGATTCGGACATGTATTCACAATATTTAATATTTCGGGTGTAGCTTTTTTGCTCATCTTTTTAGTTTTATTAATTACATTTTTCTACTTTTAAGATTTTTTGACCTTACAGGTCAAAAAATCCTTCATCAACATCTTTGAACTTTTCTGCGTAAAATTTTGCCAGCTCTGAATCCTTAAAGCAAAGGCGAGAAGCGAAACACGCACCCGCACACGTAGCATCGTAAACCGTATTGCCGAACACGAAGCCCGACGAAACATCGTACCAATTGTACCAACGTCTGTCGCCCTTCTTCGGCAGCCAACCCTCATTCAATACCTTCGTTATCCGAAGCTTTTTGATGAAATTGCGTACTACGTTGAGTTCGGCATCGTTGAATTTGTCCAAAATTACAACATCTTTACTATCATCTGCACCAGATATAGCTAAAATATCAGAATAGCTATTCACTCGCTCTTTAATGGTCTTTGGTTTATTAGACTCTTCGATTAAGGCTATCTTTTTACGTAATTCAGTCGCTTTATTTTCAGCCGACATTAACTCTTTTTGAAGTTCTTCTTTTGTTTCCATTTTTTTAGTTTTAAAATTAATTATTAAAATCTTCTATTTTCAGTTTCAAGTACTCTAAATTGTTCAAGCTCTTCCAGTGAAACAAAACGTTGTAGCTCAAATCCTTGTTGAGAAAAAATAAGATATTTTCCATTATCTAAAATATATTTCACTGGTATTTTCCAATGACACGTTTCATCACTTAATCTTATCCAATCAAAACTGTTTTGCTCACGAAGAACATAATCATTAAATCCATAAGCATTTCCTTTGATGAAAAGGTGTTTAACACGCTCCCGTTTCATTTCAATAGTTCGTGTTGACTTTGTTACAGTTCCTATTAATCTTTGTCTTGGATGTGCCTCTAATTTAAGATACAAGATAATCATTTTATTGTTCTGCTGAATTACCAAGTAGTTCTTAGATGTTTTGTCTAAAAAAAATTGACGGGTTACAAAATCGGTTGATAGTGCCATAGGGATTAACTTATTGCTATAATAGACAATCGAATACTCTTTATATTTTTCAAAACATCTTCGCAAAATTCCTTATCAACTTTCAACCTATTAACACTTTCAAATTCAAGAAGTACGTTTTCTAAATTTTCTTCTAGCTTCTATTTTGTTGGAAGCTTTTACGGGTTGACATCCAAATCCGAACTTAGTCGTACAATGAACCATGTAAATTGGTTTAGTTTTCATTTTTTTAGTTTTTAGATTCAACTTTGTTTACTTGACCGATACAAATATATATACATTTTTGTAATTATATACATCCATTATGTTAAAATTTGTTAACATAGTTATTAACAATCAAATTTTACGACTCTTACCTTTATGGGAATAGTTAATAGAATCAAGCTTTACACAATCTTCTATAGTATAAGAAAAACCCTGCTCAATAAGCATTTCCTTTACAATAGACAAAGCTTTTTTACTGACCATTATACCATCAGTTCGGTATCCTATGAAATCACTTTCACCGACAGCATCCATTATTTCACCCATTATGTTATATGAATTGTACCTAATATTATTATAGATAATAGAATACAAGGTTTTATCCTCACTGATTTCATTAACCTTAACACCTCTTACATAATATTCACGTATCTGTGGAGCAACAATACAGGCGAGAGCCATATTCCTATATAATTTAAGTTCTGGCTTATTCAAAGTATTATTATAAAGCTTTTCACCTATATAACCATACATATATGCTATTCTCCAAAAACAATGATTAACATCTACATAACAAAAACTTTGTCCTATCTTTATACTTTCCCACTTTTTACGATTAGTAGCAGTACTTGTATATCTCTGCTTTACTATAGGAACATCAAAATTTACAGAAACAATATACTTATTTACTGCCTTAGCTACCTGAGAGAAAATAGAAATTATTTTACTGTTATTCTCATCTTTCTTTTTTTGTATTGTTCCCCCTTTCTTACTTAAAACACTTCCCTTACCATTAATATATAAACAAGACACAGCTCTTTTACGACCAACAACAAATGAATATTTATTATCAATAAGTTGCTTCACATAACCATCTAAGGCTGAATCATTAATCTTACGCATAGAGCTGTTTTGTTAATTGAATAATTTTTTCACCTACTTTCATCACCTCTTTTGTATATTTTGCATACTCCTTTTTAAATCCTGCCGACTTAGCTAATTTAGCTAACTTTTTAAATTCATTTGATGTTTTAGTTAATATGCTTAATTCTTTTTTTAAAGCCTCAAAATGCTTTAGCTTAATATTTAATTCTTCCTCTTGAACTTTCCTGTATTTCTCCTTTAACTTATTCCTTAACTTTTCAAAGGCATTTTGTAAATCTGAATTAATCTTTTGGATACGAAGCTTATCCATCTGCTCCGATTCCTGCTCAACAGTAGGTTTATTTTTTAAAATCTCCTCATCAGCTTCAATATATTCTTTTTTTACATCATGCTCAAATTTTTTACCTATAGGCTTATAACCGAAATCATATACTTGTCCGCTTGGTGTGCATATAACTATTTCTGACTCCCATCTTCTTAGTATTTCATTATAAACAGGTGGAATAAATCTAAAATACATTTCTACTACTTCAGAACCATAAGTAGAACCATATTGATTTCTTAATGTTGTATTACACCAATCAACCCACTCTCTGAATGTTGAACTATACCCTTTAAAGCTATCTCCATTTTTATCAAAATAATTAACTGCCAAAAATTCAGATGGCTTTGGTATTATCATAGGACTCACAATCCATAGATAAGGAGCAAAAATATTAAATGCAACATCTTTTATTAAATAATAAACCTGTGGATTAAATAATTCAGGTTCAATGAAAGGGAGAGGACGTTTCTCATCAGCTTTAATGAGATTATATTTTTCAAATATAATCTCATCCGAACAATCAACGCCAAGAGCTTTACAATCGTAGTAAATACTATTTACCTTCCTTATAAACTCAGGGTCAGAGTAATTCTTAAAGTCTTGCTTATAGGTTTTCCATATTAAAGAACGTATGTAATTAAAATTATTAGAAGAGAAGCCAGCTCCCTCTTTTAATTTCTTTATGGATTTGTATCTACCGAGTATATCAGCATCCGTACATTCAAATCCTGCTCCCTTACAGTGATTATAAACTACATTTACCTTTTCAATGAACTCAGGGTCAAAGTACCCTTTAAAATCCTTTTTATGGCTCTTCCATAAAAGAGAACGAATGTGATTAAAATTATTAGAAGAAAAACCTTTCTTTATAACCTTAACCTTTGATTTGTGGAGTTTTTTTTTTAGTTTATTCTGTTTTGGCGATTGGCTGCTCTTCTTTTTGGCTCGGATTGCCATTACCTTCTTTTTGGAGGGTAAGGTAGCTTTCCGCCTTATCAGGGCAGCCTTCTTTGTCTTCTTCTTCGCCATTTATAATTTGGAAATCAGCAATTATCATTACTAAATTATACCAAATCCATTTCCGATGCGGGTTCACTTATCATCTTTGCTAATTTAGCTTCATCAATATCATAAGCTAATGCAACAGCTCTTATAGAGCTTAATGTTGATTTCCCTGAATTCCACATACTATGAATACAGCCAACAGATAATTTAGTTTTCTCCTTTATATCTTTTTGCTGTATCCCTCTTTGGAAACACCATATACGGAACTTTGATGGTATCTTAACTAACTTTTTCTTTGAAACTTTTTTTGCTGTTTTTTTCTTTGGGTTACTCATGTTATTTTATTTATTTAATATTAAGCGGGGGATACAAATGTATAAAATTATTAATTTGATATGATAGTAATATGATTAAATTTCGTATCGTTTTTTTTGGTTAATTTTACATCAAATTAATTATTCTTTTTTCTAACATCTCAATAGCATGTTCTATAATGTAAGCTACAGCTATTTTTCTATTCTTTAAATCATCTGTTATAAAAGTTTGTTCATCACATTTAACAAAAGCTTTAAAGTCATTATTTGAATATGGCATAACACCAACAACAATACGCATCTCATCAAAAAAGTTAAACAAAATTTCTTCGTGAGTTATTACATTCTTTGACCTTAACGCTAAATTAAAATCAAGAACTTAACAGACTTCGGTTTATCACCATTAATATTCCTCAACCACCTATAAATCAAATTACATGAATGAGGGTAACTGTTGAATAGATTCAACCAATTCAACTTATTGACCGCCATAAAAATTATGAATTATATTTCTTGTGCTTGTATTTACCAAGCTCTTTCCACGCCCAAATTCATTTCAGGTGGAGTAGCAGGTCTTATGTTGATAGAATTACCTCCCTTTAAGAACTCCTCAACATCCTTATATTTCCATGCTTTAAAAGATTTTTGCTCATATAAGGTTGCCATCTCTTTTTCTGTCATTTCAGAGAAGTCCTCTCCTACAGAAAATAATTCTACTGTTGTTATTTGTTTAGGTGCTACTACTGTTTCCATTTTTTTAAAAAAATTAAATTTCGGTTGATAATTCGGTTAATATTTTACCTAATAAATTTTGACCCCAATTATTTATATTTTCAATTGCCTCCCACTCTTCAAACCCTATTCCCCAAATTACATCATAAGGAGATACTTCAACGAATACAAATCCCTTGTATGTGAAACTCCGCTACCCTAAAGGGATAGCGGCTTCGTGCTTCGTAGAACGGCTATTGCCCTTCTCCACACGCTTGACATCCCGCATTTCCTGCGGTAGTTGTTTGACATTATTTTTATAGAAACAAAAATCTCTTATGTTTAGCGAAGCATTTTTATCACGGTCATTTACAGAACCGCAATTAACACAAGTCCACTCTCTATCTTTCAGAGTTAGCAAATGGTTTGTTGCTCCACATGGATTACAGATTTTCGATGATGCTTCAAATTGTCCGCAACGCAAAATATTAGAACCATACCACAATGCTTTGTATTCAATAAGTGCGTTAAACTTACCTATTGCAATATCACTTAGTGCTTGTGCAAGTTTGTGGTTTGCCATCATGTTTTTTGCTTTCAAAGTTTCAAGACAGACAGTTTGGTTTTCGCTGACTAACTTTTTTGTAACCTTATGCAAAAAATCATTTCTTTGGTTGCTGACTTTTTCATGTTGCTTTGCCAGAGCGATACGGGCTTTATTTCTATTATTACTTCCTTTTACTTTTTTACTTACCTTTCTCTGCAACTGCTTTAATCGTTTCAATGCTTTGCGAAGATGCTTTGGGTTTTCAATTTGTTCCCCATTGCTTAATGTTGCAAATGTTTTAATTCCTAAATCTACTCCAACTGATTTTTTGATAGTAGGAATTTTAGGCGTTTTTTCTTTGTCGTTAGTTTCAACAAGTACTGATGCAAAATATTTACCTGTCGGAGTTTTACTAATGGTAGTAGTTTTTATCGTACCTTCAAAAGTTCTATGTAAAACAATATTGATACCTGACTTTAATTTTGGGATAAATAACTTACCACCATCAAAATCTAATTTTGCATTTTGTGGGATAGAAAAACTTTGCCTGTTATCGTGTTTTGACTTGAAGCAGGGAAAACCTTTTTTCTCTTTGAAGAAACGAGTAAATGCTTTATCTAAATTCTCTAAACTTGCTTGCAATGTTTGACTATTCACTTCTGATAACCATTTTGTTTCTTCTGCTTCTTTTAGTTTTGGAAGTGTTGCCTGTATATCAAAACGAGAGGGTGATTTCCCTGTTTCCTTATAGGACTTCACCTTTGTATCAAGTGCATGATTATAGAGCCAACGAGAACAACCTAAATGTTGATGAATTACATTTGTCTGTTCCGAGTTCGGATATAAACGATATTTATATGCACGGAGAATCATGCAACAAAGATAAGAATAGTATTTTGGAACTTGTACCATTATATTCTAAAAGTTATAAACATGGTTTTGTTCGCTTTCATCCTACTACCCTAAAGGGTAGAGGATTTCTCGCTCACTTCGTTAAAGTTTCCTATTAACTCTCTTTTGTTTACATTTAATGCCTCGCAAACACCTTCTATAATTATTTCTCCATTTATCATCTTATCTTGACCGAATTATTGTTTAAAAGTAACAAATATTTGCGTAATGATAAATATTTATTACTAATTTATTTTATGTTTACTTTTACAATGCTGTTTGTTTCCCGAAAATTCTCATGTTGTTTTGGTTCAAAGAAATAAGGGCAGGAGTTAAAATCCCTGCTCTTATTTTTTATATAATTTACACCCTTCCATTTTTCAAAAAAAGTTTGGCTTCGCCAAAAAATTACTGCATGATGAAATTTTTGTAGTACTCAGTGAAGGTTTTGCCCGCATATTCTGCCAATTCCCTACTCTTAAAGCAAAGGCGAGAAGCGGAATCCGCAGACGCAAACGCAGAAGCGAAGACGTAGAGTAGAACACGAAGCCCGACGAACTTAGATAAAAATATGGGTAGTAGCGGGTTTCTGAACCGTCCATATGCGGCTGCCAGCCTTCGTTTAAGGCTCGCGCGATTAATACACATATCATCTCATTTTTAGAATGAATTAATAACTCAATCTTTTCCTTTATAATTTACAATAGAAAGAATTTCTTTTGATGGTTTAGAAATTCGTATTACATCGTGGATTGTTTTTACCTTATCCATAATAGATTTTGGAGTGTGTTTTTTCTTATCCAATTCTATTTTTTGAAGTAGAGTTATTTTTTCTTTTGGTTTCATGTTTTTTTAGTTTTTAAATTATTATCCTTCTAATTGCTTTTTCAAGTTCAACAATACTGAATTATTTCCAAGAGAAAGTGGCAGGTTTAAACACCTCTTCTTGATAGTCTTCATTTTTACTTTCAGAATATCTATTAGAGGCTTGTGAATCATAAGACTTTTTGGATTCCTTATGCTTCTTGGTATTAGTAATTGCATCTTCAAATAACCTTTCGGCTATTGTAACAATTTTAACTCCTTCCTTATTGTCAATTTCATCTTCTTTTCGCTCTTTAAGAGTTAAGGCGAGATATTTATCCCCTTCAGCCACCTTACTATCAATAAATGATTTTAACGCATAGATTGTTATTATTGACATCTTCATATTAGAGTTTTTAGACTCGTAAGCAAGCTTCCAACTTTTTTTATTTCCGTTTGCTTCTTTTAATGACAACAACTTAGTGGAAGTTATAGCGCATTTCATACCACCTTCAATTGGGTTTTCAACTATGGAAAAGCTATCTCTAATAAATGCAACAGATAAATGTGCAATATACTTTTTACCTTTCTCTGTTTCATATAACACCCGAATTCTTTCAATGATGTTATTTTTTAATGTTTCACTTGTTAATTCAGGTTTATTAACCTTTTCAACTGATTTTTTTTCTTCCATAATGCTGATTAATTTATAATTTAAAATTGTTTTTGATTGATTTTACTAATGTTTGGGTAATATGAGTTTCAATATGATTCTTTGCTCTGATAGCGTATATGCCAACATTATCAATTTCAGCTATGGTGTGTCTTGACTTTTCAAAATCCACCTCAGCAATAAATGAAGCAAAAACACATCCTGAGTTTTGTGTTATATGAGTTTCTATCTTACCTATAATTTTTGTTTTATCATTAAAAGAAACAATGAACGATTTTGATTCGGACATGTATTCACAATCTAATATTTCGGGTGTAGCTTTTTTGCTCATCTTTTTAGTTTTATTAATTACATTTTTCTACTTTTAAGATTTTTTGACCTTACAGGTCAAAAAATCCTCATCAACATCTTTGAACTTTTCTGCGTAAAATTTTGCCAGCTCTGAATCCTTGAAGCAAAGGCGAGAAGCGGAATCCGCACCCGCAAACGTAGCATCGCAACACGAATTGCTGAACACAAAGCCCGACGAAACATCGTACCAATTGTACCAACGTCTGTCGCCCTTCTTCGGCAGCCAACCCTCATTCAATACCTTCGTTATCCGAAGCTTTTTGATGAAATTGCGTACTACGTTCAGTTCGGCATCGTTGAATTTGTCCAAAATTACAACATCTTTACTATCATCTGCACCAGATATAGCTAAAATATCAGAATAGCTATTCACTCGCTCTTTAATGGTCTTTGGTTTATTAGACTCTTCGATTAAGGCTATCTTTTTACGTAATTCAGTCGCTTTATTTTCAGCCGACATTAACTCTTTTTGAAGTTCTTCTTTTGTTTCCATTTTTTTAGTTTTAAAATTAATTATTAAAATCTTCTATTTTCAGTTTCAAGTACTCTAAATTGTTCAAGCTCTTCCAGTGAAACAAAACGTTGTAGCTCAAATCCTTGTTGAGAAAAAATAAGATATTTTCCATTATCTAAAATATATTTCACTGGTATTTTCCAATGACACGTTTCATCACTTAATCTTATCCAATCAAAACTGTTTTGCTCACGAAGAACATAATCATTAAATCCATAAGCATTTCCTTTGATGAAAAGGTGATTTAACACGCTCCCGTTTCATTTCAATAGTTCGTGTTGACTTTGTTACAGTTCCTATTAATCTTTGTCTTGGATGTGCCTCTAATTTAAGATACAAGATAATCATTTCTTATTTGTTCTGCTGAATTACCAAGTAGTTCTTAGATGTTTTGTCTAAAAAAAATTGACGGGTTACAAAATTGGTTGATAGTGCCATAGGGATTAACTTATTGCTATAATAGACAATCGAATACTCTTTATATTTTTCAAAACATCTTCGCAAAATTCCTTATCAACTTTCAACCTATTAACACTTTCAAATTCAAGAAGTACGTTTTCTAAATTTTCTTCTAGCTTCTATTTTGTTGGAAGCTTTTACGGGTTGACATATTGAAATCCGAACTTAGTCGTACAATTAACTATGTAAATTGGTTTAGTTTTCATTTTTTTAGTTTTTAGATTCAACTTTGTTTACTTGACCGATACAAATATATATACATTTTTGTAATTATATACATCCATTATGTTAAAATTTGTTAACATAGTTATTAACAATCAAATTTTACGACTCTTACCTTTATGGGAATAGTTAATAGAATCAAGCTTTACACAATCTTCTATAGTATAAGAAAAACCCTGCTCAATAAGCATTTCCTTTACAATAGACAAAGCTTTTTTACTGACCATTATACCATCAGTTCGGTATCCTATGAAATCACTTTCACCGACAGCATCCATTATTTCACCCATTATGTTATATGAATTGTACCTAATATTATTATAGATAATAGAATACAAG
>CAVSHK010000008.1:0-4058 GCA_963727705.1 uncultured Bacteroidota bacterium
TTCACGAAATAAAATAATTAAAAACAAAACCATGAAAAAAAAGTTAGAAATAGATGAACAAACAGCGGTAGATAATATCCAACAGCAACTTCTGAATTGAAAGAAATATTGGAAGAAAGTTTTGGTAAGGATTTTTTTACAAAAAAAATCACAGAGCGAGTAAATAATTATCGGGATGTTTGCGATATATTAAGAGTGAATCCATGCGATGATTCAATAAAGATTGAAGTGGAAGGGTTTGACCGTTCCGAACTCAACGTAGTACGCAATTTCATCAAAAAGCTTCGGATAACGAAGGTATTGAATGAAGGTTGGCTGCCGAAGAAGGGCGACAGACGTTGGTACAATTGGTACGATGTTTCGTCGGGCTTCGTGTTCGTCAGTGCGTATTGCGTTTCTTCGTTTGCGTTTACGGATTCCGCTTCTCGCCTTTGCTTCAAGGATTCAGAGCTGGCAAAATTTTACACAGAAAAGTTCAAAGATGTTGATGAAGGATTTTTTGACCTGTAAGGTCAAAAAATCTTAAGTCTAAAAAATGGTTGTATGCTGTCGAAGTGGCGGTTTCGTCAGGCTTCGTGTTCAACAATACGAATTACGTCCATGCTTATGATATAAAACCATCTAAATATCCTGATAAAGGAAGTGATTTTTGTTTGTTTCTTCAAATAAGCATTGATGGTAAAAAATATGTAGCTTTTTCAATTGCTAAAATACTGATGGAGACAATTCAGAAAGTGCCTGATACTGCGTTTCCATTTTCAACTAAGATAATTAATAATAATGATTCTTATGAGTTTTCTTGATGATGAAGCCTAACGAAAAGTTTTTAAATAAAAAATCTGTCAAAGATGATAAGCGTGATGTTAATCAGGAAATTATTGATTATCCTGAATATTATTCTTTATCGAAATATAACCGCAAGTGTCTTCTGCAACAAATTATTGGAGGGTAATGGAGGGATTAAAAAGAGATTCTTGTTCCATCATCCGATTTGCGTTATAAAAAATATTTCGATAAAAGGTGTTATGAATTAGCGAAAACGGTTTCATCTGTTGTTTATCGCAATAGATTTGTTGAACCATTAAAAGTTGAAGTAAAAACTAAAAAAACAGGCAAGGTTAATTTGGTTGTAGAAACTGTAAAGGAGTTAGGTAAAGAAAAAGTTGAAAATATTGTTATTTCCCCTGTCGTAACTAAAGATAAAAAAGAACTTATAAAAAATCGGAAAAACAAATAAAAAAACAAAAGTTAATCCACCTAAAACTCAAACCGACTTATTTTAAAAATATGAAAACAGTTTTTACTAAATTATTTAACTTTAAAAAGCGAGAAGAGTTTAATATAGAATCACACCTTTTAACTGAGGGGTATCGCTATCTAAAAGCTACTGAAAGCGATATTTTAATGAGAGATTATGAAGGTGATTTTATAATAAGTTTAAATTATGGAAATAATTGTTTATGTTTGTCGTATAAAGAAATATTACTTATGAAAGTAAATTTTATACCTAATTCTGCTTTATTATTAGACATGATGTTATATAATTCAATTAATAATTTCCGTAAACAAGTTAAAAATAATTAAACATGGCGAAGTATTTTTTTGACACAGAATTTTTAGAAGGAACACAGAAAACTTTATTCGGTAAAACTCCTGCTACAGTGGACTTGATTTCTATTGGAATTATCGCTGATGACGAACGCACTTATTATGCTATTTCTAAGGATTTTAATTTAAAGGAAGCGTGGAATAGGTGTCAACCAAGAACGGGTCAAGGCGATAGAAATAATATTGAACCAAAAGAATATTGGATTAGAGAAAATGTATTGAAGCCTATATACTATGAGTTGACGTTTCCTAAAAATCAACCTCAAACTGATGCTTTTTTTACCTATAGCTTGATGAAAAGTTTAATAAAAGAGTATGGCAAATCAAACGAGCAAATAGCGGATGAAATATTTAGATTCGTTCATTTCCCTATATATAAAAAGTGGGACGACAAAATATCTTTTATTTACGAAATTATAAAAATGGCTTATGAGCAAGGAGAAGAAAATCATCAGTTTTACGCTTATTATTGTTCGTACGACTGGGTGGCACTCTGTTTTTTATTCGGAAAAATGATAAATCTTCCAGTTGGATTCCCCATGTATTGCAAAGATATTCAAATGATGATTGATGAATACGGAATTAATAAGGAGCAATTAAAAAAAGAAGTTCCACAGGTGAACTGCCATAATGCTTTGCAGGATGCGATTTGGAATAAAAAAGCCTACGAATACATAATCTCTCACACATGAATCAGAGTTAAAGGATAAAATGTTAGAACAAATTTTTGTTAAAACAGGTGGTAGAATTGAAAATCCAATTATCGCCAATATCTGTGCTGAAATTGCCGTTGATTATTTCCAAAATAAAAAAGATGAAAAGTCGCAATATGAGCAAAGTATTTTTTTGAATGCTATAGAGTAAATTTGGTGCTGTAAAACAGTTAGACATGGTTATTGAAGAGTGTGCTAAATTAATACAATCCATCAATAAAATAAAACGAACTGGCGCTGTTTCTGAAAAAGTAATTGGAAGTCCCGATAAAAATCAAATTGTCAAATTTGCATTGATATACTACGGTCTTTGTAGCGAAGTTGCTGATGTAAAGATTATGCTGAAGCAACTGGAGCTTCTTTTAAACAAAGAAGCTATTGATTTGAGTGAGGAAAGGAAGATAGCACGTTTAAAAGATAGGATTGAAAAATTTAAAAATAATAAAAAATAAATTATGGATATTCCGAAGAAGTTGTCAATAGTAACGTTTACAGCATTTAACCAAAAGGGAGTGATGTATTTGGAAAATGTGGATGAGAGTGATGTAGAAGAAGAAATAAGGTGTAAAACATCGAATACTGCTGTGATACATACAATAGTTGAATATGGAGTTTCTTCTAAAAAAAAAATCATGGTTAGTGAATATCTTGATAATATTCCAACAACCTTGTCAGATAAATTTATCAACGATATGAATGTTAAATTGAGCAAAAAAAAGAAAACAGATGAGTGAGAAAGTAAGTGATATTTGGATGCAGGATGGTTATGATTATATTTTGCATTTAGGAACGATGAGAAAAGCTGTAGTGGTAGCTCATTATGCTAATTCATTTAAACCCTATGCTATTAGTCCACGTAGCTATTTCCCATTTACAGATGAACAACGTTCTAAATTATTTGATAATGCTAACGATGCTACTGAGTACGCTATCGAAATATTGAAAGAGTGGTTTAATAGCATTGGAAATTCACCTCAAAATGATAAGCAGGTTGAAAACAGTTTAAAACAGATTGGTTAAATAATTGTTTTGAATAAAGATATTTATTACTTTTGTATGTAATAAATATTTGTAAAATGCTAAGTATAAGTGGAAGACTTGTTAGTAAATCTTTAATAAAAAGCGGAGAGAGTGAGTTTGGAAAATGGCAGGTTATTCAATTTGTTATTTCTAAAACATTCAATAAAAAGAAGATAATGATTGCTTTAACAGCTAAGGGTAAGTTGGCTGATTTTATTAATACTGTAGCTAAAAACGAAAAATTAAGAATTCAGTCTATCCTTTTTGTTCTTTTTATGAAAAAACAGCGAAATACTATACAGAGCTTCGTGCTATTTCAATTGAAAAGTGGACACCGAGAAAATGTTTTGAAGTGTCATTTAATGGTGTAGAAAAGAATCCGATTAACATAGAAATAAAAAAAGATTTAGAACTTCCATTGGTTGATTTATGATTCCACGATATAAAATAAGAAAATTAGGACAAAAAAGGCGGACGGAGATAAGGTGTATTCTTCGCATGAGAAAGATAACTATAACCAAGTTAGCAGAGATGTCGGGATTATTGCCGCATCAAGTATCTGACATTTGTTCTGGTAAACAAAAAGATATGCTTTTGAGTACGGCAAAGAAGATTTGTAATGCACTTGATATATCATTAGACGAAGCATTTTCGGATTAAAAATGGAAGATGAAATAATAATTATTAAAGAAATAAAAGAAAAAGAGTATATTTTTA
>CAVSHK010000009.1:0-185618 GCA_963727705.1 uncultured Bacteroidota bacterium
CTTGGAATCAGGTTAAAAAGTTGTGGGGCTAAGCAAATAATTTAGCACTTACCGATTCAATAGAAGTTTTATGAAAGAAAATATTGTTGATAATCTTTTAAGTCTGAGCCTTACACCTATACCTAAATGCTTAATTCAAATAATTTATTTGCTGGTCATTTTTGTTTTTCAAGTAAAACAGGTTAAACAAAATTAAATTATAGAATTGGAATCAATTTTAATTTGGTTGTTAATTCCTTTATTTCTGCTTTTGTTTTATTTAGTTTTTCGGTATAATCGGCAAGTAAAGAGTTACTGTTTTTTGATTTTCCAAAAAAGCTTAAATTGTTTTCCAATTGATCTGCTTCCGTTTGCAGTTTTTTTATTTTACCTTGTAATGCAATGCGTTCGCTTTTTATTTCATCAGTGCCTTTGGGTGATTTAAGCATTTGTTCATATTTTAGACGAAGAAAAATTTTGTCATCCATATTGGCGCTCGTCTTAATGCGTTCAAGCAATTCTTCAACAGCCTTTCCAAAGGAATTGTTAAGTCTGTCTTTTTCTTTTAAAGGAACGTCTCCTGATAGTGTAAATTCTTCCTGTAGCTTTTTCAATTCCTCCATGCTTTGTGTAATATCTGTTGAAGGTTGAATTGTGCTGGTTTTTGCAATAATTGCTTCTTTTGCTTCAACATTGGCAAGGAGTGCATTTTCAAGTTCTAATAGTTGATTTTTTTTGCGTTCAAAAAAAGTATCACAAGCCTTTCGGAAGCGGTTCCATATCTTATCAGAATCTTTTACGGCAACAGAACCTATTGTTTTCCATTCGGTTTGTAATTTTTTTAATGCTTCGGCTGTTGTGTTCCAGTCGTTGCTTATCATTAGTGCTTCTGCTTTAATGCACAGTGAGGTTTTCTTTTCCATGTTAGCAGCAAACTCGGTGCGTTGTTTTGCATAAAATGCGTCAGCTTGCTGTTGAAACTGCGTGCGGGCTTTTTTAAATCGTTTCCAGCAATTGCCATTATCATTTTTTGGAACAAAGCTGATTTTTTGCCATGTTTCCCATATTTCCTCAGCTTTTTTAGACGCTTCTTTACAAGCTTTATGTGAACTAAGTTCTGTATTGCACAGTTGTTCCATTTGCAGGCATAAAGCTGTTTTTGCTTCTAAATTTTTTTCTTGCTGTTCTTTTTGTTGGGCTACATATTCTTTTTGTCGCTCAGTAATTTTATTCCCCGCTTCTTTAAAACGGTTCCATAATGCGTCTTTTACCTCTTTAGGTGTGTTTCTTATTTCATTCCATTCTTCTTGTAAAGTTCTAAAGCCTTCCAATGCTTTTTTTATGGAAGGCTCAGCGTTCAGTAGTTCTGCCTTTTCGCAAAGTTGTGTTTTATGCTCTACGCTTTTTTTCTTGTCAAGATCATTGAGTTCGTTATTGATTTTAATCATGTCATAAAACTTGCCTATGAGAAAATGATAATTTTCATTTAACGTAGAGTGATTCTTGCATTGGTACTTTGCCCGTAGCTCTCCACTTATTTTGCAGTGCCTGAAATTTTTGGTAAGAAGTGGTAAAGTTGTGATTGCCTTTTAGCAATTCTTTTAGCTCTTCAATGATTAGTTTTTTTGTGGAAAGATTTTCCTGAATTTGTTTTTCTTTTTCTTTTTGTTGTGTTACTTTTTTCGAATTGATACTTTTCCAAAGTTGATCAACCTTTTCATCAATAGGATTTGCTTTAGGTTCATAATCTTCGGCTGGGCTGCCATCTTGCATAAACTCTTTTAGCTTTTGGTCATATTCTTCCTTGGCTATCTCGTCGTATTTGCTTTTTATAAGTTTGGCAAGAGTATAAATGGTATGTATGTCTTCCGCTTCCGTGTATTCGAACAACTTATCTGCCAGTTGTTTTTTATTCCATCCCGAAATTTCATTTTCTGAAATAAACGTTTCAGTTATTTCCGATTCCAGTTCATCAGAAGGAGTAGAAATAATTTGTTCAGTAAGGTCTTCATTTACTATCAGACTCTTGTGATCGTCATTTTGCATGTCGTAAATTTTTAAAAATGAAATGCTTTATTTTTAATTGTTTTTATTGTTGTACTAACAGTATGCTTTATAAGTGAGCCAAATTACTACAATAATTTTTAAAAACACACTATAAGTAAAAATATCAAAAATGGAATTTTAACTGTGGATAAGCCGTTTTCACATTAACCCATTAACTCTTTCATTAATTTTTCAAATGAAATTTTTAATTCTGCCAGTTCCTGTTCAACAATAGCAAGCCGGGTTTCCAGTTCAGGTGCAGATTTAATATTTTCTTCTGCTAATTCGGTATCATTAAAGTTTATGCTATCTCCCATTAAATGAATATAGCGTACTTCCTTTTGACCCGGTCGTTTGGGCAATTGTTTGATGAATGGTCGCTCCCGATTGGTAAGTGATTCAAGTACAGCAAAGACTTCTTCCAATAATTCAAATTCATGCAATCGTCCTGAATTAGAATTTAATTCACCTGCTGTTAAAGGACCACGTAAAAATAATAAACACATCACTGCTAGTTCCGCTGCGGATAAAGGAAATACCAAGGAAAAGTTGTGCTTGTATTTTATTGAACGACTTGTTCCTCCAATGGCAGTTGAGATTAACCCCACCTTTTTAAGCAGATTTAATGCATTGATAACCATTTCATCATCATATTGCACAATAGGGTGACGAGATGTTTTTTGATTACATGCAGCAGTAATTGCATTAATTGTCATTGGATAATAATCGGGAGTAGTTATACTCTTTTCTATGAGTGAGCCCAATACACGAATTTCAATTGCATTTAATATAGGTAAGCTTTCCTGTGAATCCATTTTAAAAATATTTTAACGTGAAGATAATTTATTTTTGTCACGCCACGTAACTCATTCTAACGTGTTCAAAAACGATCATAATAAAAAAACACCCTTACAACAATTGCCGCAAGGGTGTTTGAATAGATGAAGGTAATTTCTTATAATATTTTCATCAATCTGTTTTTTATAATGTCTTCTGCATCCTTTATCATGCGGTCAATTAACTCTTTGCAAGTTGGTATGTCATTTATTAATCCGGCTACCATACCGCAACTCCAGGCTCCAGCATCCAGTTCCCCATTTTTCATCACTTTTCCATATACCCCTGCAACGTATGGTGCAACGTCGGCAAACACGATGTCTTTGCCTTTTTCGCTCTCAATCACTTCTAATTTTTCAACCGCTTTATTATTCAATACACGTTCTGTATTTCACAAACCGCGCATCACTAATCGGGTATCAAGTTCCGAAGCATTTACAATTGCATCTTTTACATTTTGATGAACAGGTGCTTCTTTCGTTGCTATAAAACGTGTTCCCATATTTATCCCTTCGGCACCAAGTGCTAAAGCTGCAACAAGTTGTGAGGCAGTGCCCATTCCGCCCGAAGCAACGAATGGTATTTTTAATTCCTGAAATGCACGAGGTAATAAAATCATATTAGGAATATCGTCTTCACCGGGATGTCCTCCGCATTCAAAGCCATCAACGCTTACTGCATCACAACCAATTTTTTCTGCTTTTAAGGCATGTCTGACCGAAGTACATTTGTGTATTACTTTTATGTTCGCGGCTTTTAATTCTGCCATATATTGCTCCGGACTGCGTCCGGCTGTTTCCACAATTTTAACTCCACCTTCAATAATAGCTTTAATGTATCCTGGATAATCAGGGGCGTCAATTACCGGTAAAAAAGTGAGGTTTACACCAAAAGGTTTATCGGTTAACTTTTTACATTTAGCAATTTCGTTTGCCAAATCGGCTGCTGTGCGCTGTGTTAAGCCAGTTATAATTCCTAACCCTCCTGCATTAGATACAGCAGCAGCTAATTCTGCATAACCCACAAAGTGCATCCCGCCTTGAATTATAGGGTGTTGAATACCAAAAAGCTCAGTAATTTTCGTTTTCATTTTAAGCTAGTTTAATAATTATTTAATGCTGTTTCGTTTTCAAATGTAATATAAATAAAACAGAGGGTTTACGACCGCAATAGTTTTTTAACTCAGGTTAATTTTTATTATAGTTTTGTATTCATAAGTTTGACTCCTGTTTAAACAGAACGAATATTGTATTATCTAATTTTAGTTAAAAATAAAAACATATGAAATTTAATACACTTAAATACGAAGTAAGTGAATACATTTTAACACTTACCCTTAACAGACCGGAAGCGCTTAATTCATTTACCGTTGAAATGGCGCATGAACTTATAGCCGCCTTTAATACTGCCAGCGAAGACGACAGCGTTCGTGCAATAGTTGTAACCGGTGCGGGGCGTGCGTTTTGTGCGGGCATGGATTTAACAAAACCGGGAAATGTATTTGGTTTAAATGAAGATTTACATCCAACGATGGATGATATGGAAAACAAACTGGATGATCCTGAAATAATAAAAGGCGTGAGAGATACAGGGGGAATGGTTGCTTTGGCTATTTACGATTGTAAAAAACCTGTTATTGCTGCCATTAACGGAGCGGCAGTGGGCATTGGGGCAACCATGACGTGTGCTATGGACATTCGTTTAGCATCAGTAGATGCCCGAATTGGTTTTGTGTTTAATAAAATTGGTATTACTCCCGAAGCTTGCTCTACCTGGTTTTTACCGCGTATCGTAGGTATCTCAACAGCTTTAGAATGGATATATACCGGAGATATTTATAAAGCAGAAGTGGCTTTTGAAGCACGCTTTGTAAAAGGCGTTTATCCGGCCGGAGAGTTATTGGAAGAAGCATATAAAATTGCCCGAAAAATAGCCAAGCACAGTCCTGTTGCGGTAACGCTTGCGCGACAAATGATGTATCGTAATTCTGCACAACATCATCCTATAGAAGCTCATAAGGTGGATTCACTTGCTATTTATTATGCCAGTATTGGCGATGGTAAAGAAGGGGTTAACTCTTTTTTAGAAAAACGTGCTCCTGAATTTACAAAAAAAGCTTCATCGGATATACCTGATTTTTATCCATGGTGGAGTTAATGGTTATTTGCAAATGGTATTGTTACTATTTCATAGCTTTGCAAAGCAATAAGGATTTGACAGAGTAACAAAATTTTATTAAATAAAATAACAATACAATAATTAGTGGCAGGTTTTTCTTATATACATGATGTGAAGCAATTGGTTATTAAAAACAAAGGTTTTGTTATTTTTTCAACCTTGTTTTTTATTTTAAGTTTTATCATTGAAAATATCAATGGTCGTTTTTGGCTGAATGATTTTAAGGTTTATTATTTGGCCGCTCAAGCATTATTGGAAGGTAAACAGGTTTACGGAGTAGCATTTGGGTTAGGTACAGGCTTTTATAAATATTCACCTTTCATCCTCTTTGGAATTATTCCACTATCTGTTTTACCTTATTTTATTGCAAGTACAATACACTTTATTCTGATTTCAATTTCTTCAGTTTTAGTGATGTTGATTATTCAAAAAATGATGGTGCAATATATTTTTAAAACAAGTAATAAGAATCAGAGCATTTTGTTATCAATTGGTTTTCTTTGTATTCTACGACATCTTGTTAGAGAGTTACATATGGGCAATATGAATATGATATTGCTATTGCTATTAAGTATTGGTTTTTTGTTCACTTTAAAATCCAACTACATTTTGGCTGGTATTTTTATAGGGATTGTTATTGTAACTAAACCTTATTTTCTTTTATTAATGCTCCCGTTGGTTTTTCATAAAAAAATAAAAGTTATAATAAGCGTTATTAGCACCTTAATTTTTTCTTTTTTAGTAACCATTTGTGTTTTTGGTTTTTCTAAAGCTTTAAGCTTGCATCAAAGTTGGGTAGCTGCTATGCTGGAACATAATAATTACATAACCAGTCACGAAACTTTTCTGTCACTCATCAAATATTATATTAATCCTTCAGCTCCAAATTCTTTTCAATACATAGTATTAGTTTTGGTAGTTATTGTTTATACTTTACTTTCTATATATAGAAATATTACCGAAAAAAAATCATTAGTAAAAGCTGAAAATGAAAACGTGTATTTTATTATAGAGGGTTATACATTGCTGGCCATTATTCCTAATTTGTTATTAACGGATACAGAACATTTTTTATTCTCACTCCCACTGATTATACTATTACTTAACTATTTGTTTGTTTCTAAACACATCGTATCAATTATATTTTTTGTGATTTTGATTTTCTTATATGAAGGAAACTCTTCTGACATATTAGGAAATAGACTTGCTGATAAATTTGATGAAATGGGAATGCTTGGCATCAGCAATTTATTAATAATCGTGTTTAGTATGTATGTTATCTTTAAAAATTACATTCTTACCGGTTCTAAAGATGTGAACTCTGTAAAGCCCTCCTCGCTTTAAAATTAGAATATATCAAATATTATATTTCTCAAAAGTTTTGTGGTGCTATGAAAGCGCTTTGTGGTTGACACATGTACCAGTGTAAAATATCTTTTACACAAATTATAAGGAATCTATACCAATGCACCTTTTCAATTATAACTATTATATAAACCGCTATCTAAACTATTAAATAGGTCGACAAGCTCAGTACAGGCATTCGGAATGACTTCACGTTATTTTTGTCAGCGGTTTACTATTAAACACCACCTGCTCAATTTACGAGGCATAGACGTGTTGTTTTATTCTTTTATCAGCGCTGATTTATTTCTTGATTTAATAATTATCCTAATTGCATGTTTTTTAGTGTTGTTGATATAAAAGTGTATTTTATTTTATTTATGTATTAAAAAATAGGGGGTGCGTTTAAAATAATTTAACATTTTTTTGTTTCATATTAAAAATATGATACCTTTGTGCCGTTAAGTTAAACTTTTAAACCAAACATTATGAAAAAAACAATCGTATTAGCATCGGCGTCGCTGCTTTTTGTTAATTTAACAAAAGCTCAAGACACCACCAAAGTGGTAGCGAAGGAGGAGGCTAAACCTAGCCCTTTCACCTTTTCAGGTTACATTGATTCTTATTACAATTACAATTTAAATAATCCACAATCTGGAAGTAACCTTGGTGCATCTGGTACAGCGCGAGCTTTTGACCAAAGATCCAATACTTTAGGTTTAGGATTAATACAAACAAAGTTTGGTTATACAAATAAAAGATCAGACGTTGTTGTAGATTTGACATTCGGACCAAATGCCGACTTAGGAAACTATGGTAACAACCCGTTTTTAAGTTGGAATCCTACTACTGTTGGTGCCCCTGTTACCTCAGGTCCTTTGGGTGTAACAGCTGGAACAAACCCTGTTACAAAGGGTGGTGCCGGACTTTTTTTGGGTAGTATTGCAGTTAAACAGGCCTACTGGAATTTCAAAGCAACGGATAAATTGACATTTACAGCGGGTCAGTTTGGAACACATATAGGTTATGAGGTAATCGACGCTCCAATCAACTACAACTACTCTCTATCAAATCTCTTCAATAACGGTCCCTTTTATCATATTGGAGTAAAAGCTAACTATGCTTTTTCAGATCGTTTTGCTTTGATGGGTGGTGTGGTGAACAACGTAGACGCTTTATATGACAACAACAGAGCAAAAGCAATAATAGGACAAATGTTTATAAAGCCAGCAGAAGGTTGGAATGTTTATATCAACTATATTGGTAGTAATGAGGCAAATCCTTCTCCAACAACTGGGAAAGATACCACAGGTTTCTATCAATTGTTGGATTTAACCACTGGTTACCAAATAACTAAAAAATTCTATTTAGGATTGAATGCTGCCTATGGAAGTCAAAAAGGGGATTATCAAGGTACGTTGGGAGGACTTCCTGTTGGAACACAAAAGTTAGATT
This sequence comes from uncultured Bacteroidota bacterium, assembly GCA_963727705.1. Classification (GTDB taxonomy): domain Bacteria; phylum Bacteroidota; class Bacteroidia; order 2-12-FULL-35-15; family 2-12-FULL-35-15; genus 2-12-FULL-35-15. The sequence continues at coordinate 7,840 of CAVSHK010000009.1, forward strand.
CAACCAGACATTGGGGTGGTGTAGCATTATATTCTAATTTCCAATTTAACGATTATTTTGGTATAGGAGGAAGAGCAGAATATTTTGATAACAGCGCTGGTGTTAGAAGTTTAATTAATAATAATGCCTTGGCTGCGGGAGTTTCAACAACAGGAGGTACTAGTGTTTGGGATTATACGTTAACAGGAAAAATAACCTTAGACGGAGGTCACTTAATATTAAAGCCTGAAGTTAGGATGGATGTTTTCAAGAAATTCAAAAATCCTGGTACAACAGACGCAACAGATATACAACAGTTTCAGGATTCAAATGGTCATTGGACAAAAAATTCACAAACCACAGTTGGTTTAGCAATGATTTATACATATTAATGAGTATTAGTTAGGTTAGGTTAGGTAAAGTTTAGTTTTGGTTTCAAGCGCTTCAAATTATAGGTTTTAAATCTATAATTTGAGGCGCTTGTTATTTATATGGTTATAATAACAATGGCATTTCTTTTTAAAATATAATTACTTTTGTTTTTACAATAAATTTATAAAAGAAAACATGGCAACAGATAGATATGAATCGCATGACTATTATTTGATAGATGAACTATTAACTAATGAACATAAACTGATTAGAGATACAGCAAGAGCCTGGGTAAAAAAGGAAGTTACACCGATTGTTGAAGAGGCTTGTCAAAAAGCAGAGTTTCCAAAAAAATGGATAAAAGGGTTAGCGGATATTGGAGCATTTGGACCTACAATCCCCGCAGAATATGGAGGAGCGGGTTTAGATCAAATTTCGTATGGCATAATTATGCAAGAGCTGGAGCGTGGTGATAGTGGGTTGAGGTCAACAGCATCTGTACAAAGCTCATTAGTCATGTATCCTATTTATACTTTTGGTTCCGAAGAACAAAAACGCAACTATTTGCCCAAATTAGCCAAAGGTGAATTTATTGGATGTTTTGGATTAACGGAGCCCGACCATGGTTCCGACCCAAACGGAATGTTAACCAATATTGTTGATAATGGGGATTATTATTTATTGAATGGTAGTAAAATGTGGATTTCAAATGCTCCTTTTGCCGATATAGCTGTGGTATGGGCAAAAGATGAAACAGGAGCAATACGAGGAATGGTGGTAGAAAGAGGAATGGATGGCTTTTCAACACCTACAATAGAGGGTAAATGGAGTCTGAGAGCTAGTTCAACAGGCGAACTTGTTTTTAACAATGTAAAAGTTCCCAAAGAAAATGTTTTTCCGAAAGTGAAAGGATTAAAAGGACCATTGAGTTGTTTGAATTCTGCCCGTTATGGAATTTCATGGGGAGCCATAGGTGCGGCACTTGATTGTTACGATTCGGCATTAAGATATTCAAAAGAGCGTATTCAGTTTGGTAAACCCATTGCTTCGTTTCAATTAACACAAAAAAAACTGGCAGAGATGATTACCGAAATTACCAAAGCGCAATTATTAGCCTGGCGGCTTGGTGCATTGAAAAATGAAGACAGAGCTACTCCTTCACAAATTTCGATGGCAAAAAGAAACAATGTGAACATGGCTTTGCAAATAGCAAGGGAAGCCCGTCAAATACACGGAGCAATGGGTATTACTGGTGAATATTCCATCATGCGCCATATGATGAATTTAGAATCAGTAATAACTTATGAAGGCACTCACGATATTCATTTATTGATAACTGGTCTTGATGTTACAGGAATTAATGCTTTCTGATAATCAACAAAGATTTAAAAATCAAGGCATTAATTCTATTTGATCCTGAACCAAAAATGCGGTAGGATATTCGCTTTGTAGTTGTTTTAAAAATTTATAAGCCTCCAGTTTTGTTCTGTAGTTACCTACTCTAACGCTAAAATAAGGTTGGTCATATCTCACGTATGAAGGAATATCCGGATATTTTTCAGTAAACTTATCTCTTATTTCATATGCTTGCGCTTTATCATTTCCAAAATGAATTTTAACTCTATAACCCTTTACCGTTGACTTTGAATTCAATTCAGTGTGCTTATCTATTAATTCTTTTATTTTATAATCTTGTATAATTTCAACGCTACCCTCATTGTTTTTTTGTGGGGTAGTTTGTGCAAGTAGTATATTATTGACAAAAACAATAATAAATATAAACAGTGTAAAGCGACTTAATTTCATCAGAAAAAAATTGTTTGGCAAAGGTAATGATAAATGATATAATGCAATAACAATTTAAATTTTCAACACAAATTTGAGAAACGGAAATTTATTCTACTTTTATAAAAAAATCGATAAACAAATGAAGAAGTTAATACACACAATTGCTTTGGGCGTGTTGCTTTCAACCACTGTTACTGCTCAGGTTGACAGTGTTAAGGCAAAAATATTAGATGGAGGCGCACAGGATGCGGAAAAGCTTTACAATAAAGGAATAGCAAGTTTTACGAATAAAAATTTCAATGAAGCTTTGCAGTCTTTTAATCAGGCAATTACTTTGAAACCGGATTTTGTAAAGGCATATTACAATAGAGGCGCTACTAAGTTTGAATTAAAAGATTTTAAAGGGACGATAGATGATATGAACAAAGCAATTATTCTTGATGAAAATGCAGATTGTTTTTTTATGCGTGGTCAGGCAAGATATGCGATAGAAGACAAAGCAGGTGCAGAAGAGGATTATACTCAGGCTTTAAAATTAAAACCGGATTATGCTCAAGTTTATTATTACAGGGGAGGAGTGAAGTTTGAAAACAAAGATTATACTGGCGCTATTGAAGATTACACGCAAGCTGTAAAATTAAAATCGGATTATGCCTATGCCTATAACGACAGAGGCAGCGCAAAAAAAATGCTGGATAATATTGACGGCGCAATAGAAGATTATAACAAAGCATTAGCTATCAATTCTGATATGCCTTTTGCATATAATAACCTGGCAAGTGCGGAGCGCGCCAAAAAAGATTATACCAATTCTATTAAAGATTATACAGAGGCAATAAAGCAAAAAAAGGACTATTACATAGCATACAGCAACCGCGGTAGTGCAAAAATTGATGCAGGAGATTATGCCGGTGCTATTGCCGATTTTGATAAAGCCATTCAATTAAAACCTGATTATATAAGTGCCATCAATAACAGAGCGGTGGCAAAATATAAGTTAAAAGATTATAAAGGAAGTATTGATGATTGTAATAAGGCAATTCAGTTAAATTCAAAATACGGGCAGGCATTTGTTAATAGAGGAATTGCCAAAGAAGCCATGCAAGCTGACGCAGACGCTTGTGCAGATTGGAAAACGGCCATTGATTTGGGTGTTGCCGGTGCTAAAGCATATACACAAGATTGCAAATAAAACAAAGTCAATATTATATTCACAATCATTAATATAAGGGAAATGAAAAAAATACTATCTATACTTTTGGTGTTGGTTGCAGCTTCGGTGTTTGGGCAAAATGTGGAATTTACCAAAGACAACTTCAGAGATAAAAAAGACGGATTAAAAGAAGCATTGAAAAACATTCAAAAAGGCGATTTGTACCGTGAGCAGGGTACTACGTTTTATAAATTAGCGATTGAACCTTATTTAGCGGCCAATGAATTTAATCCTAATAATGCATTATTAAATTTAAATATTGGTGAAAGTTATTTGTATTCAAATTACAAATTAAAATCAATCCCATTTTTAGAAAAAGCCTATAAATTAAATAATAACGTTTCTCCTGATATACATAATTTGTTAGGGAAGGCTTATCATTTGAATTTGGAGTGGGACAAGGCCATTTCGGAATTTAAAATATACGAACAAACGCTCAATCCAAGTAAAGATGCTGCATTAATTGCGGCTGTTGATAAATCAATTGATGAATGTACTATCGGAAAAAAATTGGAGCAGAACCCTGTAAGAGTTAGAATTTCAAATGTGGGTGGGGAAATTAATTCGAAGTATCCCGATTATTTGCCTTCTGTTTCTGCGGATGAATCAATTATGATGTTTACATCGCGCCGACCTGACGGTATGAGCGGAGATGCAATAGATCCAATGAATGGTGATTTTTTTGAAGATATTTATATTTCTACTAAAAAAGATGGAAAATGGACAAAGGCTGTAAACATAGGTAAACCTATCAATACATCGGGACACGATGCGATTTCAGGCGCTTCAGCCGACGGTCAAAAAATCCTTATTTATTTGGGAAGTAAAGGAAGTGGTGATTTATTTGAATCGGTGTTGAAGGGTGATTCATGGAGTTCTCCTGAACATTTGAACAAAAATATTAATACAGAGTATCATGAATCATCTGCCTGCTATTCGCCGGATGGAAAGATGTTGTATTTTGTTTCTGATAGACCTGATGGCTATGGCGACAGAGATATTTATGTATCAACAAAAGATGAAAAAGGCAGATGGGGAAAAGCATTGAACCTCGGAGCGGTCATCAACACACAGTATGGAGAAGAAGGAGTATTCATGCATCCGGATGGAAAGACCTTATATTTTAGTTCTCAGGGGCATGGTTCAATGGGCGGTTATGATATTTTTAAAAGTGTGTACGATGCAGAAAATAAAAGATGGAGCAATCCTGAAAACATTGGATACCCCGTAAATACAACCGATGACGATGTTTTCTTTGTATTGTCGGCAAGCGGTAAGCATGGTTATTATTCTTCTTTTAGTAATACGGGTTTTGGAGAAAAAGATATTTTAATGATTACTTTCCTTGGTCCTGAAAAACAAATGATGTTGGATAATGAAGATAATTTATTGGCGAACAGAGCGGCTCCTGTAAAAGAAAATAAAATAGCATCCGAGGTTCAAATTCAGGAGGCACAATTAACTATATTAAAAGGAGTAATAACAGATGCCACTACTCATAAGCCGTTGGAAGCTACTATTGAAATTATCGACAATCAAAAGAACATGGTTGTTGCTACCTTTACATCCAATAGTTTTTCGGGTAAATATTTGGTTTCATTACCTGCCGGTAAAAATTATGGTATTGCTGTAAAAAAGGACAATTATTTATTTCACTCCGAAAACTTTGATATCCCCGCAACTTCGGCCTATCAGGAAATAACAAAAGATATAGCATTGAACAGTATTGCAGTAGGTAGTAAAATTATTTTGAAAAATATTTTCTTCGATTTGAGTAAAGCCACGCTGCGTCCTGAATCATTAAATGAACTGGAGCGATTAACCACTTTGTTAAATGAAAACCCTACACTAAAAATTGAAATTTCCGGTCATACTGATTCACGAGGTTCTGATGCCGCGAACCAATTACTTTCCGAAAACCGAGCAAAAGCGGTGGTGGATTATTTATTAAAAGCAAAAATAACTTCCGACAGGCTTACTTACAAAGGTTATGGCGAAACACAACCAATAGCACCTAACGATACTGAAGCAAATATGCAGTTGAACAGAAGAACAGAGTTTAAGGTAATTAGTAAATAACAATATACTTTATTCCGTTAATACCACTTGTTTAGTGGTATTAACGGAATGATTTAAAGTATTCTATATTTCCATTTCTTGAGGTAGTAAAGGGGGCAACGTTTTTTATAACAGGAACCAATTAGTTGCTTGTACAATTCTTTTTTTCAATTGCTTTTATGGTTGCGCCCGGCGACATCAAAAAAGGTATTTGATTCCAGTCCTTATATTTTTCAATTAATTCCTCTTTTTTAGAAGGGTCGCTGGCGGCTGTTTTCATATCAATAAAATATTGACGAAAATTATCAATTATTTCTATTCCTCCCATAGCACCGTGACCCGGAACTACTTTTTCAATTTTAAATTGTTCGGGTAATGTATTAAAAACTGCTACATAACCATCAGGGTCAGCATTTCCCATAAGTACCGGAGCTTGTTTGTTTAAAATAACATCTCCTCCAAATAACATTTTTCTTTTGTGTAAATACACAACAATATCACTTGTAGTATGTATGTTTTTTGCCAAATTTAAAATGGTAACCGTATCATCTCCCATTTTAATATCCATTTTGTCTTTTAACCATATCGTTGGCAGTGATTCTTCACCGGCTTCTTTTACCCAAAACTCTTTTGAATAATTCCCTCCGGCAATTATTGTTTGTCCTTTATAGTATGAATTGCCTTTGCTATGATCGGGATGGTAATGAGTATTGATAACAATGATGGGTTTGTTTCCTGCTAATTCTTTCACTTTTTGGTATAAGTCTTTTGCTGCCTCATCCATTTTGGTATCAATAACAATAACTAAACTGTCGGAAGTTAATATTGCACTATTTCCTCCACCACCAAGTATTATTGTGAGTTCTTTATCATAATTTATTACAGAAGTTTCTTTCATCTTTTGCATGAAGGGTCTTAAATAAATCAGATACAGGGCTGTTCCAATAACTATTAATGTTAAAAGAACAATGCCTGCCCATTTGAGTATTTTTTTGAATGTTTTCATGAAGAATCAATTAATTTTAAGTGACGTTTATTTGCGCAGCAATTATTGCTAAACACTTTATTATTTTATTTTCCTACTTTGTTTATTGGTCTAAAACGCAAGGCGCTCCAAGTGTCGTTAATAGAAATTGCAGTTACCGTTGTAATGCCAAATTCTTCTCCGGTTGTCCGAATGCTATCTCTGTTAATATCAGTTTTAATTTTGGAAGTTCCTTTAGGGTAAGCAAACCATAAAACACTATCGGGTTCAATTGTATTCAAATTCTTTTTTAAAAAATTCAAATACTCATTGTTATTATTAATAAAAACCAAGGTATTTGTGCTCTTCGCTTTTTTGTCAAACTCGGTTTTAAAACCAAGTTTGACAAATTCAATTTCTATTGCTGTTGGTGCGTTAATAATAACACCGTTATTTTTGAACCTGAATTTTTTAATAATGGTTTGCATGATGTGCTGTTTGTGATTGACATCTACTTTTTTTCCATGAAATTGAACATCCAGCGAATGCCATATTTATCTAAACAGCAACCCCATAACGCGCCCCAAAATTGATCTTGAAGGGGTGCAATATCAGAAGCTCCTTGCGATAATAATTTGTATAATTGTTCGGTCTCCTCTCTTGAATCGGGTTCAAGATTAATGGTGGTATTATTACCAATTGTACAATGATGCCCCATACTTTCTAAAGAGTCTGTGCCCATAATTTCAATGCCGGCAAGTATGGGCAACGCTACGTGCATCACTTTGTTTTTGTCTTCATCCGAAAGTGCTGGCATTCCTTCCGGGGCAGGTATATTGCCCATTCGCATGATAGGTGCAGAAAAATCAGTTTTAAAAACCGATTTGTAAAAATTGAAGGCTTCTTCTGTTTTGCCCGGAAAATTGAGATAGATAGATACTTTTGCCATTTTACTTGTTTTTAGAGGTGAATAATAGTTTGTTTTTTTTAAAGCTAACAACCTTTGGTTCAGGGGTTGGTTTTATTGTTCTTTTTTGTCACGATGAAGTAAAATTACTGTTTTTCTTCGTTATTGAAATAGCTAGCACCTATTTAATAATCTTAATTGGTGAACTCCTTGTAATTGTGAAGATCCCTAATAGGCTGCCCAATGTCATTAAGTTAAGGATGTTCTTCCGCCCAAAGTCTTCGACAAGCTCAAACTGACTGCGCGCGATAGTCATATTGAGCCTGTCGAAATATGTGCGAGGGCTTCTTAACTTAATGACATTGGGCTGCCTGCTTCGACATTTCACACAGAGCGTGAATATTAATAACCCAAAGATAAAATACAAACAATGATTTAATAATATTATAAGCGGAATATTACGTCAATGTAATCTAACAACTCAAACCTATGAAAAAAAATCGCGACCAAGGCAGAGAGTCCAACTCTAAAAGAAAAGCCCGGCTTAAATCAGAAAAACAATTACCAGATAGATCAGAGGTAATCATTCCGAATTTTTTTTCTTCAGAAATAGCAAAGTGGTTCACTTCTTATTCAGGTATTACAAAGTGGTAATCGCATTAACAATTTTTTAGAGAGAACAACTTTTGGTAGTATTGCGGCGGTGCTGTATTATAATAAACCGCTAACAAAATTAGTAGTATGAAGTCATCCGAGCGCTTGTGCTGAGCTTGCCGAAGCATGATTCGGAATCTTCTAACACACAGATGCTGAATCAAGTTCAGCATGATCGCCTTTTTAATAATTTAAATAGCGGTTTATTATTAAAAGCGTCTCCACACTGTATAACTATGTTTGTTTCAGTTCTAAGCCTAAATAAAGACAGTATTTCTGTCATCAAACGACAAGTTATTGATGTGTGATGATATGTTTATTTAGTCAGATAATATCCATAAGCGGGTAGAATCCCCACTAAAGAAAAGGAGTTAATATGTTATTATTTTTTTGCTTATAATACTGTTATTTCCTATAAATCTAATGGTATAAAAACCTGCATCAAGTACTGAAATATCAAGTGTTTGTTTTAAGTCTGCATTTGTATTTTGTTTAACGACCAATTGACCGAGTGCATCATATATTTCAATAGAAACTACACCTTGTGGATAGCTGACTTCTATCGTATTATGCGCAGGATTAGGTGCAACAGTTACTAATTGTTCGTCAGATACTTTATTTATCCCGGTACCTGGGGTACCACCACCACCGGGACTAGCCGTTCTTAAAGGCGATTCGTTGGAATAAGAGGTGTTTAAATCACGGGCAGAAGAACGGGTTGGAGTACAACTGATGTTCCATTGAGTGGAAACCCTGTATGCAGCATTGGGGTAAGATGCGTAATTTACATCTGTATAAGATGTATTACCTCCCGGCACGGTGCTACTGATGGCATGGAATGGAGCGCCATAACTATCAGACCGCTCAATTATAAAAAAGTTAACAGGGTTTGGTGTGTTTTCTATCTCATAAAGGTTCCAACTTAAATTACCGTTACTATTGATTTGTAAATGTATAGTCAAATGGTTTCTGCTAAAGCTTGTTTCATTTCCGCAGGTATCAATTGCCGACATCCTGTATCTATATTGTGTAACATTTGGATTTGCTCCGGCATCATTATATTCGCTTAACGAGTCATAAGGTATAGTTGCAATAGAGGTATAATTATTTGTAGTTACTTCACGGTAGATTTTAAAGCTGCGTATTGCCTGTGTTGATGGTTTTTGCCAGGAGATGATATTTTGTGCCGAAAGTGTATCAACAGTCACTAAACAAATTTGTGTAGCCGGCCCAACAGAAGCATTAACTGTATCAGAAACCGAAGAAGAGCTACATCCTGATGTAACATCAGTCACGGTTACACTATAAACACCTGAAGTATTAACTGCAATTGAGGAGGAGGTTTGCCCGTTACTCCACAAATAATTAACAGCATTATTATAAGCAGACGCTAATAGCGTAATGGTTCCTCCTGTACATGAGGCAATAGAGCCGGTATTTCTAATAGAAGGTTTTTGCAAAGGATTAGCAAAAACAACATGTTTGGATGTAGATGTAGCAGAACAGTTGTTTTTAATAATAGTAACAGAATAATATCCACTTTGAGTAACCGCCAAAGTACTGCTGTTGGCTCCGCTAATAAGGGTGCCGTTTATATTCCAGTTGTATGAAAATGAAGGATCGGTATTAGCAGAAAGTACAATCGTATCTCCGTAACATCCGTTATTTGAAGCATTGGAAGACGTGATCGTGGCAGTTTGTGTACAATTTGCTCCGGAAGCAAATATCATCGAAGGGTGTATCAATGTATCAGTGCAGCCACTACTTATTTTTACCGCAACTAACGCCACATCATAAACCCCTGTATTTTGGTAGGTATGACTAACGTTATAGCTATTATCAGAAGAACTTGTTCCATCTCCCCAATACCAAGTAAAATTGTATAGTGAGCGATTAGGCGTTGTGTTGGTAAAGTTCACAGGAAGTGGAGCCGGATTACTAGTGGGATTTGCAGAGAAAGCCAAATTAACATTGGTACAATGAGGAGCAACTATCAAAACCGAAGATTTGGTAGAGCATCCAATAGCATCTCTAATTGTTACGGTATAAGATGTTCCCGCAGAAAGAGAAGTTGCTATCATCCCTGTTTGAATAGGGATCGTGTTCCAACTATAGGTGTAAGGCATTGTACCACCGCTGACATTTGCAATAGCACTATCTATTGATATTTCGGTTACCATTGCATTTAAATTATTGACAGTAATAGCGCTGGTTGCGCTATTGGAACATCCGTTTGCACCTATTCCTGTAAGTGTATACGTATTACTGGCTACCGGAACAAAATTAACCCCATTGGTAACTCCATTACTCCATGAATATGAAGTTGCCGTGCCGCTTGCCGTAAGTGTAATCGCCGTACCTAAACATATAGTTTGGGCTGTTAAATTGCTTGTAACAGTTGGTGCAGTATTTGAAGAAATGGTGATTTTAGTGACAGCCGTACTTGAACAATTATTAGTATCCGTGCCGGTAACAGTATAGGTTTTTGTAGCTGAAGCCGCAAAACTTACACCATTGGTTACCCCACCCGTCCAATTGTAAGAATCGGCTCCAGCTCCGCTAAGCGTTACTCTGGCGTTAGTGCATACTGTGCTGGCAGCCGGAGCTGTAACAATTGGTAAATTATTTACAACAATGGTAGTGGTGGTAATTGCTGAACAACTATTTGTGCTTGTTCCGGTTACGGTGTAAGTATTAGTAGCCTGTGGAGTAAAGTTAGTTCCATTAGTTATTCCACCACTCCATGCATAAGCAGTATTAGCCGTACCGCCACCTGTAAGTTTAACCGCAGTTCCTTTACATACGGTATAAGCTGTGGCGGTTGCAGTAACAGTTGGTGTAATATTTACTGTAACTGTTACTGTGGCGGTATTAGAACAAGTACTGACACTATCAATACCTGTAACAGTATAGGTTTTGGTGGCAGAAGGTTGAAAACTAACACCATTGGTTATACCAATACCCCAGTTATAGGAGGTAGCGGTACCACTTCCGGTAAGCGTTAGTGCAGAACCTGTACACAACGTATTTGCTGTGGCATTAGCTATAACAACGGGGGCATTAATTTTAACTTTAACTGCTGTTCGTGTACTTGCTGCACAGGCACTGTCTTGTACATAATAAGCTGTATCTGCTGTTAATATTGGTGTTTGATAGGTGGAGCCGCTCCCTAAGTGAATACCACCTGTTGCGGCACTATACCAGCCAAGTGTAGCGGTGCCGGTAGCTGAAAGCAAAGTGCTTGTACCTTTACAAATAGTGGTGCTTGATGCAGTTGGTGCTGCCGGTGGAGCACAAGTTTGAAATGCTCGCCCTTCTGCAATGCTCCATACCCCATTTAAATCCCTGAACCGTACATAAAGAGTATCCGTACCAACTCCCAAACCCAAACCTGCTGTGGGAATTGAACTGTTATTCAAAGTAATACTATCGCCTTGTGTAACTGTTATCGCATGACCTCGACCTATACCGGGGTCTGTATTAATAAAATATTCGGCTTTGTTAAGTTGTGCTGCACTTGGATTTGCTGCATTAAGAAAAAACGTTCTACCTTCAGACAAGCCCCAAATACCATTCGCATCTTTAAATCGTACGTATAAATTGTGAAAACCGGCGCTAAGGCTGGTGGTTGCAATTGCCGGAGCAAGGGTCAACGAATCGGCCGCCGAAGCAACCGTTATAGCATGACCATTACCTACCCCCGGATCAGTATCAATAAAATATTCTGCTTTTTTAAGTTGAGCTGCACTTACATTGGCAGGAGGATTAAGAAAGAATGTTCTGCTTTCGGTTAAGCCCCAAATACCATTTGCATCTTTAAATCGTACATATAAATTATGGAAACCGGCGCTAAGGCTGGTGGTTGCAATTGCCGGAGTAAGAGTCAACGAATCTGCCGCTGAAGCAACGGTTATGGCATGACCTAAACCAAGCCCCGGATCAGTATCAATAAAATATTCCGCTTTTTTAAGTTGAGCTGCACTTACATTGGCAGGGGGACTAAGAAAGAATGTTCTGCTTTCAGATAAACCCCAACTACCATTCACATCTTTAAAACGTACAAATAAATTATGGAAACCGGCGCTAAGGCTGGTGGTTGCAATTGCCGGAGTTAGGGTCAACGAATCGGCTGCTGAAGAAACAGTTATAGCATGACCTTGACCAGGTCCCGGATCAGTATCAATAAAATATTCGGCTTTGCTAAGTTGTGCCGCACTTAAATTTACTGTAGTATTCAAAAAAAATGTTCGCCCTTCTGATAATCCCCAAACGCCTAATGAATCTCTAAAACGTACAAATAATGTATGAAAACCCGCCGTAAGCCCATTGGTAGAAATACTTTGGTTAATAACAACAGAGTCGGCATGTGTACCCATTGTGAGGGCTGTTGCATGTCCTACCCCCGGATCGGTATCAAAAAAATATTCTGCCTTAGTAAGGTGTTGAGCATTTGAAATAGCTGCTATTGCAAGGAACAGAACTATGGATAAAAATTTAAATATCCTTTTCATGTGTGAATAATTTTTTAGTTGTCACATGTAAAAACATCACCTCAATAATAAAGTGGCATACCACATACCTACTATATTTGATGAGGATGTTTAATTCTGTTTTTTAGCTTTTACGCTTATATTAAGTGTCCCATTAACAGGTATTACGTTGTTTGAAATGGTCATTGTTTTTACCTGAGGTATATTGGGTTCCCATCCAATTGGTTCCGATGGAATAGGGTAAGTTCCACCAAAAGGTCCTATATCTGTAGCGTCAGTACCCGCGTTATGACCGGGAGAACTTGCCTGAAGAGTATAATTATCTGTAGTTGTAAAGGTGTAATTGATTGTTGCTATACTTGTAAATTTAGGATTTGTATTTGTAATATTCCCGCTGCCTGTATTGTTAGCATAAGGTAAAGTATTGTTGGAAGAACCAAAAGTAATATTATTGTTAAAGGTACATGCGTTGCATTGTGAAGTGGAACTACCCGGGCTTATCCCATAAAATATATTGTTTGAAATTATTGCATTACTTAAGCTGCTTAGCGCATTACCGCTGGAATAACTATCAATAAATAAGTTATTTGCAATAAGCAGGGTGGGTTGAGTTTGGCTGGAACCGCTGATATAATACGTAATTATATTATTTACTATTTGTATGTTGCTGTTATTATTCAAATTAATACCATAAACATAATTATTTTGAATCAGCCAATTATTACCGTACACATATATATAGTTAGCAAAGTAGTTTCTTTTTATTTTAATGTTATAGAATGGGTAACTGCTAACACACTGTAAATAAGAGCCTATATACAATCCTTCAATAAGGCTACCTGAAGCACCTGAAGTAGAATTAATAGAATCCAGATAAAGATAACCTATCGAAGAAACCAACGGATTTTGTTTTTGAGGATTTTGCCCCGTTCCAAAAATTGTCAGTTTTTTATTAACATGAATATCACCATAAGATGTGCTGGAACCACTTAAGTATATGGTATCTCCGGGATTAGCTGCATTTATAGCTGTTTGTGCATTTGTGTATTGCCCGGGACTATTTGGGTTATTATTAACCGTGATTACAGCTGCATTTGCCGTTGCAATGATTGCAACAAGAACAAAAAAGGTAATTGATTTTTTCATGATGTTGTTTGTTTTATTTAAAATCAGTTGATGGATTGTTTTAAAGAATAATAAATAGTCAATAATTTTTTGTCTAACAAAATTAGTGTGAAACTGGAAATCGTAAGCGATTGTTGATAACTTTTTGCCTTTATCGTCTTTTTAATAGGGGGTTAACGTTTTAATAATATTGTTTTAACGTAAACACCCCCATTAATTTACATTCAAAACAAAAAATACGTTGTTTTTTTGTTTTGAAGATATACTTCGATTTATTATTAATAATGAAGCGTATAAATCATAGCAATTTATAGAGAGAACAACGAATGGTGTTTCAGGGAGACATGGAATTAAAAGCCTCTCCGTTTTTTAATGTAATAGGTTGGAAATATCTCTATCCGAATCTAAAGACATTCTGAATACCTGTGCAGCAGAGGCTTTTAACGTTTTGTAAAAAACGATAATAACAGCATTGAGCGAATAACCCAATCATTTTTAATTGTTGGTTAATACCTTTTGGGGGTGGTAAATATGATTTACTTCTTTCTTAGTGAATTAATTTTTGAAAGTACATCTTCTTCTACCTTCAAATTTCGTAGGCTTTTTATAATGTTTTTTTTATTAATAGTATTGTCCGGTTTTATCCACAAATCAATATCTCCCGTAGTTCTCCGATAACCATGAAAATTAACAGCATATCCTCCTACTACTATATATTCCACGTTGTTATGATTCAACTCGTTTAATAAGTTATGTGTATAGGTATCAAAAATGTTCACTACCGGTTTTTATAATTTTAATACAATGTTTATCAGGTAAATGATCAGTTGAATATCCGTGCATCGCGTATGCAACGTTTATAAATTTACGTAGTTGTTGTAAAATTTGTTCAGAAGTTAATTTTGCCATTTCTTGTAATTCATAATTGGCTTGGTCTTCAAACGATTCAAAAATATGAATGGACCTTTTTCCATAAGCAACCGAAGGTTCATTTACTATTTTTGGTTTATCCTCTGCTTTATATGTTTTTTTCTTTGCCATTTATGTATCAAAGTTAAGTGTTTTCAGGCTGATTAATTTATAGGTATTCCCATCCATGTCATTTTATAAAACATGGATGCTCTGCCGGCCTTGCCCTTGCTAAAATAAAGTTTCAACCAATTTTGCTGTTCTTTTACCTGTGTCGAAATATTTTCTATAGATTTTGAAAGCTGATTTTTCATGTTCAATATGTTTTCGTCAGGGTTCATGATTTGTCCTAATTTTATTTGCGACTCTTTTATTTTATTATCAGCAACATCAATCATGTTTTGAATTTCAATGTCGGTTTTTTTGGGTGTAAATTGATTGTTTTTATATTTTATAAATGTATTGAAATCATTTATACCCTCATTGTAGTCTGCAACTGCTGAGTTATATAAATTAACTGCTTTGTTTTGCTTGTCATGTTCTATTTCTAATTTCAAATGTTGCAACCGGTCATAAATTAATGAATTGCTAACCCCATTTTTTTCAACCCTGTATGCAGATGAAATCAATTGATCAATATGATTTAGTTGTTCATATACTTGTATAGAATCAATAAAATTAAAATATGATTTTGATTTATTTTGTTGTGTTTTACCTTCCTTGAACTCCTGATTACTGATTGGATAGTTAAGAAATTGCCATAAGTAATCAAATGGCATGTGCGATTTAATTAATGTTGATGGATCAACTTTGTAATAATCATTATTAATTTTCGGATAAAACTTACCATCATTTAAATAACCCGAACCCCAGGTTGGGTCAAAAAGAAACCAGGTACTATCCACACGAGCAGCGCACCAGGCATGAGGAATATAAGCGGTATAACCATTTTGTTTGGTATAACCGGTAATAATAAATGATTCAATGCCCGACTTTAAGCAAATATCATTAAACAATGAAGCATAGTTGATACAAATGCCCTTTTTGGTCAGCAATGGTTTTGATATTTGTTCTTCTTTTTTTTCATGAAGGTTTATTGCGAACATATTTTCAACATCATAGCGAATATTTGTTGCTACCCAAATAAAAATTGCCCTTGTTTTATCAGCATCATTTTTAAAGTTTGCTGTTATAAAATTTGCAATTTTGTTTGTGGTTTTGGTTAATGAGTCAGGTATCAGCAACGCTTTTTTATCAATAGCCGAATAGTTATTAATGGGTGTTTTTTGAGCAACAATTGCAGTTGTAGATAAAAGCAAAACAAGAATAATTCCTTTACGTTTCATTTTGTAAACATGTAATTAATAAAAGAGCATTATCGTTGCAATTCTATTTTTGAAATAGTATTTAAGTTAATTGGTTTGATGTTAACACCTATAAAGTGATCGTTTTTTCCTGTAATTATACTATCTTTAATAATTAGGGTATCAAAATAAAATGTTTTTTTTGTGCCGTCTTTTTTGGTAATCCGAATTCCCATTGCTCTTGTTACCGGAAGCACTCGCTCCTGTTCATTTTTATCCAAAACTTTTATTTGCCGCAAATTATTGCCCGTTACAACTCCCGGAAAAACAAGAGGAAAAGCTACAATAAAATTCACCTTTTTTTCAGGCTGTGCATTTGCAAATTGGGTTAATAAACTTTCGGTGCTTATGTGATAGGTTGCGCAACTTGTTAATGATATTAGTGCTAAAAACAAAACGCCTGCTAGTTTGTAAGTTGGTTGCATATTAATGTTTTAATAAAAGCAATGTTTTTAATAGAAAATTAGTTTGTTGGCGGGATGGTAAGTGAAGAAAAACACGGTAGAGACGCAACACAAAAGGCGTTAAGGTAATAAAGCTAAGATATTAAGTAAATTTGTTCCCATTTATGAATGCTACTTATTCGTTTTTTGCAACCACCACTGCAGTGCCATAAGCCAAAACTTCAGTAAGACCACTCATTACTTCATTTGCATCATAACGCATATTAATGATTGCATTACAACCTAATTCTTGTCCGTGTTTTATCATTAGTTGTAACGCTTCTTCGCGTGCCTTTTCACACAAGGCCGTATAAATAGAACTCTGTCCACCAAAAATTGTCATAAAACTTCCTGCAAGGTTTCCCACTATACTTCTAGACCTAACGGTGATTCCACGAACTAAACCCAATTGTTTTGTAACACGATACCCCTCTAAGGAATTACTTGTTGTTAATAATATACTTGAATTCATTTTGCGTTGTATTAATTTATTTGAAGATTAACTTATTATTTGATGACTTGTTGTAATAATAATAGCTCATCAAAAATAACTATTTTGTTGGTATATATTTAAAATTTTATTGAGGCGAAACGCCTCATTAAATAGGACGAAGCGGGACGCTTCGCCAAACGGGGGGGGCTGTTATATGCCGTTTTTTTCTATTAACTCGTTAGTTTTTCTTTGTTAAGGCTCCGATATACTCAATTATTGGAATGTCAAGTCCGAAATTCAGGAAAGTATTATTGGAGTTGAATTTATTGTCAGTGTATGGACAAGCTATACTTGCATTAATAGCTAAACCGTTGAAAAATGTCAGTCCTAAACCAACACCTGCAACAGCGTAATTAAATTTGGATTCAGATTTTAAATTTGCAATATTATAAAGTAAGCCAGAACCATAAGCAATAATATGTATGTCGCTTAATAATAGCTTAGGTTGTGGTCTATACCAATACCTATTAGGATTCCAATATTTTCCGCTCCAATTCCATGGCCAAAATTTACAGCCTATTCTTTTTTTAGGATTGTTAGTCCAAGACCAAGGATTTAAAATATTTGATTGGTTGAAATATTTGAAATTTTGTCCAGCTTCAAATGAACGAGTGTATTTCCAATTCCAAAGTTTCCATTTTATTCCAATTTTTTCACTTGCGTAATAAAGATTAGATAAAGATTTGGCTGTACCGTTGTCGTCAACAGTAAGTGAGTTTGAATTAAGAAATGATGCGTAATTAGTTCCAATACTAAAAAATGGAGTAATGTACACACCTAACCCTTTTTTATTTGCTGATGAGAATTTTTGGTCTATTGCTGAAATTAAAGATTCTACATCAACATATAAGTATCCTTTATCGGATGTTTTAGTAGCAGCATCTTCAGGTTGTGGATTGCCAGTTGGGTCGGAAAATTCTACTAATGTATTTTCAAGCATAAAATCTATAACTGTAGCCACAACATCGTTTTCATATTGATTCTTAGCAATTTCAAGAAACTTAACAACAATAAATTTCATTGAATAGTATTGCTCTTTTGTAAGTGTAAAGTCTTTGAAATTGGATTTTTGCAAACCACTATAAAAATTTATTACGTTCTTGTAATTATCGTAATCAGTGTCAAGTAGTGCTATTACATTTTTTGCATCGGCTATTTGAGCCGTTGTTAAAACTGATGGATTCGCTTCTACTAAAGCCCGTAGCTTTTTCTTTACATCAGTTATATTCAAATTAGAAAGCGAGTTTATTATATCTTTAGAATCTGTCGCTTTTAAAGTTTTTATTTCATTTGCGATATTTATAATTTCAACGGAAACATTTTTATATTTTGTAATTAATGCAACTAAGTCTCCTAGTTTAGTTTTTACGTCAGCTCTATATTTATTTAAATTAGATAGTTCTTTTTCTTTTTCTGTCAATAATTGTCTCTGCTCCTCACTTGGGGAATGAATTGAAGTTAAGTAAGCTATTTCAGTTACTAAGTTTTTGTGAGTGTTAAAATAATAATTGTCACTTTCATACCAAGTTTTAAATTCATTATCAGTTAGATCTTTCTTAAAGTTGAAGGTCTGTTTTATTGTTGTGTCGTCCAAAATTACATCGTAACAAATATCCAATAGCATATTAAATTCTTCAACTTTGCCCATTATCACATTTCCTTTAATATATTCAGGTTTGGCATCAGTTAGAACTGTTTGACTATTTGAGTATTTGCCAAATGTCACCACCTTTTCTTTATTTAAGAATGAATAATTTTGGTAATAAAATGCTAACCCAAAAATATACGCAAATTCAGTTGAACTTTCGGTTAAAGATTTAGTGATTACAGTTTTATTTTTTCCACTTGTTAAGTCGTCCATAACCTCGTATAAGTAATGATAGGTTGTGAAATTCTTTATACTATTATAGTAGTTACCATAATTAAAACCCTTCACAATTATATTTCTAAATACTCTTTTTTCAACTTCTTCCTGCTTTTTTTGAATTATTGCAGTTAAAATTTCTGTGTTAATTGTCCCCTTGGCAAGAGAAGGACTGCCGCCAACTAATTTAATTGTCGGTCCTTGTGCTAAAAGGTGTCCAATTGTCAGCGTTAGCAATGAAAATGAAAATAGATTTTTTTTCATTTTTGAATTTTTTATGTATTATTTGTTTGCTAATTATATTCTTTTTGTCTTACTGTTTGTTAGTGCTGTGTCGGTCTGTAAAATGTTTGTGACGGGAGGTATAAAAACCGTCTCACTATCCCCATTGCACAAACTGAATGAACAAATAGGGAACCGTGTTAGCAACAGTTTATATTTCAAATTCAAAGTCGTGCGCTACTGTTTTTTCATTAAAGTCAATTTCTTTGTCAAAGTCTGTAAGTGATTTGCTTATTTTAATCTTGCAAACAAATCTTTTGTCTGGTTGTATTTGTAAATCTGTTACCTCTAAAATTTGATTGAATAGTTTGTAATCAATTTTAGCATGAGTTTTTAAACCTATTACATCATTTATATCCCCTTTGGAAATTGCTCTTTGAACAGTTTGCATCCATTCTACAATTTGATATTTCAAGTGTTTACTTAAGTCAACTTTTATTTGAGGGACTGAAGCTTTTAAAATTGGAATAAGTTCTGCATATTTTCTTTCAAGTTCTGACTTATCATCGGTTGCTAAAATATAATCACGTTCTGTGTGGAAAGAAGTATTCTTCTCTTTGTCAGTAAAATTAAGATAATCAAGAGTTGTTTGTGTATAGTAATGTTCAATTTTACCTTTTGGAAATATAAAAATATTTGCACTTTTAAAAGCCTCTAACAATAAGCTGAATCTCGGAATAATATAATTAATGTTTGCCTGTTGTGCCGTTGATACAATAGCAAGTATTTTATCCTTGAATTTTTGCAGTGAAATTAATAGAGAAACAATAACCGTATTTCTTTTATCTTCTATGGAAATTATTGGTTTTAAAAATTCAATAATATGAATTAGGTCTGTATCTGTTGTAGTTTTAGTAATTAAATCATCAGCAATTTCTTTTAGTTTTCTATCCAATTCACCAATTAGAGCAGATAGGTCTATTCCTAATCCTTTATCTTGAATAAATTTATTGCTGTCTTTATCATCTTGTGCAACTTCTCTTAATTTCCCTTTGAAAAAAGCATCTATGTCGGCAATAATTCTTGCTTTAATATTTAGCTTCTTACAAAGGCGAAAAAAGACAGCTAATTCATCTTTACCACCAACATCAATTATACTAGAACCTGATGCACTTATATTATAATCTAACTTGTCAAAAAGTAATGTGATAATCTGTTGGTCGGTATAACCTTCAACAAATAAGGGATTTGGTGAAAAGAAAAATTGTTTGTGATGAGTGTTAAAACGTGGGAGAAATCTTTTTAAAATAAATTCATCTTGTGTATCTAAAGAGTCAATAAAATCAGGTGGTTGGTTATAATGGCAAACAAGAATACTTTTTAAATCGTCTATACTTCTTAAATCTAAAAAGTATGGAGAATGGGTAATAATAAAAAATAATTTCTTTGAAGGGTCGCTGTTTGGATTGCCTGCAAATTTTCTAATTTCGCTTAATAAGAATGATTGAAATTGAGGATGGAGATGTAATTCAGGTTCGTCAAGTATTAAACAGTTTTTACTTTCGTCATATAAGAAAGTTAAAAGTGTCATTAACTCTTTTAATCCGTGACATTCTTGTTCCTTCAAACCATATTCTTCACCACCAGAATGATTTTGAATTTTCGGTTTTAGATAACCACCCTCTTCTACCAAACGAATTGTCTTACTAAAAATGTCAGAAAGTAAAGATTCAATTTTAACTCTAACATCTAGCCTTTCTTTTAAGATAATAAATGCTGAAGATGAAAGACCATAATCTTCCCCGTGACTTTTAAGTTCACTAAATTGTGAAATATTTAGTCCTGAATTTAGACTGCTACTTCCATAATAAGAATAATTCTGTTTTTCAAGTCCAGACAGCCGTTCAGCATTTAAAAGTCGAACTTTTAAACCGCTTGCAACTAATTGGTGTTTGAGTTGGTTCGCCAATAATGATTTCCCTGTTCCATTTGGCCCAACAATTAAATTTATAGTACCCCATTCTGCTTTTGAAAATGTCTTCTCTCCCCAAAGGTTTGCAAGCTGTATGTTTATATTATTATTTATCATATACGTTTGGGTTATCTAAATTGCAGCTAACAATTTTATATGCGAAACGAGTTTCGTTTATTTCCGTAATTAGCTTTCTTTATTCTAACAGTAAAAGTAATTTAATATCATCTTAAAAACAGCAAACTGAATTTGTAAATCATGCAACTTACCAACATAAGGGAATACCTTATATGCTTGTATTCATAAGGTATTAGGAGGTTCAATAGGAGAGCACTCGCTCGACGAATAAAAGAGGGGAAATTAATGTATTTAGTAAGAAGCAATACCTGCAATTGTTGAAAACTAAAAGCTATAAAAATTGGAATAAAGAGGTTGTTAAATAATGGAAGATGTTTTAATTATTATTTTCCTAACTTCAAATGTCCACACACTTCTTTTAAAATTTCGCAGGGTTCTACATTTATTGCTAAAGCTATAAGATACAATTCATCAGCTCTGAGTTTCGTAGATTCATTTATGGTAAGTTCGCTTATTCGAGGTTTGCTTATTCCCGTTCTTCTAGACACTTCTGATTTATTAACAGATCTTTTTGCAAGATATTTACCAAGCTTTGTCATTTGATGTAAAGATTTTCTGTTCGTTATTTTAGATAAATGTGCGAAATGTTCATAAATTCTTTATCATAGAGGTATATTTTGAAAGTATATCTTTAAATTCGTAAAGATTTTCTTTAAAAACAATATTGATTTATGAAAAACAAACAACTCATCTTATCGCTTATCAAAGACGATTTAATAAATACCAAACTTGTAAATGGCTTGACTGAAATGGGCTTGCATGCGGAGAATTATTTTTTGTATTTGGGACAAACCATTTTTAAGTTGATGGAGTTTGAAGACAGCAAGGAAACAGAACAAGTGTTTGAACGCTATGTCCAACTTACTAAAAAGGTTGTGCTTATTGATATTTCAGAGTCTCATCAACCTTTGGATGAATTGGTGCTTGAAATTTATGAGGAGTTGTGCAAACAACAGCAAGTGCACAAATAGCAATAGGAGAGGGGAACGTAACAGAAAATAACAGTAAGCATTAAAAATTCTTTGCTCTTTTCATTCTTTCGCGTTCTTCGGGTGTTTGCATGGCATAAATAAATTTATTGGTTTGTTCTAACCATTCAAAAATTTCTTTAATGCTGCGTTTTTGATGTTGTTTTATTTGTTCATCAGTAACAGTGTAATGAAAACCCTTAGTGGCATTTTCAGCTTTAGGAATAATGGGCTCTTTCATTTTTTAAAAAGTTTTGATAACAGTAGTATACCAATCATAATTAACTCAAGTTGCTATTAGAAGTTCTTTGAAAATAGGGTTTAGCAAATGGTTAAGTAAATTTGTTTTGCGAACGTAAAAAACAAAACCAAATGCTAAGCCCGGATAAAATTATATCAATTTTTTGTTTAGTCGATGATTTATTTATCGGAATTAAACATGAAGAAGACAAAAGACGAAGTGTGAGTGACAGTGAAATAGCAGTAACAGCAATTGTTTCAGCTATTTATTTTGGAGGCAATCAAAATCACGCCATCCATTTTATGAAAAGTCATGGTCATGTCCCCAAGATGCTTGATAAAAGTCGCTTTAACCGCCGACTGCATCGTATAGGACGTTTGCTGTATGATTTGTTTACTCAAGTAGGAGGTTATTTGAAAGAGTTTTGTTGTGAGCTTCATTATATCATAGATTCCTTTCCTGTTGCCATATGTGACAACATAAGGATTATGAATAGTAAACTTGTAAAAGGTTCAAAATGGCGTGGATACACGGCAAGTATGAGGAGATATTTTTACGGAGTAAAAGTACAATTGTTAACAACCGGCTCAGGAATACCAGTGGCTTTTTGTTTCACTCCGGGTAAACAAGCAGATGTAAAATCTCTTGAAAAGATAGTCAGAGGATTGCCACCGGAATCCAGTATTTATGCTGATAGTGCGTACACTGATTATAAAATGGAAGATGATTTATTTGAGAACAAATTGATTTTATTGAAAATACAACGCAAATCAAATTCAAAAAGAAAAGACACTAGACAACAAGCACAAGAAAAACTAAAAATGAGAAAAAGAGTAGAAACAACAATTAGCGATATCAAGAAAATGTTCCCGAGAACAATTCATGCTGTTACATTAAATGGCTTCTTGATTAAGTTGATTCTGTTCGTCTTTGGATTACAGATAAATAAAATTACTAACTAGCAACTTGAATTAATTATATTGAAGTTGTCAAAAGTAGACATTTAAAACGGTTTGTTCTCGACTCCGCTCGAACTGATACGATCTTAAAATGTCAGGCAAAGGCACAAAATGTCGAAGTGGTTTCGAGAACCTCAACCACCAATACGTGTCAGGTGGAGGGTTAAAATGTCGAAGTATCGATCCTGTGGTTTCGAGTACCTCAACCACCGATACGTGTCAGGCGGAGGGTTAAAATGTAGAAGTATCGATCCTGTGGTTTCGAGTACCTCAACCACCAATACGTGTCAGGTGGAGGGTTAAAATGTAGAAGTGGTTTCGAGAACCTCAACCACCAATACGTGTCAGGCGGTGGGTTAAAATGTAGAAGTATCGATCCTGTGGTTTCGAGTACCTCAACCATCAATACGTGTCAGGTAGAGGGTTAAAATGTAGAAGTATCGATCCTGTGGTTTCGAGTGCCTCAACCACCAATACGTGTCAGGCGGAGGGTTAAAATGTAGAAGTATCGATCCTGTGGTTTCGAGTACCTCAACCACCGATACGTGTCAGGCGGAGGGTTAAAATGTAGAAGTATCGATCTTGTGGTTTCGAGTACCTCAACCACCGATACGTGTCGGGTGGAGGGTTAAAATGTAGAAGTATCGATCCTGTGGTTTCGAGAACCTCAACCACCAATACGTGTCAGGTAGAGGGTTAAATGTCGAAGTATCGATCCTGTGGTTTCGAGAACCTCAACCACCGATACGTGTCAGGCGGTGGGTTAAAATGTCAAAGTATCGATCCTGTGGTTTCGAGAACCTCAACCACCAATATATGTCAGGCGGAGGGTTAAAATGTAGAAGTATCAATCCTGTGGTTTCGAGAACCTCAACCACCGATACGGCGGCTGAGGCTCTCGAAGCCGTCGTTAATTTGTTACATCAAGCGTAGTTGAGATGTAAACATTGTTATAACTTTAAGCAACTTCATTCTATAAACAAAATTAAACAATAAAGTCTTTAAAAATCATTAATGAATAATTGTTGCAGGTTCCTTTTTCTTAGTACACAAGTGTTCATTGTTTATGCTAACATCTTTTCTAAAAAAGCTTTTACTTTAGCCCAATCGGTATATTCATGATCGCCTGATGTATCGGTGTTTCCGCCGCTGCGTTTGGCAATCATGCGCATAATAAATTTTTTAAAGAAATCGTATTTGGTGTACAACAAAGCGCCTGCCACTTGCTCAATGTGCAAAGGTTTCCAGCCGGTGTCATTCATAAAGGTTGTGGTAATGTCGCCCAGTTCTTTCCAAGCTTCGGCATCGTCGCCAGCAGCGGTAAGACTTACTGAAAAGAAACCACTTTTTGTTTTGTTCAACGCTTCAGCATTGGTTTTTATATAATGAAAAACGGAACTTTGGTAGTTATGCATGTGTAATGAAGCACCTATTAATTAAAACAACATCGTATCCTACAGGCAGTGGCGGATTGTTGGTAGAATCGGTGAGGGTAACCTGATGCCCCAGCTTTTCGGTTTCATCTTTTAAAAAACTTGCAATTTTTCTGGTTTGCCCTTCTGTAGTGCCGTAAACGATGAGTACTTTCATGATTTTGTAGTTATGTTACGAAGGTAAAAAGCATTAATACGATCATCTATGATTAAAATCACAGATACATAGTGACGTCAATCATTTTAACAGTGTGTTTTGTAAACTACTTTTATGAAATAATTATTCAATTAAAAACAATGCTTAAGTTTAAAAACATGGATCATCAATCGTCAGGCATTTACGGGTTAGCATTTATAGGTGCACTTGTTTATTTTTTGCAACATGCCACCAGCTTTGGAACGGTTTGTATGGGCATTCTTAAAGCCCTTGTATGGCCTGCTATAGTGGTTTACAAAGTATTGGAGTATTTTAAAATGTAACTCAAAAAATAAACAACATGGAAACCACAACATCACCACAATTAGTTTGTCAAAGTTGCTCAATGCCTATGGTGCAAAAAGCCGATTTTGGAACCAATGCAGATGGCAGCTCCAATAAGGAATATTGCCACTACTGTTATAACAACGGAAAATTTATACAACCTAATGCTACCATGCAACAGGTAATTGAAAAAAGCGTAAGTGCCATGAGGCAACTAAAAATGCCCGAAACACTCATAGAACAAACCAAAAAAGTTATTCCAACATTAAAGCGATGGAGGGCTTGATTAAAAAACAGTCCATCTCTTAATCATAATATCAGCTTGTTGATTGTAACTTACAAAAACTGAACTTCCTTTAACGAAAATTCTTTTATTTGTTCAGCTCTTGTTGCAATTTGTAGTTTTCCATTATCTGCTACACCAAGTATTTTTCCTTCAAATGTTTCGTCACTTGCAGCATACCTGCTCCATGTGTTAAGCTGATATAAATGCTGTAAATAATCGTTGTTAAGCAAGTCCTTTTTATTGGCTTTGAGTTGTAAGTACCTTGCTTCAATGTGTTCGCAAAGCTGTTCAATAAAAACATTCAAATTAATTGATTCATTTTTTATCAATGCAATGGAGGTAGCATTGAGCTGATTGTAAAATAGTGTTTGGTTTACATTAATGCCAATACCCACTACCGATGCTTTAATAGCGCCGTCACTCAGCGTATTTTCAATTAAAATTCCTGCAATTTTTTTAGTTTCAA
Organism: uncultured Bacteroidota bacterium; assembly: GCA_963727705.1. Taxonomy (GTDB): domain Bacteria; phylum Bacteroidota; class Bacteroidia; order 2-12-FULL-35-15; family 2-12-FULL-35-15; genus 2-12-FULL-35-15. The sequence goes on from CAVSHK010000009.1 coordinate 33,629, forward strand.
AATAAATATCATTGGGCCATTTTATCTTTAACAGGTTGTTTTCGGCAGATAATCCCAAAGTTTCTGTCATTAAGTCATGCAACGCTAAGGCAATAGTTTTTGAAAGTAAAAACTGCTTTTCAGGATGTAAAAACGAAGGATACAAAACAATGCTCAACGATACGTTTTTATTGGGTTCGCTGTTCCAGGTGTTACCTCTTTGCCCCCTGCCTTTTGTTTGGTTAAACGTACTTATTACCGTTCCCTCGGCAGGTTTATTTTTTCGTAATAACTCTGCGGCATAACTATTGGTAGAATCCACCAACTCTAAATGAATAAGGCTTTGCCCTATAAATAATGTTTTCATGGATAGTTATTGCAAAAGATTTTATTATTTTTGTCAGTATTAATAAGCAATAAAGATTATTGCAAAGAACGAAATAAAACAGAAACATTCAATTCATGGCTAAAAAGAAAGAAGCTACAAGTAAAACACCGTCTTCGCAGGAAAAGAAAAAATTAGCCGTAAAAAAAACGACCCTAAAAAAAGAAGCTGTAAAGAAAGTAGCAGTAAAAAAAGTTGCCGCTAAGAAAAAAGCTCCGGTAAAAAAAGCAGCAGCAGCAAAAGTTACAGCTACTACTATTACCAAAAAAATACAAGCCAACAGAACCAAAGATGTTAAAACAACTTCATTGAACAAAACAGGAGTTCAGTTGTTAGTAGATGCTGCGGTAGAAGGAGTTTTGGAAGTGAAAGGAAAAAACATTTCGGTGCTTGATTTGCGAAAACTAAAAAACCGAGTGTGTGATTTTTACGTTGTTTGTCATGCCGATTCAAAAACACAGGTAAACGCCATTGCCAATTCGGTAGAAGTTACAGTAAAAAAAATGACCGGAGAAAATCCTTATCACACCGAAGGAATGCAAAATGCAGAATGGGTGCTGATAGATTATGTAAATGTGGTAGTGCATATATTTCAAACAGAAGCGCGATACTTTTATAATTTGGAAGCCTTATGGGCAGATGCCGAAGTAACAAAAGTAGCATTTGATTAAATAAATTTAAATTAGGAATAGTATAACTGATATGAGCGAAAATAAAGAAACTCCCAAGGAAGAAAATAAAAACAGAAATCCGTTTTCTAAAAAGTCCAACCTGCCTAAAAATCCGTTTAACTTTTACTGGATTTACGGTATTATTGCAGTAGCGTTAATTGCATTGCAAACCATGAATTTTGGCGGAACATTAAAAGAAGTTCAGCAAGATGTGTTGTTTAATCAAATATTAAAACGTCATCATGTTGCCAAAATAGTTGTTGTTCCAAATGAACAAATAGCCGAAATTTATATTGAAAGAGACAGCCTTTCATTGCCTCAATATAAAAAAGACGGTTTGGATAAACATCCTAACGGCCCACATTATAAAATGAAAATACTGGATGTTGCCAGTTTTAAGGCCGATTTAACTGAAGCGCAAAAGGACTTTTTACCTACCGATAAAAAAATATTCCCGATAAGTGAAGTACGCACCAGCTGGACAGACCAGTTAAGCTGGTTGTTACCAATTGTGCTGATGATTGTGGTTTGGATTATCATTATGCGCAGAATGGGCGGCGGTGCCGGCGGGGGACAAATATTTAACATTGGCAAATCAAAAGCCAGCTTGTTTGATAAGGACACATAAGTAAACATTAATTTAATGATGTTGCCGGTTTGGAAGAAGCAAAAGTTGAAGTTAAGGAAATTGTTGATTTTCTTAAAAACCCTAAAAAATATACTGATACTTGGTGGTAAAATTCCAAAAGGCGCTTTACTTGTAGGCCCTCCGGGTACAGGTAAAACATTGCTTGGCAAAAGCTGTTGCAGGCGAAGCAAAGGTTCCTTTTTTCTCAATGTCAGGTTCTGATTTTGTTGAAATGTTTGTTGGTGTTGGTGCATCACGTGTGAGAGATTTATTTCAAACAGGCAAAAGAAAAAGCGCCTTGTATTATTTTTATTGATGAAATTGATGCTATTGGCAGTGCACGAGGACAAAATGCCAATTTACAGGCGCAAATGATGAACGTGAAAATACATTGAACCAATTACTCACTGAAATGGATGGTTTTGCTACCAACAGCGGAGTAATTATACTTGCAGCAACCAACCGTGCAGATATTCTTGACCGAGCTTTATTGCGTGCCGGACGTTTTGACAGGCAAATACATGTTGAATTGCCTGATTTGAATGAACGAAAAGCAATTTTCAAAGTTCATATGAAACCTTTAAAATATGATGCATCTATTGATATTGATTTCTTGCAAAACAAACTCCCGGTTTTTCAGGTGCTGATATTGCCAATGTTTGTAACGAAGCTGCTTTGATTGCTGCACGAGAAAGATAAAAAAGTAATTGAAAAACAGGATTTTCTTAGATGCCATTGACCGAATTATCGGAGGATTGGAAAAGAAAAATAAAATAATTTCCCAAACAAGAAAAGAAAGTAATTGCTTATCACGAAGCCGGTCATGCTGCTGTAAGTTGGTTGTTGGAACATGCTCATCCATTGGTAAAAGTTACTATTGTTCCCCGTGGCAAAGTCCTTAGGTGCAGCCTGGTATTTGCCTGAAGAAAGACAAATTACAACCACATGAACAAATGATGGATGAAATGTGTGCAACCTTGGTGGAAGAGCTTCAGAAGAAATTATTTTTGGAAAAATTTCAACCGGTGCATTAAATGATCTTGAAAAAGTTACGAAACAAGCTTATGCAATGGTTGCTATTTATGGAATGAATGAAAAAATTGGCAATATAAGTTATTATGATTCAACAGGAGCCAAGTGAATATGCTTTACAAAACCATATAGCGAAAAAACTGCGCAAATAATAGATGAAGAGGTTAGTAAAATGATTGAAACATCGTATGCAAGAGCCAAGGATTTGTTATTAAAAAACCAACATTTATTAAAAACATTAGCCGAAAAATTATTAGAGAAAGAAGTGATTTTTAAAGAGGATTTAGAGATAATTTTTGGAAAGCGTACGTTTGATAAAGAAAAGGAAGAAGAAGCGTTGGAAGCAAAATCGCAACCTGCTTTAGAAGAAAAGAAAACAGAAACTGCTGAAGGTGCAGCCATTGAATCAACTAATAGCACATTAATATAGGCAAAACGAGTTATTTATTAATTTATGCAAGACCGCACCACATCCAGAGAACGTGTATTAAAGCAAATCAGAACAGCTTTAATACAACAGTCGCCTGTGGAAATGAAGGATGTGGATAATGAATCGGAGATATTCTCCGTTTCTGAAGATCCTTTGGAAGTTCAGTTTGCACAAAATTTTTCAGAAATCAATGGTCAGTTTGTTTTTTGCGAAAGCGAAAACGAGTTTATTGAAAACATTGCTCTGGTTGCAAAGGAGAGCAAATGGGAAAACCTCTTTTGTAAAGAACCTCAACTGAAAGAATTTCTTAATGATGCAGCCCTGCCATTTTCGGACAAGGAGCAGGATTTTTTAACAACGGACATTGGCTTAACCTTTTGCGAATGTTTGGTATCACGTACCGGAAGCATTGTTATTTCTTCAAAACAAGCATCGGGCAGGCGCTTACTGGTATTCCCCAATATACATGTAGTGGTGGCATATTCTTCGCAGCTTGTTCCTGATGTTAAAGATGCACTTAAGTTTATACGAAAAAAATATAATAATCACTTACCATCAATGATTACTACTATTTCGGGTCCAAGCCGTACCGCCGATATTGAAAAAACACTGGTACAAGGCGCACACGGGCCTAAAGAAATATATGTATTTTTGATTGACGATATTGCTGTTGAAGAATAAGTTGTACTACTAATATTTTTAAAAGCTTTGAATAATTTCGTTAAACGTACACTCACAGCAATAGTATTTGTCGGTCTGTTATTGGGCTGCACCTTTTGGAATCAATTATCTTTCACCATTTTATTTTTTGTAATTACCGTTGTTGGAATGTGGGAATTCTATTCCTTATCTGAAAATGGAGGAATTTATCCTCAAAAATTAACAGGAACAATTGTAGGAGCATTGTTATTTGTAAGTGCTGCATTGGTTTCAATGAATATTGTGGAGGCAAAAGTTTTAATGATTAATCTGCCCATAATATTTTTATTTTTTATAGTTGAATTGTTTTCCCAATCAAAAACTCCCTTTGCCAATATTGCTTTTACCTTGCTGGGTTTAGTTTACGTGGCATTACCCTTTACCCTTTTAAACTTTATTACTTCTTATAACGGTATTTACAGTTATCATCTGTTATTTGGTTTCTTTTTTATTCTTTGGATTAACGATACGGGAGCTTATCTCGTGGGTTCTGCAATAGGCAAGCACAAATTATTTCCGCGTGTATCTCCCGGTAAAACATGGGAAGGTGCTGTTGGTGGAGCTGTTGCAAGTTACAGTGTTGCCTTCTTTATCATTTCTGAATGGTACAGCGTTATTAATCGTTTTGACTGGATGGTAATAGCAACCATTATGGTAGTGATAGGTTCTTTAGGCGACTTGGTTGAGTCGCTGTTCAAAAGAAGTATTAATGTGAAAGACTCCGGTAGCATATTGCCCGGACACGGTGGTATTTTAGATCGTTTTGATAGCCTTATATTAGCAACACCTTTTGTTTTTGTGTATTTGTTTGTTATTAAATCTTAAAATACAAACATCTCTTAAATCATCACATAATAAAAATGATATATTTGTGTATGTATCTTTTTTAATTAAGATTCGTAAGCCGTGTAAACTAAAGGTTAAATAGTATAAACTCGTTAATAGTAAAATGAAAATTATGACTGCGAAAAAAATTAGTGAAGCTCCTGTTAAAGAACCAAGTATGTTTGAGGCCGTTATTGCACGACTGGCCGAAGCTTCTAAAATTTATGGTTTAGATGAAGAGGCAGATACCATACTACAACATCCCCAAAAAGAAATAAAAGTGAGTTTACCCATTATGATGGATAATGGAAAAATGCATGTTTTTGAAGGTTACAGAACTATTCATTCTACTGTACTTGGACCATCCAAGGGGGGGATTCGTTATGGTATGGATGTGAATGAAGAAGAAGTAAAAGCTTTGGCGGCATGGATGACTTTTAAATGTGCGATTGCCAATATCCCTTACGGTGGTGCAAAAGGAGGAATTACCTGCGATCCGAGAACATTGAGTATTGGAGAATTAGAACGCTTGACAAGGGCCTACGCGGTTGCGCTTTCGGATGTGTTTGGTGTTGATCATGATATTCCTGCTCCCGATATGGGAACAAGTTCTCGTGAAATGGCCTGGATTTTAGATGCGTATAACAAAGTGTATCGTAGTGATTTTCCGGGTGTGGTTACAGGAAAACCGGTGGGCTTAGGTGGTTCACTTGGACGCGAAGCGGCTACAGGGCGTGGAATTATGATTGCTACACTTGCGGCTTTGGATAAACTAAATTTAAAACCTAAAAAAGTAACGGTTGCCATACAAGGCTTTGGTAATGTAGGTTCGCATTCAGCACGTTTGATCAGCGAACAAGGTGTAAAAATTTGTGCCATTGGTGATCATACAGAAACCATTTGGAATGATAAAGGGGTTGACATTGCTGCTGCGTTGAAATATGTAAAAGAAAACAAAGGGATACTGCAAGGCTTTAAAGGCGGAGAAAAAATAAAAAGTGATGAATTGTTAACAGCTGCTGTAGATGTATTGATTCCGGCGGCTCTTCAAAATGTGATTACTGCGGATATAGCCAAAGATATAAAAGCGAAACTAATTGTTGAAGGTGCTAACGGACCAACAGTGCCTGATGCCGATCCTATATTGAATAAAAAAGGAATTATAGTAGTACCTGATATTTTGGCAAATGGGGGAGGAGTTACCGTATCGTATTTTGAATGGGTACAAAATAAATACGGACACTACTGGACAGAAGAAGAAGTAAATGCAAAACACGATAAATCAATGAGCGCCGCGTTTGAAAATATTTGGAACAATGCTCAGCAATATAAAACATCGTTGCGAATAGGAGCATACATTACTGCTTTAAAACGTTTAGAAATGGGTATTAAAGCAAAAGGACATTATTAAACCATGATTGTTATGCTGAACTTGATTCAGCATCTATTTAGGATAGATTCCGAATCATTCTTCGACAAGCTCAGCACAGGCGCTCGGAATGTCTTTCTTATACAATTGTTAGCGGTTTATTACAAAGTGTGTTTAGATAGTGATATGCGAACAGTGTATAAACGCTGTTCGCATATTTTTTTAATTCATACTTATAAAATAAATCAGTTTGGCTTCGCAGCCTTTTCCTTTTGCTGCTTCGGTTGTTCCCGACCATTTTTTATATTCTGTTTTGGACATAAACTTTTTACCTATAAAGGTTAGGGTTTCAAGACCATCCAACACTTTATTACCGGTTTTTATAAATTGATAATATCCTCCTTCATAAATCCAACAGTAATTTTCATTCACGGATAATTGGTTGAAATAAATTTTTGCTTTTAAATACCTCACCGAAAAGCCGGCATCTACAACAGCTTTTGCAATTTTTGAAATGTCAACTTTTGTTTCGTCATTAAAATAAATTTCACCTTCGGTGTTTTGTAAATTCATACGAACTTCCTTAACAAAGGATAGTTTACGAATACTCATCTCTACACTGCGAGTGCATTGTGAGCAGGTTAATCCATTTACTCCTATTTGTACCGATTGAATTTGAGCTGTTAGCTTTACCGAAAACAGTAGCAGCCATAATTGAATGAAAAATTTTATGTGTTTTTGGAAAAACATAATTGATAAAGTTATAACTACTAAGGTACATAAAAAAAGCGCGCAGGAGATTTGAAAAATCTCAGCGCGCTTTTTTAATTATTTTTAGCTTTTTGTTGTATCCATTTATACACAAGGTTTATTGTACATGCGTCTAATTTTCCAGTAGGCGGCATTGGCGTGGATGTAGAATTCAATTGAGAATATAGCACACTGTAATTCGGATTTGTTGTATCAACATATCCTAAACCTTTTTGCATCAGCTGAGAATAGGCAACCGAAGACGATAGGTTAAGATTGCCGGCCGGATTTGATCCGGAATGGCATCCTGTAGTATTGCAATTGGCATTTAAAACCGGCAATACATTTTTACTGAATGACACGACTGTCATTGTATCACTTGGGCAAGCAACTACAACTTTTGGTGTAGGCAAAGCCTTATCGTCGTCACAAGAAATAAAACCCAAAAGAAAAAAGGTGTATTTAATTATTTTCATTTTTCTTATTCTAATCGTTTGTTGAATATATATATATAACGACTGGTTGGTTAGTTAAGTTGGGTATCTTAAATTAAGGTGAATTAAGAATTAGAATTGCTTACAATGGTATCCCCATATTGAATAGGGTTTTTATTGCCATGCATTATTAGAAAAGTTAATTGTTGGTGTTGATTTGGATAAGCTGTAATGATTGTATATTCAGAAAAAGTAACCCTGTAATTAATGTTAAATTAAAAGCATATTAGATGCTCAATTATGACGTAACAATAGGTGTGAAATTTTGTTTTTTTCAATTATTATTCGCGCCTTGCGTAATCCATTCAAGTACCAATTGTTGCTGATAGTTGCTTAAACTGGGAGTAGGTGGTTTAGGCATTTCACCGTTTGATATTTCAAGGTATAAATTACTGCCACTTGGGTTTGCTGTATAGATTTCATGTTTTGCAATTAAGCTATTATAAGCAGAAGCTAGTGTTAAATTAAGACCTGCTGCCGGAGAAGTTGCGCTGTGACATCCGCTTGAATTACAAGAAGCTGTAAATATGGGAACAATATTTACACTGAATGAAACTACTGTTGGTAATGCTTGCTGAGTAGCAGTAGTTGTTTGATAAGGTTGTCCTTTATCTTTTTCACAAGAATGTAAAAAAGCAGTTGTCACTCCTGCAAGAAGAAGTGCAACTGCTTTTTTATATAATTTTTTGACTTTCAACTTTAGTTAATCTCGTAGTGAAACATATTAGCAACACCGTTTCTTATAGCAGCAGCTGTAGTAGCATTTGCTGTTGTGTTATAAGGTGGCTTAAAGCTTGTAATTCCTTTCATCATCTGCCCATAATCGCAAATTAAGTGCATTTCAGCAGGATTAGAAAGTGTATTTGCTGTAGTAACAGGAACAGATGTTTGACCAGCATTGGCAAGTGTTTGAGTAGGTAAGTTAATAGCTACAGTTGTTGTACTTAACTGATAACTGAAGTGTTGGTACATACCGGTTTGCTGTGCACTTGTATCAGCATAACCTGAAACATTAACAAAATAGTATCCTGTACTTGCTGACCAAGTGCCAGACCACATAGGAGCAATGGTTCCTGATTGACCCTCAGAACTTGTGAAGGTTGCAGGAGGATTAAACACATTATAACTAATTCCGTTGGTTGTACTACTGCCTGGAAATTGTTGATTGGGATTAGCCTTAGCTGTTGTAGGTGACGTACTATTAGCCGTTGCATCCAACCCCACATTAAAGCTAACAGAGTTGTAATTACCTGTTGGCACAGAACCCACAATATAAGGACCTTCGGCACCAATGTATTTTAAAATATATTGCCCGCTAACCGCAGCAGTAGAACCGTTCGCATTATGAAAAACGATGTTTGAAATATATAACTGAGCGGTGTCTAATTCTATATTTACATACCCTTTGTTGCTTGGAACAGTGGTGAATATACTATCCTGAATAGGAAAACCAATGCCGCTGGTTAACAAAGAATCCTCGTTTGAACTGATATTTGTATGCAGATGGAAACTGATAATTCCGTAAGTTGTAGCTGGTGTTGTTGGCGCTGGTGTTGTGCTATCAGTTTTTTTGCAAGAAGCAAATGTTAATAGCCCTGTTGTTGCCAATGCGATGGCAATTTTTCCAATTATTGTTTTATTTGTTTCCATATTTTATTTGTTTTAAGAGTTTTAATTTGTTTGTATATCTTACTTAATTGTTTTGTTTAAAAATCATATTGCAACCTCGCTGTAAAATTTGATTTAAGAGGCATTTGAAATTCCTGCTGCGGAAAAGTACCTTCAGGAAAAGTTCTGCCTCCTAAGTTTTGATATATAGGTATTCCATATTCTACAAGTAAGTGTATTCCTTGTAAGAAAGAGGCGGGAGCAGATAGATTAATACCTGCTAATGCATTTAACACTTTTCGGCTACCATAATTATATACATTGGCTGTGGGGTCGGAGCTTGCTGTTTGATTTATAGCTGCATCATAGCCGTACATTTCCCCCATATAATATGCCTCACCTCGTAAAGAAACGCTTGCCCATGATGTGATCTTATAGGCTGCCCAAGGACTTAAGCTGTATTCATTTCCCCAACTATAATTATGGGAATTAACCCCGAGTTTTATATTGCTTTGAAAAGCTGCTCCAAATGTAAAATGACTTAACTGTACTGTATATACTAAACTTGGAAGCAGGTTATATGTACCGGTTCCTAACTGCATATTATAAGAAAGAATAGAGTTGCTGCCCTGATTAGTTGTTGAACCTTTCGTGTCAATATTTCCAGTAGGTAAACTTACTCCAGCACCAATTATTAAGCGCTGATTACAAGAGCCTAAAAGATTGTACAGCAAATACAATTTGGTATCTCCTAAACCCGAAGATTTCATCTTGGAAGGCATATTGCCATAATCTGTCATATTCATTCCGGGCATGTTCATCATTGTATTCATTGGCATCATGTTCATACTCATGGTATTCACATAATAGTTTATCATTGCCATTGCGGTAAGCCGGTCAGTTATCCCATACATAGGCATCAGCATGTGCATTTGCATGTTCATTTTAGAAGGGGACATCATATAGTTAGTGAAAACCTGATTATCACTAACAGAACTTGTTCCGCTTTGACGACCTTGCATAGCCATATTCATATAATTATAGGCGATGCCAAATTTCCCTTTTTCGTGTACATGTTCAGTCATAATGCCAGCAGGTGCTAAAGCATCCGGTCGCCAGCAGGTAAAACTACAGTTGGTGCTATCTCCGCTTTCAGTTGAATGTGCTACAAATACATGTAACAAAGCAACTAAAAGAAGAAGGTTCAATTTCTTCATTTGAAAAAAAATAATTACTATTGTTAAGTTAAATCTGTTGTGTCATCCATTCGTCATCCGAACTCGATTCGGAATCTTCCAAGGCACATATTCTGAAACTAGTTCAGAATAACAGGTAGTACGCCATTTTACGATTAACATAACACTACAATAAATACAAAGTGAATTGTATTATAAAAACGGGAAGGGTAGTAATTATGAGTGGGGCGGATGAAAAACAGACAATAAATGTGAAGAGGATTCGCTTGAAGAATAAATAGAATTGTATTTAACTGTTATATATGTATCAGGCAATTCAAGGGAGGGTGTTTTAAGCTCGGCAAATAATTGTATTTTATATTTTTCTTTAAGGCTATTTAACAGGTTGTTTTCTTTTTTTTCTTCTTCATTCATCTTTTTCATGATGTGACACTTTCCATTGCAGTGCATCGTTGGTTTGTTTTTGTTTTCACAAAATTTTTGGGTGATGGCTTCTTTATTAATGATGTAATCGGCATAAATAAAGAATTTTCCAAGCGTTTGCAGTATTATTGCTGCAAGCAAAATAAAAGATAATATGGGTCTTACTATTTTCACGGAGCAAATGTAGTTATTTTAAGTAGAATTACATACAAATTGAATATTATGCCCGTTGTATTAAAATACAAATTCACCCCTTACAGGTTCCGCAATTCCTGCGTTGACCTGTAAGTATGATGATGATTGTATATAACATATTTAATTTTTGCTTTTTTTATTACGAATAAACTTTAAAAATAAAATGACACCAAGAATTGTTACCAATAAATTGGCAGAAGCAGTTATGATGGTTGAAATATCGCGTGCTGTTTTACCCATAAAATCCATAAAGTGATATTTGTGCAACATGGAAAAACTATATCCTTCCAACAAATCCTTGTCTTGCACTTTTGCAGAAAGTTTTCCGGTTGATGTTTCAATATAATAACGTTCATTATCATTAACACTATATTGCACTTTAACAACAGGTAAACGTTTGTTTACAAATCCATATTCACCTTCAAACTTTGTAATTTGTTCTGCCAGTTTAATTTCAGCAGTTGTATTGCCACTGAATTTATTTGAAAGAAAAGATGCATATTTTTCATCACCTTTTTCAAGAATGGAATAATTTTCAGTATTCAAATACGACTTTACCAAAAAATTCTTCTTGCCTTTTTGTGTTATTTGCCAATAGTTCTTTCCATCCATGCTGATCATAGATACATTTAAAACAGCACCTTTTTTTGAAAGTTGTGCGAAGATTTTATTAAAATCTATTTGTAGATTTTCAGAGCGGATATCAGGCTCGTAAAAATAATTTTGTCGGGTGTCAGGCGTAAATTTTTTAAATGCATGAAACGCACCGCTAAATGTGAACATAAGTGTTGTAAGAGAAGTAACAATGGCTATTTTTCCGTGCCATCTTCTTTGTTTTGTTTTTTCACTCGTTCTTTTATTTTTACGCGCGATAATAAACCAAATATAAATGCCCATTATAGCAGCCAGTAATGATAAGGATGAGAGCACTACTAATACCAGCAAACGAAACTTTCCTAAATTATTTAAAAAGCCAAAGCTATGAAAGCATACAAAAAAATTATTGAACAAATGTCGCCCGTTGTCCATAGCCAACGCTAATCGGTTCCCGTAGGTATCTACATAAATTCGTATTCCATCTTTTCTGTCAAAGTTTACTTTATAAACCGGGAGTAAGCGATTAACATATACATACTCATCATCGAAATTTTCAAGTAAATTTACTGATGTTACCTTGCTCGAATCTCCTAATAATTGTTTGGCAAGCTGAATGGCATATTTCTCATCCCCGGATGAAAAAAGCATTCCATCAAGGGTACTTATATAAGCAAGTTGATTATTGCCTTTGAGTTTAACCTGATAATAATAAGAGCTATTTAATTTAACAATTCTGAAATTAACAATGCTGAATATGTTGTTCTTTTTTAAAGCATCTTTTAAGTTGACTTTTATTTGGGAAGTATCAAAAGCTTCCGCTTTTACAAATTGATTTTTAATAGTTGGTTTGAAGGAACTCATAATGGGATGCATAATGCCACTCGTAGTCCACATAATAAGAGGAATGGCAATAACAATGCTTAATGTTCTGTGCCATTTATAAATATTGCGCTTTATCATTTTAGTAAGGTTAAAGCATATCACCCAAGCTGTGAACTAATATGTTCAACAGTTTGGGTGAATTATGCAGATTAAATTATTTTTTACCTGTAAAGTTATACTGTACACCAAACACAAATGTGCGAGGAGGAGCAGGGTTGTATGTTGCGGTGGCACTTGCATTAGCAGCATTACCAGCTGTTACAATGGCTGCATAATATTCGTTGGTAAAGTTCATGATGTTCATAAACACTTCAATTCCTTTCCATTGATATCCGGTACGGAAATTTAAAACACTTACTCCTTGCAAACCAAATGCTCCCTTATCGGTATATTTAAGCGTATTTGTTTGGTTTTCATAATAACTGCTCATGCGTTGCCATTCCACACCAATTCTAAACCCTTTGATGTATTTTGGTTTGTAAATCACTTCACTGTTAGCAATCCAGTTTGGAGCATTTGCCATTATTTTTCCATTTACATTTTGAACGGCATCGGTAGGCTTGGTGCTCAATACAAAGGTATCATAACGATGAATGGCATTTGTTCCGCCAAAACGTGCCATCCATTGTGAATTAGGGCGATATGTTACTCCATACTCAACGCCTTCGTGTGTTGTTTTTCCGGCTGTTTGATATAAGTAAGTATTGTTAGGTTGCTTTATACTGAGTAACTCGTTTGTGCCTAACATTTGATACAAGGCTACATCCATATCCAATTTGTTTTTAATTAAACTAACCCATCCTCCCATTTCATAATTGGTAAACTGAGCAGGTTGAAGATTGGTGTAAAATGAAGGAGGATTTGTGTTTGGAATTACGGTAAACATCGTAGTTAATGGAACCGGCGAAAAGCCCTGGCTATAATTGGCATAAGCTCCCGCATTTTTAGTGAATTTATAGGTAGCTCCTATTTTTGGAGTAAACTTAGCAAGCATTTTACTTCCCGATGTGCTGTTTAAATTGTTATTGTAAGTGAAATACATATTGTCATATCTTCCGCCTAATGTAATAATCAATTTATCAATTGGTTTTATTTCTGCCTGAGCATAAGCCGCACTATTCACTATATTGGCATTGTAATCTCCAAGTTTTATAGTAGGCATGTCTTGTGCAATTGTAAATTGTTGCACAGAAGTTCCTCCCGGATTTAATTGCGCTGCCAGATTTATTTGATGGGCCGCATAAGTATTAGGTGAATTATCCAGATAAGTACCAACAGTCAATTTGGTTCTTAGTGCTTTTATATCAGCAATGTGTTGTAAGATCAAGCCTCTGCTTTGAAAAACATTATCATTAATTTGTCCTGTAGCGGTGGTGCTGTGTGGTGTCCAGCTTATATAATAAGAAGGATTTTGTGCTGTATTATTATTTCTGTAAAACAAGGTCAACATCGTATGATTGTTTTTATTCCATTCATGATTTATTGCCAAGCGGGTTCGTAGTGCTTTTACCTGACGATAGCCAAATGTGTTATTACTGGTAAGTTGTTTGGAGTAATAATGTGCACTATCAATGCTGCTTGCCATATCGGAGTAATAATCATTATACGATCCGGCCAAGGTGAGTTTTGTTTTTTTAGTTAACTCATAATCAAAACGGGCATTTACAGAGTTTTTAGTATAGTCGGAATAACTCATCCATCCGTTTTTTTGTTCAGAATAAAAACCACCAACATAAAAACCTAGCTTTTTACCTATCATTGCACCGGTGCCGTATTGCACGCGTTTATAACCATGGTTATCGCACTGAATACCCACAGCTGCAGTTGGTACAGCGGTTGCTTTTTTTGTAATAAAGTTAATTGCACCACCTACTGCTTCCGGTCCGTATAATGATGAAGCAGGGCCTTTAACCACTTCAATATTATTAACAGCAAATTGGTTCATTTCCAATATTTCATTGTGATTAAATACACCCATTGGATGAAGGGGAACTCCGTCTTCCATATATAAAAAATAGGCATTGGTTCCCATCGGTTGGCGAATAGACATTTCATGCTGTTCGTTGCCTAAATTAACCATTGCCACACCGGGTACTTTGTTTACAAGCTCAACCATTTGTGTTGCTTTTGCATCATTGATAGTGGTTGCCGTTAGCTTGCTTATTGCCATTGGAACATCGGCTCTTGATTGTGTATCGCGGCTTGCAGTTATTACTACTTCCTGCATATTATAAGCAGATGGAGTAAGAGCAACATTCAGATTCTTCCCTTGCTCAACCTTTACCCGTTGCGTTTGATAACCCATGTACCGCACGTCAACACTGTCAAAACGTTCAATGCTTGTTAATGTAAAAGCACCATTGTTATCTGTAGCTGTTGCCGTTTGAGTGTTAGGAATAAAAATACTTACACCAACTAATGGTTCTTTGGTAACTTTGTCATAAATTTTTCCATTTATTGAATTTTGTGCAAATGCGCTTGTAATAAACATGCTCACTGCAAGTAATAGTATATATTTAATAGTTTTCATAATTTTGTTTTTAGGAACGGGTAGCGAACCCTGCTGTAAGAAACCTGTTGTTTTCCGACTGCGAATCGAACAACAGGTGAAAAAACAGGGCCGCTCCCGTTTGATTAAATAATAGATTTAGTTTGTTTTAACAACTCGTAGTAGGTTTTACCTTGCATGTTGTTTGGATCATTCTCCGGTATTAGTTTGCCTTCGGCTTTAAGTTTTACTACAAAAGCGTATAAGCGAATCCAGGCAAGCTCTTTTACCATTCTAAAGAACAGATAAGCTGCTAATACCAATAGAATAATCTCCGTTTTTGTGAGATTTTCCATTGAAAAATAGTTTATAGGTTGAAAGATCTTTCCTGATAAGAGGCTCCAATAACTCAACAGTCAAATAGAGACGTTCAATCAATAGTTTAATTATTGCTTATAGGGAAATAAAACCAGAAGTCATCTCAAAAGTTCAAAAGGTCATGCCGAACTTGATTCGGCATCTAACGATATAGCTGCTTAGATTCTGAAACATGCTTCGATAAGTGTGTTCGACTGAGCTCACGCCGAAGTCTCAGCACATGCGTTCAGAATGACTGTATAATAATTTTTGAGATCGCTTTTAATAAGAAGAAAAACTAACAGGTAGGGGGATGAAAAACAGAAAGTAAATGCGAAGCAGATTCACTTGATGAATAGAATGATTGATGCTTTATTATTGTAGAAATTGCTGTTATTTTAACAGCTATTTTAAAATCGGCAAATAATTGTATTTCGTATTTTTCTTTGAGACTATTTACAGGAGAGTTTTCTTTTTTATCTTCCTCTTGCATCTTCTTCATCATGTGGCACTTTCCATTACAGTGCATCTTTGGTTTGTTTTTGTTTACACAAAATTGTTGGGTAATGGATTTTTTATTAATTAAATAATTGGTATAAATAATGGATTTGCCAAGTACCTGCAACATGATTGCGGCAATCAAAACAAAAGACGGTATAGCTGTTAAAAATTTCACGGCGCAAATGTAATTATTTTTTTATCAAAATAAATTTATGCTACCTTTTAACGATGAACCGTTTACTTATCACACTCTCATTGTTTTTAATTACTATTATATAACAGCCGTTACTTAATCCTTCTATATTAACTTTTTGCTGCTGTTGTTTTATAATTTCCTGTTTTATTAATGTTCCAACAAGATCATATATTTCTAATATAGAGTTATTTTGATTGATGGAATAATTTGTAATTGTAATTTCATTTGCAGAAGCAGGATTTGGATACAGAATAAAATTTCCAACTGTGATGTTTTCATTTATTCCGGTTATGCTAAGAGCTGTATCTGAAAAAGAAAGTCCGTCGAAATGCAAATAATCCCCTTCGGTGGGAGGTGTGCCGCTTGCTGAAAACACGAGTGTGCAAGTATCAGGAATGGCATTGCTTAAATAATTCAGCGGTATTGAAAATCTGGTCCAAACCATAGTCATTCCGGTTAATATGTTGCGTGTAGATGCAACTTTTTCTCTTGTATGGCTAGATGCATTCCAACGGGTGAGTTGTATATCAATATATCCCGGAGCATTGCCCGAACTTTCAAAGGTCATATATTCATATACCCCGGTTAAATAGGCCGGACGTCCTGTAAAAGGGAAGCCCGTTATGGGTTTTATACTATTGGAGTCGAGGATAACTACCGGGGAACCTCCTACTTGGATGGTATCTAATTTTAAATGAGTTTTGTTGAAAGTGCCGCAAACTGCAATTCCGGGAACAATAAAGCCCGACAATGAATCTTTTGTGCTTGTAAGTTCAATGTGGTAATTGCCGGGTAAGCCGGGACTGACTTTTGCACATGTTACGGCTGTACCCGAAATTGTTGTGCCATTTAATGAACTCCAGAAAACAGGGTTTTGAACAGTTCCAACAGTTACCCAATTTTCAAAACTACTGTTTGGAATTTGAGCAAAGGCTTTTAACGAAGCGAAAGCAATATATAATAATAGAAGGATGGGTTTATTCATGTTTATATAAATGAAATTTCAACTGCTTAATTGTACGAAACATTTTAAGCAGATGTTGGGTAAATGATATATGTTTCTGATCAAAAAAATATAAAATAAAAATCCCGTTCTTTATTATTTGAACGGGATTTTTATAAAAAAGACCTTTAGAACTCTTAATTTTAATGATTAATAATAATCTTTTTAGCAGTTTTTTCGCCAGTGTTAGTATTTACAATTTCAAGTATATATAATCCATTTGAAATACCGCTTAAATCTATTACAGTTGCACTATTAAATAATACCGATTGTAATACTTTTTGACCTGTAATATTAAAAAGGGATGTTTCATAATCAGAGGTTTGTCCAGTAACAATGTTGAGCTTATTATCAGCAGGGTTAGGATTAACGCTCACTGAGCCGACAATTGCATTTACAGGTTCTATTCCTGTTAGCCCATTTTTAACTGTGATAACTTGTTCATAAGGTGCAGCCGTTGTTGAACCATTTATTGCAAAAAGTGTATCTGCTGCTGCAATTGCAGCCAAGTCAATGTTCTCATCACCTGTGCGGTAGTTCATCCAAACAAAATCATCAAAAAGCATTTCGTCAGTAGTAGCAGTACCAAATGTTACAGCGTTTGAAGGATCAGTCAATAAATTTCCATTATCACTTGTATTATCATAATAATGCTTCGATTCCAATGTATGAGTTGAGGGAACCTTTATCGGTTTTGGATAATAGTAATAACCCTGCCATTGGTAGCGCCAGTTTGGAATACTAATAAGAGGTATAGTATCAGTGCCACTATACGCATAATTCTTGATTTTTGTACAAACAAAATGCGAATGCGGATTACAGGATATAATTGACATATCAGTATTATTTGCCTGTGGATTTGGAAGCGCACCTCCGGGAGCAAAACTACCGGGATCGGCTGTAATCCATACTGCTGTGTTTGCAGCTATATTGCTTGGGTTATTTCCTCCTCCCAATGAGAGTCCCCAATATTGCAATACAACATCATCATGAACAGGACGTATTCCTGTCAAGCTATCTTTATCATAAAAATAAATACGCACTTTGCTACTGTCAATCATTCCTCCGCTGCCGGGAGCAAAGTGCATTTGCATACATATAGAAGAACCCTTAGGAATACGTTGCCCGACTTTTAATGGTAATTTATTGGGGTACACAACAGGAGAGGCACCTGCCGACCATCCTCCAATACCAAACTGTCCAAGCTGATTGGTACAATTACCGCTAACATCGGAAGTTTTAGTTCCTGTTGTATCAACCGTAATCACACAGTGGTGAACTACTTTTCTATTTCCCGGTACAAATTCAACTGCACGTATCCATCTGTCTTCTGTTAAACCGGTAGGAATAACAAAACAATTATAAGGATTGGTAGGAGCCCCACCAACACCGGAATTACTTTTCACTTCTCCCAATCCTACAACTAAATCGGCTTTGCCTTTAAGTTTGTTAGATACCGGAAAAGTAGGGCAAGTTGGAGCCTGTGATGTATCCGCTAATGTAGCACCAGGCTGTGCCCCAGTCTTAATCCACTGAAGTATTGTGTTATATTCGGTTGAAGTTAGTCTTCGTTCGTCTTGATGTATAAATTTCGTGTAGGTTGTATCCGGAGGCCAAGGCGGCATTTCCCCTGAACTTATTGCAGAATGCATTGCAGCTGTGTCGGAAAGAATTCCTGAATAATTTAAAAAAGAAATTGGTCCAATATTGTCAGGGTTATGACAAGGTGAGCATTTATTAAAAATAATAGGTGCTACATCTTTATAATAAACAGCTTGCCCTTTTATTATTGAAGAGTTACAAAACAAACTTAAAGCAAGCAGTGTTGTGGTAATTGTTTTTTTCATTTTCTTTAATAATTATGGTTTTTATAATGTTTCGAATTCAATTCAATACGTTCTTCTGTTTTCAGTTATAGGTACGAATAAAAAAAAAGAAAGGTTGGGGTACTTTTTATATTTGGAAATAAGAAATAACCTTAAATGAATATAGAATGTCATCCCCCGCATCTGTAAAAGATTTAACTTTGACTATCGATTAATAACGCTGCATGAGAATACTTTTTTTTACTCTTTGTCTTATTTTATTGCATTGTCATGCTGATGCACAGGAGTTGTTCCCCAATACAGAACCCGCAAGTAATGTTCCCAAGGGCGTTTTAGGCGTTAAAGTATTTGGAGAAACACATCAGGAAGTAAATGTATGGCGCCGGCTGGGCGTATTGCGTTTAATGTATGGGGTAACATCTAAACTTACGGTAATGGTCAATGTTTCTGCTTCTAATCATCATGGAGACTCATTACCCTATAATTTAACAACGCATACACATCTTGCAAATGGAATGCCCGTTTATTATACCGGGAATATACAAAGAGGACTTATGTATCCTTACAAGTTTAGCGGAGTTGATTGTTATGCAAAGTATCGTTTTTTTACTGCTGACGGGCAGAATACGCACCTTAGAATGGCCATTTATGGAGAATGGTCAAATGTGAACGTTACGCACGACGAAACAGAACCCACGCTATTGGATGATACTAAAGGATATGGAGGAGGGTTAATTATTACCTATTTAAAAAATCGTTTCGCGACATCGCTTACATCTGGGGTGATTATTCCCGGTACTTATCAAGAAACGGAAGATCTTTCGCATTGGACAGGTGTAAACATATTAACTACTACTAAAATTCAATATGGAAATGCTTTGGTTTATGATTTATCATTTGGGTATCTGTTATATCCTAAAAAGTATGAAAACTACAATCAAAACAATTGGAACATTTATTTGGAGTTCCTCGGAAAGTCTTCTCAAACAGCAAAAATATGGCAAAATGGTGAACAAATAGAAGTTCAAACTCCTTTACTTAAGGCAAATTCTTATGTAGAAGTTCATCCGGGGATTCAAAAAATAATAGATTCTAATTTACGGATTGATTTCTCTATGGGCTTCAATATTATTAAAAAATCATATGTAAATTATTATCCTATGTATATGGTAGCTGTTCAAAGGTATTTCTACCCTCAAAATAAAAAGAAATGAAAATTATAATTAAATTTTAACTCAACCTTTATACATTTGATTACGTCTTAAATTTTAAAGGACAAAATAAAATTATGAAGATGAAACAACAATTAATTATATTTTTGGTCATAGTGACTACAAATCTTTTCGCTCAAACAGCTGTACCTAACGGTGGTTTTGAAAACTGGACTACTACAGGTAGTATTACAAATCCTGATTTGTGGTCAACTTTAAACTCCTCTGCTTTATCAGCAGGAGTTGCAACTTGTCAAAAAGGTTCTCCTGCAAATTATGGAAATTCTTACCTTAAACTTATATGTTCTTGGGCAAATAATTCCAATACGGTTATACCGGGTATAGTGAGTTGTGGTGGCACCATTGATCCGTCAACGTTTAAAGTATCGGGAGGTTTTTCGTTTACACACAGTCCTGTTAGTTTAACTGGTATATGGCAGCATATGGTTATGACAAATAGCAGCACACAAGGTTTTATAGAAGTATTACTAAGTCGCTGGGATGGTGTGCAACAAAAACGTGATACAGTTGCTTTTGTTCATCATTTATTGTCAGGAATGGTAATGTCATGGACAAATTTTTCAATACCTTTAACCTACAATAACAATAACATTCCCGATACATGCAGGATTGTTCTTTCCGCGAGCAATACAACTAATTTAAGCAATGGAGATTATTTGTATATTGATAATCTTGGATTTGATGGATATATGACTGACTCTTTAAATACTGCTATAGCTATAGATGAAACAAATGATGTTACAGCCATTTATCCAAATCCGGCAACTGATGAAATAGAGGTAAGCATTGATAAAATAAGTAATGAAACGGAATTAAGAATATACAACAACACAGGACAATTACTTACGAAACAAGTGCTTTCACAACGTAATCAGAAAATTAATATTACCGGTTTGAGTAATGGTTGTTATTATTTTATAATAGCCTCAGATAACAATATATCAAGTCATAAATTGATTATAAACAGGTAGTTTTGGTGTTTTATTAAACAAAATAAAAATGAAACTAAGGGCTAATTTTTTTTCAGTTTTTGGGGTTCTCTGGTTGCTCGTATCGGGATGCAAAAAAGAAGAAACAACTGCAGCTTCTGCATCAACTGTACCTTCAAGTATTCATCTTAACTTTGTTTTTTCTCATAACATTGATGGTGCCGCTGTAATACCCGATACCATCAAGTATTTGAATAAAGCCGGGAATAAATATAGCGTAAATGATTTAAAGTATTTTATTTGTGATATTGTTTTACATAAAGGAGCAGATAGTGTTTTCATTAATGAAGCACATTATATTGATATTTCCATAGGTTCTACATATACGTACACACCTACTCAGTTAATCGCAAACGGTTCGTACGATTATATTTCTTTTATTTTTGGTTTGGACGCATCAAAAAATGTAAATAATTATTTTGTCAATGCACCTGAAAGTAATATGATGTGGCCTGTACCTATGGGCGGCGGTTACCATTATATGCAACTGGATGGAAAATTTGATTCGGCAACACTTGTTAAAAATTATGCAGTACACATGGGAGCGCTTAATGGTGTACAGCGTTATATCCCTATCCGCCTTTTGCAATCGTCATTTACAGCTAAGGGTACAGATTTAACCGTGAATTTGGCAATGAATATTAATGAGTGGTTTGAGAATCCAAACACTTATAATTTTAATACTTATCTAGATACCTCAATGAGCAGTGTTGCTGCTCAGCAAATTTTACAACAAAATGGAGCGGATGTTTTTACAGTAAATTCTATTCAATAAATGGTTTTGATTTGTTTATTCAAGCATTATAGGTAAATAGATAATGGTTAGTTAAAATGAATAAATTACGACTTCTTTTTTTTATAGTTTTAAGTGTTTTAATTTTGCAGCAATGCAGAAAGGATCCTTCATTGGATACACCGGCTCTTAAGTCCGCAGATACTGCTAAGTATGTATCAACTCCTTACCTGTTTTCTATTCCTTCCGGATTTCCCACTATAGTGAATACACCAGCAGATAATCCTCTTACTATAGAAGGAATTGCATTGGGTAAAAAATTATTTTACGACCCTATTTTGTCAGGAGATAATACCATGTCATGTGGTAGTTGTCATGCTCAGCCATTTAATTTTTCGGATAATAACAAACAGTTTAGCAAAGGTATTACAGGTGCGTTTGGAACAAGAAATGCTCCAACAATTGTTAATGTAATTTGGATGCCTTATTTTTTTTGGGATGGGAGAGCCGCTACGCTTGAAGACCAAGTATTAGGACCGGTTGCAAATCCAATTGAAATGCACTCAACCTGGTCAAATGTTGTATCAAAAATACAAGCGAGTACTGTTTATCCCGATTTGTTTAACAAAGCGTTTCAAACAAAAACTATTACTCAGGATCTTATCACAAAAGCCATTGCTCAATTTGAGCGAACTTTTATTTCAGCAAATTCACGTTATGACAGATGGGTTGCCGGTAAAGATACCTTATCGGCATCGGAGCAAAGAGGGTACAATATGTTTTATACAGAGACTGCCGATTGTTTTCATTGTCACACCACGCAGTTATTTACTGACAACTTATTTCATAACAACGCACTCGATGCTTTTCCTAAAGATTCTGGCAGAGCGAAGGTTACTAAAAATCCAAATGATATTGGAAGGTTTAAAACTCCGACGTTAAGAAACATTGAATTTTCTGCACCATACATGCATGATGGGCGATTTACAACTTTAGAACAGGTTGTTGATTTTTACAGTTCAGGACTTCAGTTTTCTGCAACTGTTGATCCTTTAATGAAAAAGTTAAGTACTGGAGGCGCACAATTAAGCACGCAGCAAAAACAAGATTTAATAGCTTTTCTTAAAACGCTCACCGATTCATCATTTGTGACAAATGTGGCTTACTCAAAAAATTAATAGCAACTATTTAACAGATTCTAAAAATGTATTAATGTTTTTTTCTACACGGTTAAGTGTGTTCGAAACATCTGATTTTACAAACGTTTCACCGGTTATTTTTTCGTAAAGTTCAATGTATCTTTCCGAAATAGAATTTACAATTTCAGTTGTCATTTCCGGGATTTTTTGTCCTTCCTTACCTTGAAAGCCATTTGCCATTAACCATTCGCGCACAAACTCTTTTGATAATTGTTTTTGAGCTTCACCTTTTTGTTGGCGTTCGTCATATCCTTCTTTGTAAAAATAACGGGAAGAATCGGGCGTATGTATTTCATCAATCAAAAATATGTTGCCGTCTTTTTTTCCAAACTCATATTTGGTATCTACCATTATAAGCCCCATTTTAGCAGCTATTTCAGTGCCTCGTTGAAAAACAGCACGGGTGTATTTTTCTAATTGTTCGTAATCTTCTTTCGAAACAATTCCCTGTTTTAATATTTCTTCTTTCGAAATATCTTCATCATGTCCAACAGAAGCTTTGGTGGTAGGTGTTATGATAGGTTCAGGGAATTTATCATTTTCTTTCATTCCTTCGGGCATAGGAACTCCACAGATAACTCGCTTGCCCGATTTATATTCTCTCCATGCATGACCTGACAAGCACCCGCGAATCACCATTTCTACTTTAAATGGTTCACATACATGCCCTACTGTTACAACAGGGTCAGGTGAAGCAACAACCCAATTAGGAACAATATCTTCTGTAGCTTTTAAAAATTTTGATGCAATTTGATTCAATACCTGACCTTTATATGGGATCCCTTTTGGCAACACCACATCAAATGCGGAGATGCGGTCGCTAACAATCATCACTAAATACTTGTCGTCAATGTTATATACATCACGCACTTTGCCTTTGTAAAAACTTTTTTGTTTTGGAAATTTAAAATTTGTTGCTGTTATCGTGTCCATTTTTGCCCCTCCCATTTATCCTATCCCATTATGGGAGGATGTATTTTTATTTGTTAGAAATGTATTTTAATTTTCGATTTGTAATTGTTCAATCTTCCAATGTTTAATTTTTCAATTATCCATACTTCTCAATAATCTTTTTCACCAATTTATGTCGTATAATGTCATTGCCGTTAAGTTCAATAAAGTCAATACCTTCAATGTTTTTTAATAATTTAATAGCTTGTGGTAAGCCCGATGGTTGATGCTTTGGTAAATCTATTTGAGTAATATCGCCGGTAATAATAAACTTAGCCGAGGAGCCCATTCTTGTTAAAAACATTTTTAGCTGACCTTCCGTTGCATTTTGTGCTTCATCTAAAATTACAAACGCATGATCAAGCGTTCGCCCTCGCATAAAGGCAAGAGGAGCTATTTGAATGATTCTGTTTTCTAAATAGTAAGCTAGTTTTTCAGGAGCAATCATATCGTCCAGTGCATCGTACAGAGGTTGCAAATAAGGGTCGAGTTTTTCTTTTAAATCGCCGGGCAAAAAACCTAAATTTTCGCCGGCTTCAACTGCAGGGCGTGTTAAAATAATTTTTTTTACTTCTCTGTTTTTTAATGCCCGAACAGCTAAGGCAACGGCAGTATATGTTTTTCCGGTTCCGGCCGGACCAATGGCAAACACCATGTCGTTTTTTGAAATGCTTTCAACAATTTTTCGCTGGTTCTCTGTACGGGCTTTTATAATTAAACCACTGTTGCCATATACCAGTATATCATCATTGATAATAGCAGCGCCATCTTTACTTTTGCTTGCCTTGCCTTCTAATATTTGGTTTATTGCATTTTCGTTGAGATTTCCAAAACGATTATAATAAGCAGTAAGAATATTGATGATCATTTCCAGTTGATTCAAATCTTCCCCATTGCCGGAAGCCTTAATGATTTCGCCTCTTCCAACAATTTTCAAATCAGGGAAACGCTTTTTTATCAACTCCAGTTTGGAATCGTTTACACCGTATAAATCAATGGGTGAAATATCTTCGAGAGTAATTACTTTTTCGCTCACTATTTTTATTCTATAATTTTATTCTCAACGCACGAAAATAGTATATTTTTGCCTACGCAATAAATAAAGCGCTGACACAATTTACCAACAGATGCCAATAATAACACTCATAAGCGATTTTGGATTGAAAGATCATTATGTGAGTTCATTGAAGGGAGCTATATATAACCTTATGTCGCAGGCTATTATAGTTGACATTTCGCATCAGATCGAAAAATACAATATTCAAAGTGCGGCATATAATTTAAAACAGGCATATTCAAGCTTTCCTAAGAATACGGTTCACATTATTGCAATGAACACCGAATTTTTAAATACAGGTGGGTATGTGGCAGTGGAACATGACGGGCATTTTTTTGTTGCTGCCGACAATGGATTTTTTTCACTATTGTTTGATGAACCACCTCTCAAAATGATAGAAATATCTGTTGAAGAGAAGCTTAATATGAGTTTTCCGGTAAGGGATGTTTTTGTTGCCATAGCTTGTAAGTTGGCAGAAGGAGTGGAATTGACCTCACTGGGTAAACCCAAAACTAAATTGCGGGAGTTTTTGCCCTTCAGAGCTTCATCTATGGGCGATATTATCAGAGGTTCGGTGGTGTATATCGATTCATATGATAATGCCATTACCAATATTGATAAAATTTTGTTCGACCGAGTAGGGAAGGGGCAGCCCTTTGTTATTGAGTTTGCAAAGGATTATCAGATTGAACGCATCAGCAGAGATTATAATGAAGTGCCTCCAGGTGAGATACTTGCATTGTTTAACTCTTCCGGCTTTTTGGAACTGGCCATGCGAAATGGTAATATTTCCGGATTATTACACTTGAATTTAAATGCACCAATAACCATTAATTTTGCATGATTATACGTATAGTTAAAATGACTTTTATACCCGAAAGAGTAAATGAGTTTTTAGAGATTTTTAATTCGTCCAAACATTTGATACGAAATTTTGAAGGATGCTCTCATCTTGAATTACTAAATGAGATTAATGTTTCAAATGTTTTTTTTACTTACAGTTATTGGGATAGCGAAGATGCATTAAACACGTACCGTGATTCAGAATTATTTAAAGGTGTATGGAGTAAAACTAAAGTATTGTTTGCCACAAAAACGGAGGCCTGGAGTGTAGAACAAAAGGTGGTAGTTGATTAGTATTTAATTGTAAAAGTTTTCAAAAAATGAAATTAAAAATTGAAGGTTTTATAGAAATTTTAATCGTTTATTTATTCCGATATCCGGGTGCTTTTGTGCGTTGGATGCTTACCGGATTTAGAACATCATTTAGAGATATTGTTGAAAAAGACGCTTATCTCAATGCTTTTATAGGATTGGTTGCAGATCTGACTTTGATTTTAATTGTAAAGGCTTGGTAAATTTATACCTCTTCACTTAATTCCAACCATCGTAATCCTTTTTCATCAAGGTCTGTTGTAATATCGGCTATTCGTTTGCTCCAACCTAAAATGTCTTCGTGGTTGGAACTCCCTGCATTAAGTTGTTCTGTGAGTTTAGCTTTTTCACTTTCTAATTGAGCTATGCTTTTTTCTAATGTTTCAAACTCCAGTTTTTCTTTATAACTCCACTTCTTTTTGCTTGTATTGATTATAGGTACTTGCGCTTCTATTGTTGTCTTTTCCGGAGTTTTTATTTCTTTTTGAGTTTCAGTATTTACAGCATTCGCAGCTTTTAATTTTTGTTTTTCTTCTTGTTCCTTTTTTGTCACGATACTCGGTATAGTTGCCTGGAAAGTCGCGTATTTCACCTGCACCTTCAAACACAAACAAATGATCTACCATTTTGTCCATAAAATAACGATCATGTGTTACAACTAACAAGCAACCCTGAAACCCTGTTAAAAAATCTTCTAACACGCTCATCGTTGCAATGTCTAGGTCGTTGGTAGGCTCATCGAGAATAAGGAAATTAGGGTTTTGAATGAGTATGGTCATTAAATAAAGTCGGCGTCGTTCGCCCCCACTCAACTTTGATACAAATCCAAATTGCACTTCGGGTGGAAATAAAAATTTGGTAAGCAATGCCGAAGCAGATAGTTTGCTTCCATCGGCCATTGGTATAAATTCGGCAATGTCTTTCAACACTTCAATTACTCGTTTGTCTTCTTTTAATTTTAATCCTTCCTGCGAATAATAACCGAATATAATAGTTTCACCTGCGGTAATCGTTCCACCATCTGGCTTTTCTAAGCCCATAATCATATTTAAAAAAGTAGATTTTCCAACACCATTTTTCCCAACAATACCAATCTTTTCCCCCTTCTTAAAGATATATGAAAAATCGTTTGCAATTTTTGTTTCGCTAAAGGCTTTTTTAACATGAAAAAACTCCAAAATTTTACCTCCAATGCGAGACATTTTTAAACCTAACTCCAATTTCTCTTCGTTTTTTTTGCTAAAGGCTTTGTCTTTCACATCTTGAAAAGCATCCATTCTGTATTTTGCTTTGGTGCCTCTTGCACGTGGCATTTTACGCACCCACTCCAGTTCACGTACATATAAGTTTTTTGCTTTGTCAATGCTGCTGTTTTCCATCGATTCACGTTCCGCTTTCTTTTCAATAAAATATTGAAAGTTGCCTTTGTAATGGAACAGCTTTGTGTTATCCAATTCTATAATTTCATTACACACGCTGTCTAAAAAATAACGATCATGCGTTACAAGTAGTAACGTTAAATCTTTTGAGATTAAATAATTTTCTAACCATTCAATCATCTCTACATCCAAATGGTTTGTTGGCTCATCAAGAATGAGCAGGTCAGGTTGGTCGATCAATACTTTTGCAAGTGCAACACGTTTTTTTTGTCCGCCGGAAAGAGTAGAAATTTGCTTATCTAAAAATGCAATTTTTAAACGTTGCAATATTTCATGCACTTTGGCTTCAATGTCCCAAGCACCAAGTTTGTCCATTTCTGCGCTGCATTTTTCAAGCTCGTCAGAAGTCTGTTCGTTGTACTCCTTTTCAAATGCTGTTAATGCCGTTTCGTAATTTCGAACGGCATTCAGCATTGCATTGTCGGTATTGTAAATAGCTTCTAATACGGTACTACTTTCATTAAATATTGGATTTTGATCAAGGTAAGTAACTGTTATTCCTTTTCTGAATGTTACTGTCCCACTATCGGCAATATCTTTACCAATAATGATTTTTAGCAATGTTGATTTTCCGGCTCCGTTTTTTGCAACAAGTGCAGTACGCTGTCCTTGGTTAAGACCAAAATTGATATTATTGAATAATGGCTTAGCACCATACGATTTTGAAAGCGATTCAACTGAAAGATAATTCAAGGTATTGTAAGATATGATGGTTAAACAAAAACAAATAAAAATAAGGGTGCAAAGGTAGAAATTAATTATGCCTTATTTTATTCTTCGTTGTTTTTATTCACATCCTCTTTGTAATGGTAGTGAATAATAACCTCATTGTCGGCCCGTAAGCCGTATTCGGGTTCTTGCTCACCTTTTTCATCAGAGTTTACATTTTCATCATCATCACCCAGGTCGTAGGTTTTATCAGGAGGACCTTCTTTTCTGAAATTATATGCGGTAATCAGTCCTGCTAAAGCGCCTAATGCGTGCGACTCCCACGAAATGCCTTTTTGCGCTGGTAATATTCCCCAAATAGTACTTCCGTATAAAAACACTACAAACAATGACAGGGCAAGCAATCTAGGATTTTTGCGGAACACACCGCTAAAAAACAAAAACGATTCAAAACCATAAATAATACCGCTAGCACCTATGTGGTAGGAATTTCGAGCGGCTACCCATACCCAAATGCCAGTGATAAAATAAATCCAAAAAAATAATTGAAAGGCGATGGAGCGATAAAAGTAAAAAATAATAGGACCGAGAATGAGTAATGGTAGCGTGTTTGAAAGCAAATGATTTAAATCATCGTGTAATAATGGAGCTGTAACAATACCTAGCAAGCCTTCTGCTGTTCTGGGATACAAACCATAATGTGCTAGGCTAACGTGGTCAATAATTTCAAACAATTTAATACACCACAATATGATAACAAATAATGTGGGATAAAAAAAACTAAAAAATAGTTCTTTTTTAGTCGTGTCTGTGGTCTTAAGCATTGTGAGTCATTGATACAACGTGTAATATTAGTAATCCTTTTTTTTAATAAAAGTAGAAAGATTTTAATGTTTATATCTCTTCTAAAATTGAAGATTTTACTCTTGAAGTTTTAAAATCTAATTTTTTTAATAATAAGTAAAAGCAAAAAGAGGAACTACAATCTATTATAGCTCCTCTTTTTGCTTTTATGCTGTTACTCTCTTCTTCCTTCTATTTTCTACCAATGTTTGCATCACTCGTTGTACTCTCATGTCCTTTACTTGCAGGTATTGCAGGTGAGGATACATAATTCAAATATACTTCAAACACAGAGTTTGATACGAATGTGCCAGTGTTTGGTGCCAGTGGTAATGGATTTTGAGCTTCCATTCCTCCGTAAATGTAACCGATAAGTAAACGCTTTTTTTTAGGAATAGTGCCCAGCTTTATAACACCATTGCTATAAACCATTCCTTGTTTGGCAAGTAACGGATTTAAAATGAATGAAGTGGCAGCGCCAAGCAGTCGGTTGCCTGGCACTGGATTAATGTGAATAAATTCTTTATACGTTCCGTCAGCCGATTCTAAAAATGTTGAAATGTCTTCCACAAATGGAAAACCGTCGTTACGTCCTTGTTTGGTTACGGTATCATAAGCAGCTTTTTGCGAAGGTGTTTGGTAATAGTAATAATGTCCAATGCCTCCAAAAAATGTGTGGTAAATGGAATGAGTCTGAACGCTATCGTAAACGGAAATAACAGGACATTCATATTGACTGAATTTTTGGTTGGCATTTCTATCTAAAGTAGGAGCGGAGGGGCTGTTGATATAAATAGGATACGTGTATGCACCAATGATTCCAGGTTGAAAAACACCGCCCAGTGCTGTAATGCGGAGTTGACCGGTAACAGGATCAATGTCATCGATGGTATTTCCGTCCCTGCGATGGAAAGGTCTGTCGGCCTCAGTATTTGTTGTAGCACCATAACTGCTTATCTTTAAAGAATTGGGAACTAAATTAAAAACACGAACTTCTTCGGTATATTTTTGTGAGAAGTCGCTTCCTCCAAAGGCTCTATATTGCCCATCAAAGCGCTGTCCGAATACCAAATAAAAATTACCGCCCATTTTAAATAACTCACCACCGGTAACAGCAAAACGGTCGTCCTGCGATACTTCTATCAACGCTGTGATTTGAGAAGCAGGTGCTCCTGATTTTATTGCAGCTACCATATCGTCCACTTTAAATCGCATAATGGTAGTAAATGTCATCATATTGCTTTTATCCGCTTTCCATCCATAACCACCAACAATATATAGCTGGCCGGTTGATTCATCAAAATAACTTTGAAGGTTGGTTGCTTGCAATGGAGCTGATAAAGTAGCATTTAAAGTATTCACATCAAACGAAACAAAATCGCCTGTTTGTGGATTTATCACAAACATGTAATGGTTGGAGCTATCAGGTAAAAAGTTTTTTGCGGGAGCACCTTTAAAGGTATGTAAACCTTGCTTGCGTCCTGCTATCACTAACCAGGAACCATCGGAAGCAACAGCGCTAACGTATGATTGAAGGCATGGTAAAGGTTTTTTACCGGAATAGGTTTTCTCCACAAATTCAAGTGTATAAGGTAACGCGTTTCTGATCGCATCAGGCGGAAGGCTGTCTAAATTCTCAGCTGATTCTGCCTCATTTGAAACTGAGTTGGCAGAATCACCACATCCAATGAAACATAAAGCGGACAGAACAGCCGAAGCTAAAAGACCGATGAGTTTTTTTTGAAATTTCATAATTGATTTTTTAAGAAGATTAAGGTTGAGCTTGAAGATTTTTAACAAAGTGCATATATGTCAAAGTTTTGCTTGCCGATAAATCACGTGAAATAGGCATGAAGCGTGGATCATTAAAATCGCGCGACATATAAAACGGAATAGCACCTGCGTTAATGCCAAGCGGTCCTGGTATTGGATCGTGGTAAACAGGAGCCCAAGGTGGATTTTTTGAAAATATAGTTACCGTATGCAAGTCCGTTAAGTCAACATGCGCCTTCATGGAGGGATACAATTTCATATATGGTGCCATCATGGCTTGCATCTCTTCCCATGTTGGATTAGTGTTTACGGTATATTGTGAATATGCAACAACCGAAATAAGATTTTCCTGAACAGGAGCATTCTTTAACCAATAAGGATCGGGATTCAATGGATCATATACTATTACAAAATATAATTGTCCATCTAATTCAGGTGTACGTTGTCCGGGATCTTTCAGCACTTTTAATGTAACCGTTGCAAAACCGTATTGGTCAGTTGGAGAAATGGTGGCTTGTAAAGTGCCGTCTGCCTGCGGTGTATTTCCCGGATTAGTAGGAGGAACAGTTGCTCCCGGAGTGGTACCGTGAACACTTTCTATTGCCAACGCCAGTTGTTTATTTGCAACAGGTACACCTTGATGTGAAACATAAACCGTTGTTGTAGCTATAGTCCCCGGATCGCCTTCCATGCGGATTGGTCTTATTTCTACAGCAAAGTCATTTAATGCATAATTATCTTTTAACACAACAGGGTCGCCAATATCGGTGCGCGAAGTTTGTAATGATAATCCACCTTTGGATAATAAATTCAGTTGTGCATCAGTCAGGTTCAATTCTGTAATTTGTGCATTATTGGAGTATGCGAAACCTGAATAATCTACTTGTCCAATGTTTACAGAAGGCTGACCGTCACAGTTTATGATTGCGCTCAAAGTTCCCAAATCAACAGGGTCACCACCTGCAGATTGACGGCAAATGCTGTTTGCCATATCAATGATCAGTTTTTTTCTTGCCGCATCGACTTTGTAAACACAAGGATTAAAAGAAGGATAATTCCAAGGGTCGGTAGTAGCAAATGCACGCGGTTGCATCCAGCGCTGACCGGAGTTATAAAGTGGTTCATTGGCTTTCACAGGACCCAATGTACCGGTAATTCTACCTAAACGGAAATTTGCATTTTGAGGAACGTTTTCATAACCATCCATTATAAATTTGAACGACATCAGTAATTTACCATCTACTGTAATAGTTGCGGCGCGCAATTGTTGCAATATTACAGAAGAAGTATTAGTCCAGTTTTTAGGATCGATTCGTAATACGGAAATGAAATAACCACAGGCATTCATATCACCACCATAACTATCTTCCCCGTAATCGCCACCCCAGCTTCGTGTTGGAAGAACTGCGTTAAACCAAAGACCGTTTAGCGTTGCCGGATCCATGTCGCCCTTAATAAATGTTCCATCGGCAAATGAAATTTGTACTTTCATTCCAAAAATAGTAGGAACACCTTGTTGGTAAACATCCAAATCAACAAGCCTTGCGATGTCTGGTTCGTCAGTGCCGGCAATGGTAGCACCAATAATCGTATCGTTATTCACAAATCCAGTTGATCCCATTGCAGATTTTACGGTGCAATCACGAAACTGAAACCTGTGTTCTCCATTGGGTTCCTGCCATGGCGAAGGAGCGGTGCAATTGGGGTCGTAATGTGTGGGATCGTTGTTTACTGTTGAAGGATCGGTGAAAAACTGCCCACCGATATGAATTCTAGGAACGTCTAAATAACTCATAAATTATAAATTTTATAGTGATTTGTATTTTTTTAATCGATTAATATTAAGGTTAAACGTGAGTTAGCAAAAGTAATTATTATGTTCTGTTTTTCTAATTTATTTTTGTGAATCTCCCTTTTTGTCGCAAATTTTTTCACGCACGTGATCAAAAAATTCACTCAATGAAAGATGAATTTTTTTGTTTTAACAAGATTTTGATTTTTTGTGGTATATTTTGAACCTGTAAATGCAAGTATTATTTAAAAGAAGAAGCTGATTTAATCATTCGTTTGTGCGACGGTATTCATATTGGCTTTTAAAAACTTTTTGCCTATAACCCAAAAGGCCGCAGAAATAAGTAAGGAACACCCGAATGAAATAAGGAACGTATCGCGGTTATAGCCTATGCTTCCGCAGAAAGCATATAACAAACACAATGGAATGTATCCGATGAGATTCATAATAAAATACTGTTTAAACGGTAATTGGTTGTAACCACAAACAATACTAATACTCTCCGAAATAATGGGAATTCCTCGTGTTACCAAAATGGAAAGTGCACCATAGTTGGATAAAATGGTTTGTGTTCGTATATCAGAAGTTGATTTAATTCCCATAGAGGTAAATTTCCCCAAATAGTAACCTACAACTGATCCTATCATTAAAGCTATCAGTGAAAGTGTTGCTCCTGAAAACAATCCAAGTACATAACCGTTAGTATACATGACAATGCTTGAAGGTACCGGTAAAATAATATCGGACGCCAATACCAAAAAACTGACAAGCGTATAGGATAAAGGATGGTTGCTGACAGCATTGAGCGAGGAAACAAAAAATGTTTCAAGATCTTCTAATAATAAAAATGTAATGATAATGAGGATTGCTGAAACAAAAAACGGCAGTGTTATTTTTTTTAACATAGGTAAGTTTTTTAGTTTGTTTCAATAATACTTTGTCTGATAAAACCCGCCTGATGTTTCATTATCTCAAGCGTAACATAAGGTTGGTGGTTATTGTTCAAAAACAAGTTGCCATATTTTTTTACAAATGTTGTGAATACAGATCCTTTTACATGGGCTGTAAACGCCGCTTCATCCTTGTAAATTTCAAAAAAAATCACTTCACCATCTGCAGGGGTTGGTAAATTAGGCTGATTGAAATCAGGCGTATGTACCGTGTAAAGCAATGTGTCGGGTTCGTTTTTTTGCACCTGCACAGCCAGCGTTTTAAGTGCTGTAAGCGCTTCCTTTTTTTTACCTGGTACAATGGTCCATTTTGAAATAAGTGGATACATAAACTGTTATTAGTTATAGATGAATTATTTGTTTTGAGGAGGGCGTTGAGGTAATATTAAACCTGTTACATTTCCTTCAGTATCGGCTATCATGGCAATGCTATAACCTATCAGTACAGTGGGTTCCATAATTACTTTTCCACCTAATTCTTTTGCTTTTTTTATATATGTTTCAAAGTTGTCTACTTCCACATATACAAGCACTTTGTTTTTCCCCGTAAGTTCTGCATGACCAATACCACCCTGAATTCCTTTATCCGAATTGGTATTTACAAAACCATACTTGTTCGGGTTATCCGTGTTTATGCTCCATCCGAAAAGTTCGCTGTAAAAATTTTGCACCTTGGTTTGATCGGTTGCAAGTATTTCAAAAAAAAGAACAGGGTTTCCCATAAAAATAATTTTTGCAAAGGAATCGTCTTTTTTTTGTAATTCAAAATTAAATCTCAACCGATTAATTTGTACGCATCGTTTTTTATTTTAATATTTAGTAATATTGTAGTTAATAAAAACAGCCTTCCTTATGACAACCAATAGCCTTAATACAAAAGAAAAACTATGGCTTTCCAAAGCAAAAAGAAAAGATATAAACGGATGGATTTATTTGAGTATTTCCGGAGAAGCATACGAAAGAGGCTTTCAGCATGGTTATTTGTTGAGTAATGAAATTGCAGGTGCGCTGCGTGTTATAAAATACCTGATAGCTTTTGATACGGGTTCTTCGTTTGATTTTTTTATGAAGAATGCCATAGAACTGTTTCCTAAACATATCGATAAAGAGTTTTTGGATGAAATGCATGGTATTGCCGAAGGCTCAACAAAAGCAGGCTGTAAAGTAAGTTTTGAGGAAATATTAACATGGAATGCTTATCCTGAGTTGATTTGCAATTGGTGGCCACCCAAAGGCACTGTTGGCAATACTCCCATGCATTTAAAACGTCAACCCCACAGGTGCAGCGCTTTTGTTGCAACAGGCTCATCCACCAAAAAAGGAGATATCGTGATGGCTCACACTACTTGGCAATTGTACGGTGCGTCCGACTGGTATAATGTTGTATTGGACATTCGACCCGACAAAGGCAATCCGATCATTATGCAATCTGTTCCGGGATATATTGACAGTTCAACCGATTTTTGGATTTCCGGCGCAGGCTTAATGATTACCGAAACTTCCATTGTTGGCTTTTCAGGATTTGATGCCACCAAGTCGCCTGAATTTTTCAGGTCGCGTAAAGCAACGCAATATGCTAAGACCATTGATCAATGGAAGGACATGATGCTTGACAACAACAACGGAGGATATGCCAACATTTGGTTATTAGGAGATACCAATACGGGAGAGATAGCTCGCTTTGAATTGGGTTTGAAATATTCCGGATTTGAAAAAAAGAAAGACGGTTGTTATGCAGGTTACAATGTGCCTGTTGATCTTCAGTTGCGGAATTTAGAATGCAGCGGAACGGGTTATTACGACATCAGAAGCAATGGTGCGAGAAAAGTAAGATGGGAACAACTGTTTGAAAAACATCATGGTAAAATAGATAGTAAGTTGGCAAAGGAAATGATTGCCGACCATTACGACGTATATACCAATGAAGAAAACCCTTGTGGAAGAACCATTTGCGGGCATTTTGAAAAAGATAATGCAGCAGACGGTGCAGGTAGCCCGCCTTATTATCCATGGGGTTCGGCCGACGGAAAAGTAACCGACAGCAAAATGGCGAAGTCTATGACATTTGAAGGAATATGGGGACATGCTTGTGGTAAAGCATTTAATGCGGATAAATTCTTAAAGAAGAACCGACAGTATGACTGGTTACAAGGATATATGAAAAACCGACCTTCGCAACTATGGACGAAGTTTAGCGCATTAAATGAAAAGTCAAAAAAGTAATTTTCAATTAAAAACGTGTCATGATTAAATTAAACGGTTATCTGGTAAGCGAAAAAATAAATGAGAATCGGCATTCGGTTATTTATCGTGCAAAAAGAGAGGGTGATAACACCAATGTGGTTATAAAAGTGCTCAACTCAGAGTATCCGACACTTAAAGAAATTGAAAAAATTAAACGAGAGTTTGAAGTCATCAAACAACTTAGTTTGCCTTGTGTTATTGCTGTTTATGGTATAGAACAATATCGAAACACACCTGCTTTAATTTTTGAAGATTACGGTGGAATAAGTCTTAAAAATTATGCAGATAATGTTGATATTGATGTGGAGGCGTTTTTAAATATTGCCTTGCAACTTGTGAAAGCGCTTGGTGATGTGCATAAAAAAAATGTGATCCATAAAGATGTTAATCCTTCTAACATTCTTATCAATGAAGATACACAAGAAGTGAAGCTTGCCGACTTTGGGATATCAACACTTCTGGAAAAGGAAAATCAGGCAGCTATACATATCACCGAATTGGAAGGTACGCTTGCTTACATGTCCCCCGAACAAACAGGTAGGATGAACCGAACAATAGATTACCGCAGCGATTTTTATTCGCTGGGTGTTACTTTTTACGAAATGCTTTGCGGAACACTTCCGTTTGTTTCGGAAGATCCTATGGAACTGGTGCATGGGCATATCGCCAGACAAGCATTGTCACCAAGAGAAATAAATCCTTTAATACCCAAAGCAGTTTCTGATATTGTTATGAAACTGATGGCTAAAACTGCTGAAGAGCGCTACCAAAGCGCAAACGGGTTAATTGCCGATTTAGAGAAATGTTTGCAGGCGATAAAAAACGGAGAAACAACTATTGAGTTTACCTTAGGTACTAAAGATAAACAAGGCAAGTTGAATATTTTGCAAAAACTGTATGGCAGAGAAAAAGAAACAGCATTGTTGCTTTCGGCGTTCGAACGGGTTAGCCGGGGGATTTCTGAAATGGTATTGGTTTCAGGGTATTCCGGTATTGGAAAATCAGTGCTGGTAAATGATATTCACAAACCTATTGTTGAAAAACGAGGTTATTTTATTTCGGGAAAGTTCGATCAGTTTAATCGCAACATTCCTTATTCATCCATCTTGCAAGCCTTTAGCGATTTAGTGAAACAATTGCTTTCGGAAAGTGAACATGATTTGAAACGTTGGAAAACGGATATTCAAAATGCTTTAGGAATGAACGGGCAGGTGATCATTGATTTGATTCCTGAAATGGAACTGATTATTGGAAAACAGTCGGCATTATTGCAATTGGGGCCTACCGAGGCACAAAACAGATTAATCATTACGTTTCAATCATTGATTGGTGTTTTTGCAAAAAAAGAACATCCGCTGGTGTTGTTCATGGACGATCTTCAATGGGCCGATTCGGGTTCGCTGCATCTAATTCCCGCATTAATCGGTGACAAGGAAAGCAAACACTTTTTACTTATTGGCGCTTACCGCGATAATGAAGTAAACACCTCGCACCCGCTGATGCTTACGCTTGATGAATTGAGAAAAAAGACATCTTCTGTTATTACTGAGTTACATCTAAAACCGTTAACTCAACAAGATGTTACGGCTCTTGTGAGTGACACGTTTGATACTTCGGAACATGCTGCTATGCTGCTTGCAGAAGTGGTCGTAAAAAAAACAAACGGTAACCCGTTTTTTATTTCTCAGTTCCTAAAAACATTATACAGCGAAAAAGCAATAGTTTTTGATAGTGCCAGTGCTGCATGGAAGTGGGATGTAAGCCACATTAACCAAATGAATATTACGGATAATGTGGTTAGCCTAATGAGCGATAATGTAATGAAACTGCCGTTGGCAACACAATATGTAATTAAGCTTGCAGCGTGTATAGGCAACACATTTAAGTTACATACCGTAAGTAAAATATACGGACAACCATTAAGCACAGTAGCATTTGACCTTGTTGCCGCAATGGAACAGGGATTTGTTTTTCCTGTTGGTAATGATTACAAATTACTTTCAGAGATGAATAAGGGAGATGAACAAGTGCAGATGTTATTTGTTGATCTGTCCTATCGTTTTGCCCACGATCGTATTCAACAGGCGGCTTATTCATTAATTAACGAAAGCGATAAACAGAAATTTCATCTCAGCATTGGTCGTTCGATGCTTGCAGAGTTGAAGGGAAAAGAAAAAGAAGAGAAACTATTTGACATTACCAATCATCTCAACTTTGCTGCCGCTTTAATAACTGACTCGAATGAAAAACGGCAATTAGCAATCCTCAATTTACAGGCAGGTATTCGAGCAAAATTATCCGCTGCATACGCTCCGGCGCTTCAGTACATTGTTGCAGGTATGGCGTTGATGGACGACAGCAATTGGAGTTTGGATTATGCTACCATGTACGCACTGCACATGGAACGCTCAGAGAGTGAATACCTTTGCGGAAATATTGACAATGCCGAAAAATATTTTGGTATTACGTTACAACATGCCAAAACAAAAACAGACAAAGCCAATGTGTATGAAAAAAAGATACATTTTTATTCCAACATTTCTAAGTTTCACGATTCATACAATGCTGCAAAACAAGCGTTGAAATTGTTTAAGATATCATTGCCATCGCCTCAATTTGCAAAGCCCTTATTGATAGTTGAATTTATAAAATCAAAAATAAAATTAAGCGGCAAAAAAATTGAGGATCTTGTAAATCTTCCATTGGTGAAGGATGAAGAATTAAAGACCGCGATAAAATTAATTTCGGCGGTGCTTAAATCGGCTTACCAGATTGCTCCCGAACTTTGTATAGCCAATGCCACCAAAATTGTAAACATCGCATTAAAGCATGGAAACTCTGAAGATAACGCTGTTGGTTATATTGCCTTTGGTGGTATTTTTCAGGGAGGTGTTCTTGGCGACCGCGATACAGGATATAAATACGGTCGTTTATCTCTGGCTCTGAATGACAAGTTTAATTTTATTCAGCAAAAACCGGAAGTTAATTTTGTTTATGCCTACTTCTGTAATTCATGGAAACATCATATCAAAGACACCGAGCAATATTACAAAGAAGCAATAAGTGTCGCTCTCGAAACGGGAGATTTTTTTCACGGAGGCTGTGCTGCTTGTGCAATCAGCCAAGGATATTTGATGAGGGGCTTGCCACTTGAAGAAGTTTACAGGGAGTCTGAAAAATATATGGAGCTGGCGAGGCGTTTTCAAAACGCCGAGTCGGAAGGAAGCATCAAAGCTGTGCAACAAACGGTATTGAACTACCAGGGAAAAACAAAAAATCCGATGTCGTTCGAAACCGAAAATTTCAACGAACATGAATACATTGAAGGATTAAAAACTTTTGGCTCGCAACATTTTGCGCATTTTTATTACATCAATAAAATGCAATCGCTTTTCTTATGTGGAGAATATAACAAAGCCCTTGAAGTGGCAAATGAGTCGGAAACGTATCTGAAACATTCCATTGCCATGGTTCATACTGTAGAACATTATTTTTATCACGCGTTGGTGCTTGCTTCTGTAATACGTGCTAACCCTGCTGATAAGAGTAAACACTTTGGGAAGCTGATGAAGCATAAAAAGAAATTGCAAAAGTTTGCAAAAGATACTCCTGTAAACTATGAACACAAATATCTTCTTGTTTGTGCTGAGATAGCTGCCATTACCAAAACAAATGCGACAGCAGCTCTTTATAATAGGGCTGTTGAAACAGCAAAGGATACAGGTTATCTTCAAAACCAAGCCATTGCCAATGAACTTGCCGCAACCTATTATCTTGCTGATGGAAACGCCAAGAGCGCAAAACCCTATTTGCAGGATGCGTATTATTGTTTTATTCAATGGGGAGCAACAGTAAAAGCCAATCGTTTAAAAGAGCGGTATCCGGAACACTTGTCTTCGCAAGTTTTTAATACCAACACCACCATACAAAAAAGTACAACAAAAGGTATCCGCACTACCACAAGTGGCACAGCGGTATTGGACATTCAAACAATCATGAAAGCATCACAAACGCTTTCGGGTGAGGTGGTGTTGGAAAAGTTACTGAAAAAATTAATGGCTATTTTGATTGAAAATGCAGGTGCACAGCGTGGTTTATTTATTCTAAATAAAAACAATGAGTTTTTTATAGAAGTTGAAGGACATATCAATCAACAAGAAACAAAAGCGTTGCATTCATTGTTATTAAAAGAAAATTCAGAACATGCCGCAATGCGTATTGTAAATTATGTAGTGCGAACAAAAGAAGATATTGTCTTAAATAATGCACAAGATGATAAACGATTTGATAACGATCCGTACATTATTAATAACCAACCTAAATCAATTTTATGTTCTCCATTAATGAATCAGGGAAAATTAGTAGCTATCATTTATCTGGAAAACAATCTTACGGCGGGTGCTTTTACAGAGAACCATATTGAAGTCATTCGCTTATTATCCGGACAAGCCGCCATTTCAATCGAAAATGCGTTCATATATGAAAACCTAGAACTTAAAGTGCAGGAACGCACTAGGGAGATTATTGAACAAAAGAAAGTGATTGAGGAAAAACAAAAGGAAATTATTGACAGTATTAATTATGCAAAACGGATTCAATTGGCTTTGTTATCAAATGATAATTTATTGAAAAATAATTTACCTGAACACTTTATATTGTTTAATCCCAAAGATGTGGTAAGTGGAGATTTTTACTGGGCTACTCCTACACCTGAAGGGTTTGTGTATGTTACTGCCGATTGCACCGGACACGGTGTTCCTGGAGCTTTTATGAGTCTTTTGAACATCAGCAAACTTAGCCAAGCAGTGAATGAAAATAAAATTTACAGACCGGATTTGATTTTGAATAATGTTAGAGAAGAAATTATCAATGCGTTAAATTCAGATGGTAGTAAAGAACAAAGTCAGGATGGAATGGATGCGGTAGTTTGCAAATTAGATATTAAAAATAATATACTGGAATATGCTGCCGCTAATAATGTTTCTTGCATCATTAGAGATAATCAAGTAATTATCCTAAAAGCTGATAAAATGCCGGTAGGTAAATATATTGGAAACGAAAAGCCATTCACCTTTAATAAAATAGAAATACAAAAAGGCGATGTTATTTATACCTTTACTGATGGTTATACAGACCAGTTCGGAGGATCAAGAGGAAAAAAATTCATGTATAAGCAATTAGAAGAACTCCTACTGTTTATTCATAAAGAGCCAATGGAAATACAGTCAGAACTCCTTTTGTCAAAATTTAACAGTTGGAAAAACGGTTTGGAACAATTGGATGATGTATTGGTAATTGGTGTTAGAATTTAATTATATCAAACTTCGTTATTTAATATCAAAAAGAATGACTTTGATATATACATGGGGAATGTTTACAGCTTATTTTTGTACTCTATAAAGACTGATTCTTTTTTACAACCATGACAGCCTGATGTTGAACAATCTGAAGTCGCTTTAGTTTCTGAGCTCTTGGTAAACGTTATATCAGAATTCACAATTCTTATAGTTTCTTTATTTTGCATAGCTATAATTGCGATAAAAATGCCGATTAAAAAAAAGTTTTTTTTCATAACTTAAAATGTTTTGTTTTTTTTAATTCTTTGTTGTCAACTGCAAAGATATAATTTTTTACAAATCCATTTTACAATTTGAGTTTTGGATAAGCTCTAAAGCTCTTTACATTTATTTAATGTAAATTACTTGAATGATATAAAACTTATTAAGGTAAGTTACTTACATTTGCAAAAAAATATTGTTTTAATCATAATATGTTTTAAAAATGGAATATACTTACGAAGATTTAATTCAGCAAACCTTTGATTTTCCTCAAGAAGGGTTTGACGTTGTAGATAACGAACTGCATTTTTGCGATATTCCTTTAATGGATATTATAGAACAGTATGGTACTCCCTTAAAAATAACTTATTTGCCACGCATAAGTTCCCAAATACAGAAAGCGAAAAAAATATTTAATGTTGCAATTGCCAAAGCAGATTATAATGGTGAATACAGATATTGCTACTGTACTAAAAGTTCGCACTTTTCATTTGTAATGGAAGAAGCTTTGTCAAATGACATACATATTGAAACGTCTTCAGCATTTGACATGCCGTTAGTCCGTTCTTTATATGAAGCGGGTAAGCTTAACAAAGAAACTTTTATTATAAATAATGGTTATAAGCGCCCTGAATATCTGAAATATATAAGTGAGTTTATTAATGATGATTTTGTGAATGTGATTCCGGTGCTGGATAATAAAAAGGAACTTCCACTACTTGAAAAGCTTTGCAAAAAGAAATTTCAGGTGGGAATAAGAATGGCAACCGATGAGGAACCAAAGTTTGAGTTTTATACTTCGCGCTTAGGCATGAGACAAGCCGATATCATCGACTATTATGAAAATGTAATTAAAAAAAGTTCGAAATGCGAATTAAAAATGCTACACTTCTTTATCAATACGGGTATTAGAGATAGCACCTATTACTGGACAGAGCTGACTAAATGCATCAATATCTATTGTGAACTCAAAAAGATTTGTCCTACGCTGGATTCTTTAGATATAGGAGGAGGCTTTCCAATACGCACTACGCTTAATTTCAATTACGATTACCAATACATGGCTGATGAAATTCTTCAACGGATAAAACATCTATGTGAAGAACAGGAAGTGGAAGAACCGAACATTTTCACTGAGTTTGGAAGTTTTACAGTCAGCGAAAGCGGAGCCACATTATACTCAATAGTTGATGTGAAAAAACAAAATGACAACGAGTCTTTGGTATATGATAGATAGTTCATTCATCACCACCTTGCCGGATACATGGGGTATTAAACAAAAATTTATTTTACTTGCCATTAATCATTGGGATAAAGAATATCAGCGCGTTAATTTAGGTGGACTTACCTGCGATAGCGATGATTATTATAATGGAGAAACGCATCTTAATCAAGTCTATATGCCGATGGTTGATGAGAAACAAAAAGAGCCTTTATACATCGGTTTTTTTCATACTGGTGCTTATCAGGAATCACTCGGAGGTTATGGTGGAATTCAGCATTGTTTGATTCCGGCACCTAAGCATGTGATTATTGACAGGGATGAAGATGGAGAAATAAGTACTCGTTTGTTTGCCAAAGAACAAAGCTATAAGTCAATGATGAAAACATTAGGTTACTAATAGTTATCATATAGAAACATAGAGAATGCAAGCTGTTTTCTGTATGACGCATAAAATCAATTACTGGTCTTATTCACAATCAAAAGTGTATAAAATTCCAAGAGGATTTTTATTTGTTTATTTATTACAACTACTTTAGCTCCTTATAAGGAGAAGCTATGGCGGAGTTAAAAAAAACAAAAACGAAAAATTCAGATAAAACCAATTCGGATGAAGCCGCATCGCACAAGAATGGAGGTGCCGCTACTTCTATTAAAAATGGAAGTACTTCTAATGCTCCGGTAACTTCTTTATCAGAAAAAATTAAGGCATCCTTTGCATTTATTTATAACAATCAGTTTCAAAAAGTATTTGGACTGGTACTATTGCTGTTTGCAACATTCCTTAGTTTCTCATTCATCTCATATCCTTTTACATGGGAAGATGATTATTCCAAAGTAGTAGGTAATTTATTTTCGCCGGAAGTAAAAGTGGAAAACTGGCTTGGTAAATTCGGTGCATTATTGTCGCACATTTTTATTTATAAATGGTTTGGATTAGCGTCGTTTGTTTTTCCTTTTTTGGCATTTATCACAGGATTACAAATTACATTTAACGTCGGCCCTAAAAACATTTTTAAGTTATATGCTCTGTCCTTTTTCTTTTTAGTTTTTTTTTCAGTAACGCTGGGGTATTTAATTACAAATC
Organism: uncultured Bacteroidota bacterium; assembly: GCA_963727705.1. Lineage (GTDB taxonomy): Bacteria > Bacteroidota > Bacteroidia > 2-12-FULL-35-15 > 2-12-FULL-35-15 > 2-12-FULL-35-15. The sequence continues at coordinate 77,056 of CAVSHK010000009.1, forward strand.
CAACTTACATATACTTTGGTGGCGCATATGGCTATACCATTAGCAACTTATTAAACTCCTTAATGGGCTTTGCAGGAACAGGCATATTGTTAATTTTCGTATTTCTTATTTTTCTGGTTATTGCATACAATGTTTCTTTTGAATTGAATAAACCTGAAATTCCACAAGAAAAAGGTGGAACTTTAAATGAGGTAAAAAAGGAAGATGAAGGAAAAGCTGCAACAGAACAAGTAATTGATGAAAGTCACTCAGAGGCTTTACTTCAGGAGGAGGATGAGCGACACGATATTATAGAAGACGATGATTTAGAAATAACCCCTTCCATAAAACAGGAAATAGTATTATCATCTTCAAATGAAGATGTGCAATTTACCGTAGAAAGTCCTCCTAAAAAGGAAGAAGACCTTAGTCCCAAAGAAATCGCAGAAGCATTAACAGCTGAAATAGGGGAGTATGACCCAACGCTGGATTTGGCTTCCTACCAATTTCCAACTATTGATTTGTTAGAAAATTATGGAGGAACTAAAGATATTACTATTAATAAAGAAGAGCTAAATGCTAATAAAGACCGAATCATCAAAACACTTGGCGATTACGGAATTGAAATTGAAAAGATAAAAGCAACTGTTGGTCCAACAGTGACATTATACGAAATAGTACCGGCTGCTGGTGTGCGTATTTCAAAAATTAAAAATCTGGAAGATGATATTGCGTTAAGTTTATCAGCACTTGGAATACGTATCATTGCACCTATTCCTGGAAAAGGTACAATAGGGATTGAGGTTCCTAATCTTAACCCCGATATTGTACCGATGCGTACACTCATAGCATCCGAAAAATTTCAAACCACAACCATGGATTTGCCAGTAGTACTTGGTAAAACCATTAGCAACGAAACCTTTATTTTCGACTTAGCAAAAATGCCCCATTTGTTAATGGCTGGTGCTACAGGTCAAGGAAAATCAGTTGGTTTAAATGCTGTGTTAGTATCGTTGCTATATAAAAAACATCCTTCACAATTAAAATTTGTGTTAGTTGATCCTAAAAAAGTTGAGCTTACTTTGTTCAATAAAATTGAACGTCACTTTTTGGCAAAACTTCCTGATAGTGCCGATGCTATTATTACTGATACAAAAAAGGTGATTCATACACTTAATTCGCTGTGTATTGAAATGGATAACCGTTATGATTTGCTAAAGGATGCAGAAGTGCGAAACCTTAAAGAATATAATTCTAAATTTATTTCTCGTCGTTTGAATCCTAACAATGGTCATAGATTTTTGCCATATATTGTATTAGTAGTAGATGAGTTTGCCGATTTAATTATGACGGCGGGTAAGGAAGTAGAAATGCCAATTGCCCGCTTGGCACAGCTTGCCCGTGCTATAGGCATTCATTTAGTAATAGCTACACAACGTCCGTCGGTGAATATTATTACAGGTACTATTAAGGCAAATTTCCCTGCCCGTATAGCATTCAGGGTTTCATCAAAAATAGATTCACGTACTATTTTAGATTCAGGTGGTGCTGACCAATTGATTGGACGTGGTGATTTATTACTATCAACGGGAAATGATTTTATTCGCTTACAATGTGCATTTGTAGATACACCTGAAGTTGATAAAATTTGTAATTTTATTGGTAATCAAAGAGGTTATTCCGATGCCTATTTATTGCCTGAATTTATTGATGAGAATGGCGAAGGCAGTGGTAAAGGAGATTTAGACCCTGCGGAAAGAGACAGTATGTTTAATCAGGCTGCCGAAATAGTAGTTTCTACGCAACAAGGTTCTACTTCTTTGATACAAAGAAGGTTAAAGTTGGGATACAATCGTGCAGGTCGCATTGTTGACCAATTGGAGCGAGCCGGAATTATAGGGCCATTTGAAGGCTCTAAAGCAAGAGAGGTATTGATAAAAGATTTAACATCTTTGGAACAATATTTGAACAAAACCGAACACAACTAAAAATTAAAAATATATGTCATCATTAAAAACAGGTCTTGTCACACTTTTAGTAATAGGAAGTTTAAACGTAAATTCACAGGACGATCGTGCAAAAAAAATATTGGACGACCTTAGTACTAAAACAAAAACATATACTACTCTTAAAGCGGAGTTCAGTTGGACTACCGAAAAAAAAGACAAATCGAAGGATACGCAAGAAGGGAAGATTCAAACAAAAGGAAGTAAATACAAACTAGAAATTCCTGGACACGATATTTATTGCGATGGAAAAACCGTTTGGGATTTTATTAAAGATGCCAATGAAGTACAAGTAAAAGATGTGGAAGCAAGTGCAGACGATGCCATCACACCTACTAGTATTTTTACCATCTATGAAAAAGGGTACAAATATAAATTTGAAGGAGAAGATGCAACAACTCAGGTCGTAAGTCTTTTTCCTATCAATCCCGACAAGAAAAAATTTCATACCATTAAGCTGAGCATCGATAAAAACAAAAAACAAATTGTTAGTGTAAAGGTTTTAATGAAGGATGGTTCAACTCAAACATATAAGATAAAATCCTTTTTAGGGAATGCATCTTTGGCAGATACTGATTTTGTATTCAACTCTAAAGTTCATCCAGGTGTTTCAATAGAGGATTTGAGATAGGGGAATAGCTATTGAGCTAAAACATATACAATTTTTTGATAAAATTCGGCAAACAAAAAAAGCTGCTTAAATTTTTTTTTAAGCAGCTTTCTGTTTTTACAAACAATCTGATCAATAGCAAAATTTGCTTTAGTCTATCGCTTTAACTCGTCTTGCAAGAAAGATACAAACAATCGTTAATGCAATGCCTATGTAGCCTACATAGTGGTAATTCATGAGTTGTCCTGTTTCTGTTTTTTGAACAATAAAACCAGCAAGCATTGCAGAACAACCGGTTGACAATTGTTGTACGGATGAATTGATACTCATAAAACCACCCCTTTGCTGAGGGTGAACGACTGAAGTAATGATTGCCTGAGCCGGAATAATTCTGCCACCGGCAAATATGAAAAAGAACGCTGTTACTACCAACACATACTGGTAATCTATTTTTGGCATATTGGTAATTAAATAAACAGGTATGATTGAAAGCAAACAAAAGATGGCAAAGATTTTAAACTTACCATATTTGTCAGCCATACTGCCCACTAATGGCCCGGAAACAATTGATACTAGACCACCAACAAGATATATTAACGTTACCTGATCTTTAGTGAAACCAATATTAAATTCCATAAATGGAGCGATGAACGGAATAATGGAAAAATGAGCCAGCATCAATGCAACCATTAATAATAATGCCCTTTGCTGATTGGCTGATTTTTTTATGTGATTGATTACATCAAAAGGGTTTACTTTTTTGTCGCTCTTGGCTATGTGTCCAACCATTTTGGGGACATATACATACACAAACACTATAACAATACAACCTACACCCCCTATAACGATGAATGGAATATGCCATCCAAAACTTTTAGCTAAATACAAACCTGTAGGTACTCCCACAGCAGATGCAAATGCAAAAGCCGTCATCAATATTCCCATTGCTCTGCCTCGTTTTTCAAACGGAAATGTATCGCCGATTATTGATAATACCTGTGCACTAATCAATCCACCAAAGCCACCTGCCAAAATACGGGCAAGAATAAGTAGCTCATAAGAAGTTGCAAATGCACAGGCAAATGTTCCAATAAGAAAACCTCCATATCCTATGAGCAATACTTTTTTTCTATCATATCTGTCCACAAAAAAAGCTGCCGAAAAGCCTATAATCCCCGCGGCAAAGGTATAAGACGAAACAATGATACTGAACTGTTGAGGATTTATTTTAAATAGGGGAATTAAATAACCTCCCAATGGCATAATTATCATGAAGTCCATGATATGTGTAAAATTAATACTTGCAAGCAATAGCAGTAAAATCTTTTCTTTTTTTGTCATAAAAATTTAATTGTTTATTTTGTGTTGCACACGCAAAGTCTTCGACAAGCTCAGGCTGACCGAAAGCATCATTGTTATTCTCATTTAAGTCTTCCAAAAATAGCGCTTACAACAAATCCATTGTCTGAGTGTTGATGAAAATTCTCGAATATATCTATACCTAAACCAAAAGATTTCGTTGGTGTCCAAAGCAGATTCAACCCCGCTTGTGCACCTATATATCGAAATAGTTCATAGTGATAAACAAAATTAGTTTCAGGAGGTAAAGAAGCTCATACCCCCTCCACCAGTTACAACTGTATCAACTTTATTATTTCTCCAATTTCCTTGCCCAATTGATATTCCAGCCATTGGTATTATTTTGAACCATTTGTTACCGAACGATAAACCATACATAAAAGAAAAATTGTGTATTTCTTGGATTGCATTAAGTGGTGGTGCTGAAAATGAAAAATCAAAATCATCACTATTTTGATAATATCTCACAGAAAAAAAATGTTTTTTAATCTTATAATTGAGTCCAAGTTGAAATCCTAGGTTACCATAGTCTCCTAGAAGTCCAGCTTGTCCCCATATATATTTTTTGAGTACTGTCCTTTTGGCAAATTGCATTTTGGAAAGATGCAAGAAAAAATAAAATCAATAAAAAATGATGCTTTGTCCTCATTTAAAGGAGTCTCAGTTATTTCAAAAAAAACATCCCGCGGTTTTAGCGGGATGTTTTCCTAGTTTTAATTTACATCTTTAGTTTTCTTCTTTTTTAGTTTTGCCCGATTTAGGATTTTTAGGCTTGTTAATCTTGATTTTTATTTCCTCTTTTTCTTTTTCAAAAGCCACTTCAATAATATCCCCTTCGCTCATCGGCGATTTGATTATTTCTTCTGCCAATGGATCTTCCAAATATTTTTGAATAGCTCTTTTTAGAGGACGTGCGCCAAAAGCTGAATCGTAACCTTTTTCAGAAATAAAGTCTTTGGCATCATCAGAAATTTTGATTGTATACCCTAAACCTTTTATTCTGCCATACAAACTACCCAATTCAATGTCAATGATTTTATGAATATCATCTCTTGATAAAGAGTTAAACACCACAACATCATCTATTCTGTTTAAGAACTCAGGAGCAAAAGCTTTTTTCAAAGCATTTTCAATTACACCTTTAGAGTGGTCATCTGTGCTTTCCGCTCTTGCAGAAGTTGTAAAACCAACACCTTGTCCAAAATCTTTTAACTGACGTGCGCCAATGTTTGAAGTCATGATGATAATGGTATTCTTAAAATCAATCTTTCTTCCTAAACTATCGGTCATCTGACCATCATCCAATACCTGCAACAATAAGTTAAATACATCAGGATGTGCTTTTTCAATTTCATCCAATAAAACAACTGAATAAGGACTGCGACGTACTTTTTCGGTCAATTGCCCGCCTTCTTCGTAACCAACATAACCCGGAGGCGCTCCAACCAAACGGGATACGGCAAATTTTTCCATATATTCACTCATGTCAATGCGAATAAGTGCATCATCGCTGTCAAACAAATATTTTGATAATACTTTTGCCAATTGAGTTTTACCAACACCCGTAGGACCTAAGAAAATAAATGAGCCAATAGGTTTGTTCGGATCTTTCAATCCTGCACGGTTACGTTGAATTGCTTTCACCACTTTTTCAACAGCATCATCTTGCCCTATAACTTTACCTTTCAGTTCATCGCCCATTTTCAACAATTTGCTGCCTTCATTTTGAGCAATACGTTGAACCGGAACGCCGGTCATCATGGCAACCACTTCGGCAACATTATCTTCCGTGACCATTTACGCGATTGTTTTTGCTTTCTTCTTCCCATTTCTTTTTAGCTACTTCTAACTGCGCCAACAATTGTTTTTCCGTATCGCGCAATTGAGCGGCTTCTTCATACTTTTGAGAACGAACAACTTTATTTTTTTCTTCTTTTATTTCTTCCAATTTTTTTTCAATTTCAACAATATTTTGAGGAACATCAATATTACAATATGACCCTGGAACCAGCTTCATCTAAGGCATCAATAGCCTTATCGGGTAAATGCCGATCGGTAATATAACGTGATGTTAAAGTAACACAAGCCTTAATCGCTTCATCAGTATAAGTTACATTGTGATGATCTTCATATTTTTCTTTAATATTGTTTAAAATTTCAATGGTTTCTTCAACAGAAGTAGGTTCAATCATTACTTTTTGAAAACGACGTTCCAAAGCGCCGTCTTTTTCAATGTACTGACGGTATTCATCCAATGTAGTAGCGCCGATACATTGTATTTCGCCACGGGCAAGAGCCGGTTTAAACATATTGGAAGCATCCAAGGAACCAGAAGCTCCACCTGCACCAACAATGGTATGGATTTCATCAATAAATAAAATAACATCAGGGATTTTTCCAACTCGTTCATAACAGCTTTCATCCGCTCTTCAAACTGTCCACGGTATTTAGTACCGGCAACAAGTGAAGCTAAATCAAGTGTAACAACACGTTTACCAAACAATACCCTTGATACTTTTCGTTGAACAATTCTCAATGCCAAACCTTCAGCAATGGCTGATTTACCAACACCCGGTTCGCCAATCAAAATTGGATTGTTTTTCTTACGGCGAGATAATATTTGGGCAACCCGTTCAATTTCTTTTTCGCGTCCAACAATAGGATCCATTTTACCTTCTTCAGCAGCTTTGGTCAGATCACTGCCAAAATTATCCAACACGGGAGTCTTTGATTTGCTGTCTGCCGGTTTTTTTAGCACTGCTTCCTGCATTAAAAGTGTCATCGTTATCATCGTCTTCTGACGGTGGTCCGGGCATCTCTGCTCTTGGGTCTGATTTAGATAGTTCCAATTCTTTTTTAATTATTTCGTAATCCACATTAAATTTATGAAGTGATTTCGTAGCAACATTGTCTTCGTCTTTAAGTATAGAAAGCAATAAATGTTCAGTACCAATTACAGCGCTTTTATAAAGCTTAGCTTCCAGATAAGTTATTTTCAAAGCCCTTTCAGCTTGTTTCATCAATGGAATATTCGCCAAATTACTTACTTTGTAATTACCTGTACCAATTGAATTTTCAACCGTTTTTCTCAACTCCATCATATTTACACCTAAGGATTTGAGAATGCGCGCTGCGGTTCCTTCACCTTCGCGGATGATGCCCAGTAACAAATGTTCTGTGCCAATATAGTCGTGCCCCAAGCGCAAGGCTTCCTCGCGGCTGTAAGTAATTACGTCTTTTACTCTGGGCGAAAATTTTGCTTCCATAGGTATGATTATTAGTTAGGCAATAAAACGTTTATTAAGTGTAATGGTTTCAGTTATTATTTAATAAAGAACATCCGCAAGCCTGAATTCAAAAGTAAATAGCGCTTTTCAAAGCCAACCGCTTAAGCTGATCTATTTATCAACAAAAAAAGTGTTAATATGTTGATAATTTAAAACTACTAAAAAATGCTTGCTTACTATTTGTTTAAGTACTTTCGGGTTCACAAAATTGCCAACAATTATGCTATGTTGGTTTTTAATGACAAATGTTCTTAAATCAGATTAAAAGTAAATAATAAAAAGAAATTATGGCAGAAGGCGAAAAAATTATTCCGATTAACATTGAAGAAGAAATGAAAACAGCCTACATTGATTATTCAATGTCGGTAATTGTATCAAGAGCTTTACCCGATGTACGAGATGGTTTAAAACCTGTACACCGCAGAGTACTTATATGGAATGCTTGATTTGGGAGTATTATCCAACAGGCCTTATAAAAAATCAGCCCGTATTGTGGGAGAGGTTCTTAGGTAAGTACCATCCACATGGAGATACGTCGGTTTATGATACCATGGTGCGTATGGCTCAGGATTGGAGTTTACGTTATCCTTTGGTTGACGGACAAGGTAACTACGGTTCGGTAGATGGTGATAGCCCTGCTGCAATGCGTTATACAGAGGCTCGCTTGAAAAAAATTGCAGAGGAAATGATTAACGATATTGATAAAGATACCGTTGATTTCAGACCAAATTTTGATGATAGTTTAACAGAACCGACCGTTTTGCCTACACGAATTCCAAATCTATTAATTAATGGTGCATCCGGTATTGCTGTGGGTATGGCAACTAACATGCCTCCTCATAACCTTACCGAAATTATTAATGCTACTGTTGCTTACATTGATAACCGCGAGATTGATATAGCCGGATTAATGCAGTATGTAAAAGCTCCCGATTTCCCTACAGGAGGAACTATTTATGGTTACGAAGGTGTTAAAGAAGCATTTGAAACAGGACGTGGAAGAATTGTCATGCGTGCAAAAACAACTATTGAAATAACTGAAAACCGCGAACGCATTATCGTTACCGAAATTCCTTATCAAATCAATAAAGCTGAAATGATCAGAAAAACGGCTGAAATGATTAACGATAAAAAAATTGAAGGGATATCTGATATCCGTGATGAGTCGGACAGAGACGGGATGCGCATTGTGTATGAAATAAAACGCGATGCCATTACCAATGTGGTGTTGAACAATTTATTTAAATATACCGAACTTCAAACATCTTTTAGTGTAAACAACATCGCGTTGGTTGGCGGAAGACCAATGATGCTGAACTTGAAAGACATGATTGGTCATTTTGTGAATCACCGACATGAAGTGGTTGTTCGCCGAACCAAATACGAGTTATCGCAAGCCGAAAAACGTGCTCATATTTTACAGGGTTATTTAATTGCCCTGGATCATCTTAGATGAAGTTATCAAATTAATTCGCGAATCAGCAACTCCAAACGAGGCTCAAACGGAATTAATGAGCCGTTTCGGTTTAAGTGAAATTCAGTCAAAAGCAATACTCGAAATGAGATTGCGCGTGCTTACAGGTTTAGAGCGCGACAAAATCAAACAAGAGTATGATGAGTTGATGAAGCTGATTGATTACTTAAAAAGTATTTTGAATGACGAAGCGCTGAGGATGAAAATTATCAAAGACGAACTTATTGAGATAAAAGATAAATACGGTGATGAACGTAAAACAGAAATCGTTTACGCTTCTGGCGATTTCAGAATGGAAGATATGATTGCGGACGAAGATGTGGTTATAACAATTTCTCATATGGGTTATATTAAACGTACTGCCTTTAACAGAATACCGAACACAAGCCAGAGGTGGTAAAGGTTCAAAAGGAACTACTACGCGCGATGAAGATTTTATTGAACATATGTTTGTAGCGTCAACACACAATTATTTATTGTTGTTTACCGAACAAGGGCGTTGCTTCTGGATGCAAGCATTTGAAGTACCTGAAGGAACACGTCAATCGAAAGGACGTGCAATTCAAAACTTAATAAACATTCCTCAGGATGATAAAGTAAAAGCGTTTATTAATGTAAAAACACTTTTGATGAAGAGTATATCAATAACAACTTCATCATCATGTGTACCAAGAATGGTATCATCAAAAAAACAACATTAGAGGCCTATTCACGTCCACGTCAAAATGGTATCAATGCCATTACCGTGAGAGATGGTGATACATTACTTGAAGTGTTATTAACAAATGGTAAAAACGAAATAATGCTTGCTTCAAAAGCCGGTAAAGTGGTTCGTTTCAACGAAAGCTAATGTTCGCCCAATGGGACGTAATGCTTCTGGTGTGAGAGGCATTAATATTGGCGATGAAAAAGGGAATGAAGTAGTAGGTATGGTTGCCATTGACTGACCCAGAAACAAACGTAATGGTAGTATCTGAAAAAGGGTATGGTAAACGTTCCGACATTGAAGAATATCGAGTAACTAATCGTGGTGGTAAAGGCGTTAAAACAATTAACATTACCGATAAAACAGGAAATTTAATTGCTATTAAAGATCGTTACTGATAAGGATGGTTTAATGATCATCAACAAATCAGGGATCATTATTCGTTTGGCAGTTTCTGCATTACGCGTAATAGGGCGTGCTACACAAGGGGTGAAATTAATTAACTTAAAAGCAAATGATGAAATTGCTGCTGTAAGTAAGGTTGAGATGGAAGAAGATGAAGTTGTAGAAGGAGCTGAAGGTGACGAAAACACAACTACTGCAGGTGATTCTGAAAGCAACGATACTGCTGCTACAGGGGAAGCTGAAGAGCCCACTGCGGAATAGTATTTGGTTTAGCTTATCAAAATAAAACCTGACAGGTCTTTACTAAATTTAGTGAAGACCTGTCAGGTTTGTTCTTAATAAATAACTATAAATGGAAGAAACACAAAAAGTACCCGGCAAACTTAAATCAAGTATGACCCTACACGTAGTGAATGATTTGGTTTTGTGTGGTTCACTGTTCTTTTTTCCTGAACATTTTATTGAATTTTCCGGTTGGCGAAATTTTGACCCTTTCGCTTTACGTTTGATAGCAGCAGGTTTAAGTGCAGTTGCTGTTGAATTGTATTTAAAACGTAACAGTAATTTGGCTGTTTATATAAGTTTATTTAATGTTAAGCTAGCAACATTGGGCATAGCAACAATCGGTACTATCATAACGATGTCACAAAACATAAATGCTCCGATAATTGCCGAATGGATTTTACTTATCGGTACTGGCATTCCTTTTTTACAAATGGGATATTGGAAAGTTCAACTTAATAAATTAACATAACACGTAACTTGTATCTCCCCATGGAGAGAGACTAATTATTTAGGCAATGAAAAGATTTATTTTAACAGCAGCAGCAGTATTAAACTTTTGCTTTTTGTTCGCTCAAAAATCGAAAGGCTTTGATGCACAAAGTTATTTAAGGGATTACAACTCTACTCAGGATATAACATCTCTAAATCATGCTAAAGAAAGTATTGATGCCGCAGCAGAAAACGATGAAACAAAAGATAATCCTTTTATACTTGTAACAAAAGGTCAGATATACATGGCACTTTATGATAATGCAAGAAATGAAACCGAAAAAATGTTTTCGTCAATTACTGATGAACAAAAACGCGCATTGGCCGTTTATGAAAACACACCTACCGGTGATTTAGAAACCGCTTATCAGGCCCTTTTAAAAGCCAAACAAGTGGATGTTAAGGGGAAATATTCAGAGGAAATGAAGACAATTGCCACGATAGGAATGTATTTTGACTATTCAGGAAGAGCAAAATTTAACGCTCAAAAATATGGTGACGCATTAAAGGCTTTTGAACGTGCATATGAAATAAGCAATAATACTGATACTACAACACTTTATTTGGCGGCAGTTTCTGCCGAGTACTCTGGAAATTTTGAAAAGGCAAAACAATATTATGGTAAAATGGTAGAGACCAAACAAGCGCGACCTAATACTTATACATCATTGGTTAATACTTATTATGCTTTAAAAGATACAACCGGCGGTATTGAAGTGTTGAAAAAAGGAAGAGAAGCCTTTCCTAATAATACTAACTTGTTGTTGATGGACGTAAATAATTATTTAAAAAAGAACAAAGGTGAAGAATTATTGAATAATCTGAATACGGCTATAACAGCCAATCCTACCAACGTTAATTTGTATTTGGCAAGAGGTAATGTGTATGATAATATTGCAACTCACTTTATGAGTTCAATATCTGACACTACTAAACAAAAGCAACATACAGCTGCAGTTAATGCTGCCGAAGCGGATTATTTAAAAGTTATAGCGGCAGATTCTAATAATTATTATGCGTTATTTAATTTGGGGATTTTGTATTTCAATAAAGGTGTAGTTTTTAACAATACCGCTAATGATATTACTGACAATATTAAATTTAAAGCTTTAAATGCCAAAGCAAACGATGAGTTTAATAAATCAATGCCTCTATTGGAAAAAGCGCTAAAACAGCAACCCAACGACCATAATCTGATGATTGCTTTAAAGCAGGTATATGCCAGACTGCAACTGGAAGATAAGCTAAAAGCAATAAACGAAAAGATTAAGCGATAATGAATAGAGAAAATTCAATTGGTATTATAACGTGTTGCTTTCAGAAGTTTGAACAGTTTTGTTCCTTATTTTTTGTAATCAGCTATTCGTTTTTCAAACTCTGTAGTATCCATATTGATGCAGATTGTTTTAAATTGATTGGTTGTTCCTTTTTCAATATTGATAGAGCTTTTGCTGATTTTTAATTCTTTAGCAAGGTATTGAATCAAATACACATTCGCTTCTCCGTCAATTGGTTTGGCGCGTATTTTTACTGTCCATTCATTCTTTTCATCAATCACAATTTCATCTTTAAATGAACCGGGCTTAACCTTTATGCGTTGTGTTATCATTGTTTATTCTAAAACCATTTCTATTAAAGCAACTTACTTTCAGCTTCCGTTGTTTGTTCCCAGCATTTTAATTTTCCATCAAAACAGGTGTTCAACAAGCGGTACGATTCAGGGATTTGATCCTGATTTACATGCAAAGTTACTATTCGTGTTCCTTCAGGCATTTTAGCAAATTGACTTTTTAAAAATAAAGAATACTTCAAATAGTTTTCATAATTCGTATCAATTGTATGATCCAATAAAGCCGTACTATCAATTTGCTCCTGAAATGAATTGAAAAAATAAAAACTATCGAATTGTGTAAAATCAATATTCTTAATATCATCATGAATAAAATTCACATTTTTAAAACGATGCTTAAGCGTTAACTTTTTACACAGGTCAACAAGGTGTTTTCTGTATTCTACACCGGTATATATAGCTTCGGTGGATGCTCCGGCTATAAAACAAAATTTACCAACACCACTCCCTATATCCAGTACCCGTTGCTTTGCATTTGTAGCCAAAAATTGAGAAGCCTTTATTGCCATTTCAACTTGCGTAAAATGACGTTTCGACATTTCTCTGATCCGGATAGGATAAATTATATCAAACTCTTCGTCTTTTATTAATATGTTAAGCCTTAAATAGTCTGCTATCATTGGTGTATAAGTAATGCAATTCGCTACTGTTTTATCATAAAGGCTTGTAATGGCTATAAATATAGGCATTTTACCCATTTAGTGAATATGTAATCAATAGCGAGGATTTACGTTTTTTCATTCTACATATTTATAATGATTACAATCACATTCGGGTATGACCGCAATCATGTGTGAATACTTTATTTACAATTATTATTGTCAAAAAAATTAACACACTATGGAAGCACACGACATTTTACACGAATTCCCTCAGAAAAAGGAGAAAATTCATGAACTAAAGACAACTGATCAACATTTCAGAAAATTGTTTGACGAGTATCATGATATAGACCATGAAATACATCGTTTTGAAAACGGTTCGGAAGCCACTACGGATGAACATTTGAACGACTTGAGAAAAAAGCGTGTGATATTAAAAGATCAAATTGCTGCATATTTGAATTAGCAATAATTTCTTTTTAGATATTTGTCGGCGGGTTAAAATAACTTATTTTGACCTGCCGATTTTTTTATTTTTTATACGATTATGTCTATAGTGCGATTAAATTGTCAAGAGCGGTATTTTTTATTTGACCCCAGTAAAAAGGAAAATGTATTACGGCTTGGTGGCAAGTTCAGTAGCGTTTATAAAGGCATTTCAGAAAGCGATGGAAAAGCTGTAATTATTAAAAAGTTTAATCCAATTCAAAAAAATGTAGCGTTGGTTTTTGAACGATTTAAACGGGAAGTTGCTATACACATTAATCATAAGGGTATTGCTAATAGTATTTGTTTTATCCATAATGACGGACAAAATTATTTGGTACGTGAATATGTGGAGGGAGAAGACGTTTTTACCTATTTAAAACGAAGTAAATTAAAGGGGAATGAAAAAATAAAATTCATTCTGAAATTTGCAATTGAAGTACTTAATGCCTTGGATGCCGTTCATAAAGGCAAAATAATACATTGTGATATACGTCCCCATAATATATTATTGGAATACCATTCTCCATCAAAAGATATAAATATTCAGGAACCTACAATAAAGCTTATTGATTTTGGTCTTGCTTATTATCAGGAAAATCCTATTGTCGGAAAAACTCCATTTTCATTGATTTATTCGCCACCCGAACAATTGTTGAATGTTCCTGATGCTATAAATGCCAGCAGCGATTTATATAGTTTTGCTATTAGTTTATATGAATTGTTTACAGGTGAAAAACCTTTTTATCATGATCAGCCTGAATTACTTATGCATATTCAGCTCACACAACAATTAAAACCCAACAAAGCTATTCAGGATTTCATTTTTCAAATGTTGTTAAAGGCAACAACAAAACATCAATTTAGGCTACCCCCCAATCGTTATAAAAAAGAAGAGTTAAGTAAATTTTTTAAAACCGCTCAATCGGTAAGGTTTCAATCGGCAGTGGAATTTAAAGCAGCTCTTATAAATGCGCTAAAAAAGTTTGATTGAGAGGTAGCTTGAATTAAAGTTGAAAATATAAATTCATTCATTAAATTATTAATCGAACTATTTAACTCAAGTTGCTATTAGAAGTTCTTTGAAAATAGGGTTTAGCAAATGGTTAAGTAAATTTGTTTTGCGAACGTAAAAAACAAAACCAAATGCTAAGCCCGGATAAAATTATATCAATTTTTTGTTTAGTCGATGATTTATTTATCGGAATTAAACATGAAGAAGACAAAAGACGAAGTGTGAGTGACAGTGAAATAGCAGTAACAGCAATTGTTTCAGCTATTTATTTTGGAGGCAATCAAAATCACGCCATCCATTTTATGAAAAGTCATGGTCATGTCCCCAAGATGCTTGATAAAAGTCGCTTTAACCGCCGACTGCATCGTATAGGACGTTTGCTGTATGATTTGTTTACTCAAGTAGGAGGTTATTTGAAAGAGTTTTGTTGTGAGCTTCATTATATCATAGATTCCTTTCCTGTTGCCATATGTGACAACATAAGGATTATGAATAGTAAACTTGTAAAAGGTTCAAAATGGCGTGGATACACGGCAAGTATGAGGAGATATTTTTACGGAGTAAAAGTACAATTGTTAACAACCGGCTCAGGAATACCAGTGGCTTTTTGTTTCACTCCGGGTAAACAAGCAGATGTAAAATCTCTTGAAAAGATAGTCAGAGGATTGCCACCGGAATCCAGTATTTATGCTGATAGTGCGTACACTGATTATAAAATGGAAGATGATTTATTTGAGAACAAATTGATTTTATTGAAAATACAACGCAAATCAAATTCAAAAAGAAAAGACACTAGACAACAAGCACAAGAAAAACTAAAAATGAGAAAAAGAGTAGAAACAACAATTAGCGATATCAAGAAAATGTTCCCGAGAACAATTCATGCTGTTACATTAAATGGCTTCTTGATTAAGTTGATTCTGTTCGTCTTTGGATTACAGATAAATAAAATTACTAACTAGCAACTTGAATTATTTAAACAAATTGATCTTAGAAGTAATATTTTGGTTGAAATAATCATTGGATAGAAACATTTTTACTCGTGCAAACCATAACCAATTCCTTTTACTGTCCTAATATATTGAGTTCCTATTTTTTGTCTTAATCTTCTAATATGAATATCAATAGTCCTGTTATCGGGTATTATTTCATCGCCCCAAACTTTTTTAGAAATTTCCTTTCGGGTAAACACTTTTTGAGGATTATTTGCCAGAAGTATTAATAATTTAAATTCTTTGACTGGTAAGATAATTTCTTGATTATTTTTAATAATTAGAAAGCCTAGCTTACAAATAATTAATTCTTTTAAAACAATAAATTTATCATTTGTGGGTTTTTTATAGAGGTGCTTGAGTAATGCATTGACTCTGGTTGTGAAAACTCTATATCCAACTGTTTTTGAGATATAATCATCTGCTCCGGCATTAAATGCCGCTATTTGAGAATAATCATCATTTCGGTTAGTATAAATAATAATAGATATGTTTGATAATTCTTTATCATTCCGCAGTTCACAACAAATTGAAATACCATCCATTGTTGACATTGCTAACTCTAAAATAACAATGTGGGGTTGATGTCTTTTTATTAAAACAAATGTTTCATTTGCAATAGTTGTTCCATGAACTTGATACCCTTCTTTTAATAAAATAGATATTGTTTTTTCAAGAGTTATTTTATTATCATCAACTACTAATATTCTGAATTTGTTTTTTGTTGTTTCGTTTTGCATAAAAAACATATTATAGGTGAAATATATTTTCTTAAACTTAAGTTTACTTAAAGCAGAACCAAACAGTCTGTAATTCTCAAAATATTTATATTGAGCTTAAAAACTATAAGTCGACTTTTCAGGACTTAATTATAAGATCGCTGAAAAATTTCATAAACAACTCTTTAATCATAGTTTCATAACTTTCAGAAAGTGTACGCAATTAATGATTAATAATAAACCGCTATTTAAATTATTAAAAGGTGGTCATGCTTAACTTGATTCAGCATCTGTGTTTTTGAAGAAGATTTGAATCATGCTTCGACAAGCTCAGCGCTGGCGTTCGGAATGAACTTCATACTACTAATATTGTTAGCGGTTTATTATAAGAGTTAATATTTAATTTTTTAAGTGAGTACCCGGCAAAAAAACTGCGAGCGTTCGAAATTCCCGGAAGTTAATTTAAGTATGTATTGTATAAACTTCCGAGAGGGGTAAAAACTAACAAATTATACTGTTTTAATAATAGATAAACCGATTTTAATTACAATCTATTGATCCCTTACCGCTAAAGCAAAATCAGGAGCGATTTTACTTTAGCGACTTTGGTTTTATAATAGATGAAATATAAAGGATAAGATATTGGATCGATTTTATCTTTTGCCAGCAAATGTATTAGCAAGCTTTTAAAATATAAATCAATCTTGTAAAATTAGCCGTTCTTCGTTTCGTCGTTTACCTATAGTAAAAATCAGTATTACCTACTATATAATTTACAAGAGCAACGTGTGTTTTTCAAATCTTTCCTATTTGTAAAGACAATACATGTTAGTAAATTAGTGTGTAGATCTGCCTTCCGGTATTTGAGCAGTATTATCTCTCTTTTTGAATTTGTGGAATTCCGGTAATATTACATATAGCTGTAATGCCAATATATTTACATAGTCGCTCTTGTTTAAACTTCCATACGCATTGGTTTGAGTTGGAGGCACGTTATAGTTCAATTTGGGTGCCATTACAAATGTTAAACCAAGTTGTACTTCAACTGGATATTTAGCCTCATTAAATTTTTGTCCATATACTACAATCACTCGGTTTTGGTCAAATATTTTAGTAGTTGGTGTATTTGAACCCATACCTATAAATAATTCATCCCATGCCATGATATACTTGCTTCGGTCTTTTGTGAAATTATATTTTACACTTTGATAGATTCTGAGCCTGTATTTGTTACTTACAGAGGTAAAAGTGCTGTTATAATCAGTGAAAACATCTTGGGTAGGAAGAAAACTATTCGGGGTAGGAGAAATAGAGTTTTGGTTTTTTCCTACCCATCTGAACTCGAACCTGAAACGAGTTGCAAACTCAAATCTTTGACCTAAACTATTGAAGAGCGTAAGTTGGTAGCTTGAACGATATTCATGATTGAATAAAGGGGAAGTACCGTTATTTTTCCCATTTAATTCGGTTGCTCCTTTGGTAGCAGGAGCTTCTGCAATTGGAGCCCATGATGCCCAATATCCTATAGGAGAGACAGAAATCCTCAACTTTTTTGGGATTGCCCAATAGTGAATCCAGGGTCTATAAACGTTTTGATACATTTGTTTAAAAATATTATTGTAGTTACCTCCGCTTATAAAGCTGGCATCAGCTTGTCTACGGTATTGAATATCTAATTGATAAGCTAATTTTGCTGCACCACTATCAGCTCCCGTTTTATACGTAGAAAGTGTTCCGTTTAAGTTACCTTCAAACCAAAACATATTTTGTTGGTAAAATTCTCGTGGATGATTTGTGAAATTTTGTACAGGCTGTTGTGCAGATATTTTGCAAATGGTTATTGTTGTTATAACAATATAAAGAATGTATTTTTTCATTTTTTTATTTTTAAATAAATTAAATAATATGTTTTATGTGTATAAAATTGTTGGCTAAGAATATTACTGTTTCTTGTTTTTTTAGTAAAACGATCTATTGTCAAATTTCTTTATGAGAAAATTATAGCAGAAATTATTCACATATTTATATGCGTGACATTTTTTTTGCTGTTTTAGTCAATAGTTAAAAGATAATTTACACTTAGCGAGTGACAGTATAAATTGAAGAATGCAGTAATTAGGAAATTAAAGGAGGCCCTCTGTTGGAATTACATAGAATTAGAGGGGTGGAATAGAGAATTTGCGAATAAGATAATTTTACTTTTTTATACTGAAATATGAAATCATTAAAAGAAAAAGGTATTTCAATATTGTTACTTAGGTCAAATCTTCCCTTAGCTTTTTTGGGAAAATGAAAGCAATCAGAATTTATGGATGTTTTATCAGTTGATAATTTGGTGGATTTTCGATTACTAAAATCATATAATACGTTTGTGGTTTTTTGATTGGAAACATAATAACAATAAATGAATGCAGGACTAGAGAAGGGTAGTAGGTATTGTAATACAATTAAGTATATTCCAAATGCAATTGCTTTTTTTATAAATTTTTTGAATAACATTTTAGCTACAATAACTACTTGCGTGTAATTTATTATTATAATTATAGCAAAAGTATGTTTGACTGTAACTAAGCGTGTTATCTAATTGTTAAGCATGTGTTAATTTTAAAGAATAGTAAACGTATTATTGTTTTATAAAAATGATGACTGGATGGAATACCCCATAAAAAGCCTATATACACTAAAGTGGATAATTAATGTTTTGTACAAAAAACAGAACTTTGATTGAAAGATCGTTATGAGAAAATTAGGACTAAAAGCACTGATGTAGATTACGAATAAAATAGCACATTAACCATTAATGTGTTTGATGAATTTTTGAGGTGTTTTATTATTATTTACTATTTGATTATGTTTTTATTGGTTCAATAACCAATGCAACTCACACAATTAATTCACTTTCCAAGAACTGAATTTTAATACCTTTCACATTTCAATCGGCATAAAAATACTAGTTTTAATATGGATTTGTCATACTATCTGTCGTTAAATATCCATAAGCCGGTGGTATACTTAAGGTTGGTATTTTGGAATGATTTACTATTTGTTGTGCATAAGCGCCCAATAATCTGCCCATTAAATTTTCTTCCTGATCGCCCATTATCATAATCAAGTCGGCATTTATGTCGGTTGCATAGTCAAGCGTAAGCTTAGCCTGATTATTTCCAGAGATATATTTTGTGGTATGAGCAATAGTGGATTGAGTTAGGAATTCTTCCACTTGTTTTACTTTAAGCTCAAGTTGATGTTTTTGTTCTTCAATTTTTGTGTCAACTAATCCAACAATATGTACAACCGATCCAAAGTGATTGGCTAAAACTACAGCCTGATGAACTTTTTGGCGTGAGTGTGCTGAATTATCTATGGGCAAAATAATGTTTTGAAAACCTAATTTTTTTGAAGTTACCTGAACTGATAATACAGGACAGTCCGCTAATGTTGTTATTTTATAAGTGTTGCTACCTATGAAACATTCAACAAATCCTGATACTCCATGAGTTCCCATTACAATAAGGTCAATGCTGTATTCTTTTGCTATTGCTATTATTTCATGAAATATCGTACCTTCCATGGTAATGCATTCCGATTTTACACCGTATCTTGATTGTATATCAAAAGCAATGTCTTCTAATCTTTTTTCAACTTGATTAACCAAGCCGCTTGGCTTTGTTACAGGTATATTTGGAACCACGATATTAAAATTTTCCCAATGTTTTTCCATCACATGCAACAATACCAATTCTGCTTTGAATAGCTGTGCGGTGAACCCTGCATGTTCTATTGCAAGTAAGGAGGTTTCCGAAAAATCAATCGGCACAAGTATTTTTTTGATCGAAAAAGATGTATGAGGCATAACTTTTATTTTTTAAGTTTATGATGAATTGCTAAAGTAATAAAATCTTTCTATAAACAATAACGTAGAGATAAAAATCCTTAACTATACGGCTATAGAATCAAGTAATTGTTCTTTAAGAGCATCAAATGTCGGTTTTATAAGAACACTCTTTTTCTCTAAATTCAACAGGTATTTCATTGATTCAGGAATAGCCACCGGTTGATTGATGATTTTACTTACTACATCTTCAAACTTTACAGGATGTGCTGTTTCCAGAATAATACCTTTATCCTGTGGGTTGTTATTTAAATAGCGTTGAAGCCCATAATATGCAACAGCACCGTGTGGCTCAAGCAAATAATTGAATTTTTTATACACATCAGCAATGGTATTAGCTGTTGTTTCATCACTCACCGAACAATCGCTTATTAAGTTTTTAATGCGTTTATGGTCATGTGCAAACAATTCAAGCATACGAACAAAATTGCTTGGATTACCCACATCCATTGCGTTTGAAATAGTAGGGACTGCTGTTTTAGGAGTAACTATATTGTTAGCAATGTAATTTGAAAAAATATCGTTGCTGTTACATGCAGCCACAAAATGTTTAATGGGCGCTCCTGAAACATAAGCCACCAAACCTGCGCAGATGTTACCGAAGTTTCCGCTAGGTACACTTATTACCGGTGCAGTTTCGTGTTGCCATTGTTGTAATGCATAAAAATAATAGAATTGCTGAGGCAACCAGCGCGCAACATTTATTGAGTTGGCAGAGGTGAGTGCCATTCTTTTGTTCAACTCTTCATCCGTAAACGCTTGTTTTACCAATGCCTGACAATCGTCAAAGGTGCCTTGTACTTCAAGCGCCGTGATGTTTTTCCCAAGTGTGGTTAACTGAAGTTCTTGTATTTTACTTACTTTACCTGAAGGATAAAGTATAACCACATTAACGCCTTTAACACCTAAAAAGCCATTTGCCACGGCACTTCCTGTATCACCGGATGTGGCAACCAATACGGTAACTTGTTTATCGCTCCCTTTTGAAAAGTATCCCAGGCAGCGGCTCATAAAGCGAGCACCCACATCTTTAAATGCCAAAGTAGGACCATGAAACAACTCTAATGAATAGGTGTTATCATTTATTTGTTTTAAAGGAAAATCAAAATTTACTGTTTCAGAACAAATATTAAACAGATCTTCTTCTTTGATGATATCGCCAACAAAAGGTTTTATCACTTCAAAAGCAATTTGTCCTTTTGATTTATTTTTTAATTGTTTGAAAAAGTCTGCCGAAAGTGTTGGGATTTTTTCAGGAAAGTATAAACCTTTATCGGGTGCTTGTCCTGTTATTGCTGCGTCACGAAAGTTTACGTTCGGAGATTTTTTGTTTAAGCTGTAATACTGCACGTTTTTTAAATTTATAAAATTGAAAGATTTGAAGATTGGAAACTTGTATTAGTTGGACATAGATACATTCAACAATTTTTAATTTTCCAATAGTACAATTTTCAATCAATTAGTTTAACACCATTATTGCTGATTGTAGTGATATGGGTGTGGAAATCCATACCTGCATTTTTGTAAATATTTATAATTGCCAGTTCTACTTTTTTTGCGGTAGCTTCATCTTTGCTCAACATAAATATGGAAGGCCCTGAACCTGATATACCACCGCCCAAAGCGCCAGCGACAATGCTTTGTTTTTTCACTTCGTCAAAATAAGGAATGAGCATGCTGCGCACCGGTTCAACAATTACATCAATCAGTGAACGTCCAATTAAATCATAATCGTTTTTAAACAAGCCGGATACCAATCCTGCCACATTACCCCATTGAGTAACGGCATCTTTAAGTGTAACCGTTTTTCTTAATATTTCTCTGGCATCCGAAGTTTTTACTTCAATTTGCGGATGTAAAATAGTAACGTAGAGTAGGGGAGATGGAATAGTAATAATGTCTAAAGGACTTGTAGAGCGTATTAAGGTAATACCTCCGTAAATGCATGGTGCAATGTTATCAGCATGTTTAGAGCCTGATGCCACTTCTTCGCCACACAAAGCAAATTTTATTAATTCTTCGTTTGAAAAACGATTGTTTAACAAATAATTTGCACCAACTACAGCACCCGCAGCGCTTGCAGCGCTTGAACCTATACCACTTCCCGGTTTAATGATTTTTGTGCTTTCTACTTCAAATCCAATATCTTCCTTAACCTGTTCAAGCATGGTTAACAAAGCTACACCTATCACATTCTTTTTAGGTTGTGTTGGCAAATTGTATTCATCTTTATTGATGATAGTAACTCCTTTTTTAGAAGTTAGTCGGATAAGCATTTTATCATACGGCCCTTCCAAAGCAAAGCCCAGTACATCAAAGCCGCATACCATATTAGCAACCGTTCCAGGCGCTAATACAGTTACTTCGTTTTTTTTATTTTTAATAGTTGTTGCCATACACGTTAAGCCACCTTAATATTACACTCTTCCCGCTCTTATTATATCTGCAAATATGCCTGATGCAGTTACATCAGCTCCCGCGCCCGCACCTTTAATAACCATCGGTTGTTCTGTGTAACGGTTGGTGTAAAACAACACAATATTGTCTTTACCATACAAATGATATAAGTCGTGCTCTTTATTGATGTGTTGCAAACCTACAGAGGCTTTACCATTTTTAAGTGTTGCCACAAATTTCAACTTACAACCTTCTGCTGCAGCTTTATCAAATATCTTTTTAAAGTGTGCTTCTTGTTTTGCTACTTCTTTGTAAAAGTCTTTAACAGAGCCTTTCATGCACGATTCAGGAAGGAAACTATTATTTTTAATATCATCCATTTCCATTTTATAACCTGCTTCTCGAGCCAAGATCAAAATTTTACGCATTACGTCCTTGCCACTCAAATCCAAACGAGGATCAGGTTCTGTAAAACCAGCGTCTTGTGCATCTTGTACTACATCTGCAAACGGTTTTTTACCGTCATAATTGTTAAACACAAAGTTAAGTGTACCTGATAAAACAGCTTCTATTTTAGTTACTTTATCCCCGCTTCTTATAAAATCGTTAAGGGTTCCGATAATTGGTAAAGCAGCGCCAACGTTAGTTTCGTATAAGAACGAAGCGTTGTACTCGCGTGCATATTCTTTCAAACGTACATAACTTTCATAGTTAGAAGAGCAGGCAATTTTGTTACATGCCACCACCGAAATACTTTTTTGAAGCAATGTTTCATAAGTGTTTGCCGTTTCTTCACTTGCAGTTATATCAACAAATAAAGAGTTTCTTAAATTCTTTTGAACGATGAAGTCAATGTATTTTTGAGTGTTCATGGTTGAAGCTTTTTGCAATTGCTCTTTCCAGGTAGAAAGGTCAATACCGTCTTCATTCAACAACATTTTTTTGCTGCTGGCGATACCAATTACTCTGATGTTTAAAAGAAGGTTTTTATCAATATTTGCAAGTTGTTCGTTCAATTGACCAATCAATTTTCCTCCCACATTTCCGCAACCTGCAATGAACACATTCAACTCTTTGTGAACGGTTTCAAAAAACTCTTCATGTAGTACGTTCACCGCTTTTTTTACATCAGCAGTTTTTATAACTGTTGAAATATTTTTTTCGGACGAACCTTGTGCAATGGCGCGTA
This sequence comes from uncultured Bacteroidota bacterium, assembly GCA_963727705.1. GTDB lineage: Bacteria > Bacteroidota > Bacteroidia > 2-12-FULL-35-15 > 2-12-FULL-35-15 > 2-12-FULL-35-15. The sequence continues at coordinate 100,578 of CAVSHK010000009.1, forward strand.
TGTTAATGCCATTACGTCCCAATGCGCTGAACATTTTACCACTAATGCCGGTGTGGTTTTTCATGTTTTCACCTACTACTGCAATGATAGATAAATCGGTTTCAACAATTGAAGGATCTATTTTTTTACTTGCTATTTCGTGCAAGAACTCCGCATCTATTGTAGTTTTTGCTTTTGCAGCATTCGCATCATCAATAGCTACACAAATGGAGTGTTCCGAAGAAGCCTGAGTTATTAAAATAACATTTATTTTTTCGTTGGATAAAGCACCAAAAACACGTTTTGAAATACCCGGTACGCCTATCATTCCACTGCCTTCAATGCTCAATAAAGAAATTTTACCGATACTTGAAATACCGCGTATGCTGTTTTTATTTCCTTTTGTAGTACGTTCAATCAGTGTTCCTGCATCTTCAGGAGCAAAGGTGTTTTTAACAAGAATAGGAATGTTTTTCACCATTACCGGTTGTATGGTTGGTGGATAAATTACTTTAGCACCAAAGTGCGAAAGCTCCATTGCCTCCGGATACGAAATGTTAGGAATTACTTTTACATTGCTTACCAAACGCGGGTCGGCAGTCATCATGCCGCTTACGTCCGTCCATATTTCCAACGATTTTGCACTTACTGCTGCTGCAATAATAGCAGCGGTGTAATCAGAACCTCCGCGACCTAAAGTAGTAGTAAGTCCTTTTTCATCAGATGCAATAAAGCCGGGCATCAAAAATAATTTTGATGTGCTTTTAGCCAGTTCTTTTTTTATTGCTTTGTTGGTGTAATCAAAATCAACGGCAGCGTATCCGAAATTTGAATCGGTACGAATCACTTCTCTTGAATCAACCCATTGGTGAGTTATTTTTAAGGTGCTTAAACGAGCCGACAAAATCAAAGACGACATCAACTCTCCATAACTCACCACACTGTCAAGTGTGCGTGCCGACAGCTCCTGCAATAGAAATACACCTTCGCAAATATTTTCTAATTCATTGCATTTTTTCTTTATCAAACTAAGCGTCGCACTTTGTTTGTCAATTGAAATTAATTCTCTGACAAGCTGTAAGTGTCTGTTTTCAATCACTTTCAGCTTTTCTTTATACCGATTCGTTTTTAGTGGCAGCCGTTTTTACTGCATCAATCAACATATCAGTAGTTCCGCCCAAAGCCGAAACTACAACCACCAAACTATCTCCTGCAAGGGCTTTTTTTACTATTGCCACTACCTTATTCATGCTTTCGGCATTTGCCACCGAAGTGCCGCCGAACTTTAATACTCGCATACTTTATTGTTTTTTATTTTGATACTTTTTAACGTTTGAAAATTCGGGAATAATTATACTGAAAATTATTTACATAGCGTGTAACTAGGGTGTTTAAATTTTAGTTATTAAAATTGTTCGGGCTTCCCCGAGTCTTCGACAAGCTCAGACTGACTCTGCGCATTGGTCATATTGAGCCTGTAGAAATATGCGCGCTAGCAATAATTAGTTATGTTCAAATAGTCTCTTCAATTACAAAGCCTATTTCCGGTTTCTTTAAATCATCCCAAAAAGCAGGGTATGATTTTTTTACTACTTCGGGGTGTTCTATTGTAATTGAATCCTGCACCAGTGCCAGTGGAGCAAAAGACATAGCCATGCGATGATCTTCGTAGGTAGCAATAGGCGATGACTGTTGAACTAATTCTTTGCTGTTAATTTTAATCGTGTCATCGCTCACAATTTCAACATCAACACCCACTTTTGCCAGCTCATTTTTAAGAGCAGCAGTTCTGTCGGTTTCTTTTATTTTTAATGTGTGCAAACCAGTTAAAGTAGCCGGTATTTTTAATGCTCCTACCACCACAGCCACGGTTTGTGCTATGTCAGGACAGTTTGTGAAATTACCTTCAAATACTTCTTGTATTTCCCCTGCCTTTACTAAACGAATGCCTCCATCAATGTATTCTGTTTTTATTCCGAAGTTCCTAGAAAAAATAAAATCAACATCAGAATCACCTTGTAAGCTGTTTTGTTTTAACCCTTTTATTGTAAATTCAACCTCCTTAGACAATGCTGCTATTGAGTACCAATAGGATGCTGAACTCCAATCGCCTTCTACCTCGTAAGTTGTAGTTTTAGGGAAATATGTTTGATTTTTTAAGAATATTTTTTTGTCTGACCAATTATAATCTATGCAAATACCAAACTGCTCCATCATTGAACACGTCATTTGTAGATAAGGACGCGATGTTACATTTCCTTTAAACTTTAGTTGCAAGCCATTTTTTAATGTTGGTGCAACAAGCAATAATGCTGAAATGTATTGACTACTCACACTTCCGTCAATTTCAACTTCTGAACCTTCCAATTCCTTTCCTTTGATTCTTAATGGAGGATAACCCTCTTTTTCAAGGTATTCTATATCTGCACCTAAATGACGAAGGGCATCAACCAGTATTTTAATAGGGCGGTTTTTCATTCTCTCCGAACCCGTTAAAATGCAATTAGTACCTTTTTTGGTTGCCAAAAAAGCCGTTAAAAATCGCATGGTAGTTCCTGCGGCACCAACATCATAGGTTTGAACATCATCTGATGTATTTGATTTTATGGCTTGCAGAATTTCATTTAAAACTCTGGTATCTTCAGCCGCAGCAAGGTTGTTAATTTCAACATGCTGTTTACACAATGCTTGAAGAATCAATGCGCGATTACTCTCACTTTTTGAAGCGGTTAACGTTATTTCGCCTTTTAATGTTTTTGTGGGATGAGATACGCGGTAATTCATAATTAGATTATAAACCTCCCCCCTTACCCTTCGACAAGCTCAGGGAACGGAGAGGATTGGGTGTTATTTTAATTGTTTAACTTGTTCGGTATAATAATTAATAGATTCTTGTATTAAATCGGAAGTTACTACTTTATTGATTTCACATTTTCCGATGGAGGAAAGCAATGAAAAATTCAATTGTCCTTTTTCATTTTTCTTATCATGTTGCATCAGCTTTAATAATGCTTCCAAAATTTTCGTTGGAATTTTAACGGGTTGATAAACAGATAATATATAGTCAGTGAGTTCGTTTAATTCTTTATTGGAAAGTCCGGCTACTTTGTTGGATAAATATGCTTCGCAAATCATACCAACTGCAATTGCTTCGCCATGCAATAATGAATCTTTTTTATCTAAATAATAGGTTTCAATAGCATGTCCAATGGTATGACCAAAGTTTAATGTTTTGCGGATGTTTTTTTCAAAAGGATCGGCCAACACCACATTGTTTTTGATATTTACAGAGGTTTCAATCAATTTTGCCAATACCTCCACCGAGTTAAAATCAATTTGTTTTACCTTTTTCCAATAAGCAGCATCAGCAATTAATGCATGTTTAATGATTTCAGCAAAGCCCGATAAAACCTGACGTTTTTCTAGTGTTGTTAAAAACGATGAATCAACAAAAACGGCCTGAGGATTATTAAATACACCTATTTCATTTTTTAAATGGTTAAGGTCAATACCCAGCTTACCACCCACAGAGGCGTCCACCTGAGAAAGTAGAGTAGTAGGGATGTTGATGAATGGAATACCGCGTTTAAAGGTAGAAGCAATGAAACCGCCCATATCGCCAATAACTCCTCCGCCAATGTTTATTAAAAAGGATTGTCTGTCGGCACCGCGTTCGCTAAGTGTTGACCACACCTGTACACATATTTCAATGGTCTTGTTTTCTTCACCACTTTCAATCTCAATAATTTCAGCATCGGTTAATGCTTTGACATTAGCCGCCAGCTTTGGATAGCAGTATTGCAGTGAATTTTCGTCCACCAACAGGAATATTTTTGAAAATTTATTTTTGTGGGTTTTAAAAAATGCGTTGATTTCTTTGGTACAATCGCCTGATACAAAAACCGAATAATTGCTTGCTTTTATTTCTTTCATAACCTATAATGAAGCGACAAATGTACAAGTAAAAGAGAAAATAAATGAAAAAATAAGTCCCATTTTCAATCATTTACATTTGATACATTATTTTTAAACGTTAACTTAAAAACATACTTTTGTTTCAAAATGCAATTATGGAAAATAATCAGTACGACATTATTATTGTTGGAGGTGGCATAGTAGGCTTGGCCTCGGCGTATAAAATAAATTTAAAATATCCTCACAAAAAAATTCTGGTTCTTGAAAAAGAGAAAGAAGTTGCAGTCCATCAAACCGGACACAATTCGGGCGTAATACATTCTGGTTTGTATTATAAACCAGGCAGTTATAAAGCAAAAAACTGTGTGGATGGAAGACGTGAGCTGGTAGCTTTTGCTAAAGAACACAAAATACAACATGATATTTGTGGTAAAATAGTTGTGGCTACAGAACAATCGGAACTGGCACATATGAATAAGGTTTACAACAATGGCATTGCAAATGGAGTGGAAGGGGTTGAGAAAATTGATGCCAAACGAATTAAAGAAATAGAGCCTTATTGTGTGGGCATTGAAGGATTATGGGTGCCTTGCACAGGTATTATTGATTATGCTGAAGTTTCGAAAAAATACGTGGAGCTGATCCGTTCAAAATTTAAAGATAGCAAGGTACTTACCGGTTATGAGGTTACCACATTTGAAAAACATCAAGGTTACACAAATGTGATTACACCAAAAGAAACATTCAAGGCTACATATATAATTACTTGTGCAGGTTTACAAAGCGACCGTGTTGCAAAAAAAGAAGGGGCAAGGATCAGCACTGCCATTGTTGGCTTTAGAGGCGACTATTATGATTTGTCGGACAAAGGATTGAATAAAGTGCGCAACTTAATTTATCCTGTACCGAATCCTAAATATCCATTTTTGGGAGTGCATTTTACCCGCATGATACATGGTGGTACTGAATGTGGACCTAATGCAGTGTTTGTATTTAAGCGAGAAGGGTATGGAAAAACCGATTTTTCTGCCAAAGACACTGTTGAAGCATTAGGTTTTTCAGGCACCTGGAAATTTTTTGCAAAAAACATGAAATTCGGTTTAGATGAATACCGCGGTGCTTTCTCGAAAACATACTTTTTAAAACGTTTGAGAAAATTAATTCCAACCTTGGAAATGGATGATTTAAAACCTGGCAGAGCTGGCGTTAGGGCAATGGCATTGGCTCCGGAAGGAGAGATGATTGATGATTTTGACATAAAGGTAAATGGTAATGCTATACATGTATTAAACGCACCTTCTCCTGCGGCAACGTCATCTTTGGCAATAGGAACAGCCATCGAGCAAATGGCAAGCGAACATTTTAATTTAAATTAATTTTAAAAGCAGATGAACATTTCTCTTTATTCAATGGTCATAATATATATAGTTGCAGGAGTTTATCACTTTGTGAATCCTCGATTTTATATAAAAATGATGCCGGCATATATTCCTTTCCATGCTCAATTAGTTATCATCAGTGGCGTTATGGAAATTCTTTTCGGGTTAATGCTCATTCCCGAAAATACCCGTTCAATAGGAGCATGGTTTATTATTGCTTTGTTAATTGCAGTATTTCCTGCAAATATTCAAATGTCAATCAACTTTTATAAAAAGAAAAAACCTTATTTCTGGCTTACTATTGTGAGGTTGCCGTTTCAGTTGTTGTTTATTTGGTGGGCATGGACATTTACAAATTCATAAACTATACTTTAAGTATATACATAGTTGGTATTAAATTGTTTATTTGCTTAAATTTATGAGTACTAAAAAACAAGAAAAATCTAAAAAGGCTCACAACAAATCTCCCAAAGTGGGCGTGTTAAATAATTCCAATCCAGTTATTTGGCTTACCGGCATTTTAATAATTACATTTATTACTTTTTCTCCCTCCTTAAAAAATGGTTTTACTAATTGGGACGACAATGTGTATGTTGCTGAAAATACTTTAATAAAAAGCACTTCTTCGGACAATATCAAAAAAATGTTTGATTCAGAAAATCATATTTCTCTCAATTATCACCCAATTACTATTCTTTCATTGGCGATTGATTATAAAATTTCGGGATATAATGCCAAAACTTTTCATTTTACAAACATCCTTTTTCATTTGTTTAACACTGCATTGGTGTTTTGGTTTATCTTTTTACTCAGTGATAAAAAATTAATGGTTGCTGCCATTACCTCTATTTTATTTGGTATTCATCCTATGCATGTTGAATCAGTGACTTGGATAGCAGAACGTAAAGATGTGCTGTATGTGTTCTTTTTTATGCTTTCACTTATTGTTTATTTAAAATACATTCAGGAGCATGGTACAAAAAAAATAATTTTATATGTATTGGTATTTCTTTTGTTCCTGTTATCAATACTTTCAAAAGCAATGGCAATTGTATTACCCTTTGTACTTTTGTTAATTGATTTTTACAAAGGCAGAAAATTTGATAAAAATGTAGTACTTGAAAAACTACCTTTTTTTGCGTTGTCAATATTTTTTGGTTTGTTAGCCATTAAAATACAGTCGAATGGAGCAATAGCCAACTTTGCGGTGTTTACCATCCCTCAGCGTATTTGCTTTGCTTCATACGGCATTGTTAATTATATATATCGAGTATTTGTACCCATTAATCTTTCTTGTTTTTACAGGTATCCTGCACTTATTGATAATCACATGCCTTACATATATTATTTGGCTCCTGTAATAGTCATTGCGCTGTTGTGCACTACTGTTTATTTAGCTAAAAAAAAACAGGTGGTGTTTTTTGGTGTTTTCTTTTTTGTTGTAACAGTTGCTATGGTGTTACAGTTTATATCTGTAGGTAAAGCCATTATGGCTGACAGATATACTTACCTTTCATATATTGGTATATTTTTTATTCTTGCAATAGGCTATGATTGGCTTCAAAATACTCGCGATGAAAAATTTAACACCTATAAAAAGATCGCACCTTTTTTACTTGGAGGATTTTTGGTGTTTCTTTGTTATCAAACTTTTCAGCGTACAAAGGTATGGAAAGATAGTGAAATATTGTGGACAGATGCGATCACAAAAGATCCTCAAAATGAAACTGCATATACTAATAGAGGAAGTTATTTGATTAATAAAATAAGCTTTGATATAGATAAAAAAAATGTGGGCGAGCCGGAGTATGAAAAGGCCCTTGCCGATTTTAATATTTCCATTGGAATGAGTCCTCATAATGCCAAAGTATTTACAAACAGAGCAAATATTTATGGATTGAAAAAACAATTTGATTTATCCTTACAGGATTATACTAAAGCAATACAACTGGACAGCACAGATGCTGAGGTTTATGCCAATAGAGGCGTTACATATAGTATCATGGGGCAATTTGACAAAGCAATTGCAGACTATAACAAAGCAATGAGTATGCGTGCAAATTTTACAACAGCGAAGCAAAACAGGGCGTATGCTTATGTAAGTACTGGTCAATATGAAAAAGGGGTAAAAGAATTGAGTGAGTTGATAACTGAAAATCCCAATAAAACAGATTTATATGTGTACAGAGGTGTTGCTTATTTTAATTTGAAAAATTACGATGCAGCACTTGCTGATAATAATGTCGCAATTAGGTTAGAACCCAGTCTGAGCAGGGCCTATTATAACCAATCTGCCACTTTTAAGATAATGGGCAGATTTAAAGAAGCTTTAAGTGACGCATTAAAAGCACAAAGTCTTAGGCTATCCGGTAGATGGGAATTATCTTAAAGAACTGCAACAGCAACATTGATATATCATTTCTTAAAGCAAACCTTTTTGCTTATCATGTTCTAAAATTACTTGGCACAAATCATCTTCCTGAACTTTTCATTAATGATATCTTTTGAGTATCATAATGTAGGGATATTTATCTGTGTAAACGGATATTTAACAATCAATTAAAACTAATAAGGAATAGTGTTTTCAATGCTTATTCAACCAAATTAAGCATTTAGTCAAAATCTTTTTTCATTGGCGCAATTCGATATTGAAATTTTTTAATTAAAAACATTGCATCGCCAGATGTAAAAAAAATTGAACGAATCAATTGTCGTTTTGATAGATAATTATAGGAATTTTGAAAATGACAAAACATTTTACTGATGACTTCCTGTGATTTAAATCATAGCCAATGCTGATTCATATCATTCATTTCCTACCTCTGTTAATATAGCTTTGCCCTGTTTTTATTCATAATCCATTTATTAAATTAAAATGGCACATCTCATTTCAAAATCGTTTAGGAAATTATCTATAGTTATTTTTTTGCTTGAAATAGTACCAACTTGTTTTTCTCAAACTATAAAAAATATTGACGCCGAATTATCTGCTATGCAGCAAACGATTGATAAGTCAATAAAGGCAGAGGCGCTTCATTTAAATAGTTTGGTGAATGACGTACAGCCTACTCTTTATTTCCAAAATAATAAGCTGATACAAACCGAAGAGAAAGGTCTTCCAGTGAAAATAACTACTGATATGTATTCTGTTAATTTACTTTATCAGGAGAATCCTTTGTATAAATCAGTAGAGCTAATCTGCATTAAGATCGAAAACATTGCGGATTTGCAAATGCAGTTAAATCTGAATCAATTGAAAAGCATGGTAGGGTTAAAGTATATTTATTTTTTAAGCACATTCAATATGTGTTTAACGCAATCGGGCTGTGAATCTTCTGAAATAATGAAGATGCTTGAAAATTCGGAAGCAACAAATTATAAAATATTATACAGAACCAGTATTAATGAATGAAGTTGTCAAAAGTCAGCGATCAAGCTGTTTGTTCTCGACTTCGCTCGAACTGACACAGCTTGAAAATGTCACATCGAGCGGAGTCGAGATGCAGACATTTTCAATTCAACTTTAAACAACTTCAATAAATAGTGGGATATAACAGCATTGAAAAATGAAAATGAATTTTAAAAAAGGGAGGGGAAATAGATTTTTGTTATTAACAATCATCTTTTTTTTATTTACGCAAGATCATTCATTTGCTCAGGTGCTTGTGGGCTTTACTCAACGTACTTCAATCAACACGCCTACAAAAGTTATTTATAGTATCAGGGGTGATTACACGATGATTGGGAACACGAATCTTACAGTATCTCCATATGGGGTGAATACCGATAACAGTAATAATACTTCGGTATATGTTGATATTGACGGTGATCCTAATACGTTTAATTCTTCATCCGCTACTTTAGGTTTTTCAACAGAAAATGGTGCCGTTCCTTCATGTTCCAATATTATTTATGCAGGTTTATACTGGACTGGAAGATGCAGTGATGCTTCTACCAGTCCTGAAACATTTTCGGTAACCAAAGGCGGGATTACCAAGCAATTTGACAAACGTGTTGTTTCATTAAAAGGTCCGGGGCAAACCTCCTATACTAAGTTAACTGCAAATGCCGGAAATATTTATTATCCAACAAGTAGTGATGGGCTCATGTATTCTGCTTATACAGAGGTAACGGATTATGTAAAGGCAAATGGTTTAGGTGAATATTTTGTTGCAGATATGGCGCTGATAGAAGGGAATGGAGGGGGAACAGGATATTATGGTGGTTGGGGAATGATAGTAGTGTATGAAAATTCTAAGATGAACTGGCGGGATGTTACTATTTTTGACGGACATGCTTATGTAAAGGGGAATGCAACCATCAATTATGAATTACCTGTTTCCGGTTTTACTACTGCAAAAAACGGACAAATAAATCTTAAATTGGGCGTGATGGCAGGTGAAGGTGATGTAGGAATAAGCGGCGATTATTTTAAAATCAGAAACTATCAGAATAATGCTTGGATTGCTTTAAATGATTCGGCAAATGGTGTCAATAATTTTTTTAATAGTTCTATTGTAACAGGTGGTAATGCGCGTAATCCTAACTTGAAAAATAATACGGGAATGGATTTGCATATGTTTGATATTCCCAATTCGGGCAATTCAATCATAACGAATAACCAAACTTCAACTATATTTCAATACGGATATACACAAGATACATATATAATTTTTTGTATCGCTATGTCAGTTGATGCGTATGTACCGGACGTGGCATTTTTGGTTTCTACACAATCTATTAATGGGCAGCCGGTAGGTAGTGGTTCTCTGACCGTCCAGCCAGGTCAGGATATTGCCTACAAATTAGAAATTAAGAATCAAGGTACAGAGAACATTGATAGTGCAAGATTTGCAATCCCAATACCTTATACAACAACGTATGTTAATGGCAGTATTTCAACAACTGTAAACATTTCACCTTTGCCAACACCCAATCATGCTTATTTTGATTCTACTTATGGTGCCACAGGAGCCGTTATTTGGAACATAGGAACTATACCGCGTATTGCCGGAAAACCAGATTCTCTTTTAGCAGAGCTTACTTTTCATCTAAAAGTAATACAAGACTGTAATATTCTAAAAAATCCGGATTGCCCTCCCATTGTGACGTTGGCTGGTGGTGTAATAAGCGGGAAGGGAGATATTTCTGGTATTTCATTCTCTAATCAACCATTTATACAAGGGTACGATACTTCAGGAGCCTGTATTGGGCAACCAATTAATTCTCCTATTAAAATTAATATAGATGCGACAAATTATTTAGCCACCAATTGCAAAAACACACCGAGTCAGCGAAAATTTGTTTTTTGCAATTACACCGCTCCTACAATTCCTGTAGATAGCATATTATCTCATTTTCCTGCAGGTTTGAGATTTTATAATACCAACAAAGTAACCGCTACATCCATAGAATATGATGTTGATAATCCATTTCCTGCCACCTTAGGGACAAGCACTTACTTTGCTATTCCTGACAGTGCGGGATTGTGTTATTATACTTTTTCAATTGTTGTAAGTAATATTGTTTCTACTCCCGCTGTAACTGATGTGATATACTGCTTAAATGCTGTTGCATCACCTTTAACGGCAATAGCAACTGATACCTCTTATACCCTGTATTATTATGATTCACTAACTTCTACAACCCCTAAATCATCCATTACTCCAATTACAACTAGTGTAGGTGTTAAAAAATACTATGCCGCACAGGGTGTTGCCGGAGAGTGTATAAGTCCAAATAAAGCTGCAATAACAGTTACTGTTTATGATATGAGTGCTTCTATAAATACCTCATCTCAAGTGAATGTGTTATGTAAAGGTGCAAGTACGGGTGTGGCTTCAGTAATAGCAAATGGTGGTAGTGGCAGTTATTCTTACTCTTGGAGCACAACGCCTGTTCAAACAACATCTACAGCCATCAGTTTGTCGGCAGGCACTTATACAGCTACCGTGAGTGATAATAATGGTTGCGTAGTTCCTGTAAGTTCAGTAGCAACAATTACAGAGCCAACGTATTCGTTAAGTGCAACAATCAATTCCGCAACACAAGTAAATGTATTGTGTAAAGGCGCAAACACGGGTTCGGCGGAAGTAACGGTGAACGGTGGCAGTGGAAGGTACTCTTATTTGTGGAATACCACACCTGCACAAATTGGTTCAACAGCTATTAACTTGGCGGCGGGCAGTTATACAGTAACTGTGCTAGACAGCAATGGGTGTACTGTTCCGGCTATAGCCATTGCAACAATAACAGAACCCTCTTTTTCATTAAGCGCTTCAATCAATTCCGCAACACAAGTAAATGTAGTATGTAAAGGCGCAAGCACCGGTTCCGCAGCGGTAATAGCAACGGGAGGAAGTGGCAAGTATTCTTATTCATGGAATAGTACGCCTGTTCAAACAACCTCAACAGCAGTTGGTTTAGCCGCGGGAAGTTATACAGTCACAGTAGCAGATAGTAATGGATGTGTTGTGCCTGCCATAGCCGTGGCAACAATCACAGAGCCCACTTATTCATTAAGTGCTTCAATTAATACCTCTACACAAGTAAATGTATTATGTAAAGGTGCAAGTACAGGTGTGGCCTCAGTAATAGCAAATGGTGGTAGTGGCAGTTATTCTTACTCTTGGAGCACAACGCCTGTTCAAACAACATCTACAGCCATCGGTTTGTCGGCAGGCACTTATACAGCTACCGTGAGTGATAACAATGGTTGCGTAGTTCCTGTAAGTTCAGTAGCAACAATTACAGAACCCACTTATTCATTAAGTGCAACAATCAATTCCGTAACACAAGTAAATGTATTGTGTAAAGGCGCAAACACCGGTTCGGCGGAAGTGGTGGTGATCGGTGGTAGTGGAAAATACTCTTATTTATGGAATACTATACCTGCACAAATAGGTTCAACCGCAATTAATTTGTCGGCGGGCAGTTATACAGTAACTGTGCTTGACAGCAATGGGTGTACTGTTCCTGTTATAGCCATAGCAACAATCACAGAGCCAACGTATTCGTTAAGTGCAACAATCAATTCCGCAACACAAGTAAATGTAGTATGTAAAGGTGCAAGCACAGGTTCCGCAGCGGTAATAGCAACGGGAGGAAGTGGCAAGTATTCTTATTCATGGAATAGTACACCTGTTCAAACAACCTCAACAGCAGTTGGTTTAGCCGCGGGAAGTTATACAGTCGCAGTCGCAGATAATAATGGATGTGTTGTGCCTGCCATAGCCGTGGCAACAATCGCAGAGCCCACTTATTCATTAAGTGCTTCAATTAATACTTCAACGCAAGTAAATGTATTGTGTAAAGATGCAAGTACAGGTGTAGCTTCAGTAATAGCAAATGGTGGTAGTGGCGGTTATTCTTACACATGGAGCACAACCCCAGTTCAAACCACATCTACAGCCACAGGTTTAGCGGCTGGTACTTATACTGCCACCGTGAGTGATAATAATGGTTGCATAGTTCCTGTAACAGCAGTAGCTACTATCACAGAACCAACCGCTGTATTAAGTGCGAGCATAACAGCTCAAACCAATGTGTATTGTAAATATGGTAATACAGGTTCTGCAACTGTTACCGCTGCAGGTGGTAGTGGCAGTTATTCTTATTTATGGAATGATGAATTATCTCAAACTACCACTACGGCAAGTACACTTACGGCAAGAAATTATATAGTAACCATAAGCGACAATAATGGTTGTTTAGTTCCTGCAACTGTAACGGTAACTATTACAGAACCTACAGCGGTTTTAACAGCAAGCATCACCTCTAAAACAGATGTGTCTTGTAAAAATGGAAACACCGGTATGGCAACTGTTACAGCAATGGGTGGTAGTGGAGTTTATTCTTATCAATGGAATGATGCTTCTTTTCAAACTACAGCCATCGTGAGTGGTTTGACAGCGGGTAATTATACTGTAACAGTGTTTGATAACAATAGATGTGTAACACCAGTTTTAGAAGTTGTTGCTATTACGGAGCCTACTTATTCATTAAGTGCTTCTATTAATTTTGGCACTCAAGTAAATGTATTGTGCAAAGGATCAAGTACGGGTGCAGCAACAGTAGTTGCAAGTGGTGGTAGTGGAAATTATTCTTACTCATGGAGTACAACACCAATTCAAACAACGGCTATAGCCATAGGTTTAGCGGCAGGAACTTATACTGCCACCGTGAGTGATGATAATGGTTGCGTAATTCCTGTAACAGCAGTAGCAACAATCATAGAACCAGCCGCAGTATTAAGCGCAAGTATAACAGCACATGCAGATGTGTATTGCAAATATGATAATACAGGTTCAGCGGAAGTGGTAACAACCGGAGGTAGTGGAAGCTACTCTTATTTGTGGAATACCACACCAGCACAAATTGGTTCAACTGCTATTAATTTGTCGGCGGGCAATTATACGGTAACAGTACTGGACAGTAATGGGTGTACTGTTCCGGCTATAGCAATAGCAACAATCACAGAGCCCACCTATTCCTTAAGTGCAACAATCAATTCATCAACTCAAGTAAATGTATTGTGTAAAGGTACCAGTACAGGTTCGGCAGAAGTGATCCCAAGTGGAGGTAGTGGCAACTATTCTTATTCGTGGAATACAAATCCTGTTCAAACAACAGCAACAGCTTCAGGTTTAGCTGTAGGTAGTTATACCGTAACACTTCTTGATAATAATGGATGTAATGTTCCTGTTACAGTTGTTGCAACTATCACCGAGCCGACCTATTCATTGAATGTAGCAATAAATACAGAATCGCAGGTAAATGTATCGTGTCACGGAGGTAATAATGGGTCTGTTGGGGTTTTTGTTACAGGTGGTAGCGAACAATACACTTATGTATGGAGTACAACACCGGTTCAAACAACGGCAATTGCCAATGGTTTAGCGGCAGGTACTTATACCGTTAATGTATCAGATAAAAACGGATGCTCCATCAGTACTTCAGCGGTGGGTATTATTAATGATCCCCAAGCATTGAATGTCGTTTCTGCTATAACGCATTCAATATGTAATAAATCTACCGGAAGTGTTATTTTAAATGTGAGCGGAGGAACACAACCATATATTTATTTGTGGTCTAATGGTAGCACAGAACAAAACCTTTTAGGGTTAAATGGAGGTTCATATTCTGTTAAAGTTACAGACAATAATGGCTGTACTATTTCGAATACAGCCGATGTTACACAAACATATCTTACGATAAGTGTAAGCAGTCCTATATATCAAGGTGGTCATAATTTAAGTGGATATAAAAGCGGAGATGGTTCAATAGACTTATCTGTAAATGGAGTAGCAAGTCCTTATACATATAACTGGTCCACCGGAGCTACAACCAAAGATGTATCAGGTTTGCAAGCCGGAGTATATACAATAGTAGTGACGGATGCAGAAGGCTGTTCTGCATTTGAAAGTATTAGTATTGACGAACCGCTTAATTTTGAAATGCCAACAGGTATTTCTCCAAACGGAGACGGCAAAAATGACTTCTTTGTTATTCATGGTATTGAAATCTCCTCGAGCAACCATTTAATAGTTTTTAATCGTTGGGGAAATAAAGTATATGAAACCAATGATTATAAAAATGATTGGAATGGTAAATCTTTTAATGGTGAAGCTTTAGCTGAAGGAACCTACTTTGTGATTTTTGAAATAATAGATAAAAATATTGTACTAAAAGGTTATGTGGACATTCTTAGATAAGTTTTATAAAAAAAAGAGATGAGAAAATTTATTTTACTGTTTTTGTTTTCTGTAAGTATATTGCTGACGAAGGCACAGCAGGATGCGATGGTAAGTCAATATATGTTTAATGGTTTATTTTTAAATCCTGCTTATGCCGGAAGCCATGATTATTTTTCATCAACGCTTTTGTATCGTCAGCAATGGGTAAACTTTGCCGGGGCACCAAGTACAGCAATAGTGGCAGTGGACGGACCTTTACTCAATAAAAAAATGGGAGTGGGGTTGATAGCATCTAATGATAAAATTGGTGTAACGAATCAAACAGATGTGTATGCTAATTATTCTTACTTTTTAAAAATGGGTAAAGGCAAACTGAGTTTTGGTATAAAAGCGGGGGCTTCTCAATACAAAGCCAGCGTTAAAGATTTAACAGTTTGGGATCAGAACGATCAAGTTTTTACTGGAACAATAAGAACGGCATGGATTCCCAAATTTGGATTCGGCTCTTATTATTATACAGATAAGTTTTATGCCGGATTTTCGATTCCTGCTTTACTAGCTTATGGGGATGTTAAAAGTTTAAATATTGATGTGAGTAAGCACTATTACTTAACATCGGGCTATGTATTTACGGTTGATGAAAAATTTAAGATTAAACCATCATTTTTGTTGAAATACCAAAGTGCAGCACCTGTACAGATTGATTTAAATCTTACAGTGATGTTTATTGATCAGTTTGCATTAGGTGTTTCATACAGAACAGGTGATGCTTTTGTAATGATGGCAGAATATCAGGCAAATAAACGATTCAGGATTGGTTATGCCTATGATATCACTACAACGGCTATTAAAAGTTATTCATCGGGTACACACGAAATTATGGTGGGATTTGACTTTGGAAAAAACATTATAAAAACTAAAACACCACGCTTCTTTTAATAATTATTAATGGGAGCAAGATATAATTCCGATTATGAGTTATTGCAACCCAATTGAATCAATTGCTTTAAAATGTTTCATAAGAACTAAATGACTAAACTATTAATAATAACAAAAATATGAAGCAGAATTACTCACCACTTATATTTTTGTTACTGACCTGTTTGTTGAGTAGTTGTTCTGATTTTTACTTAAAAAGAGCTAATAAGGAATTCGATAATTTACAATATTCAAAAGCAATTTTCGATTACAAAAAAGTAATTGACAGAAGTGGAGATCATTTAGCATTGATAAAATTGGCCAACAGTTACAGATTGATTAATGATATTGATAATGCAGAGGTGTATTTTAAACAGGTTGTTACTTTTACTGAAAGTGAGCCTATTAATATGTTTTATTATGGTAAGATATTAATGTCGAAGAACAATTGCCCTGAAGCAAAAGTATGGTTGAATAAATATTTGAAAGAGATTCCGACTGATATTGTTGCGAAGATGCTCGTAAGTTCTTGTAATTCATTAAGTGAATTTATGAGAGATACTACCTTATTCACTTTAAACCCTGTTGATTTACCTGAAGTAGAATCGGCATTCGGTCAGGTTCCTTATAAAAACGGAATAGTTTTCACAGCTAATAAAAATGTTGTTCTTAATTCTAAAAAAGATTCATGGACTGGAAAATCGTATTATGATTTATATTTTTCAGAAAAAGATAAAGATGGGAAATGGTTAAGCCCACAGGTATTAAAAGGTGTTATTAACGGTCGTTATCATGAAGGACCTGCAACGTTTAACAAGGCTGGAGATGTTGTATTTTTTACACGCAGTAACTATTATAAATACAATCTCAGAAAAAGTTCAAAAAACGAGAACAATTTAAAAATATTTAAAGCTCAGATTATTGGTGATAGTTGGGAAAAATTGGAAGACTTACCATTTAATAGTGATGAATATTCTACAGGACATCCATGTTTGGCAAAGGATGAAAAAACATTGTATTTTATTTCGGATATGCCTGGAGGTTTTGGTGGAACTGATATTTACAAATCGGTATATAATGGAACAACATGGAGTAAACCTGAAAATTTGGGAGGTGCTATAAATACAACTGGAAGCGAAATGTTTCCGTATATAAGTGATGATGGCTCGTTTTATTTTTCATCTGATGGTCATAATAATTTGGGTGGTTTAGATGTATTCGTTACTTCCTTTGATGAAAAAGGTAAAAGGTGGTTGCAAGCAGAAAACCTAAACTATCCGCTCAATTCAAACAAAGATGATTTTGCTTTTGTTTTGAACAGCGATGAAAAAACAGGATACATTTCGTCAGATAGAAGTAAAGGAAAGGACAAGGTTTTTGAATTTAAAAAACATGACCCAACTTTTTTTGTAGTGGGTAAGGTTACTATCCAAGTTGAAAACACACCCGTTGAAAATGCTAGAATAAGAATATTAGACAAGAAGTCTCACGAAACAGATACCCTTACAGACAAGAATGGAACTTATAAGATGCAGTTAAATCCTGAAATGGAGTATGTGGTATATTGCTCAAAAGATGGTTATTTCACACGAAGCATTGACGTATCCACTAAAGGTAAAAAGTTTTCCGAAAATTTTGAAGTGAATTTTCAACTGGAGCAAATTATAATAGAAAAACCTATTGTTTTAGAAAACATTTATTATGATTTGGATAAATGGTTTATTCGTCCTGATGCTGCGATAGAGCTGGATAAATTAGTTAAGTTATTAAAAGACAATCCCAATTTAGACATTGAAATGGGTTCGCATACAGATTCGCGTGCCGGAGATCATTACAATTTAGTGTTATCCGAAAAACGGGCACAGGCTACTGTTGACTATTTAGTACTTAAAGGAATAGATGCAAAACGGTTAAAAGCTAAAGGGTACGGTGAAACAATGTTGGTAAACAGATGTAAAAATGGTGTAATATGTTCAGAAGAAGAGCATCAACAAAACAGAAGAACCGAATTTAAAGTGACAAAAATTAATACGAAATAAAAATTTGGTGGTTCCATAATAAAAAGCCTTATCACTCTGTAAATTTATATCCAACACCTCTTATGGAATGAAAGTGCTTGGGTTCACGCTGGTTTTCTTCAAAGTATTTTCTGAAAGAAACAATGTAGTTGTCAATAGTGCGTGATGAGGGAAAAGCATCTTTGCCCCAAACGGCATCTAAAATTTCTTCTCGCGATACCACTTCGTTTTTTCTGCTGATTAGCAGTTTTAATAAAGCAATTTCCCGTTTTGTAATTTCTGTTTTTTGTTTTGAAACTCCTTTAATTTCAAACGTTGTAAAATCTATTTCATTATCTCCAAATTTATAAATTTCCAACTTTTTTTCAACAGGTTGAGGAGTTCTTCGTTTTAATAAAATTTGAATTCTAAGTAATAATTCTTCCAAATTAAAAGGTTTGGTTAAATAGTCATCTGCACCCAGCTTAAGTCCTTGAATACGGTCACTTCCGGAACCTTTAGCTGTTAAAAATAAAACAGGAACCAGCGCGTTTTCTTTTCTGATTTCTTCACACACATCAAATCCATTCATTTCAGGAAGCATTACATCCAGAATAATTAAGTCGAAATTTTCTTTTCTGAATTTTTTAAGCGCTTCAATGCCTGTTATTGCAGTAGTTACAGAATAATTTTCCAATTCAAGATTTAACTGAATAGTATTTAACAAATGTTCTTCGTCTTCAACTAAAAGAATGTGTGAGTTTTCCATATATCGGTTTATGATGCCAAATATACATGTTTTGATATTCATTAAAAACATTGAGCAAAAAGCTGAAATAATTGTAAATTTGCGTTTTAACCAATCTTTAAAAATTGAAACCAAATCACGTAAACGAACTGATTGATTTATTAAATAAGTCAAAACAAATAGTTATAGTTACCCATTGGTCTCCCGATGGAGATGCAATGGGGTCTTCTTTGGGACTATATAATTACCTCATTCAGAAACAACATAACGTAACAGTCATTACTCCTAATGATTATCCATCGTTTTTATTTTGGATGCAAGGAAATGATAAAGTGATTGATTTTTCAGTTAGTCCCAATCTGGCTAAAGAAGCGGTTTCAAAAGCGGAATTGATTTTTTGTTTGGACTTTAATGCCTTGAGTCGTATTGATGCTTTAGGAGAAGAAGTGAGGAAATCAAAGGCCAAGAAATGTATCATCGACCATCATTTACAACCCGAAGACTTTGCAGATTATATGTTGCACACCATTAAAACATCCTCTACATGTGAGCTAATTTATGATTTTATTGTGCTGATGGGAGATAAAAATCTTATTAATAGGGATGTAGCAAACTGTCTATACACGGGCATCATGACAGATACAGGTTCCTTCCGTTTCCCGTCAACAAGTCCCAAAACTCACAGAGTGATAGCCGATTTGATAGAAGCCGGAGCCGAAAATGCAGAAATACATAATCGTGTTTATGATAATAATACGGAGGATAAATTACGTTTATTAGGTTATTCGTTTGTAGAAAAATTGGTAGTATTGAAAGAGTATGGTACCGCCTTTTTTAGCTTAAATGCAGAGGAATTAACTCGTTTTAATTATAAAAAAGGAGATACGGAAGGATTAGTAAATTATGCACTTTCCATCGAGGGAATTTATTTTGCAGTGTTTATTGTAGAGCGCGATGGTAAAGTAAAAATGTCGTTTCGTTCAAAAGGGAAATTTGATGTGAATATGTTTGCCAGAACTTATTTTAGCGGAGGTGGGCATGCCAATGCTGCCGGTGGTGTTAGTGAACTATCATTGAATGATACAATTACTAAACTTGTTTCATTATTACCTAATAAAGATTAATAACGTGAAGGTGTTATTCATTTACCCCAAGCAATCGTTTAATTATTTTTTTTCAATAATGGTATTTATTGTAACGTTTTATTCATGCGGTAATACAAATGAAACAACTATTCCTTCTGAAAAACCTGTTTCGCAAAAAGAACTCAAGAAAAAAATAGCAGAAGCTAATAAAATGTACGTGAAGCGTGAGAGTGATGAAATTGATCAATATGTCAAATTTCAAGGATGGAATGTAATAACTACAGGAACAGGTTTGCGATACATGATTTTAAAAAAAGGGAAAGGCAAGGCTGTATTACCGGGTATGGAAGCTACTATAAAGTATAAAGTAAAATTGTTAGACGGAACGTTGTGTTATTCTTCTGATTTGTTGGGTACAAAAACATTTTTAGTAGAACAAGATAATATAGAGAGCGGCTTACATGAAGGTATTCAAAAATTGCGAGAAGGTGATGTGGCTTTGTTTATATTACCTTCACACATTGCGCACGGATTGTTGGGGGATGACAGTAAAATACCTTCTCACACTTCAGTGATATATGAAATAGAGTTGCTCTCAGCTCATTAGTATGATTATTGGTTTATATTTTATTAAATTTGCAATATGGGTAGGATAATGGCGATTGATTACGGAACTAAGCGTGTTGGAATAGCTGTTACTGATTCTTTGCAAATAATCGCAAATGGTTTAACAACAGTTCATTCGAGCGAATTGATTGAGTTTTTAAAAAAATACATTGCAAAAGAAGAGGTGGATTGTATTGTAGTGGGTAAACCAAAACATTTAAACAATACCCCTTCAGATGCAGATCGTTTTATAGAACCTTTTGTTGTTCATTTAAAACGCACATTTCCTAAAATTAAAGTAGATAGAATAGATGAACGTTTTACTTCAAAAATGGCTTTTCAAACAATGATTGACGGTGGTTTAGGAAAAAAAGCGAGACAAAACAAAGAGTTGGTAGATGAAATAAGTGCTACCATTATTCTTCAGAGTTATATGCAAGCAAAAGAATTTAATAACAATTTATAAATAGCAGAATGATATTACCGATTGTTGCTTACGGCGACCCCGTTTTAAGAAAGGTGGGAGTGGAGATTGATAAAGAATATCCTTGTTTGGATGAACTGATTAACAATATGTATGAAACCATGCATAAGGCCCAAGGAGTTGGTTTGGCAGCACCTCAGGTGGGCAGAGCCATTCGTTTATTTATTGTTGAAACAAAACCATTTTCAAATATGGACGAGGATAGTGAAGACGATGAATTTACACCGGAACAAAGACAACAATTAGCCGATTTTAAAAGAGTATTTATTAATGCAAAAATTATTGAAGAAGAAGGCGAGGAGTGGGCGTTTAATGAAGGTTGTTTGAGCATTCCTAAGATAAGAGAGGACGTGTTGCGCAAACCCAATTTACGCATTCAATATTATGATGAAAAGTTTAACTATTATGAGGAGTCCTATGATGGCCTTATTGCAAGGGTTATTCAACATGAATATGACCATATAGAAGGTAAAATGTTTACTGACAAAATAAGCCCTTTACGAAGAAGATTGATACAAGGAAAATTAAAAGATATTTCCAAAGGAAAAGTACAAGTGGCTTACAAGATGCGATTTCCAAACTTGTAATTACTTAAATTCTTTTTCAAGTACACGTCTCAGTTCTTCAGGAGAAATATTAGTTTGAAGTTTCCCTTCTTTAGCAAAAGAAATCTCCCCTGTTTGTTCTGATACGATGATAGCAAATGCGTCTGTACTTTCTGTGATTCCAACCGCAGCTCTGTGACGCATTCCCAAATTGGAAGGGAAGTTCTCTTGTTCTGTCACGGGCAGTACACATCTGGCTCCTGTAATTTTATTTTGTGATATGATAACTGCACCGTCGTGAAGTGGAGAATTTTTATAAAAGATACTTTCAAGAATTCTTACCGATACTTTCGCATCAATTATATCTCCGGTATTCGCGTAAAATTTCAAATCGTTATTTGTTGTGAGAACAATAAGAGCACCTGTTTTAGTCTCACTCATGTATTCACAAGCTTTTACAATTGCGTTTATATCTAAGCCTTTTTCATTTGTTGTTTGCCAGTTAAAATCAAACAGTCCTTTTTTAAACTTGCCTTTTTTAAATAAATCGCTGGTGCCGATCAACAATAAAAATCTTCTGAGTTCCTGCTGAAATACAATAAGCAATGCTATAAATCCTACATCTATAAACTTTCCTAATATGCTTCCGAAAAGTTGCATATTCAACATTTTTACAAGCAGCCAAAGTATATAAAATAGTAAAATTCCAATTAAAATGTTGATGGCAACAGTACCTTTAAGTAAATAATATAATTGATAAATCAATACTGCGACAAGTATTATATCTATAATATCTATCCAGCGGAGAGTAATAAATGAGTTTAACAATATATAAAACATAGCGCAATTATAAGAAATATAAAGTGAATACCTTTTTTAAACTTCATTAATTATACAGCATCCAATACTATTTGTAGAAAGTGAATATTTAAAATAATTAAATCTTAATTAAAAAACCTTCTTTTTTTTTCTATTATTAAAAAAAATATTAGTTTTGCAATCGAAATAATTATTACTTGGTCATTTTAGAATATATTTTAAGTTAAACTTTTATAAAATTAAACTAATGAAAATCAAAAGCATCTTAGCCCTCACGGTTCTTTCATTTTGCATCGGCATTGCTAATTATTCAAAAGCACAGGACACGAAACCTTCGTTTTTTGGCTATTTGTTTAAAACACCATGGATTGTGGACGGAGGTTTTTCAACTGTTAATAATGGTGGAAGTCAAAAACCTTTTGACTTTAACTTTAAAACTCAATATTATGGAGAAAGCAGAACTGTTTATTTTCCGTTGAGATTTTCTGTTGAGAAGAGATTATTTGCTTTTAGTTCTAAAAACTTTCTTAAGGGATTTGGCTTACAAGCTGTTTTAACAGATCAAGGATTTCATCCTGTCAACTTTGGAGCAATTGATGGAAATATTAAATACCATTTTAATGTATTATTGGCTGAGGATAGTAAATTAAAAAAATGGTTTGATCCATACTTGTTAGTGGGTGTTGGATTATCGGAATTTTTGTATGATGATATAACATTGTCGAACCCTGGTCATTATTATACTGGTTCAACGTTGCCACCAATTTTTCAACATATTTCTCGGGACCGATTCGGTTCTTTAAATTCTGGTATTGGATGTAATTTCTGGATCAACGAAGTTGTTGGAATTAACATACAAGCAGATGCAAAATGGGGTAAATTTATTGAGCGTGATATTAGAAATTTAAAGGGACAAGGAACTAATTACACACAATACAGTGTTGGTATGGTGTTTAAAATAGGAAGATGTAAAAAAGAGGAAATGAAAGCAGAGGCTCCTAAACCGGCTTCTAATTATAAGAGAAGTAAAGAAGAGGAGGATGCCTTAATACATTTACGTGAACATTTGAATAAATAAAATTTAAATTAATATAATATTAAAAAGTAAATGAAAAATATATTCTTTTTGTTTTTGTTTATGTTCAGTTTTGCGTTGTCTTGTTTTTCACAAACATCTGACTCTTTAAACGCTTTTACTGATAAGGAAATCCTAAAACTTTCCTCTTTGATTTATGATTTGGAGAAACAAGATACAGCACTGGAAAGGAGTTTAGGTTCTAAACATTTTGCAATGAAAGATTCTACCAACGTAATAGATAAATCATTGTTGCAGGATTTAAAAGGTGATTCCATTCATTTTTATACCGGACAAGAAGCAATAAAATTGTCTAATTATATTTATGAATTAGAAAAGAGAGACTCTGCTCGAAAGGCGAAATCTATAGAAATTGAAAAAGCCAAAGCTGTAGCTCAATACCAACTTGAAGAAGAAGAGGAATTGCAATATTTTGAGAGTGTAATCTATTTTAAATTTGATAGTTATGTGATTACGAAAGATTCATATAAACCTCTTGATGACGTTGTTAAAATCTTAGAAACATATAAGAATTTACAATTCGTTATCGAAGGATATTGTGATATTATTGGTTCTAAGGCATACAATAAAATACTTTCTCTAAGCAGGGCAAATGCTGTTAAAGATTATTTTGTGAAGAAAAAGAAAATTTCGGCTTCTCGAATAGTTACTGTTACCGGTTTTGGCGCTGATAAATTTGCTGCACCTAATAATACAGCAGCTAATAGAGCTAAAAATAGACGTGTAATCATTAAGGCCGTTCACTAATTTTACACATAAAATAGTAAATAAAAAACCGTTCTATTTCAGAACGGTTTTTTTATGCTTGTTACACTTGCCATGAAAATTAATAATAAACCGCTAACAATATTAGTAGTATGAAGTCCATTCCGAACGCTTGTGCTGAGCTTGTCGAAGAATGATTTGGAATCTTCCAACACAGATGGCTGAATCAAGTTCAGCATGACAATGTACATTTTATGCTGAACATAACACAGGTTACAAATAGATTATTATAAGAAAATTCAAATGCTTTTTGCTAAGACATACAGTTTATAAAATACCAATTTATTGTATTTTATTATGTCGCGGATAAATTATACATTTACACTCACTTATTTAATTTTACTTTAAATCCTTTTAATATGTCTTCACTAACAGGAGAAATGAAACAGAGAATAAACACTTTGTTTGAGGCTCAAAAATTAAACTTTCCTAAAGTGAAAGCCGAGTCTATTAATGTTCGTAAGGCAAAGTTAGAAAAACTTAAAAAAGCAATAAGTTCAAGAGAAAGTGAGGTTGTTGATGCTTTAATAAAAGATTTAAGAAAACCGGCTTTTGAATCGTGTATTTGGGAAATTTATTTGATGTATGGTGAAATAGATTTTGCGATAAAAAATTTATCGAATTGGTCTAAATCGCATAAGATACCATCAAATTTTTTAACACTTATGAATGACAGCCGAGTGTTGTATGAACCCAAGGGTGTTTGTTTAATAATTGGTCCATGGAATTTCCCATTTCAATTAATAATAGGTCCATTAATATCGGCTATTGCTGCTGGAAATTGCAGCATTCTTAAGCCACCATCAATGGCTCCGGCTACCTCCGCAATTGTTGCAAAAATTATTAAAGAAACATTTAGTGAAAATGAAATAGCCGTGGTGGAGGGGGATGCAAGCGTTTCAACTGAATTATTGGATCTTCCGTTTAACCATATCTTTTTTACAGGAAGTCCAAGTGTTGGAAAAGTTGTGATGGCTGCGGCGTCAAAACATTTAGCATCTGTTACATTAGAGTTAGGCGGAAAGTCTCCTGTAATTATTGATTCAAATGCTAATCTCAGTAAAGCAGCAAGTAAAATTGTGTGGGGAAAGTTTGCGAATTCCGGTCAAACCTGTGTTGCTCCTGACTATGTTTTTGTTCATGAAAGCAAAAGAGATCAATTTGTTGATTTATTAAGTAAAAACATTGAAAAGGAGTATATATTGAATGGTTCGTTAAATAAGAATGAGTACTGTAAAATTATTTCTGAAGGAAATTTTAAAAGAGTTAAGAATTTATTTGATGATGCGGTTAAAAGTGGTGCTCAGGTGAAAGTGGGAGGAACGTTTGATGAAGCAGATAACACCATTCATCCAACAGTGTTAACGAATGTTTCAAAGGAGTCATTAATAATGAAAGAAGAAATATTCGGACCTGTATTACCTGTTTTAACTTACAAAAATATTGATGAGGTTTTGGACTATGTTAATGCAAAAGACAAACCTTTAGCTTTATATATATTTAGCGAAAACAATACATTCATTAATAACATTGTTAATAACACATCTTCGGGAGGTGCTTGTGTGAATGATGTTGTAATACATTATACAAATCCCAATTTACCTTTTGGAGGGGTAAATAATAGTGGTTTGGGTAATGCCCATGGATTTTATGGTTTTAAAGCTTTTTCGCATGAGAGAGGAATTATGCATCAATCAAAATTGTTTGATTTTAATTCTATGATTTATCCTCCCTACGGAGGAAAGATTAAAGAAGTGGCGTTGAAATTTTATAAAAAATATATTTAATAATCTAATAATTTAGAATACAAAAAGCAGAGTCAGAAAATGAGTACGAACAGTAAATTCAGGGGGACAGGAGTTGCAATAGTAACACCTTTTAATAAAGATTATAGTGTTGATTATAATTCATTAACCAAACTTGTTGAACATTTAATAAAGGGAAAAGTTGAATACATTGTTGTATTGGGAACTACAGGCGAATCGGTAACACTGAGTAAAGAGGAGAAAGAAAAAGTTGTAACACATGTGGTAGAAGTTGTAAAAAAACGTTTACCGATAGTTCTTGGCTTAGGAGGCAATAATACACAGGACATACTTGATTATTGTAAAGATAAAGCACATTTTAAAGGTATAGATGCCATTTTATCTGTATCGCCATACTACAACAAACCTAATCAACGTGGCATTTACGAACATTACAAGGCAATTGCCCAAACATGTCCTGTTCCAGTTATTTTATATAATGTACCGGGGCGCACGGGATCCAATATTGCTGCTGAAACAACATTGGCTTTAGCCAAAGAGTTTAAAAACATCATAGCAATAAAAGAAGCTTCAGGAAACATGGAGCAGTGCATGAAAATTATTAAAAACCGACCAAAAGATTTTTTAATGATTTCGGGTGATGATTTATTGGCATTACCCCTAGTAGCGTGTGGAGCGGACGGTGTTATTTCGGTTGTTGCTAATGCCTATCCAAAAGATTTATCAGAATTGGTTCGTCAAATATTGAACGGTAATGTTAAAGCGTCTCAAAAATTACATTATAAATTATCTGATATCATTGAAAAACTTTTTGTTGATGGTAATCCTGCCGGTATTAAAGCCGTATTGGAAGCTATTGGTATTTGCAAAGCCCACTTACGTTTACCATTGGTAAATGTTAATAAAGAAACATTGACCGCTATCAATAAGTTAGTTTCAAATTATTAACATTAATATATTGAAATCTTATTTTTTTAGTAAAACAGTTTGTTATGTCGAAAAAGTTATATCTTTGGCGCCAAATGTTAACTAACTAATTTTTTAATTAAAAAAACAAGAAAATGAAAAAACAATTTTTAAAAGCAACTTCTGCTTTATTGGCTTCGGCTATGCTGTTTACAGCATCTTGTAAAAAACCTTCAGCTAGTTTTACTGCTGATAAAACAACTGTAGCAGTTGGACAAGCTGTAACTTTTACTAACACTTCAAAAGATGATGCTAAGGTAGCGTGGGATTTTGGTGATGGAACAGAATCAAATGCAATTACTAAAACAGTAACACACGTTTACGAAAAACCGGGATCATATACAGTAAATTTATTGGTATCTAAAGGCAATGATAAAAAACCTTCTGATGCAACTCCAATTACAATTACAGTTAGTGGACCAACTGCAAGTTTTACAGCTTCAACCACTTCTCCACTTAAAGGTCAAGTAGTTACTTTTATTTCAACTTCAACTAATGCTTCTTCATTTGCATGGGATTTTGGAGATGGATCATCAAACATTCCATTAACTACTCCAACTGTTACACACACTTACAATAACGGTGGTACTTATGTAGTTACTTTGACAGCTAAAGATCCAAGTAATACTGTTGTATCTAATTCAACAATGACTATTACTGTTGGAGGTGTCGGTGCTGGTAGTGTTGATAACCAACTTTTAATTGTTGGCACATGGAAATATGTATCATATACAGTAACTGATGTAAGAAATGGTACAGCTTATACATCAAACAATGGTGGAAATACGGGGATGCTAGGTCATACTGTAGCAGTAAATAATACTGTGTCGGCTAACGTTATGCAACAATTTACTTCTAATAATAATTCAGGAGGCAGTATTTATAACACAGATCCAAATGGAAATGTTTCAAGTTGGGGTACTTATACGATATTGGATGCAACTAAAATAAGTGGTACTAATTTTAGTTCTGTAAATGCAAATAATGGTTCTGTCACGGCTCAATCTTATGCTACATATACTGTTAGTACGAGTTCATTTGTAATAACATTTGTATCTACAGCGACACTTCCTTCTTATTATGATTACGCAACTAATCCAGCTACATTGCATGCTGCAGGAGAAACACAAGTTGTAACAACAACATACACATATTCTAAATAAAATCTTTAGAATTAATTAAAGAGTTTGTAAAAAAGGCTGTCTCAATTACGAGGCAGCCTTTTTTATTAAAGTTATAAGAAAGAGTATTTTCACTTCTTCTAAATGTTTTTTGACGCAGGAATTTTTTTGGACAAAAACTTTAAAATATTTTCTACTTCATTTGGCTCAAACCAGTTTATTTCCTCATCTCTTTTAAACCAGGTTAATTGGCGTTTTGCGAAGCGTCGCGTATTTTGTTTAATAAGGTTGATGGCTGTTGGTAAATCGGTTTTGTTTTCAAAATAATCAAATAGCTCTTTATAACCTACAGTTTGCAATGCGTTCAAGTGTTTGTAAGGAATAAGCAATTTTACTTCATCAAGTAAACCTGCATCAATCATCGCATCAACACGTTGGTTAATGCGATGGTATAATGTTTCTCGCTTAGTGTTTAAGCCTATTTTAATAATATTAAAATTCCTTTTTTTGTTTTCTCCTTTGCGAAATTGAGAATATGGTTTACCTGTTGCTAAGCTAACTTCTATTGATCTGCTTAGGCGTTGAGGGTTTTGTAAATCCACCTTTTTATAATGTTCTGGATCCAGTTCTTTTAAAAGCCGTTGCAATCCTTCAATACCTTCTGATTGCAATATAAAATCTATTTTTTCTCTCAGCTCTTTGTTTGCTTCGGGTAATTCATCAAAGCCTTTGCAAAGCGCATCAATGTATAATCCTGAACCGCCAACCACTATTGCGTAATCAGTACTTTTAAATAACTCATCCAGCAATGCAATTGATTCAGTTTCAAATTTTCCAACATTGTATTCATCGGTAATGCTGTGCGAATTGATAAAATAGTGAGGAACGCCAAGCATTTCTTCTATTGAAGGCTTTGCCGTACCAATACTCATTTCTTTAAAAAACTGACGAGAATCGGCGGATAAAACAGGACATTTTAGTTGTTTTGCAATAGCAATGCTTATCGAAGTTTTTCCTATAGCGGTGGGACCAACAATTACGATAACGGTTTTCGTAAGCATTACTATTTAAGTAGTTGAACGTCGGAAAGTGATGCAAAAATTATAATCATCGGTGTAAGTGTTCTCTTGCTTCTGGTGTTATTTAAATATTAAAAAACGGCGCCACAGCCGGTAATTTTGAATTTATTTCAGAATCGATGTATTGCAAGATTCCGAATCATGCTTCGACAAGCTCAGCACAGGCGTTCGGAACGACCAACAAATTGACAAAATGGATTTAACATAACACTAATCTTCATCAAAAGAATCCACCCCGTCTCCAAATCCTCCAAACTCATTTTCTTCTTCTTCGGTTTCTTCATCTATGCCGTCTTCTTCCTCTTTTTCAATTAATTCTTCACCTTCTTCATTTAATTCGGTCAAATCACTTTCTTCAGCAGCATGTACGTAGGCTTCGTCATCAACGTGATGGTCTGTTTCGTCAATATCTTCAAGGTCATCCAGCAGGTCGGGAATAACAACAGGAGCTTTTCCTTTTTTGGGTGCTGCACCAACACTTTTAAAACATTTTGGATACATTACTTTAACATCATCGGGAACAATTTTAATTAATTCCACCATAAATACCCAAGGTGATACTGTATCGTGTATGTATATGAATTTTTGATGAGGGTCGTCAATTAATGCAGCCATTTTGCATTTACTCATTAAATAGGCAGGCAGAGCCGTTTTTTTTGCGATTTTTTTATTGCTTTCGTCAACAGGCATTTGCAATGCTATTTCTTCTCCTTTTCTCCACATATCATCGCTTATAAAGAAAGAAGCATTGCAATTATCTTCAAATCCAATGGATGATAAAATTGCGGAATGGAAATCATGAAATGTTTGAGCCGATTTAATATCTATTTCTCTGTACACTTCATCATTGTCTTCAAAGGTAACTCTAAAGCGATAAACAGCCATTGTGAAATTTTTTTAAGGATTTATTTTTGATTGATTAGCGGCAAAAATACAAAAACTTTATGTTGGAAGTTTTGAGTTTTTTATTTTGAATTGTGCGTATTGATTTCTTAATCTATTCGATCATTCTTTTTTTCAATTATTTAACACCTTTTAATCCTAATGTACTTGCTTTTTCAATCATGTAGCGATGCGCTTCATCAAAATCATTTTTAATTAAACCATCTAAAATAGCCTCACGTATGGCATTTTTGATAATGCCTACTTCTCGTCCGGCCGGAATGTTAAAGGTTTTCATAATTTCTTCCCCGCTAATAGGTGGTTGCCAGTTTCTTATCTTATCTTTCTCCTCAATGTCTTTCAACTTTTGCCTTACTAGTTCAAAGTTGTTCAAATACTTCTGTACTTTATATTCATTTTTTGAAGTGATATCGGCTTCGCACAATTTCATCAAATCATCAATATCATCACCTGCTTCAAACAACAAGCGCCTGATAGCACTGTCGGTTATTTCATTTTTGGCAAGTACTATGGGGCGAAGATGAAGTAATACCAGCTTTTGAACGTACTTCATTTTTTCGTTCAACGGTAATTTCAATTCAGTAAAAATTTTCGGAACCATACGTGCACCTTTATCCTCGTGTCCGTGAAATGTCCAGCCGTGACCTGCTTCAAAGCGTTTGGTTGGTGGTTTGGCAATGTCATGTAATAACGCTGCCCAACGTAACCACAGATTATCAGTGGTTTTGCAAATGTTGTCAACTACTTCCAGCGTGTGATAAAAATTATCTTTATGTCCTTTACCATTACGTATTTCAACACCATGCAACCTTGCTACTTCCGGAAATATGTAATGTAGCAACCCTGTATCAAAAAGCAATTTAAAACCAACCGATGGATTGGGAGAGAGCATTATTTTATTCAGCTCATCAGTAATACGTTCTTTAGAAATAATTTTTATTCGTTCTTTATTTTTACTGATGCTTTCCAGCGAATGTTTTTCGATTGTATAATTAAGTTGTGTTGCGAAACGTATAGCACGCATCATACGCAATGGATCGTCGGAATAGGTAATGTCGGGATCAAGAGGCGTTTGAATATTTTTTTTATCCATATCGGCAAGCCCGTTAAATGGATCGAGCAATGTGCCGTAATCAGCTTTGTTTAGAGATATAGCCATTGCATTGATGGTAAAATCTCTGCGAAACTGATCGTCTTGCAGTGTTCCGTTTTCAACAATTGGTTTTCTGCTTTCCGAACGGTACGATTCTTTACGAGCACCCACAAATTCTATATTGTAGTCGTCATAAGCTATTTGCGCAGTACCAAAATTTTTATGCACAACTACATGATACTTATCTCCAAGTTTTTTTGCTACTTTTTGAGCCAACTCAATACCACTGCCAACGGCAACAATATCAATATCTTTACAAGCTCGTTTTAAAATAATGTCGCGTACCCATCCTCCAATAACATAAGCAGAAATACCCATCTCTTGCGATGATAGAGAAATGGCTTCAAATACAGGATGTGTTAGAGTTGATTTTAAATTCACAAATATATAAATTGAGTATATTGATTTTAAACACCAAATTGACGTAAGTGATGGTCAACATGTTTCCACTGAAGGGTATCCCATTCCTTAAAGGTAAGCTTTCCAAAAATAGGATGAACGGAGTCTTTTAATTGATTAGAATGTAGCGATTGAAATTTTTTTATCAATAAAATCAGCTTGTTTTTTTCTTCTTCAAATTTTTTTTCTTCAACAATTATTAGATTGGGATCGGTCATTAAATTCTTTGGAAATGGTTGATGGTTGATAAATATTTTTTTTGCAAATCTTCCAAAGAATATACCCAATATGCTTTTTTTAAATTTCACTTCACCCAATGCCATTTGCGAAATTAATTGGAGGTGAACAAACATTTGTGCCACATTCATCTTTCCCCATACGCCTTTTGATTGAGGTGTGAGTTTGTTAATACGTTCAATAAATTCGTTATTATCATTGGGGTTAAAGATGCTCTTCATTATTTTCTTAAAATTTTTATTTCTCCATTTAAACCCACTTTTATAATTGTGGAAGGTTTACTATTTGTTATTTCATTTTGCCTGAGATTAACAATGTAATCAACATTGTTAAGTATATCCAGTTTTATTTGTTTAAATGAAGAAGGGCTAGGTTCACCACTGATATTGGCTGATGTAGACACAATAGGTTTGCCGAATTTTCGAATCAACGCCTTGCAAAAATCATCTTTTACCAATCGTATACCCACACTATCATCGGCTGCAATAAGGTTGTCGGCAAGCATTCTTCCATCCGGATAAATAATGGTAAGCGGTTCTTCAGCCGCATCAATCAATTCCCAGGCAATGGGTGGTACCTCTTTTACATAACGGGTTAGCATGGTTTCGTCACAAACCAACACTACCATACTTTTATACTCCACCCGTTGTTTTATTTTAAAGAGCTTACTTACAGCTTCTTTGTTGCGTGCATCGCAACCGAGTCCCCATACAGTATCCGTAGGATATAAAATGCAACCTCCTTTACGAAGCGCTTCTATCGTATTTTTTATTTCTTCTTCAAATAAAGGATTTTGCATCAAAAAGAGAATTAAATCTATGTTGTTTTACAAGGTCAAAAGTTCTTTTGATACAATAATGCCGTCTTCATCGCAATAAACAAATTCTCCGGGGGTAAAGTTAACACCTGCAAAGCGTACAATTACGTTTTCTTGTCCTTCCATAGTTCTGGCGCTTTTCATAGGATGTGTATTCAGCGCTTTAACTCCCACATTCAGTTTGGCTAAATCTGCAGAATCTCTCACACAGCCATAAACGATCACTCCACTCCATTTGTTTTTAACCGCTTCTTCGCCAAGCATATCACCGAGCATAGCGCAACGCATAGAAGCTCCTCCATCAACAACCAGTACTTTGCCTTCGCCGTTTTGTTCCAAAGTTTTACGAACTAATGGATTGGCTTCAAAACATTTTAAGGTTACGATTTGTCCGGAGAAACATTTTTTTCCGCCGTAATCATTAAATCCTATAGGTTCTGCCACCTGAACTTTAGCAGGGTGT
This sequence comes from uncultured Bacteroidota bacterium, assembly GCA_963727705.1. Lineage (GTDB taxonomy): Bacteria > Bacteroidota > Bacteroidia > 2-12-FULL-35-15 > 2-12-FULL-35-15 > 2-12-FULL-35-15. The sequence continues at coordinate 133,513 of CAVSHK010000009.1, forward strand.
GCATCGCATAAGTCTGTTGTTTTTAGTTCCATAACAATAAATTATAAATATGTTTAACAGCTCCGAAATTAGGTAATTTATGCTGAACCGGGAAAGACTTTTTATTAACGTTGTGTTTATAAAAATAACACTCAAGATCAAACGATGCTTTTTGCTCAATTTTAAATCGTAAGTGCTCTCAATAGCACATTGACGATAAATTATAAGGAGGCATTTTGATTAAAACTGACGATCAATTTATGCCGAATATAATTCCATTAATTGTTTTGTGATTTTTTCAGGATGGAAGCGCTGTGCATATTCAAATCCCTTTGCAGCTATTTGTTGGCAAGTACTTTCTGAGTTCAACAGAAAATTAATTTGTTCTGCAAGTTCATTTTCATCTCCCGGGTTAACATAAATGGTATCCGGCCCACCTGCCTCAGGAAAGCAACCTCCTCGTGTTGTTATTGTAGGGGTTTTACTGGTTAGTGCTTCAATGATTGGAATACCAAAACCTTCTAATACTGATGGTAAAATAAAAACCTTTGCCAAACGATACATCGCTGGTAAATCGCAGCCATTAACACTATTCAAAAATATAACGCGATCTTTTAATCCATTTTCTTGTAAATATTTCATTATGGTTTTAAAATAGGCGGTTTTTCTGCCTGCCACAACCAAAGGAATATCTTTTACTTTTTTTAATGCTTTAACAATGGTGAGCAAGTTTTTTCTTTCTTCAATGGTTCCTACATAAAAAAGAAAATCAGAAGGCAATTTATATTTTTCTTTTACGGCATTTATTTGTTCTTGCGAAATGGCTTGATAGTACAATTCATCACAACTTTGATAAATCACTTTAATTTTATCGGAAGGAATAAAATAATATTTTTCAATATCAGCCTTGGTTTCTTCACTTATCGCAATAATTGTATCGGCAATGTCGCATGCGTGGCGAAATTTTTTGTTGTAAATTTTTCCGTCTATAAAAGGATATAAATTTGGCTGGCGCAAAAATATTAAGTCATGAACAGTTACAATTTTCTTGCCTTTAAAGTTTTTTATATTGAAAGGTAATTCATTGCTCAACCCATGATACACCTCCACTTTGTTTTTTTCAAGTTGTTCGGTAATACCATACGAACGCCAACGAGCGCGAATTTTTTTATCAATAAAACTTTCGGGTTGGCTAACGGTAATATTTTTTTGTGAGGCTATGTATTTTTGAAAATCACTCTCAGCAACTTTAGTTGTAAATAATGTATAATTATTTTTAGGATAATAGGTATTAAGTGATTTTATAAGTGTACGCGAATAACTTCCTAATCCACTGTTGTTTAAGTATGCTCTCTTGGCATCAAATGCTATATTCATTCCTATTTGTTAATAATAAATCATTCCCTTCTTCCCAACTTTTAACTTTTCAATTTATACTGCCACATCATACTCTCTTAACGCATTATTCAATGAGGTTTTTAAATCTGTACTTTCTTTACGTTGCCCAATAATTAAAGCACAAGGCACTTGATATTCTCCGGCAGGAAATTGTTTGGTATATGTACCTGGTATTACAACAGAACGTGCTGGAACTATTCCTTTGTATTCTATAGGTTTGCTACCTGTTACATCAATAATTTTTGTTGATTTGGTAAGTACCACATTAGCACCAAGCACCACTTCTTTTTGAACATGTACACCTTCCACTACTATACATCTTGATCCAACAAAACATCCGTCTTCTATAATCACAGGAGCAGCTTGAACAGGTTCCAATACTCCACCAATACCAACTCCACCGCTCAAATGGACGTCTTTGCCAATTTGTGCGCATGAGCCAACAGTTGCCCATGTGTCAACCATCGTTCCGCTATCCACATAAGCACCTATATTCACATAGCTTGGCATCATAATAACACCTTTAGCCAAATATGCTCCATAACGGGCAACAGCATTAGGCACAACTCTTACGCCCAGTTCGGCATAATTTCTTTTTAATTCCATTTTATCATGATACTCAAAAATACCGGTTTCCATGGTTTTCATTTGTTGAATCGGAAAATATAGAATCACCGCTTTTTTTACCCATTCATTCACCTTCCATTCATTTCCTTCAGGTTGAGCAACACGTAGTTTGCCTTTATCAAGCATTTCAATTACTTCACGAATGGTTTTAATAGTTTTTTCATCTTTTAATAGTTCTCGGTTATCCCAAGCCGCTTCAATAATGGTTTGCATATTCTCAATTTTTTTTGCGCAAATATATTGATATTTTATTGCCAAAGATGATATTTTTAAAGATGACAGCGTGTGGCTAACATTTTAATGTATCAATGGATTAACACTAATAAGTTGATAACATTGTATTTTAGCTTAATTTAAAACGCATTTTAATAACAATTTTGTTTACTTAAAAAGTCCTTGAAATGAAAAACAGAAACAAGTCATTATTTAAAGTTATTATTTGCGTTTCTGTTTTATTTCTGTTTTATATATCATGTAATGAAAGTTCAGATTTTAAAGGTTATTCGTCTACCAATTCAGGATTACATTACAAAATAATATCATTGGGCGAGGGGCTTATCAAACCTGCTTCAGGCGATTATCTGCAACTGGCTATCACCTATAAAACTATTAAAGATTCAGTTTTTTTAGATACCTATTCCTACAATGAAACCGGAATGGTAATTTTACCAATTGATAAAAGCTCCTTTAAGGGCAGTTTTGAAGAAGTTATAAATAAAATGAATGAAGGGGATGCGTATTCATTTATTGTAAGTGCTGATTCCTTATTCAAAAAGTTTTTTAAAAGACCTCTTCCTTTGTTTTTAAAACAAGGAGGGGATGTTAAGATGACTGTTTTTCTTTATAAAATATTAAGTAAAAATGAATATTTGAAAATGTTGAACAATTATCAACTAGTAGTTGATAAAAAAGAAGTTAATGAGAAAAAAAAGCTGGAGCTTTTTTTAGATACCTGTTCCAACCAATATTTTTCTATTGATAGTGAACTTTATTATTTTCCGATAAAACAAGGCGGTGGTGATTTTGTTAAGCGTGGTGACGAGGTTTATATTCATTACAAAGGATGTTTTTTAAATGGTGTTCAATTTGAATCAACTTATGGACGACCTCCTTTACACTTTGTTTTCGGACAAGAAGGTCAGGTAATTAAAGGTTTAGAAAAGACATTAATTTTAATGAATGAAGGGGCAAAAACAAAATTTATTATACCTTCGCAGCTTGCTTTTGGAAAAATGGGGTCATCTACAAATATTATTCCTCCATTTACTACAGTTATTTATGAAGTGGAGCTGGTTAACCTTGTAAAGCATAACAGTATAAACAATAATCAAAACAATAAAAATTAAATACAATTAAAAATGAAAAAGTTGTTATCAAAAAAAGCCGCTTTCTTTGTATTAAGCGGAGTGCTGGTGGTTGGTGCTTGTAATAAATCTCCTTACCCTGATTATGAAAGTAAGGAAGAAGGGCTTTATTATAAATTTTATAAACACAATGAACAAGGTAAAAAAGCTTCACAAGAAGGCGATATGCTTAAGTTATCAATGATTTGTAAAAACAGTAAAGATTCTATTACCTTCGATTCAAAGAAATTTGCACCAGGTTCATTTGGTTTTCAATATTCCAAATCTACATTTGGAAATCAGTTTATGAAAGCACTTGCGATGATGGCTTCAGGCGATAGTGCCAGTTTTGTTATCAGTGCCGACTCAATTTTTAATAAAAACCTTCCTGCCGAGCAAATTCCTCCATTTGTTGAAAAGGGAACCATGCTTACATTAAATTTTAAAATTGATACTATACTTACCAAAGAAGAAGTTCAAAAAGAACAAGCTAAACAAATGGAAGAGTATAAGGTGGTGATGGAAATGAGAAAAAATGAAGAGCCTAAAATTTTGGCAAAATACTTAGAAGAAAATAGTATTAAAGCAAAACCAACAAAAAGCGGCTTGTATTTTATTGAAACATTTAAAGGCAAAGGAAAAACACCACAGGATGGAGAAGCAATACGTGTGAGCTATACCGGGAGATTTATTAATGGAGAAGTTTTTGATACCAGTGATGAAGAAACTGCAAAACAAGCAGGTGTTTACAATGAACAAAGAAAACCTTATGGTCCGGTTGAATTTGTTATCGGAAAATTGATTCCGGGAATGAACGAAGGGCTTAAAATGATGAAGCCGGGAAGTAAAGCTAAAATGATAATACCCTCTGAAATAGCTTATGGTAATGGACAAGGGATGATGGAGCCCTATGCCACATTAGTATTTGACGTGGAATTTGTAGATTATTCTCCTTCCAAATAAGGAAGAAATCAGTATTTTAAAAATTAAAATCCATTACCTTTAATAATTATCAATTATAGGCAATGGATTTTGTACGAAATAAACAAACAATAAATTAACGTATGAAAAAAATTTTAATACTGATGTTTGCATGTATGCCGATAATGGTGAATGCACAAAAGACAAACAATAAAACAAAAGATAAAAAACAGCCAATTACCATGAAAACAGCATCAGGCTTGGAATATACTATTACAGAAAAAGGAAACGGTAAAAAACCGCAAATTGGAGATAAAGTAGTTGTACATTATACAGGTAAACTACTCAACGATACCGTATTTGACAGCTCAAAAAAACATGGACAACCATTCTCTTTTAAATTGGGAGCCGGACAAGTTATTAAAGGTTGGGATGAAGCGTTTTTATTACTACAGGTAGGTGATAAAGCTACTATTAAGTTTGGTCCGGAACTGGGGTATGGGGCACAAGCAATGGGTTCCATACCGGCAAACTCTACACTCATTTTTGATGTTGAATTATTAGATGTAATTGAAGGGGTAAGACCTTGGGATGTAAAAGGAAAAGATACGTTAACCACCCCAAGCGGACTAAAATACATTATACTTTCAGCAAATCATGAGGGACAAAAAGTGGAATCGGGAAGTAAAGTAAAAGTGCATTACAGCGGTTATTTTAAAGATGGGAAAATGTTCGACTCTTCAATTGAACGAGGGCAGCCAATAGCGTTAACAGTAGGGAAGGGGCAGGTGATAAAAGGTTGGGATGAAGGATTGGCACTATTGCACAAAGGAGAAAAGGCGAAATTTATCATTCCTTATCAATTGGCTTATGGTGAAAATGGACGACCGCCAGTAATACCTGCGAAATCTGATTTGATTTTTGATGTGGAAATGGTTGATGTGCAAAAGCCTGTTCAACTTTTACCTTATGACATAAAAGGACTGGAATTAAAAAAAACAACTTCAGGATTACAATATTATGAAGTAAAAAGAACCGGAAGCGCGGTAAAAGCAGAAAATGGAAAAACCGTAAAAGTGCATTATACAGGCTATTTGGCTGATGGTAAAATATTTGATTCTTCGGTAGAACGTGGTGAACCCATTGAATTCCCTTTAGGACAAGGAATGGTAATTCCGGGCTGGGAAGAAGGCATAGCACTAATGAACGTTGGTGATAAATTAAGATTGGTAATACCTTATAACTTAGCATACGGTGAAGCAGGAAGGCTACCGATGATACCTCAAAAAGCCGAATTAACATTTGATGTAGAACTGATTGAAGTAAAATAGTTTTTATATCATTAAACAAAAGCAAGGTATGTTGTATAGTACATCTGGCAACTAAAAGGTATTTTCAGATGAAAGAAAAAAGCGCACCAGCTCAGCCTCTTTTTATTTTACTTATAACTGTTGTTTTGTTGGCATTTATATCACTTTTCAATGTAACGTTTGATTTGTTTGGATATAAAACCAAAAAAGTAGACCTTTTTTCGGAAATAATATTGAAAGGAGCTGTGAAAAATGTTCCTTTACCTCATGCTGTAATTACTGATTCCATTCTTGCAAAGCATCATGTAATATATGCTTCAGGTAGTTCTGAAGCTGCTGATATTGTTGATTTTGTATCAGATACATCCTCCTCACTGGCACATTTTTTTCAAGCATTAAGAGCTTCTCAGGAACGTAAACACAAAACCCGGATCGCTTATTTTGGCGATTCTATGATAGAAGGGGATTTAATTACTCAGGACTTGAGAAGTTATATGCAGGATATGTTTGGGGGGAATGGTGTTGGCTTTGTTCCTATTACTTCTGTTGTTGCAGGTTTCAGAACAAGTATTAAACATTCATTTTCCGGCTGGACTACATATAACTTGTTGAGTGAAGTTCCTCCAAAGCTTTCTCTTGGTATTTCAGGTTATGGATTTTCTCCTGACACTGTTGAAATAATTGATACCACCAATGCTTCTCCCACATGGGTAAAATACAATGCTATTAATAAAACTCATCTTAACAAGTTTTATGAAATGAAATTGCTTTATGGTAAAAGTACCGGTAATAACAATGTAATTATTAATGGTAGAAAATACAAACTAACAGGTACGGAAAAGGTAAACCAATTGTTTTTGGACGCCTGCAGAGACACCATATCAATACATGCTCAATTTCAATGCACATCTCCTATCGATATTTTTGGGTTTAGCTTTGAAAGTAATTATGGTGTGTTTGTTGATAATTTTTCATTCAGAGGTAATTCCGGAATCCCCATATCTAAAGTCACAAAAGAGGTTTATGCAGGTACTCACCAATGTTTAAAATACGATTTGATAATACTTGGATATGGCTTAAATGCCTTAAATCCAACAATGACGGACTTTTCGTGGTATGAACGTGGAATGAGCAATGTGATAAAACATATTAAAGAAAGTTTCCCAAATACTAGTATATTGTTGATAAGTGTGGGAGATAAGAGTTATAAAAAGGATGGCGTTTTTCAAACAGACCCAAGTGTATTGCTTATGGTTGAAACTCAAAAACGAATGGCGAAAAACAATCAAATTGCATTTTGGAATTTATATGAAGCTATGGGTGGAAATGGTTCAATGGTAAAATGGGTGGAAGGTGATACGGCCTATGCAAATAAGGATTATACCCATTTTAATTTTAAAGGTGCTCATAAAATCGGAAAAATGTTATATGAAAAGTTATTGAGTGAGTATAATAATTATTACAGCAAAACACAATCTGTAAAACCAGTCAATTAATTTCATTGGTAATAAAAAAATAAATGTTGGCCAAAGTTAAAATTGTAATTATTTCCTGCATTTGTTTTAATTTCAGTAATTTGATCGTTGCTCAAACGCTTGACCAATCTGCATATGCCAAGCTTAAGTTCATAAAAAGAAACATCAATACAATTCAAAACGATAGTAGCAGCACTTTGCAAGCGTTTTACGAAAAATTATACAGTTTAGAAAAACACGAAAAACAACGAGTATCTATAGTACACATAGGCGATTCGCATCTACAGGCAGATGTTTTTTCGGGTGCTATACGTCAAAAAATACAATTACAATTTGGTAATGCCGGTCGGGGATTAATTTTTCCTTATCGAGTAGCAAAAAGTAATGAACCCAGTTCTTATAAAACCACAACTAACAAAGTTTGGGAAGCAAAACGCAATTCAATTCTCACAAAACATTTACCGATAGGCATTTGTGGGTTTACGATCGAAACTGCTGATACATCTGCTCAAATTAATATAATGGTAAAAGATCAACCCGGCTTAGGATACGCTTTTACAAAGTTTTCGTTATTTCACGACAAGGGAAAAGACAATTACGATTTGACTATTTGTGATGAAAGCAATTGTGAAAAAGTTATTTTTAATTCAGCCAATATCAATATAAGTCCCTTTATTTCAAAAGCCACGTTTGAACATCCTGTACGACAAGTTATTCTTAAAAGTGAAAACCACGATTCTACAACAAAAAAAGGCACTCGCATTTATGGAATTCTTCTTGAAAATGATTCAGCAGGAGTGTTGTATAACATGATTGGAGCAAATGGCGCAGAGTTTAAACACTATAATATGTCAAAATATTTTATAGAACAAATGCCTTACTTAAATCCTGATTTGGTGATTATTTCTTTAGGAACTAATGACGCATTTAATTCGGGTTTTAATCCTGCTACTTTTCGTCATAGTATAGATACGTTAATTACAAACATCAAAGCTGTTAATCCTAAAGCCTGTGTGTTGTTTACAACGCCACCAGACTCCTATCGAAAAACAAAAAGAGGCAAAATCAAAAATCCAGATATGAAAAAAGCGCGATTGGAAGTTGTTAATTATTGCCTGAAACACAATTTGCCGTATTGGGATTTATATGAAATAATGGGAGGCTATGGCTCAATGTCAAAGTGGTATTCGGCAAAACTTGCAGCTAAAGATTGGGTACATTTTTCAGGGAAAGGGTATTTAATACAGGGCGATTTATTTTATGCCGCCCTAATGAAAGGATACACAAAGTATGTTAAGTTGCATCAGCCCTGAATTTGTTAATAAAACATAAAAGCGGTAATTCATCAATAGCCATAAGTGATTTATGTATTCTTAAAATTTTTTATTTCAATCTTAATATTATATTTGCAATGACAAATTTCAATTAACCTAAGAATTCCCAAACTTTAATAGATTATGGATAAAATAAAAGTTACAGGTTCTGTTGTTGAGCTGGATGGCGACGAAATGACTCGCATCATATGGAAGTTCATTAAAGATAAATTAATAATACCTTATCTTGATTTGGATATTAAATATTTTGACTTAGGTATTGAACACCGTGAAGCAACGAATGATCAGGTAACGATAGATGCGGCTGAAGCTATTAAAAAATTCCGTGTTGGTATAAAGTGTGCTACCATTACTCCTGACGAAAATCGTGTTAAGGAATTTAACTTAAAGCAAATGTGGAAATCGCCAAACGGCACTATCCGTAATATATTAGACGGTACGGTTTTTCGTGAACCCATTATTTGTAAAAATGTTCCTCGTTTAGTTCCAAACTGGACAGCACCAATTTGTATTGGCCGCCATGCCTTTGGAGACCAATATTCTGCAACCAATTTTTTGACCAAAGGAAAAGGAACATTAACAATTACTTTTACTCCTGATGATAGCGGGATCTCCTGAAACCTATAAAGTGTTTAATTTTAGAGGAGATGGTGTAGGTATGGCCATGTATAATACTGACGAGAGTATCAGAGGTTTTGCTAAATCATGTTTCAATAGAGCCTTACAAAAAAAATGGCCATTGTATCTCTCTACAAAAAATACCATTCTTAAAAAATATGATGGACGTTTCAAAGATATTTTCGAAGAAATATATATTGAAAAATTTCAAAAAAAATTTGAAGCACTCGGCATTACTTACGAACACCGTTTGATAGATGACATGGTCGCTTCGGTATTAAAAATGCACGGTAATATTGTGTGGGCTTGTAAAAATTATGATGGCGATGTGCAGTCGGATACTGTTGCACAAGGCTATGGTTCTTTAGGTTTGATGACATCGGTTTTGATTACTCCGGATGGAAAAATTATGGAGGCAGAAGCTGCTCATGGCACTATTACACGCCACTACCGACTTCATCAGGAAGGGAAACCAACATCTTCTAACCCTATAGCCTCTATTTTTGCGTGGACAAGAGGTTTGGAGTTCCGTGGTAAGATTGATAAAAACGATGACTTAATTAATTTCTGTCATGCACTTGGAAGCAAGTATGTATCGAAACCGTTGAATCGGGTAAAATGACAAAAGACTTAGCAGTTTGTATTCATGGCAACGATGTAAAACACGGCGAACATTATTTATATACCGAAGAGTTTTTATCGGCTATTGACGATGGTTTAAAAGCTAAATTAAATAACAAGTAAAGAAATTAAATAAACATATTAAATTTTAAAATGCGCTTCTCTTAATAGTGGAAGCGCATTTTTTATAATAATAAAATCATGGGATTATTATCTGAGTTTAAAACATTTGCCATGCGTGGTAATGTCATTGATATGGCTATAGGTGTTATCATTGGAGGTGCTTTTAGTAACATTGTTACTTCTTTTATTCAAGATGTAATAACGCCTTTAATATTGCAACCCGCATTAAGTGAAGCCAAATTGAAACATCTGAATGACCTAACGGTGTTCGGAACGGTTAAATATGGTATGTTTCTTTCTGCCGTAATTAATTTCATTGTTATTTCTGTCGTTTTATTTGCCTTTATTAAAGGAATGAATGCTGCAAAAATAAAAGCAACTATCAAAGCTCCTCCATCTGCTCAGGAGCAGCTTTTAACCGAAATACGTGATTTATTAAAAAAATGATAAAACTTATTTTTTCTGTAATACTTTGTTTTTCGTTAAACAATAGCATTTATGCCCAGCAAAAAGCCCCTGTAAAAAAAGGAACAATAAAAGTTCAAAAGAAGGGGCAATTGGCAAGAATTATTTTTGATGATGTAAATTATCGGTTGATTGGCATGGATTATTACGGCAATATAATGGACACATGCGTTCTGGAATTTCAACTATTTGTTACCATTAAGGGCATATTTTATAAAACAAGTACTGTAGGATCAACCTTAAACAATGAAATGCAGCAATTGATAGAAAGACGAGATAATAAAACAATTTTGTTTTTTAAAAATATTAAAGCGAAAGACAGAGATGGAAAAATTATTACAATTCCCGAACTAAAATATGTTTTTCCACATCAAGGGGAAGCAGAATAAATTATTTTGCTTTAAAAACAGCCGTATTTCTATATATTCCCAATTTTGTTCACGCAACTTTATATGTTAATGCTGATAATCCTGCCAGTTACCTTTTCGTTGTATTCTTAAGTCCTGAAGAAGAGATGATTTAACATTTAAAGTAAGCATATAACTTTGTCGTAATCCAAAAGGTACCCATGTAAAAAGCATTTGCCAGCAATGTAAATCGCGGCTGATACTCATGGAAGTGGTGCTTGGTTTGTTTGTTTTTAAATCGATACCCGAAGTCATACTAATGTTCCATTTTTTTGTTACTGTTAAGCTACCATTAAATGAAATGGCTTGAGTTAGATTTTTTTGGGCTAAAGACCCTGGATTGGAATAACTAAAATTGTAAGAAACATTTAATATCCATGGTATATTAAAATCTACATATGCATTAGGGTGAGTTCTTATATAATCCAGTTCGTCCGATTGAGCAAGGGAATTAGTTGTTTTTGGCTTTGTTTTCTTTTTGCTTCTAAAACTGGCACTCAATGCCAGATTTGCGGCTGTTAATCGTCCTATTTTATTATTCGCCCATTCAAATTTTTGAATTTGTTGTCCCTCACCATTAATTTGATATGGATTAAGAGTTGCACTACCATTTACATTAAGTAGTTTAAACAGTTGCGTACGTCCGGCTATGCTTATAGGGGACCATTTGTTTAATTTTGCTGCGGCATTGTAATTACCTGAAATTGTGAGTGCTTGTATAAGTACTACTTTTTTAGTTACAGAACCTGTGTCGCTTTGTTTTTTTACCTTAGCCTCTAATGTATTATTCAAACTATAGCCAATAAGGCTTTGCTCGCCATTAGACGGACCTCCGAAAATTCCATTTTGAAACATGGAATATTGGTGAGGTATTCCCATTGAATCCTGCACTTTTTTGTAATATCCATATTGACTTTCACTGAAATCGGGCGTGTAAGAAAGGTTAATGGCAGGAGTTATAACATGACGTATTTGTTTTAATCGCCTTGATCTAAACAGGTAATTTCCGTACAACAATGTTTTGAAACCAGTAGAAAAGCTATATTGGGCTGCAATTCCAGGCTTATTAACTATTTCTGTTTGAATGACCTTTTTTGCTGCATTATAACTTTCCTGTGTTGTAGTTGGATATAAAAATGTACTGGTATTAATAGCCGGATTTACTATAACATATTTAAATAAATTGAGGGAGGTGCTTATTGGAATATTTAATTGAACTCCATTTTTAAATTTCGACATTAATGAGTCTTTTGTTTTGGTTATAGAATCATTTACTGTTTCGGAGGTGGATGGTACTTTTACTTTATAACTAAATGTCGTATCTTTTCTTGTCAATGTGTTTTTCGCATTGGCGGTGGCACTTATTCCTATTTTATCATACCAATGGGCGCCAAGTCGTTTATCGTTCTTAAAAGGATATATTCTATTCATTGTTAATGCCAAATTAGGCAAGTCGTAATTCGTTTGTTGAATAATATTGTTTTGGCTTTGCATGACATTAGCCGAAAAATTAAAATTGCTTCCCAGTCTTTTTGAATACGATACATTTGACTGAAGTGTATTGGTGTTATATTGACCACTTGCTACATCACCGTTATATTTATTGTTTAATGCTGATGCCATATTTACATTAGCGGAAAAGCTACTTCCCGGGTGCGACTTTGTATCTTGTGTGTGCCTCCATACAATAGAATAGTTAGATCCTCTGGTAGTTGTGCTAAACAGAGGGTTTCCATTAATGTTATAATAGTATTTTAAATTAACAACTCCATTGTATTGATATCGTAGTTTATAATTACTTAGTGCCATTAATCCATAACTTCCGTTGGTGTATCCATTTCCTGTTAATGCCAAATCTACATGTTCGTTGTTTCCAAAATAATACCCTCCGTTTTGTAAATTATATCCCATAGTTGTAGAGTTACCATATGTAGGAATTATTATTCCTGAGGCCCGGCCCTTTTTTATTAGGAAAAAAACCAAACGGAATGGCTAATGGTGTTGGAACATCCATAATAACAAGCTGAGCAGGGCCAGTAATTATTTTGTCTTCGGGTATTACTTTTATTTTTTTTGCTCCAATATAAAAATGCGGATGATCTAAATTACAAGTGGTGTATTTGCCATGTGCTACATTAAACATGTTGGTACTGTCTTTTTTAATACCTCCACCATGTATGTAACCTTCTCCTTGTTGGGTAACAACGTCTTTTATCTTGCCTTTCTTTGTCTTAAAGTTATAAGTAATTTCTCCCGCTGTAAATTTTTCCCCGGCCTGTTCCGAAACGGGTCTTTGAACAATCTTTCCCAAGCTATCCTTAATACCCTTTGAATAAATCATATTTTTCCCAAAGTCTATCTCAATATATCCTGCCGTAAGCTTCATGTCGCCATATACCACAACTGCATGGTTATATAAATAGGCCTTTTTGCTTTCCTTATCAATAATCATCGAATCATCGGCACTATAAGTCACCTTTTCGTCAATAAATGATTTTTTAGGAGGTGGGGGCTTTACTACTGAATCTTTGCGTACTATCGTATCCTTTACGTATCTGATTACAAACGCATTATTAGTTCCGGTTTTAAAGGCATAAGAACTATTGATTGCAGTTATTAACAAACAAGCAGGGAAAAAATATTTTTTAATGAAAGAGGTATGCAACTTTAACAACTATTTTTGTGTAATGAAATAAGCCTTTAAAGGCTCAAAACTAAATAAAAAAAAGCAGATTGATAACAACAGTTTTTGTTATACAAGTGTTATAAATATTTTTTACAATTGATTAATCACTCAAAATAGTTATTGATGAAAAGAATTAATATACTTTTCCTTTCATTGCTTGTATTATTCATAGGCTCTTCGTTTTCTTCAAAAATTATTCCATTTGGAGTAAAAGTAATAGTTATAGATGCCGGGCATGGAGGCAAAGATCCCGGATGTCATGGAAAAACGCATCTTGAAAAAGATGTTGCTTTAGCAGTTGCTTTAAAGCTTGGAAATTTTATCGAAACCAATTTTAAAGATGTAAAAGTTATTTACACACGCAGCACTGATGTTTTTATTGAATTGCAGGAAAGAGCGGCCATTGCTAACAGAGCCAAAGCAGATTTATTCATTTCTATACATTGTAATTCAGCCTGTGTAAGAGATAAAAAATTAAAACGAGATGTATGTCGCGAAAACGTTAATGGCGTAGAAACCTTTGTTATGGGTGTTAAAAATGAGCAAGGCAATTTGAACATTGCCAAGCGCGAAAACTCCGCTATATTATTGGAGGACAATTACGTGGAAAAATATGAAGGCTTTGATCCTAATTCGGACGAGTCCTATATTATAATGAGCATGTTTGCTGATACCTATCTGGATCATAGTTTAAGCTTTGCAACAAAAATCCAAAAACAATATTGTCAAAAAACCGGACGATGCGACAGAGGTGTTAAACGTGCCAGCTTATGGGTATTGTGGCGTACTTATATGCCAAGCGTGCTAACTGAAATTGGCTATCTTACCAATCCGGAAGAAGAGCATTTTTTGGGTTCCGATAAAGGACAAAACTATATAGCATCGGGCTTGTTCAGAGCTTTTCGTGAATATAAGGATGATATAGAAGGTGTTTCAAGAAAATACGATGATCATTTTGAGAAGCAAGGGCCTTATAAGTTAACTCAGGAAGATTCTGCTGCAATTAAACAAAATAAAACAACCTCTTCAGAGGAGGAAAATAAAAACAAAAAGAAAGGTGAAATTGTAAAAGAGGAACAAAAAAACGATGAGTCTGAACCAATAGATTCATCAGTGGTTACGGAAAAGGTGATAAAAACAGAAACGAAGCAATTAACAACTCATAAGGCAGAAAAACCAACTGTACAAACTCAACAAACAATAAAAACACCAATTCAAAAAGACAGCATTTCGGTTACGGAATCATCAATCCTTTATTACAAAGTGCAAATTACTTCGTCAGACAAAGAAATACCTCTTGATGCTCACGTTTTTGAAGGCATTGAAAAGGTTGGTAGTTATATGGATGGTAAGTTTTATAAATATACGGCAGGAGAATTTACAGAAGTAAAAAAAGCTATCATATATAAAGATGAGATGCGCCGAAAAGGTTTTAAAGATGCTTTTGTGATAGCTACAAAAAACGGGAAAAGAATTCCTCTTAAATAATTCCAATAAATCATTAAATTTGCCCTTTCATTAAAATTATCCTACGCGTGGAATTATCAAAAGAGGTTAAAATAGGTATCGCAACGGTAGTTGCATTTGCTTGTTTCATTTATGGTTTTAACTATTTAAAGGGTAAAAATTTTTTTGCATCTCAAAATAAATTTTATGCCATTTATAGCGATGTTGATGGTTTGGTTGATGCCAATCCGCTTATTATTAATGGTTACAAAGTAGGGGTAGTGAGCAATATAACACTTTCTCCCGATTTATCTAAAGGAGTGGTGGTAACAATGCTTTTGGATAATAGTATTCATCTTCCAAAAAATTCAATAGCTAAAATTGTTAGTTCCGATATTATGGGATCTAAAGCCATTCAATTGATTTTGGGCAATTCTAAGGAATATGTTGCCGATGGCGACACGTTACAGGCAGAAAAAGAAGAAAACTTAAAACAGTCAGTTAATAAAACTATTGCGCCTTTACAAAAAAAGGCCGAAAATCTTATATCTTCAATAGATTCGGTAATGTATGTTGTGCAAGAGATACTGAACAAGGATGCTCGAAGAAATTTGTCGGGTAGTTTTGAAAGTATAAACAGAACATTTCGTAATCTGGAAAGAACATCACTTAAGCTGGATGATTTAATGGAAAGCGAAAGACATAAAGTTTCCAATATTATAACAAAAGCAAGTCATCTGGCAACAACATTGGCTGATAACAGTAACCATATTTCTAATATGATTAAAAACTTGTCGGATGTGAGTGACTCATTAAAAAAATCTAATATCGTTTCTGTAATAAATAATGCAAATACAACGTTGGCTCAAACTTCAGCAATTGTTAATAAAATTAATAAAGGTGAAGGAACATTAGGACTGCTTGTAAACAATGATAGCTTGTATCGAAAGCTGGATAAATCGGCCGATGATTTAGATAAATTATTGTTGGACTTGCAGTTGAATCCTCATAGATACGTTCATTTTTCAGCATTTGGTCGCAAAGAAAAATCAAAATCTAAAAAGTAATTCAGGTTCATTTATAAACAAACACATTTGTAATTAATTTTTTTATATTTGCCGCGCATCTTTGGGAGCTTGATATACTTGTTAAACATTGCTATATATAAATTTTAAATCAGAAATTAAATAACGTATAAATACACTTTGCTATGATTTCATCAATTGTTTTTATTTTACTGTCAGTTACAGCCATTGTTGTTTTTTCTAAAAATGCTGTTAAAATCAAACGCAATATTTTGATAGGAAAAGATATTGACAGAACAGATAATGCATCAGAACGTTGGAAAACCATGATACTTGTTGCTTTTGGGCAAAAGAAAATGTTTGCTCGTCCTATTCCTGCTATTTTGCACTTGTTTTTATATGTAGCTTTTGTAATCACACAAATTGAACTTATTGAAATTTTTGTAGACGGTGTTGCTGGTACTCATCGTGTTTTTCGTGATGCATTGGGTGGATTTTACACCTTTATTATAAGTTTTATTGAGGTATTATCTCTATTGGCGTTTGTTGGGACTGTGGCGTTTTTAGCCCGTAGAAATTTACTTAAATTACCACGATTAAATAAAGCTGAATTATTAGGATGGCCAAAAAAAGATGCTAACCTTATTTTAATAATGGAGCTTACCTTGGTTACATGTATTTTTACGATGAATAGTGCTGATGAAGCGTTATACAACATTGGTCACTCACATTACGAAGGAACAGGTTCATTTGGTTTCATATTTTCTTCATTAATCGGACCCGCTGTTTTTGGTGGTATGAGCGAAGGTACTCTTCATGTTTTAGAACGAGTAGGATGGTGGGGACATATCATGATGGTTTTTGCTTTCTTAAACTATTTACCTATTTCAAAACACTTACACATATTATTGGCTTTCCCAAACACATTTTTTTCAAACCTCAGCCCTAAAGGACAATTTACAAATCTTGAATCGGTTACCAATGAAGTAAAAGCAATGCTGGACCCATCATTCACTCCACCTGCACCAGCAAACCCTGATCAGCCAATGCGTTTTGGAGCTAAGGATGTAGCTGATTTATCATGGAAACAATTATTGGATGCATATACTTGTACCGAGTGTGGACGTTGTACTTCATCTTGTCCTGCTAACATTACAGGCAAATTGTTATCGCCACGTAAAATAATGATGAGCACCAGAGATAGATTAGAAGATGTAGGAAAAGTTATGGATGCTAACAATGGAGTGTTTAAAGACGATGGAAAAACATTATTAGGCGATTATATTACGCATGAAGAATTATGGGCATGTACTTCCTGCAATGCTTGTGTTCAGGAATGTCCGGTAAATATTGATCCTTTAAGTATCATCGTGGATATGCGCAGATATCTGGTAATGGAAGAAAGCTCTGTACCCACCGAATTGGCGGGTATGTTAACCAATATTGAAAACAATGGTGCACCTTGGCAGTTTTCTCCTGCTGACAGATTGAATTGGAAAAACGAATAATTATCATATTAACAAAGGGAATTTAAACATAATTTATTACCATCAATATGGCTAAAACAAGCAAACCAAAGGCGAAAGCAAAGGCTACAAAACCTAAAGAAAAAAAGAAGGGAAAAGCTAAGGTGAAATCAAAAGAAAAGACGAAAAAAAATAAATTAATTGAACTTAAAGCTGATGGTAAATCGATTAGTCCTATTTTACCTTCAAACGTAAAAAATTATTTAATTGATATTGACGGAACGGTTTGTGATGATATTCCAAATGAACAGCCTGAACGTATGGCTACTGCTAAAGTATATCCGGACGCATTAAAGATTTGCAATAAATGGTACGAAGAAGGGCATATAATAACATTTTTTACATCACGTACAGAAGAGCACCGAAAAGTTACAGAAAAATGGCTGAAGAAAAACGGATTTAAATACCATGGATTATTGGTTGGAAAACCCCGTGGTGGCAATTATCATTGGATTGATAATCACATTGTACGAGCTACACGTTATGAAGGTAATTTTACTGACCTGATAAAAAAAGACGTAACAATTGAAGTTTTTGAAAAATAGAAGAACAGAATTAAAACACAGATACAGGATTTTAGAAATTTATTTTTGATTTAATAAATAAAATATAAAAAAATGAGTGAAGCGTTAAAAGTGCCTACAATGGCTGATTACATGGCAACAGGTGAAACTCCGGAAATTTTATTTTGGGTTGGATGCGCAGGGAGTTTTGATGACAGAGCTAAAAAAATAACGAAAGCAATTGTTAAAATATTAAATCATGCAAATGTGAAATTTGCAGTATTGGGTACTGAAGAAAGTTGCACCGGTGATCCTGCAAAGCGTGCCGGAAATGAGTTTTTGTTTCAGATGCAGGCTATGACAAATATTACTGTAATGAACGGGTATAACGTAAAAAGAATTGTAACCGGTTGTCCACATTGCTTCAATACCCTTAAAAATGAATATCCGGCATTGGGAGGAAATTATGAAGTGGTTCATCACACTCAGTTATTGCAGGAATTGTTGGAAAGTGGAAGAATTAAAATTGAAGGTGGCAGCTTTAAAGGTAAAAAAATTACATTTCATGATCCTTGTTATTTAGGACGTGCGAATGATGTGTATGAAGCGCCACGTCAGGTAATGATTAATCTGGATGCTGAACTTGCTGAAATGAAACGTAGTCGTGCAACCGGCTTTTGTTGTGGAGCAGGTGGTGCGCAAATGTTTAAAGAAGCTGAAAAAGGGGATAGGGAAGTGAACGTTGAGCGCAGCGAAGAGGCATTGGCATTGAATCCTGATATTATCGCAGTAGGTTGTCCTTTCTGTAACACCATGATGACCGATGGTGTTAAGCATTTTAATAAAGAAGCATCAGTAAAAGTGTACGATGTTGCAGAGTTAATTGCTCAGGCAAAGGATTTGTAAAATAATCATAAGTGTAAATCAACAATTTTTAAGGTGTGGTTTGCTATGGAAATGTCAATAAAACAAATGCCTGCCAATGCCCGTGTATGGGTATACCAAAGTAACAGAACATTATCACTTTCTGAAATTTCTGCCATTGAAAAAGCCGGGAAATTATTTATTGAAGACTGGGCTGCGCATGGAGCAAACTTAAAGGCAAGTTTAGATATAGTGTATGATCGTTTTATTGTAATAGCTGTTGATGAGCAACAAGCATTAGCTAGTGGCTGTAGTATTGATAAATCTGTTCGGTTTATTAAAGATATGGAACAACAGTTACAGCTCAACTTTTTTGATCGCATGCAAATTGCTTATAGAGCAAGTAATAATGAATTACTATCATGTAGTTTCAATGAGTTTGAAAAATTAGCTACTCAAAATTTAGTCAATCCTTCAACCATCGTTTTTAATAATATGGTTACAACTAAACAAGCATTTGATCAGGAATGGGAAATACCCTTAAAAAAAAGCTGGCAAAGCAGAGTGTTGGCTTAGTGTTTCTTGTTTTCATATATCTAAAAGCCAGAAAATCTTAAATGTTCAAAAATTATCTATTTAGCACAAAATCCCATTGTTATAAGACAGCATGCATCGTGCAGCAAAGGTTCTTCTTTCCACACGTTATGCAGTAAATTAAACGAATATTAAATGATTGACTTTTAAATTCGTAGTATACAGAATACTGTTTAAGCATCAATAATCTATCTGTTTTTTAAAATCGCACTCCAAATCCGGCTGAGGCATTTATTACTTCGTAAGGTTGACTGCCTCTATCAAAACTTTGTGTAGCACCTGTTGACGATGACAAGATTATATTACCAAATGTGTATTGCGAACGTATATAATCCACGTTTATTATAAAATACCAATTTGATGCTATTGTAAATAATAAACCTCCTCCAATATTATAAACAAAGGCATTCTGGGTTATTTCGGGCATTGTAATAGAACCACTATTTCCACCCGAATTAACTGTGAAAATCGACTCCGGTTCAGTTAATGAAGAAAATCCAATTAAAAAACGGCTAACAAACGAACAACGTTTTCCTGAAGTAATAAAGTCCGGACCAATCATCATTCCATGACCGGTGTAACTAACATTATTACTTGTAAAATCATAACCACTGGTACTGCTCATTTGGTTTGCCAATAAATTAGTAGAAAAACTATTGGAATTAAAATATCCTTTTAAACTTAGTCCAATTCGTTTAGTGAATTTATGAGAAAAAACACCATTTATGTTAATTCCATTTCCTGCCAATCCTGACGTTGAGCTATTTACATCTTGATTTCCAAAATCACCTATTGCAGCACTTAATCCTACTGATAAATTAAGGCTGTTATCTTTCTCCTCATTTGATGAATTAATTTTATTAGAGGTTGTTCTGTGCTGAGGATTATAAAAATGAATGGATTGAACTTCATTTTTATCTATAGATGAGTGCAAAATAATTGGGTTATTTAATTTTTGACCGTTCCTTTCTATTGTAAAATAAATGGTGCTGTTATCCTGATTTTGAATCTTACATATTAGATTAACCCCATTTTTTTTTACAATGGTATCTTGTGCAGTAATTATAAAGGGTAATAATAAAGAGCAAACTAAAAATAAAAATGTTTTTTTCATAAATCAAAGTAAAATGGATTTCACGTTAAAATCCGATAATCAGGATAAAATATGTAGGAAAATTAAATAAATAAATTCGATTAATTTAATTGTAGATGAAATAAAAATCTGATGACGTTTACTAATTTGAAAATAGGATATACTTGTCAAATATAACAACTAATCATTTTAATAATGATTATAATCATTACTAAGCATGATCAATCGCATTCTTCCAAAATAAAAGTATCCGCTTCTTTGCACATAATTAAATAATTAATTCACATTAGAGCACAAGGTTCCTTCAAAGAAGAAGGTCTCCTAAAGATGGATGAAGTCAATTAAATTAGGATTAAAATAAACTTAAAATAAAACAACTTATGGAAACTACAAAATCAATTTACCAATTACATGAAGAACATAAAATTTGGTTAAACGCATTAGCTTTTTATGCTGATGAACTTTCGATTATGAAAAATCGGATTAGCGAAATTGCAAAGAAAAACACATCCAAAGAAGTACTTTCATTAGTTGAACATTTTCAAAACCAATTGATTATTCAGAAAGAACAAATTGACATTTTAAAGCACCATATTAAAGGGCACGAAGTTGGTCTTGAAAGCGCAGCAGACAATAATCCTACTGCTGTTGACCACGAAAAATTTTCAGATCATGCAGCTCAAAGAAATAAAATGGAAAATTTTGAAAAAATATTTAATGATTTGAGAAAAGAGCTTATTCACTTTCTTTCAAAGTGGATGTAGTTTATAAACGGACAAGAAAGTGTTTTAAGTAATTCAAAATAAATACATAGTGCATAATATTTTCTAACTTATTTAATATTTAAAAGCCTATGTGTTTTTCAGCGAATGCGAGTTTTGGTGCTGGTATTGTCCTATCCGTAATAGGAGTTGCAACGATAAAAAAAGTGCAACAACCCTCACAAATTATTTTTGCAAGTATCCCGTTAATTTTTGCTGTTCAGCAAATTACTGAAGGTATATTATGGTTGGCTCTGGGCAATTCCGGTAATGGATCAGTTCAGATAGTAACAACATATATTTTCTTGTTTTTTGCACAAATTGTTTGGCCCGTTTGGGTTCCACTCGCAATTTTGATGTTTGAAAAAAAAGACGAACGAAAAAAAACGGAAAAAACATTGGTGGTAATTGGTGCAATGGTATCATTATATCTTGCCTATTGTTTATTGTCATTTCATGTTCAGGCAAAAATAATTGGGCAACATATTTCATATATACAGGATTATCCGGCCGGGCTTAGTCTTTATGGAGGAGTACTTTATGTTACTGCAACAATTGCCCCTCCCTTTTTTTCCAATATAAAAAGAATGTGGATGTTAGGCACCGCTATTTTAATTTCTTACATCATAACACATATTTTTTATACCGATTATATTGTTTCGGTATGGTGCTTTTTTGCTTCGATAATAAGTTTGGCTGTATTTGCAGTTATGATTACCATTAATAAACTAAGCGAAAAACAATTGCTTATAGGTACCGCTGTTAAAGCATAGTGGCTTTTCTGGTTATCACTTACATTAATATGTTTTTTTTAATCAAGCAACTCTTATTTTTACCTTGTTGTCCAACGTTTTCTCTGTATATTTCCTGTAAACCAATTTTTTTATCAGCGGGTTTCTTTTGTTCTCATTCCCGCAAATTGGTTTTAATGTTTCAATGATAGATATCATTATTAATCTTGAGGAGTATCATATTTGCCTTTTTTAATTTAGAGGACATTTGTAACATTAATAATTGAGTAATAACTAAAACTATCATGAAAAAAACATTAACAAAAACAATGTTATTGGCTTTGATATCTGCCATTATTTTTGTTTCATCGTGCAAAACATTAAAAAACAATAACACATCGTCGGAAGAATTAATGACAGACCTTGTTTGTGGCATGAAGGTAAGTAAATCGGAAGCTTATACTTGGGAATATGAGGGGAAGAAATATTATTTTGATAGCTACAACTGTAAAGCAACTTTTGAAATGAACCCCAAAAAATATATAGACAACAAATGTACGCCTGTAAAATAATTGTTAAAGCAGATATAACTTATGCCGACTGAAATAAAAAAACAAAAAGATAACAATAATAAAACGGAGCGTTCCCGTTTTTTTTCATCCATTTCATCATGGCTATATTTGGCTTTATTTATCGGTATTATACTGATTTATTTTTTTACCGGCACAGTTTCTAATGCACCCGAAATAACCTGGCAACAGTTTAAACATAACATGTTGCTTAATCACGATGTAACTAAAGTAACAGTTGTAAATAAAGAAATTGCAGAAGTATATATCAAAGACGAATCACTTAAAAAGCCTCAATACAAAGCAGTTTCAAAAGATATTTATGGAAGACGGAATCAAGGACCACATTATTTTTTCATTATAGGTTCTGTTGATAGCTTTGAACGTCAGTTGGAAGAAGCTCAACAAACATTTAATGAAAACGAAAAAATAAGTGTGCAATATTCCAATCAGGAAAAAAGCCCATGGCTTTCAATATTAAGTTGGCTTTTACCCATTGCATTGATGGTGTTTTTCTGGTTTTTGCTAATGAGCAGATTTTCTTCTTCGGCAGGAGGAATGGGAAAATCGGTTTTTGATTTCGGAAAATCCAGTCCCGAAATATTTGAAAAAGGGAAAAACAATCCCATCACCTTTAAGGATGTTGCAGGTTATGAAGAAGCAAAAACAGAAGTAATGGAGGTGGTGGAGTTTTTAAAGCAACCTGAAAACTTTACCAAGCTAGGTGCAAAAATTCCTAAAGGAGTATTACTTATTGGTGCTCCGGGAACAGGCAAAACCCTTATGGCAAAAGCCGTGGCAGGTGAAGCGGGAGTTCCGTTCTTTTCATTGTCGGGTGCAGAGTTCATTGAAATGTTTGTAGGTGTGGGTGCTTCTCGGGTACGCGATTTATTTGATAAAGCAAAACAAAAAGCACCAAGCATTATTTTTATTGATGAGATAGACACAATCGGACGAGTGCGTGGAAAAGTATTATCCATGCAGGCGAACGATGAAAGAGACAGTACACTCAACCAACTGCTGGCAGAAATGGATGGCTTTGGAACCAATACCGGAGTTATTGTATTGGCGGCTACTAATCGTGCGGACATACTCGATCCGGCATTGCTGCGCCCGGGACGATTCGACCGTCATATACATCTTGATCTTCCGAATAAACAAGAACGCCTCGCCATTTTTAATGTTCACATGAAAGCATTATTGCTCGACAAATCAATTGATGCAGAAAACTTAGCAGCGCAAACACCGGGTTTTTCGGGAGCTGACATTGCCAATGTTTGTAATGAAGCAGCCCTGATAGCTGCAAGAAAAAAGAAGAGCTACATTGAATCTCAGGACTTTTATGATGCAATTGATCGCATCATAGCGGGATTGGAGAAAAAAAGTAAAATCATTTCTCCTGCCGAAAAAAAGATAATTGCTTATCACGAAGCAGGTCACGCTGTTGTAAGTTGGATGCTGAAAAATGTCGATCCTTTGCAAAAAGTTTCCATTATACCACATGGTAAGTCGCTTGGTGCAGCCTGGTATTTACCGGAAGAACATCAAATCATCACATTATCACAATTTTCGGACAGGCTCAGCGCTGCCCTTGGAGGAAGAACGGCAGAAGAAATAATTTTTAAAGAAGCATCATCAGGTGCATTAGACGATCTTGAAAAAGTAACCAAACAGGCATACATGATGGTAGCGCAGTTAGGTCTTAATGAAAAAATCGGCAACATCAGTTTTTACGATTCAACAGGTATTTATGAAAATGCTTTTCAAAAGCCTTACAGCGAAGCTACCGCACAGTTAATTGATGATGAAGTGCGAAAACTGGTAGAGCAGGCTCATCAAATTGCAAAAACAATTTTAGAAACAAACCTCAGTAAACTGGATGCATTGGCGAAACTTTTATTGGAAAAAGAAGTGGTTTATAAAAATGATTTAGAAGCTATTTTAGGTAAAAGGGCCATTGCTGATAACGTTTAATAACTTCTAGTTTGCTCAAAGTTATTGCAATTATAATGTTGTTATTTTTGTTTGAGACATCGTTAACACTATTGTAAATTATAAATACACCATAACAGGTAGCAGAAAAATCAAAAAACACATAATGATAAAGCGAATAACTGTACCAAGAATATTTTAACAACTGTTGGAAAAAAATTACCAAATGAGCAGAAAGGATAATAAAAATAATTCAAATAAGGAACTTCGGAAACAAGCGGAGGGGAAATTAAAGTCCATGACTAAAAAAAACAAAGCCGTTGTTCCAGAAATTCTACACGAGTTGAATGTTCATAAAGTGGAGTTGGAAATGCAAAATGAAGAACTGCTTGCAACACAGGTACAACTTGTTAATTCCATTGATGAATATAGTAATTTGTTTACGTATGCTCCTATAGGTTATTTTACATTAAATATAGAAGGTGAAATTACAAACGTTAATATTACAGGCGCAAAACAATTAGGGGTTGACAAAAAAGAATTAATAGGAAAACATTTTTCTTTATTTTTAAGTACTAAAACTTGTCAGGATAGTTTTTACAAGTTCAGGAATACCATTATTGATACTCAACAACAACAACGAATAGAATGTGAATTTAACAGAAAAAACAATACTGTTTTTTTTGCATTACTAGAATGCAATGTTGTAAATGACGAGCAAAATAATTTCAAACATTTTTTAGTTACCATTATTGATATTTCCGAAAAAAGAGATTTACAACATAATCTGGAATCGGCATTAGCAAAAGAAAAAGAATTGGGAGAATTAAAATCACGTTTCATCACCATTGCCTCGCATGAATTCAGAACCCCACTCAGCGCTATCATTTTATCTACCGAATTACTCGAGAAATATTATGATCATGATAATAAAGATGTGGATAAAAGAAAGAAGCATTATGATAAAATCAAAAACGCAGTAAACAGATTAAAAGAAATTTTGATGGATTTCCTTTCATTAGAAGAGGTTGAAACCGGAAAAATAAAAAATAGTCCCGTAACGTTTAATTTAGTGAATTACATCACTCATTTAGTGGAAGAAGTGAGAACCTACAATGGCACACACCAAATAAAATATGAGCACATTGGTAAATATCATGATATACATTTGGATAAAAAACTGTTAAATACCTGTTTAACTAATTTGTTTATAAATGCCTTTAAATACTCACCAAATGGAGGTATTGTTGAAATGATTAGTGAACAAAAAAAACAAGGAATCATTTCTATTACTATAAAAGATGAGGGAATAGGAATACCCGAAAATGAAAAAGAATATATTTTTCAGCCGTTTTTTAGAGCCAAAAATGCCGAAAACATTCAAGGTACCGGGTTAGGATTAGAAATAACTCAAAAATTAGTTCAACTGATGGGTGGAACTATTTCTTTTAAAAGCGAGGAAAACGTAGGAACTACTTTTTCCATAACGTTCCAACAATAATAATTGCTATAAGTAACCATTTTACTATAAATTTTCATAAAAAAAGCTGTGATGAATATCACAACTTTTTTTGTTTTAAGGTGTTTTATCCTTTTTATACTGAAAACATTGAAGATTGAACAATTTTTAAAAAAATACATTTCGTCTGCAAATACTGATATACATCAGCCACAGTTGCCCTACAATCGATTACTTTTGAATTGTTTTTTGTACATTTACTTTATTAAACACCCTATTAATACCTGAATTTTTTATGCGGAATTCTATTCTTATTATTGAAGATAATATCGATATGCTTGAAAACACAGCAGAACTGTTGGAGCTATCAGGATATACCACCTATAAAACTACCAATGGTAAAGATGGATTGATAGCTGCCAGAAATAACAAACCCGATTTGGTATTGTGTGATATCATGATGCCACAATTGGACGGCTATGGAGTATTACAGGCTTTTGAAAACATTCCTGAAATGGTGGGTGTTCCTTTTGTTTTTATGACTGCTAAATCGGAAAAAAACGATTTTAGAAAAGGGATGGATTTAGGAGCGGATGATTATCTCACAAAACCTTTTTCGGGAGAGGATTTACTTAGAATTATAAGTTCGCGGTTAAAGAAAAAAGAATCGATAAAGAAAAAATATGAAAGTGCCCTTGACGATCTGAACGATTTAATGAACAATGTAAATCAGGATATAAACATTCTTTCTGAAAACAAAACTATCAAAAAAGTACGAAAAAAAGATGTACTATTTATGGAAGGTGATTCGGCTAACTTTCTTTATTTGATAGTATCGGGAAGAATTAAAATATTTAAATCGAACGATTTTGGAAAAGATTATATTATTGACATTTACAAAAAAGGAGATTTTTTGGGTTATGTGGCATTGATGGAAAACCGTGATCATTCCGAATCGGCAATGGCCATTGAAAATGCCGAAATTGCCATGATTCATAAAGACGATTTTTTAACCTTACTTTATTCCAATAAGGACGTGTCAATGAAATTTATAAAACTGTTGTCGAACAATTATTTTGAAATGGAAGAACGCTTGGTAAAGTTGGCTTATGATTCCGCCAGAAAAAGAGTGGCCGAAGCGTTGCTTTTCATTTCTAAAAAATACCAACAAAACGATACTCACGAATTACCATTTTCGCTTTTACGCGAAAACCTTTCTGCCATTGCAGGAATATCGCGTGAGTCGGTAAGCCGCAATCTTACCGATTTTAGAGAGGAAGGTTTAATTAGCGGCGATAATGGAAACATAAAAATTCTTGATCATAAAAAGTTGGAGCGTATTAAAAACTAAACCGGAACTCTCAAGTCATCATAAACAATACCGCAGTAAAGATGAGAGGATTTTTTTTTTATTAAATGATAACAACAATAACAATGGCCGACCGGATTAGAAATCCTAAAGCCACCAAAGGTAAACGTTACAAACTCGTTTCGGTAACAACCGGAAGGGTGCTTGGTTATGGGAGTATTGAGTATTTAAAAATGAGAGAACGGCAAATACAATTTTTTAAAAGAAGAAAATTTATCGCTTAATATCAAGGCAGCGCCGGATAGTATTAAACAGTTCATTTTCTTCAAACGGTTTTTCTATATATCCATCAACTCCTTTTTTTAAGGCAGCTTCTATATCTCGTTTCTCCACGCTTGAAGTAATAAAAACAAAAGGTATGTGCAGGGTTGTTTTATCATTTTTTAATTCATCGTAAACTTTATGTCCGTCGAGTTCAGGCATCATCACATCGCTCAAAATGATATCAGGTAAAAGTTCTTTTGCTAATTGTACTCCAATTTTTCCATTAGTAGCAGCAATTACTTGATAACCTTGAAGTTCAAGCAACTTAACCACATTTTCCCTTATATCAGTATTGTCTTCAATGAATAAAATTTTTTTCATTAGCAAATCATTTAAACATGATATTTATCATGCAAAAATAACTAATTTATAATAGATGCTTGTGATTTACATCACCATCTTTAAACAGTCAAAATAGTTGTATCACAAAATAATTCATTTAAAACATGCAAGATGAAAGCCTATATCATAAATGAAGTAAAAATTATTGATAGAAATTCAATACCGCTAAAATTAGTCGAATTAAAGGTACCCGTACTTTTATCGGGTGAAAATCTTATTAAAATTTCCTGTTGCGGAATTTGTCATACAGAACTGGATGAACTGGAAGGACGTGCTTCTCCTTCTGCTTTTCCGGTTATTCCGGGTCATCAGATAATTGGTAGTATAGAAACAACAGGGTCAAATACAAGCCGTTTTAAAAAAGGTGACCGAGTGGGTGTTGCGTGGATTTTTTCTGCTTGTGGAAATTGTGAATACTGCAACAACGGAGTTGAAAATTTATGTGCTGAATTTAAAGGTACGGGAAGAGATGCGAATGGCGGATATGCCGAATATATAGCCGTTCACGAAAAGTTTACATATAAAATTCCTGAATTTTTTTCGGATGCTGAAGCCGCGCCACTTTTATGTGCAGGCGCTATTGGTTATCGTTCGTTAAAACTAAGTGAAATTAAAAACGGACAAACACTGGGACTCAGCGGGTTTGGAGCCTCCGCACATTTGGTATTGCAAATGGTTAAGTATTTATTTCCCGATTCAAAAATTTTCGTTTTTGCCAGAAATGATGAAGAACAAAATTTTGCGCGATCTCTTGGAGCAGTCTGGGCTGGTGGTATTTCAGATATTCCTCCTCATAAAGTTCATGCTATTATAGATACAACACCTGTATGGAAAACTGTAGTGGGTTCGATGCTTCATCTTAAGCCCGGAGGGCGATTGATAATTAATGCCATACGAAAAGAAGAAGGCGATAAAGAAGAATTGTTGAAACTGAATTATCAGGAACATTTGTGGATGGAAAAGGAAATAAAAAGTGTTGCGAACATTACCCGAAATGATGTAGAAGAATTTCTTGCACTTGCGGCTGTTATTCCCATTAAACAGGAAGTGCAGCTATATCTGTTTGAACAAGCCAATGAAGCTATTATTGATTTGAAATACAAACCTATTAAAGGAGCAAAGGTGTTGATGATGAAAAAATAAAAATCCCAACTTTATAAGGTTAGGATTTTTTAGAGCGAAATTTTACATTACTTTTTACAATGCCAATTAGGATTACCGTTGAATTCTTCGCCATACTCTTGATGACAGCCGCAATTGCAGTGATGTTCACCATGACAAGAGCAACCGAAAGGATGGTCATGATGGCAACCACATCCGCAGTGATGTCCAACATGTTCCGGCTCTTTATGCATTCCGCAGTGTCCGAATTTATTCATTTTATTTTTCCAATCAAATTTCCCTTCACACGTTTCTTCTTTTCCAAACAACGTAAGAAGTTCGTATAATGTTTTTCCTTCAGGAGTTGCAGGAGTTTTTAAATGAAGTTTAACAACAGTAAATGTTTCAGCTTCCTTCGAAAAATTTTTAAGCACATGTGCCGACTCAATCATTGTGGATGGAATTTTCACCCAATTAAGCAAATCGCCTTTTTTGGCAAACAATACTTCATTATCCTTATCCGATTTTTTTACAACTCCTTTAAGAGTAAAAACAGGTTTAAGTGTGTTAGTTTTAAGTTGTTCAAAAAACTCTTGTGATGTTATTGGCTCTTCCATAATTTGTTGCTTTTAAAGTATAAATAATTTTTTATAAAAAGTTAAGACCTTACGGGGTCATAACTTTCAGCATTTAAAACCTCCATTAAGCAACCTTAATTTGCTTGGCAGGTTTTGAAACACTAACTTCTTTTTTAGGAAGTAACAGGGTAAGAACACCATTTTCATACTTTGCATCAATCCTGTCCGGTAATGAATTTTCGGGCAAAGTAAAAGAACGGGAGAATGAATTATAAGAAAATTCTCTTCTCTTATAATTTTTATGTTCCTCTTTCTTTTCCTCTTCCTTTTCGGCGCTGATGGTAAGTACATTATTATTTACTTCCACCTTAAAATCTTTTT
The DNA here is from genome assembly GCA_963727705.1 of uncultured Bacteroidota bacterium. Classification (GTDB taxonomy): domain Bacteria; phylum Bacteroidota; class Bacteroidia; order 2-12-FULL-35-15; family 2-12-FULL-35-15; genus 2-12-FULL-35-15. Next base: position 163,358 of record CAVSHK010000009.1, read on the forward strand.
TTTCAAGACCGGGTGCAGCTAGTTCAATTTTAAAATCTTTTTCTTCTTCAATGATGTTCGCATTGGGAACTAATAACGAACCCCCATCAAAGTCGAATAAATTCGAATTAAGATCAAATACACTTGGAAATAATCTTCCGGTTTCAAAAAAATCGTTTACCAGTGAGGGAAGCGTAGCTCTTTTTCTTACAATTAGTGACATGGTTTTAAGTTTTTAATTAGTAATAATTTTTTTTAATTATGAAAACAAAAGTATTTGCAATGGGGCGCTAAACAAATGACTTCACTCAAAGCGATCGATGATTTTTATCACAACAATGATTAATGGTTATTCAAAAAAAAGAAGGAGTTTCCCCCTTCCTATAAGCTTAACAACTTTATCTACAACCTCCCATAAGCCTTGCAAACATGAATAATTATATACTTGATAGTTTTTTTATTTTTTCATTTCCTTACTTTTAATTTTAAAAAATTCGTTTTTAACCGAATCCATTTGTTGCATCATTCTACTCATATATTTTTCATTTAATTCAAATCGTTTTATAAAAAAATCATCATGAAAAAAATCATTGTATAATAACGAATCATTAAAAAAAAGTGTGTTGAAATTTTTGTCATTCATCAAGGGATATTTTTCATTGAATATTGGTTTGAATTCCTTAAACAAACTATCCATTAAAATTTTATCTCTTTTTTTACTTGAATAATAAGAGGTATAAGTGGAATCATAAGAAATAAGATTTCCTTTTTTATCATAACGCTTGTTTACATTAATGTCCACTTTTGGCTGACCCAAACCATCCGTATGAATTTTGGTTGTCTCCGTTTCACTTTTTTTATCCTTGTGGGTTTGTCCATTACAGGAAGAACATACAATTAATGCCGAGAATATGGGATAGATGAGTGTTTTCATTTTTTACTTTAGTTAAAATTTACCGCGAAGCACAATCAAAAAAAAAGTTGTTTCAATGATTTTTGTCACAATACTTCTTGAGTCTTATCATTGGTAATGATAATTATTTACTGTTAATTCAACTCTTGAAATGCAGTATGGTTAACGGCTATTTATTATGAAGAACTTAAACCTTCAGAGAGAGATATTTAAGTATTATAAAAAGGAGATGAACTCATTTATAGGGTATCTTAACAATGTAAAGAATGTTACTGATGAAAAAAGCATTCATCAACTGAGAGTTACTGTAAAAAGATTACGGGCTGCTTTTAATTTACTCCAACTGCTTTTAAAAAAAGAATTCAATGCTAAAAAGCATTATCATATAATTAAACCTGTTTTTAAAAGCGCAGGTAAAATAAGAGAAATACAGATAAACAGTGTTTGTTTTAATAGGTATAAATTATCGCCTTTTTTAATAGAACAATATAAGTTGTTTTATAGTGTAAAAGAGGAAGCCGATAAAATAAAACTAAAAAAAATGATTACAACCATTGAGGTTAATTTGCTGGATGAATCAAAAAATAAAATGAAAAAGTTATTGAAGGAAGTTGATGATAAAACAATAAGTGGGCAATGCCAATCATTTATAAGAGAAAAGCTTCAACAAATAGAACAATTGATCCATATTGGAAACTATCAGGCTAACATCCATAAAATAAGAATACACATTAAATCACTTGGAGCAATCGTATTTCTTTTTTATAAAATAAATCCTAGTGCTGAACTGAAACAATTACAGAGCTTGATAAAGAAGAACGCAGCTTTACTTGGCAACTGGCATGACAAGGTAATACTTACCAAATCTTTAAAAACATTTTCCACTCAAAACAAAGAATTAAGTAAGGACGATTTATTGGCGCTATCGGAAGTAATAAATAAAATAGAATATGAAAATCAACTATTAATCAAAGACTTAAATAGTACGTTGAATCCGATTTTTAAAATTGCACACTCCATTAGCTCAAACAAAACTTCTGTGAATTGATTTGATCTACAAATAAACAACATTGTTTTTAACTCTCTCCTTAAGTTCTGTTTGTTCATCACCATAACCTATAACAATGGCAAGCTGCACATGATCTGATTCAGGAACATTTAACTTTGAATATATGGTTGTTTGTTCAACAAATTTCGCCAAACCTACAGGACAACTGTCAAGCCCAATGGATTTTGCTGAAAGCATTATGTTTTCTGAACACATACCAATGTCCAATGCCGCCCATTCATTATCTTTTGGAGAAGTAATAAAAATAACTACAGGAGCTCCATGAAATATAGCATCGTCAGCTTTTAAAAAGTCTGAACCATGCGAAAAATGTAAAAAATCTTTTCCGGTTTTTACAATTTCCTTAATGCCTGATTTAATAATTCCTTTTATTGCTGCTTTACCTATTTCTTTCGAAAAGTTTTTTATTTCTTCTTTATTCGTCAGTACATAAAATTTCCAAGGCTGCTTGTTAATTGCAGAAGGAGCCATTTTGCCGGCATTTAACAATTGTTCAATAATTGATCTTTCAACAGGTATCTCTTTAAATTTTCTTATGGCTCTTCTTTCATAAATTATTTTAAAAATATCATTAACGAATTTCATTTCCGGTTTAGCAGCAGTTTGCGTTGTAATTTCCATATTAGTATGATTTAAAAACGTTAGTGTAATTTAATTTTTTCATAACAAAGCAATAACAATTTCAGCTGATATGATATGACATCCGTCACTACTTCTATTGATCAATTTCATGTATAATTCTCTTCAATATATAACAGGAATTAAATTAACATTTTTTATAAATCCATAATATTATTTTTAGAAAATCAATTATTTATTTTGTGATTAAAATCAAGAAGAGCGTTGCTCCATATCAATCATTATAAATTATATTACAAATACTTTTGGGCAAAAAAAAATCATGAAAATAAATTCAGATATCGATGTTGTTTACAACATCAGCAAATCAGACTTTGGTAAACATTATTTAATCCCTCAAAAGCCTGTTGTTATAAAAGGGTTAATAGAAAATAAAATAGCCGGAAAGCTATGGACCATTGATTATTTTAAAAGAACAATGGGCGATTTGATGGTGGATGTTTACGATAATGGTTTAAAGAAGGACGGCAGTGCTTTTACTTCCGCGGATTTGAAAATGCGGTTCGATGATTTTTTAAGCGTAATTGAAAAAGATGAACATAGTAATTTGAGGATGTTTTTATTTAACTTGTTTAAATATAATCCTGAATTAAAAAAAGAATTTCCTTGTCCGGATATATTCGCAGGAATACTCGATAGCGTAGGTTATACTTTTTTTGGTACTCCCAGCGGCCATCGTACTGAGCTACATCTCCCGTATACGCTCCGCTGCGTACAACTATGATGTCGCCCTTGGATAAGAAGGGGTTTCTGGCTTCAGGAATTGCCTCGCGCTTGACACGAAGTATTCCAGATTGCACGATGCGACCTCTCTTAATGTCCGTGGCTCGAATCATCGGCACACCTTGCGGGTCGAGTTGCGGAGGTTGTCCCAGTCCATATCTGATTGTGGAGATAAGACTGAGCGGCTTCGCCTCCCAACTCTGAGGAATCTCACCAATCTCAGATTGCTTCGTCGTCTCGCCGCGTGTCCCATGCGTGAATAAGTGCTCGATGAGCGCAGCCTTACGCTCTCGCTCCAACCGCAACTCTACTGTCCCGACTGCCTTCGCTTCCCGAATCGCATCCAGCGTCTCGACAATCGCAGCCTGTTCCTTGCGGGGTGGCAACCAAACAGGAACATCACCAAGAATCCGTGTATTGAGATTTGGCATGATGCTGCCGACTGCGGACTGCTTCAGGTACGCCTGAGTGGTTTCCAAGCTAAGAGAAGCGGCGACGAAACGATTATCCACATCTGGATGACACAAGCGAATCAACAAGCATCCGGTGCCGCACATCCATCCTTCATGTCGAGGATTGATATATGCGTAGCGGCTAAAGTCCCCCCGCCGACTCATCAGGATGTCCCCTTCGCGTAGGTAGTGCCGCGAGAGTGTGTCTGCTAACTCCTTGTCGATGCGAGGTACGCTCGATTCATCAATGCCGTTTACAAGCAGGTGTGTAGGGTTCACCACAGGAATTCCAGTATCGCGGTAGTCTGAAGCGTGAAGCTGGCTTCCGAACGGGCCGGTCTGTATCGCTCCACGCTCGTCTGAGCAGAAGTCCCTTAGAATGCCGATTTTCCATCCTTGACGAGGAGAAGTTTCACTCATAAGTCATTTGCCCTAAATCGAAAGTTTGCTGATGAAGGCATCCAAGGCCGAATCTGCTGCTTCTCGTTCCCGGCGAATTTCGGAAAGGTCGTTCAAAATGAGGGAAAGGGGGCGGTGATTTATCTTGTTGTTCGTATCGACGTAGAAGGATGGACTCAGATTGAAGTCCGCCTTCTGTAGTTCTTCTAGCGTCACAACTCGGCTCAGCTTCTCCCGCGTCTCCCACTTGTGAAAGACCTCGGCGACGGCGTTAATACCCTCATCCGTCAACTCGTTCTTCGGCTTCTTTCTTACGAAGAACGCCGACGCATTGATGAGCAGGAACTGCCCTTTGCGTCCGCTGTTCTTGTGGCGATTGAGCACCACAACGATGCCCGGCGCGGTGGTGTTGTAGAAGAGGTTTTCCGGCAGCAGCACGACCGCCTCGATGAGGTCGGCCTCCACGAATGCTTGCCGGATCGTCTTCTCTTTGTTCGAAGACTTGCTGCCCGAGCCACGTGAGACTGCGCCGGTATCGAGCACCACGGCGGCCCGGCCTGAGTCATTCAGCGAGGCCGCGATGTGTTGCAGCCATCCCCAGTCCGCCGAGGACGAGGGAGCGGAGCCAACTCGAACCGCTTCCACTGGTCGTTCTCGTAGAGCGACTCTCCGTAGTTGTCCTGATTCCACATCGGGTTCGCAACGACATAATCGAACCGCTTGAGCCCTGCACCCTCTGCGGCGAAGCCCGGCTTAGTGAAAGTGTCGCCGATGGCGAAGAGCGAATCCGTGTAGTCGTGCAGGAACATGTTCATCTTCGCCATGGCGAAGGTGACCGGGTTTATCTCCTGCCCATACAGCTTGGGAGCCTTGCTCTTCTGCGTCGGGTTCTTCTGCTCGAAGAGGAGCCGCGCCTTGATGAGCAGACCAGCCGAGCCGCAGGTCGGGTCGTAGACGGTGGTGTAGGGCTTGGGGTCGAGCAGGTGTGCCATCAGCCAGCCGACCTCTTTGGGCGTGTAGAACTCACCCGCCGACTGGCCTTGCCCCTCGGCAAACTTCCGCAGCAGGTACTCGTAGGCTCTGCCGAGGATGTCCGGCTCGGCGTTCTTCAGCCCCAGCCGGTGGCGGCTGACGACCTCAATGAGGGCCGCAAGCCGGTCGTCATCGAGGGTACGCTGGCCGCTCTGTCGCTCGTTGTAGTCCTTGATGTCCAGAACGCCGAGGAGTTCGGGGTTGTGCTTGGCAACGTCACGCATCGCGTCGGTGACGAACTGGCCGAGCGTTCCGTCAGCGGCATGGTGGCGGACTGCATCCCAGCGGTACTCGTAGGGGATGAAGAAGCGGACGATGGGCTTGCGGTTGTTCTTCAGGGCGTCTTCGTGGTCGGCCTTGATGACCTCACGGGCGACTTCCTCGTCGCCGAACTCCGCCACCTGCCCGGCGAACTCGTCGTCAAACACGTCCGAGAGTCGCTTGAAGAAGACCAGCGGCAGAATGAAGTCCTTGAATTTGGGGGCGTCCGCCGCCCCCCGGATGGCACATGCGGCGTCCCACAGCCACGTCTCCAGCGTAGGGATGTCAAGGTGCTCCTCCGCCATGGCAGGGAGCGCGATAGTGGTGACCTGCGGCTCGGCGGTCTTCTGGCGTGCCTTGCGCTGACGTGGATTGGCAATCTTAGCCATTTTGCTCGTGAAGCCTTCTCAGGAAAAGATGGAGACACTTCAGGGTAGCGCAATGGGGGATAACCGTGGAAATCATGGCCGCAAATGTGGAAATACGGGCAACATGTTTCAAATGAATCGGTTTCGCGCTACTCTCTCAATAAATGTCTTGTCAGGCGCGGTTCGCTTTCAATTCGGCACCCTCTACCGAAAAGGACATCTTCCTGTGCCATAACGGGGCTGACAAACCGTGGGTTGAGATGCTGGCCGAACGAATCGAACAAGAGCCTCACGGCAACCGCAACCTTGCGGTTGTTTTTGACAAGTGGGATTTCCCCAAGGGCGGGAATGTCGTTCTCGATATAGAGAAATTCATCGACAAAGCCCGAGTTATAGGAATTGTCGTCTCCCGCGCCATGCTTGCAGCCGAGTGGCCGACCATGGAAAGGACAATTGCGGTGTGGTCGGACCCATCAGGTACGAAAGGGCGCGTGGTACCTCTGCTCAAGGAGAACGTAACCCTTCCGGCCTCCTTGAGGATGCGGAACTGGATTGACTTTCGTGACCCCGCCAAATTCGAGGACAGCTACGCGGAGTTGATTCGATATTTGAGGGGTGAGCAGATTCCGCGAGGCAAGGGAACATTTTCCCCGACCGTCCCTGTGACTCCGCTTCCCTACGAACCTGCTCCTGTTCAAATAACGTCTTCGGTGGGGGCAGACCGAATCAACGAGCGTCTGGTTGCGAATCTCTACAGAGTCACCAGCTTGCCAGAACGGGTCTACTACGCATCGACGACGCTCAGGAAGAAAGAGGACATTCGTGACCACACCGACAACGCACCCCGGTTTATCTTGCGTGAAGGTAAGCTTTACACGTTCTGCGACCTGAACACCACTGATGTATTTCGCCCCGTCATTAAAAAGAGCGCGGTGGTGGAAGAGGACGCGTTCACAGATTGGTTCTCTGACGAAGACTACAGCCGCCGCGCAATAGAACTGCTAAACATCTGCCTCAAGGAGCACGCTTGGCATCGTCGTCTTCGATTTGACGGTGGGAAAGGGCGCTATTTCTTTCGTCCACGTGATGTCGAAGAAAGCACCGAAGAGAGTAGTTCTGGAAAGGTGAAGTATCACTACAGCGGAGGCGAGCCGGTAAGAATACCGTGGAAGTTGGGTGGAGTAAGAAAGTGGAGAGAAGTGACAACTCGCCACACACGTCGTGTAAAACAAAATGACGGTAAATACACTGACGAACCGTTCGGCTGGCGTCATCAAGGCTTCAGAGCAAGCTTCATTTTGGTTCTCGATAGCTTGATGTTGAAAATGGAGCCAACCTACCTGTTGACAAAGGATGACGGGAAATCGCCGCGAACAAACAAATGGGTCGGCCCCATTCTTTCTCATTGGCTTAATCAGGAGCGAAACGGCCAAATCCTTCGCACCCTGAGATTCTGGTCATTAGTTCTCGCGAGAGCAAAAGAACTGGTCATCGAAACAGGACAGGCTCCCGTCCGCATTGACCTTACACCTGTTTCCGGAATGCTCGGCTTCGGCATAGCAAGTGACCAAGTGAATTTTGACAAGCTGATGGAGGCTGAGATTCAGGACGATGTGGCAGTTCCGCAGTTAGAACTCTTTGGAGAGGAAACCTCGATTGCGTACACAGCGGAGGCAGAGTTCGCAGAAGAAGACCGGGAAGACGAAACGACACTCGAACGCTAAGGAACTTCACGCTGTATCGCTGAATTCCTTGCTGTCTCAGAGTACCGACAGGCTTGCGTGTACCTACCTGCAAGAGCCTGAACTTTTCTTTGCAAACAAGCAACGATGCGTTGACCCTCGGACGGGACTCGCAGCGTTCGGACCATATAGCAAAACCGACGCTACACGCCGAGAAAGCATCCGGGTTGGCATCGTAGGGCCAGCCGAAGCAATTGACAGAGCGGTCTCCCTCCTCGGCCAAATGCAACGGCCTATTGAACAGAAAGAGACTGTTGATTGCGTCCTGCATCCTTCATTCCCCGGCTTGAATTCTGACGAACCATTTCAAGTCGAACTAATTACACAGGCGATTTGGCACCGGAGCCTTCGCGCTCTCGATGTTCGGCTGGTAGAAGCGGAAGAGGATTTCACGCGCAGAGTCGGGTTGTTAAAGAAATTCGTCGCTGAAGAGGTCAGGGCTTTGGCGTCCTTGGATTCCCCACCGGACGTTGTGATTTGCGCTATGTCCCAAAATCTCGAAGACCTCTGTCGGACGGGCATCGCCGAGTACGACCGTGAGCAAGGCGATTTTGCTGAAATATCCTCGGGCGACGTTGAAGAACCATTAGACGACACTTCGCGTAGCTTTCGACGGGGGCTCAAAGCTGAGTGCATGGACGTGTTGCCCACCCAACTCATTTGGCACAAGACTCTGGCCGGGACGAGAGGCGTTCAGGACTTGGCAACACGGGCATGGAATCTCACAACGGCTTTGATGTACAAGGCCAAGATTATTCCGTGGCGACTAGCAGAGATTGTAGAGGGCTCATGCTTCGTCGGGGTATCTTTCTATCACGAGGACGTGGCGCGGTCACCTTTTCTGAGAACAAGCATTGCTCAGGCATTCACCGACCGAGGCGAAGGCTTTGTGCTCAGAGGCGACACCGTTGAATGGGATGAGAGAACTCAAAAGGAAAAAGCACCACATCTAAACAGTGACCAAGCGAGGGTGATTCTCAGCCGCGTATTGGAAGTTTACGAAAAGCAGGTTGGTATCAAGCCGAGGAAGGTCGTGCTCCATAAGACCTCCCGATACACCGAGGAGGAACGCATTGGGTTTGAAACTGCGTTGGCATCTCAAGCAAATCAATATGCGCTCCTCACAATAGCGCGACGAGGAATTTTCTGCCTTCGCCCCGGATATAAAGCAGTGCTCCGTGGCACTGCTGTAGATTTTGGAGGCAAGAAGGGTTTGGTGTACACGACCGGCTACGCTCCGTTCCTGCGCTGCTATTCTGGATTTCGCATCCCTCAACCGCTCGAAATCACAGAGAACTGGGGTTCCCTTACATTCCGCGAATGCGCTGAGGACATCCTACGTTTAACTAAACTGAATTGGAATACATCCGCATTTTGCACGCACGACCCGATAACGCTGGCCTTCTCTCGTCGTGTAGGAGAAATTCTCAAACTGGCGGGGTCTCGCGAACCAGCAGTGCAATATCGCTATTACATGTAGCTGTGACAATCCAAACCGGGTCAGGAGACGAGATGCGAATCTTGCAAGAAGGGGTGAACCGAAGAGATGTGATTGAACGATATGCAAAATACGACTTTCAAAAGAAACGGAACAGCGAGAGTTTACCGGATTTCGAAAAGTGGGATTGGTCGAGCGCAGATGCAATTGACGAAGAGCTACACCGAGCGGGTCTGAAAACAGGTATCGCCGCTGGCTACCTCTCGTGGACTTTTGTTCAAATCACGATTCCCGATTGTCGCGAATGCGCTGTAGTGGGCGGAATATTCGCTGGTCAGATGCATCGCCAGCTTGGGCTTATCGAGCAACACGGAGGTCTTGCGAATTGGGAAGAAAGGCTCTTCCTGCATCTTGGGAATCGTCAAGCCCCCTCATGGTACGACAATATTAAGCACGGCGAAGTGTTGGCTGATTCAGCCCCTTTTCTCCTTCGCCCTTCGGTATCATGTGAGCGTCCTGCAAGATGGTATGTCGAAGACGGCAGTGGACGCGCTGTGACCTTTGTTGCAAATGCCAAGGCATTTGCTCCATTGGAAACAGTAGCTACTGGTTTCTTGGGAACTGTACCCGACACAAGTAGCACTTTCATGCGCACGCATTTCGCGGAGTTATTGCGATGAACAATAGAGCCTCATGACTCCGAGTCAGCACGAACTCGCCCACACGGCTGAGCACTTCTTCGGCTACTGAAGATGGGACGCACCTTGAGGAGCATTAGCTAAGGATTACGGCATCTGTAGAAAGGGAAAGCCTGAACATGCAGCAGCAGAACATCGCAATTGGCACACTCGTTGACATGTATAAGCGTGGCGAACTGCGTTTGCCAGAAATTCAACGCCACTACGTCTGGCAAGCAACGAGGGTTCGTGACCTCCTCGACTCGCTTTATCGCGGTTACCCGAGCGGTTCAATTCTGATGTGGGAGACCGACGAGCCGGTACCGACACGCGACTTTGCAATTTCGCAGGATTCCACTGCCTTCGCCGGTCGCAAACTGCTGCTCGATGGTCAACAGCGGTTGACCTCGCTTACAGCAGTAATCAATGGTGAGCAGGTAACGGTGCGTGGACGTAAAAAGCCTATCGACATCCTGTTCAACTTGGAGCACCCAGAAGGGCCGCCGAGCGAGGCGCAGGAAGTTGAGGGTGACGAGGAAGTGCTTACCGTCGCCGATGACGAATTTGCCGATGAAAATGGGGACAACGGGACCGAGGGTGATGGTGAGGCGCTTGGGTTGCAAGAGAAATTAAGCCGTAGGACGTTCGTGGTCTCAAGCAAGGCGTTAGCAGCATTGCCAAACTGGGTCTCCGTCAGCGACGTATTTCGCACATCCGGTGAATTCGACATCCTCCAAAAGGCGGGGATTACGTCATTAGCTGACCCACGACTTCAAAAATACTCCGACCGGCTGAAGAAGCTTCGCTCCATCCGGGACTACTTGTACGTCGTACATGTCCTTGAACGGCGTATGAACTACGAAGAAGTGACGGAAATCTTCGTTCGGGTGAATTCACTTGGAGCCAAGCTGAAATCGTCTGACCTTGCCTTGGCACAGATAACGTCACGTTGGCCTAATCTGCTCAAAGAACTCGAAGCGTTTCAAGATGAATGTGAACAAAGCTGGTTCACCATAGAACTTGGTCAACTAGTCCGTGCCATTGTGGTGTTCGCAACGAAGCAGTGCCTGTTTCGAACAGTAGCCGCCACGCCAGTCGATGTTCTGAAGAGCGGGTGGGAGCAGGCCAAGGAGGGGCTGAGATTCGCCATAAACTTCCTTCGCACGAATGCTGGTATTGAGGACGAAAGCCTTTTGTCTTCTCCGATGTTCATTCATGTACTCGCTGCCGTCAGCCGGGTCAAAGATAATAAGCTTACTGCCGACGACCAACGGCAATTGATTCATTGGCTCTTGGTGGCAAATGCTCGTGGGCGCTACTCCCGTGGCTCCACTGAAACCTTGTTGAACGAGGATTTGGCCATCATCTTTCACGGCGATGATTTGGCCGCTCTGATGGAGCCGGTGAAGCGGCAATTTGGCCGACTCATCGTCGAGCCGGGCGACCTTGCTGGTCGTGGTGTAAACAGCCCACTATTTTCGCTGGCCTACCTCGCACTCAAAGCTGCCGGAGCAAAGGATTGGTACAGCGGATTGGGACTGTCGTTAGCCCATCAAGGGAAGCTGCATTTTATTCAGTGGCACCACATCATCCCGAAGTCGCTGCTCAAGGCTCGTGGTTTTGAAACCGGCGAAATCAACGAAATCTCGAACATGGCGTTCATTACGGGGCAGACCAACCGACGCATAAGTAATAAAGAGGCCAGCGAGTATCTGACTGCCGTTGTTGCCAAGCAGGGTCTAGGCGCGTTGGAGAGCCAATGCGTTCCCATAGAGCCGCACCTTTGGGAGACTGGTAACTATCGAGATTTTCTCCAAGTCCGACGTGCGGCGTTGGCGCAACGAATGAACGACTTCATGAAGGAACAGGCTGGGCTGTAGTCCTGTTTTCTCTGCAATAGAGGTTCACTGTCCCGTCCAACGGTAGCCGTCTAGGCCGGTGCAAAAACCTCTTGCAGGGTTCGCACCACCCCCGAACTACTCCTACCCCCATCCCAAACGCCCCGACCGCGCCACGGGGCTCCAGACGCCGACAGAGGGGAGGGAGCACGTTTTCCATTCTCCGCACCAAATTTGAATCTGAATGGCGTCTGTCTGGACCGCGAGGTCTATCGCCCAGCGGCCACTGGTCTCAGTTGCATCGACGGCACCGCGATTATTCCCTATAACCGGAGACGAGGCACTGGAAAGAAGCCACTTCTGCTACAGGCCGAAGATGCTCTCCGGCGTCTTCTTTTGGTGAGTTCTATAATCCCTTCATGCTGAAAATTGAATGTGAGGGGCTGACATTCGCAGAGGTCAAGGAACTGCAACACTGCCTGAAAACGCATGAAAGCGTGGAGAGCGTCCAGCTTGATTTGAAAATGGAGGGAATTCAAAGGCGGAGCGGGTTCGGCGGAGCTGCACCGGAACAGGTGTGGCTCATCGTCAAAGTTGCCGCGACTTCCGGCGCAGTTGCCGGAATTGTGGGAACCGCACTCAAAGGAGCGGCAGAAGAGGCTGGCAAAGACCTCTACAAAGTCATCAGGGAGTGGCTAAACAAGAAGGGCAATCCTGAGGGACAGGCGACCCTCTACGGTGCTGACGGAAGGCTCATTGAAAAGATTCGCAGAGGACGTTAGCAGTGACAGAAATGTATAACTACCCTGAACAAAGCCAAGATTCAAACGTCGCGGACTTCACTGCATTGCTGGAGAAAACCACCCTTCCCGCAGACATAAGGATAATTGTCGATGGCCGCTATCAGTCCGAAGACGAAGCACAGGAAGTATGGGCCACGGCTTCTTCTTTTTCCGGTGGTTCGGAACCGTCCTCAATCTAGAGGGACTAGAAGCAGTCTCGATCGCGGACGATTATGCCGGTGCACTCACACGGGTTGAACGTGGATTCGCGACCTCGCAGACTCTCACGGCAACCAGCGATGACTTCGGAAATGGCCTTGCTATGGCTGTTCCCGTCCTTCGTAACGGCAGGCTACCAAGACCCATATCGTCCTGCATTCGAACCTGCTCCGCGTTCTTGTTATTCCCCAAGACGAGATGCAGGGTGTAGCCATTCATACCCTCGCCCATGAAGCTGGGCATGCCCACGACCACGAGATTGAGAGCCGGAGCCTTCCCGGCGTGTACGGCAGCTACATTCCCGATTACAAAGAGGGCCGCCTATTCCTTCTGGCACACAAGTGTTGGACAGAATACGTCGCCTCTCATCTGAGTTCACGATGGGGCACGGATGACTACTGCCAGAGCTACTCCGATATGCTTTGCACCATGCTCTCCACCGCAAGGAGGCGTGGCAATGCGGCTCTCGACCGATATAGTGAACATCGGGACATCCTCAAGGTGGAGAGCGAGGTCATCGAAGCCTATGGGTTGCTGCTCGACCGCGCTTCATATCTGGTTGGTCATGTTCACGGGCTTGGAAAAGCCGTTGCGGAGATGGCCCCCGAATTCTTCACGCTGGTCAACGAGACTTCGTCGTTCAAGCCACTTTTCGAGCGGTATGAAGTTAATCTCAGAACTTTGCACGAGAGCTACGGCAAATGGAGCGGTATCGAGGTCTTCGAGCCACTAAAGCAAACGTTTGAATCGCTGCTCAATGCCGGTGGAATGTTCTACTATCGCCTGATGATGGATGAACGATGGAGAATCGGATTGAACAAGCCTGGTGATTGACAGAGGCATCCGGCAACGGCGTTCAGTAATCAGATTGAGCCGAGAAGGGGTTATGGCTTTCGAGCGAATGGCTGATGTGAGGCAAAAGGTCAAATGGGCGGAGCATCACTTCAAAGGCGTGAAGGCTTCAATTGGCGAATTCATGGCAACTCGCCCATACGAAATAAAAGTAGGGAGCGATGCTGACGGAAATCCAGAGGTTCATGTCATCAGGGCCGAACCCATTCCAGCGTCAATCCGACTCGGCTGCGGCGACGTTATCCAGAACTTGCGCTCTGCACTCGATTACCTAGCTTGCTCTCTTGTCCGGGCAAATGGCTGCACGCCATCGAGCCAAACAGAGTTTCCAATCTTTGATGGAGCTATCCTCAACAGCAGGGACAAAGCCAATTTCCATCGGAAGACAAAGGGGATGCGACAGGAATCGATTGACCAGATTCTTTCAATGCATCCATATCAGGGCGGAGACAATCTTCTCTGGCGTCTTCACCGCCTGAATCGGATTGACAAGCACAATATGCTCGTGACGACTTTCGGGAAACATTACCGCGATTAACGGTCTGCCACCCATCCAAGACCAATGGATTGGAAACCGTTGGGGCCGGGTTTCCGGTGTTCCCCTTGGCCTAAAAGTGGGAGACAAGTTCTGCCCCCCAGCTTCCCGGCACCACCGTTGATAAAAGCACCGGCTTCTTTGCTGAAATCGTCTTGAATGAGCCTGATGTTGCCGAGGGGTATCCTGTGGTTCTTGCGCTGACCCAATTCCTCAGACATGTATTCGATGTTTGCGGAGCCTTCTCATGGGCGCTGAGGTAGCGGGGCGGAGACGGCGAGGAGGGCACATCTTTCCCTCTTTTCAACCCAAAAACGGGGTCGTCCTGTGCCACTGGCATCTACATGCCCTACGCGCCGTGAGGCTCATCCTCAGACCATACCTCCTGATGCCCGAGGAACCGGCCAACTGCTCAGCCAATGCCGGTCTGGCCGACTGAAATGCCGCGATTGCTTGACCCAACTCGTCAGTGAAGTTCATGTAGGCATCGAGATGATTCTTGCACGGCTTGTTCTCGTAGGCGTGCCCGCCGAGTACCAAGCCGCAATCGCCGCGTTGAGGCTGGGCGAGAAGAAAACATTTACCTTCATTTCGGTTTGCTGTAGAGTATTCCCTCTCATTGACCGGCCTCCTCCATGGTGGGATTCTCCAACTCTGGCATAGCATCCTCTTCATTGCTCCAACGCAGCATAACCGCAGGCATTGACTTCGGCAAATACCTCATTCCGCTTCTGAAGTAGTTCAACCTGCTCGGTCAGTGGTTTGTTCAGGCTTTCGAGTTCAGTGTTAAGGTTGCGTTCGAGCCGGACGCCGGAAGAGAAGGTCTTCGAAGACATACTTTGGGATTTCTCTCTCATTCACCGCCATCAGACGCCTCCACTATGGATTTAGATATTTAGGAAACACCCGGTCCCACTACTCTCTCCGTTCGCCGTACTTCTCTTTGTAACTATCTTCAATACGTCGCCAAGCATACGCAGTCTTCTGTGCTTTGCGTTCCTGCACGGTTTTTGTGCAGTTCGGGACATTTCTCTTTCCACGAACTCCTGCGAGTTGAAAGCTGGGAGATCCCCTGGTTGCCCTCGAAAGAGGGAACCTGGTCGCTGTCTTCCCTGGACGGGTGAAGGCTAACATCGGTCAGAATCTTCCGAAGAATTTCGTAGGCGTGGTCCCCGTCCCGGAGCCGCGCGTACAAGTTGATCTTCCACGCGCCGGACCAGCCGAGGTCTTTGTAGCTGGTTAAAGACAGGAAAAACGACAAAAGCCTCGGCTGGTCCGGCGCGTGGAAGATCAACTTGTACGCGCGGCTCCGGGACGGGGACCACGCCTACGAAATTCTTGGGAAGATTCTGACCGATGTTCCCCTCAACATACAGGAAGGCGGCGACCGGGTTCCCTCTTTCGAGCCCGACGGGGGATCTCCCAGCTTTAACTCGCAGGAATTGCATGACGATTAATGTTCCGAACTGCACGAAAAACCGTACAGAAACACAAAGCACAGAAGACTGCGTATGCTTGGCGACGTATTTGAAGATAGTTACAAAGAGAAGTACGGCGAACAAGAGAGTAGTGGGACCGGGTGTTTCCTAAATATCTAAATCCATAGTGGAGGCGTCTGATGGCGGTGAATGAGAGAGAAATCCCAAAGTATGTCTTCGAAGACCTTCTCTTCCAGCATTCGGCTCGAACGCAACCTTAACACTGAACTCGAAAGCCTGAACAAACCACTGACCGAGCAGGTTGAACTACTTCAAAGCGGAATGAGGTATTTGCCGAAGTCAATGTCTCGGCTATGCTGCGTTGGAGCAATGAAGAGGATGCTATGCCAGAGTTGGAGAATCCCACCATGGAGGAGGCCGGTCAATGAGAGGGAATACTTCTACAGCAAAGTGAACTGAAGGTGAATGTTTTTTTCTCGCCCAGCCCTCAATGCAGCGATCTGCGGGGGCCCACGCGGCAGGACACCTCGAGACGAGCCGTGGAGGAAAAAACGTCGATGCCTACATGAAATAACTGACGAGTTGAGCAGGCGCGTGGCAAGAAGGGGGAAGCCGGACCCGGCTCTGGCGCTCCTCCGCCGACATCAGGAAGTTTGGTCTGAGGATGAGCCTGACACGGCGTAGGGTGTGTAGATGCCAGTGGCACAGGACGACCCGTTTTTGGGTTGAAAAGAGGGAAAGATGTGCCCTCCTCGCCGTCTCCGCCCCGCTACCTCAGCGCCCATGAGAAGGCTCCGCACTTGAAGACATGTCTAGAATTGGTCAGCGCAAGAACCACAGGATACCCCTCGGCAACATCAGGCTCATTCAAGACGATTTCAGCAAAGAAGCCATGCTTTTATCAACGGTGGTGCCGGGAAGCTGGGGGCAGAACTTGTCTCCCACTTTTAGGCCAAGGGGTACACCGGAAACCCGGCCCCAACGGTTTCCGATCCATTTGGTCTTGGATGGGTGGCATATGGTTAATCGCGGTAATGTTTCCGAAAGTCGTCACGATCATATTGTGCTGGTCAATCCCATTCAGGCGGTGAAGACGCCAGAGAAGAAAGTCTCCGCCTATATGGATGCATTGAAAGAATCTGGTCAATCGATTCCTGTCCCATCCCCCTTTGTCTCCCGATGGAAACCGCTCCCTGCTGTTGAGGATAGCTCCATCAAAGATCGGAACCTCTGTTTGGCTCGATGGCGTGCAGCCATTTGCCGGACAACAGAGCAAGCTAGGTAATCGAGTGCAGAGCGCAGCCTGGATAACGTCGCCGCAGCCGAGTCGGATTGACGCTGGAAGTGGCCCTGATGACATGCACCTCTGGATTTCCGTCTCATCGCTCCCTAATTCCATTTCGTATGGGCGAGTGCCATCAACTCGCCAATTGAAGCCTTCACGCCTTTGAAGTGATGCTCCGCCCATTTGACCTTTTGCCTCACATCAGCCATTCGCTCGAAAGCCATAACCCCTTCTCGGCTCAATCTGATTACTGAACGCCGTTGCCGGATGCCTCTGTCAATCACCAGGCTTGTTAAATCCGATTCTCCATCGTTCATCCATCATCAGGCGATAATAAACATTCCACCGGCATTCAGCAGCCGATTCAAACGTTTGCTTTAGTGGCTCGAAACCTCGATACGCTCCATTTGCCGTAGCCCTCGTGCAAAGTTCTCAGATAACTTCATACCGCTCGAAAAGTGGCTTGAACCACGAAGTCTCGTTGAGAGCGCGGGACACGGGGCCATCTCCCAACGGCTTTTCCAAGCCCGTGAACATGACCAACCAGATATGAAGCGCGGTCGAGCAACAACCCATAGGCTTCGATGACCTCGCTCTCCACCTTGGGGATGTCCCGATGTACTATATCGGTCGAGAGCCGCATTGCCACGCCTCCTTGCGGTGGAGAGCATGGTGCAAAGCATATCGGAGTAGCTCTGGCAGTAGCTATCCGTGCCCATCGTGAACTCAGATGAGAGGCGACGTATTCTGTCCAACACTTGTGTGCCAGAAGGAAATACAGGCCTTTTGTAATCGGGAATGTAGGTGCCGTACACCCGGGAAGGCTCCGGCTCTCAATCTCGTGGTCCTGGCCATGCCCAGCTTCATGGCGAGGGTATGAATGGCTACACCCTCATCTCGTCTTGGGGAATAACAAGAACGCGGAGCAGGTTCGAATGCAGGACGATATGGTCTTTAGGCTGACCGTTGCGAAGGACAGGAACAGCCATAACAAGGCCATTTCCGAAGTCATCGCTGGTTGCCGTGAGAGCTTGCGAGGTCGCGAATCCACGTCCAACCCTTGTGAGTGCACCAGCATATAGTCATCAATCGTAACTCCTAGAAGTCCCTCTAGGTTGAGAACAGTTCCGAACCACCGGAAAAAGAACATAGCCGTGGCCCACATATCCTGTGCTTCGTCTTCGGATTGATAGCCGCCATTGACAATAACCCTTATGTCTGCGGGAACGGTGGTCTTTTCCAGTAATGCAGTGAAGTCCGCGACGTTTGAATCTTGGCTTTGTTCAAGGTAGTTATACATTCTGTCACTGCTAACGTCTCTGCGAATCTTTTCAATGAGTCTTCCGTCAACACCGTAGAGGGTCGCCTGTCCCTCAGGATTGCCCTTCTTGTTTGGCCACTCCTGATGACTTTGTAGAGGTCTTTGCCAGCCTCTTCTGCGCTCCTTTGAGTGCGGTTCCCACAATTTCCGCAACTGTGCCGGAAGTCGCGGCAACTTTGACGATGGCCACACCTGTTCCGGTGCAGCTCCGCCAACCCGCTCCGCCCTTGAATTCCCTCCATTTTCAATCAAGCTGGACGCTCTCCACGCTTTCATTTTTCAGGCAGTGTTGCAGTTCCTTGACCTCTGCGAATGTCAGCCCCTCACATTCAATTTGGCATGGAAGGGATTATAGAACTCACGAAAAGAAGACGCCGGAGAGCATTTTCGGCGCAGCAGAAGTGGCTTCTTTCCAGTGCCTCGTTTCCGGTTATAGGGAATAATGGCGGTGCCGTCGATGCAACTGAGACCAGTGGCCGCTGGCGATAAACCTCGCGGTCCAGACAGACGCCTTCAGATTCGAATTTGGTGCGGAGAATGGAAAACGTGCTCCCCCCTCTGTCGGCGTCTGGAGCCCCGTGGCGCGGTCGGGGCGTTTGGGATGGGGTAGGAGTAGTTCGGGGGTGGTGCGAACCCTGCAAGAGGTTTTTGCACCGGCCTAGATGGCTACCGTTGGACGGACATCAAACTTCTATTGCAGAGAAAAAGTACCACAGCCCAGCCTGTTCCTTCATGAAGTCGTTCATTCGTTCCGCCAACGCTGCACGTCGGATTTGAAGAAAATCTCGATAGTTACGGTTCCGAAGGCGCGGTTCTGGTGGGAACGCATTGGCTCTCCAATGCCCTGCCCTGCTTGTAGACAACGGCAGTCAGATACTCGCTGGCCTCTTTCATTACTAATGCGTCGGTTGGTTGCCCTGTAATAAAAGCCATGTTCGAGATTTCGTTAATTTCGCCGGTTTCGAAGCCATTTTCCTTGAGCAACGACTTCGGGGATGATGTCGTGCCACTGAATAAAATGCAGCTTCCTTTGATGGGTGAACGACAGCCCCAATCCGTTGTACCAGTCCTTTGCTCCGGCTGAGTGCGAGGTAGGCCAGCGAAAATAGTGGGCTGTTTACACCACGACCAGCAAGGTCGCCGGCTGACTGTGAGTCGGCCAAATTACCGCTTCACCGGGTTCATCAGAGCGGCAAAATCATCGCCGTGAAAGATAGCCAATCTTCGTTCAGCAAGGTTTCGGTCGAACCACGGGAGTAGCGCCCTCGGGCATTTGCCACCAAAAGCCAATGAAACAATTGCCGTTGTTCGTCGGCAGAAAACTTATTGTCTTTGACCCGACTGACGGCAGCGACTACATGAATGAACATCGGAGAAGACAAAAGGCTTTCGTCCTCAATGCCAGCATTCGTGCGCAGGAAGTTGATGGCAAATCTCAGTCCTTCCTTGGCTTGCTCCCAGCCTCTTTTCAGCACCTCCACTGGGGTGCCGGCTACTGTTCGAAACAAGCACTGTTTCGTTGCAAAACACCACAATGGCACGAACTAGTTGGCCGAGTTCTATGGTGAACCAGCCTTGTTCACATTCATCTTGAAAAGATTCGAGTTCTTTGAGCAGGTTAGGCCAACGTGAAGTATCTGTGCCAAGGCAAGGTCAGACGATTTCAACTTGGCTCCAAGTGATTCACCCGAACGAAGATTTCAGTCACTACTTCGTCATCTCATACGCCGTTCCAGGACATGAACGACGTACTGGTAGTCCCGGATGGAGCGAAGTTTCTTCGCCCGGTCGGAGTATTTCTGAACACGTGGGTCATCTAATGACTTAATGCCCGCCTTTGGAGGATGTCGAAATCGTTGGCGGTGCGAAATACTTCACTGACTGAGACCCATTTTGGCTGCCTCCAGCGCCTTGCTTAGACAACGAAAGTCCTAAGGCTTAATTTCTTTTGCAAAGCCCCTGACGCACCCGGTCCCGTTGTACCCATTTTCGTCAGCAACCCATCGTCGGCGACAGTAAGCCCTTCTTCGTCACCTTCGACTTCCTGCGCCTCAGTCGGCGGCTCTCCGGGTGCTCCAAATTGAACAAGATGTCGATGGCCCTTTACGTCCACGCACCGATACCATCTCCCCATTGATTACCGCCGTAAGCGATGTCAGCCGCTGTTGACCATCGAGAAGCAGTTTGCGACCGGCGAAGGCAGTGGAGTCCTGCGAAATTGCGAAGTCGCGTGTCGGTACCGGCTCGTCGGTCTCCCACATCAGAATCGAACCACTCGGGATAGCCACGATAAAGCGAGTCAGGAGGTCACGAACCCGCGTTGCTTGCCAGACATAGTGGCGTTGAATTTCCGGCAATCGCAGTTCGCCACGCTTATACATGTCGACGAGTGTACCAATCGGAATGTTCTGCTGCTGCATGGTCAGGCTTTCCTTTTCTATTGATGTTGTAATCCTTAGCTAATGCTCCTCGAGGTGCGTCCCATCTGCGTAGCCGAAGGAGTGCTCGGCCATGTGGGCGAGTTCGTGCTGACTCGGAGTCATGAGGCTCTGTATTGTTCATCAGCAATAACTCCACGAAATGCGTGCGCATGAAAGTACTACCTGTCGGGTACAGTTCCCAAGAAACCAGTAGCTACTGTTTCCAATGGAGCAAATGCCTTGGCATTTGCAACAAAGGTCACAGCGCGTCCAGCATCCATCTTCGACATACCATCTTGCAGGACGCTCACATGATACCGAAGGGCGAGAGAGAAAAGGGGCTGAATCAGCCAACACTTCGCAGTGAAAATATTTATCATACCATAGAGGGGGCTTGACGATTCCCAAGTAGAGGAAGAGCCTTTCTTCCCAATTCGCAAGACCTCCGTGTTGCTCGATAAGCCCAACTTGGCGATGCGTCTGACCAGCGAATATTCCGCCCACTACAGCGCATTCGCGACAATCCGGGAATCGTGATTTGAACAAAAGTCCACGAGAGGTACAGCGGCGATACCTCTTTCAGACCCGCTCGGTGTAGCTCTTCGTCAATTGCATCTGCGCTCGACCAATCCCATTTTCCGAAATCCGGTAAACCTCAGCTGTTCCCGTTTCTTTTGAAAGTCGTATTTTGCATATCATTAGATCCCATCTCTTCGGTTCACCCCTTCTTGCAAGATTCGCATCTCGTCTCCTGACCCGGTTTTGGATTGTCACAGCTACATGTAATAGCGATATTGCACTGCTGAGTACGCGAGACCCGCCAGTTAAAAAACTCTACCTACACGACGAGAGAAGGCCAGCGATATAAGGTGGTCCTGAGAAAATGCAATATCCCAATTCAGTTTAGTTAAAATTTTGAGGATGTATTGAGCGCATTCGCGGAATGTAAGGGAACCCCAGTTCTCTGTGATTTCGAGCGGTTGAGGGATGCGAGGGAGAGAATAGCAGCGCAGGAACGAACGTGAGGCCCGTCGTGTACACCAAACCCTTCTTCCCTCCAAAAACTACAGCAGTGCCACGGAGCACTGCTTCATATCCGGGGCAAAGGCGGAACCGTGGCGTGAGGACGCATATTGATTTCTTGAGATGCAACGCAGTTTCAAACCCAATGAAGCATTCCTCAAAGTGGTATCGGGAGGTCTTATGGAGCACGACCTTCCTCGGCTTGATACCAACCTGCTTTTCGTAAACTTCCAATACGCGGCTGAGAATCACCCTCGCTTGGTCACTGTTTAGATGTGGTGCTTTTTCCTTTTCAGTTCTCTCATCCCATTCCCGGTGTCACCTCTAGACACAAAGCTCTCGCCTGCGTCAGTGGAATGCCTGAGCAATGCTTGTTCTCAGAAAAGGTGACCGGCGCCACGTCCTCGGTGATAGAAAGATACCCCGACGAAGCATCAGCCTTGTTCAATCTCTGCTAGTCGCCACGGAAGTCCTCATCTTTGGCCTTGTACATCAAAGCCGTTGTGAGATTCCATGCCCGTGTTCCCAAGTCCTGAACGCCTGCGTCCCGGCCAGAGTCTTGTGCCAAATGAGTTGGGTGGGCAACGCGTCCATGCACTCAGTTTCAGAGCCCGTCCGAAAGAAAGCGAAGTGTTCCGTGTAATCATTCTGCGACATTCAGCCGAGGATATTTCAGCAAAATCACCTTGCTCACAATCTACTCGGCGATACCCATCCGACAGAGGTCTTCGAGATTTTGGGACATAGCGCAAATCACAACATACCCAGGTGGGGAATCCAAGGACGCCAAAAACCCTGACCTCTTCAGCGACGATTTTCCTTGACAACCCAACTCTGCGCGTGAAATCCTCTTCC
>CAVSHK010000010.1:0-81216 GCA_963727705.1 uncultured Bacteroidota bacterium
GCTGAATTCATATCTTATCTCCGATGATTCTTAACTCTTTTAGATATAGTGATTTTTTTATTAAAGGAGTGTTAAAGCTATTGCCTATTTTTGCGTTCCGTTAAAAACAGAAAAATCAATGTGTATTTTAATCAGAAGACTTGTATATATATTTTTTTCGCTCCCATTCACTTTATTGGCTTTAAATACAGATTCTTCGGCTGTTTCAGAAAAACCTTTTTCAACTACACATTATTATTACCAGCACCAATTTGAAAATTCAGATTCTGTTAATTCAATCGATACTTCATTAGATAATTTTCAAAACTATTTGCCATTCAATCATCTTGGCAATAGTGGTTTGGCGTATAATGATTTGTTTTATAATTCAGCCTTAACTCAAAAGTCAGGATTTAACTATTATAAAAATAATTATGCAAATTATTTTTTTTCTCCTCAAAAAATAAAATATTATAATACCCGAACTCCATATACTGACCTTTTTTATGTTACAGGAAGCAAAAAGGAACAAATTTTCAGATTAATATTTTCGTATAATGTGAAAAAAAACTGGAATGTTACGGCTAACTTTAATAGAATACGTTCAGATGGATTTTATACCTTGCAAAACACCAATGATAACTCTATAGCAATTTCTTCCAACTTTAAATCACTTAATAACAGATATTACCTTCTAACGGCAATTATATACAATAGTGCGAAAAATGCAGAAAATGGGGGGCTTGCTAATAATTTGGGTACAGGAACTAATTTAGATTCAGCGAGCAGAATCACTATTGAAAAAAAAGTCTTTTTTAAACAATATTTTAATTTAGGAAAAACAATAATATCTACAGACTCGGCTCACCCGAATGTAATACAGCCTACAAGTAGGTTTATTTTAACTTCTTCGGTAGAAAACATGAAGTTAAAATATTTGGACTACTGATCCTCTATCCGGCTTTTATTCTAATGTTTATTATAATAATGTTACTACAGCAGATTCAACTACAAATTATAAAATTGATAATGAACTTGTCTGGAAACGTTTAGATAATAATAAACACAGTAGTTGGAGAGATTTATTAGGTGTAGGTTTTAGTGTGAAACATCAATATATAGATATAAAGCAACGAAATTCGGATATAGCATTTAACAATATAATTTTAGGATCAGAACTATATAACACTTATACGGATAATAAACTTTGGTGGAACCTTGCAGGAAACTATTGTTTGAGCGGATATAATAAATCCAATTATAATTTATCCGCAACGTTAAAAAAAGCAATAGCAGATAGTTTGAGTTGGGTTTTATTAAAGGTTGAAAATAATGCTCAAACACCCGACTTTATTTATAATCACTATTATTCAAATAATTTTTTCTGGAACAATAATTTTTTAAAAACAAATACTACACGAGCCACAATAACCACTTATTTTAAAAAGTACAACTTGTCAATGGGGGCAGATTATTCTTTGTATAAAAATGTGGCTTATTTTAACCAATATGCAGATGCTACCCAGAATAATACTATTATTCCTGTGTTTCATGCATTTATAAAAAAAGATTTCAGCTTGCATCACTGGCATTTGAATAATAAAATAAATTATCAGTTAGTTCCTGATTCATCTGTTATAAGGTTGCCGGAGTTTGTATTGGAGCATTCTCTTTTTTATTCCAATCAATTATTTAAAAAAGTAGCGGATATGCAAATTGGAGCCTCCGTATTTTATGTTTCATCTTATTTTGCAAATGCGTATATGCCTGCTACAGCTCAGTTTTATCTGCAAAATACAACTGTTTGCGGTAATTATCCCGCCATTAATTTTTTTATAAATGCACAAATTAAAACAGTAAGGGTTTTCTTTAAAATTGACAATCTTAACTATAAGCTAATGACAAATGATTACGTACTTACTCCTAACTATACTATGAATGGAAGAATCTTTTAAATTTGGCATTTCATGGCTGTTTTATGATTGATCTATTCTTTCGTAACGTTTAAAGGATTTCAAAAAATTACGCATTTTCTTTTCAATCCCATTCATTAATACAATTTTTATTTTTCTGAGAAAAGAGTGGGGGAGGAGCACTTATTTAAGTGTGGTTTCAAAATCGTCTTTCAGCATAATACCGCTGAGTTTTAGGTGAAGGGCTTTCTGAAGAAGATAATATAATTTGTTCGCAGCAAATTCGTAAGACATACCTCTTTTTCTGATATTTGAAATACAATTTCTTGATTCGTCAGTTAAGCCGTGGCGAGGGTGATAAGTAAAATATATTCCCATACTATCAGGCGAACTTAAACCTGGTCTTTCACCAATACACATTACCGTTATTTCTGCTTTTAATATTGCTCCTATTTGGTCACCAATTGCTACTCTAGCTTGGTTAGCTATACAAATCGGTGCAATTTTCCATCCATTTGTTTTAACATGTGATAAAAACAATTTTAAAAATGGAATAGCATGTTCATTAACAGCATTGGCAGAGAGTCCGTCTGCAATTATAATGGTCAAGGTAAATCCTTTTTGTTCCTGATGTTCCAATTTTTGTATGGAATCAGAATTTAACTGACGTCCTAAATCCGGTCTTTTTAGGTATTCTGTTCTGTTGTTCGCACAAGAATTTAGTTCTATAAAATCTTGTTCCAATTCGTTTTTTATTGACGTAATGAGCTGTTCGTTGAAAAGTGTTGTATATACAGCATCTTTAGCTGATGCATGTGCACACTCAAATTGTAACAATTCATTGGTAGTAATACTGTGTCCTGTTCTTGCAATAAAAATCCGAGCATCAGTAAATGCTTTTAGTTGTTCAAAAATTGTATTTTTTTGTAGTTCAGACATTAAATTTGGAAATAAGCTTTTGTGTGTTTTTCGGATTCGCTATTTCCAAATCTTTGTTCATAATACCAAAGTCTTGCAACCATTTTTCAAACTCAGGAGCTGGTTTTAATCCCAACAACTTTCGCACGTATAAGGCATCATGGAAACTGGTGCTTTGGTAATTTAGCATAATATCATCGGCGCCAGGCACACCCATAATAAATGTGCAACCTGCAACGGCCAATAGGGTTAATAAGTTGTCCATATCATTTTGGTCGGCCTCCGCATGATTGGTATAACAGATGTCACAACCAATTGGTAGCCCCAGCAGCTTGCCGCAAAAGTGATCTTCCAAACCAGCTCTGGTAATTTGCTTTCCATCGTATAAGTATTCGGGTCCAATAAAACCGACAACCGTGTTTATAAGTAATGGATTAAATATTCTCGCTAATCCATAAGCCCTTGCTTCCAGCGTTTGCTGATCTACTCCGCAATGTGCATTTGCAGAAAGAGATGAGCCTTGTCCCGTTTCGAAATACATTATATTATTACCTATGCTCCCACGATCAAGCGATATCCCGGCCTCATAAGCTTCCTGCAGCATTGAAACAGATGTGCCGAAACTTTCATTTGTTTTTTGCGTGCCACCGATAGATTGAAATATCAAATCAACAGGGGCTTTTTTTTCTATCATTTTAATAGCGTTGCTTACATGTGTAAGCACACAACTTTGAATGGGAATTTGATATGTTAACCTGAACTGTTCCATTAACTCTAACAGTTGTGTACATGCTTGTATATTATCTGTTGCAGGATTAATTCCAATTACAGCATCTCCTGAACCCATTAAAATACCGTCGATCATACTTGCCAGAATACCTTTTGGGTCATCGGTTGGATGATTGGGTTGTAAGCGTGTGGAAAAGCGACCTTTTAAACCTATAGTATTTCGAAATTTAGTAATTACTTCACATTTTTTTGCAACGGTAATAAGATCTTGATTTCTCATGATTTTGGAAACAGCAGCAACCATTTCGGGTGTTAATCCCCATTTTAGAGCACATATGTCATCCGTTGTGGTGGTATATTCCAGCAGCCAATCTCTGAATTGACCAACAGTAAAATGCTGAATGGGTAAAAATGCACCTTGTTGGTGTGTATCAATTATAACCCTTGTTACTTCATCGCTGTTATAATCAACGATGGGTTCATTTAAAAAAGTACGGAGGGGTAAATCGGCAAGTGCCATTTGGGCGGCAACTCTTTCCATATTTGAGGTGGCTGCAATACCTGCCAGTTCATCGCCCGAACGCAATGGGCTTGCTTTTGCAAGAAGTGTTTTTAAATCATTAAACCTATAAACTAAATTTCCAATACGATGCGAATAGGACATATTGTGAATTTTTTAAGTTTAATACTTGAAACTAAACGTCATTCCCAAAAACAATTTTCACATGTATCCAGAACAAATGCACTGTAAGAGTCGAAGGATATTTAAGGATTGGGATACCTGCAAAATAAATTATTTAAACAAAGTAGGTTTACAATTCATTTCTTCGTAAAAGTGATTTTATTTGGGAGCGTTTATTTTCAACGTATCAGTATAAAAAATAACATTACCTGTAGTTACGTTGTAAATACCTCCTACTATTCCTATTTGTCCGTTTTCTATCATGTCCTTTAAAATTGGACTGCGTTCCATTATGGATTTAACAGTTCGTTTTACATTTATTGTAGCTACTTTTTCTACAAATTCTTCGTTTTGGGAATTACGATTTTCGCTTGTGGTTTTTTCGTCATCAACGGCCGGTCTTATTTTGGTTAACAATGTTGTTAGATTTCCCATTTCAATATGGTCACAAGCCCCTTTTACAGCACTACATTTAGTATGTCCTAAAACAACTATTATTTTTGCCCCGGCTATTTTGCAACCGAATTCCATACTGCCTAAAATATCTTCATTTAATATATTTCCTGCAATACGGACACTAAAAATATCTCCCAGACCCTGATCAAAAATTAATTCAGCTGAAGTTCGGGAATCAATACAACTCAAAATTACAGCAAAAGGATGTTGCTCATCAGAGGTTTCATTTACTTGTTTTAGAAGGTTCCGATTTATTTTCAGGTTATTTACAAAACGGCTATTTCCTTCTTTCAATAAATCAATTGCTGTTGATGGCGTAATCTCATTTCGTGATTTTTGATCTAATGTTTTTATTTTCATCCTTTTCGTTCGTTAACTATGTTTACTTTCTGTTATTAATAGGTGCTTTAAAAAAGGCTTAAAGAATGAAGGGTTCTTACTATTGCCAAGTATCATTACTTTATTTGTACAAAGATAATAGTTTATAAATACTAGAGAAGGTGAACGATTTACATAAACATTATTATGAAATTATAGAATGTATTGTGCGCAACCCATTTAATGATGGGTTCAATGTGTATTTTTTTAAACATCTTTCATTGACAATCCAATACGTTTTCGGGTTTCATCCACTTCCAGAACTTTTACTTTAACATGTTGGTGTAACTGCACATAATCGGCAGGGTTGCTAATGTATTCATTGGCAAGGTTAGAAATGTGTACCAGTCCGTCTTGTTTTACACCAATATCTACAAAGGCCCCAAAATTGGTAATGTTGGTGATGATGCCAGGCAGTACCATGTCTTTATGTAAGTCGGAAACTTTATTAACGCCTTTGGCAAATTCAAACATTTTTGCTTTTTTTCGAGGATCCAAGCCTGGTTTGAGCAATTCTGCTTTAATGTCTTTTAATGTTTCTTCGCCTCGTTCTTGATTTATATACTTACTCAGATTAATTTGTTCAATCTTTTCGTTTTTTTGAATAAGTTCACCAATAGTGGTGCTCAGGTCTTTGGCTATTTGGTTTACAACGTCGTACGACTCAGGGTGCACTGCGGAATCATCTAAAGGGTTTTCACCATCTTTAATTCTCAAAAAGCCGGCACATTGCTCAAAGGCTTTCGCGCCCATGCGAGGTACTTTTTTTAGTTCATTTCTGTTTTTAAAAACACCATGTTCTTTGCGATAATCAACAACATTTTGAGCCAATTGTTCTCCTAAACCTGATACATAGGTTAACAAATGTTTACTGGCGGTGTTAACGTCCACACCTACTTTGTTTACACAACTTTCCACTACTGCATCCAATGATTGTTGCAACAATTTTTGATCTACATCGTGTTGGTATTGCCCCACTCCAATTGACTTGGGTTCAATTTTAACCAATTCGGCCAACGGATCCATTAATCTTCTGCCAATAGATATAGAGCCCCGCACGGTAACATCGTATTGAGGAAATTCATCGCGTGCTACTTTAGAAGCCGAATACACAGATGCTCCTGCTTCACTGACAATGTATACTTCCACCTCTTTTTGAAAACGCATACTTCGTATTAAACTTTCGGTTTCTCTGCCGGCAGTGCCGTTTCCAATGGCTATCGCCTCAATTTTGTAAGCATCTATGAGCGATGAAATTTTTTTCATGGCTTGTGTGCGTTCGTTTTGAGGAGCATGTGGAAATATATTTTCATTGTGAAGCAAATCTCCTTTTTCATCCAAACACACTACTTTGCAGCCCGATTTAAACCCTGGGTCAATTGCTAAAATGCGCTTCTTGCCTAAAGGTGCACCCAATAAAAGTTGGCGAAGATTTTCTGAAAAAACATTGATAGCTTCTTTGTCGGCAGCTTCTTTGGACTGTGCTGCAAATTCATTTTCAATAGAAGGTGTTAACAGGCGTTTGTAGGCATTTTTCACCGCTTCAGCAACGTATGGTAAATTTTTATTTTTAACAAAAATGCGATTGAGTTGTTCCACGCATCGTTCTTCTGAAGCATGAATACTTACTTTTAAAAAGCCTTCATTTTCTCCTCTGCGTATGGCCAGTAATCGGTGCGATTTACATTTGTTTAGGCGTTCTTCAAAGTCAAAATAATCTTTAAATTTTTCAGCTTCTCCAATTTTATTTTTTACTAGTTTGGAAGTGATTACAGCATTATTTTCAAATTCTTTTCGGACGCTGTTTCGGGCTTGTATATTTTCATTTATCCATTCGGCAATAATATCTTGTGCTCCACTAATGGCTTCTTCCGCAGCTGTTACATTGGCATTTACGTAATCTTTGGCAATGGTTTCAATGTTCGACTGGCGCTGTTCAAAAATGATTGTAGCCAATTTCTCCAATCCGTTTTTGCGAGCTATTTCTGCTTTTGTTTTTCGCTTTTGTTTAAAGGGAAGGTACAAGTCTTCTAACTCCATTGCGCTGTATGTATTGTCAATGGATTTTTTTAATTCATCAGTTAATTTCCCTTGTTCTTCAATGGCTTTTAAAATGCTTGCCTTTCGTTTTACAAGTTCTTGTAATGCCAAGTATTCTTTTTTGATGGCTTCAATTTGCATTTCATCCATTCCTCCGGTTGCTTCCTTGCGGTAACGGGAAATGAAAGGTACAGTGGCTCCTTCGCTTAATAAAGCAACCGTTTTTTTTACGCTTTCGGTAGGTATATTTAGTTGAGTAGCAATTACTCTGATTAATTCAATGGTCATAAATTTGGTTATTATAAGACACCTCACTCCCAACCCCTCTCCACAGGAGAGGGAAGAGAATTACTTGCTGCCGCTTGTTATTAGACTGACAGCTTCTTTAGGTGTTAATATAGCTAATGAACTTGTTTTAAAGTCCTTTGTATTGCGGGTAACAATAACGTCAATTTTGTTTATTGATTTAGCGCAATTATATTGAATAGCATCTTCAAAATCTTTAAAATCAGATTTGAGTGATTTATTAATAATGTCCTTTGAAACATCAATTATTTCAGTCCATTCGTTGAGTTCCAATAACATTTTAATTGTTTCGGAATGCGAACACGATTGTCTTAAAATGTAATAAATGTTGTTGTATGAAACAGCCGAAATATAAAGATTGATTTTATTTTTAAATGAATAATCAAATAGTGTAGCAGCCTCTATCGAAAAGGGTCTTCGGTCTGCAAAAAAGTCAATTAAAACATTGGTGTCTAAAAAAATACGCTTCATTATTTGTATTTTTTTGATAGACCTTTTGTTAATTCCTTTTTGTAGTTAAAGTCTTTGGGTAATTCAATAGCTCCCATCAATTTTAAAATTCTCGGGGAAATAGTTTCCTCTTTATTTTCTTGCGCAGTTAATGACATCAGGTAGTTCTCTACAATATCTGATAAGCTTTTTCCTTTCTGTTTCGCGTATTTTTTAGCAACACTTATCACAGAGTCGTCTATTGTTAATGTTAGCTTTGTTGTCATCACACGTGTATATATTTATGCGAAGATACGTGTTATTTTGTTCTATTCCCAGCCAAGTTGTATTTTTTTTCCCTGTAATTATTTTTTAATATTCCATGTTATACAATTCAAAATTCCTCCATCATTTGCAATTTCATTGCTATCAACGGCGACAACAATCTTGAAATGTTTTTCGAATTGCTTAATTGCAATATCATCTTCTTTCATTCCAAAAGTTGGAACGAAAACAATATCTCCTATTTGGAGGTAGTTAATGTAAACTCCGTTTGCTTGGTCAACGGACTTATTGTTATATGGATTATAAGGGATTTCAATGTAGTTAAGTCCTGCGCTGTCTATAGATTTGATCACTTTTTTTTGAAATTCTTTTTCTCGTGGATAATTATTGATAAAAACAGTATTATTATCAAGAAAACGAACCATTCCGTCAGCGTGTCCTGTGAAATCGGATTCGTCCCAAGGTACAAAAATAATATCACTTACTTCAAAAATATCTATGAGTAGATTGATTAATATGTCTTTGGGAATATTAGGATTTTCATTGAAAACTTTATCGCACAATATTATTTTATCCTTTGTTTTTATAACATTACCACCATCAAGGAGGATAGCAGATTTGTGCCTTGTTAATGAAATACTATTGCAAATATTGTCAACATCAGAAATTGTTTCACGCAACTTTTTATTTTTTCGTAAATAGTCCGGATTATAAATAAACTGAACAAATTTATTTGTGTTGATTTGAATGGGCATAAAATCAACCGCCCAAATATCTTTTGTGTTAGGAATGAAATTGCAAGGGATAGAATACTGATTTAAGGTTTTTGTAAATCGGTCTAAAAAAGCAGAATATTTTTTATGTTTCAAGCTGTCTGCTAAATATAGGAAATTCGTTTCTTTGTCAGTAATCATTCTAAAAAACCTCCGTTGTTTTCTATGTAAGTAAGTATGAGATTTACAATTCTATCCAACCTGCCGTATTCAATTAAAATTTTCTGATTTTTCAGGTCTGCAAATATTTGTGTTGAAAATTCATCCCAATAAAATCTACCGCCAATTCCTACTTTGTTATTCCACATTTCAGAAAACGATTTATCAATTGCAAGCCAATACTCATGAGTTATTTGAAAATCGATGCTTTGTAATACATATTCTTTTACCAGTGGGCTTTGGATTTTATCTGTATACCGATTAACATTATCTATTTCCTTCTTTGTATGTATATCAATGATTTTCATGCTAAGGTTATTTACTATTAAAGAAGTTTGTCCACTCTTCTTGCTTATCTTTTCGGTAAAATCTTGCAGGAGTTGTTAGGTATTGAAAGTGTATTTTTCTTTCATCACAAAATTGTTGTATCGCTTCTATTTTTTCTTTCATTATTGGAATATCAGAAAAGCTTTTTCTAGTAAAACATACTCTTTTAATATTTTTCAACTTTTCAATTTCTAATATTATATCTCTGAATTTCGATATTTTGTTATCAAGATAGCCATCATAATAATTTGAAACTTCATCAACTTCAACTCTTTCAATTAAGTCGATGAAATCTATTTTGCGTTTCAGAATAAAATCAAGTTTTTTTTCTATTATTTCTCCTTTCAAGTTACTTTCATTAAAAGCTGATGGAAGAAGTGTCCATAAAAAATTACGCTGCCTACCGTAGAAAAAGTCTGCTTTATTATCGTTTGTATCAGGGTTGAAAGTCCCGATAATTAAAGTCTCTGTATCAGGATTGATTTGATGTGTCAGGAATCGATGTTTAATTGTTGCCATTGTGTGAAGTTTTGTAGTTTGATTTTTTCTGTGGAGACAAAAAACGAGCCACCGTTTTATAGATTATATAATGATAATTAATTCAATTTGCTAATTACAACACTGTTAAAACTATATGAAACGATCTTGATTTTGTTGACATTATTTAACTCTCGAAAATAAATCAATGAAACACTTGTTCCATCCCAACATAACATAAAATTCCGGCAAAATAACCCAATACGGCTAGCCATGATATTTTTTTGAGATACCAGATAAAATCAATTTTTTCCATGCCCATTGCAGCCACGCCTGCTGCGGAACCAATAATTAAAATACTTCCGCCTGTACCTGCACAATACGCTAAAAATTCCCAAATGTATGAATCGGTTGGATACGTTGCTAAATCATACATTCCCATGGATGCGGCCACCAAAGGAACATTGTCAATGATTGCAGATAAAATACCTATCAACGGAACAATGATATTTAAATCACCAATTTTTTTGTTCATCAACTGTGCAAGTGCCGTTAATACACCAGTTGATTGAAGTGCTGCAATGGCAATTAAAATTCCTAAAAAGAATAAAATACTGGGAACATCTATTTTTCGCAACGCATGAACAACAGACAAGGAATTTTTGTCTTCGTCATTTTTTCCATTGTGTATAATTTCTGTAACAATCCAAAGAACCCCCAAGCCGAACAAAACGCCCATAAATGGTGGGAGATGGGTGATTGTTTTAAAAACAGGAACAAAAATCAATGCTCCCAAACCTAAAATAAATACCAATTTGCGTTCACCGTTTGTTGTAGGATTCACCGAGGCGGTATCGCTTATTAATGGACGCGCTGTAGTCCCCTTTAACTGTAAAGAAACAAACAACATTGGCACAATTAAACTCACCAGGCTGGGAACAATTAATTTGTACATAATATTTCCGGCGGTAATTTGTCCTCCAATCCACAGCATGGTGGTGGTAACATCGCCTATAGGACTCCATGCACCACCTGCGTTGGCTGCAATAATTACCATTCCAACAAAAAGTACGCGGTTATTTTTATCGTCAATTAATTTTCGTAATAACGAAACCATTACAATGGTAGTTGTTAAATTATCCAGTACAGCCGATAAGAAGAAAGACAGTGTACATATAATCCATAGCAATTTTATTTTGTTGGTTGTTGTAATTTTTGAGGTAATCACTTCAAAGCCATCGTGCGCATCAATAAGTTCAACGATGGTCATAGCGCCCATCAGAAAAAATAAAATACCTGATAGTTCACCTAAATTTGCGGTCAACTTTTCGGAAATAAGATGCGCATCTTTACTCATCAGAATATAAACAGTCCAGCACAGTACGCCTATTAACAATGCACTTGCGGACTTGTTGATGTGTATGCTATGTTCAAATGCAATAGCTATATAACCAATAAAAAAAATGGCGATGATGAGCGTTATCATTGGGTAAATTCAATTTAGAAGAACTGTTTATCTGCTTGTTATATATGTTTTTTAATTTCAAGCGCACTTATATCTTCATGAGAGGCGTTGTAGAAGCAACTTTCATTTTTAATTAAAAGCAGTTGTGGTGATTGATGAACAATATGAAAGCGGGAAGCTATTTCATTTGAAATATCCCGATGTGCCAATAGATCTAAAAAATACAATTGAGCGTTTGAACTTTCAATGGAATATTCATTTTCAAACTGCTTTAATGCCATTTTGCTTATGCTGCATCTGGTGCTATGTTTAAAAATCACAACAGCTTTTTGTCGGGATAATTGTTCTATTGTATTTAATTCAGAAAGCTGTTCCAAATGAATCCAAGGGAATACAGATGATTGATTTGAGTGGCTTTCTCCACCAAGTATTTTATCAAAAAAACTCATGTTTTATATGTTAGTAAAAGTTCTTTTCTGAAATCTGAATAGTTGCCTGCATGTATTTTCACCTTAATGATGTATTGTTTGTAATATTTTTTATATGGACAATATCTCCAGCATCCTCACTAAATCAGGATCTAGTCCTTGTCTGTGTTTTACAGCATTTGTAAAAGGTGTGTAAACAATTTTTTTATCTACAATTCCAATCATTTCATTTGTGCGTCCGGCTAATAATGCTTCCACAGCTGAAAAACCCATGCGGCTGCTGTTTACTCTGTCCATTGCGCTTGGGTTACCTCCGCGTTGTATGTGCCCCAGAACGGTTACGCGAGTGTCATAATCAGGCAAACGTTTTTTTACATGTTCCGCAATGATAAAAGCACCTCCGGCTTCGTCACCCTCGGCAACAATTACAATTTTTGATGATTTACTTTTTCTGGAATTTTCTAATCGTTTTATCAGATCGTCAATATCGGTTTTTGTTTCAGGCATCAAAATGGCTTCAGCACCTGAACCAATACCGGAGCGCAATGCAATTAAGCCGGCATCGCGTCCCATTACTTCCACAAAAAATAAGCGGTCATGACTTTCGGCGGTATCGCGTATTTTATCAACTGCTTCAACCACGGTATTGATGGCGGTATCATAGCCAATGGTAAAATCGGTTCCTCTCAAATCGTTATCAATAGTTCCGGGGCAACCCACCAACGGAATGTCGCTTATTTGCGAAAACTCTAATGCCCCTTTAAATGTACCGTCTCCACCAATGGCTACAACTCCGTCAATGTTGTTTTTCTTTAAATTGTTAAGCGCTTTTTTTCGTCCTTCAAGCGTCAAAAATTCTTTGCTGCGAGCTGTTTTTAAAATAGTACCTCCTCGGTGAACAATACCTGAAACGGACTTCACATTAAAAGTGATAAATTCTTCATTCATTAATCCATCATATCCATGCATCACTCCAACAACTTCAAGGTTGTGATAAATGGCTGTGCGCACTACTGCACGTATGCAGGCATTCATGCCCGGTGCGTCGCCACCTGATGTAAATACAGCTATTTTTTTCATACTGTTAGTAATTACTATGTTCAATTATTATGTGGTTTCGAGTGCCTCAGCCACCACAATGGTTGATTGAGGTTCTCGAAATAAACCATCAATGTTTAATTATTTCTCTTTCAAACGATGGCTTCGAGCGTCTCAGCCACCGTAATGGTTGATTGAGGTACTCGAAATCAACCACTGTATCACATCCAGCCATCTTCTATCTCCTAACTTCTATCTTCTATACCTTTATTATCAGCCAGCTTGTGAATTTTTTTTGTACCCTGATACATTTCAAACTTCATAAATTTACACTCCAATTGCCCATTGAATAAGGTGATTTTGCGCGAAGGACGAAGTCCTATTTTTTTGAATCCTTCCAAATTAGAGCTGATTACCCAACAATCATAGCCCGAAAATTTTTGTTTAAACGTGTCGCCGATACTCTTATACAATTCATCAATATTGTCTTTTACCATGCGTTCTCCATATGGAGGATTCATCACAACCACCCCTCTTCCCGGAGGAACTTCAAACTCCTGCATAGCACAGCTTTGAATGCTCACTACGTCATCAACTTTTGCAAGTTTAATATTCTCTTTTGCTTTTTTAGCAACATTTTTAGAAATATCGCAACCTACTATTTTGGGACTGTGGTCGGTTATTTTACTGATGGCAGCATCAAAAATGGTATCAAATAAATCTTGTTCGTAAGGCAAAAACTTTTTCCAGTTTTCAAAACCAAAATGCTCACGATAATATCCGGGAGGTATATTATTGGCAATTAAAGCGGCCTCAATCAATAAGGTTCCTGAGCCACACATGGGGTCAATAAAGTTTGTTCGTTTGTCCCAGCCGGTAAGTAAAATCATTCCGGCAGCCAATACTTCGTTGATAGGTGCTAAGTTTGTTTTATCTCTGTAACCGCGTTTGTGCAAAGAATCGCCGGAGCTGTCCAACGCAACGGTGCATGTGTTTTGAAAAATGTGTAAATGAATTCGTATTGTTGGATTATCTAAATCAACCGAAGGACGTTCCTGGTATTTATCTTTAAACTGGTCAACAATCGCATCTTTTGCTTTTTGAGAAATGTATTGCGAATGTGTAAAAAGATTGGAATTTAAAACCGTATCAATAGCAAGAGTATCTGTTACATCCATGTAATCTTCCCAATTAACTGAACGAATCACGTCATATAAAGACTTTTCATCCTGAATAGTAAAAGTGTGTACGGGAATTAATATTCTTAATGCCGTGCGCAAGCAAATGTTTGCTTTATACATAAAACCTTTGTCGCCCATAAAACTAACAGCACGGTTGTGTTGCTCAATGTCTTTAGCTCCCAGTCTTTTCAACTCATCCATCAATACTTCTTCCAAACCAAAAATGGTTTTGGCAATCATCTTAAAATCGGTTTCTTCGCTCACGTTTGTAAAAATAAAATTTCAGTTATCATTTGTATTCACCAATTATTTCACTCATTACTCTTCTATCATATTAAAAGGTAATTTGATAATTGATTGATAATCTTTACCGGCATTTAACATTTCATTTGTAGTATAATGCCAGTTTACAACAACTTTGCTTGTGTCTTTTTTATGAATGGGTTCAACTGTTTTAAATAGCTCTAAAATACATTTTGATGATGGTAAAGTAATGTAGTTAAGTTTGATTTTTACAACTGTTTTAATAGCTGGTTTGGCAGAGTATTTTTTTACAAATTCCAGAACTGTTTTGTAAAACCCGGCGGCATCATCCATTATGGAATTGCCATCAATTTCTATCCAGCCTTTTTTGGCATCTAAAATAATTGAAGGGGTTAATTTTGTTCCGTCAATAGAAATAACGTCCATTTGTATATGATTTAGCCTTGTTTGCTACTAATACCAAGTACAATATTAACGATTTATCTCCAATAAAAGCTGTGTTAAAATCTTGAAGTGGTTTAATTTTACATGTTTTGGACAAAGTAGTTTTACCGATATTTATTATTTTCCGGATAAGATTTTAGAAATTATTTTTGCTTTTTTTTATTTCACTGGATGCTAAAATTCACTTTTGTTTTATAAACAGAAATTTGGGTGAAGCCAAGTTTTAAACATAAAACTAAAAACCGTACATTTGTCGGCCTAAGCAAAAAAATGAAGAAATTACCATTACATATTGTTTTTTTAATAAGCATAATTGCTTTTTCTTGTCACGGTGAGAAAAAGGTTTTTGAATCAACCTCCGATAAAAAAGTTAAAAAGGAAAAAAAGAGTGTAGCGCTTACTAAATACAACAAGTTACTAAGAAGTAATAATGCCGAGGCAAAGTACAATGCGGGGGTAGATTATTTTGAGAAAAAAAATTACTCAAAAGCAATAGGCTTGTTTGAGGATGTTATAAGTGTTTACCGAGGCACCTCCAAAGCCCCTGAAGTGCAGTATTATTATGCCTTTTGCAGTTATAATATGGGCGATTATATTGTGGCCGGTTATCAATTCCGAACTTTTTCTAAAAACTTTCCTAATAATGAACATACAGAGTTATGCGCCTATATGGCAGCGTTGTGTTATTATCATAATTCACCCCCATACAGCCTTGACCAAAGTGAGACCGAAACAGCCATTAATGAGCTCCAAAAATTTGTTAACCAATATCCGCAAAACGAAAATGTGCCTGATTGCAATAAAAAGCTGGATGAACTGAGAGAAAAGTTGGAATATAAATCATATAAGAACAGTATGTTGTATTATAATATGGGCCGTTATAAATCGGCAATAGTAGCTTTTGGCTCACATATTAAGGATTTTCCGGAAACAAAGCATAACGAAGAGCTGGCATTTTTAACCATGAAATGCTATTATTTACTGGCAGTAAACAGTATTGAATCAAAAAAACATGAACGTTATAAGGCTGCTATTGATAATTATACTAAATTTGTGGAACGATTCCCGAAAAGTGATTATTTAAAAGAAGCTGAAAAAATATATACGGAATCATTAAAGTTTCATGAACGACACAAAAAATTAACATCCTAAAAACAATGGACTACAAAAAAACAAATGCTGAAAGTACTACTACTACTCGTGATTTAAGAGATTTAGACAAAAACACAGGTAATGTTTACGAGAGTATCGCTATCATTTCAAAACGTTCAAATCAAATTGGATCGGAAATGAAAGAAGAGCTTACCAATAAGTTGGCGGAATTTGCTTCTTCCACCGATAATTTGGAAGAAATTTTTGAAAATCGTGAACAAATTGAAATTTCTAAGTATTACGAGCGTTTACCAAAACCATCGTTAATAGCTATTCAGGAATTTTTAGAAGATAAAATTTACCACCGTAACCCAACTACAGAGGCTACTAAGTAAATTAACCTTTATTTTATTAATTGGCAGTTGGCAGTTGTATTCAAAAGACTGTAAACTGCCTTTTTTACGTTTTAATGCTTAAAAACAAAAATATATTAGTAGGGGTTACAGCCAGCATCGCTGCTTACAAATCGGCTTTGTTGGTGCGTTTGTTGGTTAAGGCCGGAGCAAATGTAAAAGTGATAATGACTCCTGCTTCATTGGATTTTATAACTCCCCTAACGCTTTCAACTCTTTCAAAAAATCCGGTGCTTGTAGATTTTGTTAAAGACAAATCGGGCGTTTGGAATAATCATGTTGATTTGGGTTTATGGGCAAATGCAATTGTTATTGCACCTGCGTCAGCCAATACCATTGCAAAAATGGCAAATGGCATGTGCGATAATTTGTTACTCGCAACCTATTTGTCTGCCCGTTGTAAAGTGTATGTAGCACCTGCTATGGATTTGGATATGTACAAGCATCCTTCCGCCCTCGAAAATTTAAAACGCATCAAATCATATGGTAATATTCTCATCAACCCGGGAACAGGGGAGTTGGCAAGTGGTTTAATAGGTGAAGGACGAATGGCTGAACCTGAAGAAATTGTAGATTACTTAATTAAAACGTTTTCAACTACTTTACCCTTATCAGGTAAAAAAGTATTGGTGACTGCGGGGCCAACCTACGAAGCAATTGATCCGGTGCGTTTTATCGGCAACCATTCTTCAGGAAAAATGGGATTTGCCATTGCCGAAGAGTTTGCCAATCAGGGCGCAGAAGTAACCTTGGTATGCGGGCCAAATAGTTTAGCTACCATTAATAAAAACATTGAACGCATAGATATTACTTCCGCAGAAGAGCTTTATAACGCATCGGTCAATGCATTCAAAATATCTGATATTGCTGTTCTTGCTGCTGCTGTGGCCGATTTTAAGCCGGAATCTGTAGCCAATCAAAAAATAAAAAAAACAAACGCCCCTAACTACATTGAATTGGTGCAAACCAAGGATACACTGGCAGAATTGGGTAAAATGAAAAAAAACAATCAATTGCTGATAGGTTTTGCGCTTGAAACAGAAAACGAAGTAGAACATGCCAAACAAAAAATAAAAAATAAAAATCTGGATTTGATTGTGTTAAATTCTACCAACGACGCTGGGGCTACTTTTAAAAAGGATACTAATAAAATTACAATAATAGACAAATACAATAATGCCACACAATTTGAGTTAAAAGACAAAGCCGATGTTGCAAAAGATATTTTAAAAGCAGTAATTAACTTCAAATCAAAATAACTTGCCTAAGCTGTTTTCCCTTCTGTTTTTTTTATGTTTCATAAAGTTGTTGCATGCACAGGAATTGAAATGCCAGGTACAGGTGGTATCTCAGCAAATTTCAGGACAAGGTGTTGATACGCGTATTTTTACTACCCTGCAAACCTCCATTACCGAATTTCTGAACAACCGGAAATGGACGAATGACAATTTTACAAATACCGAAAAAATAGAGTGTAATATATTAATCAACATTACACAAATTGTTTCCCTATCTCAGGGTAACTTTCAGGGTACAATTGAAGTGCAATCAAGACGACCGGTTTATAAATCTTCCTATAATAGTGTTTTATTAAATTATTTGGACGAAACATTTGCTTTTACTTACGTTGCCAACCAACCGTTAAATTATTCAGAAAATACATATACCGATAACCTCACTTCGGTGTTGGCATTTTATGCCTATTTTATGATTGGCTTGGATTACGATTCCTATTCTTTAAATGGCGGAACTCCTTATTATCAAAAGGCACTAAATATAGTGAATAGTGTATCCAGTGATGCAGAATCGGAATGGACAAGTGGAGACAGAAGTCGCTATTGGATGATTTATAATATGATGGATGCAACGTATGTTCCTTTACGCGTTTGTATGTATAACTATCATCGTTTGGGACTGGATGTAATGGCGGATAATAAAGATGCGGGACTTAAAGTAATAATTACAAGCATTGAAGGCTTACAGAAAATACATGCCATCAAACCGCTTTCATTTAGTGTGCAGATGTTTTTTAACGCCAAATCAGACGAGGTGATAAATCTTTTTACCGGAGCAAGTACCGATCAGAAAAACAAAATTGTACCTATATTAAATCGTATCGACCCTACCAATAGCAACAGGTACGCAAAAATAACTGGGAATTGACGGCGTATTATTTTCCCTCCTTTTTTGTTGATTAATTTTTCTTAAATATCCCTGATAAAACTTTTTTAAATGATACATTAGCGTACTCAATTTTTTACGTATGCTCACACATTTATCCGTTCAAAATTACGCGTTAATAAACACACTTGAAGTTGATTTTGCCAAAGGCTTAACCATCATCACCGGTGAAACCGGAGCGGGGAAATCAATTTTATTAGGTGCATTGGGGCTTGTTGCAGGAAACAGAGCCGATGTACAATCATTAAATGACAAAACAAAAAAATGCGTTATCGAAGCGTTCTTCAACTTAAAAGAATACAAGTTAAAAGATTTTTTTTTGCTGAACGATATTGACTATGAACCATTGACGGTCATCAGGCGAGAGATAAATCCGGAAGGCAAATCGCGTGCATTTATTAACGACAGCCCTGTTACACTTAATTTATTAAAAGAACTTACCGAGCAGTTAATTGATATTCACTCTCAGCATCAAACGCTCACCATTAATGGTAGTGAGTTTCAGCTTTCGGTGGTGGATGCATACGCTCAACACGATGAGTTATTAACGCAGTATCATACCAATTATAAAACCTATAAAATCCTAAAAAAGCAATTAACAGAACTTACAGATAAAGAAGCACAGGCAAAAAAAGATGCTGATTATTTTCAGTTTCAGTTTAATGAACTGGAAGATGCGAATCTTAAATCGGGCGACCAAAGCAATTTGGAGCAGGAATTGCAAACGCTGAGCAATGCCGAAACTATCAAATTAAACCTTTCAAAAGCGGCTTACGGTTTAAGTGGTGGAGAATTAAATGTATTGTCATCCTTAAATGAAATAAAATCAAGTATTTCGTCTATTGCCAAATTTAAACCTGAAATAAATGAACTCAGCAATCGCATTAACAGTGCGTATGTGGAGCTGAAAGACATTGCAAACGAAATTGAAAATTCAGAATCAGAAATAATTTACGATGCTTCGCGAATTGAAGAGATAACAGCGCGTTTAGATACATTGTATCGTTTGCAACAAAAACATCAGGTAAAAGAGATAGAAGAATTAATTGCATTAAAAAACGAACTGAGTAACAAGTTGCTTGAATTCAATTCGCTTGAAACGGAGATTGAAAAAACGAAAAAACAACTGGATACCCTTGAAAAGGCATTGTTGGTAACGGCTAAGAAAATTTCTGCCAACAGAAAAAATACAATTCCTAAAATTGAAAAAGATACCGCCGTCTTGTTAAGCTCTTTATCCATGCCCAATGCACAGCTAAAAATTGAACATGCTACCACAGATGCATTGAACAATAATGGATTGGACACGATTAACTTTCTTTTTTCAGCCAATAAAGGCAGCGATTTTAAGGAGATTAACAAAGTAGCATCGGGCGGTGAATTATCCCGACTCATGTTAAGTATCAAATCGTTAATAGCTCAATTAACCGCCTTGCCAACCATTATTTTTGACGAGATTGATACAGGTGTTTCAGGCGAAGTGGCGGATAAAATGGGTATTATCATGAATAAGATTTCAAAAAACATTCAGGTGCTTGCTATTACACACTTACCGCAAATAGCAGGTAAAGGGGCTTCTCATTTGTTGGTTTACAAGGAGGACAAAAACAACAAAACCTATAGCAATATCAAAAAACTGACGAACGAAGAACGCATTTACGAAATTGCAAAAATGTTAAGTACCGGCACACCTACCGTTACTGCATTGAAGAATGCAGAGGAGTTGTTGAAACAATAGAATACAGAGGGGCAATGAATAAATTCCCTACTAGGAGCTAAGTCAATGTCATTAAGTTAAGAAGCCCTCGCACATATTTCGACAGGCTCAATATGACTATCGCGTGCAGTCAGTCTGAGACTTCGGCGTGAGCTCAGTCGAACGCTTGTCGAAGACTTTGGGCGGAAGAATATCCTTAACTTAATGACATTGGCTTCGCGCTTACGGGGGAAAAATAAACCAAAATTATACAAGCGGGAGATGGTCTTATTTAGACTATATAAAATCCTACAACCAAAAAATAGAACAAGCATATAAGAATAGTTTAGAGCAAAAGAAGTAAACAAAAAGCATTTCAACCGTAAATGATTTTCTTTCTTGTTGCTGAATTGGCTCTACAACAGATTAGCGTTATAAATTACAAAAAGTAAAACAGCAAATTAAAGTTTACCAACAATAAAATGAATTTCAGCAATACAACACTTAAAAATATCTCACTACACTTTGTAGGTAATAAAAACAATGAGCAAGAGTTGGTTTTATCAAAACAGGAATTAGCAATTGATAAAGAATTAGCTATAAGATTACGTGATTATTTTTTAAACAGATTTCCGGCGGTGTATGAAAATTATCAATTTACACATGCTTCCTCGCTCAACTACAATGAGGTATTTAGCTTTGTGAATGAAGCGTTTTCGGGCACTATACCATTCCATACCATTTCAGAAAACATTGCAAAACATCTTTTTGAAATTTCTACTCATCCAAAAATTCAATCGGGTGAATTGTATGTTTGTTATTTTGAAAATTGTGAACTGGACAATAAACAAATTGATGCTGTTGGGATATTTAAAACAGAAAACAAAAGCGGCTTTTTTGAAATTGATAAACAACAAAGTGGTTTTCAGGTTCAATACAAAGAAGGTATTGATATTACTAAGTTTGACAAAGGTTGTTTGATTTTTAACATCAATGCAAAGGAAGGTTTTCAGGTACATATTATCGACAATCAAAACAGAGGAGAAGAGGCGCTTTATTGGCGTGAATTGTTTTTGGGATTAAAGCAAACAAGCAATGAATTCAAACAAACCAAAGATTTTTTGACTTTAACTAAAAATTTTGTTACCAAACAATTGGCAGAAGAATATGAAGTAACCAAAACCGACCAGATTGATTTGCTAAATCGTTCGGTGGAGTATTTTAAAACCCGCGATACATTTGAAAAGCAAGATTTTGAAAAGGAAGTTTTTCAGGATAAAGGCATCATTCAGTCCTTCCGAAAGTATGATGAAACGTACAAAGAAACAAATGACCTGGAACTTGCTGATAGCTTTGAAATTTCTACTCAGGCAGTTAAAAAGCAAGCGCGGGTTTTTAAAAGCGTTTT
The DNA here is from genome assembly GCA_963727705.1 of uncultured Bacteroidota bacterium. Lineage (GTDB taxonomy): Bacteria > Bacteroidota > Bacteroidia > 2-12-FULL-35-15 > 2-12-FULL-35-15 > 2-12-FULL-35-15. The sequence goes on from CAVSHK010000010.1 coordinate 21,462, forward strand.
AAAGCTGGATAAAAATTTTCACATTTATATTCACGGCGATAAAGAGCTGATTGAACAAGGCGTTGACAATGACGGGCGCAAGTACTACAAAATATATTATAAAGACGAAAGTTAAACAATGACACCACCTGCTTTAATCTCCCCTGTAATGAATACCTGACAACCCCTCAAAATCAATTATTAATTATATATTTGCGATAATAATATTTAATAAAACAATTATGGGATACAATTTATTAAAAGGTAAAAGAGGTATTATTACCGGAGCATTGGATGAAAATTCAATAGCTTGGAAAGTTGCAGAAAAAGCACATGAAGAAGGAGCAACATTTGTGTTAACAAATGCACCTGTAGCAATGCGTATGGGCGAAATTAAAATGTTGGCAGAAAAAACAAAATCGGAAATTATTCCGGCTGACGCAACCAGCATTGAAGATTTAACCAATCTGTACACTAAATCGCAAGAAATATTAGGTGGAAAAATTGATTTCGTTTTGCACTCCATAGGCATGAGTGTAAACATTCGTAAAAATATTCCTTATACAGAATCAAACTACGACTATTTTATGAAGGGTGTTGATGTGTCAGCCTTGTCATTGCATAAAATGTTGAGCGTTGCTAAAAAGCTGGACGCCATTGCAGATTATGGAAGTGTGGTTGCATTAACCTATATGGCTGCACAACGCACGTATCCTTTTTATGGAGATATGGCAGACATCAAAGCAATGCTCGAATCCATTGCCCGCAGCTTTGGATATCAATATGGCAAATCAAATAAAGTGCGGATCAATACAGTATCTCAATCTCCAACCAAAACTACTGCCGGAAGTGGTATTAAAGGGTTCGGAGACTTTTCTGATTTTGCCGATTCAGTTTCTCCATTAGGAAATGCCAGCGCTGAATCATGTGCCGATTATTGTATAACATTGTTTTCGGACTTAACACGCATGGTTACCATGCAAAATTTATATCACGATGGTGGATATTCTTCAACAGGAGCAAGTATGGAGGTGATTGAAAAATTTAATGCAGCCAAGTAATAATAGTGAATGAAAACGTTCGCACTATAGTTTATGAAGGTTGATGAATTAGGATTAAAAAAAATCATGTATGTTTGCAGTAATCAATAATAAAAACAAGTAATAATTAACATGGGAAAAGGAGATAAAAAAAGCCGCAAAGGAAAAATATCAATGGGTTCTTACGGTGTTACAAGACCTAGAAATAAAAAGAAAGCAGTAGCAGCTGAACCTGCAGCTAAAAAAGTAAAACCTGCAGTTGAAAAAGCAGCTCCTAAAAAAGCAGCTCCTAAAAAAGCAGCAAAAAAAGCTACTGAAGAGTAAGTCTTGATTTTTTAGAAAATAAAAATCCCCTGTTAATTTTTTTAACGGGGGATTTTTGTTTGAAAAATTTGAACTAAGCGATAAATAATTTGAAATGTTGAAAATACCCCACTATCTAAATTATTAAAAAGATGGTCATGCTGAACTTGATTCAGCATCTGTGCGCAGGAAGATTCCGAATCTTGCTCTGGCAAGCTCAGCACAAGCGTTCTGAATTACTTCATACTTCTAATATTGTTAGCGGTTTACTATGAATCATTTTTCGATGGGATATACAAGTGTCTGGAATGACTAACCCATCAATGTAGTTAAGGAGCAAGTCTTGAAATTATCCAATTGTTATTTTCTTTTTTGTACAAAATTCTGTCGTGCAGGCGGCTGGGTCTTCCTTGCCAAAACTCAATATTGTACGGGTTTAGTAAATAACCACCCCAAAACTCAGGGCGGGGAACTTGTTCATCAGGAAACTTTTCGGAAGTTTTTTGATAGGCTTCATCCAGCACTTTTCTGCTTTCAATAACTTTACTTTGTGGTGAAGTCCATGCTCCCAGCTTGCTTGTGCGAGGTCGTGTTTGAAAATAAATATCCGACTCTTCTTTGCTTTGTTTTTGCAACACACCTTCAATACGGACCTGACGCTCCAGTTCAGGCCAAAAAAACAAAATGGAACAATATGGATTCGCTTCTATTTCATGTCCTTTTCTGCTATCGTAATTCGTATAAAAAACAAAACCATTTTCATCAAAATTTCTCAATAATAAAATTCTCGCCGAAGGTTTGCCTTCTCTTGTTGCTGTGCATACTGTCATTGCATTCGGCTCATTAACCTTAGCATTTACAGCTTCTTTGAACCATTTTTCAAATTGTAGAATGGCATCTTTGTTTACGTCATTTTCACTCAACGATTGTTTTGAAAAATCATGACGTAAGGAGTTAATGTATAATCTTAGGTTTTCCATAAGCGATTAAATGTTTAATTAAAAAAAGCTGTTTAAAAATCATAATCCACTCACAAACTCATTCAACTTTTCTGTTAAAATTTTTGAAGTATTATTAAAATATCTTTTTTGTTTGTAAGCCACCACCCATCTTATTCCTCGTATCGAATTGGTTAAAAACAATTCATCGGAACTTAATAAAATGTTTTGCAAAATAGAAACTTCCTGAACTGCGATTCTGTTTTTGGCGGCCACTTCCATTATCTTTTTACGCATTACACCTTCAACGCATCCATCACTAACAGGTGTGGTATAAAGCACTCCGTTTTTTACTGCAAATATATTTGAACTTATAGATTCAATAATATGACCTTTATCATTTACTAACAAACAATCATCCAGATTTTTCGATTTTTTATACAGTCCGGCTAACACATAAATGGCGCTATTTGCTGATTTTATGGTGGAAAGAACGGTTTTAGGTTTATTAAATTCAGTAAATAAATCAACCGTATAACCTTTGGTATTTAATAGATATCCGGTTTCTTCCAGAGCAGTAATTTCTATTAAAAACGAAACACTGTTGTTTCGGGAGTGTAAAGTCCACCCTCATTTCTATACACCGTAAGCCTCACCCGGCCATCAGCGCCTATTTCATTTTTTGCGGCAAGTTCTTTAATTGCGTTGTCAAAATACTGTTCGCTTATGTTTGGATCAATGTCCATTTTTAAAATAGCCATTCCTTTATGTAAGCGCTCAATGTGTTCTTTCAAAAACTGGGGTTTATTGTTAGTAATTCTTATCGTTTCAAATAAACACCGCCATAACAAAAAGCTCTGTTATGGTGTGTTATAACGGGCTTATTAGCCTCAACAAAAACTCCATTGTTGTTTACAAATTGTTGCATAAGTCAATTGTATAATGTTACGATATGCTAATGGTCAATTTCCTTACCCTAAAGCCTGCAAAAATTATCAGATAGGGGGGAGGTTGTTAAAAATTTAATTGATTTTATTTAAAATAGTTTTTAAAGAAATATTTGCGTCTATCAAAATACCTTTTACTCCTGCCTTTTCACCGGCTTCTATATCTCTTTCTTTATCGCCTATAAAATATGATTTTGATGGATCTATATTAAAACGAGCCAGCGCCTTTTCTACAAACAAGGAATCGGGTTTACGACAAATACATCTGCTAATGTCCGAATGGTGAACACAATAATAAATTTCATCTAACGCTACATCACTTTTTTTCAATTCATTTATTAAATAGTGATGCAGGACCTCGACATCTTGTTGCGTATACAATCCTTTGGCTATGCCACTTTGGTTAGATACTACAACCAATAAATACCCTTTTTGTTTTAATAATTTTAAAACTTCTGCTAAATCGGGTAAAATCACAAAGTCTTCCAAACGATTGGTATAGCCACGTTCCACATTTATTACTCCGTCTCTGTCCAAAAATATGGCTTTATTTTTTATCATTGTTGTATTTGTTCTATGAAGTAGGTTATCAATTGAGGTTTTAAAATAATCGTAAATATTACTCCATGTATAGCCCGCAAAAGTGGGCATTATGACCAATATTACTTCCGCCTTTTTTATCTAAATAGTATTCAACGCCTAAAAATATCAGTCCGAATAAATAAGCTGGAATGGGGATGGGTAAAAAAATAAAAGCAGCTTTTGGGTAGGTGCTAAAATGATAAATGCAAAACTACCGCCGAAACGGCTCCGGATGCACCAAGTGCATTGTAATACATATTGTTTTTGTTTTTTTCATATTCGTACATGGACGATAATGCCAATCCTGTAACATAAAGTAACATAAAGAACATGGTGGCTTTTCCTTCAAACAAATCATGATAGCCTTGCTCCACGGCTGTTCCAAACATATACAATGAGTACATATTAAAAATCAGATGCATCCAATCTGCATGAATCAATCCACTTGAAAAAAAGCGGTACCATTCTTTTTTATGATTAATCATGTATGGATTAAACATCATCTTTCCTTTAAGGGAATTATCATTCATTGCAATTAAAGAAATGCAAACCGTTGCGCCTATTATGTAGTAAGTTATCATTACAACAAATATAATCATTCAATATTGAGCAGATTGTTTTTAGTATGATTTATTTAGTTACGGAACAATTATGTTTCTTGTGAAGATGGATGATATTAAGTTAAAAAATAAACAACATCTAACAAAATGACACTAGAGCTTTACAGATGAGAACAACCTGTTTATTTCTTTTATCAATTAGATAGAAGTTCGGTTAAACTTTTTTTTAATTTAGCGCGCTGATTAATATCAAAAGCAGAGCAATTGTTCAACTCAATGAAACTAATACATTTATTTGTTTTTATAAGTATAGTAATAACAAGTGCTTGTAAGCAAAATGTATCTGCTGATAAAACGCATAATACAGCAAGCGACGAGGCACCTTTGTTAGATTCAGCAGGATTGGCTTTACCCGTTAATGGAGAAGCGTTTATTCTGTTTTATGAGGATAAACATGATTTTGGAAATGTATTACAGGGAGAGAAAGTTTTTTATTCATTTAAATTTAAAAACATTGGCAATTCAGATTTAATTATATCTACGGCAAGAGGCAGTTGTGGTTGTACAGTGCCAATTTATCCAAAACGGCCTATAAAAGCCGGAGCAGAAGGTAAAATCGACGTTGTTTTTAACAGCGAAAACTTAATGGGGATTTCGCAAAAAACGATTACTATTCTTACCAATAGTAATCCTAACAGCATAAGTACCTTAACCATTAATGCAAACGTAATAGCTCCTGAAGGAGAAAAATAATAATGAGTAATAATAAATTCAACTAAATAAAAACAAAAACAATGAACACAACACACATTTTATTGATGGCCGGTGGCAACCAGTCGGGCGGAGGATTAGCAAATTTTATTTTTCCGGTATTAATTATCGTGGTATTTTATTTTTTCATGATTCGTCCTCAAATGAAAAAAACAAAGGATGAGAAAAAGTTTCGTGAAAATTTAGCAAAAGGGGATAAAATTGTAACAATTGGAGGTCTTCATGGAAAAATTGTTGATGTGCAGGAAACCACTTTTATTATTGAAGTGAAGGTGGACAAAAACTGAAATTTGAAAAAAGTGCTGTATCAATGGACTATTCAAAAACCTCATTGAATACTCCAAAATAACTAAACACTTGCGTATAAAATAGCGTTGAGTTAATTGCTCAACGCTATTTTTATTTACTTTTAAGACCGACTAAACATTTACATATTGAAATCGCCACTTTTAAAAAACATAGGGGATTCAACACCTGCCGCAGGTATTCGCTTAAACAGACGTATGGTAGTATTCTTGATTTGTTTAATTGTTTCTTCGTTCCTGTGGTTGGCGCAATCGCTGGCAAAGGATTATATACTTCAGCTTAATTATCCGGTTAGTTATGAAAATTTCCCTGTTGACAAAGTTGTGGCTAACCCATTACCCAAAAGCATTAATATAACAGTAAATACCAGCGGTTTTAATTATCTTATTTATTTAGTCACAAACAGAAAAAAAGCGGTGCTGTTGGATGTAAAACATTTAAAATCGCTACACAAAAAAAATCATTATTATGTGTTGCCAAATTCTGGAATTGAAAATGTTTCTTCACAGTTTAATGAAGAAATAAAAATTTTAAAAATAGACCCTGACACCATATTTTTAAATTTCAATAAAAAGCTAAGTAAAAAAGTTCCTGTAATTGTAAACTTCAAAATTGATTATTATAACAACTATCAACCCTCCGATTCATTGTTGCTTACACCTGCTTTTGTAACTGTTTCCGGCGCAAAAGAATTTATAGATCAAGTAAATAGTGTAGAAACAAAACCCATTGTTCTTAAAAAAGTAAAAAACAATATTTCTATGCAAGTTGACATACTTCCCACCAATGAATTGAAGTTGGTAGAAATTACACCGGCATCAGTAAAAGTGAATTTGAAAGTAAGCAGATTTACAGAAGGGAGTATTGAACTTCCAATTGAATTCAAAAATGTACCGGAAGGTATAAGCATTAAAACTTTTCCTGCAAAAGTTATGGTTAAATATAATGTTGCATTGGAAAATTATGAGAAAATAAAATCTTCTGATTTTATAGCTATAGTGGACTATTCAAGCATTTCAAAAGAAAGTAACAAGCTCAAAGTGGAATTGGTAAAAGTTCCTTTAGAAATAAATTCTTTAAAAATAAGTCCCGAAAAAGTAGAATTTATTATTCGGAAATAATACTCGCAAAATATACATGCTAAAGATAGGAATAACAGGTGGTATTGGAAGTGGAAAAAGCACCGTTTGTAAAGTATTTGAGCTATTGGGAGTACCTGTTTATAATTCTGATTTAGAAGCAAAAAAAATACAAAATGAAGATGCAGGAGTAAAAACTGCTATACTTAAAGAGTTTGGGGAAAGTATATTGAATCCTGACGGAATGATTGACCGAACTCTATTAGCAGCTATTGTTTTTAATGATAAAGAGAAATTGCAAAAGTTAAATAGTATTGTACATCCTGCTGTTGCAAGGCATTTTGATAATTGGTTGGAATTAAATAAATCAAGTAACTATGTAATAAAAGAAGCAGCAATTTTGATAGAGAGCGGTGCGCATAAAACAGTGGATAAAATAATTTTGGTGTTAGCGCCTATTGAAGTACGTATAAACCGCACCATTAAACGCGATAAAATATCAGAAGAGTTGGTAAGGCAGCGCATAAACAATCAATTGAGTGATGAGGAAAAAATAAAGCGTTCTGATTTCATTATTTATAATGATGAACAACAATTATTAATTCCACAAATTATAGCTATTCACGAGCAGTTAAACCAATTGTAGAAACGTTTCTGTCCAATGAATTTCCATCTTTCTTTTCCTGTAATTCCTTTTAAAGAAAAAATTAATTACTCCCACAAATTATTATTTGTAGGTTCTTGTTTTGCAGAAAATATAGGAGAAATGATGCAAAAGCATAAGTTTAATACAATGATTAATCCTAATGGAATTTTGTATAATCCCTTAAGCATAGCCAATTCACTGATAAATGTGATTTCAAACAAACAGATAAAAGAAAGCGAATTGTTTTTTGCCAATGAATGTTGGAATCATTGGCAATTTCACAGTAAGTTCTCAAACCCAAATAAAAATGAATGTTTAACAACTCTTAACCACCGCATTGCAAATGCTGCGGATTTTTTAAAACAAAGTGATTGGTTATTTATCACATTAGGTTCTGCTTTTGTTTATAAACAAAATAGTACCGGCGAGTTAGTTGCTAATTGCCATAAATTACCCCAAAAGGAATTTACCAAACATCTTCTTACTATTGACGAAATAGTTGAAAAGATACGTGCTTTACTTATACAACTAAATGTTTTTAATCCCAATTTGAAAGTAGTTTTTACTATAAGTCCGGTAAGATATGTAAGAGACGGTGTTGTTGAAAATAATCGCAGTAAGGCACGATTGATAGAGGCAGTGTATCAAGTAATAAATGCTTCAATGAATGCTTTTTATTTTCCCGTTTACGAATTGGTAATTGACGATTTAAGAGATTATCGTTTTTTTAAACCGGATTTGGTGCATCCTAATGAGCAAGCCATTGAATATGTTTTTGAAAAATTAAAAAACACATCATTTGATGAAGAAAGCAAATTGCTTTTTGAAAAAATAAAAAAAATTGTCGTAGCTTCTTCTCACAGAGCTTTTCAAGATGCTACCATTGCTCACAAAATTTTTAAAGAAAACAACCTTCATCAGTGTAAGGAGTTATTGATCGATTATCCGTTTTTAAATTTTGATGATGAACTAAACGTATTTGGTGCTTAAATTTCATTGTAATAAATACGATACTCAACTATTGATGAATAAAGAAGAAGTACATTTGGCTGTAATAGCACATCTCAACAATCGTATAGAGCGTTTGCAAGTAATATTGCAAGGTACATTTGATGCCGCAGCTGAAGACTCAAAAAGTTCCGCAGGCGATAAGCATGAAACAGCAACTGCAATGGCGCAGCTTGAACAGGAAAAATTGACACATCAGATAAATGAATTTTTACAGTTACAAGAAATTCTCACTAAACTAAATCCCTCAATAAAACACCGTAAAATTGAACAAGGCAGTTTAATTGAAACCACTAATGGTTGGTATTATCTGTCAATTGGTTTAGGTGCGGTAATATATAATACAACCACAATTTTTTGCATGAACCCGCTTGCTCCAATCGGGCAATTATTAAAAGGTAAAAAAGCAGGGGATAACATTATGTTTAATGGTAAAACTACGGCTGTTGTTACTGTTTGTTAATTGTAAATCACCACGCATCGATATACCTTCCTTTTCTTGTTTTATAACTTTGTTCGGGATATACACTGTTAGCATTGATAATCCATTTTCGGGTATCGGCAGGGTCAATTACTTCATCAATTTCTAAAACAGAAGCAGCATTAAAGGCAGAGCCTTGTGTATAAGCATTGTTCAAAAGTTTATCGTACAATGCAGCACGTTCGGTTTCGTCAGTAACTGCTTCTAATTCTTTTCTGAACCCTAATTTCACACTTCCTTCTAAGCCCATTGCGCCAAGTTCTCCAGAAGGCCACGCTATTGTAAATTGTGATTCAAAGAAACCTCCGCCAGACATTGCCATTGCTCCCAAACCATAACCACGACGGGTAATTACTGAATAAATAGGTACATCCACATTTGCACCTACAATAAACATTCTGGATGCATGGCGCACCATTGCTGTTTTTTCGCAGGTAGGTCCAACCATAAATCCAGGGGCGTCAATAAGCGATAATATGGGGAGTCCAAAGGCATCGCACAGTTGTAAGAAACGAGCCGCTTTGTCGGATGAGTCACTATCAATTGCTCCGGCTAAATTTCGGAGGTTATTAGCAATCACTCCCATTGGACGTCCATCAATTCTAACAAGCGAAGTAATGATGCTTTTTCCAAAACCTGAACGGATTTCCAATACTGAATTTTTATCACTAAGAAGATCTATTAACTTACGCATGTCGTAGGCTCTTTTTCGTTCTTCAGGAACAATATAACGAAGCAGCGTTTGGTCTTCACAATCATTGTAATCAATGCTTCCCTGAAAGTAAGATAAATACTGCTTTGCAATGGCAACCGCTTCTTTTTCATCATCCACTAAAATGTCTATCACCCCATTATGAAATTGAAAACCGGGAGGACCAATTTCATCAGGATGAAATGTACCCATACCACCGCCTTCAATCATTGCCGGTCCACTCATACCTATAGATGAGCGTTTGGTAGCAATGATAATATCCGAACAGCCGGCAAATGCTGCATTTCCGGCAAAGCTATATCCATTTATAATGGCAATGCGAGGCACCTTGCCACTAAGTTGAGCGTATTGAGCAAAAGTTGTGAGATTTAATCCTCCAATACTAATGGGATAATAGTCCACATCTCCCGGACGACCGCCTCCGCCTTCTAAAAAGAAAACAATGGGCAATAAACTTTTTTTTGCTATTTCCAGCAGGCGGTCAGTCTTTTTATGATTCATAGCACCTTGTGTGCCTGCTAATACGGTATAATCATAACTCAATATTAAACACTTTGATTGAGCAGGTTTAAAATGGCTGCCATTTATTTCACCTATTCCACCTATTAACCCATCCGTTGGAGTTTTTTCTATCAAATCTTCAACTGTGCGACGTGTGCGCTGTGCAGCAATAAGAAAGGAGCCGTATTCTAAAAATGTATCTGCATCACACAAATTTTTAATGTTCTCTCGGGCAGTTAAAAAACCTTTGTCCTTTCTTTTAGCGACTTCAGTTGGTCTGTTGTCATCTTCTAAAAACGAGCGTCTTTTTTTTAGGTATTCTAAATCTTTACGTTTCTCCATTGTAATAATCTAATATGAAAAGGTCAATGTTTCAGTTATGAGTTGTTAAAATTAAGAATATATCTAAGGCAAAATAAAAAGTATGAGAGTAGGTAGTTTTTAATCAGAGATCCACGTTTCAATAAATTAAATATTCAATGCTCTTTTATTATAAAAAAACTTTACCTTTGTCGCGGGGTAAGTCTCATACGACCAGCTCCCTAAACTCCTCCAGGTACGGAAGTAAGCAAAGGTAATAGGTTGAGCGGTGCGATATGAGTAGCTTACCCCTCTTTTTTGCATTCATGTAAAATAATTTATCACCAGATTTCCACAATCATTTTCCCTTTATAGTATTTTAATACCTTCGCGTTGTATAATTTTAAAATAGAACCACTAAAAATATAATCATGAAATTTTTTATTGATACAGCAAACCTTACACAGATAAAAGAAGCTCAAGACCTTGGTATACTTGATGGAGTGACCACAAATCCTTCGTTAATGGCGAAAGAAAACATAAGAGGCGAAGAAGCGATTTTAAAACACTATGTTGATATTTGCAACATTGTAACAGGTGATGTAAGTGCTGAAGTAATTTCTACCGATTTTGAAGGCATGATAAAAGAAGGAGAGCGTTTGGCAAAACTTCATAAACAAATTGTAGTGAAAGTACCTATGATAAAGGAAGGCGTTAAGGCCATTAAATATTTTTCAGAAAAAGGAATTCGTACCAATTGCACACTGGTGTTTTCGGCAGGACAAGCTTTACTTGCTGCAAAGGCCGGAGCATCCTATGTTTCTCCTTTCATCGGACGTTTAGACGATGTATCAACTGACGGATTAACGCTGATAGAAGACATTCGTACCATTTACGATAATTATGGTTATCAAACAGAAATATTGGCGGCATCAGTTCGTCACCCCATGCACATTATACAATGTGCTAAAATAGGTGCTGATGTTGTTACATGTCCGCTTACCGCAATTACTGCTTTACTTAAACATCCTTTAACGGATATAGGATTGGCGCAGTTTTTAGCTGATGCAAAAAAATAAAATCAGCACAATTTACCAGGTGGTATTTTGAAATCAATTAGGCGTTTTTCTGACAATCGCATAAATTAAGTTCTGGGCAACTAATTGTTTGGATTACTTTAAATATTTTAAATGAAATGTCAGCATTGCTACTGCGAATAAATCCCGAAAAACCTAATCAAAGTGAGATTGACGAAGTGGTAACCTGTCTCCGCGATGGTGGCGTTATTATTTATCCGACCGATACAGTATATGGTATTGGCTGCGACATTCACAAACAAAGAGCAGTGGAGCGGGTTTGTAAGTTAAAAGGTATCAATCCCGAAAAAGCGAATTTTTCATTTATTTGCGCTGATTTAAGTCACCTTTCCGATTTTACAAGACCCATAGATACGCATACCTTTAAACTGATGAAAAAGGCATTGCCAGGCCCCTTTACCTTTGTGTTGGAGGCGAACAATAATGTTCCAAAGTTATTTAACAGTAAAAAAAAAACGGTAGGAATACGTGTTCCTGATAACAAAATATGTATTGAAATTGTTAAACATTTAGGTAATCCTATTATGAGCACTTCGGTACATGATGATGATGAAATTATTGAATATACAACCGATCCGGAACTTATTTTCGAGAAATATAAGAACGTGGTTGATATTATTATTGCGGGAGGTTATGGTAATAATGAGGCCTCCACCGTGGTAGATTGCACAAATGGTGAGTTTACTGTTTTAAGACAAGGTTTAGGCGCATTGGAAAATTACCTGTAATAAACCCAATAGTAACAGTTGAAAACCCAAACGCACAAGCATATATTTGATTTGGTCTTTGTATTTTAATTTTAAACCCAAAGCACCCTTTCCTCAATAACTGCTTTTGCTCATATTTTAATGAACATTTAGTATGTAATCTTGTCAAAAATCAAATTACTTTTTGATAGTAATTTGTTGTTATTAACATTATTCATTTATACTAAAGCAATGAAAGCAATAAAAATAATTGTACTGCTTGGATTCATTTATGTTCCATGTTTATTTGCACAAACAGATGGGAAAGAATTTGAAAGAGAATTCACAAAAGCTGAAAAATATTTTCCGGATGTGATGTCGTTAAAGGATTTTGAGTTGGATGAAAATGCAAAAAAAGCATTACCGATCTATTTACAATTATTGAAAACAGATCCGCACAACGCGAACTTAAATTATAGAATTGGCGTTTGTTATTTAAATTCTCGCAGGCAACAATTTAGTGCATTGCCATACTTGCAAAGTGCTGTAACATCAACAAGTGTTAATTATAACAAAATGTCTGCTGCAGAAAAAAATGCTCCTATTATGGCGTATAAATTTTTGGGTGACGCTTATTTGTTTGCATATAAATTTGACGAAGCAATTAAGACTTACAATACTTTTTTATCCAAATACAACGCAAATAATATCACAGTTTTGGATAATGTTAAAAGAAAAATTGCCATGTGTAATAATGGAAAAGAAATAGTGGCGCAACCGGTGAAGGTTAAAATAGAAAATATGGGAAGTGCTATAAATACCACTTATCCTGATTATTCTCCCATCGTATCTGCCGATGAAAATATGATGATTTTTACTTCGCGCAGATCTGGAAATATTGGCGATAAAACAGACGAATATGGAAATTATTATGAAAATATTTATAAATCTGAAAAAAAGGATAGTGTATGGCAAAAGGCTCAAAATATTGGTTCCCCAATTAATACTGATGGCAATGAAGCATCGGTTGCATTTTCGCCTGATGGTCAACAAATATTAATTTACAGAGATGATAATGGAGATGGCAACCTTTATTCAACGAGTCTTAATGGCGACAAATGGTCAAAGCCCGTTAAATTAAATGAAAACATAAATACGCCGTATTGGGAAACAACAGGTTGTCTCTCTTCTGACGGTAACACATTGTATTTTGCCAGCAATCGTCCGGGTGGTTATGGAGGAAGAGATATTTATAAAAGTGTAAAAACAATATTTAATGGGGATTGGGGAGTTCCGGTTAATTTAGGAAGTACTATTAATACTCCTTATGAAGATGACGCTCCATTTATACATTCGGATGGCGTTACTTTATATTTTAGTTCAAATGGACATAAAACCATTGGAGGATTTGATGTGTTTTCGAGTGTAAAAACCGTTAATGATACTACATGGTCGGAACCAGTGAATATTGGCTATCCAATTAATACTACAGATGATGATATTTATTACATGGTTTCTCCGGATAAAACTCATGCTTATTATTCATCCTTTAGGGACGAAGGTATGGGAGAAAAAGATATCTACATGATTACTTTTATTGACACTCCTAAATGCGCTCCGATTATAATATATAAAGGAGAAGTGCATGATGCTTATGGTGCAGTTATAAAAAATGTTGAAATTACTGTTACCGACATTACTACTAATGAATTGGTTGGTCAATACCATTCCAATACCATTACAGGTAAGTATTTATTTATATTAACACCCGGCAGAAATTATTCAATTTGTTATTCAGCCGAAGGTTATATGTTTTGTTCCGTAAATAAAGACATGTTGGATGCAAAAAACTATTGTGAAATTAATAATGTCATTGAACTACCATCCATTACTGTTGGTTCAAAGATTGTATTGAACAATATTTTTTTCGATTTTGATAAAGCAGCGCTTCGTCCTGAGTCGAAAGCAGAGCTTGAAAAATTATTTAACTTTTTGACAAAATATTCAAATTTGAAAGTCGAAATTTCCGGTAATACAGATTCTAAAGGCGAAGCCAAACATAACAATATACTTTCGGAAAACAGAGCACAGGTGGTGGTGAACTATTTAATTGATAAAGGTATAAAATCGGAAAGAATGATAGCCAAAGGATATGGTGCTACTAACCCTGCCGCACCTAATGAAAACAAAGACGGAACTGATAATCCGGAAGGAAGACAGTTGAACAGACGAACAGAATTGAAAATTATAGGGATGTAAGTTGAAACTTTCTTGAAAAAAGCCACAACTTTAAAAGTCAATATCAAGATTATTTGTTAGCGGGTATTTAAGATGACATAAATCAATAAATTTAATATATTTGTGTATCTCTAATAAAAACAATACCCACATGGATTTTAGCATCAACGAAAACCAGCAAATGATTGCTGATATGATTAAAAAATTTGGCAACGAGCACATTCGTCCTAAGCTGATGGAATGGGACGAAGCACAAATATTTCCTATTGATGTTTTTAAAAAGCTTGGAGAGTTGGGATTGATGGGTGTTGTAGTACCTGCGGAATATGGAGGTGCCGGATTTTCTTATACGGAATACGTTACTGCAATTGTTGAGTTGGGTAAAATTTGCGGTTCTATTGGATTGTCAATGGCAGCGCACAATTCATTATGTGTTGGACATATTTTAACTTTTGGAACAGAAGAACAAAAAAAGAAATATTTACCCCAATTAGCAAGCGGTGAAATGGTTGGTGCTTGGGGATTAACAGAAACGGTAACAGGTTCAGACGCGGCGAACATGATTACCACTGCTAAAAAAGACGGTGATTATTATATTTTGAACGGTGCAAAAAACTTTATTACACATGCAATAAGTTCAGGTGTTGCAGTGGTTATCGTACGCACCGGTAATAAAGGCGATTCACATGGGATGTCAGCCGTTATTGTGGAGCGCGGAACACCCGGTTTTACACATGGTAAAAAAGAAAATAAATTAGGGATGCGTGCTTCAGAAACAGGAGAATTAATTTTCGATAATTGTAGAATTCACAAAAGTCAACTGATGGGAGAGGAGGGAGAAGGATTTATGCAAGCGATGAAAGTGTTGGATAGTGGTCGAATATCAATAGCAGCATTGTCTGTAGGTATTGCCAAAGGAGCTTATGAAGCTGCGTTAAAATATTCAAAAGAAAGAGAACAGTTCGGACAACCAATTGCCAATTTTCAAGGTATAGGATTTAAGCTTGCGGATATGGCAACGCAGATAGAAGCCGCAGAGCTATTAACATTTATGGCTGCAGAAAGAAAAAAAGCGGGCAAAAAAATGACAAAGGAAGGAGCATTTGCAAAGTACTATGCTTCTGAAGTGGCAGTGAGAGTAGCGAACGATGCGGTTCAAATATTAGGTGGATATGGTTATACAAAAGATTTTCCTGTTGAAAAATTTTATAGAGATGCGAAATTGTGCACAATAGGAGAGGGAACGTCCGAAATTCAAAAGATTGTGATTGCCCGAAAATTAATGGGGCGCAGCCGACTTTCAAAACCTCACTAAATTCAGTTAGAAATAATTTTTACAAACTGAAATATTTTTTATACATTTGCAACCCGTTTGTGAATAAACGGATAGATTTAAAACGAAAATTAAATTAATAAAATAAACAAACATGTTAGTTATTCCCGTAAAAGAAGGCGAAGCGATTGATAAAGCGCTAAAAAAATTCAAAAAGAAATTTGAAAAAACAGGTGTTGTAAAAGAGCTACGTAGTCGTTCTCAATTTATTAAGCCTTCTATTGTTTATCGTGAAGGGAAAAAGAAGGCGATTTATAAATTAAAAATGCAAACAGAAAGCGAAGCATAGAATTTTCTATTCTTATACATTTACTGTTTTTTAGCAATAAATAAATATAACTTTTTAAAGTCATTTTCGTAAAAGGAGGTATACCTCCTTTTTTTATGGACTTAAGCGAACATAAAACTCTTTTTTTAGAATATATTCAGCACGAGAAAAGATTGTCGATTCACACGCTTGCTGCATACTCCGGTGATTTGAGTCAGTTTATAGCGTATATAACTACTCAATATGAAATAAAAAACATTTCTGAAATCAACCACACGATTATCCGTTCTTGGATTGTAACGTTGATGGAAAATAAAATATCTCCGCGTTCTGTTAACAGAAAAATAACAACACTTAAAACATTTTATAAATATTTGCTTAGGCAAAGTGTTGTTTCCATTAATCCGATGTTGAAAATACAATCACCAAAAACGTCCAAGCGATTGCCCGTATTCGTTGAAAAAGAAAGGATGGATAAATTGCTTGATAATATTGAGTTTGGAGATGATGAGGATGGTATTAGAAATAAACTTATCATAGAGCTTTTTTATGCAACGGGCGTTCGTTTGTCGGAGTTAATCAACTTAAAACAAAAGAATATCGACTACCATCTTTGTCAAATAAAAGTGTTAGGTAAACGTAATAAAGAACGTATTATTCCAATTAGCTCGTATTTATTGGTTTTGATGGATAATTATCAGAGAAGCAAAACGATAATAAATGATGATTTTTTTTTCACAAATAAAAAAGGGGAAAAAATGTATGATAAATTTGTATATCGTATCGTGAATTCTTACCTTTCGCAAATAACAACTATTGATAAAAAAAGCCCGCATGTATTGAGGCATACATTTGCAACACACATGCTAAATAATGGAGCAGATTTAAATGCAATAAAAGAATTGTTAGGTCATGCTAATTTGTCCGCAACCCAAGTGTACACACATAATACAGTAGAAAAATTAAAAAATATTTACAAACAAGCTCATCCAAGAGCGTAGGATAATAAAAGTAATTAGTACTAATTTAAAATAGGAGGAAAATAGCTATGACAGTTAAAATTCAGTCGGTTCATTTTGATGCTGATAAACAATTATTAGAATTTATTCAAGAAAGAATAAACAAGCTAACTCATTTTTATGATGGCATCATTACAAGTGATGTTACTCTACGTTTAGACAAATCCAACGGGCAGGACAATAAAATTGCCGAAATAAAAGTACATGTGGCAGGAAACGATTTGTTTGTAAAGAAACAATGCAAAAGCTTTGAGGAGGCTGTAGATACTGGCATTGACGCTCTTAAAACCCAAGTTAAAAAATATAAAGAAAAAATTAAAGGAGAATAAATGATTTTCGTATTAAACTTTTTGTAAATTTGCAGCCCTCAAACAAAGGGCTGTTTTTTTGTTTAAAAAGTGAATATTTTTTTTGGTACTTTGTAAATAATGTTTAGCTTTGCAGTCCTTTTTGAAATAGACGTTCTTTTTTGAGGGTTAAAACGATTACTGTTCTTTAAAAATATAGTGTTGTAGTGAGTGTTGCCGATGTAGCTCAGTTGGCCAGAGCAGCTGATTTGTAATCAGCTGGTCGGGGGTTCGAATCCCTCCATCGGCTCTCTATAAATTTTACAAAGTCGGGGAGATACCAGAGTGGCCAAATGGGACAGACTGTAAATCTGTTGCGAAAGCTTCGAAGGTTCGAATCCTTCTCTCCCCACTAAAAAAATTGGGAGTGAGTAAGGTCTAAGATAATGTTCTTTAATTTATTGAAAATATTAAAACAAAAGCGGAAGTAGCTCATTTGGTAGAGCATAGCCTTCCAAGCTGAGGGTGGCGGGTTCGAGCCTCGTCTTCCGCTCTAAAGTTTAATTAAGTTTATGAGTCTAAATTGAAGCTTCATCTCATCAAGCTGTTGTAGCTCAGTGGTAGAGCACTTCCTTGGTAAGGAAGAGGTCATGGGTTCAATCCTCATCAACAGCTCTTGAAAAAGTAGCTGACAATTGATTTTAAACGAAATAAGAAGTTACTTACATTGATTACAAACTGTAACAATATAAATACAATTAATAATCAATATTAAAATAAATAACAATGGCAAAAGAAAAATTTGAAAGGTACAAACCCCACGTAAATATTGGAACCATTGGTCACGTTGACCACGGTAAAACTACTTTAACTGCAGCAATTACAACTGTTTTGGCTGAAAAAGGATTAGCAGAAGCTAGAGATTATCGATTCAATTGATAATGCTCCTGAAGAAAAAGAACGTGGTATTACAATCAATACTGCTCACGTTGAATATCCAACTGCAAACGTCACTATGCTCACGTTGACTGTCCGGGTCACGCTGACTATGTAAAAAACATGGTTACAGGTGCTGCCCAGATGGACGGTGCTATACTAGTGGTAGCTGCTACAGATGGTCCAATGCCACAAACTCGTGAGCATATTCTTCTTGCTCGTCAGGTAGGTGTTCCACGTATCGTTGTATTCATGAACAAAGTTGACATGGTTGATGATCCTGAATTACTTGAATTGGTTGAAATGGAAATTCGTGAACTTTTACTTTCTATGAATTTCGATGGCGATAATACTCCTATCATTCAGAGGTTCTGCTCTAGGTGCATTGAATGGCGATGCCAAATGGGTTGAAAAAATTATGGAATTGATGGATGCTGTTGATAGCTATATTCCAATTCCTCCACGTGCAATTGACAAACCATTCCTGATGCCTGTTGAAGACGTATTCTCAATCACAGGTCGTGGTACTGTTGCTACAGGTCGTATTGAACGTGGTGTTATTAAACTGGTGAAGAAGTTGAAATAGTTGGTATGCAACTGAAGAACATTAAAATCTACCGTTACAGGTGTTGAAATGTTCCGTAAAATTCTTGATAGGGTGAAGCTGGTGATAACGTTGGTTTATTGTTACGTGGTATTGAAAAGAACGAAATCCGACGTGGAATGGTTATTGCAAAACCAGGTTCAATCACTCCTCACACTGAATTCAAAGCTGAAGTTTACGTATTAACAAAGAAGAAGGTGGACGTCATACTCCATTCTTCAACAAATACCGTCCTCAGTTCTATTTCCGTACAACTGACGTAACAGGTGAAATTGAACTTACCAGAAGGACGTGAAATGGTTATGCCTGGTGATAACGTTACAATTACTGTTAAATTAATTGCTCCGGTCGCTATGGAAAAAGGATTACGTTTTGCTATCCGTGAAGGTGGCAGAACAGTTGGTGCAGGTCAGGTAATTGAAATTATAAAATAGTTTAGAGTTTAAAGTCGGGGTTAGAAATATGGTTTCATATTTCTAACCCCATTGACTTTTCTCGAAGCTCCCAACTCTGTTGAATAAACAGGTGTAGTTCAAGGGTAGAATAGAGGTCTCCAAAACCTTTGATGGGAGTTCGAATCTCTCCACCTGTGCAAAAAATTATAGTGTAATAAAAGTTTTTTATTTGTTTTAAGAGTAAAAATGGAAAAGATAAAAGCATACATCACTGAAACAGTAGACGAACTTTTCAACAAAGTTACTTGGCCCAGTTGGAGCGAGTTGCAAAGTAGCGCTATAGTTGTAATGATTGCCTCGGTAATTATTTCATTGTTTGTGTTTGCTATGGATTTCTCGTTCAGCAAAGGTATGGAGCAGATATATCATTTATTTTCGTAAACGAATTGATTAAATCAAAATGACCGAGCAAAAGATTAGCGAGCAAATAACAAAATCCGACACGGTTAAAAAGTGGTATGTGGTGAGGGCTATAAGTGGACAGGAAAAAAAAGTTAAACAATACATTGAGGTTGAAATAAACCGAATGAGTTTGGGGAATTTTGTTTCCCAGATATTAATTCCTACCGAAAAGATTTATCAAATTCGTAATGGTAAAAAAATAAGTAAAGATCGTACTTTTTATAGTGGATATATATTGATTGAGGCAGCATTGGTAGGAGAGGTGCCCCACGTTATTAAAAACATTCCGGGGGTGATTGGCTTTTTAGGTGAAACAAAAGGTGGATTGCCAGTTCCGATGCGTTTATCGGAAGTAAACAGAATATTAGGTAAAGTTGATGAATTTGCAAGGTGGAGATGCTCAATTGAATATCCCATTCATTGTTGGTGAAACTGTTAAAGTTATAAACGGACCATTCAATGGTTTTACCGGTACTATTGAAGAAAGTAAATGAAGAGAAGAAGAAATTGAAAGTGATGGTGAAAATATTTGGAAGAAAAACTCCTTTGGAGTTGGGTTACTTAGAAGTAGAAAACGAATAAATTAATTAAATTCAGTTTAAGGTTGAAAAGTTTAAAGTTTACAAGTTGATGCTTCCATCAACAAAATTTGAAACTTCAAACTTATTTAAGGCTTGAAACTTTAAACTAAACAAAAAAAATGGCAAAAGAGATAGGAGCAGTAGTAAAACTACAAATAAAAGGAGGGGCAGCAAATCCATCACCTCCAATAGGACCAGCATTAGGTGCAAAAGGTGTAAATATCATGGAGTTTTGCAAACAATTCAATGCAAGAACTCAAGATAAAGGCGGGAAAGTAATTCCTGTTATCATCACGGTGTATAAAGATAAATCGTTTGATTTTATATTAAAAAATCCTCCGGTTGCAGTTACTTTATTAGAAATAGCAAAAGTAAAATCGGGGTCTAAACAATCAAATCGTATGAAAGTTGGCAAAGTATCTTGGGATCAAGTTCGTCAAATTGCTGAAGACAAAATGCCGGATTTAAATTGCTTTACTATCGAATCTGCAATTAGTATGGTTGCTGGTACAGCAAGAAGTATTGGCTTAGAGGTTACTGGTGAGTCGCCTTTAAAAAAGTAAGAGTTTTTAACCGATGGAGTCTCGCCTTAAAAACGAGACGTTTGCACATCACAAAATAAATAATAATGACAAGAATTTCTAAAAACAGAAAATTGGCTTTGTCTAAATATGATTCTTCAAAATCGTATTCTTTAGACGAAGCAGCGAAGATTTTAAAAGATATTACAAAAACAAAATTTGATTCTTCAATAGATATCGGCATCCGCTTAGGTGTTGATCCTCGTAAAGCAAACCAAATGGTTAGAGGATCTGTATCATTACCTCACGGTACTGGTAAAACAATGCGTGTTTTAGTATTATGTACTCCCGATAAAGAAGCAGAAGCAAAAGCTGCAGGAGCTGATCATGTTGGATTGGATGAGTATATTGAAAAAATAAAAGGTGGTTGGACAGATATAGATGTTATCATCACTATGCCTTCAGTAATGGGTAAAGTTGGTGCCTTAGGTCGTGTGTTAGGACCTCGTGGTTTAATGCCGAATCCTAAAACAGGTACAGTTACAATGGAAATTGGAAAAGCTGTTACTGATGCTAAAGGTGGAAAAATAGATTTTAAAGTAGATAAGGCGGGTGTTGTTCATGCTTTGATCGCTAAAGCATCTTTTGATAGTTCTAAAATAGCAGAAAATGCGAATGAGTTATTACAAACAATTGTAAAACTGAAACCATCATCAGCCAAGGGAACTTATGTAAGAAGTATTTTTATGTCTTCAACAATGAGTCCTAGCGTTGAAATAGATACCAAAGTTGTTGCTTAAGAAGGAATAAAAGGAAACGATAAATTAAGTGAAATATTCTAAAATAGTTACAGTGAGTTTTTTAGAATAAATGATTTATGGTGGCTTCCACGCTGTAAATTGCTCTCAAGTTTTTTGAGAGTTAAATAAAGTAAATGAAAAAATAGAAAAATGAAAAAAGAAGACAAATCACAGGTAATAGATTCTTTGGTAGAGCAGTTGGCAAGTAACAGTCATTTTTATTTGACTGATGTGTCTACTTTACCGGCAGACAAAACATCTGCTCTTAGAAGATTGTGTTTTAAAAGAAATATTAAAATGCTTGTGGTTAAAAATTCATTGCTAAAAAAGGCAATGGAGCGTAACGCTGACAATGGTTATGAGCCCCTTTTGTCAACACTAAAAGGTTCAACAGCTATTATGTTTTCGGAAGTAGGTAGTGATCCTGCAAAACTTATTAAAGAGTTTCGCAAGACAAGCGACAGACCTGTTTTGAAATCAGCATTTGTTGAAGGTTGTGCATATGTTGGAGATGATCAATTGGATGCGTTATCAAGCATTAAATCTAAAAACGAGCTTATTGGAGAAATTATTGGATTGCTTCAATCGCCTGCTAAGAATGTTATTTCTGCCCTTAAATCAAGTGGTGGTAAATTAGCTGGAATTGTTAAAACACTTTCAGAGAAACCGGAGTAAAAATTTTAAAAGTAGTAGTTTAATAAAATAGTAATTAATAATTAAAATAATAAATAAGATGGCAGATTTAAAAGCATTCGCTGAACAGTTGGTAAACTTAACTGTAAAAGAAGTTAATGAATTAGCAAAAATTTTAAAAGATGAATATGGTATCGAACCAGCAGCAGCTGCGGTAGTTGCCGCTCCAGCAGCAGGTGGTGGTGCAGGTGCAGCGGCAGAAGAAAAAACAACATTTGATGTTGTTCTTGATGAAGCAGGAGCAGCTAAATTAGATGTTGTAAAAATTGTTAAAGATATTACAGGACTTGGATTGAAAGAAGCGAAGGATTTAGTTGATGGCGCTCCAAAACCGGTTAAAGAAGGTATTTCTAAAGCAGAAGCTGAAAACGTTAAAAAACAATTAGAAGAGGCTGGAGCTAAAGTTGAGATTAAGTAAGCTGAAGCTAAACAAAAGATTTAAGGTATAAACTCAGTACACCTAATGGTGGCTGGGCTTTATACCCTTTTGCCATTTATTGCTTCTTCTTTTCTCAATTCCTTTTCAGTTTAATTACTGGGAATTAAGACAAGAGTGTTTTTTAAATATCGGTTAATATTAACAAATACTAAATTCTAAGCACCTTGACTTCATATAACAAAACACAAGAATAAACTTTGCGTCTATTAAAAGTCCGATAGACTATCCTGACTTTTTAGAAATCCAACTTAAATCATTTAAAGAATTTTTTCAGTTGGAAACAACTCCTGAAAACCGTCAAAATGAAGGATTGTTTAGGGTTTTCAAAGAAAATTTCCGATCACAGATACACGAAATATTTTCATGCTGGAATTTCTGATTATTTTATTGATCCACCCCGATACACCATTGAAGAGTGTATTGAAAGAGTGGCTTACATACAGCGTTCCCTTAAAGCGAAACTGCGTTTGTGTTGTACTGATCCTGAACATGAAGATTTTCAAACAATTGTGCAGGATGTATATTTGGGAACATTCCTTACATGACTCCAGAGGTACATTTGTTATCAATGGTGCTGAACGTGTAATTGTTTCCCAGTTGCATCGTTCTCCCGGCGTGTTCTTCGGACAAAGCCGTCACCCCAACGGAACCAAAATATATTCTGCCAGGGTAATTCCTTTCAAAGGAGCCTGGATGGAATTTGCTACAGACATCAATAACGTGATGTATGCATATATTGATCGTAAGAAAAAATTCCCGGTAACAACCTTTTCGTTCAATAGGTTATGAAACTGATAAAGAAATTCTTGAATTGTTCGGAATGGCTGATGAAGTGAAAGTTAGTAAAAGCCGCTTGAAAGAAATACATCGGCACGAAAACTTGCTGCCCGTGTTTTAAAAACATGGGTGGAAGATTTTGTGGATGAGGATACCGGTGAAGTTGTTTCAATTGAGCGTAATGAAATTGTCATGGAACGTGAAACTGTTCTTGATGAAGAAGTCAATTGATATGATCGTTGAGCTGGATGTGAAAAGCGTTATTCTTACACAAAGAAGATGTAATGCTGGTGATTACGCAATCATTTACAATACCTTACAAAAAGATACTTCCAACTCTGAAATGGAAGCTGTTCAACATATATATCGTCAATTGCGTAGCGCTGAGCCACCTGATGAGGAAACAGCACGCGGTATTATTGACAAATTATTCTTTTCAGTGACAAACGTTATGATTTAGGTGAAGTAGGCGTTACAGAATCAATCGAAAACTTAAACTTAAATACTTCTTACGAAGTCAAAATACTTAACCAAAGAAGATATTATTAGATCATTAAATATCTTGATAGAGTTAATCAATTCAAAAGCTGAAATTGATGATATTGATCACTTGAGTAATCGTCGTGTACGTACAGTAGGCGAACAATTGTATGCACAGTTTGGTGTTGGTCTTGCCCGTATGGCACGAACAATTCGTGAAAGAATGAACGTTCGTGATAACGAAGTGTTCACTCCTGCTGATTTGATCAATGCAAGAACATTATCTTCAGTTATCAATTCATTCTTTGGAACTAACAGTTATCTCAGTTCATGGATCAAACAAATCCATTGGCTGAGATTACGCACAAGCGTCGTATATCGGCACTTGGGCCAGGTGGTCTTATCCCGTGAACGTGCAGGTTTTGAGGTTCGTGACGTTCACTATACTCATTATGGTCGTTTGTGTACAATTGAAACTCCGGAAGGACCAAACATTGGTTTGATTTCTTCGCTTTGTGTTCATGCAAAGATCAATGAACATGGGCTTTATTGAAACTCCTTACCGTAAAGTAAATGAAGGAAAAGTAGATTTGAAGAGACTGTAATTATTTAAGTGCAGAAGAAGAAGATAAGCAAAATATTGCCCAGGCAGTAATGCCATATTGATGATAAAGGAAATTTCCTTGAGGACAAAAGTAAAAGCTCGTTACGAAGGTGATTTCCCGATTGTTGAACCAGAATGAAGTTGAATATATGGATGTTGCTCCAAACCAGATTGCTTCGATTGCTGCTTCATTGATTCCTTTCCTTGGAGCATGATGATGCTAACCGTGCCTTGATGGGTTCGAACATGCAACGTCAGGCTGTTCCATTGATTACGTCCCGAAGCTCCAATTGTTGGAACAGGACTGGAAGCCAAAGCTCGCAAGAGATTCACGTATCTTATTCAATGCAGAAGGAGAAGGTGTTGTTGAATATGTTGATGCAAATGAAATTATTGTTCGATACGACAGAAACTGATGAAGAACGTTTGGTGAGCTTTGATGATGATATCAAAGTTATAAACTTAACCAAATTCATAAAAACCAACCAAAGTACCTGTATTAACCTGAAACCGATTGTTAAGAAAGGAGAGAAGGTTAAGAAAGGACAAGTGCTTGCGAAGGATATGCAACTCAAGATGGTGAAATGGCATTAGGTCGTAACCTGAAAGTGGCATTCATGCCATGGAAAGGATACAACTTTGAGGATGCGATTGTAATTACTGAAAAAGTGGTTCGTGAAGATATTTTTACTTCTATTCACATTGATGAATATGAATTGGAAGTTCGTGATACCAAACGTGGTGAAGAAGAATTGACACCTGATATTCCAAACGTATCTGAAGAAGCACCAAAGATCTTGATGAAAACGGTATTATCCGTATTGGTGCTGAGGTAAAAGAAGGCGATATTCTAATCGGAAAAATTACTCCTAAAGGAGAAACCGATCCTACTCCGGAAGAAAAATTATTACGTGCAATATTTGGTGATAAAGCCGGAGATGTAAAAGATGCTTCATTGAAAGCACCTCCCTCATTAAAGGTGTTGTTATTAATAAGAAATTGTTCTCAGCGAGCAAAAAAAGATAAGAATGCAAAAGCGTGAGAAAAAGCATTAATTGAAAAAATTAGATAAAGATACATGAGCAGAATGCAGATGCTTTGAAAGCTAAATTGATTGATAAATTATCAGTATTATTGAAAGGCAAAACTTCTCAAGGTGTAAATAATAATTTCGAAAGAAGTAAGTTGGTACCAAAAGGAGCCAAGTTCACTCAAAAAATTCTTGAAAGAATTAGATTATACTCAATGTCAATCCTAATAAATGGACTACAGATGCAAAGAATTGAATGACCAGATCAAAACATTGTTGCATAACTATCAATATCAAATTCAATGATGAGTTAGGGAGTTTATAAACGTAGAAAAATTCGCATTTACTATTGGTGATGAATTACCAGCCAGGTATTGTACAAATGGCAAAAGTTTATATTGCTGAGAAACGTAAATTGAAAGTGGGTGATAAGATGGCGGGACGTCACGGAAACAAAGGTATTGTTGCAAGAATTGTTACGTGAAGAAGATATGCCTTTCCTAGAAGACGGAACACCGGTTGATATTGTATTAAATCCACTTGGGTGTACCTTCTCGTATGAACCTTGGTCAGATTTATGAAACAGTTCTTGGATGGGCAGGTAAAAAATTAGGACTAAAATTTGCAACTCCTATTTTTGATGGTGCAACTAATGAACAGATTGAATGAATGATTGATAAAGCTGGGATTACCTCGAATTTCGGCCGCACATATTTGTATGATGGTGGAACAGGTGAAAGATTTGATCAACCGGCTACTGTAGGTATTATTTATATGCTGAAACTGGGCCACATGGTTGATGATAAGATGCACGCACGTTCTATCGGACCATATTCACTTATTACTCAACAACCATTGGGTGGTAAAGCACAGTTTGGTGGTCAGCGTTTTGGTGAGATGGAGGTTTGGGCACTTGAAGCATTTGGTGCTGCAAATATTCTTCAGGAAATATTAACCGTTAAATCGGATGATGTTATTGGACGTGCAAAAACATACGAAGCAATTGTAAAAGGTGAAAATATGCCAACTCCGGTATTCCTGAATCATTCAATGTATTAGTACATGAATTGAGAGGTTTAGGTTTAAACATTACTATGGAGTAACACGCAGGTTAATTGCAGCTTGAACAGTAGTTCAAACTGCATTGTTCATAAAGTTTTTAATTTTTAATTTAAACATATAAAAATGTCATTCAAAAAAGAGAGCAAACTAAAAAGTAATTTTTCTAAAATTACTATTAGTTTATCTTCGCCGGAAGCAATTTTAGAACGCTCCAGTGGCGAAGTAGTAAAGCCTGAAACCATTAATTACCGAACCTATAAACCTGAAATGGACGGATTGTTTTGTGAACGAATATTTGGTCCGGTAAAGGATTAGGAATGTCATTGTGGAAAATACAAACGTATTCGTTACAAAGGAATTGTTTGTGATCGTTGTGGTGTTGAAGTAACTGAAAAGAAAGTACGTAGAGAACGTATGGGACATATCAAATTGGTGGTTCCTGTGGCTCATATTTGGTATTTCAGATCATTACCAAATAAAATTGGTTATTTATTGGGCTTGCCAACTAAAAAGTTGGATATGATTATTTATTATGAACGATATGTTGTGATTCAATGCAGGTGTTAAAGCTGCAGATGGTGTAAATTACTTCGATTTTTAACCGAAGAAGAATATTTGAATATTTTGGATACACTTCCAAAAGAAAATCAATATTTGGATGATAACGATCCTAATAAATTTATCGCCAAAATGGGTGCAGAAGCCTTAATAGCATTGTTAGACGTATTGATTTGGATGAACTTTCATTCGACTTGCGTCATAAAGCAAATACTGAAACATCACAACAACGTAAAACCGAAGCTTTAAAACGTTTGAAAGTTGTTGAAAGCTTCCGTGATGCAAATGAGCGTATTGAAAATCGTCCTGAATGGATGATTATTAAAATAATTCCGGTTATTCCTCCTGAATTGCGTCCATTGGTTCCATTGGATGGTGGCCGTTTTGCAACATCCGATTTAAATGATTTATACCGACGAGTAATTATCCGAAACAACCGTTTAAAAAGATTAATTGAAATCAAAGCTCCTGAAGTAATCTTACGTAATGAAAAACGAATGCTTCAGGAAGCAGTTGATTCATTGTTTGACAACTCACGTAAATCAAATGCTGTTAAAACAGAAGGTCAAACCGTGCATTAAAATCACTTTCAGCGATATCATTAAA
Organism: uncultured Bacteroidota bacterium; assembly: GCA_963727705.1. Classification (GTDB taxonomy): domain Bacteria; phylum Bacteroidota; class Bacteroidia; order 2-12-FULL-35-15; family 2-12-FULL-35-15; genus 2-12-FULL-35-15. Next base: position 49,091 of record CAVSHK010000010.1, read on the forward strand.
AGGAAAACAAGGTCGTTTCCGTCAAAACTTATTAGGTAAACGTGTTGACTATTCTGGTCGTTCGGTAATTGTTGTAGGACCTGAATTGAAATTGCACGAATGCGGTTTGCCAAAAGATATGGCAGCAGAATTATTTAAGCCATTTATCATTCGTAAAATGATTGAAAGAGGTATTGTAAAAACTGTAAAATCTGCAAAGAAAATAGTTGATAGAAAAGATCCAGTGGTTTGGGATATCTTGGAAAATATATTGAAAGGACATCCTGTACTATTGAACCGTGCTCCAACACTTCACAGATTAGGTATCCAGGCATTCCAACCAAAATTGATTGAAGGAAAAGCTATTCAGTTGCATCCTTTGTTTGTACTGCGTTCAATGCCGATTTTGACGGTGACCAAATGGCTGTTCACGTGCCATTTGGAAATGCTGCTATATTGGAAGCTCAATTATTGATGCTTGCTTCTCACAATATTTTGAATCCTGCAAATGGAGCTCCGATTACTGTTCCTTCTCAGGACATGGTGCTTGGGTTGTATTATATAACCAAAGGAAGAAAACAATGAATGGTGAGGTTGTGAAGGGAGAAGGTTAAATTTCTATTCTCCAGAAGAAGTTATTATTGCATATAATGAAGGACAAGTTGATTTACATGCATGGGTAAAAGTGCAAAGAGCATAATGGAAGGTGGAAAGACAGTGAGTTAAAACTAATTGAAACAACTGTTGGTACGAGTATTATTCAATCAGGTTGTTCCTGAAGGAAATGGGTTATATCAATGAATTATTAACAAAGAAATCATTAAGAGAAATCATTGGAAATGTTTGTAAAGAAACAGGAATGGCAAGAACTGCAAAGTTCCTGGATGATATTAAAGAACTTGGTTTCTCAATGGCATTCAGAGGTGGTTTATCGTTTAATCTTGGTGATGTAATAGTTCCTGAAGAAAAAAGTAAAATGATTGCGGATGCCAACGTTCAGAAGTGGAAGAAGTTGTTGAGCTAACTACAACATGGGTTTCATTACCAATAATGAACGTTACAATCAGGTAATTGATATTTGGACACATACCAACTCACGTATTACAGCTAAAGCATTAATGAAACAATTTGACTACCGATCATCAAGGATTCAACTCTGTCTATATGATGCTGGATTCGGTGCCCGTGGTTCTAAAGAACAAATTCGTCAGTTGGGTGGTATGCGTGGTTTGATGGCTAAACCACAAAAATCTGGTAGCTGGTGCTGGTGAAATTATTGAAAATCCAATCCTTTCAAACTTTAAAGAAGGATTATCAATCTTGAGTATTTTATTTCAACTCACGGTGCTCGTAAAGGTTTGGCCGATACAGCTTTGAAAACAGCCGATGCAGGTTACTTAACACGTCGTTTGGTTGATGTTGCACAGGATGTGGTCATTACCGAAGAAGACTGCGGAACACTTACGTGGTATTGATTGCAACTGCATTAAAAGATAATGAAGATATTGTTGAACCATTGTATGATAGAATATTAGGTCGAACTTCTGTTCATGATGTTTATGATCCTATTAACCGGTGAAATTATTTGTAAGATGCAGGACGAAGAGATTAACAGAAGAATTGCGAAAAAATTGAAGAGTCTCCTATTGAAACAGTTGAAATCCGTTCTGTACTAACTTGCGAAAGCAAAAGCGGTGTGTGTGCAAAATGTTATGGACGAAACCTGGCAACAGGTCGAATGGTACAAAAAGGTGAAGCAGTTGGTGTAATTGCTGCACAATCAATCGGTGAGCCTGGTACTCAGCTTAACTTTACGTACTTTCCACGTTGGTGGTACAGCATCTAATATTGCCACATCGAATGCTAAATTAGAAGCGAAATTTGATGGTATTATTGAATTTGATGAATTACGAACTGTTAAACTGTAAAAACCCTGAAGGATAAACTGTAGATGTGGTTATTAGGTCGTTCTGGTGAGATGCGAATTATTAGATGCTAATACAAAAATTGTTCTTAACTACTGGTAATATTCCTTATGGTTCACAATTATACGTAGTAAAAGATGGAACAAAAGTTAAAAAAGGAGAAATGATTTGTGACTGGGATCCATACAATGCTGTTATTATTTCTGAGTTTGCAGGTAAAATTAGAATTTGAACATATTAAGAAGGTGTCACTTATCCGTGAAGAATCCGATGAACAAACTGGATCACCAAGAAAAAGTAATTATTGAAACAAGAGATAAATAAAAACCCTGCTATCAAAATTATTGGTAACATAAGATGTGTTGAAGTACATATAACATTCCTGTGGGTGCTCATGTAATTGTAAACGAAAGCGATAAGATTAAAGCAGGTCAAGTACTTGTTAAGATTCCTCGTACCACTAGGAAAACAGGTGATATTACAGGTGGTTTGCCTCGTGTAACAGAATTATTTGAAGCTCGTAATCCATCTAATCCGGCTGTTGTTTCTGAAATTGACGGCATGGTAACTTTTGGTGGAATCAAACGTGGTAACCGTGAAGTTATCGTTGAATCGAGAAGATGGTGAGTAAGAGAACTTATTTGGTATCATTGTCTAAACACACTTGGTTCAGGAAAATGATTTTGTTAAAGCCGGAGAGCCATTATCTGATGGTGCAATAACTCCTTCTGATATTTTGTCGATCAAAGGACCAACTGCAGTACAAGAATATTTGGTAAATGAAATTCAGGAAGTGTATCGTTTGCAAGGTGTAAAAATCAATGATAAACATATTGAAGTAATTGTTCGTCAAATGATGCGTAAAGTAATGATAAGATCCAGGTGATACTATTTTCCTGGAAAAACAATTGGTGAACAAATCGAACTTTCATGGAAGAAAATGATAAAATTTATGGAAGAAAGTGGTAATACTTGATTCTGGTGATTCAACAATTTACAAAGCCGGACAAATTATCAGTGCGCGTAAATTAAGAGATGAAAATTCTTCATTGAAACGCAGAGATATGAAACCGGTTGAAGCGCGTGATGCAATTCGCAGCTACATCAACAGCTATATTGCAAGGTATTACTCAATGCATCGTTGCAAACCAAGAGCTTTATGTCTGCTGCTTCCTTCCAGGAAACTACTAAGGTACTAAATGAAGCTGCTATTAATGGTAAAGAAGATGAATTATTAGGATTAAAAGAAAACGTAATTGTTGGTCATTTAATACCTGCTGGTACCGGATTGAGAGATTACGACAAAATGGTTGTAGGATCGAAAGAAGAGTATGAGCGTTTAATGGCTTCTAAAAAAGAAGCATTGGAACAAGAAGCATAATCATTTAATCAGATGGTTACAATTAAAAAAGGGACAACAGAAATGTTTGTCCCTTTTTTATAAATGTATATTTTAAAACTATTTTCATTGACTAATTAATAAAAACTATAATATATGGAAGAGCAAAACAACAATCAATTAAACATAGAGTTAAGTGAAGAAATTGCGGAAGGTATTTATTCTAATTTAGCAATCATTACTCATTCAAATTCGGAATTTGTAATTGATTTTGTAAGAATGATGCCCGGAGTTCCAAAGGCAAAAGTAAAATCAAGAATTGTACTTACCCCTCAGCATGCCAAACGATTAATGAAAGCATTGAAAGATAATATATCCAAGTTTGAACAAAGCAACGGAGCAATTAAAGACAGTGATCTTCCAAATGGTTTTCCAATGGGTTTTGGAGGACCGACAGCACAGGCGTAAACTGTCAGTAAAATTTGTAAACAGTATTAGACATTTTTTTAAAGCAGTAATTTTTACAGGCTACATTTTTTATTTTATAAAATGTTCTTTTTTTTTTCATTTATTTAGATAAATTTGTTAATAATTGATTTTTGGGGTGTTAAGGAAGCGATTAACTTTAAATTGAAATATATGAAAACAAAATTACTTTTAAATTTTGTAGCATTAGTATTGACATGCACATTTGGATTTGCCCAAGCTCCTGCAAATGATGATTGTTCTAGTGCAATAACATTAACTGTGAGCGGTACCTCTTCTTGTGGAGGAACAACTACAGGGACAACTATAAATGCAACACAATCAATAGCCCCGATTAGTTGTAACGGCTATGGTGTTCCCGCTTCTTGTAATGATGTATGGTATAGTTTTGTTGCCACTTCAACAATGCATGATATTTCGGTGGCGAGTGCTGCGGGTTATCAGGTTATAACAGATTTACGTTCTGGCGCATGTAACGGAACAAATATAAATTGTGCTGTTGCAGCTAATTCAGGAGGAACCGCTACAATTAATGCTTCTGGGCTTATTATAAATAATATGTATTTTCTACGCGTATATTATTATTCCGGTACAAACACATTTACAATTTGTGTAACTACTCCTTCACCGCCGACAAATGATGATTGCTTAGGTGCTATTGCTTTAACAGTTAGTAATAATGCTACTTGTACGGCGGCAGTTAAAGGTTCGGTTAAACATGCATCTCAGTCGATTGCTCCACTTAATTGTCATGGTGGTAGCGCAAGTTCTGCCAATGATGTATGGTACAGTTTTGTAGCTACAGCAAAAGAACATAATATTATTGTAGGAGGAAGCTCTACAAGTGATTTAATTCTTGCGGATTTAGATCGGGTACTTGTAATGGAACAAATATCGATTGTAATATGGCTACAAGTAGTTCGGCAGATACCGCTTTGATTAATGCCATTGGACTTGTACCGGGAAATACTTATTATGTTCGAGTATATTATTTTTTTAATTACTATAGTGATTCTACATTTACAATCTGCATAACGACTCCTTCTCCCCCAATTAACGATGATTGTTCAGGCGCTGTTGCTTTGACGGTTAGTAGTAACTCCAATTGCATAGGAGCTGTTACAGGAACAGTGCAATATGCAACGACGTCACTTCCCGTAATAACCTGTATTGGTGTTGACGCGGCAGGCGAAATAGGAGCCTCTGGAGCATCAGCTTATACAGGGGTAAACCCAGTTCGCGACGTATGGTATAAATTTGTTGCATCTTCAACAGATCACAATATCACTGTAACAGGATCATCCAATTTTAAGACAGTAATAGATGTACGTTCCGGTTCTTGTAACGGAGGTACTATAGATTGTGGAACTGCTGGGTCTAATGGAGCAACATTAGTGGTTAGCCCAGGAGATTTAACAATTGGAAATACTTATTATGTTCGAGTATATGATTATAACGGAGGAATTCCTGCTCCACGACATTCACAGTTTGTGTTACCACTCCTGTTGCAGAAATTGATGCAGCAACCTCATCCTGTCCGCGTGCAATAATGGTAAATAATTATTATAATAAATATTTACCATCTGCCATGTCGGACTCCGAATTAGGATGGACTGGTGATACGGCTACTTGTAAAGCAGGAACAATTTCCGTTCTTGCACAAAACAGGACATTATCTCGTATTAACTATTTCAGGGAATTGGTGGGACTTTCTGGTATATCATCTTTTGCGGACTCTTTAAATGCAAAGTGTCAGCAAGCTTCATTGATGATGAATGTTAATAATCAATTAAATCATTATCCGCCAACAACATGGAAATGTTATACAGATTCTGGACATACAGCTGCTGCAAATTCGAATCTTGATTTGGGTTCCCATTCATCAAATGCTGTATCTGATTGGATGGATGATTTTGGTAGTACTAATACTAGTGCAGGACATAGAAGGTGGATTATATACAGCAGGACGCAACCACCTTATGGCGCAGGATCAACAATTCGTTCTTCTGCTTTATGGATGGTAGCATCACCTGGCGGAGCTTCTCCTGTCAATTATGTTGCATATCCTTCTGGCGGTTATTTTCCTGCACCACTAGTTCCTACTTCAAATAGATGGTCATTTGGAAAAGATGGTGCGGATTTCACCAATGCAACTGTACAAATGACAGATAGTTCGGGAGCTTCTGTTTCTTTGACACAAGAAACCTTAGCTAATGGTTATGGGGATAATACGGTTGTTTGGAAACCATCAGGTATAATTACCAATAGTTCTTTTGATTTACCATATACTGTTAATGTCAATAATGTACTTGTTGGTGGAGTAAGTAGTAATTATACATATACTGTAATAATTTGCCCAATCGCATATCCACCGCAATGTCCTACCGGTAAAAGCTGGTCGGAAAGCAATTGTGGGTGTGTAACACCAACTATAGCAACTATAACCACAACAACTGTTTCTGCAGTAACCAATAATTCAGCAATGAGCGGAGGAAATGTTACTAGTGACGGAGGTAGTACAGTGACTGCTCGTGGTGTTGTATGGAGTACATCAACAAATCCTAAGGCTAATTTAAGTACAAAAACAACTGACGGAACGGGAGTAGGGGTGTTTACAAGCACCATCAGTGCTTTGGCGGTCAATACTGTTTATTATGTTAGAGCATATGCTATCAACTCTGTTGATACGGCTTATGGCAGTATACAAACATTTACCACCAATGCTGTAGCTATAGCGGCAACTATTACTACAACAACTATTTCAGCAGTAACCAATAGTTCAGCAATAAGTGGAGGAAATGTAACAAGTGATGGTGGAGCGACAGTAACGGCAAGAGGAGTGGTTTATAGCACATCTCCTAATCCAACATTAGCAACTGGAACAAGTGTGAAGGATGTAAACGGAGGTACAGGTGTTTTTACAAGTTCTTTAACAGGTTTATCAGCTAGTACGGTTTATTATGTGGTGGCTTATGCAACTAACACGGTAGGAACAGCTTATGGAAGTTCAATCAGTTTTACAACAACGGCAATATCATCCAATACCCTTGCTGCTATAAGCACAACAACAGTTTCATCCATTACAAGCAGTTCTGCCGTTTCAGGTGGAAATATAATAAGCGATGGTGGAGCGACAGTAACGGCAAGAGGAGTGGTTTATAGCACATCTCCTAATCCAACATTGGCAACAGGAACAAATGTGCAAGATGCGAATGGTGGCACAGGTGTTTTTACAAGTTCTTTAACAGGTTTATCAGCTAGTACGGTTTATTATGTGGTGGCATACGCTACTAACACGGTAGGAACAGCTTATGGAAGTTCCGTCAGTTTTACCACAACAGCAGTATCATCCAACACCCTTGCTGCTATAAGCACAACAACTGTTTCGTCTATTACAAGTAGTTCTGCCGTTTCAGGTGGAAATATAACAAGTGATGGCGGAGCGACAGTAACAGCAAGAGGAGTGGTTTATAGCACATCTCCCAATCCAACATTGGCAACAGGAACAAATGTGCAAGATGCGAATGGCGGGACGGGTGTTTTTACAAGTTCATTAACAGGTTTATCAGCCGGTAGGGTTTATTATGTGGTGGCCTATGCAACCAATACAATAGGAACAGCTTATGGAAGTTCAATCAGTTTTACAACTCTACAACAAGTTGGTTCGCCTACTTTATCTGCTGTTACAACAACTGTAACAACAGTAAATTCAACAACAGCAAAAGTTAATGGTGGTGGAGTTACTAATACTGGTAATTCCCCCGTTACCGCATCGGGTGTTATATGGAGTACCTCTCAAAATCCAACATTAGCTTCGTCAAATTCAACCAATAATAGTGGAAGTTCAGGGAACATCACAGCAACCATAACGGGATTAGCTCCTGGCACCACCTATTATATTCGCACCTATGCCACCAATTCAAATGGAACAACGTATGGTAATGTAGTTACTTATACTACACCGGCAGCTCTTTCATGTACGCCAGACCCATCTGTAACGTTGGCAACGCAAGGAATTTCACCTGATAAGGTATTCACTTTGGATACAAGTAATCTTAACTTTTCACAAACGTTTACATATTCTTTACCTACATCTTATACAGATGCTCAAGGAAACGTACTTAATGTAGATAGCAGTTTCTTATACAATGTGTTGAATCTTCCTGCGGGATTGGTTGTTCATTGTGGCAGAACAAGCACGGTGCCAAGTAGTAATGGTGGCCCAAATTGTATATTCTATCCGGGAGAAATCGGCTGTTTTACTATTTCGGGTACACTTCCGGATATTAATAACCAACTATATAAATTTCAGTTTTCATTGAAAGATTATGGAGTAATTCATGTGCCTGCACCAACAGGTGATCAGGCACTCCAAACGTATTACTCTCAAGGATTTATTGAAGATACTATTGTGATTAAGGTGGTAAGTAACGTGGCTGCCGGTATTCAGGTGCTTGCAGCAAATGAATTTGGAATAATTCAAAGCAGTCCTAATCCGTTTAGTGATATAGCAACAATTAAATATACCATTCCAGAGAGTGGAAATGTTGATTTTTATGTGACAGATATTTACGGAAGAGAAGTATATAAAACATCATTAAACGCATCAGCCGGAATTAATACACTTAATTATTCGGCTGAGAATATTTCGGCTGGTTCTTATTATTTTACAATTAGCAACGGTACTCAAAAAGCATCTAAACTGATGATTTTGATACGATAATTGAATATAATTTAGCTACGATTCATTATGTAATTATATCTTATAATCAAGACAGCTTCTTTCAAAACATAGTTTTGCGAAGGAGAGGGTATTTGCAAACGATGAATTTGGTAAAATGCGGAATGTTACTTTCCAAAATTGGTTTCTAACCATTTAAACATTTCTGAAAAGGCATAGTTTCGGGCATCTTCTTCTGAAAGAAAAACATCATGTAGTCCGTTTTTAACTGACAGTAGTTTTACGTTTTTGCCTAAGCCCGGACCATATTTTTTCATGTGTTCCACATCTAATACAATGTCGGTGGAATGAAAATCGGCTTTCACATAGTTTTTTTGTAAAGACCTTTCAGAATGAATTAACAATACAGGTACTTGTATGTTTGATTGAGTTTTTAGGTAATGATGTCCGCGTGTTACCGCTCTCACCCACATAAAATAAGTAGGAAAACCTCTTAAAGGTTTCCATTCCAAATTGTAATCCCATTCGCCTTTTTGGCTTTTATGCAAGCTTTTTCCATAAACACTTGGTACTGTTTTTTTGAGTATTGCGTAAGGAGAAAATAAGGGTATGGTATTATATAACAACTTTAATAAAAGCGATTGGATGGCGCTAACCATAATGAAATTCATTTCTAAAAACGGTGCATTTAAAATTAAACCGCTTACTAAATGTTTTTCGCTTCCGGTGTTCATATAAATGCTGGTTGTTAAGCCGCCTGTAGAATGCCCGCAAAGTAATAATGCTTGGTCGTTGTCCTTTTTAATTTTTTTTATACAGTAGCTTATTTCTTCAAAATATTCATCTACTGATTTGCAATAACAATGGTGTTGGTGTTTCATGTATGAACGTCCATATTTACGCAAATCCAAACCATATACATCATATCCTTGTTCATCGCATTTTTGTATAACGTGCAAATGAAAAAAATAATCTACAAACCCATGTACAAACAAAATGCTTTTTCTTTTGCCGGTGTTTGTTTTAGGTATTGTTAGCGTTGCCGTAACTTTCCCTTCATAATCATCTTTTAATGCGATGGTTTCAAAGTGGCAGTAACCAATTAAATTATCCATAATTTATTTTATTTATATCAACGTTGTTTTTATTTTATTATATACGAAGATATTGATTATGATTTCTAAAATCATTGACTTGAGTTAATTTATTCGGTGGTGATAAAGTGGGCATTAAGCGTTTCTATAATGTCTTATAAAAAGAATGACAGTTATCATTGCTTTTTAAGAACATCTTACCTTGCTTTGTTATAATTATGAGAAACTAATAATGAATGCTGAATTAAATTCTGAACTGTCTGATATCTTCATTAAGATGTCCGAGATATACCGCTACATGGGAGGAGAAGAACGCTTTCGTGCTATTGCATATAATAAAGCAGCAAAGGTTATTGCGGCTCTTCCTCAAGATGTATCGGTGTATTTGAAAAATGATACACTTAAAGCGCTACCAGGTATAGGAGAAGGGATATCAGAAAAAATAGAAGAATATATTTTAACGGGGAAGATTGAAAAGTACGAGCAGCTTAAAGCAACAACTCCAACTGAATTGATTGATATGATGGAGATTAGTGGTTTTGGGCCTCAAACACTTAAAAGCATACACGATGAATTGAAAATTTCGACCAAAGATGAACTTACGAAAGCGTTACAAAATGGATCAATTAGCAAGCTTAAAGGATTTGGTTTTAAAAAAGTGGAAGGTTTGAAAAGAGGATTAAAGCTTCATAAAACAATAGAAGACAGAATGCTTTTATGGATCGGACTTGAGGTTGGGGAAAAATTAAAACAATGGTTTGCTGAATTTAAGGAAGTAAAACAAGTGGAGCTTGCAGGTAGTTTGCGCAGAAAAAAAGAAACTATTGGTGACTTTGATATTCTTATTTCCTGTGAAGAACGACACCGGAAGAAAATTACGAATGCCTTTACCGTTTCCAAATTTGTGAAACAGGTTATAGCAAAAGGTTTGACCAAAGTAAGTATTATACTTATGGATTCAGGAAAGCAGGTTGATTTGCGTATTGTTAATGAAGACGAGTGGGGAGCTGCTTTGCAGTATTTCACAGGATCAAAGGAGCATAATATTCACTTAAGAACCATTGCAAAAGAAAAAGGATATAAAATTTCTGAATATGGAATTTTTAATATAACTACCGACAAAAGAATTGCCGGCAAAAGTGAAGATGATATTTATCGCACATTGAACTTTCAGCCAATGCCTCCTGAAATGCGCGAAGATAAAGGGGAAATAGAGCTTGCTGCAAAAAAACAAATTCCTGAACTTATAACATTACAAGATATAAAGGGTGATTTACATATACACAGCAATTGGAGTGACGGAATAAATACAATTGAAGATATCGTTAAATATATTAAACAACATTTTGCTTATCAATACATTGTAATTACCGATCATAGTAAATCATCGCGTATTGCAAATGGAATGGATGAACGGCAAATTCTTAAACAACTAAAGGAGATAGAACAAATAAATGAAAAACTTGGTGAGCCGTTTGTGAAAAAAGGAATTGAAGTGGATATTTTGCCTGATGGAGCATTAGATATTTCTGACGAAATTTTATCGCAGTTAGATTGGGTAATGGCCGCCATTCATAGTAATTTCAATAAAGATAATACGTCAAGAATTATTAAGGCTTGCGAAAATACATATGTAAATTGCATTGCTCATGCTACAGGACGATTGATAGGACAGAGAGAGTCCTATCAAGTAGATATGGGAGAAGTAATAAGTGTGGCAAAAAATATGCATACTGCTATTGAAATAAATGCTCAGCCCCAACGAATGGATGTTAATGATGAGTTAGCTATGTTAGCAAGAGAAAAAGGAGTATCCTTATTAATCAATACCGATAGTCATTCGTTATCAAACTTTGATTTTATGAAGTTGGGTGTATATACTGCAAGGCGCGCTTGGTGCACCAAGCATGATGTTTTGAATACAAAATCTTGGAATGAGTTGGAGCTATTTCGTAAATCAAAAATCAAAAAAAGAAATTAGATTTTTGAAAATCTATCTAATCCCCTTTCTGCGGTTAGGTTTATACCGGTAGCTATTAGCCGCAAAACCTTCGTTTTCTTTTTTCTTTTTAAAAAATGTGCCTCGTTGGGCAAAGCCATCTTTTTCTCTGTTCATTATATTCAAGTATTTTTTTCTGTGATAAGCGGTACCGTTATTTTTCAGGCTTTTTTCTTCCGGTTGTCTGAAATGGTTGTTTTGTGAAATAGGTTTTCTTCCGGATCCACCGGATTTGGATTTACGTGAAACTTTACTGCTCCTTTCCTGAGCGTATATTTGACCACCAATTATAATAAAGAAAGCGCATAATAATATTTTTATTTTCATAGCTCTTAATATTCTTTATTACAATATTCTTTTTTTAACTTTTTCGTACTCTTTTTCTTCAATTAATGTCCAGTTGTTTTTGTAGTCAAAGGTTAAATCATTTATAAAATTTCTGTCCGGGAAAATATTTACCTTAAACTTATTTACAACTATTTTAGAGCCAATAATTTGAATTTCCTCCCATTCATCCTCCGAAATAATTTTAAAATATCCTTTTTCATTTTTATATTTTCGGTACTGTGGGTAAGTAACAATTTGCATTCTGCAAAGGTAAAAAAGCAGTTTTAAAATTTTGTGGCAAGTTGAGTTATAACTATAAATATTTTCAACAAAAAGTTAGCAACTCTTCACAACCAATTTTTATTGCTAATTTCGCCTTATGCAGTCTTTTCTACATAAACTTGTTAAACAGTTGTATTCCAGTTATGGAGAAGATATTAGTGAGTTGTGCATCGTATTACCCAACCGAAGAGCCGGTTTGTTTTTAAAAACTCATTTTGCCCAGCAAATTAAAACTACATTTTGGGCTCCCGAAATATATGCTACTGAGGATTTTGTTGCATTATTATCTGAACTTGAAATTATTGATTCAACAACGCTTTTATTTGAATTGTATGAAACGGTTAAAAGCGTAAAAAAAAGTAAGGACGAAACGTTTGATGAATTTAGTAAATGGGGACAGGTGTTTTTAAATGATGTAAATGAAATAGATCGTTATTTGGTTGATGCCAAGCAATTGTTTGGGAATTTAAAAGATATTAAAGAACTGGATACATGGACATTGAGTAATGAAGAAGCACTTACTGATTTTCAAAAACAATATCTTAACTTTTGGCAATCGTTAGGTGTTTATTATTTCGATTTTAAAAAACGATTGCTTGCTAAAAATCAAGCATATCAGGGATTGGCATACAAAGTTGTTTGCGAAAATCTTTCCGATAAAATAAAAAAACACAGTTGGAAAAAAATAATTTTTGCAGGATTTAATGCACTTAACAAAGCAGAAGAAAAAATCATTGAAGATTTGCTGAATGCCGGTAAAGCAGAAATGATATGGGATATAGATAGTTATTATATAAGTGATGTAAAACAGGAAGCTGGCAAGTTTTACAGAAAATATAACAATAGCGTAAACTTTTCAAAATCAGCAAACAAGCCTGAAAGGTATAGTGTGTTTGAAGAAAACAGGCTTTCAACCGAAGCAAAACGTATCGTTGTTATTGGTGCAGCCAAAAACATTGCTCAAGCAAAACTTGCAGGAAATATTGTTGGGCAGTTGAATAGTGAACATCCTGATTTGCAAAACACAGCTTTAGTTCTCGCCGATGAGAATTTGTTGTTTCCCGTTTTACATTCTCTTCCCAAAGAGCTGGATGATATCAATGTAACAATGGGGTATCCACTTAAAAATACGCCGCTTTCCGGCTATTTCGATTTATTGTTTAATCTGCATTTAAATGCTTCAAAACTCAGTCAGGGCAAAGCAACATATAGTTATTATTATAGCGACTTGCTCAATTTGCTCAATCATCCTTATACAGGTATTTTAATTTACAGCAGTGCTACACATCATTCTGTAAAATCGGTTGCAAGAACAATTCAGGAACGTAACATTGTTTTTGCCGGACTAACTACACTTGAAAAATTGTTTTCAGAAAAACCTGTAGTATATGAAAAAATAAAACCATTGTTTCTTCATTGGAAAACACCGGCAGATACCATCATTTGCATCTATTACCTGATTGAGGAATTAAAAAAAAGTATTATTTCACAACAACATCTCGAAACGAATAATGCTACAAGTTTAGAGCTTGAATATTTATTTGCTTTTACTAAAATTGTCAAACGCATTGAGGCTTTGATGAAGGATTATCCCGATAGTATTTCAGATATTAAAACATTGTATAATACCTTTAAACAAATTGTGCGTACAGCTACACTTCCATTTTACGGCGAGCCGCTGATGGGTTTGCAGGTAATGGGTATGTTAGAAACCCGAACACTTGATTTTGAAAATGTTATATTATTATCATGCAATGAAGACATTTTACCTTCAGGAAAATCGGTTAATACATTTATTCCTTTCGATTTAAAATATCATTTCGGATTACCAACTTATGGAGATAAAGATGCCATTTTTGCGTATCATTTTTATAGATTATTACAACGTGCAAAAACGATCTATTTGCTTTATAATACTGAAACAGATGTTCTTGGTAGCGGAGAGAAAAGTCGCTTTTTAACTCAACTGTTGCATGAATTACCAAGAATAAATCAGAATATTATTATTGAAGAAAAGTTATTAAATATTCCTGTGGATGTTAATTTTAAAGGGAATGAAATAAGAATCATAAAAAGTCCTGTCATCATTGAACAACTGATGCAAAAGGCAGCAAAAGGGTTTTCACCTTCATTGCTGAACAGATATATTAATTGTCCATTACAATTTTATTTTCAAGCAATTGCAGGTTTAAAAGAAGCAGAAGAAGTTGAAGAAACTATTGGTGCCGACACTTTAGGAAGTGTAATACACGAAGTGTTAGAAGCTTTATACACGCCATTTGTAGGTAAAAATATAAAAGCCGCTGATGTAAACGGAATGAAAAGTAGGGTGGAAGAGCTTGTAAAAACAGGGTTCGAAAAAAATTATAGCAGTAATGACACAGCTTATGGTAAAAATTTATTAATCACCAAAGTATCGTTAAAATTCATTCGTAATTTTTTGGATGCAGAAATAAAGTTGATTGAAAAAAATGAAAAGCAAGGTAAACCTGTTTTGATAAAACAATTAGAAACAGAGCTGCAAAAGGAATTGGCGATTGGTGATCTAGTAATTAAGTTTCATGGTAAAGCCGATCGGATTGACAGTGTTGGAAATATCACACGCATTGTGGATTACAAAACAGGAAAGACAGAGACTAAAGAATTAAAATTATTAGATTGGGATGAATTAAGGAAAAAGCCCTTGTTTGCCAAAACCTTTCAGTTGTTAATGTACGCATGGATGTATAGTCATTCTAATGCAGAAGTAGATGGAAATTTGGTTTCAGGAATTATCAGTTTTCGTGAATTAAGTGCAGGATTAAAAACAGTAAATATTGATGGTGACGAAATATTAAAACGCTCTGTTTTAAATGCTTTTGAAGAGCAATTAAAATTTATAATGACAGAAATATTCAATCCTCAACAGGAGTTTATTCAAACCGAAAATGTCGAACATTGCTCATATTGTTCATTTAAAGGAATTTGCAGTCGGTGAAACAGGGGTATATAAAGTTGAAAGTCCAAAAATTTGATTTGTCGTTTGTGCAGCAAACATTCCATTAAATCTTCAAACTAACTACATGTTGTAATACTTCATCGCTTGAGGTAAAAACGCCTTTATATCCGCAATGCGAGTTTCATCACTGGGGTGAGTACTTAATAGTTCGGGTGGTTTGTTGCCTCCGCTTGATTGTGCCATTCTTCCCCAAAAGGCAACAGCTTCATGAGGGTCATAACCCGCCAATGCCATAAATACAATACCTAATTTATCTGCTTCGCTTTCATGAACACGAGAAAATTTTAACAATCCTAATTGAGAACTCATTCCATACGACTGAGCAAATAAACTTTGTGTGAGTGCGGACTTTTGCGCGAGAGCAACATTTAAGGCTACGCCTCCGGCTTGAACCAATAAACCTTCACTCATACGCTCATTGCCATGACGGGCAACAGCGTGTGCAATTTCGTGTCCCATTACACATGCCAGTGCTGCTTCAGTTTGTGTAACAGGTAATAATCCTGAATAAACAACAACTTTTCCTCCGGGCATGCACCAGGCATTTACGGTGTTTTCATTTACTAAATTAACTTCCCATTTATAACCTTCAATGCGACTATACAAGCCTTTACTTTTCATAAATGTTTCAACAGCTAATGCAATTTTTGCTCCTACCTTTTTTACTAATTGTGCATCACTGTTATTGTCTGATGCTGGAGGATTTTGTGTCAAAAAATCGTGATAATTAGTCAGAGCCATCGACATCATCTCCGTTTCAGGTATCATGTTTAACTGTCTTCTTCCTGATATTGGTACTTTGTAGCATGACCCTATTAAACTACTTGTAGTTAGTAGTAGAAAAAGCGCCTTTTTTTTCATAAATAGTTACTATACTGTTAATTTATATTATTTCGGCGGTTAATCCTCTTTTTAAAAGAGCAGTACAGGTGGGTTCAAGCTCATCATATCCTCCTTTTTTAACAGAACATTTACCGTTAAAATGAATAATGTAGGTACACTGTTCGGCTTGAGTCATCTCATGTTTACATATTTTAATTAATGATTCAATAACAAAATCGAAGGTGTTAAAGTCGTCGTTGTAAACAATTATTTGTTTATCAGCAACCAGAACTTCTTCTAGTTCAAGTAAGTCTTCTGTCTGAATTTGCATGATAAAAACTTATTAGGTAAAGTATTTAATTGTACTGCAAATTTATTTAATTTTCACTTCGCTTAACGGAATTTTTTTCCCGTCCTTAAATGCAACAACAAACACGTCTGTAAGCCCATATTCTTCTGTAAGTTCCAGTTTTAATTTTGCCGCTTCATCATAGGTTTTAACGTTACCCACCGTATATATAGTTAATCCTTTTTCATTTACGTATCTTGAAAAGCTTTTAGCGCTTAATTTTGTGAAAATGCTTGCTTTTTCGGCAGGAACCTCTTCTTTATATGCTCCAATCTGTACTTTAAAAGTTATTCCTTCAACTGATGAAGATGTGGTTGTTGAGTTTGTTGGAATTAATGCAGAAGTAGTAGTTGGTGGTGGTTCAGCGTTTATTTTAGTGTTGTTTGTTGCGAAGGATTTATTGTTTGCAGTTGTGGTTGGAGCGATAACCTGTTGTGTATTTTGCGTGGTGTTTACCTGTGCTATAACAATAGTGTTTGTTTGTTTGTTTTCACCAATATACGGTAATATATTTAAAACAGGTGAGTTACTTAGTAGAATACCACCATTACTTTCAAGTTGTCTTGCCTCACTTAATGTAATGCGTTTTGAATTGTAAAATGCTGTAATAAATGAATTGTTTATTCCTTTAGTTACAATAATTTCTTTTGCCTCAATGGCGCGTGCTATATTGTTATACACACCAATAGTATAACGTATTTTTCCGGTTTCTGTAGTTTCATTAAATAAAGGATTTAAACTTTGAAATACATCAGCAGATACCTGTTGTGAAAACAAACCCACTTGAACGGTGTAAAACAATCCAATTATATTAGAAACATTTTCTGCCGTAGCGATTGATGTTTGTTTATTGATAGCTGTATTTTGTGTTGTGTTTATTGATGATTGATTGTTGGTAGCATTTGCGCTGCTATCAGTAGATGTATAATTATCGTTATAAGTAGTGTTGGAATTATTCGTAATATCCGTTGTATTAATACTAGTGTTATTGTTACCGGCGGCATTGTTGGTATTATTAATAGGATTCGTGTTGATTTTTGTTTCTGTAGGAGTGAACGTTATTGTATTGGTTGTACTAGTTGTAATCTTGTTTGTATTATTGTTAATGGCAGTGTTTTTGGAATTATTAACAATATTTGAATTGTTGTTAACTTCTTTAGTTGTTTGATTTTTGGGAGTTGTTAAATTATCGGCTGCATTAGTTGTAATCTTGTTTGCATTGTCAACATCTTGTATCTTGGCTGCATTGCTATTGCCAATCTCTTTGTTTCTATTATTGATTGTTGTAGAAGGCTCATTAATAAAAGTACTATTTGTAGTATTGTTTGCAATTGCAGAAATGCCAACTTTGTTTGTTGTATTCATTGCAATAGCAGCAGGAGGATTACCTCCATTTTCTATTCTTAACGCTTCTGTAAGGGAGATGCGTTTTCCATTATAATATGCCACAACAAAGGCATCTTTAAATCCAATCCCTCTTATTTGCGTTTTTACATTGTCGGCTGATACAAATTGATGAAACTGACCGGCAAAAAATCGCATATAACCGGTATTGGCGGGTTCTGCTGTGATTGGAGTAATACCTCCAAATGTTCCTTGAGGTATAGGGTTTATAAAGGCACCAACTTGTACCGTGTATATTAAGCCATTTTTAGATACGCCGGTTGTGGGAATAGGTTTATTCTCGTTATATACAGCTTCTGGTTTCACATCAAATTTTTCGTTTTTAGCTAATTGTATTTCCGATTTTACTTGTGTATAACGGTTATAAATTTCATATAAAGGAATAGTCTCTTTTGGTGCAGGAGGAGTTATATCAACAACAGGTTTTGGTTCAGTCGGTTTGGGTGCTATTGGTTTTGCTGCAACAATTTTGCTGTTTTTTTGTTCTATTGGTTTAATCTCGGCTTGTTTTATGGGAGGTTGAGCAACTGCCAAAGCTTTAGCCGCAGCATCAGCCTGTTTTTGTTTTACGTAGTTTTCGACCGTCACCAAACTCTTTTTAGCGAGGGTTTTGTTTTCTCTTGATACAGCCTCTTGCGATTTTATTTGTTTCGCTATCTCAGTGCTTTTGTTTTTGTCTCTTTCTTTGTTGTATTCAACGCGTAATTGCGTTACTTCTTCATCAGCAGCTTTGGCTATTTTTTTATAAATAGTTTCTTTAGCTCTCTCTCTCTCTTCTATATCTTGAATTTTTTCTGCTGCTGCTAATTCAGTTTTATAGTCCTCCGTTTTTATATTAACAACGAGCGTTTTAACAGGGATTAGTGACGGCGCTTGTATTTGCTGCGGTTGAGGTTTTGGCGGAGTAACTATTTTTATTTCGGCAGCCTGTGCAATAGCCAATTGTTTCAACTTTAGCGCTCTTGAGCTGCATTGATCGCCCAATATTTTTTTTTCTTGTGCGAGTTTTTTGGCTTTGTTGATGTTGGCACCAATAATTGTATTTTTGTTTTTATCGGCTTCGGTAATCGTTTTTGTTTTTATTTCTGCCGCATATTTATTTAAATCATCCGCCCATTTATAAAATGCTTCGGCTTTAGCTGATTCACGTTCGGTTTCAGTTTCTTGTTTTTCAGCAAGTTTTATGTTTTCAGTATTTTTTGTATTTAATTCTTCTAACAACTTAGTATAATCAATTTTAAATCCGGCCGAAGTAAGAGGTTTGGCTGTTGCAGCATTTTTGACGGCTAACTCTTGTGCGGCTTTAAGTCTGTTTGCTTTAGCCGTTGCTTGATCTGCCAAAGCCTTTTTTTCTCTGGCCTGCACTGTAGCTTGAGAAATTAATTTTGTAATTTGATTTTTATTTTGAATGTTTTTTTCTTTAGTCAAGTTAGGTTTTTGCCCTTCTGCTAAAGCCTGCAAATCACCGGCCCAAGTGCTGTATGCTTTTGCTTTTGCTGTTTCGCGTTCTATTTCTTCCTTTATTTCCATAGCAGCATCTACATTTTCAGCGTTAAATTCATTTAGCTCTGCCAATAGTTGATCATAATTATATTCTTCTACTATCGTTTTTTCGACAACAGGTGTTGGAACAGGTATGGATGAAATAGGTTTGGACACGATGGCAACAGGTGATTTTTTGTTTTGAACAACTGCTGCTGGTTGAGTTTCTCCTTTTTTTGCAATACTTACAACATCGTTTGCCATTGCCGATTCTTTGGCTAAGGAGTTATATTCATCTTGTAATTTTTTTGCTTTTGTTTCATGTTTTTTAAGTTCAACCTGTCGGTCATCATTATCTTGTTTCAAGCCTTCTATTTCATTTAATAGTCCTTCTTTTAAAGATTTATTTCGGGTTTTATCAGCTTCACTTTGCGATTTTGCAATGAGTGCTTCATTGTCTGTAATTTCTTGTTTAATTGTAGTTACATTTTTAAGCACTTTGTCAATTTCTTTTTGTTTGCTTTCCATGCCTATTTTATAGCTGTTGAATATCGAAATTGTATCCGTATTGTTCTTATTTAAATCGTCCAATTGCTTTTCTATTTCTGTAACCTTAGTCATCGATTCAGGTGAGTTTTTGGCTTTCGAAGCATTATCTAAAGCCTGAGCATAAAGGAGAGATAAATCGGCTTCTTTCTTTTTGGTTATACTTGAAGCCTCCATTCTTTTAGCAAGTTTGTAAGCTGCTGCTGCTTCAAGTTTTAGTTCTTCGGCTTCTTTAACAACAGTATTGGCATTGTTCATCAACATGTTTTTTTGTTCTACGCTGCCAGCATATTTGGATGCATCCTGATGCATGATTTGCGCCTCTTTAGATTTTTGCAATGCAAAATCATTTTTTTTATTTGCTAATTCTAAAGCAACGTCCGCTTGTTTTTTTGATTCCAGAGCCTCTTCTGTTAGTTCTTTCGCATCTTCAAATGCCATTCCTACAATGTCATTGTTATCTAAACTATTAACAACAGGCTTAGAGGTGGCAGCCGTTATGTTTAACAGGGCTTTGTTTTTTATGACAGACGGTACAAGTTGGTCATATTCCTCTTCGTTAAAATTATCACTAATGGTTCTGAGGATAAGTTTATCCGTTTTTAAATCATAACTCATTTCTTGCTTTACCGGATTGTTTTCAAAACGAAGAGGTACGGCGATGAGTTGCGATTGAGTGGTAAATCCATCACATTCAACAGTAAATAAACAGTTCACCCCATTTGGTAGTATCAACAGATATTTACCGGAATTGGCGTTTGAATTGAAAACTCCAATTTTTGTATTGTCAAGATGGTTTTTTACGGTAATAGTTGCCGAAAGACTTTGTCCGCTTCTATTAGGGAGAATAATCCCTTTGACGATAATCCATTCTGACGGTTTTTTTTCAATGTTTAATTTGTAAACTGATATTTTATTGGGAGGAGTAGAACGTGTGGATGAGAAGTAGGCCTCTTTTTCCAATGTATCGGTTACATATAAAATATCATCATCAGGTGAGTTTATAGGAAAGCCTAAATTTTCAGGTTTTCCCCAATTGTTGGTTTCGGCATCGTAACTGCATTTAAATAAATCATATCCTCCCATTGAATTATGACCTTTTGAACTAAAGTACAGTACTTTTCCATTGGGATGAAAAAAAAGGAAAGTCATCATCGGTGCTTGTATTAACAGTGTTTGGAAGCGGCTGAGCATTGCTCCAGGTGCCATTTGGGAGCTTAGTGATGTGATAAATATCCTTGCCATTACTACCATCTTTACCATAGCTAGAAAAAAAGATTTGTCGGTTATCTTTTGAAAGAAAAATGATGGATTCTTCTTTTTTCTTTAAATCAAGAGGTGTCTTAAACTTTTCTTCATTGGGTTTAATCAGCAATTTTCCACCGATGGTAGAAAGGTCGTATGCTAAAAAAAAATCTTTGCTGTTTAACTCTTTTTTTTCAACTACAACCCAATCGGCAATGTTTCTGACTAGCTTTCCTCCATTGATACACATCGTGATTTGTTGATCAACCTGATATTTTTCAATGTTTTTTTGAGGTGCAGTTTCTTTGTATAACTTAAATTGTTTTGCAGCTTCTTCAAATCGATAGCTCAACAAATACGCTTTTCCCAAATAGTAATGTACTTCATTTTCAACTTCGGAGCTATTCATCGCATTTTCTAAGAAGGGCACTGCAAGTTCTTTATTAGCAATGGAAAAAATAGTACAGACTCCTAACCGATAGTTATACTGAAGGTCATGCGGAGTTCTTATTACTAGTTGAGAATAAATGGGATAGGCTTCAACAAATTTTTCTTCCTTAAAGAGTTTATCACCTTGTTTTATTAATTCTTTATCTGTTTGAAAAGCCGTTTGGGCAATTGATATGCGGACAAAACAAAGAATAAAAAAGAAAGTAAAATAGAAAAATTTAAAAGATTTGTTCATTTCTTAATTCAACTTAATTTCGCCGAAGAATTGTGGTATTAATGATCTTTTCAAATAAAGAGCTAAGTTTATTTTAATTAAATAATAAGTAACAACTACTTTAAAAAACTTATAAACATCCCTATCTTCAATACTTTTACGTTTTGAGCTTTTTTTTGTTTCGATTTGCAGAGAAATCAAAAAAATGAAGGTGCTTGAAATTGATATAAATACTTATTTTTGATTTTCATATAAATAAAAGTATTGCCACAAACCAATAAGCAAAGGTAATGGCGTAAGTTATATATTCGTTAAAAGCGATAATGGCAGATGAAGTTTTTTTTTAATTTTCTACGCATCATACTTGTTTTGTGGTTGTTTATAAATGCAAGCTTTGCACAGCTCACAGTGAATGTGGGTTCAAACAAAACAATTTGTATTGGCGACAGTATTGCAATAGGTGGTTCTCCATCTGCTTTTGGAGGCACGTTCCCTTATACGTATTCATGGGTGCCCTCTTCAGGCTTGAGTAATTCTTTGTTTTCAAATCCTACAGCTTTTCCCACCACAACCACAACCTATGTTTTAACTGTAAAAGATGCCGCAGCTATAACAAAAACTGCAAGTGTTACTGTTGTTGTAGGACAAATACCAAGCATCAGCGCAGGGGTTGATACTACAATTCAGGAAGGAGCAGTTGCTATATTACATGCACATGGTGGTTATCAATATGTATGGTCACCCAACCACCTGCTTAAATACAGCCGAACACCTATTGCTGAGGCACAGAGTAAAGATACCACAATGTATTACCTCAAAGGATTCGATATTACCGGAGCTTGTTCTGCTATGGATTCGGTTATGGTGTATGTATCGCCTAGCAATAAAATAGTGTTATACAATACATTTACTCCTAATGGTGATAACAATAACGACGTATGGTATATTGGCAACATTGAAAAATATCCTAATAATCATTTAGAGATTTACAACCGATATGGCAAGCAAGTTTATGTGGCTAACGGGTATAATAATGATTGGGGAGGAAATGCTTTAGGAGAAAAGCTTCCGGCGGCAACATATTTTTTTATTTTGGATTTGGGAGATGGCTCAGATATTTATCATGGTACTGTTACAATTGTTGATTAAATATGTTGTTAGTTGAATGAAAAAAACAGTTCACGTTTATGTAATTTGTTTAATTTCTCGGCTATTTATGGCTGGGAGTGAGGCTTTAGCGCAACAATTACCTTTTTATTCGCAATACAGAAGTAATTATTTTATCTTCAATCCAGCTATTGCCGGTACTAAACAAAATGTAGATACCCGTATGGCATATCGCATGCAATGGGTCGGCTATGATGGTGCCCCGGTTACATCATCTGTGAGTTATCATAGTCGTTTTGCAAAAGCCGGCATGTTTGGTTTAGGAGGTTTTGTAACTCAGGATCAAATAGGGCCCAATCAACAAAATACCTATAATTTAAGCGGAGCTTACCATTTACACTTTCCGGATGTAGAGTTGTCCGTTGGTTTTGGAGGATATATGACCCAATACAAGTTGAATGGCAATAAAATGACCTTGCGAGATGTTCAGGATCCTTCAGTTAATCAAAATATAATGACCAGCACTTGGGCAAAAAATATTGGAGCCGGTATTTATTTATATAATGACAGATTTAATATTGGTTTAAGTGCTTTAAATTATTTACAACCGCAAGTTGATGTTTTCAAGGAAGATACAGCCAAACATGGAATTGTTAAGTATGTTACCAGTGCCAATTTTATTTTTGGATACAACTATGCCGCCAGCAGTGATTATTTGTGTGAAAATACATTTTATGCCAATTACGTTGTAGGGGCACCTATAATGCTTGATTATACATTTCGTTTTCATTACAAGAAAAAAGTTTTTATAGGTGGTTCCATCCGTTTACACGATGCCTTGGTGCTGCAAGCCGGATATACCTTTTATAAATATTTACAGGTAAGTTATTCATATGATTTGCTGATGAGTAATATTGGTAATTATTCGAGTGGTTCGCATGAAATAATGCTGGTGTTTTTTTATGATTTGAATAAAAGCAAAAAGAACAGATTTTTAAGACAGAAATACCAATATTTATTGTAATAATTTTAGAGTCTGTTTAAATTTTATTCAACAATAATTTTATAGCAGATAATTTCACCATAGTTTCGGAAGATTCGGCTAAGAGTTCATAATTTCTGCATAACCTTCTGTCATTATCGAACCAAGCAAATGTACGTTCGATTACCCATCTTTTATTTATGGGCTTAAAGTTAGTCGTTTCATTGTCTGTTCTCATTACTACCTTAATTAGGTAACCATAAATTTGTTTAACATTATCTGCTAATTCTCCTCTGTAACCACCATCAGCAAGTATTACTTTGACACTGCATAAAAATTCTTTAATAATTCGCATTAAAAATAGTGCAGCTTTGCCATCATTTATATTTGCCACACACACCATAGCAGCAATCAAAAATCCATTTTTATCTACTATCGTGTGTCGTCTAATACCCTTTACTTTTTTATTGCCATCAATTCCATTAAGAGCTCTATTATTGCCCCAGCGAACACTTTGGCTATCCATAATCCCTAAACTTGCCTCTGCCTTTTGTCCCATTTTTACGCGCACTTTACTTCTTAGTTTTTCCAATAGTAAATCATAAATTTCTAAACTAGCCCATTTACTATAGTAGTAGTAAACCAGTTGCCATTTTGGGAAAGTTGAAGGAAGCATTCGCCATTGACAACCTGTCTTTACAAGGTAATTGATGGCATTCCACATCTCTCGTAAATTGTGTTTTCTTTTTCTTTCCGCAATATTTAAAGAACTTTTTATAAATTGCCATTGGGTATTGGTTAAATCGGTTGAATACATTTGTTTGAAGTTTTGGTAGACAACAAATAAATTTGCTTATTCAATCGGTTTTCCTTGCCCTATAACATTTTTCTCAACAGAAATTTAAACAGGCTCTGAATACAACAATTAATCCCTTAAACTTAAACCTATGCCTTCATTTGATGTGGTAAACAAAGTAGATGCTCAGTTATTGGACAATGCAATAAATGTAGCCCGCAAAGAAATTTTAAACCGTTTTGATTTTAACGGCTCAAAAAGCGAAATAACATTAGATAAGAAACTAATGCAAATAAGCATATTAACCGAAAATGATATGCGTATGGAATCCATTACAGACGCCATTAGAAGCAGGATGATAAAACAACATTTGAATCCTATGTGCTTGGATTTTGGAAAAGATCAAGTAGCTTCGGGCATGATGGTTCGGAAAGAAATTAAAGTGCGGGAAGGTATTGATAAGGATATGGCAAAAAAAATAATTAAAGACATTAAAGACTCTAAACTGAAGGTGCAGGCTCAAATGATGGACGATCAGGTAAGAGTTACAGGAAAAAAAATTGATGATTTACAAGCTGTAATTGCTTTGTTAAGAAGTGGTAGTTATGAATTGCCTATGCAGTTTGTAAATATGAAGTAAGGGTAAGTTCGTTTATCTTTTAACTAATGGGGTTATTCGTTTACCAATTAGTTCAATTGATTGCAATAGCTTTTCATGAGAAAGTCCTGCATTGTCCATTTGAAACGTTATTCGAGAAATACCTCCCAAGGCTTCACTATGTCTTAGTATTTTTTCTGCAATTTCTTCGGGGTTACCAATTAATAAAGCTCCCAACGGACCAATCTGTGCATAAAAGTGCTCTTTGGTTACCGGAGGCCAGCCTCGTTCTTTACCAATGCGAGTGAAGGTTTCGGCATAACCGGGATAATAATCTTCAATAGCTTCTTGTGTACTATTTGCAACGTAACCGAGCGAATGTAATCCCACAGTTAATAGTTCTGGTGCATGTCCTGCTTTTGCTCCCGCTTCTCTATAAAGGTCGATTAATGGGCGAAATCGATTCGTGTTGCCACCAATGATGGCCACCATAAGCGGTAGCCCAAGTGTTCCTGCACGCACAAAAGATGCAGGAGTTCCTCCTACACCAAGCCAAATTGGCAGTTTATCCTGAAATGGTCTAGGGTAAATAGCCTGATTGTTAAGTGCAGGGCGAAACCGCCCCGACCAGTTTACTACTTCATTATCACGAATGGTAAGTAATAAGTTTAATTTTTCAGAAAAAAGCTCATCATAATGATGTATGTTAAAACCAAACAGAGGAAAGGCTTCAGTAAATGAGCCACGCCCAACAACTATTTCAGCACGCCCCTTCGAAATTAAATCAAGTGTTGCAAATTCCTGAAATACTCTTACAGGGTCGGCAGCACTTAATACCGAAACCGCGCTGATAAGGCGTATGTGTTTTGTACGAGCCGCTGCTGCTGAAAGAATAACAGCAGTAGCTGAATCAAGAAATTCTTTGCGATGATGTTCCCCAATACCAAATACATCAAGACCTACTTTGTCGGCATATTCAATTCTTTCAAGTAATTCGGAAATTGCATTTGCGCTATCGGTAGCAATGTCTTTGTAGTTATTTAGTGTTGCTGCTGCAAAACTATCTATTCCTATTTCAATCATAGTGGGTTTGCGATATAATTAATGAAAGGTGTAAATTATTAAGTCTTTGGGTAAAAACTGAGTGTAACAAATATAACAGTTATATATTCAATCACTGAGCAATATCAGTATTTTGTAATGACATAACTCATAAGTTTTTATATCGAATAGAGCTAGTTTTACATAGTTATGATAAATGCGGTTAATTAAATACATAAATCTGGAGAACATGAAAACGTTAAAAATTATTTTACTGATTATTGTATTAGTTATAAGTTCACTGACGCTATTTACATGGTATCTTGGTCTTTTTACAAGTATTGAAGTGCAAGAAAAAGTAGCAGGAGGTTATATTGTTGTTGGTAAAGATTTTATTGGTGAATATTCAAAAGCCGGAAAGTTTATGTTAGGGGTTAATAAAGAGCTTCAGTTTGCAGGTATTAAAAGTACCAAAGGATTTGGTATATATTATGATAATCCAAAAGTCGTAGCGCCCGACAAATGCAGAAGTTTTGTTGGTGACGTTTTAGAAAAAAAAGATTACGATAAAGTAAACGAGTTGCAGGCAAAAGGTTTTAAGGTTGATACCATTCGTGTTGCGAATGCTGTTGTTGCTTATTTTCCTATAAAATCAATGATGTCCTATATTATAGGTCCAATTAAAGTGTATCCGCAGCTATCAAAATATATTAGCAAAAATGGATATAATATTACAGAAACTATTGAAATTTATGATGTTCCTGCAAAACAAATAGAGTACATCATGCAGTTCAATAAATAGTTATTTATTTACCCTTTTGTAATACTAAAAAGATACTGTCTGTTTACATTTCCCGCCAAAATGATATTGCCAAATGGAGCTGCTACAGTGGAAGCAGACATGACATTGCGGTCTTCGGCTATAGAAGCAACGTAAAGTAGGTTGCCGGTGGCATCATAATTTATTCCATTTGCATAAGCAATACCCATAGAATTATGGTTAAATTGTCATGAAATACGAAATGGCTTTTCTTTTTGTACTTTCGTTTTGTTGAATTTATATGTAACTGAGCATGGCAATTAAATAAGAAGTTCTAAAATTAGATAATTACATCAGCAAGAATATATAAACATTAAAAATAAGCTTATGAAAAAAACAATCGTATTATTTTGTTTTGCGATAACCGCATTGTTATCTTGCAAAAAGGAAACAAGTACAGCAACCTCTGTTACTACTTCACCTGCAAGATTGCGGTTTGTTTTAAAGTTGGATAGTACACAAGCCCGGCTTAATAATATAGGAAGTCCTTCCTCAATACCAACTAATCATTTAGCACAATCGCCTCGCTTCAATAAGTTTGGAGCCCATTATATTGAATTAGCGCCATATGACACCACTCATGTAGGGGGCGGTGCTATATTATATACAACTCCAACTGTTCAAACTAGTCCGGTAACAGTTGCCAGTGGCACTAATACTTCTACTTATTCTACAGCAATAGATTTTGATCAATTACCGCTTAAGTCAAATGGCGATGAATTATATTCAATTCCGCTCTCTCAAGTAAAACCTGGCACTTATAAATGGTTTCGTATGTCGGTAGCGTATCAAAATTATGATATTGATTATGTCATCAATGCCGGTACAGTCGTTGGCGCCGGAACATATACTGTACCCAGCAATTATCAAGGAACAGGAACAATTGCTTCTTTTGTTGGCTTTCAAACTTTCATTCACTCTTATTTGTTGAAAACGCAAACTGTAACAGTAAATGCCTCTAAACTTCAGGGTTATTGGGGATTTGAAACATCTTATGTTACAGGAGGAGTAACTTATACGAATACGCCAAGTCAGGGACAGGCTCCTTCAGGTGCTACAACAGTTGTAAATCCATTGTTCGCGACATCTCCAATTCCTGCCGGTTCTTGTTTGGTGACAGGTCAATTTATTAATGCAACTCAACTTCCTCAGATGTTGACCATTACCGGAAAAGAAACTCAAGATATAGTTGTCGTAATCTCGGTATCTACCAACAAAAGTTTTGAGTGGGTTGAACATAGTAATGATTTAACATACAATCCTTTAAATGGAGATAGTGTTGTTAATATGGGTTTGCGAGGTTTAATACCTATTATACAGCCGTGATTTTAGCTTTTTAATTCACTAATTGGTGTAAAAAAAATCTTAAACGAACATGATTTGAACTGATTTTCAAATCTTTTTACTTGGGTTTTCAGCCAAAAAGGCTTTCCATCCTGTATAGGTTTTTCCTTTGATGCCAGGTTTTGCCTGAAAATAGTGACATACTGCGGCAGCTAGTCCATCGGTGGCATCTAAAAATTCGGGAGTTTCTTTAAAGTTTAATAAGGATTTAAGCATTTCTGCGACTTGTTCTTTAGACGCATTACCATTACCGGTAATGGATTGTTTTATTTTTTTGGGAGAATATTCCTGTATAGGTATATTTTTTGAAAGGGCGCCTGCTATTGCCACTCCTTGAGCTCTCCCAAGCTTTAACATGGATTGTACATTTTTTCCGAAGAAAGGTGCTTCAATAGAAAGCTCATCGGGCTTGTATTCTTCGATTAATGATACCACACGTTCAAAAATTTTCTTGAGTTTTAAAGGATGGTCACTAATTTTTTCGAGGCGCAACACACCCATAACTAATAGTTCCATTTTATTTCCTTTTACATGAATAAGACCATAGCCAAGCACATTTGTACCAGGGTCAATACCTAATATTATTCTATCCGTTGCCAATATATAAACAGTTAAGTTATCATTAAAACTTGATGAACATTTGCAATAAGTTTGCAATGGTTATTTGTAGCTTTGCGACAAAACCACATCCATTTAATTTAATTTTAAAATGATTGCAAATAAAACCCTGGGCAAAGGTATAAGTCTTTTTATTAAGACGAGTGTTTTTGTTTTTTCGGTTTATTATGTAATAAATAAAATAGAAGATGCCTATGTTGTTGTGAATATTGAAGATGTATTTCAAAAAACAAAAATAAATTATTTTATTATTGCTTTTTGCTTAATACCCATAAACTGGGGTCTGGAAGCAATTAAATGGAAATATTTAATAAGAAAAACAGAATCCATTTCATTTTTTACGTCATTAAAATCCGTACTTTCAGGGGTAAGTATCAGTATTTTCACTCCTAATCGAATTGGAGAATTTGCAGGGAAAGTGTTTTTTTTAAAAACAGTCGAAAAAGCAAAAGCAACAATAGCTAGTTTTATCGGAAGCTCATTACAACTTTTGGTAACAGTTTTAGCTGGATTGCTGTCGGCATTGTTCTATTATGAAGGGAATAAAACCACATTACTGTTTAAAGAAATTATTGATTTTAATTATTTGTTTCTATTCATTGTAATAGTTGTATTAATATCAGTTTTAGTCGTAGTAATTTATAAAAAAGCTTTATTAATTCCTTTAAAAATAAAGGAGAAAATACTTCAGTTTGAAAGAAAAGAATTGTATTTAGTTTTTTTTATTTCTACAATTAGATACTTTATTTTTTCCTATCAATATTATCTTATTTTGTTGATGTTTAACATTGATATCGGACTGCTAAATTCCTTAGAACTTATTGCGCTAACTTTTTTTGTTAGTTCCGCCATTCCTACTTTTGCACTTACTGAAATAGCAGTCAGAAGTGCTTCTTCTGTTTACTTTTTTAGTACAGTAACAAGCAATGCAAGTGCAATTGTTTCATCCTCAATAACACTTTGGCTGATAAATTTGGCAATACCAGCCTTGATAGGAGCAGCATTTATTTGGCAACTTAATTTTTTTAATGAGTAGATGGAATTTTTTCTCATAATACTTGTAGCAGTCTCCTCATTGTTGTGTTTTAGCTATGTTGTATTGATTATATCATATTGTTATGCATGGATTAAAACGTCCTCACCCAATCTTTCTTCATTATCGTTAACAACCAAAGTAAGTGTAATTATTGCGGCACGTAATGAAGAAAATAATATAGAACATTGTATCAATTCCGTTCTTTTACAAAACTATCCTTCTCAAAAGTTTGAACTGATAATTGTTGATGATTCATCTGAAGATACTACAAACGCAAAGATTAAGCAGCTGTTTGTGAATCGCGAAAATGTGAAATTGATAACCATAACATCTCATTCTGAGAATTTCGGAAAGAAATATGCCTTAACCAAGGGTATTAATCAATCGACAGGGGAGTTGATTGTTACTACTGATGCAGATTGTGTAATGAATGAAAACTGGTTGACAACTATAGTAGCTTTTTATCAGCAAACAAACGCAAAAATGATAGTTGCGCCTGTGGTATTTTATAATGAAAAAAATGTTTTTGAAAAAATGCAAATGCTGGAGTTTATGTCTTTAATAGTGTGCGGCGGTGCCTCGTTGTATTATAATAAAGCCATTATGTGTAATGGTGCAAATCTGGCTTATCCAAGAACAGTGTTTGACGAAATGAATGGCTTTGAGGATATAAATAATAAAGCTTCAGGAGATGATATATTGTTGATGTATAAAATAAAAAATAAATATCCCGATGGTGTCATGTTCCTAAAACACCAGGAAGCGTTGGTCTTTACAAAAGCCAAAAATAATTTGACGAATTTTATCAATCAACGAAAACGCTGGTCATCAAAGGGTTTTTGGGCTTTAAATGCTGAAACAAAAAAAGTTTCGCTAATTGTTTACCTGTTTAATTTAAGTTTGTTTATGCTGATGATTAGCTCGTTCATGGGTGCTATATACTTCAATACAATTAATTATATTAAAATATTTTTTCTTTTATTTGGAATAAAATGTGTAATTGATTTTTTGTTATTATTTTTAGCAGCACCTTTTTTTAAAAAGCGAGTTTTTGCACCCTATTTTTTGGCAGAAGAGTTTTTATATGTTGTATATATTGTGTTTATAGGATTGTTAGGGTTGTTGCAGAGTAAGTATGAGTGGAAAGATAGAAAAACAAAGTGAAAATGGCTAGCAAAGAAGACTATAAGTCATTAAGCAGCAATTCGTGGCAGCATTTTAAAAAGGACAAACTAGCAATGATAAGTTTAGTATTTGTTTGTTTTTGTATGTTGGTTGCAATATTAGGTTTTTCAATAACTCCCGATTCTACACCTGACGCAAATGATCAAATTTTGGAGCTTTCTAAAAAGCCTCCCGGTTTCACCGTTAAGTTATTACTTCAGCGTAAAAATGAACCTTCTCACAAAGAAAATTTTCTTTATAAAATGCTTTATGGAGAAATAAGTGATTACAGATCCATTCCCATTTCTTCTTATCGATTTGAAGGTAATGACATTTTATATAAGGAATATTCAGACAAGGATACAGCCTTGAGTATAGAAAAGTCAATAAATTTGGCCGATGTTATTTATCCTATTGATTTTAATTTTCACCTAGAAAATGACTTAATAAAGAGAGAAATTAAGTTTCATGAATTAGATAAAAAGGAAATCATAACTAAATCGGCAAAAGAATTAAAAGAGCAAATAGAGAAAAAAAATATTATTACTAAAACATATATTTTGGGTACAGACCCCGCCGGACGTGATTTGTTGAGCCGATTAATGATAGGTACACGTATTTTCATTTTCTGTTGGTTTTATTGCAGTATTCATATCCGTCTTAATTGGTGTTTTACTTGGCGCTTTGGCTGGCTATTTCAGAGGTGTTGTTGATGATGTGATTATGTGGTTTATTAATGTAATATGGTCGGTACCTACATTGCTGCTTGTTGTTGCAATATCGCTTGCTTTGGGTAAAGGCTTTTGGCAAATGTTTATTGCTGTGGGGTTAACTATGTGGGTTGAAGTAGCACGTGTTATAAGAGGACAGATAATGAGTATGCGTGAAAAGGAATTTGTAGAGGCAGGAGAGAGTCTCTTGGTTTTTCAAAAACGAGAATAATTTTTAGACATATTTTACCTAATGTAATAGGTCCTGTTATAGTGATTTCAGCAGCC
>CAVSHK010000011.1:0-43989 GCA_963727705.1 uncultured Bacteroidota bacterium
TAAAAATGCAGGAATACGAACTGTAAAAATACGAACGGGCATTGTATTGACAAAAAAAGGTGGTGCACTTGAAAAAATGGCATTGCCCATTAAACGAGGTTTAGGTGCTGCATTAGGAAGCGGCAAACAATACATGCCATGGATACATATTGATGACCTCTGTAGTATTTATATTAAAGCCATTGAAGATATGAGCTTACAAGATGCCTACAATGCCATAGCGCCTGAACACATAACAAACAAAAACTTTACAAGCACATTGGCACGTGTATCAAACAAAACCTTATGGTTGCCAAATGTTCCGGCAATAATTATTAAACTTATATTTGGAGAAATGGGGAGTATTGTACTGGAGGGCAGTCGCATCTCCTCAGAAAAAATTACAAAGGCAGGATACACATTTAAATTTACTTCACTTGAACATGCATTGCGTAATTTGCTAATCAAAAATTAAACTAATCACATGCAACTATTAAAACAACTCTGCGCCATACAAGCCCCATCAGGTAATGAAAGCGCAATGACTGAATTTGTGCTCAACTACATAAACCAGAATAAAAAAAATTGGGCAACAAAACCCAAAGTGTTTTATGGTGATGGATTTCAAGATTGTATTGTGCTGGTGTTCGGAAAACCGCGCACTGCTATATTTGCACATATGGATAGTATTGGTTTTACAGTAAGATACGGCAACGAATTAGTTAAAATTGGAGGACCGAGAACAGAGAATGGTTTTGAATTGGTCGGAGAGAGATCCTACTGGAAAAATTAATTGTAAACTAAATGTTGACAAACACCACAACATTACTTACGACTACAAACGTGAAATAGAACGTGGTACCTCGCTTACTTTTAAACCCAACTGGCGCGAAACAAAAGAAAGTGTTCAATGTTGTTATATGGACAACCGGCTTGGTGTATGGAGCGCCCTAAAAGTAGCAGAGACGTTACAAGATGGCATCATTGCATTTTCCTGTTGGGAAGAACATGGCGGCGGAAGTGTTTCATATTTACAAAAATTCATATCAAAAAAACATAAAATAACACAAGCGCTTATATGCGATATTACATGGGTTACACAAGGCGTTCAGCCCGGTAAAGGTGTAGTTATTTCATTACGCGATAGTTTATTGCCACGAAAAAGTTATTTGAACAAGATTATTGCCATTGCAAAAAAATCAAAAATTCCTTTTCAGTTAGAAGTAGAAGGACTATCACGGAGGTAGCGATGCCAAAGAATTACAAATGGCTGCACATCCTTGGGATTGGTGTTTCATTGGCGCGCCTGAAGAGCATGTGCATTCTCCGAATGAAAAAGTACACAAAAACGATATTAAAGCAATGGTGGAGTTGTATAAGCATTTGATGGTGGAGTTGTAATTGGTGAATTAAGATTAAAAACTACAAATTAATCTGGAATCGAATTTATAAAAGGCAATTCATTGTATATGACTATACATCCATTTCACGAATTCTTTAATCACGATATCTGTCCAATCAAATATCATTATAACTATCACACTTTATCAATTATCCAAATCAGAATGAATTTCAGTCATTATTTTACAACTCAAATCTCACCAAAAAAAATCAAACAGATAGATTCTAAACAATCTATTTATTCCTTAAATACTACATTTCCATTCAGTTTTTTGGAGATAAGTTAGCTTTAATAACATATAACTATAAAAGAACAATATTTTTATTCGAATGCCACCACCAAACATGTAACATATGTTACATTCGCTAAGCAGGATTAATAACCTCGACCAAAAAGCGCATATTTGAAAGTAATATTATTTGTTGTAACATATTTTTTTAAAAATACATTTACAATGGTTTGAAGACAATGAAACGAAAAACGTACTACATAATTCCAACTTGAATAGACATAAACCTTCTTGAATATTAGGATACAAAAGATATCGTTAACGCAACAAAAATGCAAAACAAAATTAAATCATATAAAAAAACGTTCCAAAAAATATCTACACTGTTGCATACTATCATTAGCAACAAAATAAGTGAAAATCCTATATTTGTTTTCAGTGTATATAATTCAGATTTTAACTATTAAAAAACAGTTTTAATATATCATTTAAAAAGCTATTTTTTTTCTTTGCTGTTCTGACATTTTTGATGTGGCAGAAAAACAGCGCCACTCAAACAACAACGTACACTGTATCCGGAACATATACTTATACTGTACCAACATGCGTAACAACCATCACGGTACAAACATGGGGTGCGGGTGGTGGCGGTGGTGGAAATACCGCTAATCAATATGGCGGCGGCGGCGGTGGTGGTGGTGCTTTCAGCCAATCTACATTAACAGTTACTCCTGGGGCAACTTATTCAGTAATAGTAGGAGCAGCAGGTGCAGGTGGTGCAAGCGCAGGTAACGCTGCCGCGCAAACAGGTGCAGCAGGTGGAACTAGCGAAATTCACTACATCTACAGGAACAGCATATATGGTACTTGCAAAAGGTGGTTGGGGTGGAGACAGGGGGGTCAACCGGTGGAGGGACGGGAGAAGCTGGTGGATTAAGCGCTTCCGGAACAGGAACAATCGTTTACAGCGGAGGTAATGGAAGTAATGGTAATAATAGTAATGTTTGTAGTATAAAACCCTGTTGGCGGTGGTGGTGGTTCTTCAGCAGGATATTCTCAAATTGGAAACAATGGTAAACCTAGCAGACGATTGTGGTAATTTTACTTTAAAAAGCATTAGGAGGTATTGCACCTGCAGGCGGAGCTGCGGGCGGTGTAGGTGGTGTTAATTCAGCAGGGTGTACCTACCAGTACAGTGCTACTTCTGGAGCAGTTGGTGGTGGTGGTGGTGGTGGTGGTGCATATTATTATAGGAGGAATTTCCGGAACGGGAGCAAGCGGGGGTGTTGGTATGGTTGTTATTTCATATGCTAGACGAAGTTGGAAACCTTTGGTCGGTTTGGGTAACAAATGTAAATAGCTGGGTAGTTCCAACCGGAATAACAAAAACCATTGCTCTTTGCAGGCATGGGGAGCAGGTGGTGGTGGTGGTGGTAACTCTCAATTGCTCCATTTTATGGTGGTGGCGGCGGTGGTGGTGGCGCATTCAGTCAATCTACATTAACTGTAAGTGCAGGCGCTAAGTATTCAATAACAGTTGGTACTGGGGGAGCCGGTGGGGCTTCTACTGGTACAGCAGGAAATGCTGGGGGAGCGTCCTGGTTTACCAGTTCCACTACTACACTTGTTTTAGCAAGTGGTGGGAAAATGGTGGCGGTCAGGGAAGTGCTACATCAACAGTTAATGCCAGTTTACTAGGTGGAAGTTCAGCATCAGGAATAGGAACATTAGTGTATAGCGGAGGAAACGGAGGTAATGGAACTACCTCTGATTATGGGTTTGGAGGTGGTGGTGGAGCATCTGCGGGTTATTCAGCCAATGGAGGTAATGGTGGTAATGCAACTTCAAATGTTGGCTGCAGTGATATAGGTGGCGTCGGGGGGATCGCTCCTTCCGGAGGAGTAAATGGTGCCAACGGATGGCGCATTGGAACATTGCATATGACGGAAATGCATGGGGAGCCGGTGGAGCTGACTGGGGGGAAAACAATAATAATGCTACTCTTACTGGGTCAGGAGTTGGTGGAAAAGGAGGAAATGGTATGGTAATAGTGGATTACGGTCCTGTATTAACAATTGGAAGCAATACTGTAGCCGCCCTCACTAATATAAAAATCAAATACGGACTGATGTTCAAATACAAGGTTTTACTTTGCAGGCTGGGAATCCGCAGCAATTGTGGTGGCATTAATGTTACAGGTATTTCTTTTACAGGAGATTATTTAGCAAGTGACATTACCGATTTTAAAGTTTATTACACCACCACTAATAAGTTTTGCCACTACCAATTTACTTGCAACCAACGCTTCCCCTGCCACACTGGCACTCAAAGTGCATTCTCTTTTTCCCTGTCAATGGTAAACACAACCTATTATTACTGGATAGTAATGGATGTCTCTTCTACAGCAACCAACCAAGCAAGATAATCGATAACAGCAGGAATATTAAATAATTCTAATATAACGGCAAGTTATTCGAATCCAATAATTTAACATCTTCTCCTATATTAAATTCTACGGCAGCCAGTGGTCAACAAACATTTACAGGGAGATTAAATGGAGTAGAGACTTATACCACCTACGGAACAACGGTCTGGACTGTGCCTTCAAGTGTGTCTTCGATAACCGTAAATGTATGGGGAGCAGGTGGTGGTGGTGGAGGAACTCACCGCCAATTATGGTGGTGGCGGTGGAGGCGGCGGAGCTTATAGCCAATCGACCATTAGTGTAACCCCCGGAGCAACATCTTCTTTGGTGGTGGGTGCAGGTGGAGCAGGAGGAGCAAACACTGGTTCTGGAGCAGGAGGAACAGGAGCAGATTCAAAATCCATTAACTCCGACGGTACAGTATTAAGATCAGCCAAAGGAGGAACAGGAGGTGCTGCCCCTTCGGGAGGTGCCGGCATTGCAGGAACCGAAGATTCAAGTGCTGCAGGAACAGGAACAATAAGATCCAGTGGAGGAAATGGAAGCAATGGTGGGACAAACGCTGTTACAACAGGTGGTGGTGGTGGTGCTTCGGCAGGGTATACATCTAATGGTAATAATGCAAAAGCGCCAACGAATCGAAATCAATGGTCTTATGGAACGGCCGGAGGTGCGGCTCCCGTGGGAGGAGCAGATGGTGGTGCAGTGGGTATTCTGCAGACAGAAGCTTACAATCGTTGACTTATGGAATTGCTGTTGCCGGTTCTCTATGGTGGTGGTGGTGGCGGTGGTGGTGAATCGCTAAATAATTCATCAGGAACAGGAGGTGCCGGAGGAAATGGAACAATTAGTATTTCATATGCTCAAATGGCAACATTTACAAGTACCGGACCCAATCCAAATACATGGACCGTACCTACGGGAGTAACATCGGTTCCTGTTTCAACTTGGGGTGCAGGAGGAGGAGGTGGTGGCAATAATACCAATCAGTACGGTGGTGGTGGTGGTGGTGGTGGTGCTTTCAGCCAATCTACATTCAGTGTAACAGCTAGTACAACTTATTCTATAACGGTAGGAGCGGGAGGGGCGGGAGAGCATCTACTCCCGCCAATGGTTCTGCGGGTGGTGATTCATGGTTTAGCAGTTCTATCACAACCCTTGTTTTGGCAAGAGGCGGAGGTGGGGGAGCAAAAGCAAGTGGTACTTTTCCTAATAACACAGGAGGTGCAGGAGGAGGTATTGCTACCGGAACTGGTACTTTAATGTATAGTGGTGGTAATGGAGGAAAAGGTGCAGGCACCGATTGGGGCTATGGTGGTGGCGGTGGTGCTTCTGCGTTATCTCCAAATGGCGGTAATGGAGGAGATGCAAGTAATAGTGGAAATTGTAATGCTGTTGGAGGAACAGCGGGTATAGCTCCAGATACAAGTTCTGTAGCCGGAGCTAACGGATTATGCACGCAGGCAACGAATGCGCCTGATGGAGATGGAGGTGGTGCAGGAGGAGCGGGATAAGGTGAATTAGATGGCTCCAGTACTGGTGTTGGGGGGAATGGGGGAAATGGAAAAGTTATTCTCCATATAATCGATTATATCCTACTATTGGTTGCAATGCTCAGTCGGCAGCCACATGCGCCGGAACAACAGGTCAGGTGATTCACAGTTTTTCACTTACCGATTATTTTTCCTGCAATTATGTAACAGTCGTTGGACTGGATTTACAACAACAGGAACTTATGCTGCTAGTGATATCAGTAATTTTAAACTATATTACACTACTACAAATAGTTTTTCGACAGCAAACTTATTGGCAACTAATTCTTCTCCAACGTCTGCAGGTACTCAAACATTTTTTTCTCCATCACATCAGCAAGCAAGCAATACAGAATATTATTGGATAACTATGGATGTAGCTTCCGGAGCTGCTGCATCCGGAAGTGTAAACCTAACAGTCTCAGGAACAAATGCCCAGCTTTTTTCGGCAACTTACACACCTATAGGATCTTCTGTTGCGAGTGGCCAGCAAACAATAAATCCCAATGCGGCTATCAGCTTAACATCCGTAACGGGTACAGATGGACAAAGTCTTTGTATCAACACTGCTATCACAGCTATAACTTATTCGGTTAGTGGTGGAGGCACAGGAGCAAGTGCTGCAGGCTTGCCAACCGGAGTAAGCGGATCTTATTCCGGAGGCGTTTTTACAATTAGTGGAACACCTACCGCTTCAGGGACATTCAATTATACCATAACTACTACTGGTACGTGTACTCAGACAACAAAAACAGGATCTATTATTGTGACAGCTGCTAATACCGCTGGAGCCCCTTCCTCCTCGCCTACCTTATGTATCAATACCGCACTAACTGCTATTACCATTGCTACTACAGGTGCTACAGGAATATCCAATGACGGAACTACAGGAGCTAACAGTTTACCGGCAGGAGTATCAGCACACTGGTCGGGAAACACCATTACCATCAGTGGTACACCTACCGCATCGGGTACATTCAATTACAGCATTCCTCTTACTGGTGGGTGTGGTAGTGTGAATGCAACTGGAACCATTATTGTGACGGCTGCTAATACCGCTGGAGCCCCTTCCTCTTCTCCGACCTTATGCATCAATACTGCACTAACTGCCATTACCATTGCAACAACAGGAGCTACAGGAATATCCAATGACGGAACTACGGGAGCAAACAGTTTACCGGCGGATATCGGCACATTGGGCTGGAAATACCATCACCATCAGCGGAACTCCTACTGCATCAGGTACA
The DNA here is from genome assembly GCA_963727705.1 of uncultured Bacteroidota bacterium. Classification (GTDB taxonomy): domain Bacteria; phylum Bacteroidota; class Bacteroidia; order 2-12-FULL-35-15; family 2-12-FULL-35-15; genus 2-12-FULL-35-15. The sequence goes on from CAVSHK010000011.1 coordinate 6,815, forward strand.
TTCAATTACAGCATTCCTCTTACTGGTGGATGTGGTAGTGTGAATGCGACTGGAACTATTATTGTGACGGCTGCTAATACCGCTGGAGCCCCTTCCTCTTCTCCAACCTTATGCATCAATACCGCATTGACGGCTATTACCATTGCAACAACAGGAGCTACAGGAATATCCAATGACGGAACTACAGGAGCGAACAGTTTGCCGGCGGATATTGGCACATTGGGCTGGAAATACCATCACCATCAGCGGAACTCCTACTGCATCGGGTACATTCAATTACAGCATTCCTCTTACTGGTGGTTGTGGTAGTGTGAATGCGACAGGAACTATTATTGTAACGGCTGCTAATACTGCTGGAGCGCCTTCCTCCTCGCCTACCTTATGCATCAATACTGCACTAACTGCTATTACCATTGCTACTACAGGAGCTACAGGAATATCCAATGACGGAACTACAGGAGCTAACAGTTTGCCGGCGGGAGTATCAGCACATTGGTCAGGTAATACCATTACCATCAGCGGTACACCTACCGCATCGGGTACATTCAATTACAGCATTCCATTAACTGGTGGATGTGGTAGTGTGAATGCAACAGGAACTATTATTGTAACGGCTGCTAATACCGCTGGAGCGCCTTCCTCCTCGCCTACCTTATGTATCAATACTGCATTGACTGCCATTACCATTGCAACAACAGGGGCTACAGGAATATCCAATGACGGAACTACAGGAGCAAACAGTTTACCGGCGGGAGTATCAGCACACTGGTCAGGAAACACCATTACCATCAGCGGTACACCTACCGCATCAGGTACATTCAATTACAACATTCCTCTTACTGGTGGATGTGGTAGTGTGAATGCGACTGGAACTATTATTGTGACGGCTGCTAATACCGCTGGAGCCCCTTCCTCTTCTCCAACCTTATGCATCAATACCGCATTGACGGCTATTACCATTGCAACAACAGGAGCTACAGGAATATCCAATGACGGAACTACAGGAGCAAACAGTTTGCCGGCGGAGTATCGGCACATTGGTCAGGAAACACCATCACCATCAGCGGAACTCCGTCTGCATCGGGTACATTCAACTACAGCATTCCTCTTACTGGTGGGTGTGGTGGTGTGAATGCGACTGGAACCATTATTGTGACGGCTGCTAATACTGCTGGAGCCCCTTCCTCCTCGCCGACCTTATGTATCAATACCGCACTAACTGCTATTACCATTGCTACTACAGGTGCTACAGGAATATCCAATGACGGAACTACGGGAGCGAACAGTTTACCGGCGGGAGTATCGGCACATTGGGCTGGAAATACCATCACCATCAGCGGAACTCCTACTGCATCAGGTACATTCAATTACAGCATTCCTCTTACTGGTGGATGTGGTAGTGTGAATGCAACAGGAACTATTATTGTGACGGCTGCTAATACCGCTGGAGCCCCTTCCTCTTCTCCAACCTTATGCATCAATACTGCACTAACTGCCATTACCATTGCAACAACAGGAGCTACAGGAATATCCAATGACGGAACTACGGGAGCAAACAGTTTACCGGCGGGAGTATCGGCACATTGGGCTGGAAATACCATCACCATCAGCGGAACTCCTACTGCATCGGGTACATTCAATTACAGCATTCCTCTTACTGGTGGTTGTGGTAGTGTGAATGCAACAGGAACTATTATTGTGACGGCTGCTAATACAGCAGGGGCACCTTCCTCCTCGCCTACCTTATGTATCAATACCGCATTGACGGCTATTACCATTGCTACTACAGGAGCTACGGGAATATCCAATGACGGAACTACGGGAGCAAACAGTTTACCGGCGGGAGTATCGGCACATTGGGCTGGAAACACCATCACCATCAGCGGAACTCCTACTGCATCGGGTACATTCAATTACAGCATTCCTCTTACTGGTGGTTGTGGTAGTGTGAATGCAACTGGAACCATTATTGTGACGGCTGCTAATACCGCTGGAGCCCCTTCCTCTTCTCCAACCTTATGCATCAATACTGCACTAACTGCCATTACCATTGCAACAACAGGAGCTACAGGAATATCCAATGACGGAACTACGGGAGCGAACAGTTTGCCGGCGGGAGTATCGGCACATTGGTCAGGAAATACCATCACCATCAGTGGAACTCCGTCTGCATCAGGTACATTCAATTACAGCATTCCTCTTACTGGTGGATGTGGTAGTGTGAATGCAACAGGAACCATTATTGTAAATCCCAACGCAAGCATCAGTCTAACATCGGCTGCAGGTACTGATGCACAAATCGTTTGTATTAACAGTGCCATTACAAATATTACATATTCAGTCGGTGGTGGAGGCACTGGTGCCAGTGCATCCGGATTACCTACGGGAGTGAGTGGTTCGTTTTCCGGTAGTATATTTACTATTAGCGGTTCATCAAGCCTTGGAGGGATTTCTACTTTTACCGTTACCACCACTGGAAGTTGTGTACAAACTACAGCAATTGGCACGATTAATACATTGCCAAACACCGGAAGCACTTCCTATTGGAACGGAAACACCTCTACAGCTTGGGCTACATCAAGCAATTGGTGTGGATCACAACCCTCTTGTTCTATTAGTGCTATAATTCCTTCCGGAACTAACAACGCGCCGATAATAAGTGCAACAGGAGCTGCTTGTTTAAATTTAACTATAAACGCAGGCGCTACACTTACAATGAGTACTACTAACACATTGGGTGTTTGCGGTAATTGGGTCAATAACGGAACTTTCACCACGGGCTCAAGCATGATTTATTTTATAGGTAGTGGCAATCAAACAATTGGTGGTACGGGAACACAGTCGTTTTATGACCTAACTATTAATAATACAGGTGGGGCAGGAAGCAATTTAGTCACCTTATCGCAACCGACCACTGTTACACACAATTTAACTTTAACCAGCGGTATATTATCCACCGATGCTACTAACTTGTTAACCTTAACCAATTCTGCAACAACAGCTACCAACGCGGGGTCGGCATCCAGTTATGTAAGTGGACCAATGCGTTGGAACGGATTAAACGGAGCCGGTCCATTTATATTCCCTACCGGTAAAGGAAATTCCCAATGGGCCAGAGTTGCTCTCTCAGGTATTACTGCTTCAACAGATTTTACCTGCCAATATTTCAATTCGAGTTATAGTAATGTAAGCACTTCAGATATATCAACAACGCCAAGCCTTACCTTAACAACAATAAGCAAAAAAGAGTATTGGACTGTAGATCGGACTTCGGGATCAGGAAATGCAGCCGTAACATTGTATTGGGAAGATGCTTCATTCAGTAGAATTAATAGTTGTTCCACCAATGGAGATTTAAAAGTAGCACACTATAACACCAGTAGCAGTAATAAGTGGGAAAACGCCAATAGCAGCGGCGCCGTGACTGTAACAGGTACCTGCGCAGGTTATAGCGGCAGTGGTACAGTAACTTCAGATGTAATGACTACTTTTTCTCCATTTACATTTGGAACCGGTGGCTCAGGAGTAAATCCTTTACCAATAGAACTGTTGAGCTTTAATGCTGTTTATAATGGAAAAACAACTGATTTGATCTGGTCAACAGCCTCGGAAATAAATAATTATTATTTTACCGTGGAGCGTTCAACAGATGGAATAAATTTTACCATAGTAGGTATTGTTAGCTCAAAGGCTAAAAATGGTAATAGCACCGGTATACTAAACTATACCTTAAACGACCCGAATACCGAACCCGGTACTTATTATTATCGTCTAAAACAAACGGACTTTGATTTTAAATATGTTTACTCAAATGTCGTTGTTATAACTATTGTTGCTAATATTAATTTTTCGTTTGAATTAGCACCTAATCCTAACGACGGAAAACAAATGACTGTATTAATTAACAGTCCGCAAAACGGAACGGTTGCATTAACTATACACGATATGCTGGGTAAACTTTTGTTTACTAAAAATTTGGATGTTGTTAAAGGGGCTGATAATTCATTCTCGATACAATTCGCAGAAATATTTAGCTCCGGTACTTATATAGTCACTGCTACAATAAGTCAAGATCTAACAAAGAAAATACGACTTATTATTACTAATTAAACTCTAGAAGATTGAATGTTAGGAAATGTATTTTTAACTCAACGGTTATGAAACTCCCCAACGCTCAATCCATCTTGAATAGTTTTGATAATATTTTGCGGTACATTAACCCCTAATTTTTTCACAGTTACTACATCATTCATTGCTAAAGAAAACTGACGAGTATTTATATAGCTATTTATACGATAATAATACGCTCCAATGTAGCTTTGGTCGATCGTTAATACATCCGACAAGTCTTCTATTGCTTTATCAAACATTCCCACCTCATAATAAACAAGACCTCTGTTAAAATGTGCTAACAATGATTTTGAGTCAATACCGATTGCATGTGTAAAATCAGCTATTGCTAGTTCGTTTTTTTTTCGACTATGATAAGCAATGGCTCTATTGATATATGAATTAAGAAAAAGATGTTCATATTTAATAGCAATGGAATAATTCTGAATAGCTTCATCTATTTTTCCTAATGTAAATAACACCATTCCCTTATTAAGATAGGCATAACCAAAGGTTGGTTTTAATTCAATTGCTTTGTTATAATCATTTATAGCATTAATATAATCGCCCAATTCAAAGTAAGCCAATCCTCTGTCATTATATGGTTCGGGAACGACCTTTTCAAGTTCAATAGCAGCATTGAAATCTTCAATTGCTTGTTTATAGTTTCCAAGTTTACTATACACCAATCCTCTAAAATAAATTGCACTTGGGTAATTTTTTTGCAATTTAACAATGGTATTAAAATCCGCTAACGCTTCATTATACTTTTCATATTTATAATATGCAATACCTCTATTATAATACATACTTGCATCACTGATCACATCCGGATATAAATAATTTAATGAGAAAAAACGGTTACAGTCGTCTATAGATTTTTGATATTGACCCGCAAGATAGTAAGCTTGTGAGCGTCCCATGTATATAATAGGGTCAATGTCCGACTTTTCAATTGCATCTGAAAGTAAAGTAATGCTGTCTTTCCATACTTTTGTACGCCTGTATGTTAGCACCGATAGCATTAAAACAAAACAGAAAAAAACAGTAAGAAGCACCCTTTTATATTTGTTAGTTTGTTGGCTTTCATTTTCAATCACTTTATTTAACATACGAGCGATAATAAAGGATAAACCGATATAAGGAACATAGGTATATCTGTCGGAAATGATAGCTCCTCCCACCGGAAGTATTTGCAATACTGTAGCGATGGTAATGAAAAAGAATCCAAAACCAAACCAAAATTCTCTGCCCAACCTTTTAGATTGATAAATGAATAATAAAATAATAATCAAAACAAACGGAGCGATGTAGAAAATAGCAGGATACCAACCATTGTAACGCAATGGATAATTATAATAATTAGATAAATTAACAGGGGCAAAAAATTTAACGAAATACATCATTACTGCATAGGATGAAAACAATATCCTATCAAATACCCTGTAATGTTGTATATCCAACACAGCTGACAATGATTTTTGGGCCTCAATGGAAACCAACCCGAAAATGATAGAAATAACTATAAATGGAACTTTTTCTAAAACAAGTTTATGCGTGTATTTTCTTTCTATAAAATAATCAACTGCAAAAAAGGTAATTGGCAAACATACAGCCATCCCTTTTGACAATACAGATAAGACAAACAATACAAGTGTTAACCCATAATACAATTTACTCCATTTGTTATTCTTTAAATAAAACAAATAACTGCACAAAGCCAGCATAAAGAAAAAAGTATATAATACATCTTTACGCTCGGCAACCCAAGCTACCGATTCAACATGCATAGGATGAATGGCAAATAACAGTGCGGCAATAAATGCTACCCATTTTTGCTTACACAACATCCAAACAAAAGCCAATACCAGTAATGTATTCAGCAAGTGTACAATTAAGTTGGTAATGTGATAAGGTTTAGGATTAAGTTTAAAATAGCTATATTCTATACAGTAAGAAAGCATTGTAATAGGATGATAATTCCCCATTACATAAGAGCTAAACGATTTTTTTATGGTATACGAAACGCTATCACCATGCAAAGTAGTTATATCCGGATTATTTGTAACATAGCGGTCATCATCCCAATTGGTAAGCCGATTATTAAGTGATTTGAAGTATAAACCTGTAGTAACAATAACGAGAACCAAAACAGCGCTAATAAAAAAATTGCGATTATCATTTAAGAAAGCGAAGCTGCACACTGAAGAATTATTTTTTTTATTCTTGTTACTCATCATGGTGAATGCAAATCAATGTTTGGTCAAGTTAATCCCTTTTTCAATATCAATAAACAATCCTTCTGGAACATTAAAACCCAATTCTCTTGCTTTTACGGCGTCGTTCAGCGCTAGTTGATATTGTTGCATATACAAATAAGTGATTGCCCTGTTACAAAATGTAGCTGCATTAGTTGGATTTAAAGAAAGAGCAGCACTAAAATCTTCAATGGCTTTGGTGTAATTTTTCAAATTAAGATACGCCCCTCCTCTGGTTAAATAAGCATCAAAGTAATTATTATTCATATGAATAGTTTTACTTAAATCTTCAATTGATTTTTCATATTGACCGGTAAAATAATAAGCGTGGCCTCTGCTATAATACAAATTGCAATTGGTGGAATCATACTGATTAGCAGCATTAAAATCTGCTATAGCCTTATTATATTCATTCATTTGAGAATATGCATTTCCTCTGCAGTAGTATGAAATATAGGCCGGGGGAGAATTTTCAAGCGCATTGTTCCAAAGTGTAAAACTATCTTTCCAAACCAAACTTCGCTGATGCGACATGTACGAGAATAAAATAGCGATCACTAAAAACAAACCTATTAATAAGGGTTTTAGCGATTTTAATTTTTCCTGAAACTTTTCAATCAAATAATTTGCTTGCTGAGTAATTATAAAAAACAAACCTATATAAGGGAGGTAAGTATATCTGTCTGCCACTAAAGCATCACCCACAGGTAGCAGCTGAATCACCAATAAGATAGTTATTACAAAAAACAACAGTCCGAATAACACCTCCTTTTTTTTTAATAATTGTAACTTATACAAAACAAAAACAATTGCCAATAGTAATAATGGTGCCATATAAAAAAACAGAGGATACATTCCGTTTTCTTTAGCAGGATAAGCATAAAAGCACGAAAGGTTGATAGGTATCAATAACTTAACCAGGTAGTTGAGTATACCATAACAACTGAATAAAATATGATCTAAATAATTATATTGAGTTGAACTCCCTATAGCGTCATATGCAGCTTGTGCTTTTATCGCAACAATTCCTATAATCACAGAACAAACAAAAAAGGGAATCTTCTCCTTTAAACTCTTCAACGAAATATCACGATTCAAATAGTAATCAATAACTATAAAAACAATGGGAATTGTTACCGCTATTGCCTTGGAAAAGATTGCAAAAAGAAACAGAATAAAGGTTAAAACATAAAACAGGGATTTTTGATTTTCTTGTTTCACATAAAGAATATAAGTACAAAGTGAAGTCAAATAAAAAAAGGCATAGAGCACATCCTTTCGTTCAGAAACCCACGAGACGGATTCAACATGCATAGGATGAATTGTAAAAAGCAGAGCAGTAATAAACGATACCCATTTTTGTTTTGTTAATAACCATATAAATGCAAAAACGAGCAGAGTATTTAGAATATGTAAAATTAAATTGGTGAGGTGATATGGTTTGGGATTGAGTTTGTACTTATTATACTCAATGCAATAGCTAAGCATTGTAAGTGGATGGTAATTACCAACAACAAAACTTGAAAATGCTTTTTTAAAGGTATAACCAACACTATCACCATGTAAGGATGTTATAGCTATATTCTTAGTAATATATTGTTCATCATCCCAATTAGTAAATTGATTATTAAGTGATTTACTATAAATCAAAAAGGTAATAATAACGAGCGCCAAACAAACCACAGAAAAAAACAAAGAGTACGTTTTTCCTGAATTCAAAGACTTTTTGGGATTGTTATTTGCAAGCTTATTACTACTCATTATACAGATATAAAAATTAAAACTCACATTTTTTTTAATGCATTCCAGATTCAATATCATTCACCAAATTGGGGGAATGTTATATCCCAGCTCTTTTGCTTTTAAAGCATCCTTTAGGGCAAATTCATAATTTTTAACACTCAAATTTGCAATCGCTCTGTTATAAAATGCTTCCGCATAATTAAGATTGTATTTAATTGCAAGCGTGTAATTATTAATAGCATCTGTTGCATTTCCTTGGATTAGCAAAGCACTCCCCCTGCTTAAATATGCCGTAGCATAATCCGGAGTTAAAGCAATTGCTTTGTCAAAATTAACAATAGCATCATTGTATCTACCCATTTTGTAATAGGTCAACCCTCTATCATGATAGGCTTCCGAAAAATCTGGTTGACGTTTAAGAACATAGTTATAATCACTTATTGCTTCGTTAAATTTACCTAATTCGGAATAGGCATAAGCTCTTTTGTAATAAACTATTGGGCTCGCGTCAGATAACTGAATGGCTCTATTAAAATCATCAAGAGCTTCGCTATACTTTTTTGCTGAAAAAAAAGAATAACCTCTTTTATAAAACACGCTTGAATTTTCGATACCAAGTTGAATAGCGGTGTTAAAATCCGCAATGGCTCTGTCATAATCCCCATTCCAAAAATATGTTTCGGCCCTGTTGTTATAGGCCAAAGGATTTTCTCTGTATTTTTTAATTACATCCGTCCACAATGTAATTGTATCGTGCCACACCTTCGTTCGTTGAAATGTTAAATAGCTGTACCAAATAATAAAAAAACTAAGGATAACTAATGATAGACCTTTAAACTGTTTTGATTTTTCAGTGTTACTTTCATATAAATAATTAACACCTGTTGCTATCACAAAAAACAAGCCTACGTAAGGAACATAAGTATAACGTTCTGAAATGATAGCCGAGCCAACAGGCAATATTTGTAATACCAAAACAATTGTTGCTGCAAAAAAACCAAACCCAAACGAAATGGATTTTCCCATTTTTTTTGATTTATAAATCAAAATAGAAATTGCAAAAATAATGAAGGGAGATATGTAAAAAAACATAGGGTACAAACCTTCTTTCTTTTCAGGATAAGGATAATAACAAGATAAATTAATGGGTAAAATTAATTTCCATAGGTAGGTCAATAAGCCATAACAACTAAACAACACCCGTTCAAAAAAATTATACTCCTGTATGTCAATTGCTTTTCCATGCTTCTGTGCAAAAATGGCAATAATACCAAAAAACACTGAAACCAACAGAAATGGGGCTTTTTCTACAACTGATCCTAATGTCATTTTTTTATCATAAAAATAATCAATAACAAAAAGTACTAAAGGAAAGCTCACTGCCATTCCTTTGGAAAGAGTCGACAACAGAAAAAGAAAAAGTGCTATGAAATAAAACGACCATTTTTGCTTTTGAATGAACAATGTATAAGTACATAATCCGGTTAAAAAAAAGAACGTATAAAGTACATCTTTAAGTTCGGATACCCAAGATACAGACTCAACATGCATAGGATGGATAGCAAAAAGCAAAGCAGTTATAAAAGCTATTAACTGCTTTTTCGACAACAACCATGTAAAATAAAACACGAGCAACGTATTTAATAAATGAATCATTAGATTAACTACGTGATAAGGTTTAGCATTTAATTTGAAAGCATTGTATTCCAAACAAAATGTGAGCATCGTAAGCGGATGATAATTACCAAGCACGTAACCTGAGAATGTTTTTTTTAGAGTAACGCCTACACTATCTCCATTTAAGGTACGAATATCAGGATTAGAAGTAATGTAACTATTATCATCCCAATTGGTGATTTGGTTATTAAGCGATTTAAAATAAATGATTGTAGGGAGAAGAATTAAAATAATGAGCGAAACAAACAAGGTATTTTTATTCCCCGCCATGAATGTTTTATCAAAATTGCTATTCTCTTCTAATTTCATTTTTTAGTTACGATTATCTTCTCTTGATTCATTTTCAACAGAAAATCATACAGCTGTTGATTTTCATTAAAGCCAAGCTCTCTGGCTTTGATTGCGTCTTTTAAAGCATCATCATACTTTTTGAGCAGATAATTACAAATAGAACGATTGGAATATACACCTCGCAAATCAGGATTAAATTTAAGTGCAGAATTATAATCCTCTAAAGCTTGTTTTATTTTTTGCAGTTTATAATAAGCATTACCTCTATTACAATATGCATCTGCATAATCCTGTTTAAGTTTTATTGCAGAAGTATAATCTTTAATTGCCTGCTCATAATTACCCAAGGCATCATTTGCATACCCCCGGTCATAATAGGCATCTGCATAATCTTTTTTTAGCGTTAATGCTTTATCAAAATCGTGTATGGCTTTCTCATATTGACTTAACCTGTGATACGCTTGTCCCCGACAATAATAGGCAATAAAAGCTTCGTCCGCCTCCTTTGCATCGTCAATAGCATTATTCCATAGCACAAAACTGTCATGCCACAACAATGATCGTTTAGCGGTTGCATAACAAAATATGAACGAGATAATTACAACAGCAGCAACCGAAATTTGCTTATAAATTATTACTTCCTTCGATTTGCTTTCCCATAATTTATTTAAATATCTGCCAACAATAAAAAACAAACCAATATAAGGAAGATAGGAATATCTATCAGCAATAATGGCATTTCCGACAGGCAACAATTGCAATACTAAAAATATTGTTGTTAGAAAAAATCCCACTCCAAATAAAATATCCTTTCCTGATTTTTTCGTTTTATAAAGTAAAATTAAAATGGCTGTCACAATGATTGGAGCTACATACACCATTATTGGATAAAGCCCTTCTTTTTTTGTAGGATAACCATAAAGACATGAAAGATTAAAAGGGAAAACAAATTTCCATAAATAAAGAAGTAAACCATAGGAAGAAAATAAGATACGCTCAAAATATCCGTAATTACTCAGGTTAATAGTGTTAAACGATTGCTGAGCATGTATTGCCACATAGCCAAAAACTAAAGACAGGAAAACGAACGGTAACTTTTCCGTAATAGTTTTAATTGTAACTTTTCTATCTAAAAAATAATCGATGGCAAATAAACAGATAGGAAAGCTTACCGCCATCCCTTTTGATAAAAGAGAAAGAACCGAAAGTAATAATGTAATTGCATAAAATAATTTTACAAAGCTGTCCTTTTTCAAATAAAGCAGATATGTGCATAGAGCAGCGAGGTAAAAAAAAGAGTATAATACATCTTTCCGTTCAGAAATCCAGGCTACCGATTCAACATGCATAGGATGAATGGCAAATAAAAGTGCAACTGTAAATGCAACCCATTTTTGTTTACTCAACAGCCATATAAAAGTCAATACAAGTAACGTATTTAGTAAATGCATAACTAAATTAGTGATGTGATATGGTTTGGGGCTAAGTTTAAAATAATGATATTCTATACAGTATGAAAGCATCGTAAGAGGATGATAATTGCCCATAACATAAGATGTAAATGCTTTTTTTACAGTGTATGAAACACTATCTCCATGCAAGGTTGTTATATCCGCGTTATTGGTAATATACCTGTCATCATCCCAATTGGTAAGTTGATTGTTAAGTGATTTGAGATATACCCCTGTAGTAATCATAAGAAGAACCATAACTGCTGCAATAAAAAAATTGCGATTGTTCTCTAGGTAAGAAGAACTCAATTGAGAAGAATTGTTTTTTTTATTCTTTTTATTCATACCTATTGTTTATAAAAACAATCCCACTTAAGTTAATGACTTTTTCAATATCAAGAACCAAACTGAACGGAATATTAAATTTTAATTCCTTTGCTTGGTTACATCGCTTAAATAGAGTGATATTTTTCATGTATAAATATACAATTCCAAGGCAATATGCGCAGCAGAATGAGTTTGATTTAAAGTAAATCATCCATGGGTTTTGTGTTTCTAATAAAAATCGTAGATGATAAACTTTTAAGCCATTCAATAGTAAATAATATTTTACAAAAATATGATAAAAAGAGATTTCAAAAAATTTAGAGGCTGTTCAAAATTTATTTAAATTAATTTTTAAAGCCGCCAAATGAATGGCCGCTTCACTGTTTTCAGGTAAGAATTCATAATCCTTGCTAAGCCTTCTGTATCCATTGAGCCACGCAAATGTTCGTTCAACTACCCATCTTTTTGGTAAAATCTTAAATCCTTTGTTTACATCTGTTCTCAATACGATCTCCATATCAAGGTCATGCTTGAGTTTAAGTGTTTCAATTAACTTTCCTCTATAACCGCCATCAGCAACTATTTTTTTCGCCCTAAAAAACACTTCTCGAAATCTTCTCACAACAAGCTCTGCCATTGCGGTATCATGAAGATGTGCTGCATGAACTACTACTGACAATACATTGCCTAAAGTATCAACAATTACATGACGCTTACGTCCTGTAATTTTTTTATTGCCATCGAAACCTCTGATGCCTCCTCCCGGAGTGGTCTTTACACTTTGACAATCTATTATAACCATACTTGGCTGTGCTTGTTTTCCTGCTTTCATTCGTACTATTTCATTAACCCGATGCATTATATCTTCTATCACTCCCATCTCAACCCACTTTGTAAAATAATAATAAACAGTCTTCCATTTTGGAAAATCTTTAGGTAGCATACGCCATTGGCAACCTGTTTTGTTCCAATAGAGAATACCATTCCATATGGTTCTTAATTCATTTTTACGTTTTCGTTCATTCTGTGGAATCAATTTTTTTATACCTTGCCATTGGGCATCAGTGAGATTGCTTGTGTACATATTGGTTCTTGGATTTGGTCATCCTCTAACCAACTATTTTATTCAACTTCAATCTGATGCCTCTTATTTTTATTACTCACAAAATTTTGAACAGCTTCTGAGATTTTTGACAACACGAAAAGCTATGTTTGTCCAACAATATATTGCGTTTAATGTTTTTTTTTACATAGACCAATTATTTTTGCACATTGTTAAATATGCTATATTTGAAAATAGAAAATTTAACTAATACATGTATGTACACTTCAGAAACTACTATAAGGGTGCGCTATGCAGAAACCGATCAAATGGCATTTGTATATTACGGAAATTATTTACAATACTACGAAGTTGGCAGAGTTGAAGCGCTGCGGCAACTGGGCACTAGCTATAAAGAAATGGAAGACGAGGGAGTAATGTTACCTGTATATGAGTGCAATGTGAAATATTTAAAACCTGCAACGTATGATGATTTACTTGTTATAAAAACAACCGTAAGAGAAATGCCTAAAGTGAGAATTACATTTGAGTATGAAATTTACAATCAAAAAAATGAATTGCTAAACAAGGGCAGTACAATGCTTGTATTTGTAAATAAGACGAACAATAAACCTTGCGTAGCTCCCCTGTCTTTTTTAGAAAAAATCACCCCTTATTTTTAAACAATAATCTTTCCGTCCCGCATAACAAGCTTTCTATCGGTCATGTTCGCCAGTTCCTCATTGTGCGTAACAATAACAAATGTTTGATTAAACTTATCACGAAGAGTAAAAAATAAATCGTGTAATTCTTTTGCTGTTTTAGAGTCTAGGTTTCCTGATGGTTCATCGGCAAATATTACAGACGGATTGTTTATTAAAGCTCTGGCAACAGCCACACGCTGCTGTTCCCCTCCAGAAAGCTCAGACGGTTTATGATGTGTTCGTTTATGTAAGCCCAAAAACGAAAGTAATTCATTCGCTTTTTCTGTTGCCGTATCCGTTGCTGTACCTGCTATAAAAGCAGGGATACAAACATTTTCAATTGCCGTGAATTCGGGTAACAAGTGATGAAATTGAAAAACAAAACCAATGTTTTTATTCCTGAATTCCGCTAGTTTATTACCATTTAACAAGGCTATATTGGTATTATTTATTTCAAGAGAGCCACTATCCGCCTTGTCCAATGTTCCTAAAATATGCAATAATGTTGTTTTTCCGGCTCCCGAAGACCCTACAATAGAAACGACCTCTCCTTTGTTGATACTTATTGTTACATCATCTAATACTCTTAAAGAATCGTAGGATTTAATTAATTGACTGGCTTTAATCATTATGGAAAAAATAGAGTGATAAAAACTGATTTATTAAAAAAAAAGACATGATTAGTGAGAACGCAATTTTTTACTTTTTTTCTTTAGCTGACGCATTGATTTTAATGTTTTTTTCGACTGCAAACGTTTCTGATGTTTCTTAACATTTTTTTCTGTAACCATCGTTACTTGTCGATCTTCTTTCCACTTTTTCTTATCTTCTTTTCGTTTCGCCATATTGGTTCTTCTCTCTACCAATATAGAACGAAATGTTCTTTTTTTTGTTTTTCTAATAGGATTTTGAGCTTCCACAATCAATGGATTACAAGCGATTATGAATATCAGTAAAACATTTCTTATAAAAAGAAATTTCATTGATTGAAAATAATTAAAGAGACCGCTAAGTTAGTTTAAACATTTTATTTTACCACACCTAAAATACTTATACTAAATTTGTTTTATCAAAATATTTGAGGTGAAAAAAAAAAACTTATTAATACTTTATTCTTGCTTAATTCTGTTATTCATTAACAGCTGCAAAAAACAAACAGTAACAAGTGGTGTTCCACTCGTTGCTGTCAACCTTAACTTGTATGTAAATAATCCTAGTTATATAAAATTAAATGCAATTGGCGGATGGCAATATATAGCTGGTGGGGCAAGAGGCATATTATTATATAGATCTTCTGCTACTGATTTTATGGCATATGATCGCAACTGTACATACCAACCGGCTAACGCATGTGCAATAGTGAGTGTGGACAATACTAACATTATAGTTCGCGATAGCAGCTGCTGTAGTTCTCAATTTTCTATTGTTGACGGAAGTGTAATACATGGACCGGCTACTTTTCCTTTAAAGACTTACAACACATCATTTGACGGAAACATATTGCATATCTATAATTAGTTTACAATACCAACTTTTGTTATTCAACCGTTAAACAATTCATCAATTACAATAACCAACTGCAAACACTACAAAAGTTTATTTTCCTATTGTATGCAGGAACTTACTCTGTCTTCGACTCTTTTTTGCAGCAATCTTTTTTATCTTTTACCATACCTGCATGTTTCAAACATAGTTCTTTTTCCTCAGGAGAGCATTTCATTGAATCGCAGTAAGCAGTACACTCTTCTTTACTCATATTTGCAACCATCTCCATATCGCAAGCCATTGTTTCGCTTTCTCCATATTTACAACAATTCATATCCATCATTTCTATATTACATTCTGGTTTTACCAACTCGCAATTTGCATTAACACCGCACTCAACAGAATTTACAGCAATAAAAGGTGCTATAACTAAAGAAACAATCGACATTAATTTAATAAGTATATTCATGGATGGACCTGAAGTATCTTTAAAAGGATCTCCAACAGTATCACCTGTTACAGATGCTTTATGTGGTTCCGATTTTTTGTAGAACATTTCTCCGTTAATCATTACTCCTTTTTCAAAAGATTTTTTAGCATTATCCCATGCACCACCCGCATTCGATTGGAAAATACCCATCAAAACACCTGAAACCGTAACTCCAGCCAAAAGACCTCCCAATACCTCCGGACCAAATATAAAACCAACAAGTACCGGAGTAATTAATGCTATCGCACCCGGCATCATCATCTCGCGTATAGATGCTTTAGTAGAAATGGCAACACATTTTTCGTATTCCGGTTTTGCTTTGTATTCCATTATACCCGGTATTTCCCTGAACTGACGACGAACTTCCTGCACCATATCCATTGCAGCTTTACCTACAGCCTGAATACATAATGCGGAGAAAATAAACGGAATCATTGCACCAACAAACAAACCTGCCAATACAGGTGCTTTGTAAATATCAATGGCATCAATCCCCGCAATGCCAACAAATGCGGCAAACAATGCCAACGATGTTAATGCAGCGGAGGCAATAGCAAATCCTTTTCCCGTAGCGGCTGTAGTATTCCCTACTGCATCCAAATTATCTGTGCGTTCACGAACTTCAGGAGGTAACTGACTCATTTCTGCAATACCACCTGCATTATCAGCAATTGGCCCGAATGCGTCAATTGCCAATTGCATAGCTGTTGTAGCCATCATACCGGCTGCTGCAATAGCAACACCATATAACCCTGCAAAGTAATATGAAGCCATAATACCTCCTGCCAGTGTTAAAATTGGGATAACTGTCGATTTCATACCAACAGATAACCCACCGATAATGTTGGTAGCATGACCTGTTGATGATTGTTGAATAATAGACAATACAGGAGGTTTACCCATTGCTGTGTAATATTCGGTAACAATACTCATAATAGCCCCTACTATTGTTCCAACAATAATTGCCATAAAAACCCCCGTTTTATTAAATGTAACATTTCGCAAGGTAATATCACCTTCAGGTAACATCCACATTACAATAAAATAAGAAGCCATTACAGTTAATAACATCGAAACCCAATTGCCCATATTTAAAGCGTTTTGAACGCTGGATTTATCATCTTTAATTGTTACAAACAAAGTCCCCACAATTGAAAATACAATACCCAATCCACAAATAATCATTGGCAAAAGTATTGGAGACATCCCGCCAAAATTGTCATTAACCATTATTTCTTGTCCTAATACCATTGTAGCCAAAATAGTTGCTACATAGGAACCGAACAAGTCAGCCCCCATACCGGCAACATCACCTACATTATCACCTACGTTATCTGCAATGGTAGCTGGATTACGAACATCGTCTTCAGGAATACCGGCCTCCACTTTACCCACCAAGTCCGCTCCTACGTCGGCGGCTTTAGTATAAATACCTCCGCCAACACGCGCAAATAGCGCTATTGATTCTGCTCCTAATGAAAAACCCGTTAACACTTCTATTGCTGTTTTCATTTGGTCACTGTTTACATCAACGACATTAAACATATTTTCAAGAAAATGATAAACAAGCCTCCCAATCCTAACACTGCTAAACCTGCAACCCCTAAGCCCATTACCGTACCACCTGTAAATGACACTTTCAATGCTTGTTTTAAACTTGTACGAGCCGCTTGTGTAGTACGAACATTGGCTTTTGTAGCCACTTTCATTCCTATATATCCAGCTGTTGCAGAAAAAACGGCCCCGATAATAAATGAAATCGAAATGATCCAACTTGAATGAATTGCTTTGCCATTTACTTCATGTATTGTTCCCGAATACGCTAATAAGGCTGCTGCAAATACCACGAAAATGCTGAGTACTTTCCATTCTGCTTTTAAAAAAGCCATGGCACCATCTGCAATATAACCCGCCAGTTCCTGCATGTTTTTATCACCTGCATCTTGTTTGCTTACCCAGGCAGACTTTACTGCCATTACTAAAAGCCCCAATACACCTAATGCCGGAACTAAATAAATTATATAATTATTCATAATATTATTGTTAAAAAGTTATAATGTCCGTTTTTTGTTGAGAGCGAATTTATACAAATTAGGCGGAATACCAAAAAAACAATAAAATGCCTTAACTATTGAATTACAGGAAGTTTTCATTCTTTAGAAGCGCGAATAGGAATAATTATTCTAAAGAAGAATTGTTGAATATTATATAACCAAACTGAAAAAGAACAGCAAGGGGATTTTTTTCTGTATTGTAATAGTTAGCACTCAAACTCATTGGGCCTACAGGCGTATGCCAAACGACTGCCCCCATTCCTATTAAGCTCCTAAATGCAAAAGGAACTCCGAGATTGGTGCTTAATTTTGTAGTTTCGATTAATTGTTGATAGGGTTGAAAAACGTATCCTTCAAGACGGATTTCAATATTTGTTCGAATATTAAAAATAAATTTCAATCCACCTGCCATGTATTTATACGCACGATAACTTGATAAAAATATCGTTTTGCTATCCGGTGTAGGTTGAAACGCCGGAGCTGATAAAATACTTGCTGTATAATTCTGAAATGCTGTTTGTGTTGAATAGGAAGCTTCTCCTAAAATGCCTATTTTAAAGGAACCTCTTCTGTTAAAATATTTTTCGCCCGAAATTTTGAACTGAAACCATTCATGAAATTTCATGAACTGCTGAATTGTATCTGTAGAAGTAGATCCTGGTATAGTCGTTTCGTTACCATTTATATATCTTATTTTTGCCAAGATTCGTTCTCCCTGATTTGCAAATTGCTTTCTGTTTAATGAATTAACTTCATAATATAATTGAGAGGTGAACGCTTCAAAGTTAGTGCGATCTGCCGTATCCTGCTGTGTAAAGTTTGGTGTTTGGTAATAATAAGAGGTTACATTTGTTGCTCCGGCTCCAGCAACAACACGCCCTTTTTTACCTGTAGGAAACCCAACATTCAAACTGCCAAAAGCTTCATTTTGTTTTAAATAAGCAGGTTTCACATCTTCTAAAAACAAATTACTGCTTTTGTAATAATTCCAATCGTTCCATGTAACAGAAGGTTCGATATAAAGCGGGGTTTTAAATGGGAAATCAAAACGTGTTTTTAATTGCCCGGAACTGTATAACTTCCCAAAATAAGCGTTAGCATACAAACTAGTGGCAAATGAGCTTAAATAATTATATTGAACGCCAACAAAACCTTCGCTTATTGGTGTGTTCGCAAAATTTCCTCCAAAATAAGTAATCAAGTCTCGTTCTTTTTTTACCCTCAAACGCAAATCATATAAACCAGTTTTAGGGTCAAAAACAGCTTTAGGAAAAATTGATTTTATTTTATTATCGGCCGCAAGCCTAAAATAACCTTGTTTAATATCCTCAATATTAATCTGAGTGTCCTTATTATGTTGTAATATTTTTCTGGCATATTCTGACTGCTTTTTAGTTAAACCTTCTATTTCTATACTATCGAACAACATCTTAGGCTCCTTCATTATAAAAGCTTTTCGCTTGGCTATCAGCTCGTCGGCAGTTGTTCTCCTTTCAACATTTTTTTTTATAATGTCCATTTTACGAATGGTTGCAACATATCCGCTATCAATAACCGGCTGAGGATTTTTAAAGTTAAAAGTACCCACATTTGTTTGTGGTTGTATAATCACTCCATTCTCGCATTGAATGTTGTAATTGGATTTACTTTGCAACATGCATTTTACCTGAGAAAACAAATCATCTTCACTGGGTGAGGTATTTGAGCCCACATTACTCCCGATTATAAAATCAGGAAAAAAATCATCATACATTACATTTGCAGGAAAATTGTTATACAAGCCACCGTCAAACAACAATTTACCATCAACAACTATAGGAGGTATATAAAAAGGGTAGGTAATAGACGCTCTTACAGCTTCGGCTAAATTCCCTTCTCTGAAAATGATTGACTCTTTCTGTTCAATTTCTGCAGCTAAACATCTGAAAGGAATGTAAAGACTATCAAAATTATAATGAGCCGCGGCACTTGGTTTACTAAAAAATTCCAACAAGCCAAAATCTAACGCTATAGGCGACATTAAATTGGTAGGAAGTTGAGCTGTAATAGTAGAGTCGAGTGATAATTTAAAAGATATCCAGGAGGCAGAATTATCATTGCGCTTAAAATAATATTGATATTTGTAATCAATTATACCTTGCGACAAATCTTTAAACTGAATGCTGTTAATTAACACTTCAATTTCTTCAGGGGAATAACCGGAAGCATATAAAGCACCTATCAATGCCCCTTCGGAAGAACCAGCGATATAATCAATCGGGATGTTGTTTTCTTCAAGTGCTTTTAATACACCAACATGAGCCATACCGCTCGCCCCTCCCCCACTAAGCACAACACCTACTTTTTGAGCAAAAGAAATTTTTAATGACACCAAAACAAACAACATTAAAAAAAACGAACGAGTTGTTTGCTTTGCCAAGAACATGCTATATTATGTATTTACTCTACAAAGTTAAGAGTTAAGCGTTATAAAAATTTACTCTGTTTTTATTTTATTCACACCAATTGTTGAATAAGTTTTGTAAAATAGTTCGGACTGTTCATTAAGCGTGAACCGTACCAAGAAAACAGTTCTCCATCTACAATAATCACTTTAGCATCAGGACAAATACGTTTAAAATCCTGAATATGTCTTTCCTTAAAAGGATAGGGTTCAGACGAAAGCATTATTACTTCCGGATTTGCGGCTATCAAGTCATATTCAGTTATTTCAGGGTAACGCAATTTTGTTATAAAAACATTTGTAAATCCACAAATAGTAAGCATTTCGTTTATAAATGTATTTCCTCCTGCAATCATGTATGGCTTTTGCCAAATAAAATAAGCTATGCTTTTTGCGTTTGAAGGACGAAATGATACTTTTAATTTTTGAAATTCAGATTCAACTTGCAACTTCAAAAGTATTGACTGCTGATGCCTTCCAACCAAAGTACCTATCCTTGTAATCATATCAAACGCATCCTTTAATGTGTTAATATCACTCATCCATACCGGATAATCTTTCATCAACTCTTCCAGTTGAGCCTGATTGTTTTCTTCTTTATTACCAATAATTAAATCAGGATTAAGTTCTTTTATTTTTTCAAAATCGTAATTCTTAGTGCCTCCTATCTTCGTTTTTGATTTAAACCATTCATTGGGGTGCACACAAAATTTGGTTATCCCCACCACTTCATCTGTTAGTCCCAAATCATACAACAATTCTGTTTGTGATGGAACCAGCGATATAATGCGTTTAGGAGTACTTTTAAACTCCAATTTACGATTCATTTGATCTGTAAAAAGCATGACTTCCTTTTTCATATCAAAGGTAAACCTTATTTAAAGGTCAATTAATAATTATTAATTGTAAATTCTCAGTTATTTTTTTGCATTAAATCACGAAAATTTCGACCAAATAAAATATTTTATTAAAAAAACATATAACTTCGTCACTTATTAACCAAAAAACTAAATTAAAATGAAAAAAGTCTTTTTATTTGCCGCAGTTATTTCTGCATTTTCTTTTGCTTCGTGCAAAAAAGATTACACTTGTGTTTGTACAACCTCATATGCCGGACTTTCAGCATCCACAAGTACAACTATTCATGACACAAAAAGCAAAGCCAGTTTAGCTCTTGTACTGCAGAAGGAACTACATCTTCTGTAGGAGGCGTAAGTGCGACAAGTACATGTGCAATAAAATAATTCCATTATTTAGACAAAGAAAGCATCCGAATTAATGCTTTCTTTGTTTAATTATTATATAGAATGAATATGAATGCTAAACTATTTGTAATACGTTGGTCAAAAAAAGAGATCGAATATAAAGAATTATAGTTTCTTTAAAGGTGATTTTTTGTTATAACAGCGATTTTAATTATTTGCATTAATGCGCTTAATGATAGTTTTCTCTATATTTTCAAACTAAACATTTCCTAAATCATAAAAAAAAATCGACTAAACGTTTTTTTTTAAAATATATTATATATTTGACGCATTATTAACCAAAAAAACTAAACAAAATGAAAAAAGTATTTTTATTTGCCGCAGTTATTACTGCATTTTCTTTTGCTTCTTGCAAAAAAGATTACACATGTACTTGTACAACAACTGCTGCTTCAGGTGTACCAGGTGTAACAACATCTACTACAATTCATGATACAAAAAGTAAAGCGACAACTACATGTAATAATGCAACTACAGCATCTGCAGGAACTGAAACTTGTTCTGTAAAATAATTTTATTAAATTAAACAAAAAAGGCATCCTTTTGGATGCCTTTTTTGTTTAATTTATCTATTTCAACGACCTTTATATTTACTATTAAAAGTGTGCGATTCATTAAATATATATAACTTCGTGTCTTATTAACCAAAAACCAAACTAAAATGAGAAAAGTATTTCTATTTGCCGCAGTTATTTCTGCGTTTTCTTTTGCTTCGTGCAAAAAAAGTCAAACTTGCACCTGTACAGTTGTTGATAATAGTGTTTCACCTCCTGTGTCTGCATCATCGTCTACCACTCTCGATTCAACAGTGAAAAAAAATAAAACAGCCTGTGAAAATGGAAGCTCAACAAGCGGAACTTTAGTAACAACATGTGCAATAAAATAGCTCTGTAAATTAAACAAAAAAGGCATCCGATGGGATGCCTTTTTTGTTTAATTTAATCCTGTCTATTACAGTAATATTATACAAAACAGATTATTGTAAAAAAACAGATCAAAAACATTGTTTAGAAAAAACATTACGCTTCATTTCTTATGACAAAAAAATCTTTTTCGCCTTACTTTGCTCTTTAATGGGGCGCTGTATTTATATTTTCAGGTTATACCAAATTATACCCAATAGAACCCTTTGAATTCACTTTTGTTGATTTGGGATTTATTAACGTGGAAAGTGGCTCCTTTTATTGCGAGACTTATGATAGGTTACTGAGTTTTCAGTAGGCATTTTGTTGGTGTTAAATATTAATCTTAAAAAGATTACTTATAAAGTAACCGAGTCGCTATTACTTATTTTCTTTCTATGTATTTACTCTACTTATTATATGTTGGATAGAGGTAACTGCGGTTGTTTCGGTTCATATATACAGATGACACCAATGCAGGCTTAATTAAATATGTTATAATGCTTCTCCTGCTAGCTCTTCTTTAATAAGAATTATACAGGAATCGGAATTAAATCAAAAGTTCAGTTCACTTATAATATTGCCTTACTCTGTTGCATTTGAGTAATGCCGTTTGTTCTTAATCCTGTTGAACTAGGTTACCCTTGGAGCATATTTAAATAAACCGGAGAGCGACTACTTATCTACCACTAGATTCATTGTATAAAGGTCCGACCTTACATACTCCGCCACGATCATCTGGAACTGGCGAGCACATATTGCATTTATGAGCATGACTTGTCCGCATGCAGAGTCGCAGCCAGAAGATGAGAACGATACAAGAACGAAATCCCGATATTCCTTTTTATTTTGTACTCAACGGAGAATTTAAAAATATAACTTTTGTTTTTTGATGATACACATTTCGAAAGCACTTCCATATGTATTCTTAAACGAAAAGGATTTTTTGTTTCCTAGCCGGAAGCAAGCATGCCCAAATTTATCTGTTAAATAATGAGCGATGTGGAAAGTAAACTGAATTATTATACCCTGACCGAAATGAATTGAAAAGTGGCTCAGGAAATAACGGTATACCGCATTATTAAACTGTTAAAATTTCCTTTCTTTGATTCAGAATGTTTATCACATTTAACGACAAAAGCATCCGTTAATTGTTGAAGCTTTTTGTCTGCTTCTTTTACTTGTCTTTCGGGTGTTCCGTCTTTTTGCAATTTTTTAAGCTTCCTCATGGCTTCCTTTCTCGCAGTTCGTAAACTTACTTTGCATGTTCAACTTCCGCTTTAGCTTTTTTAACCAAGTCCTTTCTTCTTTCTTCAGTGAGGAGCAGGTATTGTCATTACGATGATCTTAGCTCCATCATTTTAAGGATTTAATCTAAGATTGGCAGCCATATCGCCTTTTCGATAGTCGGGTAAGGGACGATTTTCCCAAGGTTGAACCACTAATGTACGTGCATGCAGTATTAACATTGGCAGTTTGATTGAATGGGGTAGTGAAGTACATAATAATGTCTACTTAATATTCCTTCTAATAATGCTGGACTGGCTTTACCGGCACGTACTTCTAACTAATCTGCCTATAAGTGAGAACAGCATTTCCCATTTGTCTTTAGCTTGATCTGATACAAATTGTATTTACTTCATTCATAATAGTTGATATTTTTATGGCAGCAAATTATTATTTTCAAACCGCAAAGTTATTTTTTTTTACAATAACTGTAAAATAAGCTTTTTTTAAAATTCAACAAGAGTCCCCACTTCTTCGCCTTCCATTATTTTTCTTAAATTACCTGGTTTGTGGTCATATCAAATATAATGATGGGAAGTTTGTTTTCATTACAAAGTGTAAAAGCGGTCATATCCATTACTTCCAACCCTTTTTCATACACTTCATTAAAAGGATTGTATTGTATTTATAGCGTTTCATCTTTTTCAGGATCTGCAGTATAAATCCCATCCACGCGAGTACCTTTTAAAACACGTTCGACTCTATTTCAATGGCACGCAAGGTTGCAGCTGTATCAGTTGTAAAATAGGGGTTTCCTGTACCAGCACCAAATATCACCACCGATGTTTTTCAAGTGACGAACGGCTTTTCTCTGATATAAGGTTCGCATATTTTTCCATTTTAATAGCTGATTGTAAACACGTTTCAACACCCAATTTTTCAAGCCGATTGTAAAGCCATCGAATTAATCATGGTTGCTAACATGCCCATATAATCTACCATGCATCATTGTCCATCCGCCTTTTTCGGCTTGAATTCCTCTAAAAATATTACCACCGCCAATCACCATTGCTATTTCACACCCAATTCCTGTTTCTTTTATTTGTTCGGCATACTCACTTAATCGGCATGGTCAATACCAAATTGCTTGTTACCCATTAACGATTCACCACTCAATTTTAAAAGAGATACGTTTGTATTTCATATAGCAATTTTAAATAAATTTTGAAAAGTAATATTTTTTTAACACAATTTTCGATGGGCAAAAAAAAAGTCCCGAATTAAATCGGGACTTTAAAATAATTATTTATTAACTCAAGGCTACTCGCTTGAAGCTGATAACTGTTAACCCTTTTTGCAGAGTTGTTTAAATATGACAACCGTTTTTTTGTTGTCCTTAATAAATTCTTGATTTAATAAAGTAGATTCTTTATAAAATTTATTGAGTTTACCTATTGCTATTTTTTCAAGCATTTCTTCGGTTTCCCTTCTTGACGTGCTTGCTCTTTACCTACTTCGATTTCGCGCTGAACCATTCGGCATCAACATCTGCTTTATCAACAGCTACCGGAGCCATTGCGGCTACTTGCATTGCTACGTCTTTGCTACGTCGGCACTTACGTTTGGAGCATAAAACCAACAATGTTTGCCAATCTGTTTCCCGGATGATTGTATGCGATTACAAAAGGAGCTTCAACAATTCATATTTGTTCAATTCAATTTTCTTCTCCGATTACACCAGTTTGTTCGATAAGTTTATCTGCGATGGTTAATTTACCATCAAAAGACAACGCTCTTAAGTTCTTCAATTGTTTTGGATTTTTTGAAATCGCAATATCTACAATTTACGACTAACCATTTTACCGAATTCTTCATTTTTTGCAACAAAGTCCGTTTCACAGTTTAACTGCCAAAACAACCCCATGTTTGTTATCTTGTGAAGTTTCCGGCTAATATATATCCTTCCTTAGCATCACGGTCACTGCGGTTAGCCGCTACTTTTTGACCTTTTTTACGCAACTCATCAATTGCCTTTTCAAAATCTCCTCCAGCTTCAGTTAATGCTTTCTTACAATCCATCATTCCTGCACCGGTCATTGTCTCAGCTTGTTTATATCTGCTGCAGTTATAGTAGTAGTTGTTGTCATTTTTGTACTAGTATTTATATATTAACTAACTTTTCTTCTTGGTTTTTTAGCGACTCCGCTTCCACCTTTTTTAATTTCGGAACCTTCTTCATCAGAAGAACTGATTTTTGCTGAAGCTGCTAATTTCTTAGCATCTTCGGAAGATGATTTCGTTTTTTCTTCTGCCTCTGCTTCTTTGTCAACTTTTCTTTCAGACAAACCTTCTTCAATCGCTTTAGTAACAAGGCTCATAATCAATTCTATGGATGTAGAAGCATCATCATTTGCCGGAATCGGAAAGTCAACTAAATTAGGATTTGAGTTTGTGTCAACAATTGCAAAAGTTGGGATACCCAATCTTTTTGCTTCTGCAACAGCAATGTGCTCTTTAGAAATATCTACAATGAACAGTGCAGAAGGTAAACGAGTTAAATCTGCAATGCTTCCAAAGTTTGATTCCAATTTAGCTCTCTCACGAGAAATTTGTAATCTTTCATTTTTAGAAATATTGCTAAATGTACCATCAGTAGCCATTTTGTCGATAGTTGACATTTTTTTAACTGCTTTACGAATTGTTGCAAAGTTAGTCAGCATACCACCTGGCCAACGCTCAGTAACATAAGGCATTCCAGTAGGCTTTACTTTTTCAGCAACTATATCTTTCGCTTGTTTTTTAGTAGCAACAAATAACACCTTTTTTCCTGATTTCGCAATCTGTTTTAAGGCTTCAGCAGCTTCATTAATTTTCACTACGGTTTTATTCAAATCGATGATATGAATTCCGTTTTTTTCAGTAAAAATATATGGAGCCATTGCCGGGTTCCATTTTCTTTTTAAGTGACCAAAGTGAACTCCGGCCTCTAATAATTGGTTAAAATTTGTTTTTGATGACATTGAGCCTTTTATTTGTATTGTTAATTTAATATTTTAACTTTAATAAAGCAAAACAGTTTGTATATCCACTTTGGTGTATATGCAAACTGTTTAAAACTATCGTTTACTGAATTGGAAACGTTTACGTGCTTTTTTCTGACCCGGTTTTTTACGTTCCACCATTTTAGGGTTACGTGTTGTTAAACCTTCTGCTTTTAATGCAGGTTTGTGATTAGCATCAATTTCGATTAAAGCACGTGCAATAGCTAAACGAACAGCTTCTGCCTGTCCGGTAACCCCTCCACCTGTTACATTAATTTTAACATCATACTCTCCTGATGTTTTGGTAGCAGCGAACGCCTGATTAATCTTGTATTGTAATACAGATGTTGGGAAATAAGCTTTATAGTCTTTTTTGTTAACTATAATATTACCACTTCCTTTTTCCACGTAAGCACGTGCTACAGCGGTTTTTCTTCTGCCAAGAGTATTTGTAACTTCCATCTTTATTATTTTGTTGTATTAATTTTAATTTCCTTTGGTTGTTGTGCCGTATGCGGATGCTCCGTACCAGCATAAATGTATATATTACCTTTTAAAGCATCGCCTAATTTGTTTTTCGGTAACATACCTCCTACCGCTTTTCTGATGATTTCAGAAGGGTTTTTAGCAAACAATTGTTTAGGAGTGGTAAAACGTTGCCCACCAGGATGCCCTGTATGACGAACATATTCTTTTTCAGCTACTTTATTGCCTGTCAATTTTATCTTATCGGCATTTATTATAACCACATTATCTCCTGTATCTACGTGCGGAGTGAAATTTGTTTTGTTTTTCCCTCTTAATATAAAGGCAACTTGAGAGCTTAAACGACCCAATATTTGGTCTTCAGCGTCTATCAATACCCATCCTTTGTTTACTGTTTCTTTACTAGCTGAAACGGTTTTGTAACTTAATGCTTCCACGGTATTTTAATGTTAAATTTAGTATTCTTTTAATGCTTCAATTTTTTAAATTGGGATGCGAAGGTAAGTATTTTTTTATCACTCACAAACTTATTCAATATAAATTCTTTAAGTTTATGTATATAAAATCCAAAATTCATTATTAAACTCCATTCAATGATCAAAAAAACTCTCGTTTTTGCCATTTTTAAATCCTAATTACTCCGCTATCTGACCAATCAAATCATAATCCTGAGCGTCAATAATTTTCACCATTGCGAAATCACCAACACGCACGTAATTGTTTTTGGCACTTACCAACACTTCATTATCTACTTCTGGAGAATCAAATTCAGTTCGTCCTACAAAATAATCTCCTTCTTTTTTATCAAACAGTACTTTAAATGTTTTACCAACTTTTTGTTTGTTCAATTCAAACGAAATGCCTTGTTGCAAAGCCATGACAGCCTCAGCACGTTTTTGTTTTGTTTTGGCCGGTACGTTATCTTTTAATGAATAGGCGTGTGTATTTTCTTCATGAGAATAAGTAAATGCACCTAAACGGTCAAAGCGGGTTTGTTCCACCCATTCCAACATTTCCTGATGGTCTTTTTGTGTTTCTCCGGGATAGCCCGTAATTAAAGTTGTTCGAAGGGTGATACCTGGAACTTTATCGCGTATTTGATTTACCACATCAATGGTTTTTTGTTTGGTAGTTCCACGGCGCATACTTTTTAACATATTGTCGGAAATGTGCTGCAATGGCATATCTAAATACTTATTGATATTTTTCCGTTCGTTCATCACATCCAACACATCCATAGGAAACCCGGCAGGAAAGGCATAATGCAACCGAATCCATTCTATACCTTCTACATCCGAAAGATGCTTTAACAGTTCCGACAGATTACGTTTTTTATAAATATCTAAGCCATAATAAGTTAAATCCTGGGCAATAAGTATTAATTCCTTGGTTCCTTTTGTCGCCAGCAATTTCGCCTCTTGTACCAATTGTTCAATGGACTTAGACTCATGCTTGCCGCGCATCAGCGGAATAGCACAAAAAGAGCAAGGTCTGTCGCAACCTTCCGAAATTTTAAAATACGAATAGTGATGTGGTGTGGTTAATAAACGTTCTCCTATTAATTCGTGTTTATAATCGGCTTTCAATGTCTTTAAAAGACGCGGTAAATCACGTGTTCCAAAGTAACCATCCACATCAGGTATTTCTTTTTCAAGTTCAGGTTTGTAGCGTTCACTGAGGCAACCGGTAACATATACCTTATTTACTTCTCCTGCTTTTTTTGCATTTGCATAACGTATAATGGTATCAATACTTTCTTGTTTGGCATTATCAATAAATCCGCAAGTGTTAATAATTACAATACCCGCATCATCTTTATCACTCTCATGTTCTACGTCAAATTTGTTGGCTTTTAATTGTCCCATCAACACCTCACTATCAACAATATTTTTGGAGCAACCTAATGTTATTACGTTAACTTTATTTTTTTTGAGTGTTTTTGTTTTCAATGTGTTTCCTGCCTAATAAATTGTTATCAATTATTTAAGATGCTTTTATTTCCATACTCCATACGATATATTTTTATCATAATAAAAAAGTATGAAATAAGTATTGGACCAAATATCAAACCGGGTAAACCAAACCAATTTACACCTACAATAATTCCAAAAACAGTAACTAAGGGATGAACATGGGCTACTTTTTTTTGAAAGATAAAACGGAAAACATGGTTGATACTGGAGATAGCAACAATTCCGTAAATCAAAATACCTATACCCTGCCATTGTTCGGCCATTGACAGTTGAATAATCCCGGCAGGTACCCACACCAATGCACTTCCAATATATGGAACAAAGGAAAGAAAGGCACACATCGCTCCCCAAAAAACAGGCTCCTTCAAACCGAAAATATAAAAACCGATAATTGAAATCACCCCTTGAATTATTGCCAACAAAGGAGCCCCTAACACATTAGAATATGTTTGAGCTATAAGTTCTTTGGCAAAAAGCTCGGAATTTTCTTTTTGATAAGGAAAATAATAAACAATCATTTCAGTAACCGAACGCCAACTATATAACATAAAAAACAAAATAAAAAACATGATACATACATAAAGAAGAACCGTAAATGTCTGACTCAATAAATTAGGAACTATTATGGCTACTTTATTTTGCATGTTGGCAATATTTTCAGGGCTTACGATATTAAAACCGGTATGATCCCTTATGTAAGCATTGCCATACCTAAGTTGAGCCACTAAAAGAGTGTTTCCTGATAATAATTCCTCCAGTTTTGTAATTAACAACTCACCCAATAAAAACGAAGGGACAACGATAATCAATATTGAAAAAATAATTATCAGTACGGCAGAAAATGTTTTACTCAGCTTTTTCTTAACATGTAAAAAATTCATTACCGGATAAAAAACAATGTATAAAACCAAAGCCCCTAAAAAGGAGGGGATAAAATTTGCCAGGGAAAAAAACAGAAAAACAAAGAGAAGAAGCACTCCTGTTAAGGCAACTATTTGTCGGGTTTTTGCTGATTCAAAAAATGCCATGATATGATTTATTTACTAAATAAACTTTCAACAAATTCGTACTTGTTAAACACTTGCAAATCTTCCATTTTTTCGCCCACCCCAATGTATTTTACAGGTATTTTAAATGAATCAGAAATGCCAATTACCACACCACCTTTTGCAGTACCGTCTAATTTTGTAAGTGCCAGTGCGGTAACATTTGTTGCAGCAGTAAATTGTTTACATTGTTCAATTGCATTTTGTCCAGTTGATGCATCCAGTACCAACAGCACTTCGTGAGGAGCTCCGGGAATTTTTTTTTGCATCACATTTTTAATTTTTGTGAGCTCATTCATTAAATTTACTTTATTGTGCAAACGACCTGCAGTATCAATAATAACAACATCGGCATCTTTAGCAACGGCTGAACTCACTGCATCAAAAGCCACAGAGGCCGGATCAGCATTCATGCCTTGCGATACGAGCGTAGCTCCCGTTCTGTCGGCCCATATTTGTATTTGATCTACAGCAGCAGCGCGAAATGTATCGGCAGCGCCAATCACTACTTTTTTTCCGGCTTTTGAAAATTGGTTTGAAAGCTTACCAATAGTAGTTGTTTTTCCAACACCATTAACACCTACAACCATTATCACATAAGGTTTATGTCCTTTCGGGATTTCGAAATCCGCCAGATCTTCAACTCCATTTGAAATCATTAATTCAGCTACTTCTTCACGTAATATTTCATTTAATTTGGAGGTCTCAATTTTACGTTGGGAGGCAACACGCTTTTTTATTCTTTCGATAATGCGCAAAGACGTATCAACCCCTACATCAGAAGTAAGTAAAATTTCTTCCAAATTTTCAAGAACTTCGTCATCAATATTGGCTTTACCCAATATTGCATTAGCAAGTTTGCTGAAAAAACTTTGTTTGGTAACAAACAAGCCTTTATTTAAACTTTCTTTTTTCTCTCTGCTGAAAAAACTGAAAATCCCCATGACACTATACCTTCTTATAAATGCAATTGTGAAAAATAAAAAAAGCCTCCCCTTCAGTAGGAGAAGCTTTTAAATGAAATTAATCATCAAATTTATTTCGATAAAAAATCTTTGATGTGATCGTTGTGAATAATTTCTTGTTTAAAAGCGTAAGCTCCTGTTTTAGGCGACTTCACCATTTTAATTACTTTTGTAAAGTTATTTCCTTTACCCGATTTAAGTGTTGCTACTACCTTTTTTGCCATTTTGTTATTAATTTAAAGTTTAGAGTTAAAAGTTCAAGTTTTTATGCTTTCACTTTTACAATAAAACTAAGTTATTTAATTTCTTTATGAACAGTAACCTTTTTCAAGATTGAGTTATATTTTTTCAACTCCAATCTTTCCGTTGTGTTCTTTTTGTTTTTAGTTGTGATGTAGCGAGATGTTCCAGGTTTTCCTGTAGTTTTATGCTCGGTACATTCCAAAATTACTTGTATTCTATTGCCTTTCTTTGCCATTGCTATTGTTGTTTATATAATCGTATTATAAATAGGTTTATTTTTTCAAAAAACCTTGTGTTCTTGCCTCTTTAATAACAGCCTGAATACCATTTTTATTAATAGTACGTAATGCAGAAGTTGACAAACGCAATGTTATCCATTTATTTTCTTCCGGCAAAAAGAATCTTTTCACTTGAAGATTGACGTTAAACTTTCTTTTTGTTTTAGCATTAGAGTGGGAAACTTTGTTTCCAACAATGGCCTTTTTACCTGTAATTTCGCAAATTCTTGACATTATATTTTGTTTGTTTAATGTAACAACCTCTTTTTTGGGAGTGCAAATATCATAAAATATTTGTAAATCGCAAAAAATCTCTTAAAAATTATTCAAATTAATATACTTAGCCCTTGGTTACCAGCATATAAAAGTATTTTTAATTATTTTGTGTTGTAAAATCAAAAATAGATAGTACATTTGCACCCGTTCTTTAAAAAATATTAAGTACACGGGGCGTAGCGTAGTCCGGTTATCGCGCATGGTTTGGGACCATGAGGTCGCAAGTTCGAATCTTGCCGCCCCGACACATTAAAATTAGCTAATTAGTTAATTCGGTAATTTGAAACTAAATTTTCAAATTTTCAGATTGGTTGATTAGCTTTTTTTTGATTTTACATTTCAAAATGATTCCGTAGCTCAGTTGGATAGAGCAACTGCCTTCTAAGCAGTAGGTCAAGCGTTCGAATCGCTTCGGGATCACTTAATAAAAAAGGGTTACAGACTTTTAATGTTTGTAACCCTTTTTTATTTGCATACAATTTGCATACATAACTACTTCTAAACTATTTATCTTTTTTTGCTTTTGCTTTATTCCCATTACTAATATTTACAAGCTTTTCAAGGTCATCTTTTAAAATTGTAATCCGTTTTTATCAAACAGAGCATGAATACATGCATAAAGTGTTAGATCTTATAGAATTCGTGGCAAAAAATAGTTTCAACATTTGGATTCGTATTGCTACTTTACAGTACAATCTAAACTCCTTGTAATGATTTAACAGTAATTAACATCAAACATCCATAATAATGATGTTAACCATGGTTTTATCATTTAAATAGTTTGTAACATTGTATCAACAAATTTAAAGAACTAAATGAATAAATGTCTTGATTTACAAGATTGAAACTATGAAGTGTGAATTTTACAAATTATTTCAAAAATTATATAACATTTAGAAATCTCATCTCTTTACATTTGTTTCTGTATTTGGATAAAGTTGTTTATTTAGGTTGAAATATTTTGATCCTATAACAATAAGTGCATTTTTTAAAATAGAGAAATTATACAATAATGGAATTAAAGAGTGGGAGTGGTAATCAAATTCAAATCAATAATTCAACAATTTATTATACTTAATGTTGACATTACTTTTGCAAATTCAAGCACTCTAAAATGAGTGTCATTATTCAGGCTCATGAAAAAGATATTTATATATTGTACTTACCTGATAGTTCTATACTATCTTCTGCCTTTCAGTCCTATCTATCTTTATTATGTTTCTAATAGCAAAACAACAAATTCATCTCTTGATTATACTTATAAGAAATCAACAAAAATTTTAAGTAACAGAACAGAATTAAAAAGTGATGGTCACCATTTTATTAAAAAAGACAAGAATAGATTTGATTCTCGATAACAATATTTTAGTTCCCGCAAATTTTACTGAGCTTGCATTCGTTTATAAGAAAGTTAAATTTTCTTATTTAGAAATTTTTCATTCCAATCCTCTCGTTCTCAATAATTCCAATAGAGGTCCTCCAATAATTTAATCAATCTCCATTCAGAGGTAGAGGTTATCTCAAAAATCCATTGAACTCTAAATATTACATAAAGCACAAATCGAGATGTGCCGATTTGGGTAATGTATAGTTTATTATACTTCTAATAGAAGTAATAAGCGTACCACTTATTCCACACCTTTCTTGATTTTTAAGTCTAACAAATTCAAGTAATCCAGATTAATTATATTAACAATTTTATTAAAAAAAATCATGAAAACAACTATATATTTTTTCGCAATAGGAATGTCATTATTCATGTTATCATGTGTAAGTTCCAAAAAATATAATTCCCTTGATTCAAATTACCAGAAAACACTTTCAAATGGTAAAGAATGTGAGACATCAATGGAAAAAATGAAAACGGCTAATAATGATCTCACTAAACAAAATAAATATCTTTCAGATCAGTTAGATTACTTAAAAAAAAATAACGATCAAATAATTAATGCTTTACAGGATATGTCAGTATTATCAAGCAAACAAGCCGAAAGCGTTAAGCAATCATTACAAACTCTTTCTGAAAAGGATGCGTACATTAAAAACCTTCAGTCCGCTATTTCACGTAAAGACTCTCTAAACATGATTCTGGTGATGAATCTGAAAGGCAGCTTAGCTGATATTAACGATAAAGACATTAATATAAAGGTTGAGAAAGGCGTAGTATATGTTGACATTTCAGATAAGCTGCTTTTTAATAGCGGACAATATTTGGTTACAGAAAAAGCAAATAAAGTGTTAGGCAAAATCGCTAACATATTAAATGCTCATCCTGAACTTGATGTAATGGTAGAAGGACACACCGATAGCATCCCTGTTCATAATTCAGTGTTAACTGATAATTGGGATTTAAGTGTAAAACGGGCAACATCTGTAGTAAGGATTTTAGAAAATAAATATAAAATTAATCCGATGCGTATGACAGCTGCCGGACATAGTGAATATATTCCGGTTGCTTCTAATATGACCGCGGATGGCAGATCTCTTAATCGAAGAACGAGGATAATTATATTACCACAGTTAGATCAGTTCTTTAAATTATTATTGAAAAAATAGTAGTTCTGCCAGAACATTTTTTCTGTTAATGACATATTGATTTAAAGTTCTCACAACTTATTAGATATTATTTGAAAAGTTATATATCGTTTATTTAACTCAAACTGAGAAAAAAGTTACGTTAAATGTAAGTGAATATTTTTTATATTCTTAACGTAAATTCACATCAAACACTTGTAATTGTGATATTTATCATGGTTTTATCATTTGGTAGTGCGTAATATTAAGCTTGCAAAAAAATAAAAAAAACAATACAGCATGATTGAAAAACAAGAATCATAAAGTGTGAATTATACAACCCTTTAAAAAAATCATATAACAATTTTGAACCTCGTATCTATAAGTTTGTACCAATTTAATCATAACACGAAAACTAAAAAAAATGGAAACCACAAAACCAAACAATGAAGCACTGAATGAAGGTGCAAAAGTTATTGAAAAATTATTCAATGACTCAAATTCTGCACTGATGAACATTTATAAAAAACAAATGGATTTAACCGCTGGTTTTTATAATAATTTGTTCAATTCAAGTATAGGTAACACTAATGGATTTGTTCATAATAGCAGTACTCCCAAGATGTTTGCTAACATGGATATGGCTCAATGGTTTACAAATCCGTTTGCTAATTTTTCAGCAACTAATCTGCAAAATCCATTTCTTACTTCCATCGAGAAAATAATGGAATTCAATCAAAAATTATTATCCCCTTTTACCAATGGAATTCAAAATAAAGGAACAAACCCGGAATCAATGAACGAAGAATATAAGAAGCTTCTTGAGGTTAGGTTAAAAGATTCGAAAGAAATGCTGAATACAGTTGCTGAAACCTTTAATAAACAACTTGAATCTTCTGTGGAAACCAATAAAAAAACAATGGAAGAAATAAGTAACCAGTTTAGTTTGGCAATGAAACAAAATCAAAAATTATTGACGGACATGTTAAACACGCAGCAAATATTACCGGTAACTAATGAGAAAAAAGAGAACGAAGCAAGTTTAAATGCAAGTATAACACCTTCGAGTGGGACAGCATCTGTTAAGAAGTAAGTACATTAAACGAAATGCATTAAAAATAATTAAAATGAAAAAGCTCGAAAATAAAACCGTATTTATTACCGGAGGGTTGTCCGGCATTGGCAAGGCATGTGCCATAGCAGCTGCCAAGGAAGGTGCTAACATTGCCGTTGCAGATTTAAAATCAGACATCGTAGATGTGGCGATGGGAGAAATAAAAAAAGAAAATCCAAAAGCCATTTTTATTGAATGTGATGTATCAAAATTTGCACAAGTGCAAACCGCAATTGAAAAAGTAGTAAGCACCTTTGGAACACTTGATGTTGCACTTAACAATGCAGGCATTGGAGGTCGGTCATATAAAGTTGGCGATATGCCTGAAGAAGAATGGCTAAAAGTTATTGGCATTGACTTAAATGGTGTATTCAATTGTATGAGACATGAATTGGCTCAAATGTCAAAACAAAAAAGCGGTGTTATAGTAAATATGTCCTCTGTTATGGGAAAAGTGGGCATTGCTACATCCTCTCACTATGTTACTGCAAAGCACGGCGTAATAGGGCTTACAGAAACTGCCGCGTTGGAATATGCGACCGAAGGAATACGTATAAATGCCATTTGCCCCGGATTTATTGAAACACCCTTACTTACAAAAATAGGCATCAATCGTCATTTAGATGTAAAACAACATGTTATTGATATGCACCCGATGAAACGTTTGGGTAAACCTGAAGAAATTGCAAAGGGATTTCTGTTTCTTGCCTGTAATGATGATAGTTCGTTTATTTCAGGCACAGCTTTGGAAATTGACGGAGGCTTTTTAGCGGAATAAAATAATTAAAATAGAATATCATGGAAAACACAAAAAACTTTAGCTTGCCAGAGTTAATGAACTGCATTACTTTGGTTAACCAACGGGTAACAAAAAATTATCTCCGGAATTTTTCGGGGTACCACCACGATCTTCGCGATATGGCTCTCTCCTACCAAAACCTGGTAACAAAGCTGTTGGTAAGCCCTTCAGAAATGTTTAAGATTTACAATTCCAATTTGGATTTTCTGAAAACACAACAAGATGTTTTTAAACAAGTATTTATTGATGTTGAAAACGGGAGAAGCCAACCTATAATAGAACCACAAAAAGGAGA
The DNA here is from genome assembly GCA_963727705.1 of uncultured Bacteroidota bacterium. Taxonomy (GTDB): domain Bacteria; phylum Bacteroidota; class Bacteroidia; order 2-12-FULL-35-15; family 2-12-FULL-35-15; genus 2-12-FULL-35-15. The sequence continues at coordinate 43,314 of CAVSHK010000011.1, forward strand.
TAACCGCTTTACAGATGCCGAATGGAGTAAAAATCCTTTTTTAAATTTCATGAAACAAAACTATTTATTAGTAGAACGGTTATCTGAACAAATTGTAGATGAAGTAGAAATGGATGAGAAAAATCGAAAAAAACTGAATTTTTATGTAGGACATTATATGGATGCCTTTTCTCCCACCAATTTTCTTTTCACAAACCCCGAGGCTATGAGACTGGCAATGGAAACGAGAGGGAAAAGCCTTTGGGATGGACTGAATAACCTTATCAATGATCTTGAAAAAGGAAAAATTTCACAAACAGATGAATCGGCTTTTGAAGTGGGTGGAAATTTAGCGATAACTCCGGGAACGGTAGTTTACGAAGACGAATTGATGCAATTAATTCAATATGCTCCTGTAACAAAAAATGTTTTTGAAACACCTTTAGTAATTATTCCTTCCTGGATCAATAAATATTATGTTCTTGATTTGGAACCCCAAAAATCATTTGTAAAATTTATGGTAGCACAAGGCATTACCGTTTTCATGGTTTCATGGCGCAATCCACAGGCCGGTATGGGGTATTTAACATTTGATGACTATGTGGGGGAAGGTGCAGTAAAAGCAATTAAAATCGCACAAAATATTTCAGGAGCAGAAAAAATAAATACGTTGGGATATTGCCTTGGCGGTACTTTG
>CAVSHK010000012.1:0-4128 GCA_963727705.1 uncultured Bacteroidota bacterium
GCCCTCCCGTGCGCGGGCAACGACAAGGAACTCCCTTTTGTGTTTACGAAACTTATAAAATTTGATAACATAGTAATAGATTAAGGAATATCAATCGCTATTACTTTAATTATAGTAATATATTACAATGCCGTCAACAAACAAATCCACAATCGCCGACAATATAAAGAAATACCGGAATAAAATAGGTGTTTCGCAGGATAGATTGTCAAAATTAGCTGATGTTACCTACAACACCATTATTAAAATTGAGTCCAGTGCAAACATAAACCCGACAATAGAAACTTTGTCTAAAATTGCTAAAGCTCTTAATGTCGGCGTTGATGATTTAATAAAATAGTCATGCCAAATTTTAATGATATAAACTTAGCGGATTGGAAAAATACAGAGGTTTGGACGGACAGTTTATGGATTATTCCTGAACGAGATAAATCAGGAAAGCACGATGGCTTTTATCATGGTAATTTTATCCCACAAATTCCAAGACAGCTAATTTTACGATATACAAAAGGAAATGATGTTGTTTTTGATCCATTTGTGGGTAGTGGGACAACGGCTTATGAAGCGGAAAGTTTAGGAAGACATTTTATTGGAATTGATATTCAGCCAGAACTTATCAAACATATTAAAAGTAAAGTTGATAACAAAAATTATTTTGCGGAACTTATAACCGGTGATAGCACGGATCAAAAAACTTTTTCTGATATCGCAGAAATTTTAAACAAAAAAGGAAGAAAAAATATTCAATTAGCAATTTTACATCCGCCCTATGCGGACATAATTAAATTTAGTAATAACAACAAGGATTTATCAAACGCAAAATCTTTGAAGTGATTTTTTAAAATCTTTTTCTTTGGTGATAAGTAATACTCTCGGTCTTTTAGAAAAAAATAGATATTTAGCAATAGTGATGGGCGATAAATACACGCAAGGCAAATGGATTCCACTAGGGTTTTATTGTTTGAACGAAGCGCAAAAATTGGGTTTAACGCTAAAAAGCATTATAATTAAGAATATGGAAGGCAATCGCGCCAAACAAAACAAAGAAGCAATTTGGAAATACAGGGCATTATCTAGCGATTATTATATTTTTAAGCACGAGTATATTTTACTTTTTAAATATTAAAATTATGACAACACATGTATTTATAGTTGGTGCGACCACTTTCAAGCTACATTTGGAGTATCTTTTTGCCGGCACTGGAGCGCAAAATAATCTTGTCGATTTTAATAATTTACCGAATACAACACTACACCATACAAAAGAAAACATGTTGGTTGGTATGATAGCTGATGCTAGCAGAGTAAGAAAGGGTGATCAGATTATTTTCTATCTACAACAAGAATTTTCTAAAAAAATATTTGAAGGAAAGTTTTTTGGAATTTTTAAGGCAAAAAACGATTGGTCTTTTTTAGACAATAACGACAACGGGCAGTACTTAATAAATGAATTAGAGAAATCCTTAACTTTCAGAACGCTTATTGAACCGAGTAAAATTTATGCCGATGGCGTAACCGAATGGGAAGCATTAGATGAGATAAAAAATATGCAATCTCCAAATCAAATGCTTTGGAGTTTAATTTACCGGAAACTAAAAGGAAACAGAGGAAATACAATGATAACTATTTATGAAGCAGAAAGATTATGCCAATTGATAAGAGATAAAAACAACAGACAGGAATTAAATGTCAGCGATCACAAATTATCATTTGATCAAAATGGACAAAAAATTATTTTGACTACAGATAACATAAATATCGACAACGGCAGAAAGGAAGATATAAATTTACTTCCGAGATTAGTTGCCAAATATCGTGCATGATACATCTTTCGAGACACACTTACAGGCCTACATCGTGCGAAAATATCGGAAAAGGAATAAATCGGTCTTTAGACAATTGTATTTTAGGCGAAAATCTAGAATTTGAATGGCTTGGCAATGAAGTATCTTGTGGTGTTGGTATGCAACGGATTGATGTTATGATTTCAACTACTCAAAATAATCAAAGAATTTTGTTGCCGATAGAATTGAAAGTCGGTGGAAGCGGACATAATAAATACGAAGCAGATACAGAGATATATTGACTGGATAGAGCAATATTACACTCCGAATAGGCAAAGCGACATTCAGCCCCTTTTGGTTTCAAAAAAGATAGACGACAACCACTCAAAGATATCAAAAAATTATTGATACTTTCAACGATTTTAATACCAGAAATTCCCGAAGGTGTCATGCTCTGAAGTATATTGAATATCATTTAGAAAATAAGGATTTAGTTTTTGAAAAAATAAATTATTAATTATGAATTATATCGGCAGTAAATTATCATTATTAGAATTTCTGGAAGAATCCATAAATAAAGTGGTTGATAAAAACTGCCATACTTTTTGCGACTTATTTGCTGGGACAGGAATTGTTGGAAGTTATTTTAAGAGGAAAGGTTATAAAATAATTGCTAATGATATTCAATATTACAGTTATGTTTTAAATAGACACTATATTGGAAACCACAAGGAATTAAATTTTGAAAAATTAACAAAAGAAATTCCTAAATTAAAAAATATTGATATAAAAAATCGGAAAAATTTTGTTTGTAATTATTTATCAAACATAAAAGGAGTAAAGGGGTTTATTTATAAAAATTATTGTCTTGGTGGAACAAAAGATAAAGAAGAACCACGACAGTATTTTTCCGATGAAAATGGAATGAGGTGCGATTCTATTCGCCAAAAAATTGAACAATGGAAAAAAGAAAAAATAGTTTCCGATGATGAATATTATTTTTTAATCACAAGTTTAGTTGAGTCAATCGATAAATATGCAAATACAGCTTCTGTATACGGTGCTTTTCTAAAAAAACTTAAGAAATCAGCACAAAATAATTTGATTTTAAAACCTGCTGAATTGATAATTAATGATCAAATCCACGAAGTTTTTAATGAGGATATAAATAATGTAGTAGGAAAAATTGAGGGCGATATTTTGTATTTAGATCCGCCATATAACCAAAGGCAATATGCGACAAATTATCATATGCTTGAAACAATCGCAAAATATGATAACCCAAAAATTCACGGAAAAACAGGTTTACGCGAATATCAAAATCAAAAATCACTCTATTGTTCAAGATCACAAGTAAAAAAAGCATTTACTGACTTGATCTTGAAAGCAAAAGCAAAATATATCTTTTTAAGCTATAACAATGAGGGTTTAATGACTTTGAAGGATATTAAAGAAATAATGAGCTTAAGGGGCAAATATGGGAATTTTACGAAGGAATATAACCGGTTTAAGGCAGATAAATCAGAAAATAGAAATTACACAGCGCAAAAAACAGTGGAGTATTTGCACTATGTAGTTTGTAGTTAAAAAATATTTATGAATACTTTTAAACAATCAGCAATTGATATTTTAAAAAAGGCTAAGACGCCCCTACATTATAACGAGATAACGAGGCAGGCATTGGAATCTGGAATTTTAGAAACAGAAGGAGCAAATCCGGAACGCACGATGAACGCCGTTATAACGGTTGATATAAACTCTAAAGCCGAAGGGTCTGATTTTATTAGAACAGACCGAGGAATTTTTGCGCTTAATCCAAATAAAAAAGAAATCAAACAAACACCAAAAATTATTGAAGCAGAGAAAGAAGAAGAGGAAAAAATTGTTATAGAAGGTGGCTATACTGGAAAAGGAGGTGAGCATTTAGTTTGTAGCGAGATGCTCTTTCGTGGATTTAATGCCAGCATAATGAGTGTTGATGTTGGAGTAGATATTTCTGCGATAAAAGAAAATAAATTTTTTGGTGTTCAAGTCAAGACGGCGCGCAAAAATAGTTTTGATACTTATCCGTTTCATATACGAAAAAAATCATTTGATAGGTTTAATCAAGGAAATATTTTTTATATCTTAGTTTTGAGAGATGGATCGAAAAATAGTTTTCTAATTTTGCCCTCAAACGAAGTTGAAAAGAAAATAAAAGAAAGAGCGATATTTACAGTAAATAATAATACCGGATATGCGTTGAATGTTAAATTTCGCGAGGGCAAAATTTATCTTGGAAATATGGATCACGAAATGAGTTATTTTCTTGATAATTGGAACTTGATTAAATAATTTTTGAGCG
>CAVSHK010000013.1:0-20575 GCA_963727705.1 uncultured Bacteroidota bacterium
GTTATAAAAAATATTGAAAGGGAAAAGAAAATTCAAAAGGTTTTGAAAGATAAAAACGATGATAGTACATACCGCAAAGTAACCCACCCTCCTTGATTTTTAACTATGAAGTAGTATAATAAAACCACCGAAGACAAAAAGTAATTTTAACAGAGTTTTAAGAGTTTTGATACCGGGATAGGTGGTGTTAGAACAGGCGGATAGAGGGGTAAAACGACAAAAGCAATACCTTACATGGAAGTAATCAAATTATTGGCAAAAGAGTTGACTTATTGCCAACGATTTGAGCTATGATTTCAAAAGACAATAAATTTTGCCAATACAAGCAACAGGAAAATGCCAATGTTGATTAAACCTATTGACATTGTTCAATGTATTGAGGTAAAATTACTGAGGGCATTGAGTAAATTGAAATCAATCGAGGATACAAATGTTTAACAGAGACGCTGTTGATGTAATTTTAGAAAGATTGCAAGAAAAGAGACAGTTTATACAGGTCTTAACCGGGCCCAGACAATGTGGTAAAACTACAATTGCAAAGCAGGTGATGGATGCAACAAAAATTCCATCCCGGTATGCTTCTGCCGATGAACCGATACTAAAAACCGGACATGGATAGAGCAACAGTGGGAAACCTCGCGATTTACGTTAAGTAAAAATTCTCAAACTTCATTGCTGGTTTTTAAGATGAATTTCATAAAATTCCCCAATGGTCGGAGGCAGTAAAACACTTGTGGGATGAAGACACTCACAAAGGGAATAAATTGTATATTATTCTGCTTGGTTCTTCTCCTTTATTAATTGAAAAAGGATTGACAGAAGTCTTGCAGGAAGATTCGAAACAATCAATGTTACTCACTGGTCGTTCGAAGAAATGCAAAAAGCATTCGGCTGGGATGTTGACGAGTATATATATTACGGGAGGTTATCCCGGCAGTGCCAAGTTGATAAACAATCCAATGAGGTGGGCAAACTATATTAAAGATTCTCTGATAGAAACTACAATTTCGAAGGATATTTTGTTGATGACAAGGATAGATAAACCAATGTTGTTGCGGCGGGTTTTTGAATTAGGGTGTTTGTATTCCGGACGAATACTCTCATACCAGAAAATGCTTGGACAACTGCAGGATGCCGGCAATACGGTTACCCTTGCTCATTATTTGAAATTGCTTGAAAGTGCAGGTTTGGTAGCCGGCTTATCCAAGTATGCCGGACAAAAAGTTCGCCAACGCGGTTCAAGCCCCAAATTCCAGACAATGAATACAGCTTTGATGACTGCTCAGCAAAGTATTTCCTTTTCAGAAGCAAAGAAAAACAGTGAATTCTGGGGACATCGTAGAATCTTCGGTTGGCGCTACAATATTAAATAAGATAAAAGGAAAAGGCATAGAATTATTTTACTGGGCTGGGAATAACCGTGAGGTTGATTTCGTAATATGTAAAGGTAAAACAATAATTGCCGTTGAAGTAAAAAGCGGTAGAAAAAAAGTGAATCTGCCGGGGATTGAACTTTTTTCAAAAGAGTTCAATGTAAATAAAAAATTATTAGTTGGTGCGGGTGGAATTCCGATTAAAGAATTTTTAACCGTTCCCATTGAGACACTTTTTGATTAAAGAAGACAGAAATAAATCGCATCGGTCTCGACAAAGGCGGTCATTGGGAAGTTGTTGAGAGATACAAAATAAAATATGAGCAAAAAAACACTATTTCTGCTTTTTTAAATAGTGAAAAAGGCGAAGCGGTATGGAGTAAAGTGTCGCTTACGCCTGATAGCCGGATTGCTGCTGCACGTTTTCTTTCAGGCGAAAGTAGCACAGAGATATTAAAAGATGTCCCTGAAATGGAACAGAGAGTTATCAGAAATATGGAAAAGGAAAAAGGAATTTCAAAAGGATTTGAAAGATAGTTTAAAACACTTGATTTTTTAGTTGAAAATACTTAAAAAAGATGTAAAATCACAATGTAAACATATTGCATAGTTTGAATTTTAAATTTTACTCTGATTATTACATGTTTGAATGGAAGTCTTGCAAAAAATGAGAGCATAAATAAAAAATATGAAGTGACAGTTTTTTTCACGGAGGAAAATTATGAATATTAAACCGTATGTCAAGTCTTTAATTGTCATTTTGATCGTTGACTATCGTATCATGTAAGGGTAAAGATTCACAAAATCAGGAACAAAATCTAATTATTGAAGCTAGTGTGTTAAAAATTGATCAACGGCATACTGGAAATACTACTATGGATTTGCAAGTAAAGAATGAATCTACTAATTTCATAACCTATTGTCACATAGGTGTTGCTAGATTTAATAAAAATGGAATATATTGGACAAAGTATTGCAAGTTTATATAACCTTGTACCGGAACACCCAGTATAGAAGGTAACATTATTTTCCTTAATACGCAAGCCGAAGAAATAGCAACTTGAAATTATCTTTAGATTTAATAGCAATAGATGATGGTAGTGGGATACTTGAAGATGCAACAAGATATTTTCAACTAAAAGAAATAAAAAATTGAATGCAGAAGTAATACTAAAAAGAATTATGAAAAAATATTTTGTGTTGTTTTTAGTATTGTGTGTTTTAATAGGTTGTGCAACTCAAAAAGTGTTGTTAAGCAGGATGCTTTTGATAAGGGGGAAAATAGCTGTTTCAACTCAAGGTATACCAGAAATCCATAAAGCAGATATAGTAATTGCAATCATCCCATTTAAAAATAATAGTTCTGATACTAGTATGGATAAAATGAGTATAACACTTTCTGACTTGATTTGTGCGAAGATGTCGTCTAGCAAAGGATTTAAGTTAGTAGAGCGAAATAGAATGGATGATATGTTGAAAGAAATAAAATTAGGATATTCTGGTATAATAGATGCGAATACAGCGATTCAATTAGGTAAAATGCTCGGTGCCAATGTTATGGTGTTTGGGAGCTTTTCTGTATTTGAAGGAAAAGTTCTTTTGACTATACGACTTGTAAAAGTAGAAACGGGTGAAAATAATAGGTGGTGTTGTAGAACGAAGCGGACAATGTTTCTGACTTGGACACATTGGTAGAAAAATCCGCACAGAAAATAATGGATTCTGTAAAATAAAAATGAGGGTTAAATGTGAAAAATATTAATACTGTTTTTTGGATTTTTATTATTAAATAATTGTCCTGTATTTTCCAAAAACATAGCAGTAATCCCATTTCAAAATATCACTGGTGATGAAAGCAAAAACTGGATAGGCGCTCATTTTCGGAAACTTTAACTACGAAACTTGCTAATGTAAGCGAAATAACCGTCATTGAAAGAGAGCAGTTATCAAAAATATTAGAAGAAATTAAATTTCAATACTCTGGTATTGTTGATCTAAAAAACCGCAGTTGAACAAGGTAAAATGCGGGGTGTTGATATAATGGTTCTTGGCTCCTATCAAATTGAACAACCGCAAGCTAAAAGTAGATGCGAGATTCGTAGATGTTGGAGCAGGAGAGGTAATTAATACAAAAGAGATAACTGGAGCTATGTCTGATATTTTTAAGTTACAAGATGATATTGCACTTAATTTAATGGACAGTGTAAAAATAGTATTGGGCGAAAAGAAAAAGAAAAAATAAAAGTTAATCCCACTGAAAGCCTAACAGCATATCAATATAATTGCGAGGGTATTAATGCAATAGATGATAAGCAAATTAAAAAAGCAGTGGAACTATTCAAAAAGGCAACTCAAGTTGACCCGAATTACAAATCAGCTCAAGATAATTATGCTTACTTTTCAAAAGAAAGTATCCGGAGAGAGTATGTTTGCTAAAGCTTTTTCTCAAATTAAGAAAAGAAGATTTTTCAAACTAATGCTATAAAGATGCTTGATAATATGGTTGATGAAATAGCAAGAAAGGATTTCATATTTAAAATAGGTGAACCTAGGATTTCAACAGATTTAAATACTCCCGATAGTGTTACTATGTAAAGGTAAAAGTATCCTTTAATGAACAGGTAAAAAAAGATATTTTTAAAGTTCAAAAAATCTTTATCTGGTGGTGAATATCGTGATGATAATTACTATAAAGAAAACGATAAAGAGTATGCCTATCCCGTTCATTATGTATTATATTATATGGCGTTTGCTCGATATAATGATGAGTCTGGTATTGAAGAAATAGATGATAAAAAAGAAGATGAATATCATTTGAATAAATATTTTAACGACCGCTTAAATAAACTAAAAATTATTTGTTATTTTAAGGATAAAGATAAAAATACGATTGATGAGTATACCCCCTTTGATATTTATGAAAATCCTGACATTGAAGGGATATATTTGCCTTTCTATGTCGATGATAGATATAATACTTTTATAATAACAGACGAACCGATAATAAATAATTTAGAGATACAATTGCCAATGGAACAGGCGAAATTACTTACATCAATTACAATGAGAGTAGAAAGATAAATAGGTTTGGTTAGGAGGATAAAAATGTCAGAGTCATTTTTGGGAAGCATTGCTAACCTTGTTGGTGGATAGTAAAAAATACCCAAAATATCAGTTTGAGCGAAGATTTGATATTTTCATCAATTTCTTTTTGCGATATTTTGGAAGAAAAATATAAAAACGATAAAATAAAAATAGATTTAATTGTGCCAGAGTTTCCTTAAAGAAAGAAATAAATAACCATACTACCAATATTGATTACATGGCTTGGTCTAAAGAATCCAAAACAATATTTGCAGTACAGCTTAAAACCGATTCTGAATCTTTTAATAAAAATCAATTAGAAAAATATACTTAAACTTTTTACAAAAAAGCAATTTTGGCATAAAATGAGCGATGATATTAGTGCTATTGCTACTACTCCCAAAAAATTCAAATATAAACAAAAATATTTAACATTACAAGATGCCATTAAAGGCATAAACCCAAATGACATAATAATGATTTTATAGCACCCGGAAAAACACTTCCAAAATTCAATGAATACTTAAAATCAATAAATATATCAGATAAAAACAAATTTTGTTTCTTATCTCTTGAAGAAATAAAAAAAATGAGATTCATGGTATCTACGAAGAAGAATGGGATATTATTAGAAATAAAATACCTTCAGAATTGTTAATGAAAAGTAATGGATAAGCTTATTTTTGTATGTATGATTTCTCCAGTTTTCAACATCTTTTATAGTAATCATTTTGAAGTAGAAATACAAGTTAATCTTCTCATAACTTGCAAATCTCCGCGCATTTTTCCGCGTTAAACAGAAAGCATAAATTTTTATTCAGAATTACCTCTGGCGGAGACCTACTCATATTAGGTTTTTGCACTTAAGATTACCTGTTATGCAAACTATCTACCCAATGTAATGCTTCTTCTTCAGTGATTTTACCAAGATAGAGCTGCGTTGTTCTTAAGTCTTGGTGTCGTAGAATAACTTTAGATACAACTTCCAGAGGTATTCCGCTTCTACTGGCATAGGTCGCTGAATATCTTCTTAGGTCATGAGGCCTTAATACAACGCCTAATTGTTGTCCTGCTTTTATAACGATATATCTTGCAGCGGCGTATGAAATATTAAATATTCTCTGGTCTTGCTGTATTTGCTTTTGCGTTATGTAATGATTAAGTTTTTCAGCGATAGAAGCAGGAAGATAAGCAAATTCAACCTCTTTGCCACTTTTAGGCGCTTCAATAGTAATTCTTCGGCTTTCAATATTTTTCGGACAGAGTTTCAACACCTCACCAATCCTCATACCGCTTCTCGCTTGTAATTCAAGCAAAAGTCTATTCCGTATTTTTGTTGTTTTATAGATTATTTCATCGACCACCTCTTTGTTGATAATAATCCTTGAAACAGCCCGGCTCAAGCGATAAGTCTTATTGAGCAGCAAAGTGTCGCAAGGATTTTTCATATCAATATCCAGGATATTGATACAAAAATTGGAAAACGCTTTTAGTTGTGTAAACCTCAGATGTTTTGTGCTCTGTTTGCAGGTATTGGAATTTTGTTCAAGGAACTGATGAATTTCATTTGAGTTGATTGACTCAACTTCCCGTTCCTTGAATTCTGGCTGCAACAGAAACAGAGATAAAAATGCCTCATAATTTCTGAATGTGGCCGCTGACGAATTCGCCTGATGGAAATTTAAATATTCTTTGACTGCAATATCTGTTTTCATGATTATCCTCCTATAGGAATTTGGTGAAGCACTGTTACATTCGGGTAAGTTCTTTTAAGTTTTGTCAGGAAGGTAGCGAAATCATAGTTATTATATACCCATTGACTTAAAAAAACAACTTTTTCTTTTATATGCTTGAACTCGGTACATCCCTGCCTGCCGGCAAACATTTCTTGTTTTTTCACTACAAAAGAGTATAATAAAATCATTAGAAAAAGAAAAAATATGATTCAATCGGAGAAATTCAATTTATAAGATATCCACGTTCTAATGGATGATTATGACGTTAATTGTGCTGTTGATATCTTAAACAGTTTTTGCGAAGATTATTAGTTCTGATTTGAATCGAAGGAGGGGTGATGAAAAAATTTAACCAACCAAATATGAGTATCGAACATGCTTTTAAAGTAGCAAAAATGGTATCAGATTCTGTCCCCCTAGAAAAAATTCCATCCAAACCACTTGAACGTGATTTATTGATTAGTGGGGCACTTTTAGTAATGGCAAATCGTGTAATCGATTTGGAAACCAAATTGATAATCAGATGACATGTAAATATGGTGTAAGAAAAAGGGGTGTTAAAATAACCAGTTGCGCCCCTGACGGAATAGCGACAATTGAAGTAGGTGTAAGATATACGGACGTTTTATGAACATAAGAAATATTTAATTTTCATGTATAAACAATTAACACCAGAGCAAAAACTTTTTATATTAGGACTTAATGCCGGGTTTGAAATTGTAAAATCAAAGAAAAATAATCCGCTAACAGATGATAAATATACCGGACTATTTAATAAAGAAGCATTGATGGGAATTAATTTTGTTTTTGAAATAAAGCGTAATTTTTTTGAGCCTTGGCAGACATTAAACAAAAGACATGTAAAAACCTTGCAACACAAAATTGATGAAACAATAGCCTCAATAAAGCACGTTGACGGCTTTTGGGAAGCAATTATAAATGAAACAAATATTAAAATAAAATTATAGAACGTTTTATGAACAAGCATGAATAATAGAGGCGGTAGGGTATAGTGACTGCAAAACTAAAAAAATTAATTATATGTATTGCTTTGTTTGGTATTTTCATAGTACCTTACCGTTCATTTTCTACTGAACTCTCCTTATCATCCATTCCAACACAAGTATATTTCAGTCCTAATGGCGGTTGCACAGAAGCAATTGTTAAGATTTTAAAAGATGCAAAAACTACAATCCTTGTTCAAGCATATTCCTTTACATCTGAGCCAATTGCACAAGCATTAATAGATGCCTATAAGAGAGGAGTTGCAGTAGAGATAATAGCCGACAAATCCCAAGAATCAGCAAAATATTCCATGATTAGCCTTCTATACAAAGAAAACATCCCTGTTTTTATTGATAGAAAACATGTTATAGCACATAATAAGGTAATGATTATTGATAGCGAGGTAGTAATCACCGGTAGTTTTAACTTTACGACAGCGGCAGAATACAAGAATGCAGAGAATTTATTGATAATCCAATCAAAAGACCTCGCTAAAGAATATATTAAAAACTATAATTTACACAGGGCACATTCAGTAAGATATAATGTCAAAGAATAATTGTGAAATGTAATCAGAAAAAAGTTTTTGAAAATATTTTTGTAACCATATTGCAATCATTGAACAAAAATCTTTAAAAATAATAAAATATCATAATTACACATGAAACCACTTGATAAACATTACTTATCACTCCAATTCAGGATTCAAATTCATTCAAAGACTGGAACTGAATTCCAAAGCTTTTTCGAAGATATTATGGAAAAAGCTTTTCCTAGACTATCAAAAAATAAGACCTTACGGGAATAAAGGTGAGGCTGGAAACGATGGTTACAGAAAAAGTGTTGGTATTTATTATCAAGTCTATGCTCCAGAAATCCCAAAAGTAAAAGTATCAAAGCCATAAGAAAACTAAAAGAAGATTTTCAAAAGCTTAAAAGCAAATGGGCGGAAATATCACAAATAAAAGAATATAATTTCGTTTTTAATGATAAATATAGTGGTTCTGATTCCGTCACTTGAAGCAGCAATATCTAATCTAAAAGAAAGTAATTCAAATATTGAATTTAAGCTTTTTTTAGCAAAAATTTGGAGAGCATATTTTTCCAGCTAAAGGAACAAGATATTATAAATCTAGATTTTAATATCAGATCAAGAGACAATTGTCTCAAATGCTTACAAATATCTGAGAAAGTTAAAACCGAACTTGATAGGGAAAATGCGAATTTTGCACAAAAAATATTGGAAAAAGTCGAGGGGATAATTACGGCGTTGAAGATGAGGGAGTTGTCAGTTAGAATATGAAATTTTAGAATGCAGAGTATTTCAAAAATTCGAAAAAGTAGATGAAACCAAGGAAAAATATGAAATGATATCTAAAAGATATCCGAATGATCTCGTCCCCTGCTTTATTTGGCTGAAATCTATTTAAATGACAAAGACTTTGATAAAAATAATGAATTCTGAAAAAGGCCGAAATAGCATCGACAGTAATCATTGGCTATTAAAATTAGAGCAATTAGTCAGAAATTTTCATCTTGGAGAAAAAATCGATACCCAATATCTGGACGAGAAATCGTTTACAGACAACCAAAAATAAAAGCAAATTATTATCGTTTATATGGATTGGTTTTTGAAGATTCGGGCAACAATGCAAATGCCGGAAGTTTTATAGAAAAATCCATCGATTTAAACCCAGATAGGTTCAGCAATTATGTTGTTAAATTATCAATTATAGTGAACAAAGGATATTCTCAAGCCAAGATGCTTCCACAAAGATTGCCAAAATCTCAAGAGTTATTAGACGAGATAGAAAAAGTGGAAAAGAAATTTCTGAATCTGGAGACATCGGCCCAAGAAATAATGCCATTTTGAATACAGAAAAAATATATTTCATTTTGTACAAGAAAATTATCCAGAGCTTAGAAAGGATAACACAAGAAACTTTCCAACTATCAATATCTTGTTATTTTGACAGGCATATTGAACAAATTATGTTCAATACTCCTGTTAATGTTTATTTCATTGCCGGATAATGACTTTAATCGCTTATTAGAATATCTAAAAATCTCTAAAAAATAATATTTCTGATGAAGCTATTGAAAGAGCTTATTTCTCAATTTAATATAAAGGACATATTATTCACTAAGGGAAAAAGTTTTTTAAGGAAATTAATAATCAAAAATATCTTTCTTTCATAAATGAACTTGAGAATAATAATTATGAAAAATTTTAGAATTACTAGAATACAATAATCAATTTGCAGTTATTATAGCCAACACACGAAAACAGCATTCCTGATTTAAGAACAGAAAATAATTGAAAATCTCCCAGACGAAAAAATATCCAAAAAGAAAAACTACGCATATTGCTAACATTATGACGAGAAGATTTTGACAAGGCTTTTGAATTTTGAAAAAAATTGATTTGTAAGATTTGAACTATTTGGATGTGGAAGCCGATCTTACAAATAGTTCAAGAAAAACAAGCGTGGGATTTTGAAATAACAATATTGATAAGACTATTGGAAAAAGAAAAAGAAAGACGGAAAACAGTCATTCCACCTAAAAGCTCAATTACTTAATGTATACATTAATCTTAAAAAATATCCAGAAGTCATAGAAATAGGAGAAGAGTTGTTAATTGAAGATTCAGCTGAAAATATTTTAAATCAAGAAAAATACGAGAAGCTCTTCTTAGCAAGTAGATTCTTGCTTGTTTTAAGAGAGGAAAGATTGATGACAAGCTTTAAAAAGGCCAAAGAAATACTTGAAAATATAGATTAGCAAATCCATCTTTTGAATATATAGGTTAGTGTTGAGACAGAAGTATATCTTAAAAATAACGAACCCGGAGAAGGCTTAAATGCAGTAATCGAAGGGGTAAAAATAAAAAAAGTATCTTTCTTCAGAAGAATATGCAAGACTGCATTTTTTGTAATGACAATAGAAATAGAAAACCAAATTAAGTTAGAACTTAAATTCATTAAATAAAGTTCAAAAAAATACATTTGTAAAACTTAAGCAACAAAGATCAATGGTATTTCATCGGGACATGAAAACGAGCTGGATGCTTTACAAATCACTGAAACAAATAATAAGTACTCGTCCTTTATGTTGACAAGAAAGTTGGAGGACAAGATTGTATTTGAAAATGAATATGGTTCGGGCCAGCTAAGGAGGAAATAGAGAAAATATATTCCCAATAGACAAGTATATTTTATGGCAGACCGTTCAGAATTTTAAAAAATTGTCTAAGGAAGATGATCTTGAATGGTGTGCAAATCATCGAAATTCCTCAAAAAGAGGGAACTATCGATATCCAGAATTTACTGAAATTTTTTGAAGATTCAAATACAAGGACAGGGCCACTGTTTGAGATATATTGTAAAAACAATGTTCCATTGGCTATGCTGGCTGTTAGTGAAGGTGGACTTACAAATGCCATTGGGCACATCCAACATGAAAACAAAGGTTTTATTCATTTTAGCGTCGGTAATCGTGAAGAATTCGAGAAACAAAAAGAAATCGCAAAAAAAGTTATTGACCAGAAAATGCCATTTTATATTGACGGGACATCAGCTATGTTTTTGTCGGAAATAGGGCTAATTCAAAGAATTCATCCGCATTTGCCAAATATTAAAAGTACCCCAATCTGTAATAAATTTTTTAGCCAATACTACAGATAAATTTCGATACGCTGCAGGTCAAACTGGTCATATGGGATATGCTCAAGGTAAGATAACTATTTCGTCCGTTGAGAAAGATAAGAGAGATTTTAATTCGATCTAACTTTATTTCGAGCATCAAATTACTTAAATCAAATCCAAAAAGCATCAGTGTTATTTCTTCAGCAAATAAAACGGATTGTTTTTCGGAAAAAAAGAATCCCCGATGAGTTAAGCGATGCCTGTATATTGGCACAAAAAGAAAACTTGCCGGTTATGACTGAAGATTTTCTGTTTCTAAAGATGGATGAATTTGAAACAAAGAAAAAAGCGCCGGAATATTTCTCTTCATTGGCTTTATTAAAGTGCTCTACGAGGAAAAACGAGTCGGTTTTACTGAATACCTGGATTTTTTTGGTTATTTGTCTTCTTATCGTTTTTGGTTTTTAACGCTTAACTTCAGATGATATTGAAAAAGCTGTATTTGGCGATGGGAGAATAAAAATTGTTAAGCCTGAAAATATTCGAAAACTAAATTTCCCCCTTACTCTATCAGAAGAATATGGCGTCCCCTTTCAAACAGCATTTAATGTTGTGGGAATATTTTTATTTAAAACTTTTAGAGGATAATTCAATTACACAGGATATTGTAGAGAAAATATTTATTGAAATTGTTGAAGCATTTCCAACGAAAATATCGAAGAAAGATTTTGGACAAATGCTACTAGAAAAATGTCGTAGAGAAATTAAAAATAGCAAATCAAAATTTGTCGTTTCTCTTGAGGAGCAGTTTGTTGACAAAAAAATAGAAAAATTGGCACAAGCAATAGGAATCTTTGATTCAGGGACAGATTTATGGACACCAAATAAGAATAAATATTTTGGGAAACAAGTATAAAAATATGAGGACAGCTCTGATATTTTGATAACTTCCATCTTCAAATGATTTTGATAGTAATCGTTTTGAAATTAACTTAAAAGATTCTCTTCTCTTAACAAAAGTATTCAAAGAAAAAAAATGAACAGAAAATTGCGTAAGCGTCTTGCAACCAATCCCGAAGAAATGAAAGATCTGAAAGAAGGGCACACCCTTGATTTGGTTAGCAATGCTGTAGTCATCTTCACATCAGAAGATGAAGGTCATCCCATTGATAATCTGGTTGATGGGAGCCGCGGCAGAGGGAATTATCAATGGATTGCCGGTACTTCCGGTCCACAGGTTCTTATATTTAACTTTGCGCAGCACAACATATCACAGGAATCGTCTACGAAATTGAGGAAACCAATGATACCCAAACCCAGGAGATACTCCTTGAAGCAGCAACCAATGCGGGAACAAAGCACAAGGAATTGGTAAGGCAAGAATACAACTTCACCCCGGATGGCAGCACATTTCAAAAGGAAGTCGTAGCTGTAAATATTCCGGTACAACCAGCATCAAAATGACTATAAAGCCTGACAAAGGCAATGCCTCTTTCAAAGCCAAACTGAACTATATTGAATTCAGGTTAGCCTGAATTATCTAATTGACTTAGAAAAGCAATTACTTCTCCTAAAGTAAGCTTATTGGAATTTTAGATATTTAGGTATTGCAAAAAAGGGGTATCTTACGTAATAACATTGCTCGACGGAACCAACTATATCCGGAAGTTTATCATAAACCGTTTGTTTATGATGAAACAGAATTGAAAAAATTAATCGGATATCTCATACATCAATCTCTTACTTAATAATTACCTGTATATATAGCCAACACATCACTATCATTGATTTTTATTTACAATAAAGTATAATCTTCTTAAGATATAAGGTTCTAAATATATAATTATTTTAGTATGGATTACGTGCAATAAATTATGAAAAAACCAACAAAGATAAGAAAACAAATTAGCATTGAAGAATCACTTTGGGACTCGGCAAACAAATTTCGCGGCTCTGTTGAACCTTCCGAATACAAACACGTAGTACTTGGATTAATATTCCTAAAGTTTGCAAGCGATAAATTTGAAGAACGCAGAAAAGAACTGATTGCCGATGGCAAAGAAAAATATACCGACATGGTTGAGTTTTACACCATGAAAAATGTATTCTATTTATCCGAATTTCCCGTTGGAATTTTATGAAAAATGCCAAACAAAATGATATTGCTCTTAAAATAGACACAGCTTTTCACCGTAGAGAAAAACAATCCTGCCTTAAAGGTGCTTTACCTGATAACTATTATTCAAGAGTGAATTGATAGTAACAAACTGGCATCACTGTTAGATACTATCAACAATATTGATACACTCAAAGACAAACAGCAGGATATTGTAGGCCGTGTATATGAATACTTTTTAAGCAAGTTTGCATTAGCCGAGGGTAAGGGTAAAGGTGAATTTTATACACCCAAAAGCATTGTAAATTTGATTGCCGAAATGATCGAACCCTACAAAGGTAAAATATACGACCCTGCCTGCGGCAGGGCGGTATGTTTGTTCAATCTATAAAATTTATTCAGGCACACCACGGGAATACAAAAGAAATTGCTATATACGGTCAAGAATATACAGCCACAACATATAAACTGGCAAAAATGAATCTTGCCATACGAGGTATTTCAGGCCAATTTAGGTGATATGCCCGAAAATACATTTTTTAAAGACCAGCACAAAGACCTGAAAGCCGATTATATAATGGCCAATCCGCCATTTAATCAAAAGCAATGGCGTGCCGATAACGAATTAACTAACGACCCACGTTGGAGTGGATATGATGTACCACCCACAGGCAATGCAAATTATGCTTGGATTTTAAATATGGTTGCAAAGCTTTCCGAAAATGGCGTGGCGGGTTTTATTTTGGCAAATGGCGCATTAACTGGCGGAGGCACAGAATACAAAATTCGCAGAAAACTGATTGAAAACAATCTGGTTGAAGCCATTGTTAGTATTACCCCAAGATATGTTTTATACCACCAACATAAGCGTTACACTTTGGTTTTTGAACAAAAATAAAAAGGCAAGAACCATTGAACAAAACGGTGAAATTAAGAAATACCGGACCGTCAAAAGGAAATTTTGTTTATGGATTTACGCCAAATGGGTGATACCTTTTGAAAAAAAATATATTCAGTTTGCATGATGACGATATTAAAAAACTACAGGTGCCTTTCATAATTGGCAACAAACTCGATTTGAAAACAACATATCAGAACACACCTGAATTTTGTTATAGTGCATCGTTTGAAGAAGTTGAGAAAAAAGATTTTTCGTTAGTGCCAAGCAAATATATTGAGTTTGTAAACCGTGATGAAAACATTGATTTTGATGAAAAAATGCAATCCCTGCAAACAGAATTTGCCGAATTGCTGAAAGCCGAAGCAGCAATCAAAAAACGATTTACTAACCGTTTTTAAAGAGCTGGGTTATGAAATCAAATTATAAACGGATAGGCGATTATATTAGTGATAGTAGATATTCGAAATATAGAGCTTAAAGAAACAACTTTATTGGGCATTAATATTGATAAATAATTTATGCCTTCTGTAGCCAACATCGTAGGTACAGATATGACAACTTATAAAATTGTAAGCAAAAACAGTTTGCTTGTAATACGAATGCACGTTGGTAGAGATTACAGATTGCCTGTTGCTTTATTCAAGAAGCGAAGAAGATTTTATTGTTTCACCTGCTTATGATGTTTTTGAAATTATAGACACAAGAAGTTCTTTTGCCAGAATACTTAATGATGTGGTTTGCGCGAAAAGAATTTGACAGGAATGCTTGGTTTTACACAGATGCTGATGTTCGTGGAGGTTTGGATTGGAAGACTTTGCGAAATGACACTTACCTATTCCCTCACCCTGATAAACAAAATGAAATTGTAAAAGAATACAACGTCATTCATAAACCGCATAACACTCAACAACCAACTCATTCAAAAACTTGAAGAAACCGCACAGGCAATTTACAAGCAATGGTTTGTTGATTTTGAATTTCCTGACGAAAACGGAAAGCCATATAAAAGCAATGGTGGCGAAATGGAGTATAACGAGGAATTGCAGAAGGAAATTCCGAAGGGATGGACAGATGGAACATTAGGTGAAATTTTGATTTTGAATTATGGCAAAGCAATTCCTAATGGTGAAAGGTAAACGGAACAATTAAAGTTTATAGTTCGGCAGGACAATTTGGTTTTTGCAATAAAGCATTGGCAAATGAGCCAACAATTATTGTCGGAAGAAAGGGTTCAATCGGAACAATTTATTTATGAAGCAGAGCCATCGCATTGCATTGATACGGCTTATTCATTAAAGGGAGAGAATGCAAATCCCATTGAATATTTACTTATGACCTATTTGCAAAAACTAAATTTGAAAAGCTTGAATGAAAATAGTCGGCTGTCCCAGGACTAAATAGAATACTGTTTATGCAATCAAAGTAATTATTCCAGAGAAAAATGTAGTTAAAGAAAATTCTAGCACTTTTGACAAGATTGAATTCAATGAATACAAATCTTCTAACGCAAAATAAAAAGCTGATTGAACTTCAAAATATTTTACTTTCAAAACTTGCGACCATGGAAAACTAAAAATGAAATTCACAGAAGAAACCTTAGAACACGCCGTCATAGAATTATTTGCAGAAGAACATATACAGCACTGCAACGGCGAAACCATTCACAAAGAAATGGCTGATGTACTGTTGCGTGACGACCTCAAAACGTTTCTTCTAAACCAATATGCAGCCGATAATATTACCCTAAATGAAGTAAATTCTATCATCCGTAAACTCGACTTATTTCCAAGTTCTGCCCTTTACGATAGCAACAAAGCCATAATGAAACTCATTGCCGATGGGTTTGTGTTAAAACGTGAAGACCGCACCCAAAAAGATTTATATATTCAGTTAATAGATTTTAAAACCATTGGAAATATACAAAGCGATGCAGTAAGCCATGAAATAAGAATGGCCGCAGAACCAAAAACCTTTTACCAGGCGCAGGACAATAACATTTACAAAATTGTTAATCAACTCGAAATACAGGGATATGAAAAACGCATCCCCGATGCCATTGTTTACATCAACGGTTTGCCGTTGGTAGTGATAGAGTTTAAAAGTGCCGTAAAGGAAAACACAACCATAAGAAAGGCTTATGAACAGTTAACCGTGCGTTACCGCAGTGATATTCCCGAATTATTCAAATACAATGCCTTTTGTGTTATCAGCGATGGCGTAAACAACAAATCGGGTTCTCTCTTTGCGCCTTACGATTTTTTTTACGCATGGCGCAAAATAAGCCGAAGCGACGAAGCAGTAGATGGTATTAAGTTCGCTTTATACAATGGTTCAGGGCTTGTTCAACAAACAGCGTTTGCTCGATGTAATCCGTAACTTTATTTATTTTCCTGACACCTCTAGAGATGAAATAAAAATTGTTTGCCGCTATCCTCAATATTATGCCGCCAATAAATTGTTCGAGAGCATTAAAACAAATATGCGCCCGCACGGAAGCGGCAAGGGTGGAACTTATTTTGGTGCCACAGGTTGCGGCAAAAGCTTTACACATGCTTTTCCTTACCCGCTTATTAATGAAAAGCACGCACTTTTCAAGCCCTACAATTGTCTTATTACCGACCGAACCGACTTAGACGACCAGCTTTCGGCGCAATTTACCAATGCCAAAGCTTTATTGGCGATGATAACGTGATAAGTGTCGAAACCCGTGCAGAATTAAAAACAATATCTGCAAGGCCGCAACAGTGGAGGCGTGTTTCTTACCACCATTCACAAGTTTACAGAAAGCACCGACTTACTTACCAATAGGAACAACGTAATTTGCATTTCGGACGAAGCCCACCGTTCTCAAATTAATCTCGACCAGAAGTTAAAAATTACCGATAAAGGGGTGGTTAAGAAATTTGGATTTGCCAAATACCTGCACGATTCATTGCCAAATGCCACTTATGTTGGATTTACAGGCACGCCCATTGATGCCACAATGGATGTTTTTGGCGAAGTAGCTGATGCTTATACAATGAAAGAATCGGTTGAAGATGAAATTACAGTTAGAATTGTATATGAAGGCAGGGCTGCCAAGGTGTTATTGAATGATGAAAAGCTGAAAGAAATTGAAGAATACTATAAAAAGTGTGCCGAAGAAGGCACAAATGAATACCAGATAGAAGAAAGCAAGAAAGCTGTTACACAAATGGAAGTAATTTTGGGCGACCCCAAACGCTTGAAATTATTGGCTAAGGATTTTGTAGAGCATTATGAAACACGAATCGAAGAAGGGGCAACAGTTATAGGAAAAGTAATGTTTGTTTCATCGAGCCGCCCTATAGCCTATGATTTGTATAAAGAAATTATTGCATTGCGTCCTGAATGGGCTGAAATAAAAGAATGTGATGAAGGTGCTGAGTTGACCGAAGATGAAAAGAAAGAACTAAAACCCATTGAAAAGATTAAAATGGTGATGACCCGGAGCAAAGACGACCCAAAAGCGTTTTACGATTTGCTTGGCACAAAAGATTATAGAAAAGAACTCGACCGTCAGTTTAAAAACGCAAAATCCAATTTCAAAATCGCAATTGTAGTGGATATGTGGATTACAGGTTTTGATGTTCCGTTCTTAGATGCTATTTATATTGATAAGCCTATACAGCAACATTCACTTATTCAAACCATTTCAAGGGTAAACCGTGTTTACGAAGGCAAAGAAATGGGTTTGGTGGTTGATTATATCGGCATCAAAGGCAATATGAATATTGCACTTAAAAAGTATTCAAAAGTACACGGTGATGATTTTGAGGATATAGACAAAGCAGTTGTAATAGTAAAAGACCAATTAGATTTATTAGGCAAAATTCTTTCATAAGTTCGACACTAACGCCATATTTCAATGGCACACCCTTACAGAAATTAGATTGTTTAAATCGTGCCGCCGAATATGTTCAGTTAACCGATGAAATTGAAAAGCGATTTATGTGCAATGGTAAAAAAATTGCGTTCTGCTTATGATTTATGTTGTTCCAGTGAAGAAATTTCAGAAGAAGAAAGAGACTACATTCATTTTTACTTTGCCATTAAAGCCATCATTCACAAACTTACAAAAGGCGATGCACCTGATACTGCTCAGATGAATGACACGTGTACGGAAATGATTCAGGAAGCCCTTATAAGCGAAGGAGTTGAAGAAATATTTAAATTAGATAAGAACGACCCGAAGAACAATGCCGAAATTTTTAGCGATGAATACATGGCAAAGATTGATAAAATAAACTTCCCAACACCAAAATAAAGTTACTGCAAAAGTTATTACCAAAGCCATTGAAGAATTTAAAAAGACAAACAGAATAAAGGGAGTTGATTTTTCAAAAAGATTAAAAACTGGTTAAGGTTTACAATGAACGTAAGGATTTTGATGTATTTCAAAGTCATGTTTTAGATGATGTAGCTGAACAATTTTCAAACCTGTTTAAAGACTTGCAGAAAGAACGCAATTCATTTATGGATTTAGGAATTGATTTTGAAGAAAAAGCATTTTATGACATTCTAAAAGCCATTGCTGAGAAATATAAATTTGAATATCCGCACGATAAATTGATTAAACTTTCGCAAGCAGTAAAAAACATTGTGGACGATAAAGCAAAATACACGGACTGGTCGCAAAGAGACGATATTAAAGCCGAATTAAAAGTTGATTTGATATTAATTCTTGCCGAACACGGTTATCCGCCTGTACCAAAAGATGAAGTATTCAAAGAAATATTTGAACAGGCGGAGAATTTTAAAAAATACGTTGCGGTGTAGGTATGATTTCTCTATGTTAACAATATATCGTATTTTGTTAATTCCCGCAATTGAACCGGTCATTCTAATGCTCGATTTCAGTAAAAATCCTACCAAGAAAGTCCTAAAATTTAACAATTGTCATAGAAAAAGTTAACCACGAATTATTAAAACAAAACTGTTGGTTATATTTCTTTGTATTGAATTTCGATAAGAAAAGATGTAAAATCACGATGTAATACTTTTGCAATAAAGCTTAAATTTTATTTTTAATCTGATTATTAAAGGTTTGAATAATAATCAACACGCTTAGTCAAACTATATTTGCTCAATTTTTCCTGAATACTACAGAATAAATATATGGAAAAAAGACATAAACAAATTATTGAGGTAATAAAAAAACTAGTAAATAAAGATACTAGTCTTAATCTGAAAATTTCTAATCAAAGATTTTTTGAAAAAGAAATAAAAAATGGTAGGGGTAATTGGGGATATACACCTGATTTAGTTTTAAAGAAAAGAAATAAAATTATTATTGTTGAAATTGAATATGGGGTAAATACATCAAAAATTATTGAAGATTTAATTTTGGCAAATGTGATAGATAATGCAATCATGTTCATAATGATAACTGAATTTGGTGATTATGTGGAAAGATGGAAAAATCTATTAGAGAAAAAATTAAAAGTTAAATTAAACCTAAAAATTATTGAAGACTCCAAAAAAATGAAACCTGTTAGTGGCATTGTAAATGAATTTAGAAAAAGCTTAAAAACTTTTTAAAACTAATGATGATTAGTTGCTTTTTTATACAATGAATTTAATAATTATAAGGTATATATCATATGAAAAATAATTTAAAGATTTGGGGAATGTTTTTTATAATTCTATTGTCAGTAGAATTTTTTGTTGGTTGTGGCTATATGGGCAAAGATAAAAAACAATATGATAAGGCAGAAAAATTATTTTCAGAACAAAAATACGTCCTTTCTTTCAAGGAGTACAAAAGTTTTCTTAATAGATTCCCCAAAAGCAAATTTTATGATAAAGCTATTAATGGTTTTAGTGAATGTGAAGTACAAATCGTAAAGCAGGGCGATAAATTACTTTTTGAGGGACAAATTAGTGAAGCTTATGAATTGCACAAAATGTTTTTAAACGAATTATCGGGGAATAGCAGAATAAATGAAAGTAAAGAGTGTGCAAAATTTTATTTTATTCTAGCCAATGCCTTGTTTGATAAAAAATCTTTTTCAGATGCTATCAAGGTATATCAAATAGGATTAGAATTAGACCCTTCAAATATGGAAGCACAAAAAAAGTTGAAGATTGCAAAAGATAAAGAGATATTGGTAAAAAAAACTGCCGATGAAATCAAACTTCTTGGTGATGAAATTTCCTGCAGCGTTATAAGGAATGAAAGAGATCCCTTTGGTGATGAGGTAGTTGATACATTTAAATCTTGTATTTCTAATATGCGCGCATATATAAATAGAAACAGTGGCACTTTGTCAATATTATTTGACTACAACTATGATAACTCTCCAGCAAAGCCTGACAGTCTAGAATACTTTCTTATATATATGTTTGACAAAAATGGCCAATACCTTGCTGACTTTATTACGGAAGAACAATATGCTATTACTGATTATGATTTTGAGCGTGAATGGAGAGAAGGAATCAGAGAAGCGAAAAGGGTTTCAAGATTTATAGGGAAACCAACAATACCAAAATTTATAAGACTAAAACACAAAAACATTCTTCAATACTCAGTCAATACGCGTGATGCTTCATTCATAGCAGCAGTAGAACTTAGTTTCTCAAACATTCCTGTCCACTAAAAGTAAGGGATAGTGAGGAGATTCAAATACTTTGATAACCCCAATTTCCAACAGAAGTTTTACATTAAAAATTTGAAGTTATTTTGCCCATATTTT
>CAVSHK010000014.1:0-12928 GCA_963727705.1 uncultured Bacteroidota bacterium
GCGAAGAAATAATAACTTTTACTTTACCCTTTCCTCTTTTTAGTAATTGAGCCAAATCACTGGCTACGGCAATGGCGTTATCGTCATCAAGTGAAGAAATCGGGTCATCAATATAAATATATTTTACCCAACTATAAGATTCGTCACCATCAATGGCTAACTCACATATAGCAAGAAAAATGCACCAAATAAAAATATTTTCTTCACCTCTTGAAATCTTAATATTGTGGTGGGTAATATATTCTAATTCTCCTGTTTCAGGTTTGAATTTTGGATTTTTAACCTGCTTTCTAAAAACAATGAGCCAATCATCATAATTTATATTAAAATTAAAATCAGCATATCGTTCAAGAAAATTAAATATTTTTTCTTCAAGTGCTAATTCCCTAAACCCTTCAAAGAATCTTGAATTTCGATTGATTATTATAAATGCCTCTCGGTATCATTTTCAAGGTCATTGTTCCAATGGAAAAGGTCTTCTGTGTATGCACGGTATAATAAAGCGTATCTGTTATAGGATTTTTCTTTTGCTTTTTGCTTCTATCTTTAAACTCCATTGAAAGGCGGGTTTTCCCGTACCATTAAAGGCATATAATAATACAAAATGATGGTCGTTTAAATCATCTCTTAACCTAACTGCTACATTGGTCAGTGTTTTGTATTTATAATTTGTAATCTTTCCGCTCATGTTTTAGTCAATTACTTTTGGAAATAAGCATTGCAACAAACCCTTTTTATGCTGCTTCAATAGCTCTATTTTCGCCACTTGTGCCTTGATTAAAGTGTCCAATGAAGAAAGACAATCAGTTATCATTTTCTGTTCTTTACGGTTTTTTGGATAATATACAGTAATGTTTGAAACTCTGTCCCAAATACCAAAAACTTTAGCACCTTGGAGATTCTCTTTTTATTTGATTTCTTATACTTTTCGACAAAAATAAATGACCACCAAAACCTGTTATTATTTTTGGCTTTATTTGTCTTGCCAACAAAGTATGAAGTCCAGATAATAACCTTTCATTATTTAAATTTACTAACTCAATACATTTACCAACATCAAATAAATCTTCCGAAGCATCTGCAAAAATTAAGTCACCTTCTTTACAGTAACATTCTTGCCTTATTCTTTCAATAGGTACATCTGAATTTATAAATGGTACTATTTCTTTCGTAATATCAAATAATGTTGAAAATTTAGTATGAATATCACCATAATGAATATTTTTAACTGAACCATTTTCATAGTTAAGGTTTTCTCTAGAAAAGAATTGGTAACTAAGAAAGAATATACTTTATCAAATTGTTCAAAAACCCACTCCCCATCATTCACAAACTCTGGAAAACGATATTTAGGAACAGTTTCGCCTTCTTGTGGGAAAAGGTTTTGCATTAACCCTTTTTTTATGGTCTTTTAAGACGATTAATTTTTGGCTATGGGCAGCAATTACTTCATCAAAGGAAGAAAGGCAGGTGGCGATTTTTTGTTGTTCATTTGGATTTTTAGGTAAAATTATGGGACAATTTAATACATCTTCATTTCGAAGATTTGTTTGTTTAACTCCATCATCAAAAGCTAAGAAAAATTGATTACGATTCAGTAAATAAAATAACAATTTACCATTTGCTTTCACTGGCGTTATTTTACAAAATACGTTGATTAACTGTATAAAAATCATCCTTATCAACATAAAAGCATTTTGCAATTGCCCTACCATTTGGCACGTCACTTAGAACCATTAAAATTTCATTTGTCTTAGCAAGGCAATTTGCCGAATTAGTATATTTCCTTATTCTCCGTCAGTTGAAATAAATTTAGAATTTACAACAACATACTTTCCTTGTTCAACAATATCTTGTTCATGAGCTTTCCCATTTTCATATTCAGCTACTTGGCTTACAATATCGTCTAACCATTCGCCTTCATTCACAAATTCAGGGAAACGCAATACTGGTATTAATTTATTTGTATCCTTATTCATATGCAATTAATCCTGAGATTTCACGCCCTTGGGCTATTTTTTTTAATTGGGGTACTAAGTCTTCCATCAGTGCAAGTTCTTTTACTCTGCGTTCTTTCCAGCTTAATTCAAGTGGTTCTAAAAGGACGGTAAGTTTTTCGCCGTCAAAAATCATTCGGCTCATTATGTTATCAACAAAGGCTTTCAAAGCTGCTGTTTGTAAACCGTGTTTGTGGGCAATGGAAGCCAATTCCTTTTCGTTTTTTTCCACTTTAAAGGTTTCGTAGCCATTTCTCAAGGTATTCACATCTTGCCCGCTATTCCAATCCAAGCCATTGATGTATTCGGTCAGGTCTTCCTGTTCGTCCATCAAGTTGGCATTAGACTCAGTAAGCTAATCACCTGTGTTTTGGACATCTTTTGCTTTGCTGGTTTCTTTTGCGAACTGTCGGCAATCAAGTTCATTATATAGTCATAATCAATAATGGCAGAAGCAAAAGCAAATTCAAAATCAATTGTTGAATTTCAGGGAGGTGTTTGGTCGCCATCTTTTTGCTGAATGTTCTTAATTGCTTGGCAGTTTCAATATATGAGCTTCTAAACTCTTGTAAGGCTTCCTTAGGTAAAATGGCTTCAATATTGGCTTGTTGTGTTTCGTTTAAATCGGTGTATTGGTCTAATTGGGTTTTTAGACGCTGTACTTCCTTAAAGTTTTTTACAAATGCTATGCGTGCTGCATCACCTTTCAGATTATAAACTTCTTGTGGTTTGTTTACCAAATTATGTTCCTGCATAAAATCGCCTAATGCTTTAACTGCCTGTTTGTAGTTATCAATCACTACAGGGGCAGGGTCAACCAACCAATTTCTTTTGCCTTTCCGCTATCTTCGCCAGAGAATAAAGCTATTGCCTGATTTACTTCGGCTTGTTGTGAACGGAAATCCAAAATATTACCATACGGTTTTGTATCGTTTAACACACGGTTGGTACGCGAGAATGCCTGTATCAAGCCATGGTATTTCAGGTTTTTGTCTATATACAAGGTATTTAAGTATTTGGAGTCAAAACCAGTCAGTAACATATCCACAACAATTGTTATATCAATCTTGTTTTTGTGCGGATAGTCCTTATTGCTGTATTTCTGGTCTTTAATGCGCAGTTGCACATCTTGATAGTACAAATCAAATTCGTTGATAGAATGATTGGTTCCAAACTGCACATTGTAGTCGGCAATAATTTCTATTAAAGCTTTTTTCTTTTCTTCAGGATTTTGTTTGTTGTCTTCTTTCTCCTGCGTTAAATCTTCTTGTAGTTGTTTTATGTCTGCCGCATTCTTTTGACTTTGTTGGTCGCCATCTTTTGCAATTAGTTGTGATGGCGGAGAGAATACACAAGCAATATTAAGCGGTACATAATCGGGATTTTCGGCTATCTTCTTCTTTTGAATTTCTTTGAATAGTTGATAATATTCAATGGCGTTATTGATAGAAGCCGTTGCAAGTGTTGCATTGAAACGCCTTGAATTGGTCGCTGCATTGTGTTTCTCGAGAATGGCTTCAACGACAGCCTGTTGTGCAATAGGTTCACCTGGCTTGGGGTTTTGAGTGCCTTTGCCTTTGAAATAGTCAATGTGAAAATTAAGAACGGTTCTATCTTCTATAGCGTGGGTAATGGTGTAAGAATGTAATCTTTTTTGAAATATATCCTCAGTAGTATTATATGCACCATATTCATCTTCTCTAATCTTATAAGTAGCATTTTCATCAAATATAGGTGTACCTGTAAAACCAAATAATTGAGCATTCGGGAAAAACTCTTTTATGGCTTTGTGATTATCGCCAAACTGTGAACGGTGACACTCATCAAAGATGAAAACCATCCGCTTTTTACTTAAAGGCTCTAAGCGGTCTTTATAATTTTTCTTATAGGTTCCATCTAAAGCCAAGCCTAATTTTTGAATGGTGGTAACAATTACCTTGTCGGCATAGTCAGTCGATAATAAACGCCTTACCAAAGTTTCGGTATTGGTATTTTCTTCAACACTTCCTTCCTGAAATTTATTAAACTCCTCACGGGTTTGTCGGTCAAGGTCTTTGCGGTCAACAACAAAAGGCATTTTTCAATATCGTGGTTGTCTTTCAGCAGGGTAGAAGCTTTGAACGAAGTGAGAGTTTTGCCGCTACCTGTGGTGTGCCATATATAGCCATTGCCCCGATTTTGTTGTATGCAATCAACAATGGCTTTTACCGCATAAATTTGGTATGATCGCATTACAAGTAATTTCTGTTCGCTTTCGACCAAAACCATATACTTGCTTATCATTTCGCCAAGGGTGCATTTTTTAAGAAACTTTTCAGCAAACTCTTCTAAATAGTTAATTTTCTTATTGTTTTCATCTGCCAATTCGTAAATGGGTAAAAACTGCTCGTCAGCATTAAAACTGAAATGCTGGTTTTTATTGTTTGCGAAATAATAAGTTTTGTTGCTATTGCTTACAATAAACAACTGCATAAAACACATTAATGTATTGCCATATCCGTTGCCGGAGTCATTTTTATAATCCACAATTTGCTGCATTGCTTTTCGTGGCGAAATGTTCATTTTTTTTAATTCGATCTGCACAACTGGCAATCCATTGATCAGCAAAATAACATCGTACCTGTGATTGCTATTTTCAGTATTGATGCGTAATTGATTGATTACTTCATAATCGTTTTTGCACCAATCCTTGATATTTACCAATGTATAATGTAAAGGTGTGCCATCTTCAAGTTGAAAACATTTTCTTTCACGTAAGCATCTTAGATGCTGCAAAAACATCGGGATTAATGATTTCTTCACGTAAACGTAAAAATTCACTTTCTGTAAGATGAACACGATTCAGAATTTCAAACTTATTTTTGAAGTTGTCTGTTAAAGCGTTCTTGATCAACTATATCAGGTCGATAGTCTGTAACTTCAAACTCAGTTAGCTTGCTTGATAAGGTTTTTCTTCTATTCGGTTTCGGGACATTATGAAACTGAATATATTTAGGTCTAATAACACTGATAAGTTTTAAGTGCTAATTTTTTTATTAAAAATAAGGACTTGAATCGACTTTTTTGAGCAAACATCAAATTAAAAAAGTAATCGATTCTAATTTTTGAAGTCAAAAATAAATAAAATAAAATCCCTTATAAACCTTATTTAACGGTACAAAAATTTTCCTTACGTTTTAAATTCTTTTTAAACCCATTTTTGGTCTTAAAACGATGTTTGAAATTAGATATTGTTTTTTTAAGTGCCAAGTTCTTGTTATTAACTTAAGGTTTTTATAATCCCAATAGTATTTTTTGAATTGTCTTTTTCGCTTGATGGAATGTTAAGTAATTTAAATGTATGCGTTGCACTAATAAAGCCTGATTTAACTGCAATATACCTATATTGTAGCAGCTAAAGATTTGGGAATATTAATATTCTTCCATAAGTACAAATGAGGTAAAGTAAAAGAAGCAGGATTAGGGCGGTCTTCCGGGTGCACCCTTTTACATACACCTGACCGTCTTTCCTGCTCTTTAATTGCATATACATTTTTATTACTGCTGCTATAATAAAAGGCTTGAAATAGTCAAAATCAAGTGGTTCGAATATAGCCCCTTTGCGACAAATGAATTTTAGTTTATTTGCTACTGCTACAAATCCTTTTATATGATAATTGCCCGATTTGGAATTATAGGTTATCCATTTATTGGCTAATAACCATATAAGATGCTTTTTAAATGTTTTCGATGATTTGAAGCCTAATTCTTTTGAATATAATTCAATTAGCTCCTTTGGTAATTTTATTTGTCCACTGCATTTTGATTTCAAAAATACATATACACGTATCTGGGAAATTAAATGCTTGGATAATAGCATATTTGCATAACTCTACAGGGATATTAAGGTAAACCATTGCAAGTAATATTATTGGTTAATACTTCCGCTGTAATGTTTTTTCAAATATTCGTCAATATCACAGGCTTTATAATAAAACTTGTTATTGATATGAGAATAGGGAATTGTGTTCTTCGTTCCGCAGGTATTTACGTTTGCTCATACAACGTCCTGAGAATCGAGCCATTTAACAGGAGTGTTTACAGGTTGTGTTTGAACCAATGTGTTAAGCTGGGCTTTAATTTCCTTTATTCCTTCGGATATAGAAATAACAGTTTCTTTAATTTCTTCCATTCAAACTATTATTGATTTGATGTTTTATAGCTTTTATGAAGTTTCTTGTTTGCCTCTTTGGTTAACTTGGCAGACATTTCAATAGAAGTATTAACCGGCAACGGTGTTGGATTGCATCCAGGCTAATATTGTTTTGCGACTAAATACAAGGCGTTGGCAAACTTTTCAAACGGAATAGTTTGATAACAGGTTGTTTATAGATATTTGATTTTTTGAGGCCTGTTATTGTGGCGACTTCTTCAATATTTATGCGGTCGGGTTGTTCGACCAATTGCGCTGGTGCTTTCTCGAAACGAGAAAGCACCAGCGCAACTGGTCGAACAACCCGACCGCATCAATATTGAAGAAGTCGCCACAATAACAGGCCTCAAAAAATCAAATATCTATAAACACACCTGTTATCAAACTATTCCGTTTGAAAAGTTTGCCAAACGCCTTGTATTTAGTCGCAAAACAATATTAGCCTGGATGCAATCCAATACCGTTGCCCCGGTTAATACTTCCGTTGAAATGTCTGCCAGATTAACCAAAGAGGCAAATAAGAAACTTCATAAAAGCTATAAAACATCAAATAAATAATGTTCCAATGGAAGAAATTAAAGAAACACTAATTTCCATATCCGAAGGCATAAAGGATATAAAAGCCAGCTTAATAAATTGGTTCAATCACAACCTGTAAACACTCCTGTTAAATGGCTCGATTCTCAGGATGTTATAATGATGCTGCATATAAGCAAACGTAAACTTCAATACCTGCGTAACAAAAAAACAATTCCTTATTCTCGTATCAATAACAAGTTTTATTATAAAGCCTCCGATATTGATGAATTTTTAAAGAACCATTACAACGGGGTTACTAATCAATAATATAAGCACTTTTGTAATGGATTACCTGAATATCCCGGTAGAGTTATGCAAATATGCTATATCTAAGCATTTAATTTCCCAGATACGTGTTTATGTATTTTTGAAATCAAAATGCAGTGGTCAAATAAAATTACCAAAGGAGCTAATTGAATTATATTCAAAAGAATTAGGCTTCAAATCATCGAAAACATTTAAAAATCATCTTATTTGGTTATTAGTCAATAAGTGGATAACCTATAATTCTAAATCGGGAAATTATCACTAAAAGGCTTTTTAGCAGTAGCAAACAAACTAAAATTCATTTGTCGCAAAGGGGCTATATTCGAACCACTTGATTTTAAGAATTTCAAGCCTTTTATTATAGCAGCAGTAATAAAATATTATATGCAATTAAAAAGCAGGAGAGAAAGACGGTCGGTGTATGAAAAAGGGTGCACCCGGAAGAACCGCCCTAATCCTGCTTCTTTTACTTTACCTCATTTGTACTTATCAAAGGTACTTAATATTCCCAAATCTTTAGCGGCACATTATAGGTATATTGCAGTTAAATCGGGCTTTATTAGTTCAAAACATACATTTGAATTACTTAATATTCCGTCAAGCGAAAAAGAACAATTCAAAAAATACTACTGCGATTATAAAAACCTTAGAATAAATAAAAAGAAATTGGCACTTCAAAAAAATGATATTCTAATTTCAAACATTGTTTTGAAGAACCAAAAATGGGTTTAAAAAGAATTTAAAACGTAAGGAAAATTTTTGTACCGTTAAATAAGGGTTTATTAAGGGATTTTATTTTATTTCTTAATTTGACTTCAAAAATTAGAAATCAATTCTTAAATTTGATGTTTGCTCAAAAAAGTCGTTCAAGTCCTTATTTTTAATAAAATTAGCACTTAAAACTATCATATAACCTAAATATATTAAGATTTCATAATGTCCGAAAACCAAATAGAAGAAAACTTAATCAAGCAACTAACTGAGTTGAAGTATAACTATCGACCTGATATAGTTGATAGAAAAACGCTCGAACAGAACTTCAAAACCAAATTTGAAACACTGAATCGCGTTCATCTGACAGAAAGCGAATTTTTACGATTGCGTGAAGAAATTATCAACCCTGATGTTTTTGCAGCTTCAAAATGCTTCGTGAAAGCAATTACTTTTACCGTGAAGACGGAACACCTTTACATTACACATTGGTAAACATCAAAGACTGGTGCAAAAACGATTATGAAGTTATCAATCAATTTCGCATCAATACAGAAAACAGCAATCACCGCTACGACATTATTTTGCTGATTAACGGATTGCCTGTTGTGCAAATTGAATTGAAAAAATTGGACATTTCCCCACGTAAAGCGATGCAACAAATCGTGGATTATAAAAATGACTCAGGCAACGGATACACCAATTCACTGATGTGCTTCATGCAATTGTTCATTGTAAGCAACAGCGCCAAAACTTATTACTTTGCCAACAACAAACCTTCACATTTCAGTTTTAATGCTGACGAACAGTTTTTACCAATCTATCAATTGGCAAATGAAAACAATAAAAAAATCAACACTTAGACGACTTCTCCGAAAAGTTTTTAGCAAATGCACATTGGCGAAATGATAAGCAAATACATGGTTCTTGTTGAAAGCGAACAGAAATTGTTGGTGATGCGACCGTATCAAATTTATGCGGTAAAAGCCATCGTAAATTGCATACATGAAAACAGAGGCAATGGTTATATATGGCATACAACAGGCAGCGGAAAAACATTGACTTCTTTCAAAGCATCTACATTACTCAAAGACAATCCCGATATTGAAAAATGTTTGTTTGTAGTTGACCGCAAAGACCTTGACCGACAAACCCGTGAGGAGTTCAATAAATTTCAGGAAGGTAGTGTTGAAGAAAACACCAACACCGAAACTTTAGTAAGGCGTATACTTATCGATGATTATGCCGACAAAGTAATTGTTACAACCATCCAGAAATTAGGATCATACTTGATGACAGTAAACGAAATAAACAAAAAGCCGAAAAAGGAAAAAACAATAAGGAACGCTTGCAGCCGTTGAGCAACAAACGAATGGTATTTATTTTTGACGAGTGCCACCGTTCACAGTTTGGCGATAACCACAAAGCCATCAAAGATTTTTTTCCAAATGCTCAATTATTCGGTTTTACAGGAACACCGATTTTTGATGATAATGCCACTTACAAAAAAGTAGATGGAACAGTTGGTTCTTTCGTAACAACCAAAGACATTTTTCAAAATCCACTGCATGCATACACTATCACTCATGCTATAGATGACAGAAATGTTTTGCGTTTTCACATTGATTATTTCAAACGCGAAGGCAATGTAACCCAGGCCAGGCGAACATAAAACAGCAGTTGCAAATGCCATCATAAAAAAACATGATGCAGCAACAAATACAAACGCTTTAACGCTTTGCTTGCAACAGCATCAATCAATAATGCAATAGAATATTACGACCTATTCAAAGCCATTCAGGCAAAGCAAATCAAGGAAGTTGAAAATTACATTATTCCTCTAAATATCGCTTGTGTGTTTTCCGCCACCAGCCTGAAAGGGAAACAAAGCATAAGTTCAGCAGAATAAATGCAGGATGATTTACAAGAAAAAGAGGACAACAAAGTTGAATCCTGAAAAAAAGAAAAAAGCCCTGCAAAACATTATTGATGATTACAAAAATCAATATGGAAGCAATCACAGCATCAACGAATTTGATTTGTATTATCAGGATGTGCAGCAACGAATAAAATATCAAAAGTATAGCAATAAAGACTATCCGCATAAAAACAAAATTGATATGATGATTGTGGTGGACATGCTGCTCACAGGTTTTGATTCTAAATACCTGAATACTTTGTATGTGGACAAGAACCTGAAATTTCACGGACTGATTCAGGCATTTCGCCGAACCAATCGAATTTTAAATGACACAAAACCTTACGGAAACATTTTGGATTTCCGTCAGCAACAAGACGAGGTGGACAGAGCCATTGCCTTATTCAGTGGCGAAGATAGCGGAACGTGCCAAAGAAATTTGGTTGGTTGACCCTGCACCAAAAGTGATTGAGAAATACGAGAAAGCAGTTGCAGCAATGGACAAGTGGATGCAGAAAAAAATTTGGTAGCCGAACCACAAGAAGTTTACAACATCAAAGGCGATGCAGCCCGTGTAGAATTTATAAATCGTTTTAAAGAAGTGCAACGGCTGAAAACACAACTTGACCAATACACTGATTTGAACGAACAACAAATTGCAAAGATTGAAAACCTTTTGCCCGAAGAACAATTGCGATCATTCAGAAGTTCATATTTGGAAATTGCCAAACAACTAAAAGAGATTCAGCAAAAGGAAGGCGACAAAGCACCCGACAACATCAAGCAACTTGAATTTGAATTTGTGTTGTTTGCTTCTGCGATGATTGACTACGATTATATCATGGGCTTGATTGCCGACAGTACGCAAAAGAAACCGGCAAAGCAAAAAATGACCAAAACACAGGTAATCAGCCTACTGAGTTCTATGCCAACCTGATGGACGAACAGGAAGACTTAACGGAATACATCAATAGCTTGGATTGGAAAGCGGGGAAGATGTGAATACATTAAGAAATGGTTACGAAAAATTTAAAGATAAAAAAAACGACAAGGAACTGGCTGCCATTGCCCACAAACACGGGCTGCAAACAGCAGCCTTAAAACCTTTGTAGATAAAATAATGAGCCGAATGATTTTTGACGGCGAAAAACTTACCGACCTATTAGAACCAATGGAATTAAGCTGGAAGGAACGCAGAGTAAAAGAATTGGCATTGATGGAAGACTTATACCCCAATTAAAAAAAATAGCCGAAGGGCGTGAAATTTCAGGATTAGTTGCATATGAATAAGAAAATAAATTAATACCAGTATTGCGTTTCCCTGAATTTGTGAATGAAGGCGAATGGTTAGACGATATTGTAAGCCAAGTAGCTGAATATGAAAATGGGAAAGCTCATGAACAAGATATTGTTGAACAAGGAAAGTATGTTGTTGTAAATTCTAAATTTATTTCAACTGACGGAGAAGTAAGGAAATATACTAATTCGGCAAATTGCCTTGCGGGGAATAGATATGAAATTTTAATGGTTCTAAGTGACGTGCCAAATGGTAGGGCAATTGCAAAATGCTTTTATGTTGATAAGGATGATTTTTATACAGTTAATCAACGTATTTGTAAAATAACGCCAGTGAAAGCAAATGGTAAATTGTTATTTTATTTACTGAATCGTAATCAATTTTTCTTAGCTTTTGATGATGGGAGTTAAACAAACAAATCTTCGAAATGAAGATGTATTAAATTGTCCCATAATTTTACCTAAAAATCCAAATGAACAACAAAAAATCGCCACCTGCCTTTCTTCCTTTGATGAAGTAATTGCTGCCCATAGCCAAAAATTAATCGTCTTAAAAGACCATAAAAAAGGGTTAATGCAAAACCTTTTCCCACAAGAAGGCGAAACTGTTCCTAAATATCGTTTTCCAGAGTTTGTGAATGATGGGGAGTGGGTTTTTGAACAATTTGATAAAGTATATTCTTTCTTAGTTACCAATTCTTTTTCTAGAGAAAACCTTAACTATGAAAATGGTTCAGTTAAAAATATTCATTATGGTGATATTCATACTAAATTTTCAACATTATTTGATATTACGAAAGAAATAGTACCATTTATAAATTCAGATGTACCTATTGAAAGAATAAGGCAAGAATGTTACTGTAAAGAAGGTGACTTAATTTTTGCAGATGCTTCGGAAGATTTATTTGATGTTGGTAAATGTATTGAGTTAGTAAATTTAAATAATGAAAGGTTATTATCTGGACTTCATACTTTGTTGGCAAGACAAAATAAAGCCAAAAATAATAACAGGTTTTGGTGGTCATTTATTTTTGTCGAAAAGTATAAGAAATCAAATAAAAAGAGAATCTCAAGGTGCTAAAGTTTTTGGTATTTCGGGGACAAGAGTTTCAAACATTACTGTATATTATCCAAAAAACCGTAAAGAACAGAAAATGATAACTGATTGTCTTTCTTCATTGGACACTTTAATCAAGGCACAAGTGGCGAAAATAGAGCTATTGAAGCAGCATAAAAAGGGTTTGTTGCAATGCTTATTTCCAAAAGTAATTGACTAAAACATGAGCGGGAAAGATTACAAATTATAAATACAAAACACTGACCAATGTAGCAGTTAGGTTAAGAGATGATTTAAACGACCATCATTTTGTATTATTATATGCCTTTAATGGTACAGGGAAAACCCGCCTTTCAATGGAGTTTAAAGATAGAAGCAAAAAGCGAAGAGAAAAATCCTATAACAGATGGCTTTATTATAACTAAACATACACAGAAGACCTTTTCCATTGGAACAATGACCTTGAAAATGATACCGAGAGGCATTTAATAATCAATCGAAATTCAAGATTCTTTGAAGGGTTTAGGGAATTAGCACTTGAAGAAAAAATATTTAATTTTCTTGAACGATATGCTGATTTTAATTTTAATATAAATTATGATGATTGGCTCATTGTTTTTAGAAAGCAGGTTAAAAATCCAAAATTCAAACCTGAAACAGGAGAATTAGAATATATTACCCACCACAATATTAAGATTTCAAGAGGTGAAGAAAATATTTTTATTTGGTGCATTTTTCTTGCTATATGTGAGTTAGCCATTGATGGTGACGAATCTTATAGTTGGGTAAAATATATTTATATTGATGACCCGATTTCTTCACTTGATGACAATAACGCCATTGCCGTAGCCAGTGATTTGGCTCAATTACTAAAAAGAGGAAAGGGTAAAGTAAAAGTTATTATTTCTTCG
>CAVSHK010000015.1:0-3378 GCA_963727705.1 uncultured Bacteroidota bacterium
TCTCTGAGTATAAAAAACAATAGAATAAATTCAGAACTCATTATAATACCCAAACCAACCTTACCTATATCCCAAAACTTTTTAATCTCACAATCTTTTTGACTTAAACCTAAATATATAGCTTCATAATCAAAAATGCTATTTGCAAAAAAAGGTATCAGTGAGTCATCAATATCGGGATTCTTAAAATTTCTTCCATTCATATTGCATAATTCGACAACCTTAGTCAGCGTATGTTTTACACGATCGGATTCTTTTCAAAAAACATTACAAAACTTTTTATCGAATCATTTACATTATATAAAAACCATTTTTCTGGTTGATCCATAGCAGATTGAAGATTGTCATCGTTATTAATAGTAATATAATTATCAATCCCTTTAATCTTCATTATTTTAACATCAGGATTTTTTTTAATTAATTTGATTACTTTAACAGAATCCTTCTGACTTTTATTTTCGGTAATATCTTTATTCTTTTTCCCAGAGCAAGCAGTCATGATTATGCTGATAATTAGAAATAAACATTTAAAATTTTTCATAATTTTATTTATATTTCAATAGGTATAAAAATTGCTTTGCGTTCACCTTCCTTCTTAACTGATTTATATTGCTTCCATATTTCGGGATTATTCTTAGTCAGTTCTAACATCCCTTCGTAAGTTTTCGGAGTTTTGGTAGTTGAAACTTTATTGTATTCCTTATCCCTACTTGCCCAGGTAACAAGCCGTCTGTTTATCTCAAAAGTCTTCTCAAGTTCAAAGCGCATTTTGGTTTCTGACTTGTTTTTTTCAGTCCAGTAATTGCAAAATTTATTCAACATAGCTTCCGGATATTTTTCAGTAAATTCAAAAACTTCACTCTTAAATGCAATTTCCTTTTCTTCTTCCTTATTTCTTATTTCATCTTTCTTATTGCATATTACCATAGGATTCCATATGGGACAAATTTCTAAGTCTGCTTTCAATAAATTCTTTTCTTTTTTTAGTTTCTATAAGCATTCTTTTATTAAAATAATGTCCATTTTCGAATTCAAATTTTGCCCAAATTTCCTCGTCTTTTTCGCCACAAACTTTTAACATTTCCTTTTCAGTTAGTCCGCCGTTTTGTTGCTGCAAACAAAGCAGTCTTATATATTTTCCTACCTGTGCATCAGTCATTAAAAATGTGCCGGTCAAAAAAAGTCTTGGGTATAAAATAGGACGGCAGGGTCTTTCATAATTTATAAGTTGAATCTGGTGATATGTAAACTTCTTGATCAGTCCTTTTATCTGCAGCAGAAATCCAATTATAAAAGCCGTCAAATGTCATTTCTTTTATTAATTGACATTGGGATAAGTGATATTCAAATCCTTCTAATTTTCTTTATTTTATGGACCTTTAAATTCCAAACATTACTATCATGTCGTATAACAAAAACTCCACTTTGTTTGTCGAAATTCTCCCATTTCATGCTATTACTAATTTCAAATAATGTTTGAAGTTGTGTTTGATGTATTGGTTCATTTAAATATTTGGATTCATATATTACAAGTCTGCTCTTGCTTTTACCTTCATGCTTATAAAATACCCTACAAGCCCCATCAATATCACAGATACTGAAATCATGCGGATATTCTTCATCCAGTTTTTTACTTATTTTATTATTATGCCAATCGTCTTTCATTCAGACAATCTTCCTTTAATCAAATCAATATATTCGTCCTTAATTTCTGTACCAACGCATTTTCTTCCAGTTCGTTTACAGGCAATTAATGTTGTTCCGGTTCCTGCAAATGGTTCAAATATCAAATCTCCCGGTTTACTAAATTTGTCAAGTATAAATTCAAACGGAGCTATAGTCTGACCCCAGTTTTCCTCATGTAAATCCCTTTCGGAATAATCAAAGGATATTGTGTCGGATATTGTGTCGGATAATTTACTAAATGGAGGTTTTTGAAATATCAAAATTGGCTTCCATTCATTGATTACGTTACGTCCTGATATAAGTGGTTTCTGTGTAAAAATGATATTTGCGGTCCAGTAATAAAGCAAATCATTCTTCATTTTAAATATTTTATCCAGATACATCTGTCCTGAATAGCAAACTAAAAATGCTGAGGGTTTTAAGACTCTATTTGCAACTTCAAATAATTGCTCCCATAAATAAAGAAATTCACCCGGGTATGGAGGGTCTGTAATTATTGCATCAATGGAATTATCTTTTAGATTATGATTAGAATATTCATAGAAATCCCCTAAAAGAATTTTGATATTTTCGTTATCAAAGTTTTTTGATGCTTCAATATATTTCTCAATTTTTTCCTGTTTCTTTTCCTCTTTTACTTTTTGCTTTTCTTCATTCCTTATTTGTTGTTTAACATCCTTCTGTCCATTCTTTTCAAACCATTCTTTTGCCGGTAATATTTCAGGTGTAACTTTATTTACATCTTCATTTATAACATCCTCAAACTCAATGGTATTATTTTCTTTAGGTGTAACTTTATTTACATCTTTACTGATTGTCATTGCCGATACCCCCAACACCTTAGCGGTTGCACGTTGCGAAGCTCCAATATCAGTTAGCATCTTTGCAATTTCCTTACGTTGTTCTATTGCTATCTTAAATTCAGCAAAACTTATACTCTGGACGAAATTTTGCACATCATCAAAACCCCCATCAACCTCCTTCCATCTATTCTCTTCCAAAAGCCATTTCAATTCTCCCATTGCCCTTTCAAATGTGTACCCTGCTATATGCGTTGCCTCTGATAACCTACCATAAACAATATTTGGTTTCTCCATACTCATAAATTATAAAAGCCCCCAACAACAAAAAACCAGGTAGGATGTTTCGAGCAAACCTTTCCTGGTATTCGCTGCCGGGGGCAGTATTTTAATAAAATAAATAAGTTACTTTTCATTTGCTCGATTTTTACTGCTACAAATATAACATTTTTCTTAATTACAAGCAAAATTCAGAAATTATTTTTTAAAATACAACGAAGCCCAGCAAGTAGCCACTGCCATGTGTGCTTTTGGATTGAGAACAGTATCATAAAAAGATCGCTGTATAGCTCCATATTTGACAAGCCGGGTAATAATTGGCCCCATGAC
The DNA here is from genome assembly GCA_963727705.1 of uncultured Bacteroidota bacterium. Taxonomy (GTDB): domain Bacteria; phylum Bacteroidota; class Bacteroidia; order 2-12-FULL-35-15; family 2-12-FULL-35-15; genus 2-12-FULL-35-15. Next base: position 3,096 of record CAVSHK010000015.1, read on the forward strand.
TCTTAAATGCGGAGGCTCCGGCACAATCCCGTAAGCTGCGCTACGTATATCCTCTGCCATGAAGAACTCATGAGTACGTACATATTGAAGTGCGAAGTTAAAAGCCGTTTCTGACCATTCACTATTTAATTGGTTTGCATGGTCAATGGCCTTTTTCATACCCTGGTCCCAAAGGTCACGTGACGACGGTTCAGGTATCTCAAATAACAGAAGTTCTTTTGTCATGTCAGTTTTGATTAATATTTCTCATTGCAAAGACCAGTTCATCCTTATCCTCGTTGTA
>CAVSHK010000016.1:0-7528 GCA_963727705.1 uncultured Bacteroidota bacterium
GACCGAGGCTAAGTCTTGTGCGGGATTGCGTGTCGCATTCCTATCCATAAGCAGAAAAGATCTGAGCGACGCAACTGCCACTCGAATCCTACCGAAACCCGCATGGGACGTAGCCTTTGTTAGCGTTTCGTTGGATATTCTCAATTTAGTTCATTATTAAATAGCCATAAATAAAAAAAATTCAATCACTTTGGGGTAAATAAATCAAATAACTAAATTGCCAAATTGTTTATCTAATTCTTTACCACAGCGTACAGAATCCAGAATAATAATTGTCAGCATTACCCCAGGTATTGCCGGAAATATTCTCAATAAAAAAGCAGCCAGGCACAATATACAGGAACAGGAGTAGAGGCCAAAAGCGAGGTCGATAATAAAGATAATAAAAAGTCCCAGAGTGTAAACGATAGCCACTTGGAAGAGCTGTAAAACCCGATTCATTAGTAGCACCTACATTTGGAACAAACCAATTAGAATTGCATGTTGCTTTAAGCTTGCCTCCATCATTTTGTCCTAAAAAAGATGATAATGAAGAAAATTCTGAATTACTTGGAACATGCCAACCTTGTGGACAAATATTTGAAGTATCAATGACTGCATACCAATTGTATAACCTTCCATAAATTTTGGATATGGAAGTATCATTATTATAATCACAATATGCACCTGTTGTAAGATTCCCCCAAGAGGAATTAGAAGTTACATTTGGGATTAATGTGCCATTTCGGTATTTTGTTGTTTTTAAGTTTTCTGCCATCCATGTCATTGTATCAATATGGACAATAGCGTAATGATTGCTATCTGAATCAGTACAAGGAGTAAAATTGAATGTTATTGTTTGATTATGAGTAGGAGCAAGAATAAAGATAGTACGATAATTTCCTGATTTTCCTGTAAGCATAAGTGTATCACCTTGAGAGAAATTTAATAAAAATGATGTATTGGCTGCTTTTTAATTGTTTTAAATTATTTATATTTGAAGATAATGATTGTATATCTGATTCAGAGAATTGTTCCGATTCTTTCAATTTTAGGAAAAGAAACAGTAGTTTCAGTACTTACAATTTTCTTTATAAAAGAATAATTTGCAGATTCAATTTTAAGAAAATAAAGTCCATTACTTATTCCACTTAATTTGAAATTATGTATGCCTTTTTGTAAAAAACCCTGAAATTGTACATTAGTTCTTCCAGATTAAGTCATATACTTTTATATTGAACTTCCCATAAATTGGATTGAAAAAATTTATGAAACAATAATTTGTTGCTGGATTGGGATAAATATTTATTGAATAGATCTACAAATAATATTTGTTTTTCTAATCCTGTTGCTCCGGAAAGAATCAAAGTGGAATTACCACTAAGAGTTGGTCGATGACAATTTGAAAGGTCAATAACCTTTACAGAATCAACAGTTGTGCTTGCTCCAGTTCCAGCAAAGCTTATTTGATAATTCTGTGCATTTATCTTTGCAATTGCAAAAACAATCAAAAATAAAAATATATTTTTTTTCATTTTACTTCATTTTTAAATAAACATTTATATTTATCAATATTAATTTTATTATATGGTTACTCGATTCCTTCCAATGAACGCTAACGGCTGGCGGTTGCTGTTCGGTGGCGAATTTTAGACTGAACTTTCCACGAAGAACAGAGGTTTCAATATGCACGTCATTGTCATACGAAGCCACTGCCCTCGCCACTGACAGCAACCGCTTGTTATGCAACGTTTTTCTTCATTTTCGGTCATACGATTACAGTCAATTATTAAAGAAAACCACCTTCTGCTTTTTGGACAAGTTCAAGTTCATTTTCATTAAACCATTTTTCTTTCATTAACTTTTCAGTATTATCAAAATAGTCACATAGAATTTTATCGTCTTCTATTTCTCTGACTTCCATTTGCAAAGCATTGTAACTGTTATCAGTTTTATGCCTTACTTTGTCTCCAATGTCAATTGTATTCATTTTTTTCTTTTTTAGAATTATTCATTTGATTTTGTAAATGTGCCAGCAGCCCAACCTTCGCCGATAAGTGTTTTGCTTGTCTTTTATTTCAAGCAATAAATCGCTTTTGTCCGTCCTTATTCTTATGTAATTCTCGTCTAATTCATAACTTGTCGCAAAGGGAAACCCAAAGAAAGCATCAACAACTGTTACTTGTCTTTTTTCCTCTAAATATCAATTTTTTATAAAGGCTATTTTTTGATACATAAGACCCCTGAAGGCTTGCATAAGTTTTATATTTTTTTCTGTCCCATACAGGTAGAGTAACATATTCGGTAAGATACTTTTTGATATTCTTAAAAATTTCTTTTTCATCTTGTATGTCGTGCTGGTCTTGAACATAAAAAGCAAATGGAATAATTTTTTCATTTAAAGACTTCATATATTCCTCATAATTCAAAGTTGTATCAACTGTGATTGATTTCAATTTGTCATCAGAAAATCTGTATGTTTTTTTCTGAATAATATTTGGAGTTACTTCCAAAAGCGAATCAACAATAGAGGTTACTTTTTCTTCTGTCTTTACTATGCTGTCTAAGTCTTTGAATATTTAATATTGTTGATTTGTATTCAACATTTTTTAATGAGTCCATTCTTGTCAAATACTCAGATTTGTTTAACGTATCCTTCCCGAAGTATGTAAAGTTATCGGCTAAAATCTGATTTGATTTTTCTTTGTCAAAACGATTTATAGCGTCTAAAAAATCGTTTACTTTTTCCTGTTTGCTTTGTTGGCAGGAAACTAAAATAATTGCACTTGCGAAAATTAAAAGAATTTTTTTCATACTGTTTGTTTTAATTGTGAATAGCCAATTGTGATTAAAATTCCACCGAATAATGCCATTGATGCCATGATTCCACCAGGAATTGCACCAGTTGAAAAGTCAATAAGTGCTATTATTGATGAAAGCACAATAATTCCTACGCCTACATTTTTAAAGAAACCAATTATTGACAGAATACCTACAACGAGTGCTAAAATGTAAGTGAAAATTGAAAGTAAGAACCCTGCACCAGCAGAAGAACTTAACATGCTTATAAAAATCAAATTTAAGAATAGACCAAAAACGTAATAAAAAAAAAGTCGCTAAAAGTGCTATGATACTGCCATAATTCTTTAAAGCAGACCTCTTGAACAAGAAAGCAAGAATAAACAGAAAAACGATAAATCCGCCTCCGATTAGTAAAATATTATTCGCAGTTGATGATAAAATACTTTCGCTGTCTGTGTTTGAATCCGATTCTGTCGTTGAAATTGGTTTTAAATATTTACTTGAGGCATAACCTGTTTTCCCATTGTATTCAATTTCATACCAACCATTACTTTTTGATAATACATTCACTTCGTCACCATACTGTAATGAATATAAAACCTGATAACCGGTTCCGGGTCCGCTTCGGACATTCAAATCAGTGGTTGACTTATAAAAGTCCGCAGAAAATGAACTTGTCCAAATAAAAAGTAAAAAAATAATTGTCGTAATCTTTTTTGCCGTCATAGTCTTCATTTTAAAATGTTGCATAACGTTTGGCGGTATGAAAAGTTGCCGATTGCGAGTGATTTCCTGTCAAGTTACAGAAAAGTTGAAGCGGGCTACAGCCCTTTAATCACCCACTGTTTCGGCAATTTTTTATACCGCGTGTTATGGGCTGGTTTTTCTATTTTTAATTGATCATAGGTCAAATTGGCCTGATAATATCTCTGAAATACTTAAAGCCAATAATATGTTTTATTCTAATCAGACGTTTTAACCCATGACTTTTAAAATTTATGTTTATTCTGTAAATTCGACAACATATCCAGCTGCAGTAATCGTTTTCTTAAAGAAGAAAGGATAAACTATAGTTATATGAGTGTCATAAGTAATATTTATAACAGTTTTTGAACCTCCTTTTAAATTAGCATTATCCATCATCTGATTTTTAGCTTTCTCAATTAGTGATTTATTTGACAATCCTCCAATTCCAAGAATATACATATTTGATGATTCCCCAGTCACTTTGTCTAAAACTTTAAAATTTTTCTTAGAAAGTTCAACGTTTGTAATCGTATTGCTTACATTTCCAACAAGAGCAGTATTAATTCCACATCCTGATAAAATCAATGTAAATACTAAAGCACTTAAAAATAATGTTTTTTTCATTTTGTAAATTATTAAGTTTCTTACTCGTAAGGCTTTTCAGAATCCGCCCCGTTTTTTGAGTGGTTTCTGGCTCCACTTTTATTTTTGCCTCTTGTCAGTCGATAAACTGTCAAAAAGTGTCAAACCGAAGTTTTGGTGGTTCTCTTGTCTGTCTGATGAAGGTGTTGTTTTTAAACTTGCCCATAACGATCGAGGCTAAGTATTGTGCGGGATTGCGTGCCACGTTCCTATCCACAAGTAAAAATATTTGAGCGGCGCACTGTCCATCGAAACCTGATGAAACCCGCATAATACTTAGGCTTTGTTATGGGCAGGTTTACTTTTTTGTCCGAATTAATTGATTTTTCAACTATGATCAATATTAAAATATTTGTTGGTTATATTTTTTATAATTAATTAAGCAAGTATCTCTAAAATTTTCAAAATCTTTTTCTTTTACTTTAAGTTTTGGAAATTCATTTAAAATTTTCTGTCCCAAATCCCAAGCTTGCCTTTCTCTTTCAATACTCTTTTCTTTACCATTTGGTAGTCCAGATAAATGATGGCCAAATTCATGTAAAATCGTCCAAATAATATCCAAGGGATTTGAATATTGATTACTTTTCAGAGAAATTTCAATATGACAACATGTCCCATTAATTTGGTGAGATGATTTTTCATCACCAAATATTTCTACTGGATATATCCAACAACCTTTTTTTACTATATCCTCAAATATTTTTAATAGAATATCTCTATAATCATAAAGTTCTCCTTTTTTACAAAACTCATTTACTTTTTCTTCTATTTTTGTCCTGTCATACATTTCTTTCTATTTTTTTTTATTAATAGTATTCAATTTCACGCTCTATAATTAAATATTTACTACCTTTTAAATTAAAATCAGTTTCAGTAATCCAGTTACCTATTTTATCAAAGGTATATTTATACGTATTTTTTGAATAATAACTACCATAAGAATAATCATAAGTATTTCTCTCAATCACATTTCCTTTATTATCATACTTGAATGTATATTTTAAATAAAAATTTCCATGTGAGTTGAACCTGTCCTTTTCAATTATATACCCTTTGCTATCATATTTTAAAATATTTTTATAATCCAAACCTTTACTTACTGGGTCTGGTTGGTATTGGTTTAACTCAATCACATTTCCTTTGTTGTCATATTTATAAGTAACTTTTGAACTCAACCAACCATATGAATCATATCCATTAATCTCAATCACATTCCCTTTGTTATCATACTTGTATTTAAGTTTTGAATTTAAACTATCATTCACATCGTAATTGTTCTCCTCAATCTTATTCCCTTTTTCATCATACTTGAATAAATATTTTCCACCCATAATGATTTTCTCAATTACATTACCTTTGGTATCATAATTATAAAAAACTTTTTGCAAATCGTCAAGATAGGAATTGTACCAGCTTATTTCAACCATATTCCCTTTTTCATCATAATTATAAGTACGTTTTGCATTATCAAAACCGTTTGCTTCGTATATATTCTCATCAATTACATTTTCTTTGTTATTATAGTTATAATTATCTTTTTGCAAAAAACCATTACTTTCAATCATATTTCCACTTTCATTAAAGAGAATAATATTTTTGTCATGTACTTCTTTTACTGTATCTCCAAACTTTATATTGAAATCAAATTTGGTTATTGTTAAAGATTTGACTTTCCCTATTAAATTAAAAAAAGATAAATCGGTTATATTTTTTTTATTATTGGTCATTACATGTTGAGCAATGCAAGGAAAAATGATAAAACTCATTGCAATAAAGGACGAAAGTATTTTTATTTTTTTCATTTTAATTTATTCTTTGCAAATTTTAACTCAACAAATGTAATGCATATTTAAATTAAATAATATTTTGTCTTTTCTATTTCACCCTGTTTTTTTAGTGGTTGTTAATCTCCACTTTTATTGCCATTGTCTTTTTTAAACTTGCCCATAACGTCCATGGCTAAATACCGGGCGGGATTGCGTGTCGCTTTCCTGTCCCCGAAATAGGGAAATTCGGGCGTGGCACTTTCCGCCGAAACTTCTGTAACCCGTATGGGATTTAGCTTTTGTTAGGGTTTGGTGCAAAACTTAGTACGAGAACGTATTATCGCGTCCGGGTAATTTGGCGGGTTCTTTGCCTTTAGACCTTTTATGATCGGCATGGGTTTTCCTTTTCTTTCATAAAAAATGTTGGTAAATTTGCCCCCTAACCTACTTCTTTCAATAAAAGAAATTCCACTAAACGAGTTTACAATTTTGTGACATTTTTTTTCTTTTGTACTTGAACAGGATAATTATTGCCAGTCTGCTAAACTGGTAATTAAGGAAAACCCTACGATTTAATATTGCAAAGAACGTGACAAATTACCTAAGCTCGAAACGAGTGAATACCACTCCCTGCTTCAAGATAGACCAAAAATTTCACTCCCCTCCTTCTGGTTACATTCTTTCTAATTTCCACAACCTTTTTTCTGGCTACTTAAACTTTCTTATTTCTACATAATTACTTAACCCTAACGACCGAGGCTAAGCCCTGTGCGGGATTGCAGGGTACAGTCCTCTCCGCAGGCACAAAATTCATACGGTGGGCTTCTCCATCGAAAACCTCCGTAACCCGCATTGGGCGTAGCCTTTGTTAGCCACTGTGCATTTTTTAGAATTTCTATTTAAAAATTAAGCGTCTATTGTTTAATTCAGATTTAATTTCATTTAAAAATTCCGTAAAACTATCATTTAATTCTGGGTTTTGTTTTAATTCTTCACAAAAATCGCCTTCTTGATATCTTGCTTTTCGTTTACCGGGCAAATAAAATATTTTATCAAAAAATCGTCCATGCCTTAATAACTTGTTGTCAGAACTACTTTGTTTAAATCTCATTAACAAAAAATATTTACAATCTGGGAAAATGGATTTTATATCAGAAGCATATGATTAATAAATAATAAGTCCATGAGAAGTAATTCCGTTATATTTTAATTCGCAAATAATTTTCGGAATTATTAATTTGGATTCTCTTTTTGAACCTAGAAAATTAATGTTTTCAGGATAGTTTGAAATGTCCAATGTTTCATCATATATGACAATGTCTTGATCAACAAAACCAAGTTGCAATGAATACTTATTTTTTTCATTTCTTGCGAGAAATAAATCTTTTAGTATCTTGGTTTTCTCTACCTCTATGGATTTAAAATCAATTATTAAATGTTTCTTAATTTCGTTTCTTAAATCAAGGTTCCATTTAACCTCTTCTTGATTACTGTTCGATTTCATATTGTTATTTTTTTTAAATATTTATAAATCATTAATAGATTTATTTTTACATTTTGTTTGTTATGGTTATTTGCATAGTGGCTAACGC
>CAVSHK010000017.1:0-112392 GCA_963727705.1 uncultured Bacteroidota bacterium
CGGAGAGAGAGGGATTCGAACCCTCGGTACCGTTTCCAGTACGACAGTTTAGCAAACTGTTCCTTTCGGCCACTCAGGCATCTCTCCTTTTTTTCCTTTTGGGATTGCAAATGTAGAAAAAGATTTTTTATTGTAAAGGAAAAATAACTCCGATTTAAAAGTATTGTAATTTTCTATACACAGAATTAACAGTTAAATGTTTATGACTTTTTGAATGGTGCTCCTTTAAAGGCTTTTTAATACATAAGTTTACCCTCAAATAAATTTCATAAAATAAATGAATGTACATTTTATAGCAATAGGTGGCAGTGCAATGCACAATCTGGCCATAGCCATGCACAAAGAAGGATTTAATGTTACCGGGTCGGACGATGAAATAGTTGAACCCTCAAAAAGCAGATTAGGTAAGATAATTTATTACCGGCCAAAGAAGGGATGGGACGAACGAAATATTCATTCAGACATAGATGCTATTATATTAGGAATGCACGCCGTAAAGATAATCCTGAGCTTATAAAGGCTAAGGAATTAGGACCTGAAAATATATTCATACCCTGAATATATTTATGAACAATCCAAAAATAAGATAAGGGTAGTAATAGGAGGAAGTCATGGTAAAACTACTATCACATCTATGATTTTACATGTATTGCATTCATAAAGTCGATTGTGATTATCTGGTAGGAGCACAATTAGAAGGTTTTGATACAATGGTTAAGCTCACCAAAGAAGCTAAAATAGCAGTAATTGAAGGCGATGAGTATTTATCTTCGCCAATAGACAGCCGCCCTAAATTTCATTTATATAAGCCCAATATTGCCATTTTGAGCGGTATAGCTTGGGATCACATCAACGTATTTCCAACATTTGAAAACTATGTGGAGCAATTCTCCATTTTTGTAAATTTAATTGAACCGTCCGGAAGCCTTGTGTATTGCGAAAAAGACGAGCAAGTAAAAAAAGTGTGTGAAAAAGCTCGTACTGATATTAAAAAATTTCCTTACTCCATTCCTGAACATTGTATTAAAAATGGAATTACTTATTTAATTGTGAACGGAAAACGTATACCACTATTGGTATTTGGCGATCATAATCTGATGAATTTGAACGGAGCACGTTTGGTAGGTAATCAATTAAATATAAGTGATGAGCAATTTTACCAAGCCATTCAATCATTTGGAGGAGCAGCAAAACGTTTGGAGCTGGTTAAAAAAAATGCAGTAACAGCTGTTTACAAAGATTTTGCCCATTCACCATCAAAATTAAAAGCCACTACCCAAGCCGTAAAAATACAGTTTCCTAATCGAAAACTCATTGCCTGTATGGAGCTGCACACCTTTAGCAGCTTAAATGAAGAGTTTTTGGCACAGTACAATGGAGCTATGGCATTGGCTGACGAAGCAATTGTGTATTTTAACCCTCACACCATTGCTCACAAAAAATTGACACCTATCACCGAAGAACAGGTAAAGAAAGCCTTTGGCGGGAACAATATTAAAGTATATACCGACTCAAAATTGTTATTGAACGATTTATTAAAGATGAATTTTGAAAATAAAAATTTACTGATGATGAGCTCTGGTAACTTTGATGGTATTGATTTTAAAGAATTAGGGAATAGTATTATAAAGTAGAAACACTATTGCTTTTAAATATGTATTAGTTAACCCAATCAATATTTTTTTTCAATAATGAAAGTGTTTTTTCTTCCGCACTATTAGTTTCAGGAACAAAATTGTATTGCCAGCCGGCCGTTTCGGGTAAACTCATTAAAATAGATTCTATACGTCCATTTGTTTCCAAACCAAATTTGGTTCCTTTATCGTACACCAAATTAAATTCAACGTAACGTCCTCTGCGCAGCAATTGCCATTGTTTATTGGCATCAGTATAAGTCAAATCTTTGTTTTTCAACATCAGGTTGGTATATGTGGGAGCAAATGCGTTACCTACTTCTTGCACAAAGGCAAATAATTGTTCTTTACTTTTGCCTTTGCCTTCATTGAGTTTATCAAAGAAAATACCGCCAATGCCTCGTGTTTCGTTTCTGTGTGTAATGAAAAAGTAATCATCGGCCCACTTTTTAAAATCAGAATAATAATTAGCATCGTGCTTGTCACAAGCAATTTTCATTGCAGTGTGAAAAAAACGAGCATCATCTTCCTGAACATAATGTGGTGTTAAATCAATACCACCACCAAACCACCATACGCCCGTGCTCATTTCAAAATATCGCACATTCATATGAATGATAGGAACCAAAGGATTTGCAGGATGAAGTACAATTGATACTCCTGTTGCAAAAAAAGTAGCTTCGTCTGCAATAGAAGTTGTATTATCTGTTTTTAAAAATGAAGGTACAATGCCATGTACCGCCGAAAAGTTTACTCCTCCTTTTTCAATGATGTTACCGTGCTGTAAAATGCGTGTTCTGCCTCCGCCACCTTCTTCACGGTCCCAAAGTGTTTCTTTAAAAGTACCTTTTCCGCTTATTCCTCCTTTGTCATCGGCTTGTTCCAGAGCCTTACAAATAGAATCCTGAAGGGATTTAAACCAATCTGTTATTTGTTCTTTCGTCAACATATAAATGAAAAATTTAATTGGCCGGAATCAGTTCGTAGTTTTGATATTTAAGCATGTAAACAAATTTGTTTTCATACCCGCTTTTGCTTGTTGCCGATTTAATAAATTGAAGTGTTGTGATAATTCCTCTGTACTCATTATAATCAATTTCATTTAAAAAGCCTTTACCCTGCTTTTGTAAAAGAGAAATAAAGTAATAAGTTAAATCATATCCGCTAAAAGCATATATATCAGGATTTGTTTTATATGAATCGCGAAATTTAGAAACGAATTTTTTAGTTTGCACCTCGTTGTAGTTGATGTAGGTATTAGAAACAATGTGTAACGAAAGTTTATTTAAATAATCAAAATCAAGATTGTCGTATGTCATCCAACTTTGTAATCCAAACACTATTATTTTCCTATCCTCCTGTAAAGAATTTAAGGTGTTTAAAAATTCTGTAACGTACGATTGATTGTTAGATGGTAATATAATAACATTTGTTTTTGTTGGATGCAAGTATTGTTTTATTCCAGCCAGTCCTTTCGCCTCCTTAACAGAATCATACATCACATACATTTTATTTTTAGCTGTTTCTTTAGCTGTTTTTTTGAAGGTGGCACACAAGTCTTCTTCTTTTTTGTTACCGCTATTCACCAAAATAATATTTTGTGTATGAAATGTATCGACTACAAAGTTTGCCATTTGTATTACCTGCAATGTGTTTGAAGAAGTTACTTTGCACACAAACGGATTATCAAATAAAATTTTATTTACCTGAATAAACGGTGAAACAATAGGTATAGCGTGTTCCTTGGCAAACTTAGCTATAGGGACAAAGCTGGAAGCGTAAAGAGGGCCAATAATCAAATCCATTTCGGCGATTTCCGGCTTTTTTAGCAGTTTGATGATGCTCAATGAGTCATCATCAATATCATACACAAATATCTTAGCATTTAGATTTTCTTTCTTTAAAGAATCTAATGCCATCAATGCTCCTTCGTAAAATTGAAGTGCTATATTGGTTTTGTTCGAAAATTGCTCCTCACCTCTCAAGAGCTTTTCAATGGTCATTCCTTCAGTTTCTTCTGAATGAAATGGCAACAAAAATGCAACATTATATTCTTTCTTTTTTTCTCCCGGATATCCATACTTCGCTTTAATAGTAGGTTGGATAAAAACAGGAGGTTTAGGTGCCGGAGGTTTATTCGCAATAATTTTCTTTGATAAAGTATCAGCGGCATTTCCCGTCATTTTTTTTTCAATACGAATAGTAGAAGAGGAATTTGTTAGTGTTGGTTTTGACAAAGCTTCTGTTGCTCCAACTCTTGGTATTTTTAAAATCTGTTCGGCTTTTAAACCGTTTACAAGTTCGGGATTTAATTCATTTATTTTTTCAATACTCGAATTGTATTTTTTTGCAATAGAATATAATGTTTGTCCTTTTTCAACCTTATGCAAATCATAGCTTACCGTATCGATATTTTTTACAATTTCTGTTTCTGTTTTTTTCTTTTTAATAACAGGTATTTTTAGCAACATGCCGGGTTTTGTGCCATTCATAGCTTCCGGATTTTCTAATAAAATATCGCTGGTATTGCATTCATATTGTTGAGCAATGCCATATAGCGTTTCGCCCTTTTCAACAGTATGTATATAATACTTTACGCCGTCAATAATTTTTACAGGAGATCTTTTTTGCAGCTCCGTCGTTGTTGCTTTCTGAGAATAAACTACCGATGCATATAAAAAAGCAAAACAAATGATTGCAATTAACTTAATTGAAAAAAAATTTAATAAAGAAAAGTTATCACTTCTTTTAATTATGGTATTAGAAAAGTTTTTTTGTTGCATCTATTTTTAGTAAAGGAAGAAAGATATTTTTAATGTAATTGAATTCCATTTATTCCCATTCAATAGTAGCGGGAGGTTTAGAACTAATATCATAAACAACACGATTAATTCCTTTTACTTTATTTATAATTTCATTCGATACTTTTCCTAAAAATTCATACGGCAAATGACACCAATCAGCCGTCATTCCATCTGTTGATGATACAGCTCTTAAAGCTACTGCATTTTCATAGGTACGTTCATCACCCATAACACCAACCGATTGAACCGGGAGAAAATAGCCGCGGCCTGCCATACGTCTTTGTATAAGCCTGATGTTTTAAGTCCTATCAATAAAAATATGATCCACTTCTTGCAGTATTCGCACTTTTTCTTCAGTAATATCACCCAATATTCTATTGCCAAACCTGGTCCCGGAAATGGGTGACGGTTTAATATGGCGTCATCCATGTTCATAGATTTCCCAACTTTGCCTTACTTCATCTTTAAATAATGTATTCAAGTGGTTCTACTACTTTTAAATTCATAAAGTCGGGTAAGCCACCTACATTGTGGTGCGATTTAATAGTAGCCGAAGGTCCTTTAACAGAAACCGATTCTATTACATCAGGATAGATGGTACCTTGTGCCAACCATTTTACATCTTTTATTTGTTTTGCCTCATCATTCAAACACATCAATAAAAACTTTACCGATGATTTTACGTTTTTTTTCAGGATCACGTACGCCTGTTAATTCAGAGTAAAATTGAGATTTTGCATTCACCCCCTTTACGTTTAAGCCCATGTGCTTGTATGACTCCAACACTTGTTCAAATTCGTTTTTTCGGAGCAAACCATTATCAACAAATATGCAATACAAATTAGTGCCAATAGCCTTGTGCAATAAGGCTGCCGCCACACTTGAATCAACACCACCACTTAAGCCTAATACTACTTTATCATTACCAAGCTTCAGTTTTAATTTCTAACCGTACTATCAACAAACGAATCTGGAGTCCAGTTTTGAGAGCATTTTGCAATGTTTACGCAAAAGTTTTTAAGTAATACGGAACCTTCAGTAGAATGATATACTTCAGGATGAAACTGAATACCATATGTTTGTTCACCTTTTACATGGTAACCAGCAAACTTTACATCGTTTGTACTTGCTACCACCTCATAATTATCAGGCAATTGGGTAATCGTGTCAGCATGACTCATCCATACTTGTGAGTGCGAACTAATATCCTTTAAACAATTCGTTATCTGCATTTACAAACGATAGATTGGCCCTGCCATACTCACGGTGTTTGGAAGGTAATACTTCGCCTCCAAACTTTTGAGCCAATAACTGTGCGCCATAACAAACGCCTAGTAACGGCAACTTGCCTTTTAAGGTTGATACATCTGGATTAGGAGCTTGAGGATCGCGAACGGAAAAAGGACTACCTGAAAGTATTACACCTTTTATTGTGCTGGTTATTTCCGGAATTTTGTTGAACGGATGAATTTCACAATAAATATTGAGTTCTCTAACTCTCCGTGCTATTAATTGCGTGTATTGCGAACCGAAATCGAGGATTAAAATCATTTCTTGCATGCGCACAAAGATAGAAAAAGCATGGGTTCGGTACAGAATATTTTAAAGATTTTTAAGAATCATTATTTTATATTCCGAAGACAATTTACTACTTGAAATATATTTATGCTAATAATAATTAGCATAAATATATTTTATACTTAAATAAACCCATTTTTAAATATTATTTACATTTGAGATAAATATTTCATACCATGCATTATACATTACATCAGTTACAAGTATTTGCTAAGGTGGTACAACTTAAAAGTATTACTAAAGCCTCTGAAGACTTGCACATGACACAGCCTGCTGTTTCTATTCAGTTAAAGAATTTTCAGGATCAGTTTGATATACCGTTAACCGAAATTGTTGGAAGACAACTTTACGTTACTGATTTTGGAATGGAAATTTACCAAATGATAGAGAGAATAATTAACGAAGTTTATTCCATTAATTTTAAAACAATGTCGTATAGGGGTGACCTTACAGGAAGACTCTTGATTTCTATTGTGTCAACCGGAAAATATGTGATGCCTTATTTTTTAAGTGGCTTTTTAAATAAAAACAAAGGGATTGATTTGGTCATGGATGTTACTAATAAATCAAAAGTTATAAATAGCCTTAAAAATAATGAGATAGATTTTGCTTTAGTTTCTATCCTTCCCGAAGGGTTGAATGTGAATGAGGAAATATTAATGGATAATGAATTATTTGTTGTAGCCAATAAAAAAGTAAAAACTACCGAAAAACCTATAACAAAAAATGAAATTAACAAAATGCATTTTATTTTTAGAGAAGATGGATCAGGAACTCGTCATGTTATGGAAAGTTATTTTAAGAAACATAAAATGCAGATTAAAAAACAAATGGCATTAACATCTAACGAAGCTGTAAAGCAAGCTGTAATTGCAGGATTGGGTATTTCAATTTTACCATTAATTGGTATCAGGAATGAATTATTAAACGGGGATTTAAAAATTATTTCAGCTCAGGGGTTTCCAATAAAATCAAAATGGCGTTTAATCTGGTTAAAAGAAAAAAAAATGTCACCTGTTGCTGAAGCTTATATCAAGTATATATCTGATAACAAAGGAGTAATATTAAAAGATCACTTCAGCTGGATTGAAAAATTTAGCCACAAAAAGTAATACTTTTACTGTTTCGGTATTTAATTTCGCTTATACTTTCACCTTAAATTGGTGTAAAACATTACAATAAATACTCCTTAACTTTTTTTAACAGCATTGAATTTACGAATACTCCGGCTCTACTTAGACTATAAATACCTTTATTCATTAGCATCTTACAATATACATAAAATATATTAATGATTTATATTAATTAAATTAATACTTCATTATTAACTAAAAGTAGATACATTTGTCACATCAAAAAACGATTCAAGATTACAAAAAACTGAATTTTAAACTTACAATCACTGTTTTTCTGGGGGATACTATTTATTATTTATATAATTTATTTTCGCAAACAACCTTAAAAAACACACTAATATAAAAAATATGCTATTTTATTCTCCCTTATAGTAATTAATTTATGAATATAATATATCTCCAGCTAATTAAAATTTATAAACCTAACCTTATCGTTTTCAATAACATCAATATGAAAAGAATTCTAATGATTATAGGCGTGATTGCATTGTTGTGTAATACAAGTTGTCAATCAGAAAAAGAAAAAGAAGAAAAGACAGAATTTTTAGTTACTAGTCCATTAAAAAAGGACACAACAATTACAAGGGAGTACGTTTGCCAAATTCGTGCAATACAACATATTGAACTGAGAGCATTGGTTAGTGGTTATCTACAAGAAATTTTTGTAGATGAGGGAAAATTCATTACAAAAGGGCAACGAATGTTCCAAATATTACCTATACAATACCAAGCCGAATTAAATAAGGCACAGGCTGAAGCCAATTATGCCGAGATTGAATATCAAAACACTAAGTCATTAGCCGATAGCAACATCGTTTCAAAAAACGAATTGGCTTTAGCAAAGGCCAAATTTGAAAAAGCAAAAGCGGAGGTCGCTTACGCACAAACACGCATGACATTTACAGAAATTAAAGCTCCTTTTAGCGGTTTAATGGATCGCTTCCATGTTAGGCTGGGTAGTCTTCTTAGTGAAGGTGAGTTGCTAACCACTTTGTCAGACAACAGTGAACTTTGGGTTTATTTTAACGTACCTGAAGCAGAATATTTAGATTACAAATCCATTACGAAAAGCGATAAGCCAATGGAAGTGCAACTCAAAATGGCAAACCATCAAATGTTCAAGTACCCGGGTTATGTTAAAACAATAGAA
This sequence comes from uncultured Bacteroidota bacterium, assembly GCA_963727705.1. Lineage (GTDB taxonomy): Bacteria > Bacteroidota > Bacteroidia > 2-12-FULL-35-15 > 2-12-FULL-35-15 > 2-12-FULL-35-15. The sequence continues at coordinate 8,303 of CAVSHK010000017.1, forward strand.
GCTGATTTTAATAACGAAACTGGTAACATTGCATTCAGAGCAACATTTCAAAACCCCGACCTGCTTCTTAGACATGGGGAAACAGGAAACGTAGTTGTAACAATTCCATTAAAAGATGCCATTATTATCCCTCAAAAAGCCACTTATGAAGTATTAGACCAAAAATATGTGTTTGTTGTGGACAAAAACAATGTGTTAAAAACACGAAGAATTACCATTGGCGCAGAAATGCCCGATTTATATGTAGTAAGCAAAGGTCTGGACGAAAAAGATAAAATCCTTCTTGAAGGATTGCGATTAGCCGACGAAAATGATACTATAAGCTATAAGTATCAAGACCCGAAAAATGTAATAAATCATTTGTTATTACATGCAGAATAATTACAACAACAAAGTTATCTAAAAAACTATATTATGTTTAGCATATTTCTTAAAAGGCCTGTATTGGCAATCGTATTTTCATTGGTTATTCTCTTTGTGGGGATGCTGGCTATTAAAACTTTACCCAGATCACAATTTCCAGAAATTGCACCTCCAATGGTAATCGTTTATGCTTCTTTTCCTGGAGCCAGTTCTGAGGTACTTGCTAATTCAGTTATTATCCCTTTAGAACAAGCCTTAAATACTGTTCCCGGTAAAAGATATATGTTCTCTACCTGCGCAAGCTCAGGCGAAGCCAACATACAAGTGGTATTTGAGCCGGGTACGGATGCCACGCAGGGATTGGTAAACATACAAAATAGAATTGACCAGATAAAGATGAGGCTTCCACCACTTGTACAGTTAGAAGGTATTGTGGTAATGCCGTTGATGCCAAGTATGCTTATGTATGTAAATTTATACAGTAAGGATACTGTTAATGCCGACATGAAGCATATCTTTAACTATGCCTATATCAATATGCTACCCGAATTACAGCGGATAGACGGTGTGGCATTTGTGAAAATTCTTGGAAGTCGTCAGTATGCAATGCGAGTATGGCTGAACCCTGACAGAATGCGGGCATATAATATCAGCTCCGATGAAGTAATGAAGGCCATTGACGAGCAAAGTGCCTGGGGATCACCGGGCAGGTTAGGACGAGCAGACAGTAAACGTTCGGAAGAGATTGAATATGTATTAACTTATCCCGGAAGGTACAGCGATATTGAACAGTATGAAAATGTTATCGTCAGGGCTAATCCAAATGGTGAGGTTTTACATCTCAAAGACATAGCAAAAGTGGAATTAGGCAGTGAGTATTATGATATTTACTCTACCAAAGATGAATACCCTTCGGCGGCCATTATGATTAACCAAACTTATGGAAGTAATGCTCTTGAGGTAATTGAAGAACTAAAAACAAAGCTGAAAGAACTTGAAAAAGATTTTCCTCCGGGAATGGAGTATGAAATCAGTTACGACGTTTCGTCCTTTTTGGATGCTTCAATTGAAGAAGTTATTCATACCCTGCGTGATGCTTTTATTTTGGTAGCATTGGTAGTGTTTATCTTCTTAGGCGATTGGCGTTCTACACTTATTCCAACACTGGCGGTTCCCGTATCACTTATCGGGGCGTTTTTTGTAATGCAGGCTTTCGGGCTTACGCTTAACCTTATTACCTTGTTTGCTTTGGTATTGGCTATTGGTATCGTGGTGGATGATGCCATCGTCGTCGTCGAGGCTGTGCATGCCAAAATGGAGCAAGAGCACCTGTCACCGTTCAGAGCCGTACAAAAAGTACTTGGTGAAATTAGCGGAGCTGTAATCGCTATTACTTTATTAATGGTATCGGTATTTATACCTGTATCGTTTATGTCTGGTCCTGTGGGTGTATTTTACAGGCAATTTTCCATTACCATGGCATCCGCTATTGTTATTTCCGGTTTTGTGGCACTTACACTTACCCCTGTTTTATGTGCCATTATATTAAAAAATGATCACGGAAAACCCAAAAAACCAACGCTTTTCAACCGATTTATGGGTGGGTTCAACTCCGGATTTGAAAAAATTACTGGAAAATATGTTGGATTGTTAAGAGTGATAGCAAACCGAAAGGTTGTTACATGGAGCTTATTACTAATATTTGCTTTTGGTATTTTTGGTATAACCAGAATTCTTCCTTCGGGTTTTGTTCCGGATGAAGACCAAGGTATGATTTATGCCGTTTTGCAAACCCCACCCGGCTCCACATTGGAAAGAACATATGATGTCAGCCTTCAGCTAAAAAATGTGGCGAAATCGGTGGAAGGAGTACAATCCATTTCTTCATTGGCGGGATTTGAAATTTTAACTCAGGGAAGAGGATCGAACTCAGGAACTTGTATGATTAACCTTAAACCTTGGAACGAGCGTAAACATACTGCTAAACAAATTGTTCTTGAATTAGAAGAAAAGGTGAAAGATATTCCGGGTGCAAAAATCGAGTTCTTTAATCCACCCGCTGTACCCGGATATGGGGCTGCAGGAGGTTTGTCATTGCAATTGTTAGATAAAAACAATAACATTGATTATGAGCGTTGCGGAAAAGTAACCCAAGATTTTATGAAGGCTCTGCAAAAAAGAAAAGAGTTAACAGCATTGTTTACCTTTTACAGAACCGATTACCCGCAATATGAGTTGGTATTTGATAATAAAGTAGCTATGCAAAAAGGAGTTACTATAGGCGAAGCGTTGGATAATCTCTCCTTGATGGTGGGTAGTACGTACGATATCGGTTTTATAAAATACGGCCGCTTTTTTAAAGTGTTTGTTCAGGCTGACCCTTCTTACAGAAAACTACCTTCGGATATTTTGAATACCATGTACCTAAAAAATGATAAAGGGGAAATGGTACCTTATTCTTCATTTATGAAAATGAAAAAGAAACAAGGCATTTATGAAATTAACCGATACAACATGTACACCACAGCATCTATCCGCTGCGACCCTGCACCAGGGTTTAGCAGCGGAGAGGCAATTGAAGCGATAAAAGAAGTGGCAAAAACCACATTACCTCACGGATATGATATTGATTGGGCCGGATTACAAAAAGATGAGGTAAGACGTGGAAACGAAGCAATATACATTTTCCTCATTGTGTTGATGTTTGTGTATTTCGTTCTATCCTCACAATACGAAAGTTTTATCATTCCATTTGCTGTTGTACTATCGTTACCAGCTGGAATTTTCGGTTCATTTTTATTAATTAAGATGGCCGGATTGGCAAACGATATTTATGCGCAGGTAGGGCTAGTCATGCTGGTGGGATTACTGGGTAAAAACGCCGTGTTAATCGTAGAGTTTGCCATCCAAAGGCAACAACAAGGCGCGACAGTACTGGAAGCAGCCATAGAAGGTGCTAAAGCTCGTTTTCGCCCTATTTTAATGACCTCTTTTGCCTTTATTGCCGGATTAATTCCTATGGTATTCACACACGGACCAGGTGCTGTTGGTAGTCATACAATAGGCTGGGCTTCATTAGGTGGTATGTTGTTCGGAACTATTTTCGGGGTAATCATTGTTCCCGGCTTGTATTATATTTTTGGCTCAATAGCAGAAGGCAGAAAACTGATTAAAGATGAAGCCGAAAATTCATTAACCGAAAAATTTGTCCATAATGTAGATGATTTTCCTCAAACTGAAGAAACTGACGAACATGAATAAAAAGAATATATTTAACTATTTAGGGATAATCAGTATTTCCCTGATTTATACTGCTTGTATGGGACCTACATTGGTTCCAAGGGCGGAAAACAAAACAGCCCCTGCAAATTTTAACAATTCGCAGGATACTGTTAATACGGCTAAGGTCAAGTGGAAAGATTTTTTTACCGACCCAAACCTAGTTGCCTTATTGACACAGCCCTTCAAAACAATCAGGAACTGAACATTGTGTTACAGGAAATTAATGTTGCTCAAAAATGAAGTAAGAGCAAGAAAAGCTGCATACTTACCTTTTGTTGGTTTAGGAGCCGGGGCTGATGTTGAAAAAACAGCTAGATATACCAGGGATGGAGCTATCGATGATAATTCCAACAATACTATTGCACCGGGACAATCTATTCCACAGGTATTACCAACTTATATGTTTGGGGCTATCGCTTCATGGCAGGTGGATATTTGGAAACAGTTAAGAAATTCTAAAAATGCGGCAGCACGCAGGTACTTGGCTACTACCGAAGGTAAAAACTTTATGGTTACCCATTTAATTGCCGAAATTGCTAATTCCTATTATGAATTAATGGCATTGGATAATCAATTGGAAATACTTAAAAAAAATATACAAATCCAACAAAATGCGTTGGAAATGGTAAAGCAGGAAAAAAAGGCTGCTAAGACAACAGAATTAGCAGTCCGTAGGTTTCAGGCGGAAGTACTCAAAAATCAAAGTCGCCAGTATTACATTAAACAGCAAATTATAGAAACTGAGAATAGGATTAATTTTTTGGTCGGAAGATACCCTAAACCAATCACAAGAAATTCTCAAACTTTTTCAGATTTAGTCCCTACTGCCATTCACGCAGGTATTCCATCACAACTTTTAGAGAACCGAACCGATATTAAACAGGCGGAACAGGGGCTTGCTGCAACCAAGTTAGACGTTAAGGCTGCTAAAGCTAACTTTTATCCTACATTTATGATTATGGGAGGAATTGGTTACGAAGCATTTAATGCAAAGTATCTAATAACAACTCCTCAATCGATGCTTTTTAATTTGGCTGGGGGATTAGTTGCCCCATTAATTAACAGAAATGCTATTAAAGCAACTTATTATTCATCTAATTCAAGACAGATACAAGCTGTTTACAATTACGAGAGGACAATCTTAAAAGCTTACATTGAAGTTGTCAACCAACTGTCAAATATTAATAATTTGGAACAAAGTTACGATTTGAAAGCAAAACAAGTCGATGCACTTACACAGTCAATTGATATTTCTATAGGACTCTTCAGATATGCGAGAGCGGATTACATGGATGTATTATTAACCCAACGTGACGCTTTGGAATCAAAATTTGAGCTTATTGAAACCAAAAAGAAACAAATGAATGCCGTGGTTAATATATACCAAGCATTGGGTGGGGGATGGAAATAATATGACGCAGACAAACTGATTTTCTTGTGCCTTTTTCTTTTTGGATCATTTATACCTAGATAATATATTCTCAGAAAGAGCTAAAGCTTCACTAAACGAATTTTTATTAATGCCTAATGTTAGATTTTTTTCTTGAAAAAAATCTAACATTTTTGCTGTTGGCATATTACCTGTTAACTTATCGGCTGCCATTGGGCAACCTCCGTATCCTTTTATCGCTCCGTCAAACCTTAAACAGCCACTATTATACGCGGCATTTACTTTTTCCTCCCAAGTATCAGGCGTTGTATGAAGATGTGCTCCAAATTCAACACCTGGAAAAGTAGGAATTAAATTAGAAAACAAATAAGATATGTTCTGAGGATTTGAAACACCTATTGTATCAGACAAAGCAATAATTCTGATTCCCATTTTTACTAACTCTTTCGTCCACGCAACCACAATATCGCTCCCCCACTCGTCTCCGTAGGGATTTCCAAATGCCATTGAGATGTAAACTACCAGTTGTTTTTTATTTCTTACGCATAAATCTTGTATTTCTTCCACCCTTTGCAATGATTCTGAAATAGAAGAATTGGTGTTGCGTTGTTGAAAAGTTTCGGAAATTGAAAAAGGAAATCCTAAATAACTGATCTCTTCAAATTCCACTGCATCCTGCGCTCCACGCACATTGGCTATAATGGCTAATAATTTTGATGACGTTTCAGTAAGTTCCAATTGTTGCAATACTTGCCCCGTATCACGCATTTGAGGTATTGTTTTTGGAGAAACGAAACTACCAAAATCAACGGTATCAAAACCAACCTTCAAAATAGAGTTTATCAATGCTACTTTTTTTTCAGTAGGAATAAACTCATGAATTCCTTGCATGGCATCTCGCGGACATTCTATTAGTTTTATTGCCATAACTCATCCGTTTGTTAATGTTTTCAAGAGCCCCTTATTTATTTTTTTAACGATACTTGGTCCTTCATAAATAAAACCGGTGTATACTTGAACCAAACTTGCTCCGGCATTTAATTTTTCCAGCGCATCTTCGGCTGTATAAATTCCACCAACAGCTATAATAGGGAATGCTTTATTCGATTTTGTATTAAGATACATTACAACTTCGGTAGCTCTTTTAGTTAATGGCTTTCCACTTAAACCTCCGGCTCCGATAGCCTCAAGTTTTGAGCTTTGCGTCTTAAGTCCTTCCCGCGATATGGTGGTATTTGTGGCAATTACACCATCTATTTTCGTTTGATTAACAATATCAATAATATCATCTAATTGCTCATTCGTTAAATCCGGTGCTATTTTTAGCAGAATAGGTTTCGGATTTTTCTTTTTTGAATTTAACGATTTTAATTTATTCAACAGTTGTGTTAATGGTTCTTTTTCCTGCAATGCCCTTAAATTAGGAGTATTGGGTGAACTTACATTTACAGCGAAATAATCTACATAATCAAATAATGCTTCAAAACATTGTTCATAATCATTTACGGCATCTTCGTTGGGGGTTATTTTGTTTTTACCAATGTTTCCACCTACAATGATGTTACTAGTTCTTTTTTTCAATCGTTCCACAGCCTCAGCTACGCCACGATTATTAAAGCCCATACGATTTATCAGTGCTTCATCTTCCGGCAAACGGAACATACGTGGTTTTTCATTACCCGGTTGTGCTTTAGGAGTTAATGTTCCAATTTCGACAAAACTAAATCCGAAACAACTAAGTTCATTAAAAAGCTTTGCATCCTTATCAAATCCGGCTGCCAATCCCACAGGATTCGCAAATTGCAAACCGAATAAATTACGTTCCAAGCGTTTGTCGTTAATAATGTAAAAACTTCTTATAATTTGTTTAACACCCGGAATTTTAAAAGAAATGTTCAATATCTTAAAAACAATGTGATGTATTGTTTCGGGTTGAAAAAGAAATAAAACAGGTTTTATAAATGTTTTATACATAAAGTAAATCTAGAATAAAATTTAACTGGAGATATTTACTGGTATAAAGTTAATATTCCTAAGCAAATAACGCTTTAAAGTTAATTCATCTGTTTTTTTGATAAAAATTATTTAAATCAAAAACTATTGAAAAAGTATTAGATGCTCCGGCAATACTATATGATGCTCTTGCGTAGCTTAACTGAAATTTATAAATGCGCAGACCAAAACCAAATGAAAATCCTGTCATACCTTTTCTATTATCAATTTTTAATTCCTCTCTGCGTTGATAATTGTATCCGGCTCTGATAAAGAAATTTTTTGATATACTCAACTCCCCTCCTATTATTAAATGTCGCATCAAATTATCTCCAAAGTTTTTAATCTTGTAATGTTTAACCGTGCTTGTTGTAACCGTATCATATACCATATTCCAGCGCTCCAGATTCTGATAAGTCAGCGATAATCTTACAGGAGCATGTTGCAATTTTTTTGAACAGCCCAACAACATCTGAAATGGAAGATTTTCACGTGATCCACCTGACGTATATGTTTTCCATTGTATACCTGCATTTTGAACCATTGCAGTTATTCCGAAATTGTATTTTGGAATCACATATGCACAACTCGCATCCATTGCTGATCCCAAAGAGGTATAAGAATTAAAGTTGGAATATATTGTTTTTAACGTTGTGCCAATGGTTAAATTAGAATCCACAACCGGACGAGCATATGATATATTAAAACTCATGTCACTAGCTACAAAAGTGCCATTAATATTACCATATTCATCCGTACTATTAAATTTTCCATAGTCGAGATATTGGATTCCGAATGCAATATTTTGATTTTTTTTAATATTTTTTGCATATGCAACGTACCCATAATTTATGTCTGAAAAAAAATTTACATAATTTAACGATACATTATTATTCATTGTATCGGCAAGTAAAGCGGGATTATTTAGTGCTGAATTAAAGTCATTATCTTTTGCTGAAAATAGCGTACCATCCAAGGCGGCGGCTCGTGCCGAAGGTGGAAGTTTTAAAAAATCGTAGGTCGTTCCCCCGCCAATCTGAGAATAACCTCCAGTGCTGGCAATAATTAACAAAAAAATTAAAAAAGTGTTACGAAAAATCATTAAAAAAATAAAAATTATATGTAAACTTCTGATTCCAGAGGGTTTTTATGGATTTTAATTTACACTAACTTACTAAACAAATCAGGATAATCACTAATAACGCCATTAACTCCCATTTGTTTTAAATCCTGCATAATTTTTAAATCATTTACTGTCCATGGTATTAATTGAATTCCTTTATCCCTACATGCACTAACTATTAATTTATTTACGGTTGTATAATCAGGCGAATAAACATCAGGTACAAAACCCAATTCTTCTATTTGTTTAGACAAGTCTTTTGCAATCGTTGGCTCATATAACAGCGATGTTTTTATGGATGGGTAATTTACTTTTAAATACTGTAAGGTACGCATGTCAAACGACTGAATAATCACTCGCTCTTGGATGTTTTTATTTATTATAACATTCATTAATAAATCAACAAATTCAGGTGGTTCAGGATGAAAGATATTATCCGTTTCTGGTAAACATTTTGTTTCAATATTGTATTGAACATTACTTAATAAATGTTCTTTACAATAAGCTTCAACACGATCAATCATATCCGACAACAAGGGTTTTGTAACCTTTATTTTTTTTTGATTCGGAAATCGAGGATGAATTTTTAAGCCAACATCAAAGCTCAAGGTTTGTTCATATGACATTTTATATATATTGAACAATTTTTCGTCTTTTTCTTCAATAAAATCACCGTTGGCTTGTGTGGTTAGTTCATGATTAAAAAAAGGTTCGTGGCTAACTAATACTTTTTTGTCTTGAGTGATAACCACATCCAATTCTAAAGTAGTTACTCTCAAATCAATTGCTCTTAAAAATGCGGGAATGGTATTTTCTGGCATTAAACCTCTGCATCCTCTATGACCCTGTTTATCAAATAACACATCTTTCATTTTTTGTGAAGTAAATTATAAAAATAAAAAAGCCCAACAGAAAACAGACATTACTCATTGCTCTCTATCGGGCTTGTTTTTAAACAGAAATTGCTATTTCTTTAAATAAGGTTCTCCTTTAGCATTTGTGATAATGAAAAGAACTTTTCTGTTGTTCTTTTCTACCTCAACTTGTTCGTCTTTAGCAACAGGTGCTATTTCTTCTCCCATTCCTTCTGCTTTAACCCTCTCTGCAGCCACACCTTTTTTCACAATTAATTTTTTAACCGTAATAGCTCTATCCAAGGAAAGTGCTTTATTAAATTTTTCTGTTCCCAATGAATCCGTATAACCACGCAATTCTAAAAATGCATCTTTGTTGTCTTTCATGAAATTTGCCACTTCATTTAATTCATTTTCATATTTTAAAGTGAATTCTGATTTCGACAAATCAAAATGTAGAGGTTTGAAAGTAACTAAATTGTCATTTTTCACTTTATTGGCTTCTAACGCATCTATGTGTTTCGATTCATTTTTAGGTTCTGATTTGTGTTTATGAGTAACGACAGATGACGTGGTATTTGAAGTTCCAGAACCTTGCATCGCCGAAATTCTTGCCAATGAATCCTGCGTTTTATAAATCATCTCAAAATTAGAAGTATCAATATAATTTGTTTGAGTATATATTTTAAAATTTTTACGATCCGGTTTGATATATTTAACAAATTTTGAATATTCCTCGTCCTGAGTTAAATTGTCTTTTTTATAATAGGACAGTGCAGGGATAACCTCTCTACACATAGGAAAATCTTTTTGAAGCACCTTTTGATTGCGAACTCCCGATTTTTGAATTTCTTTTTCAATATCAAAAAACGCATTGTAAATAGTTGTTTTATAACCAATCAACAAACCTCTGTAATTTTTCATTGGCTCATAAACTATTTCTTGAAGCGAATTATATGTATCACATGTTTCAGGGGTTTTAAAATATAATGTATCCAAAATACTATCAGAATTATAACGAGGAATTAACATTAAATATTCGCTATTACTTTTATAAGAAACATCTGTTCGTTGATTAACAGGAAGTGTTTTTAGGGATCCTACGTCTTCCATATTCATAACAGTAACTTTTAGATTTTTAGGGGCTAAGTCACCTAAATAAGTTGCCAACAAGGATACATTTATCGGTTGAGTATTCTTTACCATAAATATATCGTAATTGCCAACACCTTCTTTTCTCATTGTTGTGTAATAACCAATGTTTTTATTTTTGTCATATGAATAAAAAATATCGTCCGTACCTGAATTAAGAGGCATTCCTAAATTTTCAGCTTCGCTCCATGAGTTTTTTTGAAGTTTACTTTTAAAAACATCAAAGCCCCCAATTGAATTATGTCCTTGAGAAGAAAAATAAAGCGTTTGTTCATCCAAATCAAAAAACGGAGACTCTTCATCTAAATTAGTATTGATAGAAGCGCCCAAATTTTGAGCAGCTCCCCATGTTCCATCCACTTGTAAGACTGCCTTATAAATATCTTTTCCTCCATATCCACCAGGTCTTGAACTCACAAAATACATTTCTTTACCATCCATTGTAAAGTACAAACTTGGAGCTACATCACTTTTAAGTAAAACAGATGTTCTAAATTTCTTTGGGACTCCCAATTTTCCACCACTTACAAATGACTTCCATACTTTATTTTTACGATACATGTAAAAAACACCTCCGTCAGGAGAAAGAGCAATAGATGCATCATTAGTATTGGTATTAATTAGTGGACCCGCATTTTCTGCATTTGAAAAAACAGGTGAATCATTTGTTTTAACACCGTTGGCAGGTTTCACGGATGTGCTTGTTTTAGAGGAATTTCTGGCAATATAAATGTCTTCAAAAAAATCACCTCCATCAATAGTTGTCCTTCCACCGGTAGATCCTTTGCGAGTTGATGTAAATATCAAAGCCGACTGATCGGGTAACATTAAAGGAGAATAATCAGGGTAAATTGAATTAACTGTATTACTTAGGCAAAACACTCTGATATTTGTTTTCTTTTGTTTTAAACTTTTAGCCAATTCACATTGTTTTATTTCTTTATCAGCAATGGAATCTATAGTATTAGGAAATGTTTTTGCAATTGTAAAACTTTCAATCGCCTCATCAAATCTATTTGTTATATGATAAGCGTATCCCATATAATAGTGAAACTCAAAAGTAGCTCCATCATTTATTGCTTTATATTTGCGTGCAGCTTCAAAATACTTTATACTTTTAGCCGTTTCTTGATTTGATTTCAAATAACAAAAACCTGCTCTAAAATTGTATAAAAATTTTGTAGAATCATACTTCAACAACTCTAAATATAAAGGTAAAGCGTTATTATAATCATTAAATAAAAATCGATTATTCGCTTTTTTATTTAAAAAACTTATCCTGTCATCATTATTTGTTTGTGCAATAGCATCATATGATTTTAACATAAGAGTTAAAACAGCGACGATAAGCATGATCTTTTTAAAAAACCTTAAGGCTATTGATTTTTTCATAACGAAATTAATTTGATTGTTTTAAATCCAGTTGTTTTTGTTTCTTTATAAATTATTTGTTTGCTGTTAAGCATTAATTACCATAGGGAATTTCACGCAATATAACCTGATACCCATTGCCATTCTTCACATCAATAGTTTCCTTATAGATTTCTTTGCCTTTAATAAAATATTGGATGTCATAAGTACTACCGATGGGTAAATCTATTCCAAATTTGCCTGTAGCATTGTTTGCTTCTACTTCCTGAATAATTTCATGTGTAGCTTTATCTATTACTAAAATTAAATTATCTGAAAGGTCCTCTTTAGAATTATTAATTATTCTTCCCACAATCAAAGTAATGTCTCTTTTTTCGCTTTCTTCAGGATAACTTACTTGGTATATATCCATACTGCCAAGCCCATTTGCTCTATCGGAAGATAAATAAGCCGTTTTCCCATCTGTATCAATCTTAAAAAACAAGTCATCACCGGTGGTGTTAATTGGGTAACCAACACTTAAAGGCACAGATAAAAATCCGTTTTCAGGATCTATGATAGAAGAAAAAATATCATAACCGCCCATCGATTTGTACCCTTGAGAAGAAAAAAATATTTCTCTCCCATTCGGATGTACAAACACTCCATCTTCATCATATTTTGTATTAATTGTTGATCCTAAATTTTGAGCGGGTCCCCATTTTCCATTCGGCAATTTTATACACTTATAAATATCACTTCCACCAAAACCGCCCTCTCTGTTACTCACAAAATAAAGAATTCTACCGTCATTAGTAATACTGGCAGATGTTTCATCTGCAACACTATTAACTCCCGACCCCCAATACTGAGGTGATTTCCATGCTCCATTAACAAAACTACTAAGGTACAGATTTTCATCATTTCCATCATCCTTGCAAATAATTAATGACCCATCAAAAGTTGTGTTAACTACACGTTGATTACCCGTTGTATTAATTTCCCCCTCTATTAACTTTACATTTTTCCATTTGTTATCCTGACCAAGCTCTGCTGAATAAATGTCTTCATCAAACAATCCTTTAGAGTTCTTTATATCCCCCTTCCCTATTGGTCTTCGCGATGTAAATATTAACACCTTATTATCGGGTGAAATCACAGATGAATAATCTGCATATTTAGAGTTCACACCTTCTCCCAAATTAATAACTTTAACATGCTTTGGAGTTTTCAATAAATCAATACCATTGGTGCAGGTTTCAATTCCATGCAGTATATCCTCTACTTCTGCTGTTAATTTTCTACTTGTTCCCAAGGTTCCCTTATATTTTAAATACATTTCAATAGCCTTATCAAACTCATAATTTAGCTGATAAGCTTTAGCTAAATATTTTAAGGTGTATTTTGGAGCTTTTTTTTCCTTTAAATCATTTTTTCTATAGTTTTCGGTAATATTTTTAGAAGCTTCTATAAAATAAGCAATTGATTTTACTTTGTTTGCAGAAGAATTTAGATAACAAAAACCTACCTTAAATTTAATGTTCGCATTATCTTTTTCCAGCGAATCCAAATGAAGAAATAAGGGCAGCGCATCATCATAATTTTCGTTGTTCAAAAAACGTTCAGCTTCTATGTATGTTTTTTTATAACCTCCTATAACATAACCATTAACGCTTGCGGAGGCATCAACGAACAACAACACTAAAATCAAAATTTGGCAATGAATTTTTATCATAAATAACCCCGAGTTTAATTTGAATGTGCGATTCTCAGCGCAAGTTTAAAAGAAAAAAAACTAAAACAACCTACATGTTGAAAACTAAACTCAAGATGTTAATAAAAAAAAGAACGAGATTTAGAGGCCAATTACAAAACAAGAACACTTAACAACTTCTATTAATATCCCACTGTTCAAGAATATCGGCAACTCTTTTCACAAATTGACCTCCAAGGGAACCATCAATAACTCTGTGATCATAGGAATGAGATAAATACATAAAATGCCTTATTCCAATAGTATCTCCCGAAGGTGTTTCAATAACTGCAGGTTTCTTCTTAATTGCACCTATAGCCATTATTGCCACTTGTGGTTGGCTAATTATAGGCGTTCCCATTATATTTCCGAATGTTCCTACATTTGTGATGGTATAGGTTCCACCTTGAATTTCATCGGGATTGAGCTGTGCAAGTCTGGCTCTGTTTGCTAAATCATTTACTTTTTGAGTAATACCTACAAGGCTTAATGTATCGGCATTTTTAATAACAGGTACAATTAAATTACCTGAAGGTAAAGCTGTTGCCATACCTATATTTATATTTTTATGTTTTATAATTTTGTTACCATCAACCGAAATATTAATCATTGGAAATTCTTTAATCGCCTTTGCAATAGCTTCAATAAAGATAGGAGTAAATGTTAATTTTTCCTTTTCACGGGCTTCAAATGCGTCCTTCATTTTTTCTCTCCACAAAACGATATTTGTAACGTCTGCTTCAACAAAAGAAGTAACATGTGCCGAAATTTGCTTACTCATTGTCATATGTTCCGAAATGAGTTTACGCATCCTGTCCATTTCAATTATTTCATCGCCTGAACCAACACTTACAGATGGTTTATGATGCTCGTGTATAATATGAGCAGATGAATTTATTTTATGTTTATTGGGAATATAATCCAGAATATCTTTTTTAGTAATGCGACCACCGGCTCCAGTTCCTATTATAGTATCTAGCTCTCCGGCAGTTATTCCTTCTTCTTTTGCTATGTTTTTAACCAAAGGAGATAAAAATTTATCACTTACTATTTTTATTTCTTTAACAGATGATTTTGAAATAATAGAAGGAATAGATTTTTCAAGCTGTTGAGGAACGGTTACAGCATTTGTTTTTGGCACCTCTATACTATCATTGCCCGCAGTAGAAATTATTGCAACAGGTTTGCCCACTTGAACAACATCTCCTTCGTGAAACAAACATTTTACAAGAATTCCTTCCGCATTGGATGGTATTTCTGAATCTACTTTATCTGTTGCAATCTCTACAATGCTTTCATCCATTGCAACTTTGTCACCTTCTTTCTTCAGCCATTTTGTAATGGTTGCTTCAAATACACTTTCGCCCATTTTAGGCATTAATATTTCAACCTGCGCCATTTATTGTAACAAAATTAAACTATACGAAAATCGCACAAAAGTAACCATTATTTTCAATAGAATGTATTTACTTTTTAGAGCGTTTTATTTTCATAAATCATATAAAAAAAAGCGCCATAACCTAATAAAGGTTAGAGCGCATATTTACATTAAATTTTAACAGTTAACAAACTTTATACATCCAGTTATGAATATCTTTTACTCTTCCCTTATGGATATCTTCCAATTCTATTTTAACACGATTAGAAAATGTTCTTGTTTTAATATCTGGCAGTTCGTAATCTTTTCCTTCAAAACCTATATGCGACACATGCGTAATAGTAGCAGCTGTACCTGTTCCAAAAGCATCTTGTAAAATACCTTTAGCATGTGCATCAATTACCTCATCAATACTTATTTTTCTTTCCTGCACCTTCATTTTCCACTCTCTGGCAAGGGTTAATACACTATCGCGCGTAACACCAGGTAATATTGTATCACCTAACGATGGAGTAATTAATACATCATCAATAACTACCATTAAATTCATTGTTCCCGACTCTTCCAAAAAGCGATGATTACGTGCATCAGTCCAAAATATTTGCTGATAGCCTTTTTCTGCGGCCAGCTTAGTTGGTAATAAAGAGCGACCGTAATTACCCGAAACTTTTGCAAAACCAACTCCTCCTTCGGCAGCCCTTGTATATTTTGTTTCAACCAATACTTTAACAGGTGCGCTGTAGTATGCGCCACTTGGAGAAGTGATAATAAGGAAACGATATGAATCGGAAGGATGAACGCCAATAAATTCATCTGTTGCAATTAAAAACGGACGAATGTATAAGGAGGAGCCTTCGGCAGTAGGTACAAAATTTTTATCTAATTTAACCAATTCCGTTAATCCTCCCATAAATACTTCTTCAGGAACCGTTTGCATACACATGCGTTCAGCCGAAGCGTTCAATCTGTTAAAATTAGCCAAAGGACGAAATATTGAAACTTCACCACTTTCATTTTTATAGGCTTTCATTCCTTCAAAAATAGCTTGTCCATAATGCAATACAGCAGCAGCAGGACTAATAGGAAAAGCGCCATAAGGGACTATCTGTAAATCAGTCCATTTATTATTATTAAAATCAGCCATAAACATATGGTCTGCAAAGGCTTTCCCAAAAGAAAGGTGATTAAAATCCAACTCATTTAGTTTAGATTGAGTTGTTTTTTGAATTTTAATGGATGTGCTTGTTGTTGACATAAAAATTAGGTATATGGCTGTAAAATTAGGTATTTAATTAAATTTATTCAAAAGAATCGCATGAAATATTCATCATGCCCGCCGAAAACCCTCTATTATCAATACAATCCGTTGCGCCTACGAATAAACCATTCTGCGCTCAACAATAGTAGAAGTAAAAAAAATATCCATTTCAGATGTATTAAGTCGGATAAGGTATTGTGTGCATATACAACTGATTTTATATCATCACGGTTATTTATTTTTTCAAGCAAATTGTTCAACTCCTTGGGATAAAACAATTCGCCACCATGTGTTTTAGCAATGTTATAAAGTAGTTGATGATCAGCAATCGTATTAAGCGATTCAACGTTTAACGGCATAATATGAAACGTGCCATGTTGTTTGTATAATTTATTACCAACCTTTACTGTACTTTCGTATTCATATTCTCCAACGGGCATCATACCTGCATCCAAACGATATGAATCTGACGTTTTACTGAATGTAAAATTGTATTTTTTATTACTCACGTCTTTTATCACAATGTTTATTTCTGGTTCATTGATCAGCTCGTAACTTTCATTATATAACTCTGCTTTTAGCAACAAGCGATCATTTTCATAAATTGGAGCAGGTAATGATATTTTAAAAAAACTTCTGTCGACCTTTACTGCAAGGTATTGTAACGTTTTAGACACAAATTCGTCAAATAAATTATGATTACCATGTGCTGCAAAATCCTGTAATCGCCATCTCCAAAGACCTTCACCATAAAACTGCGCTATTTTGTTTTCGTTTTGTGAGCCAAAAGTCATTAATGGCATTTGTGTTTCAACAGTACCAATGCGTTGATAAAACAAAGTATTACTGCCATTGACCTGAGGAAAAGTTCCATAGGGACAAACCACCGCAGGGAAGTATTTACAACCTTTACGCAATTCGTCGCTTATGGTAAATAGCGAAAAATTTTGTTCCAACACCGCTTCACACTCATTTGTTTTTTGAATTGATGAAAAAACAGAAATATCATTGTTTAATATGGTGTTAGCTCCCGAAATAATCCACACCGGAAAATTAGCGGATTTAATTTCATTAACAATTTTTGTAGCAGGATTGTTTCTGTTAGGCAAACCATGAAGGATAATCAGGTTGTAATGCTTAAGCGATTTGTTAAATTTATCTGCCGTAAAACTTTCAACTTCGTAATTCTGATTGGCTTCAATACTTTCTTTTATAGCGGCCACATCCGGATGAGGAGCGTCAGATAGTATAACTATTTTTTGCCGTGAATCAAGCACGTCAATAAATACATCCTGCTCATTATTTGCTAGTGTCATTTCATCATCTAAAGCTGACAACCGTACTTTATAATGTTGCAAACCCACATTTTTAGCCTCGAGATAAACTGGAATTGTAGTTGTAAAAGCATCGGAAGCAATATCTATTTTTTGAGAATACAATGTGTTTTTACCTTGCAGTATAGTTAAAGTAGTGATATTGTTTTTTAATTTTTTTGCGTGAACAACGACCTGTAGCGGAAACTCATTGCCCAAATAAGCCAAACGATTATGTTCCACGTCTTGTAATACTAAATCTTTTTTTACTGTAGTATCACCAAGAGCTATAGTATATATAGGTGTTTTTATTTTTTCGGAAGCAAAAACAGGGTTGCTTCCTTTGTTATATAAACCATCACTGGCAATTATTACAGCCCCAAGGTTACGATTGGAATAACGTATTTCCAGTTCATCAAACAAAGAAGAAATAGCTGTTTGTTTTTCATCAAACTTCACTGCATTTAAAGATGAAATAGTATTAATTTTATCAGCAAATGAATAAATTTTCACATCGTATTTATCAGAAAGGGCATCTGATAGTGTTTGTAATTTTTGTTTGTATTGAGTTTGATAAAAGGATGAATCTTTACCTATAACAATTGATTCTGAATTATCCTGAGCAATAACAACAACGGGCTTTTCAACTTCTCTTTCTATACTATTTAATAAAGGAGATAATAATAAAAAACTAAGAAGGGTAACAACTACAAACCTAAAAACAAAAAGTGTTTTAACCAGCCATTTTGCAAGTTCATTTAGTTTATTGTTACGATAATACAACACCCCCGAATACAACAAACCCGAAGTAATACAAAATATAACAAACCACCAGGGGTATTCTAAAAGTATGCTCATTTATCGGTTAAAGGCTGTAAAATTATAAATAACACAACAACTAATTTAAAATCCTTTAAAATTAATAACTATTGGCAACTTTGCACCAAAATTAGTAATTGAGCTTTATTTTAGAACCGAATTACGGAAATGAAGCAGGTTTAGGTGCTGAGCCCTCAAATTAAAATATAAAATCAATGACTTGTATTAAAAAAGGAAAACAAAAATGCAGGAACAAGTGTCATGATATGATGCTACGCTTAACTATTACTTACTGCTAATTTTAATTTGTAAAGTGTAAGTTGATTATATATAATCATTGTTTCAAATCAAGGTTTATTATTTTACCATCTGCCAACTCAATTGTTCTATCAGAAGCCTTGGCAAAATCATTATCATGTGTAACGGCAATTATAGTTTGATGAAACTCATGGGCAATTTGCTGAAAAATGTCAAAAACAATTTGGGTGTTTTTACTATCTAAATTTCCGGTTGGTTCATCGCACATAATAATTTTAGGGTTATTGATTAATGCCCTTGCAATGGCTACCCGTTGTTGTTGTCCACCCGAAAGTTTGGATGCGGGTTTTAATGCCTGATCGGTTATTCCAAGCATTTCCAATTTTTGATAGGCTTGATGCTCAACCTCTTCGTGTGTGAATTTTCCTAATTTAAGTGCGGGTATCATCACATTTTTTAAACAACTGAATTCGGGTAACAAGTAGTGAAACTGAAATATAAAGCCAATGTTTTTATTACGGATAGCAGCTAATTTATTTAAATTTTGTCCCGTTATTTTTTCATCATCAATAAATAATTCTCCTTCATAGTCCGTATCCATTGTGGATAAAATATATAGTAAGGTGGACTTACCGCTTCCAGATTTTCCAACCAGAGTAAGAAATTCACCTTTATATGCTTCGAATGAAATATTGTCGAGTACTTTAAATTTTACAGGATCGTAAAAATATTTACCAATGCAATTGGTTTTTAATACTATTTGCTTTTCCATTATTTTCTGAATATTGCTACAGGGTCAACCTTTGATGCTTTGCGTGCCGGAATATATCCTGCAAAAAATGTTACCAGCATACCTACAGCAACTCCTGTCATAGAAACCGACAGTTCAAATGAAATAGGAAAATAACCGATGTCAGCACCAATGTATATTTTGCTTAACAGTGTAACAATGAGCAATGCCAGCAAAAAACCAATGGTTGTGCCTATAACACCCATTACCATAGCTTCCATTACAAAAATCTTAACCACGTCGCTCCCTGAAAATCCGTTAGCTTTTAAAATGGCAATGTCATTTAATTTTTGAGAAACGGTCATGTTCAATATATTATAAATACCAAATGCTGCAACCAATAAAATGGCCCATGAAATGAACATAAACATAACGGCTCTTATTTTTTTACCGGCCACAAACAACTCGTTGGCAGCTTTCCAGTCCTCAGTTGTGTAGCCCGTTAATTTACTTAATACACCGGCATATTGAGGGGCATCTTCCGGATTTTTAATTTTCACATAAATATCAGTAACATAATTGGGCCCTTGTCCCAATAATTGCTGTGCAGTAGCAAGGTTCATGTACGATTTACTTTTATCGGTAACCGCATTGCTGCTTTTAAAAAAACCTACCACTTTCATCAGTTTAATAATTCCAACAGATGAAATAACACTTATATTATCATTTAACTGAATGTTCAGTTTGTTGGCAATACCAACACCAATAATAATTCCATTGGGGGTATTTGAAAGAGTTTTTAAATCGCCCACCACCATGGTAGATTGTATATCAAACATCGCATCGGCTTCGGTAATATTTATTCCCCAACCAACACCATTTAATTGTGACTTACCATTATTATAAAACAAATTGGTGGTTACCATTGATGCTGCTGACGTAACTTGATCTTGTTTTTTTATATCGTTTAATAACTTAACAGGATTAATAAGGTTTTTTGAAATGATTTGAGATTTTGGGATTAACAATAACCAGAGTTGTGTTTTTTTGTAAGGATCTTTTGACAGTGGGCGGCTTATTTCATCTTCTTTATAAACACGGATATGGGGCGTTGTTTTAAAAATAGCAGTTGTCCGAATAGCGGTTGATACCAATCATCAGGGTGTTCAAACAAATATAAATGGCAATACCTATGGCAACGCCAAACGATGCCACAATGGTTTGTCGTTTTCTCGTTAAAATGTGCGTAAGCGCTATTTCTGTATTTACACTTTTCATTTAATGATGGTCTAAAGTAATGATGGTGTTTTCATCTATACCGCTTTTAATTTCCACCCAGTCGGTTGATACAAAATTTGTTTCTACCATTACTTGTCCTTTATCCTTTACATTTACTTTATTTCCATAGTCAAGGAAATTTTTAGGAATAACTAGCACATTGTTTCTTTCAGCAATAATTATATTGGCTTGCAACTGCGTACCTGAAATTCTGAAATCCATTATATCGGTAAACTTTACTTTACAATAAAACGATTGTGCCTGATCATCAAAAGCAGGGTATATTTCACTTACAATGCCATTGTAATTTTTGTCCTTATTGGTATTCAACTGAACAATTGCTTTTTGTCCCAGCTTTATCTTAGAGATATTTGTTTCGTCAATACTTAACTTGGCATATATATCGTCTTCATTGCCAATAACGGCAATAACATCGCCTTTTTTTACATAATCGCCTAAGCTGCTTTTGTTTTTGATAAATCTTGCCACCAACAATAGCTCTTATTTCATTATTTCCTTGAAAAAAACTATTAATACCTGTTTGCGATTTTTGTACGATCAATTGCTGGTCGGCCTGTTGTTTTAACAAATTATAATTTTCCTGTAAGGAAGTTAGATTTGCTTTGGAATTTTCAAACGCAAGGACTGCATTTTCATACTCCAATTTTGAAACACTTTTATCATCATACAATTTTTTATAGCGGTCAGCCTGCAATTCATCTTGCTTTAATTTTAGTTTAGCAGCCTCTATATTGGCTTCTGCCTGTTTAAATGCAGGCGCATTAGGCGACACATTAGTACCTGCAATAGATAACAGTGCATTAGCACTTTGCGCATTAAAGTAATTTTGTTTGTTATCAATTATAGCTAACACCATTCCTTGTTTCACAACATCACCCTCAATAAAGTTTAATGCACTGATATAACCCTCACTTTGTGCGGTAAGATTATACTGATTTTCGGGGACAAGTACACCAGATGCAAATACTGTTTCCGTAATGTTCTTTTTTATTGGTTTTGTTTCCGTAGACTTTTTGCCACAGGAATTTAGAATCAGTAATGCGGAAATAATAGTTATTACCCTTATAGAATGTGTCATTTTATGGTATTATTAATATCAATTTTAGATTTTGTAAAGAGTAAATTTGCTAATGAACTGCTGTAATTAAGGCGGCTTACAAGCATATCGTTAAAGGCGGCTAATAATTTATCGAATGACAAAATGGCTTCATTGTATTGATTAACAGCCATTTGGTAATTTTCTTCTTTTAACCGTGATATTTGTTTGGTGGTTACAAATTGTGAATACGCCTTTTGATAATCCAAATGCAATTGGTTATTTGCTATATCATTTTGAAGTTTATTATGATTAAAATCAATTACCGAAGCGTGATAATTAATTTTAGCATTGCTGGATGAAACAATATGGGTTACATCAGGTAAAAAAAAAGTAATCTTACCTCCAATATAAGCAGAGTTGAGCCACTTATTATTAGAATTACTGTCAAAAAACTGAGCATTGCTGTTTTGATAGTAGGAGTTGTAATATAACAGTGAAACAATGGAAGATTGGACAATCTGTTTGAATCTAAATTAGCTTTTGCATACTCCATTTGAAGGAGGTTTGATTTTAACTGTAATTGAGAACTCGCTTCCATGTCGGTCTCAAATTGCTGATTGTAATTCAGTTCTTCTTCAACAATTAATGGTGTACTCAACGTAATATCACATAAAATCTTTAAGCTATTGTATTGTTGTTCCAGCGAAATTTGAAGTTGGTTTAATTTATCTTGTAAAGTCAGTTTATTGATGGTGGCATCATTGACATCCTGCTGCCTCACAATACCTTGCCCAAATTTATCCGTTAAAATCAACAAAAGGGTATCTGTTGCCAATAGATTTTTTTTTGTGATTTTAACTTGTTCCTGAAATGAATTTATGTTGTAATAACATGCGGCAATTGATTCGTAAAGCGTTTTTTTGTTAATTAAATTATTTACGGATGTAATTTCCTCATTAATATTTGCCATTTTAATTTGCGACCAATTACCGGGGTTTATCAAATCAATTTGAGGTGCAATATTAAAATTACTTACATAGGTTTGTCCTAAAGTTACCGGTGAAAAGGTGCCGGCTTTGGTGCCTGGCAAAATGCCTCCCGGAAAAAAACTTACAGGTAAAGTAGTATTATCGGTAGGTGTAAATGTTAAAGGACTGCGCAGATTAACTGCATTGGCCAATGCTGCAATTCTCTGGTATTTTGCCAATAAGGTTTGCTGGTAATTGTTTTTTATTACCGAACTACTTCTCTCAGCATAAGCATAAACCGAATCAAGTTTATTGAACTTTAGTTCTTTTTGAGCCTTTACAGTTAATGTGAAAAAGCCGAATAAACAAATAACAAATAGGACTAAGGTTTTCATTTTACTTTAATTCGTTTAAAGTCTCATGTTTGAAAAGAAAGAATAACACTGATATATTGAAAATCATCAATATGCACTATTCTCAGGACTCGGCCACAAATGTAATATGGGGCAAGGAATTAACAATGGGTTTATTATAAAAATTATGAGAAGTGGATCTGAGGTCAAAAGCAAATGACTCAAAACCTTTCAATAGCTTTACTATTGACACTTTTTGGCCTCGGCACTTTCTAAGAATTTTTTTGCATTAACGTTGGTAGCATCCAAAGCAGCAATTTTTGTAAAAAATGTTTTAGCAGTACAAATTTCCTTGTTGTTCATGTAATAAACGCCCAGGTAGGTGTATGCATCAATCATGTCCTTTTTGTTTTTTTCAATCTCTTCCGCTTTTACATTAGCAATATATGACTCGTAATAAGGTTTTGCTAACCATTTTTCATTGTTAGGATCTTGTTGCACATTTGTTTTCGCTCTCCATAAATAACCTAATGGCAGTTGAGGATATAATTGAGTTATTTTTAAGAACGCAGAATCGGCATTTGCAAAATCTTTTGAGAAATAGTAGGCGCGACCTAAACCAAAATAATCATTTGCATTATTTTTGCCCTTTTCAATATTACTTTTGTAGGCTGTTATTGCTTCATTGTATTTCTTAGATTTCAAATACAGATTGGCAATGTCTCTGTTGATCTCCATCTTCTCAGGCATCAGTTCTAATGCTTTTCTGTAATCCAATATTGCCAACGAATCGTTATTGGTTTTAGCATACAATTTGGCTCGATACTCATAATCATCTGTAATAATTTTCATTTCAGGATTTTTTTCAGATAATTTAAAAAATTTATTCATGCTTATTAAGCCATTTGCATAATCACCCGACTCAAACTCTGAGCGTCCTTTGTATCTGTATGTATAGGCATTTAATGAATCGCATTTCAAGGCTTCTTTGGCTTCAGCAATTGACTCTTTGTATTGCGCGGCTTGATTTAAAAAACCTGCATATCTACCTCTTGCACTGCAATTGTTATTAAGTAAGAGGTAGCGTTTAAATTGTTGTACCGCATTATTGTACTGACCTGCACGAAAATAAATTTCCGCTTTTTCGCGGTAGGCGGGAGCAAAAGAAGAGTCTATCAAACTTGCTTTTTTGTAATAATCTAATGCAAGTGGATAATTTTTAGCACGGCTGTATAGCTTCCCCTGACGCAATATGGCAATAACAGAGTTTTTATCCAGAGCACTTCTGCTTGTTCGTAATTTTTGATTGCTTTACTCCCTCCATCTGTTTCTTCCAAATTGGCGTCTCCTTTAAGAATAAACACTTCAGGGTTTTGTGGTGCAATTTTTTCAGCCTGACTCAATAGTTTGTATGCTTCCTCTAAATCTTTTCTTTCTGAATCAATATATACTTCCGCAATCTTTAGCAGAGGTACTACATTTTTTTTATCGCTCAGTGTTAGGGCTTTATAAAAGTTAGTTTTAGCTTCCGTTTCTTTACCTTCGTTCCAAAGTATTTTACCAATGCCAATATAGGGAAGCGGATTAGTAGCGTTCATCTCAACACCTTTTTTATACATGACATTAGCCATTGTAAAATTATTGTTATTGTAAAAATTTTCGCCATAATAAAAATAAAGTTCGCCATTGTCTGGTGTTGTTGCTATTAATTTTTTGAAAGTAGCATCAGCATTTTCAAATTGTTCGTTAGTGGTTTGTTTTATTGCATCTGCAAGTGTTTGAGAAAATAAATTGGACCATGCTATAACAATCAGCAAAAACGATAGGCGTAAGTTTTTCATAATGTATTTTGTTTATAAGCTCACTTGCATCCTTCTCAACAAGAGAAAAACAGGAGCAAAAAGTTTTTTTATTTTTTTAATTCGTATTAATTTGTATTATTCGTTGAGGTGGAAAAGCTGGTACTAATCCTGATTTAAGAACTATTAACTGCCCTTTTTCACCGGCCACAAATATAACAAACCCTTTAGCAAGTCCGTTACGAGTTTGTCGGTTTATCATAAAAATGTTTCTGCAAAATGGATATTCTTTTGTTTTTATGTATGCCTGATATGGTTGTATGGCTTTAGATTCAGCATCTTTAGCAATGGCTACAACTTTCAGTTTTTTTAAAGTAGCAGATGTTGATGCATCATCAACATCGCTAATTTGATTAAAACTTAAAATACCAACAGTGTTTTTATTGGCAGTAACATAGTTTATAACATCTTCATCACTGTTTAACGCAAATACATTACCTGAAAAAAGATTTCCTTTTAATACTGAATCTTTCATGTATCTGGTGTTTGCAGAACCTTTGTTATCAAAAACCACTTTTAGTTTTTCTTTGTATGTTCCAAGTAAAATTTGTTTTACTTCGTCAATGGTTAATTTAGCAATATTGCTTGACTGGTTAACTATAATCACAATAGCATCCTCTGCAATTTTAGTAGTAACCGGAAATATGTTTTTTGAATTTAAAACTTCTGTTTCATTTTTTGTTAAATCCCTTCCCATCACTATCACTTTGCAGGAATCGGTCAATAAACGCTGAAACAAATGGCTTTCGGGTAAGTAAGTAGCATTTATTTTTGCGGTGGGGTATATTGCTCCAAAAGTTGATACTTGTGTTTTAAATAATTTATTAAAGGAAGCATCAACGCTTATTTTTACTTTTCCTGAAGTGGCAGTGTCCGTATCTTTGGACTTACTGTCATGGCAGCCAATATGAACTAAAGCTAAAACGGAAAACAAAAAAAATCTATTCTGCAGCTGCATTTTTTTGTTTGATTTTTTTTATGCTTGTATAAAATCGAAACAAAGCGTAAGCTATTAATAAACCACCTACCTGTATTCTATATTCCGGAAAATTATCGATGGCAATGTTGGTAAATAAAAACAAAATCCCAACGCTTATGTATAAAAGCCCCATGATAAGGTCGAAGTAATAGCGAATAGAGATGCTATTAACACGCATGATAATTTACTTTAGAGAAAAATTGATAGGTAAATTATATTGAACCCTTGCTGCACGACCGTTTTGTTTGCCCGGTTTCCAGCTTGGCATTGATTTTATAACACGTAATGCTTCTTTATCACAGCCCGGCCCACCTGATACCCCTCTCAATACTCTTACATCAGAAATACTTCCGTCTCTTTCAACCACAAAAGTAACAACACATCTTCCGGTAATGCCATTATCGGCTTCAAAAGCAGGGTATTTAATATTATTAGAAAGGTATTTCATTAATCCCTCCTGTCCTCCCGGAAAATCAGGCATCTGTTCAACAACTGTAAATATCTCTTCCGGTGCAGATTCTACAACTCCAGTACCGTTCGATTCCGGAATAACGATATCATTACTCCCATCACCTTCTTGTGTGGTGGTACTAATTTGAGGTAATTCTTCCGTTTGAATCGGCGGTGGTTCATCCACCACTTCTTCATCCACCACTTTTGGTGGAGTAAATTTTACCGTTTCCATTACAGGTGGTGGAGGTGGTGGTGGAGGTGGCGGCTCAGTTTCGTCAATTGGAGGTGGTGGCGTTAAATCAACATTTGTAATCACCAATGGTACTTCAACTTCTTTTTCGGAATTACTTAACCAACTTACTATTTTTGGAAAACCAATTATTAACACAAAAGCAAAGGAGGTAATTACCAATGCAATAGCAAGTGTTTTGTTTTGATTTCGACTTAAATCATAAGCCCCGTAGTTTTTATTACGGTCTTCAAAAACAAGGTCGTTACGACGGGAGCTACTAAGTTGTCCCAGTTATTAAATAAGTTATTTGTACCGCGCTCTGACATTATTTGGTATTTTGAGGAGCTTGTATTAAATCATATTCTTCTTTCATCAAATCAACTACAGCATATTTTCCCACGTTGCAAATATTTAATTCGTCAATTACATCTATTACGTTTTTGTAAGTGGCTTTATCATCCGCTTTAATTAATACCGTAAGGGCATCCTTTTTACTCTTTTCGGCAACAGCTAAACGCTTATAAGTGGTATCGGCTATTTCGTGGTTTTTATATTTTTTATTCAACTCTTGTATCGCTTCTTCAGTCGGTTTGTTTCTTTCCAACAATAATTTATGCAATCCTTCAAACGAAAAATTAGTAGTATCTAAAACCGTTGGCGGCATTGATTTCTTATTCTTTTCGGGATAAAACTCTCCGTAGTAATAGTATATTTTATTGTCATCACTCATTATAAGCGTAAGTGCATTGTTTACTTTCGTTTATCTTTTATATCTTTAGGCTTAGCCGGAAAATTAAGCTCCATTGCCTTAGGCTTATTAAAAGTAGAAGTAAGTACAAAAAAAGTAAGTAACAGAAAGGCCAAATCCACCATAGGTGTCATGTCAATTCGGGTAGATGATTTTTTTGCTCGCCTTTTACTGTGCTTGCCACCACCACTATCGCCGGTGTTAACTTCTGCCATTTTTATTTAGTTAAAAGTTGGAACGACCAACGTTCAATTTTTTTAGTACTAGTTATCAATCACTTATTTTTAATCTGTAATCGGTGACTTCGAGTACCTCAGCCACCTTTTACTTTAGTTGATGAGGTTCTCAAAAATTCACGATCTAATTATTCAACCGCTTCTTTCTGCTCTAAATTTGTAATCAAGTTAAACCTGTATATTTCTTTATCTGTAAATATTTGAATGATATCTTTTACTCTAACATAAGGTGTCTTAGCATCTGCTTTGATGGCAAAACGCAAAGGCTCATAAACAAAATCCTGATCATTACCCATTGCTTTGTCTTTTTCTGCCTTGGCTTGTTTAGCGGCTTCAATGCGTCCAAATTGTATCCAGTCGGCAAGTTCATTGTGAAGTGAATCATGAGGTATCCCTTTTGATATTATCTTCTCTCTTTTCTCTGCATCCAAATCTATATACTCTTTCAACTGCGCCATAGGCACTCCAAATGTTGTCATTGTAGCAAACTTGTTTTTTTCTTCTTCCGTAAATTCAATTTTATATTGTTGCCCCATTCGTTCCAGTGTTTTTTTTCGAACTTCGGCATTGTTGATGTTATAAAAAGGCTTACCTGTATTATCAATAGAAATCAACATCACATTTTCAGGTAATAGCTTGTCGGAAATAGAAGATGGGGATCAACAATTACAGGTTCTTTCACTCTTGAAGTAGCTGTAAGCATAAAAAATGTAACTAAAAGAAACGCCAAATCCACCATTGGGGTCATATCTAAGGAAGGTGAACTTTTAGGAGCTTTAATTTTAGACATATTGGTTAATCTACGTTGTTATAAATTAAAATGTAAATTATGCTTTCAACGAATGTAAGATGCTATATCCTGCTTCGTCCATACTATGTGTAATAGCATCAACACGACTACTAAAATAATTATACATAATAATACCCACAACAGAACCGCTAATACCTAAAGCTGTATTAATTAAAGCTTCGGAAATACCTGTGGCAAGCGCTGCTGTATCAGGTGAGCCGGCTGTTGACATAGCAGCAAATGAACGAATCATACCTAATACGGTTCCAATTAGTCCCCAAAGTGTAGCGATGGTAGCGCAAGTAGTAATAATTGATAAATTTTTAGATAACATTGGTAATTCAAGAGCGATGGCTTCATCCAAATCTTTTTGAACAGCAGCTATTTTTGCTTCGTTGTTAAGTGAATCGTCCTGTTTAATGGCTTTTAATTTTTCTATTCCGGAATAAACCACATTTGCCAAAAGAACCTTTTGTTTGTCGCACAAATCAATTGCTTCGTTGTATTGCCCAGCTGAAATCAATGTTTTTATGCTACGCAAAAATATATCTGCTTTACCTTTTCCTTTTGCCTTTGTTAGAGTTACGATACGTTCTATAGAGAAAGTTACGATGATCATAAAAATTGCCATCAAAATAGGAACTATAAAACCTCCTTTGTACATCATACCTAAATAGTTTCCTTGCAATGGATGGCCTTCTGCATCAAAGTTTGCCGCATCTCCAAGTATAGAACTATATATTAGATAACCAACCAAAAGAGCTACTAGTATAGCTACAAGTGATGTCATAAAATTGAATCCGCCGGAAGTTGTTTTTTGATTACTCATTTTATATTAATTTATTGGGTTTTTGATATGTTTAAATTTGTGTATGTTCAAATATTGTTTTTTACGGTTGCAAAAGTAGTAACTAATTTGTTTTGAAAGATACTATTTATGTTCTGTTGGATTAAATTAATGTTAATTTTTATTCAGCTTTTTAACATTAAATCAAATGTACTTTGTTTTTTTACTTTTTGACGGTGCAAATATAAATATATTTTTAAATTACATACTAAATCTATAGAATTTATATATTATTTTCTTTACTACGCAAGCTTTAACGTTTATTAGAAAGCTTTATTGTATGGAAAGCATTAATCAGCGTTTTTCTCTTTTTTTTTATAACCTATCACCAAAAGAGGCAACATGGTTATAACAATAAGTCCTATTATAATATATCCTATGTGGTGTTGAACCCATGGCACTCTCCCAAAGCGGAACCCAACAGTACTTAGTAGTCCTATCCATAATATAGCCCCGGTAATATTAAACAACATAAATTTTTTCATGTCAATTTTTATAATACCGGCTAATATGGGAGCAAAAGTGCGTATGATAGGTAAAAAGCGTCCTATGATTAATGTTTTACCACCGTTTTTTTCATAGAAGTGTTGAGTTAATTCAATATGCTTTTTTTTAAATATAAGAGAGTCATTTCGCCGGAGTAGTTTTTCTCCCACCTTATTTCCAAACCAATAACCTGTTACATTGCCTAGCACAGCCGCGGCTATTAATGACAATTCCAATGTGATAATATTTATATTTAACAACTCCGGTCGCGACGCACATATAATTCCTGAAATAAGAACAAGGGAATCACCAGGCAAAAAAAAGCCTATCAATAATCCTGTTTCAGCAAATATTACAAACAACAGTAGGCTTAGTCCTCCATATTTAATAATAGATTCAGGGTCGGTTAATTGTTTTAAAAACTCTAACAAATAGTGCATTCAGGCAATGAGTTTTGATTTAAGACAAATATAAAGCAGAACAATGTTCAAATGTAATGTTTTGTGTTATTTGTTTTGGCAAGGATTATATTATTTCAATTAACTAAGAGCCTGTTTAAACTTCATCCGAATATTTGTTAAGTATATGATTTTCAATATTCACTTCTCGATACGGCTGAAAAAGCCTACTCGAAGTGACCGTGCGAAAATACTGATGTCAGTTCGAGTAGCGAGCCTTTTCGGTGAGCATATCGAGAACTATTGAGTGACCATCTATTTTTTGCAATGAAATTTAAACAGGCTCTAAAGAAATGCATGTTTTTCAGTTACAAGTGTTTTTTGTTTTGAAAAAGAAAGAACCATGAAAATTATTCTAAAAAACTACCTTTGCTGAATTAAGAAACAAAGGGTATGGAGCATTTAGAAAGGTTACTAAAGTTAGAAAAACTTTTAAAAATTGAACGGGATGAGGATTATGAGCAATATAGAAGTTTTTTTTCGCGCAATAACATTACTTACCGCAAACAAAATGGGGTAACGTGGTATCCGATTGTTATAACAAATACAGAGATTGGATTAGGTGAATACCTTCATATTGACATAGAGCGAACTAGTAATCACAATGAGCCTCACCAGTTTTCAGGTGGTAAAATGGCGGCATTGTTTTCAAATATACATAACGATGTTAATTCCTTTAAATGGTACTATAAAAGTAATTGGGCCAAATAAAATACGATTATCACTCACTGTTGATGAATTACCCGACTGGTGCGACGATGGCAAATTGGGTATTAATATTTTATTTGATGAAGCCGGTTATCGGGAAATGGACAACGCTCTTAAAAAGGTGATGAATGCCAGCAATAACCGATTGGCGCACTTGCGTGATATAATGTATGGTTTAAAAAAGCCTGAGTTTGAAAAAGAAAACACGTCTTTAAAAATCGACAAACTAAATGATTCACAAAATGCAGCAGTACGAAAAATTATTGCTGCTAAAGACATTGCAATTATCCACGGCCCTCCCGGTACGGGAAAAACCACCACGCTGGTGCAGGCAATACGCGAAACATTAAAAAGTGAAAAGCAAATTTTGGTGTGCAGTTCCAGCAATACTGCTGTTGATTTACTTACCGAAAAACTACATCGCGAAGGTATTAATGTGTTGCGTTTGGGAAATCCGGCACGTATTTCGGAAGAAGTACTGATGAATACAGTCGATTCAAAAGTCTCCAAGCATGAATCGTTTAAGGATTAAAGAATTACCGTAAAACAGCCGACGAATATTTTCGTATGGCAGGCAAATATAAACGAACCTTTGGTAGGGAAGAACGCCAACAAAGACAATTATTTTACAACGAAGCAAAAAAATTATTGAGTGATGCTCGTGTGCTGGAAGATTATATTTTGGAAGACCAATTCAGCAAGGCGCAGGTAATCGCATGCACGCCAGTGGTATCAGCCAACCGCATGATGCGCGACCGACATTTTAAAACAGTTTTCATTGATGAGGCAGCGCAGGCATTAGAACCAATGTGCTGGATACCCATTACACGCTGTCAACGTGTGATATTTGCAGGCGATCATTTTAATTACCTCCTACAGTAAAATCGAAACTGGCAGAAGCCGGAGGCTTGAAAGAATCATTATTTGAACATTGTATGACTATTGAAAACATAGCAGTAATGCTGAATACACAGTACCGTATGCACGAACATATCATGAATTTTTCAAACTCTAAATTTTATGGTTCTCAACTTAAAGCACACGAATCGGTTAAAAACAGTTTGCTGAGTGATGATGCTGATGAACACTTATTAAATACGGCTCTTGATTTTATTGATACTGCGGGTTGCGGCTACAATGAAATTTTGAATCCCGAAAGTTTGAGTACATCTAATCCTGAAGAAGCGCAGTTATTAATCAGGCATTTAAAAAATTTAGTGGAACAATATTATTGCAATGGGCGCAAAGACACCATCAGCATAGGTGTTATTTCACCTTACAAGGAACAAGTGCAATTGCTTACGTTACAAATAGAGAATGATGAAGTCTTTAAAGCATATCCCATTCGCATAGCTATTAAAACCATTGACGGATTTCAGGGACAAGAACGAGATATTATTTATATAAGCCTGGTTCGTAGCAATGATGATAAGGATATTGGTTTTTTGAGTGACATCCGCCGCATGAATGTAGCACTTACACGTGCAAAGAAAAAACTAGTAATGATAGGTGATAGCGCCACCTTATCCAATCATCCTTTTTACAAAGACTTTTTGGATTATGTTGATTCTATTGGTGCTTATAAAAGTGCCTGGGAGTTTATGGAGTAGAAATTACATAGCTGACTCAGTGTCTCACTCGTGCCAATTGTTTTAGGGCGTGGTCTCAAAACAGCAAGTGAAAATGCAGCTTTTTATTTTATGGCAAGATGCCAGTTAATAATTTGGCACGAGTGAGACACTCGCGCCGGCTTTAGCTTAACCAAGTTGAGCAAACAATTCACTCAATTCGTCTTCAGTTAAATTTCTCCATTCACCCACTTTCAATTTACCGAGTTTTATATTCATTATGCGCACGCGTTGCAGCTTTAACACCTGATAATTATAAACATTGCACATACGACGTATCTGTCGGTTCAAACCTTGTTTTAGAATTATTCTGAATATTCTTTTGGCATTGGGTTCGGGAGTTATAGTGCAGGGTTTTGTTACTGCATCGCCAATGTTCACCCCATTTGCAACGTCCACCAAAAACTGTTTGCGTAAAGGTAAATTCAATGTAACTATGTATTCCTTTTCGTGTTCAAAGTCCGGATGGATTATTTTATTGATAATACTACTATTGTTGGTCAACAATAGTAAACCTTCGGAGTCCTTATCCAAGCGCCCAATAGGAAGAAGCTTTTCGGAATGGTTAATAGCATCTATAATATTGTCATTTATTTTTTCGGTAGTGCAAATAACTCCAACAGGTTTGTTGTAGGCAATGTAAATAAAATTTGAATCTTCAATCATTATGATATTAACAATAATAGGGCATTTTTATGCTCTTCGTATTTTTAATAATTTAATTTTCAATTCACTTTCAATTTTCCTTAACCGATCCATTTCCGAATCGGTAACAAAACTAATGGATAATCCTTTTTTGCCCGCACGTCCGGTTCTGCCACTTCTGTGTGTGTAATACTCCAGTTGTTCCGGCAGTTGATAATGAATGACGTATTGCAAATTATCAACATCAATACCTCTTGCAGCCATATCTGTTGCAATGAGTATTTGTACTTTTTCATTTTTGAAAGCGCGCATCACTTTTTCTCTGTCGCGTTGCTGCAAATCTCCATGTAAGGCTTCTGCCAATAAATTACGGGCTATTAACTGTTTGGCTAATGATTGTGCTCCGTCCTTTGTTTTGCAAAAAACAATGCCTCTGCCTTTCCCTTGAGTTTTTAAAAATTCAAGTAATGTATTTAATTTATCCTTGGTATCAATACATTGAACATATTGATGTTCAATGTCTCGGTTTACAACATTTTTCACATCAACCTCCACCTTATAGGCATCTTCATCCATATAGGTGTTAATTATTTCCGTTAACGATTCTGGGATAGTTGCCGAAAAAAGCCAGATGTGACGTTGCTCGTTTGTTTGTTTTAATATAGTGTCTATATCCGGTTTAAAGCCCATGCTCAGCATTTCATCGGCTTCGTCCAGCACAATTGTTTTAATATTTTTCAAAGAAATGATTTTACGTTCCAATAAATCTAATAAACGACCGGGTGTAGCAACCACAATATGTGTAGGACGACTTAACTTTTGAATTTGAATTTCTATATACTCACCTCCATACACAGTCTCAATAAAAATGCGGTTAGATGTATAGCGTGTAACACGAAAAAGTTGTTTGGCTATTTGTTGCCCTAACTCACGCGTTGGACACAATATTAATGCCTGTATTGTAGGGTTGGTAGCATCAATGTTTTGCAAAATGGGTAATCCAAAAGAGAGTGTTTTACCAGTTCCTGTTTGTGCCTGCCCAATAAAATCTCCTCCTTCTTTTAATAAATAAGGAATTGATTTTGTTTGTATTTCGGTGGGAGTATGAATATTGTTTTCAACCAGTCCTTTTATTAAGGCTGCCGAAATTCCTAGTTCTGAAAATGTTGACAAATTTTTTGTAGTGTTAATGAAGCGCAAAGATAGCTTAATTAATTCTTATTGTTTTACCCTTAACACTACAAAGGACAATGTGCTACTATAAAACCAGCTTTATGTATGTTTTATTTTTAAACAGGTTTTCGTAGTAAACTAATATCCGAAAAAGTTGAAGATTCGTTATTCATGTCTTTTGAAAATGATTCTATCATTGTTTGGGGAACATTAAAATAGTCCAGTATCATTAATCCATCTAAACAATCGTTAAAGAGCGGATCAATATTAAAGCCCACAATATTGGCATTAAGGCTGAGATATTTTTTTAATAGTACCGGAATGCGCTGATCGCTTTCTATTTCATTGATTATTTTATCGATCTGATTAATGTTTGCAGAACCATCTTTTAACAAATAACTAATTTCAGGCATGTATTTTTTAGGGATTTTAAATTGCTTTCGAGCCTTTATAAACTGAGCAAGTTCCGCATTATAATAATTTGCCCTTACAAAAGAAACAATAAGGCTTTTTGAAAAAGTTGACAGTTGGTTGCTAATACTTACCGGACCTATTAAATACCGATACTCGTTATTTTTTAAAAGAAAATGAAATATACCTTTCCACAATAAAAACAGCGACATTGCTTTTTTCTGATATTCTTTTACAATAAATGAGCGCCCCAGTTCTATGCTTTGCTCCAGCAAGCCATTCATTTGTTTATCAATTTTAAATAGGCTACTCACATAAAACCCTTTTGCTCCATACTTTTCAAGTATATCTTTTCCTTTTCCTATCCGATATGATCCCACAATCTGTTGTTTTTTGTTATCCCAAATAATTAAATGGTGATAATATATATCATATTGATCTAAGTCCGTACTTTTATTTGTCCCTTCATTTACCTCGCGAAAAGTAATTTCGCGCAGGCGTCCGATTTCTAAAATAAGATTGGGAATGTTTTCTGCTTTTGCACACAATACCGTATAATTGCTCATTTCAAAAAGAAGAGCCTCTTCTTTATTCTTTTCAACTTCCGCAATTAACAAATTTTTGTCAATGGCTTTAATCACTTCAACAGCCTTTTTAGCTGCTCCTACTATTGGTTTTTTATAAAAAGTATCTATATCAAGTGAATTCCCCAATGAATATGTTTTTGCCCGCAGGTAACGTCCTATCTCTTTCGTTGTTCCTATGCTTTTTATTTCTTCAATAGATATAGGATTACCAATACGAAGATGAATGGTTTTATCTTTTTTATTAAATAGTTCCGATGGTAATTTAGCCGTTCTCAATAACGGATGTATTCGTCCTAATGCGTGAAAGAGCGGACTATTGGTGCCAGATATGTAAAGTGGAACAACGGGTACATTGCACTTTATTATAAATTTAAGGATTCCCGTTTCCCATTCTTTATCAGCAATTCTGTTTTCGGAAATATTAAACGACGATACTTCACCGGCCGGAAAAATCCCCAAAGGATGATCTTTTAATACATAATCAAATGCGCTGCGCAAGCCTATTACACTTGACTTAGCATCTTTCATGGTTTCAAAAGGATTTACCGGAAATATAAATTCTTTTAGCGGCGCAATGCGATGCAGAAGAAAGTTTGCCATTACTTTAAAATCAGGACGAACAGCCGTGATGATTTTACAAATTAAAATGCCATCCAGTGCCCCATAAGGGTGATTTGCAATCATTACAAATCCGCCTTTACGAGGTATCCGTTCTAAATCAGAGGGCGAAATATGATATTGAATGCCCAGATAATCGATAATAGCATCAATAAATTTATCGGGTGATTTTTGGTAGTTTTTATTATAAAGTTCGTTTACTTTATTCAGCTTTAATAGCTGAAAAACCACATCGGCAAAAACATCCTTACCTAACAGGTTGTAGTTAATTAACTTTTGAAATTCTTCCTTAGATACCAGTTCCATAATTATTTCTTTTTTCAAAGAAACGTTATGACCGAAACATGAGTGTAATCTAAATGTTATTTAATTGTTATGTAAGTTTTTTTGTTTAGTTTGTTCAATAGTTCATTATACTAATAATCAAAGTATTATAAAAAAGCAAGAAGGTTTTCGTGAAAATATTGGTGATAAAAAACTGGAAAAGGAACAAAAAAATTTTCTAATGCTTGTAGTACTTCAACTGGTTAGCATAATCTCTTCCTAGTTTATTGCGATAATCGGTGTATGATTTCTGTGCCCATTGAAAAGCTTCATCATATTTTCCAACTACTTCACAAGCTACTGCCATGTTTAAACATGCTCGTCCGGCATTTTTACGTTTATTGCTTTTGGCAAGCTCCTGCCATATCTGCATTGCTCCATTCCAATCGGCAACTGACGAATATCTGAAGGCTGTTTTAAAGTTTTGCTTTTCAACACCTTTACCACTTTTGTACATTGTTCGTGTAACGAAATAGTAACCTGGCAAAAAGCGTTGAATGTATTGTTTTCCGGCAGCATAAGCTGTTTCCTGCAAAGCACCCGGAGGAGGCAAAGCAAATTGATTGTTTTGCGCATTAAACATGAGATAGTTGGTGAATTGATATTCATCTATTATCTTTTGAGTTGACGGGTCATATAATCGCCAAAAAGTAACCACACTCATTTTAATTTGTCGAGGCGGAGTTGGAATTGTTGATGCACCGGTTTCTATTATACCATTTATTTCTTTTTTTACCTCCGTTAACAATACGTCTGTTTGCGAATTGAATGTTTCTAAAACAAGTAATGCGTCTGATTTTACTGAGTCGCATACCTTCTTAACTGTTTTCCAATCCAGCAATTGGGGCTGCTCACGCGTACCTGTTCCATAAAATCTGGTTTGAGAAGGAATTAATATATTAATAGAAGAGTCAATATAATTGTTCCAATAAAAGCCGTTACTTTTCCAGTCTCTGATATAATCATATACACCGTTTAAACATTTATCCGACGCGCGTTTATCCATACCCGGAATTTCTCCTGTTAGAATAGTTTCAATTGTTGAACCAACTTTATCTTTGCTCGTTGTAAGCGAACGATTAACAACAGCAATGTTATGTATATATGGTGGTAAAATGGCTATGGGCGGAGTTGCATATTTTAAACGAACAGACCCATATTTACTACACCCTGATACCAATACAGCAGTTATTAGCAATAAAGAAATGTTTTTTTTCATTCTCGTTTTTCGATTTTGTTCAGCAAATGTAGTAATAAGATTAAGACATTGTTCTTTCAATAATAATCTAACATTATAACTTTTTAAAGATGCCAAAAAGCAATACGCGGATATTGGATTTAAATATGTTTATTGATTGTTTCTTTTGTGGCGGTTACTTTCCGATACAGAAACGAGAGAAGATATTACTTAACAAATCATCGCTGGATATTTCACCTGTAATAGTTCCCAAATAATGCAATGCCTGACGGATGTCCATTGCTAAAAAATCACCTGTAACATTTAGGTTCAAGCCTTCCAGTACTTTTAGCAAAGCCGTATTGGTATTACGCAAGGCTTCAACGTGTCGGGCATTGGTAACAATGGTTTCGGTAACGTTTACCGTACGGTTATCAAATAAATGAACAAGGTGTTTTTTTAATTGATCTAAATTGGTTTGTTCTTTTGCAGAGATAAAAAGCATATTGTTAAACTCTTTAAATTCTTGCATGGTGTATGCTATATCCTCGCTATCAATCTTATTGGCAACCAAAACTAGTTCCGAATTATTCAAATGAGGTTTAATTTCTTCAATAATTGACTTGAGTTCAGAAGCTGTTATCTCATGTATATCAAAAATATAAAGTACAATAGAAGATAGTTTAATTTGCTCAAATGTTTTTTCAACACCTATACTTTCAATAATATCAACTGTTTGGCGAATGCCGGCAGTATCAATAATACGAAACAATACCCCATCAATGGTTAGTTCATCTTCAATTACATCACGTGTTGTTCCGGGTATGTCTGAAACAATTGCTTTATCCTCATTTAACAAAGCGTTCAACAATGTTGATTTACCGGCATTTGGTTTACCTACAATGGCAACGGGAATACCGTTTTTAATAACATTACCTACTTCAAACGAATCAATCAATCGCTGAACAATACGCTGAATGCTACTTACCAGATTTTTCAAATCTTTTCTATCGGCAAATTCCACATCCTCTTCACTAAAATCAAGCTCCAGCTCAATAAGTGAAGCAAAATCAATTAGGTTTTGACGCAGTAATTTTATTTTACTTGAAAACCCACCACGCATTTGTTGCATGGCTATTTGATGCGACGTGGCAGAATTGGATGAAATCAAATCGGCAACAGCCTCTGCTTGCGACAAATCCAACTTGCCGTTCAAAAAAGCTCTTAATGTAAATTCTCCTTGATTGGCAATGCGGGCGCCATATTTAAGTATAAGTTGTATTATTTGTTGCTGAATATATGGTGAACCATGACAGGATATTTCAACCGTATTTTCACTTGTATAGGAATGTGGTGCTTTAAAAACACTTACCAATACTTCATCAATAATTATGTCATCATCTTGTATGGTTCCAAAATGAATCGTATGTGAAGGCACAGTATAAAAATCTTTTTCTTTTAAACTTTTGGTTCTGAATATTTCATTACAAATTTCAAAAGCTCTTAGTCCTGAAATTCGGATAACCCCTATTGCACCTATCCCTTGAGGAGTGGCTAATGCAACAATGGTGTCGGTATTTATGTTTAATGTCAAAAGTTAAATAATTAAAAGTCAAATAATAATAAGTCATGCGTAAAATGATGGAATAAAAGTAGGAATTAAAAGTGTTCTAACTATTACTAGTTAACTTTAGCTTATAACTTTCCTAAAAAAAGATAAAAATACTTTGCTTTAAGCACTTAAAACTATACTTTAGCAATCTCAAAATTTGAGAATTGTATTTTAAACTTTCCAACGTTAAACTTTCTAATTTTAAATAAAACTATGAGTGTACTGGTAAATAAGCAATCGAGAGTGATTGTGCAAGGCTTTACAGGTTCCGAAGGAACGTTTCATGCCGGTCAAATGATAGAATATGGAACATGCGTGGTAGGTGGTGTTACTCCGGGTAAAGGCGGAACAACGCATTTAGACCGCCCTGTTTTTAATACAGTTAAAGAAGCAGTTGACAAGGCAGGTGCTGATGTGTCCATTATTTTTGTACCACCACCGTTTGCCGCAGATGCCATCATGGAAGCTGCAGAAGCAGGCATAAAAGTTATTATTTGTATAACAGAAGGTATTCCTGTTAAAGACATGATTGCTGTTAAAGAATATTTAAAGGATAAAGATTGCAGATTAATCGGACCGAATTGTCCAGGTGTTATTTCTGCAGAAGAAGCCAAAGTGGGCATCATGCCCGGCTTTGTGTTTAAAAAAGGTAATGTAGGTATTGTTTCAAAATCAGGAACATTAACATATGAAGCTTCTGACCAAACTGTAAAAGCAGGCTTGGGAATATCTACAGCTATAGGTATTGGTGGGGACCCTATTATTGGAACAACCACAAAAGAAGCAGTTGAGCTTTTAATGAACGACCCTGATACACACGGTATTATTATGATAGGTGAAATTGGTGGAAGTTTGGAAGCAGATGCTGCTAGATGGATAAAAGAAAACGGAAACCGCAAACCGGTTGTGGGTTTTATTGCTGGTGAAACAGCACCAAAAGGTCGCACAATGGGACATGCGGGAGCTATAGTTGGAGGTACTGCAGATACTGCAGAAGCAAAAAAGAAAATTTTACGTGAATGCGGTGTTGTGGTTGTTGATTCGCCGGCACACATTGGAAAAGCAATGGCAGAAGCATTGCATAGTGAGGATAGAAAAGCTAGCCCTCACCATTATTCAAATAGAGTAGATTAGTATTTTGAATGTATAAAGCAACGGCTGTGTAGTATTACACAGCCGTTTTTGTAACTATAAATTATTAATAATTAAATTTAATTTTAATGAAATTACTGGAAGGAAAAACGGCATTAATTACAGGAGCATCACGTGGAATTGGACGTGGTATAGCATTGAAATTTGCAGAGCAAGGAGCCAATGTGGCTTTCACTTATTTATCATCTGTTGAAAAAGGTTTGGAATTACAAAAAGAATTGGAGGCATTTGGGGTAAAAGCTAAAGGATATCGTTCAGATGCAGGAGATTTTAAAGCGGCAGAACAACTTGTAAATGATGCTGCTGCCGACTTTGGTGTTATTGATGTACTTGTTAACAATGCAGGTATTACGCGTGACACATTGCTGATGCGCATGAGCGAACAACAATGGGATGAAGTGATGACAGCCAATTTAAAATCGGTATTTAATTTAACCAAAGCCATTACTAAACCAATGCTTAAACAACGAAAAGGTTCTATCATAAATATTAGTTCGGTGGTGGGCGTTAAAGGTAATGCCGGACAAGCAAATTATGCGGCTTCAAAAGCGGGTATTATTGGATTTACCAAATCTGTTGCATTGGAATTGGGTTCGCGCAACATTCGCAGTAACGCAATAGCTCCTGGTTTTATTGAAACGGAAATGACCGCCGCACTTGATCCAAAAACTGTTGAAAGCTGGAGAGAAGGCATTCCAATGAAACGCGGTGGAACATCAGAAGATGTAGCTAATGCCGTAGTTTTTTTAGCTTCTGACATGAGTGCATATATAACAGGACAAGTGATTAATGTTTGCGGTGGCATGCTTACTTAGTCAAATTCTATAATACGGAACAACCCGATATTTATTTCCATTAGAGAAAAATATCGGGTTGTTTTGTATACAACGGTAACATATTTTCAATAGCGAATATGTGATATGCTATTTTACCCGTAAGTAAGGCTTAATAAGAATAAAATAAAAAAGCACTGAAAACAATTTCAGGGCTTTTACAAAAGATTAATCAGAGAATTATTTAGCAATACTTACTGCTCTTGTTTCTCTGATAACTGTAATTTTAACTTGCCCCGGATAAGTCATTTCCGTTTGAATACGTTGTGAAATATCAAATGCCAATGTTTCTGCATCTTTATCACTCACTTTATCGCACGATACCAATACACGCAGTTCTCTACCAGCTTGGATTGCATATGTTTTTTCAACTCCGGGATATGATAATGCCAAGGCCTCCAAATCTTTTAAACGTTTGATATATTGCTCCACCACCTCACGGCGCGCACCCGGGCGAGCTCCAGATATGGCATCACACACTTGCACGATAGGAGAAATTAATGTGGTCATTTCTATTTCATCGTGATGAGCACCAATGGCATTGCATACTTCAGGTTTTTCTTTGAATTTTTCAGCCAGTTGCATCCCTAAAATAGCATGTGGTATTTCCGGTGAATCATCCGGTACTTTTCCAATATCGTGTAATAATCCTGCACGTTTTGCTAATTTCACATTTAGCCCTAACTCAGCAGCCATTGTTGCACAAAGGTTAGCTACTTCGCGCGAGTGTTGTAATAAATTTTGCCCATATGATGAACGGTATTTCATACGGCCTACCATACGAATCAATTCAGGATGTAATCCATGAATACCTAGGTCTATAGTAGTACGTTTACCGGTTTCTATAACTTCTTCTTCTATTTGTTTTTTTACTTTTTCTACAACTTCTTCAATACGTGCAGGATGAATACGCCCGTCAGTTACCAGTTGATGCAAGGACAAACGTGCAATCTCTCTGCGTATTGGGTCAAACCCTGATAAGATGATTGCCCCCGGAGTATCATCAACAATAATTTCAACACCTGTGGCAGCTTCCAGCGCTCGAATATTGCGCCCTTCCCTACCAATGATTCTTCCTTTTACCTCATCACTTTCAATATTAAATACAGAAACTGAATTATCAATGGCGTGCTCGGTAGCAACACGCTGAATGGTTTGTATCACAACTTTTTTTGCTTCCTGATTGGCTGAAATCTTTGCCTCTTCCATGATGTCTTTTATATGCACCATTGCGGCTGTTCTGGCCTCTGCCTTTAATGATTCCACCAATTGAGTCTTTGCTTCTTCGGCTTTCATACCACTAAGCACTTCTAACTGCTCCACTTGCTGTTTGTGAAACTTTTCTAATTCTTCTTGCTTAGCTGTAACTATCTCCATTTGAGATGTCAGTTTTTTTCTGATAGCATCCAACTCAGTATCTTTTCGCTGTACCTGTTCTTGCTTTTGAGAAAGCGATTGTTCCTTTTGTTTTAAGCGAGTTTCGGTTTGTTGCACTGCCAGATTTTTTTCATTAATCATTTTTTCGTGCTCCGATTTCAGTTGCAAAAATTTTTCTTTCGCCTGTAATATTTTATCTTTTTTAACCATCTCCGCCTTTTCCTCAGCTTCTCTGATAATCTGTTCGGCTTTGTCTTTGTTGGTTTTTGTCAGAAATAAAAAGGTAAGATAAGCTCCCAAGGCAAGTCCTCCTAATGCCATCGCTACTATAATCAGTGCATTCATAATGTTATTTGGTTTAAGTATTAATAAATATCCCTTGTTTTGATTTTTATTTATTATAAAAAAAACGTTAGGGCAGCATGATGAGCCGATGAGAATTTTTTTGTTTTTTAGCGCATACACTAAAAAACTTGCTAAGCTTGCTTTTGAAGATAATCAGAGACAAACAAATCTAATTGATTGATAAGATTTTTGTCTGCCTCAAGGCCTTTATTAGAAGTAGTTTGTTGAGATGTTAATAAATTAAGTGCGCACATCGCCAGTAAGTCCTGTTTGTCGCGCACCGAATAATTTTGCTCAAATTCTTTTATTTTATCATTAATTGCTTTAGCAACTTCCAGCACCCGAACTTCCTCTTCCTGTTTAACAAGAATGGGATAAGTGCGACCAGCTATTAAAACTTTTAACGATACTTCAGCCATTGTTATAGTTTTGTTAAGTTTTTTTATTGAATGTAAAAAAACAGAACTATCGGTTTACTTCAAAAGAGCTATGCAATCGTCTATTTCCTGCACAAGCTCATTAATTTTTTGTTTTGAATCTTCTATTATTTGGTTTTGTTCTTCGCTTTTTCTTTCTATTAACTGTTGTTTTTCTAATTCTAATGAATCTAATGTTGTTTTTTGTTCTGTAATTGTATTTAATAAACTCTTATTCTCATTCCACAACTGTTCATTTTCATGTTTTAATTGTTGGTGTAAAGAAACTAATTTTTCAATTTTAGCTTTTAAGTCTGATATAGTTGTAGTTAAGTCGTTCATTATCAATTTAAAGAATATAGTACGTTTTTTGACAAATATAAGGTTGAAATTTTAAATATCAAAATATTTATTGAATAGTTTGATTTACCTACTTTTGCGGGCGTATGAAGCACATTCTAATAAGCATTACCATCATTTACAGTTGTTGGTTTACCTCGTTTGCCCAATATTCTTATCCTAAGGACTACTTTATCTCTCCCATTGCATCAGAATTAAAACTGGTAGGTAACTTCGGGGAAATACGTCCTGATCATTTTCATTCGGGAATTGACATTTCAACCGAAGGTAAAGAAGGAATACCTATATATGCAATAGCAGATGGTTTTATTTCGAGAATAAACATCAGCGCATATGGTTATGGGAAGGCGCTTTATATTGACCATTCCAATGGATATACAAGTGTTTATGCGCATTTAAAAAGTTTCAATTCTACCATTGGTGCTTTTGCTAAAAACATTCAATATTTAAAAGAGTCCTTTGATATTGATACGTTATTACTTCCTCTTTTATTCGTAAAGAAAGGTGATATTATCGGTTATTCAGGAAATTCAGGCAGCTCACAGGGACCTCATTTACACTTTGAAATACGCGATACTAAAACAGAAATGCCGATTAATCCGCTTTTTTTTGGATACAAAATAAAAGATGATGTCCCTCCTCACATGATATCATTAACCATTTATCCTCTTTCTTCTGCATCATCCATTAATGGCAAACAGAAAATTAAAAAAATGGACATTAAGCCGGATGGAGAGTTTTATACAGTAAATAAATCGGACACCTTAATTATACATGGGGAAACAGGTTTTGGTATAGAATGTTTTGATACTGAAACCGGATCTACTAATCCCAACGCTGTTTTTTCTATAGAATTGCAATCTGGCGGAAAACGAATGTATTATGCCGAATTTGAAAAATTTGCATTTGCAGACACCCGATACGTGAACACTCATATTGATTATCCTGAAAAAGAAATTAATAATATAAAAATTCAAAAATGTTTCGTTTCAAAAAACAATCAGTTGAGCATCTATAAAGGATTAAGAAATTATGGGATAATGAATTTTAACGACAATTCGGATCACTGGATGCGAATTATATTAAAGGATATTGCAGGAAATACTTCCACTTTAATTTTTAAAGTAAAAGGAACTACTACCGAAATAACCACAAAAGATACCGCTTTAGTTAGCCGCGAAAAAACTTATTGCGATACGCTGTTCAATTGCGAAGCCGACAATCACTACAAAGATGACAATATTGAAGTAAATATTCCTATAAATGCTTTGTACGATGATGTTTTTTTTACAATTAACAAATTTCCTAAAAATGTTGACACTTATTCACCCGTTTATCGCATTCAAAATAAGGAAACCGCTATTCACATCCCCTATCTATTAAGAATAAAAACGAGCAACCTGCCGGTTCAATTACAAAAAAAGGCAGTCATGGTAACACTTACACCAAAAGGTAATTATCATTATATTGGCGGTAGTTATGCTGAGGGTTGGGTTACAGCCAATCCAAAGGTATTTGGTAATTTCACCATTACAACTGATACTACTGCACCCTATATCAATCCACTATTTAAAACATTTGCTAAAAGTGGAGCTGATTTTTCAAATACTAACGAAATAAGAATTGCTATCATTGATAACCTTTCCGGTATTAATACTTAC
This sequence comes from uncultured Bacteroidota bacterium, assembly GCA_963727705.1. Taxonomy (GTDB): domain Bacteria; phylum Bacteroidota; class Bacteroidia; order 2-12-FULL-35-15; family 2-12-FULL-35-15; genus 2-12-FULL-35-15. The sequence goes on from CAVSHK010000017.1 coordinate 53,092, forward strand.
AGAGGAACGATTGATGACAAGTGGGTATTGTTTGAATACGATGCAAAATCAAATGTATTAACCTATACATTTGATGAACGGGTTAAACCCGGAAATCATGTACTAAGGCTTGAAGTGACTGACAATGCAGAAAACAAATCGAATTTAGAAATATCATTTAAGAGGTAAAAAAAATGGCAACCAAGAGTGAGTTCCTGATTGCCATTTTTCGTAAATAAACCAAGTATATTATGCTATCGCCGTATTTAATTTAGAAGCCATGTAGTTAAAAAATTTGCCCATTGGTCCGGCTACCATCATTTTCATCATTGGATTCAAATCTGCTTCAAAGGTCATAACTGCATTACATTTATTAGCATCTACCTCTGTTATCACTGTAGTTAGCGTGAAAGCAAAAGGGACTTTTCCATGCGACCCAATTACAATTTTTGAATTTGGTGTTTTTTCAGATACCTTCATCCCTATCGAAGCCATACCATTTAAGGTATATGAACAGTCATCAGTTGTTGATTGCCAATTAGTAACCTGCGATGGCATTAATTTTTCGTGATTATTCAAATCACTCAGGAAGTTAAATACTTTTTCAGCGGAATGGTTTATTTCCACTTTGTCACTTTCAATTACAGTTAACGACATATTTTATATTTTTATAGTGAATAAATAATTAGAATTCTTTTAAAATAATGACTGTCTATACGCCCCACTTTGAAGGATTTTCACGCCATTCTTTAAGCGAAGCAATATCTTTATCGGTAATATATGTTGACTCAACGGCTTGCTGCAACAAAGTAGAATAATTACTTAATGTTACCAATTTGCACTTTGCTTTTTTAAAACTCTCTGATGCCGTTTTAAATTCATATGTAAAAATAGCAGCCATCCCTTTTACATCACATCCTGCCTCCTTCAACGCCTCCAGTGCCTTTAAGCTACTTGAACCAGTCGAAACCAAATCTTCTATAATAACCACCGACTGACCTTTTTCAACTACCCCTTCTATTAGATTAGACAATCCATGCTTTTTAGCCTCCGATCGTACATAAACAAATGGCAACCCCATTTCCTGTGCCACCAACACACCAATAGCAATTCCACCTGTTGCCACACCTGCTATTACGTCAGGCTTTCCAAAAGTTTCGCTTATTACGTCAACAAACTGCTGACGAATATAGGTCCGTATTTTAGGATACGATAAAACAACCCTGTTATCGCAATAAATTGGAGACTTTATGCCCGACGCCCATGTAAAAGGATTTTGGGGTTGTATTTTAATTGCTTTAATTTGTAATAAAAATTCCGCTACTTTTAACGCGTGTTCATTATTCGTTTTCATGCCCCAAAGGTATAAAATATATTTACTAAAATAGTTACATTTTGTTGAATAAAGCTGCTATGATAAAAATTTTCGCACCAGAAAAAACAGTTTATTTAACGGATGGTAAACCAACGTTAAAAGCAAGTTCAGGAGTTATTTGCATTCCTATTTCATCGCAGGAAGAACTCAACTTAAAATACCATGAAGTAGTTAATAATCAGCAATTAACGGAAGTTTATTTCATAAATAAAAATCTAGATCTGTTATTTGATTATTTTAGTTCTCTATATACTATTATTAATGCCGCTGGCGGATTAGTAAGAAATAATAAAAATGAATGGTTGTTTATTTTCAGAAATGGCAAATGGGACTTGCCAAAAGGTAAAATTGAAAAAGGTGAAGCTATTGAAACAGCCGCTATCAGAGAAGTTGAGGAAGAATGTGGAATTAGTAAGCTTAATATAGTTAAAAAACTTTCTCCTACCTACCATATTTATTCATTAAAAGGAAAGATGGTTTTAAAACGTACATATTGGTTTGAAATGACTTGTTCTGATGTATCTCCATTAATTCCACAAATGGAAGAAGGAATTACTGATGTTAAATGGTTTAATTTGGCTGAGGCAAAACAATCTTCCGAAAACACATACGAATCAATAAAAGACATTCTGAAATATATTAATTAACTATAATTGCTAGTTAAAAAGTAGGGGGTAGTCAATGATTAAGAACTTTTGTTTTAAAAACCCAAAAAAATAAAGCCATCGACAATTAAAAATAAAATTGTTCGTACAAGTAATATTCAACGTTAGGTTTGCTGAGTAAAACTTCTTACCTGCCAGTTACAAAGTTCAACTGCTCATCCAAAATTTTTAGACCTTCAGTAAAAGAACGAGGATTGTATCCCAGTACTTTTCTTGCTTTATCAATAATAAAACCTGTGTATGGAGGGCGTTTGGCAGCTTGGTTTAATGTGTCGGATTTGGTAATGGAGATCAGTGATTTATCCAATTTCCAGAAATCTGCAACCTGATAAACTAAATCTAATATGCTATAAGTACAAGGGCCTGATAAATGAAAAATTCCTTCTGCCCCTTTATCAGCAATTAAAATACAGCCATTGGCCAAATCTTCGGCAAATGTAGGAGCGCGAAATTGATCATCTATCACATTTATTTTTTGTCCTTTGCCTAATGCGTCTTTTGCCCACAGTACAAGATTGCTGCGACTCATATTATCAACAATTCCATAAATAATGATGGTGCGTGCAATAGCCCACTTAATACTGCTTTTCTGTACGATTTTTTCTGATTCAAATTTTGAAAGCGCATAATAACTCAAAGGGTTAGGGGCATCAGTTTCAACATATTCTGAGCCTTTCATTCCATCAAAAACAAAGTCGGTAGAAAGATGAATAAAATGCGTAGTTGGGGAATATTGTTGAATGGCATCCACCATGTATTGAACCGCATTTACATTAATCGCCCAACATTCATCACGTTTTGTTTCGCATAAATCAACATTGGTCATTGCGGCAGTATTAATTAGCGCATCGGGTTTGAATTTTTTAATTATAGTTTCAACCTGAATTTTATCAGTAATATCAAGCGATTGATAAGTATAACCATCTTTGCTTAACATTCTGTTTTCCCCAACAGAAGTAGCAATGATAGTTACATCCTTACGATTTACTAATGCCTTAATTATTTTTTGCCCTAAAAGACCGTTACTGCCTGTGATTAAAATAGATTTCATAAATGGAACGCTGATTTATATGACAAATAATGATTTAAAAATAAAGTTTTCTATATATACTTTTCTCTCAACTAAACTAAAAGTGCTTTTAACTTTTTAATTTGTTCTGTAGTGCCTAAAACAAAGAGTTTGGCATCGGGAATGATTTTTGTATCTGCACTTGGGTTAATTACGTATTCGCTGTTAGAAGTTTTAAATCCGATAATATTTGCACCTGATTTACTTCCTATTTCAAGCTCTTTAATGGTTTTGTTTCTGTATTTTTGAGATAGATTTTCAAATGTAATTTCTTCCAAGCGAATGTTGTCACCACCTTGTCCCGTAATGATATCCACAAACTCCATCACATCGGGTTGCATTACCAATGAAGCCATATGTGCACCACCAATCTTATCGGGCATTATCACATTATCAGCACCTGCTATTTTAAGTTTTTTGTCCGTATTTTCTTCTGAAGCACGACTGATAATAGTCAATTTAGGATTTAATGATCTTGCCGAAAGCACAATAAACAAGTTGTCTGCATCAACCGGAAGAGTTGTTATCAATGCTTTTGCTTTTAAAATACCTGCACGCAACAATACTTCATCCTGAGTGGAATCTCCCTGTACAACTAAATCGGCATGCTTTTGATTCAAAGAAGTAATCACTTCTTTTTTTCTTCAATTACAACAAAACGCTTATGATGCTTTTTAAGCACATGCGCGGCTTGTTTACCATTACGACCATAACCACATATAATAACGTGATCTTCCAATTTTTTTATTGATTCGTTCACCTTATAAATTTTAAAATAACGGTTAAACTCTCCATCCATCACATATCTAGAAATAGAGGTGATTGCATAAGCAAAAGTACCAAAACTTGTGATAATTAAAAATGCAGTAAATAATCGTCCCGCATCGCTCAAAGGATGCACTTCGTTATATCCAACAGTTGCAACAGTTATAATGGTCATGTAAAAGGCATCGAAAAGAGTATAGTGCTCTATAAGCATATACCCTGCAATGCCCATTAAAACAATGCCAACCAACAAAAAAATGGAGAAATATATTTTGGAGAAAAGTTTAAAAGAAAACACGCTATGTCTGTTGAAAGTTAAAGAGCCAAAAATTGAAAGGATGGTTTACCTATGATTATAAGTCCCAAACACTGCGACGTTTATTGGAAGACAACTTAAAGTATTTTTTATTTTCGAGTATAAACGCCATGATGAAATAAATGATGATAGGAGAACCCACCGTAAAAAAAGAAAGATAAATAAAGTACATGCGTATTTTAGTAGTGCTTATGCCTAGCTTATTGCCCCACCATTCGCAAACACCAAAGGCTTGCTGTTCAAACCAGGATGTTATTTTTTTTATCATTGCTTGTATTTTTTTAGAAGACCAAGTTACTGTTTTTTTATTAATTCGCTGCCTATTGCACAACTTAAACATTTTTTATGGTTACAATATTCATTCTTTAGCTGCAATAGTGCTTGTGTTGAATACGCTGTTTTTACAGGCATTTTCAATGCTTGCCACTTTTTAATGATGGAATTATTTTCGCCGGAAATTTGTTCCAGAAACTGCAACGCCCTTTCTACATATTTTTCTTCATTTTTTTGCTTGCCGTAAACAAACAAAAATGGAACAATGGTATTGATAATAATGTTATTAATAGCTTCATCGCCCAAATGTTTGGTCTTTTTGGATGACGCTTTATCAAACACATAATGCGTTTGCCAGTATCCCGAAACATCAGTATTCATAAATCCTTTCAATGATTCTAAATTATCTGTTTCTATAATTTTTGAAAATAAATGTGACGACCGATGAATTAAACTGGCAAACTGAGCAATACGTATTGTAGGAAAATTAACAGGGCGGAGACGGAGAAACTTCCACAAATGTTCGTCAACAGGAATTAATTTGAATTTTTGTTGCAAATAAACATATTCGTTTTGCAAATTGGTTAAATACTGGTCTTTTAAATGTTCATTCAACAAACCTGATTGCCCGAATAACAATGCTTCAATTTGAAACAAACTATTTTTATGTTTGGCTAGAATAAGCGAAGGTAATGATTTAGCAAGTAATTCAAATGGTTCGGCATTTATGTTGAAACCAAAATTACGAGCCAACTGTTTGTAAAAAGTTTCTTCCAAATTATTGCTATTTAATTTTAAGTTGTTGATAATTGAAATTGATTTTCGTTCTAAACGTTCCAGCAAAAGTTTATCAATTGTATTGTTAATGGTAAGTGAAGACGCCAACGTGATTTGTTTTTCGCAAGGAATCCAATCTTTACTTTCCTTGAAGTTTAAATACTTTTGGTAAATTTTTTTATCAATTTTATCCTTTAGCTCAAGGGTTGGAATTTCTTCGCCTGACAATCTACGAACGATAGTATCGGCATTAAATACCACATGTAATATCACATTGTTATAAGCCACATCATTCTGATGCCCATGTTTGTTCCAATCATTCGCATTTACATGAACTTCAACATTACCCGCCCATTTAGTAGTTCCTATTTTTAATTGAGCATTAAAAAAATCAGGACCCGCATCGGTATTCAATACTCCTGATTTCAATACCTCTATCCCCTCCCCTTTTGTAGTTGTTAAATTAACAGTATTAAACAATTTTAATTTCCAGATATACAGCAAAAACTCTTCGGTCATATGGGTATTTTTTAATTGAAAGCGAATTTAAAAAATAGATTTAAAGTCTTTTAAAATTGTTGAAAATTTATAGACTCTTTTAGCTCCAAGAAGCTCCTCCGAATGAACAGATAACTATGTCCATTCAAACAATATAGAAATATGTTGGATTTAAATTTTAAAACACTTGAAAATTACATTGTTTTAAAAACAGATAAACAAAATAACAAAGCATTTTAATCATAAAACTTAATATATTTGAACCTCGTAGATTTATTCATCGTATCCTATACACATTCAATTATGGCAAATCTTTGGGCAAAAAAATCAATCATCCAAATTCAGAAAGACAATTTAGAAGATAATGGTGGTTTAAAACGAACACTTGGACCTGTTTCACTTGTTGCGTTGGGCATTGGAGCCATTATAGGTGCCGGATTGTTTTCCATTACAGGTACAGCTGCTGCTAATAATGCAGGACCAGCTGTTACCATTTCATTTGTAATTGCTGCTTTAGCCTGTGGTTTTGCGGGTTTATGTTATGCTGAGTTCGCCTCCATGATACCTGTTGCAGGAAGTGCATACACTTATTCATATGCAACAATGGGTGAGTTTATAGCCTGGATAATAGGTTGGGATTTAGTACTAGAGTACGCAGTAGCTGCCGCAATGGTGTCCATCAGCTGGTCAAGATATTTTGTGAAATTTTTAGGATATTTTGGTATTCATTTGCCAGCCACCTATACCCTTTCGCCTTTTGATACCGCAACCTTAGCAGATGGCACTATTGTTCAGGGAATGATTAACATTCCTGCCGTTGTCATTGTAATATTGATGTCCTTATTGCTGGTAAAAGGCACCAAGGAATCGGCAATGGTAAACGGAATTATCGTTGCATTGAAGGTGATAGTGGTTTTAACATTTATAATTTTAGGCTGGGGATATATTGATACAGCAAACTATACCCCTTACATTCCTGAAAACACAGGAACATTTGGAGACTTCGGTTGGAGTGGAGTTGTAAGAGCTGCAGGAATTATATTTTTCGCATATATTGGTTTTGATGCTGTATCAACCGCTGCGCAGGAAGCAAAAAATCCAAAACGTGACATGCCAATAGGAATACTGGTTTCGTTGGCTATCTGCACTGTGTTGTATTTGTTATTTGCTCATGTAATGACAGGAGTTACCAGTTACAAGAGTTTTCAGGGCGCAGATGGTATCGCTCCTGTTGCAGTTGCCATCGACCATATGGGAGCTACGGGTGCCGATGGTGTATTAGTACCGGCATACCCATGGCTAAATAAAACTATTATCCTTGCTATTTTGGCTGGTTACTCATCTGTAATTATGGTAATGCTAATGGGACAATCTCGTGTATTTTATTCTATGAGCAAAGATGGTTTGTTACCAAAAGTTTTTTCAGATGTACATCCAAGATTTGGCACGCTGGCAAAATCCAACTTATTATTTATGGTATTCGTAAGTTTGTTTGCAGCCTTTGTTCCTGCTCACGTTGTGGGTGAAATGACCAGCATCGGTACTTTATTAGCCTTTGTGCTTGTATGCGCCGGCGTAATGGTATTGCGTAAAACACAACCCAACTTACCTCGTTCATTTAAAACACCCTTAGTTCCTTTGGTTCCAATTTTGGGAATTATTTCATGTGTACTAATGATGGCTGCATTACCCGGAGATACATGGATGCGACTAATCATTTGGTTGGGTATAGGGTTTATTGTTTATTTTTTTTATGGAATAAAAAACAGCAAATTGAATAATAAATAATCCTTAAACGGATATTTTCAAGTCCTTCTTTATTGTATTCCATAGCTGTTTGTATGAAACAATTTGTCCGAAATTATTTTACATTTAACAAACGTGAACGAAATGGAATAGTTGTTTTACTTTGTATCATAGTACTTCAACTTTTATATTTAACTTTTTCTGATAAATTTCTCACCTCAGAAACTGTAGATTTTATTGCCTTTAAAAGCGAGATAGAAAAAACAAAAAAAGTATCATTAAAAGAAAAAGCAACCACTAATTATAATGAGGATACATTAGTTGCCAATAAATCAGCTTTAAATACTAGCACCTCAAAAACTGTTTATTTCAAATTTGATCCTAATGATTTATCAGCAAAAGATTGGCAACGATTAGGACTTTCTGATAAACAAATACAAGTGATAAAAAATTACGAAGCAAAGGGTGGAAAATTTTATAGGAAAGAAGATGTTAAAAAAATGTATTGCATTTCACCTAAACAATATGAAGAATTAGTTGCTTACATTGACATTCCTGCAATTGCACCTAAAAAGGTTACTCCTCTGGCAATCAACACAAAAATAAAAACTCATAACTCAACTATAATTGACATTAACACAGCCGATTCAATTCAGCTTTTGCAATTGAAGGGGGTGGGTCCTTTTTATGCAAAAAATATAATTAAGCTACGAAACTCATTAGGAGGGTTTATCAACAAAAATCAATTGTTAGAATTATGGAAATTTGATGAAGAAAAATTAAAACAAATAGAAGAATACATAACCATTGATTTGAACAAAATAAAAAAAAGAAACATTAACACATTAACAGCAAAAGAACTAAAACATCCTTATTTAAGTTGGAATCAGACGAATGCTATTGTCAATTATAAAAACAAACACGGTAACTATCACACCGTTGATGAAATAAAAAAAACGGATGTGATTGATGAAAAAACATATTTAAAAATTTCACCTTACTTAACAATTGAGTAATAAAATGTTAGAGCAAAAAATAAAAAATATCATTCGCGATGTACCTGATTTTCCAAAGAAAGGTATATTGTTTAAAGATATTACTCCCGTTTTTCAAAATCAACAAGTATGCAGTGAGATAATAGAAGCCTTTGAAAAATCAATATTCAATAAAGAGATTGATGCCATTATTGGTGTAGAAAGCAGAGGATTTTTGTTTGGCTTTGCATTGGCAAACAAGTTAAATGTTCCTTTTTTAATGGCCCGAAAAGCGGGTAAATTGCCATACAACACCATTTCATATGAATATGAATTGGAGTACGGTAATGCTAAAATGGAAATGCAATTGAACGATATTAAACCTGGCTGGAATGTATTAATACATGATGATTTATTGGCAACAGGAGGAACAGCCGAAGCTGTAGCTGAATTAATTCAAATGCAAAAAGGCAAAGTTGCAGGTTTTGCTTTTTTAATTGAGTTGACATTTCTAAATGGGAAAGACAAATTGAAAAAGTACAATGCAAACATATTGAGTTTAGCAAATTTATAGTTATTACAACATTACGCGAGTTTCCTGTCGTTCTTTATTTACATATAATGAACTTGTGATATAATTAAAGTTTATCTTTGCGAACCATACAATACTTCTACTATGATAAATAGGTTTTTAATTTTAGTTCTGATTTTTTATTCCCGCATCAGCTATTCTCAAACGCTGAGTGCCGAATTAGAAATGCCTCAAACAGTTGAGATTGGCAGCGATTTTATTGTAAAAATTACAGTTACAAAAAGTAACATTAATGGTTTTATGAAATATTATCAAAAGCTACCTGCCAATTATACAGCAAGTGTTGTTGATGCTCAGGGAGGTTCGTTTATCTTCAAAGACAGTATTGTCAAAATTATTTGGCTTTCACCTCCACCGGAAGATGTATATTCATTTTCATACAAGTTGAAGGTACCGGAGAATGCAAAAAACGAAGAACCATTTGTTGCCTCTATTGATTATACGGTAGACTTAAAATCTGAATCTTTTACTTTTTCTGATAAATTTATACGATTAAACCAACCAGTAGCTGAAAACGTTGTTATAGAAAAAACTGAAGAAAACCAGCCGCCAGCAACACCCGTGGAAGAAAAATCAATTGATGCTGTACCACCTATCGCAACTCAAACAGAAAACGTTACTTATGCAGTTCAAATAGGAGCTTTTTCCTCTCAACCTAAAATGATAAGTGTAAAAGAATTAAAAATGATTAAATTTAATAATGGAGTAACGAAGTACTTTTCAGGTAATTTCAAAACACGTGCAGAAGCTGAAAAAAGAAGAGATGAACTAAAAGCCGGAGGGCATTTTCAGGATGCCTTTATCGTTAAATTACAAGATGGAAAAATTGCTCAGTAATATCATACTTTCAGCAACATCATAATTTTTAATTTAGGGCATTGACATTTCAAACAATTACATTAATAACAGAACTTCCTCTCTGTTCTTCAATTTAAACTATTAAAGTTCACAAATTTTTAACCATTCAAACATTTTATCAAAAGCGTAATTACGTGCTGGTTCTTTTGATAAGAATACATCATGCATTGCATCTTTTACTTCAAGCAATTTAACTTTACTTCCTAATTTCGGACCTATTTGTTTCATGTGTTCTACATTTAAAATAATATCTGCTGTATCAACACCTGTACTGTTTTTCTTAGGAAGAAATGATTTTGAAGAGTGCATTAGCAAGACCGGCACTTGAATATTAGAACTTGCTTTCAATTTGTCCTGATTATCAATAATATTTTTAAGCCAAATAAAATAGGCCGGAAATCCTAAAACAGGTTTCCAGTTCAAATTAAAATCCCATTCTCCATTATAATTCTTATGAATGCTTTTTACATATGCTTCAGGCATATGCTTTTGAGCGATCGCATAAGGAGGTAACAATTTCATCAACCATTTGTGTACAAACTTTAGTCCGTCCAATTCTATTTTAGGAGTGTTCATTTCTAAAAACGGAGAGTTTAAAATTAAACCACTTACCAAGTTCTTTTCTGCTCCATCATTGGCATATCTACTCACAATCAATCCTCCGGTAGAATGTCCTAATAAAATAACTTTTTGTCCTGATGTTTTACAAACCTCTTTTATCGAATATGAAATTTCTTCATTGTATTCATCCAACGATTTGCAATAATGGGCGTGTTGGTGAGGTAGTAATGAACGTCCGCATTTTCTTAAATCCAAGGCATAAAAATCAAAACCATTGTCATTAAATTTTTTTGCTACGTGTGGATGAAAAAAATAATCCACAAACCCATGTATGTATAACACGCTCTTTCTATTGCCGGTATTGGCTTTTGATTTTATGAGTGTGGCAATAACTTTCCCTTCATAATCGTCTTTTAAAGGGATAATTTCTAAATTAAAATTGGTGTCGATTGCTTCCATAATAAATTTGTTTTAAGTAAAAAACCCTTTGCCATGTAAACTTCAGCAAAGGGTTTAAGTGTGTTATTGAACTATTTTAAATTTTTATTTCACTTTAGCGAAAGCCGGAATTTTACTTTGTGCCAAATAAAATGAACCAAATAAAACCGTATTATAAAATAAATCGCCAAGCATTGTTGCTCTAAAAAAAGGTAAGCCGGCAACGTAAGCCGCATTTAATCCTGTAATGCCAAATTGAAAACCTGTTGCAGTCCAATATCCAAAGTTGGTAATCATGAAAAATAAAACTGAAGATATGAATGAACCTGCAATAACCGATTTAATGGTTATGTTGTTTTTAATAACCAAACCAATAACTGTGGTTAATGCAAATGCAGCATACACATAAACGATTGTATTATGAAAACCCCACCCGAACATTAACTGTAAAGCCAAATCACTTACAAACATTGACAATAAAGGAATGATAAAAGCAAGACGTTTATTAGTAATGTACGCACCTCCGAACAATGCCATTGCTGCAATAGGAGTAAAATTATCTATATGAGGTAATAAACGACTTATGGCAGCTATAAAAACTGCTGATGAAACAAAAATGAATTGAGGAGTAAATAGTTTAGATTTCATAGTTTCTTTATTTTATCAAAACAAAAATAGTTCTTTTATTTTAAAATAGTAGCAACAATTTTCAGGTTTGAATAACACCAACATTATATGCTTTGGTAATAGGAGCATTATTTGCCATTTCAATTCCCATCGAAATCCATTTACGTGTATCTAAAGGATGTATGATGGCGTCCATCCATAAACGAGCGGCAGCATAATACGGTGTGGTTTGACTATCATATCTGTTTTTAGTTTTGTTGTACAGCTCAGCTTCTTTTTCTGGAGTAATAACTTCACCTTTGGCTTTTAATGATGCAACTTCTATTTGCACCAACACCTTTGCTGCTTGTGAACCGCCCATCACTGCCATTTGAGCGGTAGGCCAACCAACAATCAAACGAGGGTCAAAGGCTTTACCACACATGGCGTAATTGCCGGCCCCAAATGAATTACCAATAATAACAGTAAATTTGGGTACAACTGAGTTTGCCATAGCATTTACCATTTTGGCTCCATCTTTAATAATTCCGCCATGTTCGGAACGAGAACCAACCATAAATCCTGTAACATCTTGCAAAAACACTAGTGGTATTTTCTTTTGATTGCAATTCATAATAAAGCGAGCTGCTTTATCGGCACTATCACTATAAATTACACCGCCAAACTGCATTTCACCTTTTTTACTCTTTACCACTTTTCGCTGATTAGCAACAATACCAATACTCCAACCGTCAATGCGCGCTAAGCCGCAAATAATACTTTGTCCGAAACCCTCCTTATATTCTTCAAAGTCCGAACTATCCACTAACCGTGCAATTACTTCATACATGTCGTATTGCTTGTCGTGAGCGTCGGGAATAATACCTAAAATTTCTTTCGCATCTTTTTTAGGAGCAGCAGCAGCAGCACGATTAAAACCTGCCTTGTCAAAGTCGCCAATTTTGCTCATGATATTACGAATGCGTGTAAGACAATCCTTATCGTCCTTACATTTATAATCGGTAACTCCCGATATTTCGCAATGTGTGGTTGCGCCTCCCAATGTCTCATTATCAATAGTTTCGCCAATAGCGGCTTTTACAAGATAGGAGCCGGCAAGAAATATACTGCCCGTTTTATCCACTATCATAGCTTCGTCGCTCATAATAGGAAGGTAAGCTCCTCCTGCTACACAACTGCCCATTACTGCCGATATTTGCAAAATGCCCATGCTTGACATTACTGCATTATTCCTGAAAATTCTACCGAAGTGTTCTTTATCCGGAAATATTTCATCCTGCATAGGTAAATACACGCCTGCACTATCAACCAAATAAATAATAGGCAAACGGTTTTCCATGGATATTTCCTGAGCTCTCAGATTTTTTTTCCCCGTAATGGGAAACCATGCTCCTGCTTTTACTGTAGCATCGTTGGCAACAATAATACATTGCCTTGCACTTACATAACCAATCACAATTACAACTCCTCCTGCAGGACAACCACCATGTTCGGCATACATATCTTCACCTGCAAAAGCACCTATTTCAATAGTTTTAGAATCTTTATCAATTAAAAAATCAATGCGCTCACGGGCACTCATTTTACCTTGTTCGTGTAGTTTTTCTATTCTACTTTTTCCACCCCCGTGATAAATTTTATTTAACTTTTGTTCCATTGCTGAAATCAGCAACTTCATGTGGTCTTCATTTTTGTTGAATTCTATATCCATTTTTAAATTGAAAATTTGAAAGTTGATAAATTTATCAATACAATTCACTCATTACCGAAAAAGTTTTTCAAAGTTAAACTAATGTTCGGAACTACCTATATATCCATATAATAGTTACCCTCTTTAATTTTAAAACCTACTTAAATAAACTCTTTAGCTCTTGAACCTTGATTGAATAATAAGTCCACAATGCTTAAGTTTCCAATAAATCCAAACTTAACCTCAAATACTTGAGAATAGGGTTTTAAAGAAAAATGGTTATCCGCACTTAAAGGTTCTTTTGGTGCTAGAATAAGCCGATAATCATCCGAATCTTCGTAATTTGCCTGATAGCTTTCTGTAAAATGGTAGTTAGGTTTAATTTTTAACAGGCAAAGAATTACTTGTTGCAATTCCTCATTCAGATCAAACAGGTAGTCGAATTTTTTATCTTCATAAAATGGTCGGAAATCATCTTCGAAATATTCAAAAAATGGAGAACGTCTGTATGCTGACTCTAAACTCCTCCAATGGAGCCTTCTCCAATCATAGTCATAAGAAATTTTTATTTCTTTAACGGTTTGACGATGGTTGCCTTTTACCAATGGAATACTTAATGTTTGAAGTCCGTTAGGTGAATAAATGTTGCATCGGCTGCGATAGCTTTGTTTTATAAAATGTTCCTGATGCTCTATAAAAACACTATTATACATTATCAATTTTGAATAATATTGAATAGGTGCAAGGTAGGAAACAGGCAAAATAGCAGTTGAATTCATAGCAGTTGCGAAGGTATAAATTATGTTTAAACGATTAGTTTTAAATTAATAATTATGAAGACCGATTATAATAATCCATTAAAATATAAAAATTTATTTACCAATAAATCATAGTTTTTAACCATTGATTATATATTGTTTATTAAAAATATATAACCTAAGTTTGCCAACCTTGGAATATATATTAAACAATAAATAAATTAAACAATGAAAAAATTATGTTTATTAGTATTTGGCATCACATTGTTATACGGCAATGTTGGTATAGCTCAATGTGTAGTTGATTTCAGTACTTCTAGTGATCAATGCTCCGCATTGCCGGTTGCAGTTAACTTTACTTATTCAGGAACAAATAATGGCGGTCCTTGCGGTGTCACCTACAACTGGAATTTTGGGGCGGGAGCAACACCTGCTACTTCTACAGCACAAAATCCATCGGTAAGTTATTCAACTGCAGGTGCTAAAACTGTGTCGTTAACAGTAACTGCAATTGGAGGTTTTGGATGTGGGGGGGCAAGCTGTGCAGGAGGCGTAACAACTACTAAAATTATTAATATTGCTACTAAACCAAATGTAAGCTTTACTTCAACAGGGCCTAAGTGCGTTAATTCATCAGTAGATTTTACTAACAAAGCAAACAATGCCGGGCAAGATTCATTAACATATAATTGGGACTTTGGTGCAGGCGCAACACCGAGAACGTCAACAGCTCAAAATCCGAAAGGAATAATTTATTCAACTTCAGGAACTAAATCGGTAACATTTCAAATTGCAAATTCAATCGGTTGTGTTAATACTTCAGTTCAAAACATTGCCATTGAAGCAACTCCAACTGCAAGTTTTTCATCAACAGCACCAAAATGCACATTGGATACAGTGGAGTTTACGAATACCAGTACCGATTCAGCGGGTGCGATTTATTCATGGAGTTTCGGCTCTGGAGCTACAGCGCTTTCGGCTCTCAACAGCTTGAACTTTCTCAAACCAAATAGCGGAGTAGTATATTCAACTGCCGGCACCAAAATAATAACATTAATTGTTACAAATAACAACTCCAAAAGTTGTGCAGATACCGTTACTCAAACTATAAATATTAATAAGACACCTATTGTAAATTTCTCATCCACAGCGCCTAAATGTGTCAATGCAGTTGTAAACTTCACTAATACCGGAGATTCGGATTCAACATATACATATAATTGGGATTTTGGGGCAGGCGCTTCTCCGGCAAATTCCATATCTCAAAAACCTACGGGAATTATTTACGCTACTTCAGGAACAAAATCTGTAACATTTAAAATTCAAACAACCGAGGGCTGTTCAAATTCAACTGTAAAAAACATAACAATCGAAGCAACTCCAATTGCAAATTTCTCATCAACAGCGCCTAAATGTACTTTGGATACAGTGGAATTTACTAATACCAGCACTGATACAATCAACCCTTCTTATTTATGGAGTTTAGGTTCAGGAGGTACGGCCATTTCTGCTCCTTTAAACAGTCAAAATTTCATTAAACTCAATAATAGTGGAGTAATATATTCTACAGCTGGGACTAAAATCATAACTTTAATTGTTACAAACAGTAATTCCAATAACTGCGCGGATACCATCACTCAAACAATTAATATCAATCAAACACCTACCGTAAACTTCACTACGGCTTTTACAAATCCAAATAAATGTGTAAATGCACCTGTAAACTATACAAATACTGGAAGTACCGGATCCACATTGTCTTATAACTGGGATTTTGGAAATGAAGCCAAACCTTCATCATCCAGTGCTGAAAATCCAAAAGGGGTAATATATTCTTCATCCGGTATTAAAACAACTACTTTCGAAGTAAAAAGCGTAGAAGGTTGTTTCAGCTCAATGACTCAAACTTTTACAATTGCTACAACACCAATTGCAAATTTTACATCCACAGCTCCGCAGTGTACAGGTGTACCTGTAAATTATACTGCAACAGGAACTACCTCAAACGTTAATTTTGTATGGAATTTTGGAGCAAATGCCTCGCCAACATTTTCTAATACTGCGGTTTCAAAAGTTTCAGGGGTATTTTATTCAGTGGCCGGTGTTCAAACAGTTACATTAATTGTAACTAATCCCAACAATTGTGCTGATACGTCTATCCAAACCATTAACATTAACCAAACACCCGCGGCAAGCTTCACTACCAATGCTCCACAATGCGTAGGGCTACCTTTAGCATTTACAAATACTGGAAGTACAGGTGGTTTCATTGCTCCGGGAAGTACCGGAGGACAATGGTCATATGGTTGGGACTTCGGACCAGACGCATCACCCAGATCTTCTTCTTCCGAAAATCCTGTTGGCATAACTTATTCAAGCGGAGGGAATAAATTGGTTACGCATACTGTATATAACCAGTATTGTACTAAAACAGATACTCAAACAGTTGTAACAATATATGCGTTGCCTGTTGCTAATGCAGGAAAAGATACTACAATTTGTGCTAACACAAGTGTTAAAATTGGAACACCCAAAATAGGTAATGATATTTACAGTTGGTTTGCAACATCTACGTTGGACAATGGAAATATTCCTCAGCCAACAGCAACTCCCGTTGCTTCTAATACACAATACATAGTTACAGTAACAAATCCTATTACAAATTGTGTTAATAAAGACACTGTTAGTGTGACAATGTTAGCACCCTTGGTTGCTAATGCAGGTGCTGATGTTGTAATTTGTCGTTACGATAGCGTGCAATTAGGAGCAGCCTTAGTGAAAGGACAAAAATATATCTGGTCGCCAATGGCCGGATTGAGCGACAAAACCTCACCGAATCCAACGGCTAGCCCTGATTCAACTATTATATATAAACTAACAGTTACAGGCAATTATTTAACTACTGGCGTAAGTTGTCCTGCTGTTACTGATGAAGTAATGGTAACTGTTCATCAGTTACCAATTGTTAACGCAGGTCCAAATGATTCTATAACAAAAGGTTCCAGCATACAATTAGTTGCTACCGGAGGACTCCAATACGAATGGACACCTCCTAATGGACTTAGTAATCCTGGAATAAATACTCCTGTTGCGAGTCCTGAAATTACAACTAAATATACCGTGCATGTAGTGGATATTTACGGTTGTAAAAATGAAGATAGTGTTCTGGTTACGGTACTAATACCTGCCGTATGGGTACCAAATGCTTTTACACCTAATGGTGATGGAAAAGACGATGTTTTTATTGTACGAGGTCAAGGAATAAATGATTTTGAGTTTGGTGTATTCAATCGTTGGGGCGAACAAATTTTTCATAGTAATAACATGGCTACAGGATGGGATGGAACAAGACCTGTAACAGGCGAGAATTTACCTCCTGGTGCATATGTTTACTATATAAAGGGAGTTAAAACAAATAATGAAGCCGTAAATATAAAAGGTATGGTAAATCTTATAAGATAGGCCCGCCCAACGCTAGATAAAGCTAAAAATAAATTCTTAAAAAAGAAATACATGAAAAATATATTCAACTTGCAAAAAAGTATTTTAACAATAATTTCACTTGCCATATTTTATAAAGGAAATGCCCAAGATCAGAGGTTCACTCAAGCATTATCAAATCCATTAACACTAAATCCCGCAATGATGGGGCTTAATTCCGATTTTAAATTTATTGGTCAGTATAGAAATCAATGGGGCTCAGTTAGTAGTGGTTATTCTACATACTCATTTACGGCATTAACTCCTATTTTTAATAAAGAAGATGGTTTTAATAAAATTAATTTAGGCTTTAACGCCACTAATGACGTAGCCGGAGCATACAGTAATCTAAATCTTTCGCTTGCCGCAGGATATAATCTGAAAATTTCAGACGCCAGCTTTTTGAATGTGTCATTTATGGGAGGAATGGTACAACGCACATTAAATACGAACAGTTTGTCTTTTGATCAACAGTATGTATTGGGGTCATATAGTTCCAGTAACCCAAATAATGAAACTATTTTAAACAGAAAATTAACTTTTGCAGATATAAGCGCAGGGGCAATGTGGTATTCTGCACCTGTAAAAATCAATTTAGGAAATGAACGTAAGATAAGTGGGTATGCCGGAGCATCTGTATTTCATTTAAACACACCAAATGAGTCGTTCACAGGTGGTACGGCAAATTTACCAATGCGATTCTCTTATCAGGCAGGCTTTAAAATTATTGGCGATAAAATAGATGTAAGCCCTAATGCGTATGTAAATTATCAAAAAGGGAATAATAATTCAGCAATTGGAGCATTAGTAGATTATCGTATTGATGAAATAAATAAAGTTTCATTAGGTCTTTGGATAAGAGAGAAAGACGCGATAGCATTTTGTGCAGGATACACTTGGTTGAATTTTCGTTTGATGTATAGTTACGATATTTCGGCAACATCACCTATCAGTAATTCTGCATCAACATTGGGTGCACATGAACTTACACTCACAGTCAAATTTGACAATACAAAACAAAAATATCTAAAAGTTATTCCTTCATATTTGTAACCATGTCATTTATAAGTGCGATATTGCACCAAAATAAAAATTTATATGCAAACAGGAATAGTTAAGTTTTTTAATAATACCAAAGGATTTGGTTTTATTACACCTGCAGATGGTAGCGAAGATTTATTCGTACATTTATCAGGGCTTGTAGACAAAATTAAAGAAAATGACCAAGTAAAATTTGAGGTACAAAAAGGCAAAAAAGGCCTTAATGCCGTTAATGTACAACTTGCGTAATACCAGTTTTGTAAACACTTCGAAACCGCATATTTTAAGTCGATAAAACTTAAAATATGCGGTTTTTTTATTTCTTTAATGATTCTTATTTTTTCTTTGATGCCATTTTCTCAAATGTTTCGTGATACTTTTCGTGATTGGTTCCCATCCATTTGTCCCAAAAATTAAAATATAAACCATAGTTATAATCAAATAAACTATGATGCATGTTATGATGCGTTGAAGTATTGTTCCACCAAAACCATTTACTTTTGGTAAAACCTGCAGGATAAATTTCAAAACCAAGATGTCCCAATACATTAAGTATTGTGCTGAACATAATAAAAATAAGTAATGCTCCAAAATGGGTAGGCATTATAACAACAATAATGGGAACAATCGCCGCTTCTATAAAACCCTCAAGAGGATGAAATGAAAATGCCGCCCATGGTGTTGGGTTGGTTGACTGATGATGAACTTTATGTATATAGGGATAAATTTTTTTGATGTGCATAAAACGATGCGCCCAATAAAAATAAGTATCGTGCAAAAAAATCATTACTACAATACTAAAAATAAAATATGTAACACCATAGTCGGAAATGTGTTTGTATTGCTGAGTATATCCCATCTTATTCATTATAGCCACAAGCAATCCAATTATAACGAAAATCAGCATATTCAACATAGAATATTTAAACTCAAACCAAATTTTTAGTTTATCAGGAAAACGCTGCTGAATCTTTTTATATGTCCATTTTTCTTTCCATATCACATAAAATATAAGGTATGCAATACCAGCTAGAATAAGGTACCTCGCAGTACTTATTGAAAATGTTTTAATGGCTCGTTCAACCAATTCATTAATCGTAAAAATATTTCTCATAGAAATCTATATAACTTTAAAACCAGGAACAATAAAGATTGAATTTTACATATATGCATAAATAACAATCTTAAATTAAAAAATTACACATAAAAAAACAAAAAGTACATTCTGCAATTTTAAACAAAAAAAAAACACCACTATAAAATGGTGTTTTAAGCATACGTATGTTTTTCAACGCACAATTAATTTTCTCTATATGAAGGTAATTTTCCTTCTTTTATTAATTGTACACTTTTGCGTTTATGTTCTTCAAAATTACCAAAGCACAACGCATCAAGTAATTCTTGTTTAGTCATTTCGGGACAATCCAAAGCTACTCTTATTTCTTTTTCACAACGAGTAACATATTTTTCAAATCGCTCAGGAGCCCACATATATTGGCTTTTATGCCAATCAGGCTGAGATCGGTCAATTGAAAACTCCTTAGGCATATCAACACTTAATTTAATGTTGGTTTTTACATCCAATCCTTCAAAACGTTTTGGAAGCAAGCGATTGTCAAACAGCAGCGGTCGGCTGATTTTTATAACGTGTTTTTTCTTTTTAATGTCGGTAATGGCCAAGCCTTCAATTGTTAAACCTTTTTTCTTAAGGTGACCATATTTTGATTCGAATTTTTTTAAGATATCAAACATGACTTTTAGTTTTGGTTAAACTCGTGTGGGAGAACAAAGATAAGTAAAAAAATGATAATATTGCACTGATTTTACATATATTTTACAATTCAATATAAAAGGTGAAAGATGATTGCAGGTATTGGAACAGATATTATTGAAGTGGATAGATTACTAAAAAGTATTGAAAACAAACATTTTTTGGAGAAAGTGTTTTCTGAGAATGAAATACTTTATTGTGAATCAAAAGTTAATAAAGCTCAACATTATGCAGCCCGTTTTGCCGCTAAAGAGGCGTTTTCAAAAGCGTTTGGAACAGGTTTTAGAGGAGAAATCGCGTTTTCAGAAATAGAAATTGTAAACGATGAGCTGGGCAAGCCTAGTATTAAAACATATGGAAACACCAGCAAACTGATTCTTCAACGAAATATCAAAACCATTCATGTTACACTTTCTCATGTAAAAGAAATGGCAGTTGCAGTAGTTGTTTTGGAAGACTAATACCGTTCTGGCTACTTTTCAGTTGAAAATAACCTGTCGTTTTTAAAAAGATACAACAGCATCAGAACCACACCAAGCAACATTGCGCTTGTATATAGATAAATGTCATAAGGTTTTTCGGCAGTTAATGCGATACGAATAAGTATGGTTGAAATAATAAAACCTGCATTTCTAAAAATTACGTCATACGATTTAAAGTAAATAAAAGAGATAATAAGTAAAGCCACATCCACGAAAATCATAATGGAGAAAAAATCTTTATAAAACACCACGTTTGGGTTAGGAAATCCGGTTAAGTTAAAATGGGCTTCCTTAATTTCAAAGGCCCATGAAATTAAGCTATAAATTGACACTCCCAGCAGCAACATACTTAGCGCAACCGACAGTCTTTTTTTAAGATTCACATATTTCGTGAGATTAAGGGTTTTAGCTTGATCCCTTTTATTATATAACTTATAATAGATGATGGTAAGCGTAAACATAATTAAAGCACCGATTAAATCCATTCCTATTGACTTTACAAATTCGGACGAAATCGTTTTTTCTTCAATATCATAATCGGCTATGTCATGAAAAAAATTACGAATGGCAATAAGGGTAATAATTTCATATTGCTTACCAATAAATACTACGATAGACCTTGGTAAAATAATTACCAAGGTAAATACCTCATAAAAAAGTAAAAGACTGAATGGTGTGTAAATGGCCTTTAAATAATTGGATGATAAATTATCAAACAACCATAAATTTTCGGGGTAATGATTATTTATAAAAATTAAGAGAAGATGCAACCCAAAGCCTAATAAGGCAAATTTTATAATCCATTTTTCAAAAAAGTGAATGTTTTTTTCTGTAAAAATTGTATCATAACCGAAAGTAAAAATTGCGGTAATGAATTTATTTTGTTTTACTGCCATTGTAAATATAATGAGAAATAATTGTTTAGGTTAATTTGATTAACCGGTTCTTAGTTGATGATTAGTGTTGAGTTGTTTAGTGAGGCAATTTGTTTTGGAACAAACCATATAAGTATGTCCCTGCAAGGGCAAATACAATGACCACTATCATTGAAATATAGCCATAACCCAACGCAACAAATATAGGTCCTGGACATGCGCCTGTGAGCGCCCATCCTAAACCGAATATGATACCACCTATGATGTAGCGATAATTGAACTTTGCCTTAGATTGAAATTGTATAGGATGCCCATAAATATCCCTTAATTTAAATTTCTTTATCAGAAATACACCAATAATACCAATAGTTACAGCGGTTCCTATAATTCCATACATATGGAACGATTGAAACCTGAACATTTCCTGAATACGATACCACGAAAAGGCTTCCGATTTTATTATGATAATTCCAAAAAAAATTCCAGCAATTAAGAATTTTAAAAGTTTCATAATTAAATTAAAGAGTTTTAAAAAATTAAAGGGAAAATAAAATAAGTCATGACTAAGCCGCCTATAAAAAATCCAACAACGGCTACTAATGAAGGAAGTTGTAAGTTGGATAAGCCTGTTATTGCGTGTCCTGATGTACAACCATCAGCGTAACGGGTACCAAAGCCGACAAGCAAACCACCAACAGCCAATAGTGAAAAACCTTTTAAAGTAAATAATGCATCCAGACTAAACAATTCCTGTGGTTGAACACTTGTAGGAGCTGAAAATCCTAATGCAGATATATCCTTAATGGTAGCTTCTGATATTTTAATTGGTTCTCCCGTAGATAAAAATTGATGCGCTATAAAACCACCGATAATTGAACCTGCTAAAAATGTAAGATTCCATTTTTGCTCTTTCCAGTTAAAGTCAAAATATTTAATTCCTTTACCAATTCCCAATGCTGTACAAATAGTTCTTAAATTTCTGGAGAATCCGAATGTCCCTCCCCAAAAAAACAGCAATAACATTGTTATTGCTATTAATGAACCTGATACAGCCCAATGCCAAGGTTGTTTTATAACGTCTAACATTATTGATGTTAAATCTATATTATCTTAAACTTACGTTACTATTAATTTTCGAGCGGTGAAGGTACTACTTTTTTCAAGTTTATAACCACATTTTACACCACACACTTCATAATATTGTTGCTTTTTGTTAAGTCAATGAAAAGTTATAGCTTTAATTGGTAAATAATAAATTGTTATTCTATATTTGCACTCCTGTTTTAAAAAAAACGGATAATAATGTTTTGTTTTATTCATGTAAACTGGCGTTGTTAAAGGATTATCAAGACCCCTAATAAATTAATATTTAAAATATAACAATACAGATTATGCAGAATAAAGGTGCCATTAGGTTATTTGCAATTGCATTAGCGCTTGCTTGTGCTTATTATTTAATGTTTACTTGGGTTTCGTATGGCATTCAAGAATCCGCTGAAAATTATGCCAACACATATGCATCGAGTCCTTCTGTTGAAGAGTTTTCGCGAAAACTATCCACAAACGAAGCGAATCAAAAGAGTTATATAGATTCAATAAGAACTGCAAAAATTAATTTTTATCTGGATTCTATAAAACACATTCCTGTTTATGATATAGGAATCACAGATTACACCTATGATGATGTAAAAAAACGTCAACTTAATTTAGGACTTGATTTAAAAGGTGGGATGAATGTAACCTTGGAAATATCTGTTGCCGACATCATACGTTCGTTATCAAACAATAGCAATAATCCGGCATTTACAAAAGCTCTGGAACAAGCAACACAAAGATTTAAGAAGGAACCGAAAGATTTTGTAACAATTTTTGGTGAAGAATATCAAAAGATTAGTCCTTCAGAAAGATTAGCTAGTAACTTTCAAACAATTGAGTTAAAAGGAAAAATTGATTACAATACATCAAATGAAGATGTATTGAAATTTCTTCGTGAGCGTGCCAAAGATGCTATTGAAACAGCAGAAACCACATTGCGTTCACGTATAGATAAATTTGGGGTAACACAACCGAATATTCAGTTATTACCTTCATCAGGACGGATATTAATTGAATTACCGGGTGTTACAGACAAAAAACGTGTTCGTAAATTATTGCAAGGTACTGCCAATTTAGAATTTTGGGAAACTCATGAAAACAGAGATGTTTATCCTTTACTTGAGTTAGCAAACAAACGCTTAAAAGAAATATTGAATGCTGCTGATACAACAAGAGCAGATTCTAATATAATTGCTGGTGCTGGCGAAAAAGAAAAAATAAAAAAAGATACAGTTGCTAATTCTTTAGCGGATCAATTAGCATTGGGTTCAAAAGATACATCTAAAAAAACATTAAGTTCAAGAGCCGATACCATTGCAAAACTGAGAAAAGAGAATCCTCTATTTACGATTCTTTCTCCTGCCGTAAGAACGAATGAAAAAGGTCAATCGCAATTAACTGAAGGTCCTTTTGTAGGTTACGCCGCAGTAGGAGATACCGCTAAGGTTAGCCAATATTTGAATAATCCTAAAATTAAATCAATATTTAAACCGTATACAAAATTTGTTTGGACATTTAAAGCGGTGGACAAAGCTGAAACCACCTATCAGTTGATAGCTTTAGACGGTTCAAGTGAAAGAGGCAAAGCAGCTTTATCAGGTGATATTATTACCGATGCTCGTAAAGTTTTTGATATGGGTGGCGGAGGTTCTCCCCAAATTTCTATGAGTATGACGGCTGATGCAGCTATAGCTTGGAAACATCTTACTAAAGACAACATTGGAAAATCGGTGGCTATTGTTCTTGATAATAGTGTTTATTCTTATCCAACAGTTCAGGGCGAAATTGCCGGAGGCGTTTCATCTATTACAGGTAACTTTACGATAGAAGAGGCGGACGATTTAGTGAATATATTAAAAGCCGGTAAACTTCCTGCTCCAGCACACATAGTTGAAGAAAACGTGGTAGGACCTACATTAGGTGCCGAAGCCGTATCAAAAGGTTTAATTTCTACGCTTGTTGCTTTAGTATTAGTATTGTTATTTATGGGCTTTTATTATAACAAAGCCGGTTGGGTTGCAGACTTTGCAATGATTATTAACAATCTTTTTGTAATTGGGATACTTGCATCCTTCGGAGCTGTATTAACATTACCGGGTATTGCAGGAATCGTGTTAACAATTGCCATGTCAGTAGATGCTAACATTCTTATTTTTGAGCGAGTGAGAGAAGAGCTGGCTATTGGAAAATCAACAGCGGTTGCAATAAAAGAAGGTTACAAAAATGCTATGTCATCTGTTATTGATTCTCACGTAACAACGTTGTTGTTGGGAATTATCTTATATGTGTTTGGAAATGGACCTCTTCAAGGTTTTGCAACAACGTTAATTATTGGTGTTGTTTCTTCATTATTTTGCGCAATTTTTATTACAAGACTTGTTTTTGATCGTTGGTTAGGACAAAATAAAGAAATTCCATTTGGTAATAAATATACTAATAACGCATTGAAAAAAATCAACATAAACTTTGTTGGAAAACGAAAACTGTATTATGTATTCTCCGGTTTAATAATAGCCGCAGGTATTATAGCATATATTCAAAAAGGAGGATTTAGTTTAGGTGTTGATTTTAAAGGTGGGCGCTCTTATGTGGTTCGTTTTGACAATGTACTCCCTACGGAAGAGGTTCGTGCTTCGTTGACAAAATCATTTGGTGAAGCCCCTGAAGTAAAAACATATGGTGAAAATAATCAGCAACGTATTACTACAACTTATTTGATAGAAGATGCATCGGAAGATGCTGAAGCGAAAGTAGAAGAAAAGCTTACCGAAGGATTAAATGGATTGGGAATTAAATATCAAGTAATGAGTTCTCAAAAAGTGGGAGAAACGGTTTCCAGAGATATTAAAACAAAAGCATTTTGGGCAGTTATGCTATCTTGCTTAGTGATGTTCATTTTTATATTTGTCAGATTCAAAAAATGGGCTTATGGACTTGGGGCTTTGGTTGCCTTATTCCACGATGTGTTGGTGGTGCTTGCTATATTTGTAATCTTTGATGGCATATTACCTTTCTCTTTAGAAATTACACAAGATTTTATAGCGGCAATTCTAACTGTAATGAGCTACTCTATGGTTGACTCGGTTGTTGTGTTTGACCGTATTCGTGAATATTTAACAGAAAGGAATAAATCTGATTTAGATAAAGAAGAGAGGGAAAAAGTGATTAACTACGCGCTTAACAGTACATTGAGCCGTACTATCAATACTGCATTAACAATATTCTTTGTAATGTTGTCTATATTTATTTTTGGTGGTGAAACAATAAGAGGCTTCTCTTTTGCTTTATTAATAGGTATTGTGGTTGGGACATACTCTTCTATTTGTATTGCAACACCAATTGTAATTGATTTTGAAAGAGAAGATAAGATCACTAAAAAATAGTTTTACTATTCACAAAAGGAAATGAATGCGTCGATATTATTGTTTTTAAACTTAGGTGGCGGAGAAATATTTATTATACTTTTAGTGATTGTTATGTTATTTGGATCAGACCAATTACCACAATTGGTAAAATCTGTAGGACGTGGAATTCGTGAAATTAATGACGCCAAAAGTCAAATACAGAACGAAATTCAAAAAGGCTCCGGTTTGTCAAACGATATTACTAAACAAGCTTCTGAAATAAAAGAAGAAATTAATAAGGTTGAACAAACCGTTAAACGGCAAATGAATAGTGCGTTTGAAAACAAAGAAGCAAAATCATAATTTTATCGTAATTTGCATAATAAATTAAAAAGCCTGACTATTCTATATTAGTCAGGCTTTTTAATTTATTTTAGGCATATATTATAATAAACCGCTATCTAAATTATTAAAAAAGTAGTCATGCTCAGCACAAGCGTTCGGAATGACCTCATACTACTAATATTGTTAGCGGTTTATTATTACGCCAACATTATAATTTAGCAGATTTTACAGTTTTAATAATTCTCGCAGCAATTTTGTAAGGATCTCCATTAGAAGCAGGTCTTCTATCTTCTAACCATCCTTTCCATCCTTTTTGAACAGTAATAAGTGGAATTCTTATCGAAGCTCCTCTATTTGATACACCATACGAAAAGTCATTGATAGAAGCTGTTTCATGTTTACCTGTTAATCTTTGCTCATTAAATTCACCATATACTGCAATGTGTTCTTTTACTACAGGCCTAAACGCCTCACATATTTTTTCGTAAATTTCTTTAGAGCCACAGGTTCTTAATGTTGTATTAGAGAAGTTAGCATGCATACCTGAACCATTCCAATCTGTATCTCCCAAAGGCTTTGGGTGATATTCTATATACCAACCATAACTTTCTGTAAGTCTGTCCAATAAGTATCTGGCAACCCAAATCTCATCTCCAGCTTTTTTTGCACCTTTTGCGAACAATTGAAATTCCCATTGTCCACAAGCAACTTCTTCATTAATTCCTTCAAAGTTAAGACCGGCAGCAATACACAAGTTTGCATGTTCTTCAACGAGTTTTCTACCATGTGTATTTCTACCTCCAACTGAACAGTAGTACATTCCTTGCGGAGCAGGGTATCCGTTTGGTGGAAAACCTATAGGTAATCTTGTATGAGTATCCATAATAAAATACTCTTGTTCAAATCCAAACCAGAAATCATCGTCTTCGTCATCAATAGTTGCTCTGCCATTAGATATGTGAGGTGTTCCATCAGCATTCATAACTTCTGACATTACTAACCATCCATTTTCTCTTGCAGGATCGGGATAAATAGCTACAGGTACTAATACACAATCAGACGATCCGCCTTCAGCTTGCTTTGTAGATGATCCATCAAACGACCAACTCCCTATTTCTGCCAATGTCCCCTTAAAGTCTTTATGCTCCTCCACCTTTGTTTTAGATCTCATGTTTTGAGTTGGATAGTAGCCATCTAACCAAATGTACTCTAGTTTTACCTTGCTCATAATGTTAAGTTTTAAAATTAATAAAATATATTTATGTTGATAGTGCAAAAATAATGCTTTTTTTGTTAATACCCCCAATAAAAACAAACACTTTTTGTTAAAAAGTATAAAATATCAAAAAAAATACATGTCTTTTTTTACAGAAAAAAAATAAATTGATAAAAAACAAAGAAATCATTAAAAAATATTTGTTTTATTTTTTTAACACTTTTTTAATAAAATCTTAAAAATAAGATACCGGACTATCTTATAAATATGTATGTTTGCAACAATTAGACACCAAAAATTGCATACAACAACTTAAAAAGTGTAAATAAATCAAGTTAAAACAATATAATAACCTTTAAATTTAAAAAAAGTATGGCTATTCACAGATTTCAAGCTTTAGAAATGGTTCTAAAAAGAACTATACCTGACGTTGTACTTCCTAACAAAAAAATGTCGGAAGTTTTCGGAGAAAATGTTTTTGGTTTTGATGCAATGCGCGAGTATTTAGCGGAAGATGCTTACAAAAGTGTTATGGCTGCCATTGAACAAGGCACTAAAATAGACAGGAAAATATCTGATAATATTGCCGCTTCTATGAAAAACTGGGCAATGTCTAAAGGTGCAACTCACTATACACATTGGTTTCAACCTTTAACAGGAACAACAGCTGAAAAACATGATGCTTTTTTTGAACCAATGGAAGGAGGTAGAGCAATTGATCAATTTGGCGGTTCACAATTAGTTCAACAAGAACCCGATGCTTCAAGTTTCCCTAACGGTGGTATTCGTAACACGTTCGAAGCTCGTGGATATACAGCCTGGGATCCAACATCACCTGCTTTTGTTATAGGTTAAACTCTTTGTATACCAACAATATTTGTTTCCTATACAGGAGAGGCTTTAGATTACAAAACTCCTTTATTAAAAGCACTTTCTGCACTTGACAAAGCAGCTGTTGATGTTTGTCAATACTTTGATAAAAATGTTACTAAAGTAAGTGCCAGCTTAGGTTGGGAGCAAGAATATTTTCTTGTTGATGAAGCATTATTTAATGCCCGTCCTGATTTGGTAATGACTGGACGCACATTATTCGGACACACTTCTGCGAAAGGTCAGCAATTAGAAGATCATTATTTTGGTTCAATTCCTCAACGTGCAACAGCATTTATCCAAGAATTGGAAGTCGAGTGTTTAAAATTAGGAATTCCTGTTAAAACTCGCCATAATGAAGTTGCTCCAAATCAGTTTGAGTGTGCTCCTGTTTATGAAGAGTGTAATTTAGCAGTAGACCATAACTCATTATTGATGGACGTAATGGAAAAGGTGGCGCGTCGTCATAACTTACGTTGTTTACTTCATGAAAAACCATTTGCAGGAGTAAATGGAAGTGGTAAACATAATAACTGGAGCATGTCGACCAATACTGGTACTAACTTATTAGGCCCGGGTAAAACGCCAAAAACAAATTTAAAATTCTTAACATTTTTCATTAACACAATTAAGGCAGTTCATGATAATGCAGACTTAATGCGTGCATCAATTGCTTCTGCAAATAATGACCACCGTTTAGGAGCAAATGAAGCTCCCCCAGCAATAATGTCTGTTTTCTTAGGTTCTCAGCTTTCTTTAATGCTAGACGATTTAGAAGCTAAAGTAAAAAACGGAAAAATGACTCCGGATGAAAAAACAGCATTAAAATTAGGTATTGGTAAAATTCCTGATATTTTATTAGATAATACCGATAGAAACAGAACATCTCCATTTGCCTTTACAGGAAACAAATTCGAGTTTCGTGCTGTAGGTTCTTCTGCTAACTGTGCAGGTCCAATGACTGTTTTAAATACTGTTGTTGCTGATCAATTGGTTAATTTCAAAAAAGATGTAGATGCGCTTATTGAGAAAAATCTAGATAAAGACGAAGCAATTTTTCAAATATTACGAAAATATATTATTGAATCAAAAAAGATCAGATTTGAAGGAAATGGATATGGAGAAGAATGGGTAAAAGAAGCTGAAAAGAGAGGATTGTCGAATTATAAAACTACTCCGGAAGCTTTAGGAGCATATAATTCAAAACAAACCATCGAATTGTTCAAACGTAATGGAATTATGAGTGAGAGGGAACAACACGCACGTTACGACATTGCGTTGGAAACATACACTAAAAAAATCCAAATCGAATCTCGTATAATTGCAGATACCGTAAAAAGTCAAATTATCCCTGCCGCAATTAAATATCAAAGCTCTTTAATTGAGAACATACAAGGTTTAAAAGCTGTATTAAGTGATGCTGATTTCAAAAAACATTCTAAAATTCCTTTAGAAATTGTGACCGAAATATCCGAAAGAATAAGTACACTTAATACCAAAGTTTACGAAATGACCGAAGCTCGTAAAAAAGCCAATGCCATTACCGATGTAAAAAAACAAGCAATTGAATACTGCAAAAACGTTAAAGAAGTATACTTCAATCTTATACGTTACAATGCTGATAAGCTTGAATTATTAGTGGATGACGAAAGCTGGCCTCTGCCTAAATACAGAGAGATGTTATTTACCAAATAAATAATAACTGCAAACGCAAGAGAAACCATGTCTGATTGATTTTTGACATGGTTTCTTTTTTAAAAAAGTTCTTAGTATAATAAATAATTGTTTTTACTGAAACATTTATTAATTTTAGCGCGTTAATTACATTTAAACAAATAATAATTGCACATGAGACAAAACTTTTTAACCATTTTATGTATTGCATTATTCTCTTTTCTTTCGTTTAACGTTAATGCGCAACAAAACTTTTTGGAAGAAGCTAACGCTTCCTTTGCCAATAGAGAGTATTTCAATGCTATTGCGTTGTATAAAAAAGCATATGCAAAAGAACGGAAAAACGAAATAAAGGCATTAATTCTTTTTAGAACTGCAGAATGTTATAGAAATGTTGGAGATAGTCCTCAGGCCGAAGTTTGGTATTCTAAAGCAATAGAAGCCGATTATCCGGACTCAAAAGCGGTATTATATTTAGCTGATGCCTTAAAAGAGCAGGGTAAAAACGATGAAGCAAAAACTCAATACCAAAAATATCAATCATTAAATCCAGGTGATCCAAGAGGTAAAAACGGTATTAAATCAGCTGAAGTTTCTAAAGAATGGACAAGCAAACCAACACGATGGAAAGTTGAAAACCTGTCGATGATAAACACTAAAGACAGAGAATTTAGTCCGATGTTCGCGGATAGTAATTATAAGAAATTATATTTTACATCCACCCGTGCAGGAGCTACCGGTGGCGACTTTGATGCAACTATCGGGGAAGCTTATAGCGACGTTTTTGAAACTACAGTTGATAACAATGGCAAGTGGAGTACCCCTGTTCCATTGGAAGCTCCAGTGACTACTAAAAACAATGAAGGGTTAACCTCTATTACAAAAAAGGGAGATCTTTTATTTTGGACTCGTTGTATTCCTGAAAAAAATAAAATAGTGTATAACCAATTATGGTCTGTTCCAAGAGCCGGAGATAATAAATGGGGGAAACCTGAAAAATTACCATTTAATAATGACACTACAAAGTTTGCTTCACCAGCCATTTCACCTGATGGTAAAATGTTAATATTTGCATCTAACTTAAAAGGAGGTTATGGTGAAAATGATTTATGGATGTCGAAATATGATCCGGCATCAAATACTTGGAGTGACCCTGTAAATTTAGGCCCTGAAATTAATACAATTGGAAATGATGTATTTCCATATATAAGTGATGATTATTCATTGTACTATTCTACTGATGGGCTTGTAGGGATGGGTGGATTAGACATCTTTAAAGCTCAATATTTAGGAGATGGCAAATGGGGTAAAGTGGAAAACATGAAATATCCAATCAATTCAAATGCGGATGACTTTGGAATTATTTTCGAAGGAACAAGTAAAAGAGGGTATTTGTCTTCCAACAGAGAAGGGACGAAAGGTTCAGATGATATTTGGTCTGTAGTGTTACCTCCGTTGTTATTTTCAGCAGTTGGTACGGTTAAAGATGAAAAATTTAAAGAACCGGTTGCAGGAGTAAAAGTTGTTCTTAGAGGTTCTGATGGTTCCAGTGTAACAACCAAAACAGATGAAAATGGTAATTACAAATTTGATACTGATGAAGCCGGAAACCACCCTATAGCAGAGAATACTACTTATACAGTTTCCTTATCTGTTGATAAAGATTTAACTACTCCGCGTGCGAAGTATGGATTTTTAAATAGTTCTGCTAAGTATAAATTTTCAACTGTGGGAGAAACGGAATCTAAAATATACAAAGGAGGTGCTTTGGATCTATTGTTAACTCCAATCAACCCAAAAGAAATTCCATTCCCTGCCGTTTTATATGATGTTGGTAAATCAACTTTACGTCCTGAATCGAAGGATTCTTTGGATTATTTGTATCAAACCTTAATTGATAATCCAGATATAGTAATTGAGTTAAGCGCACATACCGACTCTCGTGGAGATAATGCTAAAAATCTTAAGTTATCGCAAGAGCGAGCACAGTCTTGTTATGATTATTTGGTTTCAAAGGGAATTCCAGCCGACAGGATGGTACCTAAAGGTTATGGAGAGGAACGTTTATTAGTTACGGATAAAGAAATTAATATGATGAAAACTCCTGAAGAAAAAGAGCTAGCTCATCAAAAAAACAGAAGAACTGTATTTAAAGTATTGAGCAGAGATTACGGAATTAAAAAATAATTTGATGATTAATTATTAACATCCCGATTCCGATTATATCCGAGTCGGGATGTTTAATTTTAAAATATGACAATAGATAATAGGTACAACCAACGCGGAGTTTCAGCATCAAAAGAAGATGTTCATAGTGCCATTTCAAAAATAGATAAAGGTTTATTTCCAAAAGCATTTTGCAAAATAGTTCCTGATTACCTAACTGGTGATGAAGATTATTGCATAGTGATGCACGCTGATGGAGCAGGAACTAAATCGTCGTTGGCTTATGTTTATTGGAAAGAAACCGGAGATATTTCAGTATGGAAAGGAATTGCACAAGATGCAATTGTTATGAATACGGATGATTTATTATGTGTTGGAGCTATTGATAACATTATGCTTTCGTCTACCATAGGAAGAAATAAAAATAATATTCCCGCAGAAGTTCTTTCAACTATCATCAATGGAACAGAATCAATTTTAAGTCAACTCAGAGAATACGGTATCGGTATTTATTCCACCGGCGGCGAAACAGCCGATGTGGGCGATTTAGTCAGAACAATAATTGTTGATTCTACTGTTGTGTGCAGAATGAAACGCAGCGATGTGATTGATAATGCAAACATACAAACAGGCGATATTATTATCGGTTTATCTTCTTTCGGAAAATCTTCTTATGAAGATGAATACAATGGTGGAATGGGCAGTAATGGATTGACATCTGCACGACACGATGTTTTTGAAAAATCCACCGCAAAAAAATTTCCGGAAAGCTATGATGCAGCTGTACCTGAAGAGCTTGTTTATTCAGGCAAAATAAAGCTTACAGATAAAATTAATGTTGGTTCAGATGAAGTAAATGCAGGTAAGTTAGTACTTATCACCTACACGAACGTATGCGCCCATCATCAAAAAAATTATAGATAAATATCGTTCACAAATTCATGGCATGGTGCATTGCAGTGGTGGCGCCCAAACCAAGGTACTTCATTTTGTTGACAATATACATGTGATTAAGGATAATTTATTTCCAATCCCTCCATTGTTTAAATTAATTCAAGAACAAAGTGAAACTGACTGGCAAGAAATGTACAAAGTGTTTAACATGGGGCATCGTATGGAATTGTACGTTCCACAAGCAATTGCAGATGATATTATTTCCATTTCAAAATCGTTTAATGTAGATGCACAAATAGTGGGTAGAGTAGAAACTTGTGATAAAAAACGATTAACCATAAAATCACCATTCGGAGTATTTGAGTATTAGCAGTATAAATAATCTATTGGCAGTAAGCAATAGGCGATGGGATGTTTCATTGTCGAAAGCTACTGCCAATTTTTTTGTACTTTTGGGGTCTTTAAAATTTAACAAACTAAATAACTAAAGTAAAGTGCTGGATAAATTAGAAGCCATAAAAAGGCGTTGGGAAGAAGTAGAACAAAAGCTTTCAGATCCTAAAGTAATTGGGGATATGAAAGAATTTAAGAAGTTCAACAAAGAATATAAAGATTTAACTGATGTGGTTAACGCATATCACATTTATAAAAATGTTGTTGAAAACATTGAATTTAACAAAGGAGTATTAGCCAATGAAAAGGATGAAGAAATGCGAGAAATGGCTAAAATGGACATGGAGGAGCTGACGCAGAAAAAAGATAAGATGGAAGAAGATATCCGTCAGATGCTGGTACCTAAAGACCCGGAAGATGCGAGGAATGCCGTAATGGAGATACGTGCAGGAACAGGCGGTGACGAAGCAAGTATTTTTGCCGGTGACCTTTTTAGAATGTACACCCGTTATTTTGAAGAAAAAGGATTGAAGTACGAAGTGGTTGATTCCAATCAGGGAACCATGGGTGGATACAAAGAAGTCATTATTAATATCAATGCTGATGGTGCTTACGGATTATTAAAATTTGAAGCGGGCGTTCATCGTGTACAACGTGTTCCCTTAACTGAAACGATGGGACGCGTGCATACTTCGGCGGCATCAGTACTTGTAATGCCGGAAGCTGATGAAGTGGATGTGGTGCTTAATCCAGGAGATATAGAAATGCAAACATCTCGTTCGGGAGGTGCAGGTGGGCAAAATGTAAATAAAGTAGAAACAAAAGTTCAGCTAACGCACAAACCTACCGGAATTGTTGTAGTATGCCAGCAAGATCGTTCTCAATTGGGCAACAGAGAGCTTGCGATGCAAATGTTGCGTACCAAATTATACGATATTGAAATGAGCAAACATTTAGAAGCAATATCAAAACGTCGTAAAACAATTGTTGCTACCGGCGATCGTTCCGAAAAAATAAGAACATACAACTATCCGCAAAACAGAATTACCGATCACCGCATTAATATGACCTTATATAATTTAACAGATTTTATGGACGGCAAAATTCAAAACATGATTGATGCGCTTCAATTGGCTGAAAATTCAGAGCGGTTGAAAGAAGGAGGAATGTAAAAATTAAACATGCTTAAAATTGGAAGATTAAAAATTATTAATCAGTAACGTATGACACGTCAGCAGCTTTTCGAAAATATAAAAAACAAAAAATCATTCCTTTGTGTTGGTTTAGATACAGATGTAAATCTTATTCCAAAACATTTGTTAAACTCCGATGACCCTATTTTTGAATTCAATAAGCAAATAATTGATGCTACTAAGGACCTCTGTGTGGCATATAAACCTAATATAGCTTTTTACGAAGCACAAGGATACAAGGGCTGGCAGAGTCTTGAAAAAACAATAAATTACATCAATCAAACGTGTGATAACATGTTTACCATTGCCGATGCAAAGCGCGGAGATATTGGGAATACATCAAAAATGTACGCTCAGGCATTTTTTGAAAAAATGAATTTTGATTCAATTACTGTTGCGCCATATATGGGCGAAGACAGCGTTGTACCGTTTTTTGATTATAAAAACAAATGGGTAATTTTGTTGGCTCTTACATCCAACAAAGGCGCAAGCGATTTTCAATTTATCAAAACCTTATCTCCTTCAGGGCAGAATAGTGGAATGGTATTTCAAAATGTTTTAGAACTATCGAAAAAGTGGAGTACCCCCGAAAATATGATGTATGTGGTTGGAGCAACCAAAGCTGATATGCTTGCCGAAATTAGAAACATTGTTCCCGATAGTTTTTTATTGATACCAGGTGTTGGTGCACAAGGCGGAAGCCTGCAAGAAGTAGCTAAAAACGGCATGAACAAACAATGTGGTTTATTGGTAAACTCTACAAGAGGTATTATTTACGTAAGTAATAAAGAGGACTTCGCAGACAAAGCGAGAGCCGAAGCACTTCTTCTTCAAAAGGAAATGGAAGGATTACTGGATAAATACTTATAATTGACTCTAACTTGCTATCAAAATTCGGATTACTTACCTTCTCTTAAAGATGTTATTCAAACAAATAAAATACCTGATACTAAAAGAAGCACAGCTTGAGATACGCAATAAATATGCACTTGGAGGTATTTTGTTATATGTTATTTCAACAGTTTTTGTAAGCTACTTGTCATTTAAAAAAATCATCAATCCCGCTACATGGAATGCCTTGTTTTGGATTATTCTGCTTTTTGCCTCTATTAATGCGGTCGCCAAAAGTTTTATTAATGAAACCCGAGGGCGCTTGTTATATATATACACGCTTGCCAGTCCGCAAGCCGTTATAACTGCAAAAATTATATACAACAGTTTTTTGTTATCAATACTTTCTGCATTGTGCTTATTGGTGTACATGCTTTTTGTAGGAAACATTGTTCAGGATTTAACCTTGTTTTTGGTAACCTTGTTATTGGGAAGTTTTGGTTTTTCTTCTTTATTAACAATGGTGTCCGCAATAGCATCCAAAACAAATAATAACTTTACTTTAATGGCCATTTTAAGTTTTCCAATTATTATGCCTTTGCTAATGGTATTGATAAAGCTTTCAAAAAATGCAATTGACGGACTCGATTTATGGGACATGAATTCATTACTAATTTTGATATTTTTAAACGTTATTACCATCGCTTCTTCCTATTTATTATTTCCTTATCTTTGGCGCGATTAAATTGCCTTTCAATATCCTAAAAGGGATATAGAAAAAAAATGAAATATATTATTACAAGATGCTTAAAAACTGGTGGAAAATATTAGCGGTGTTATTAGTTACATATACCATTATTGTTGGTTTTTTAGGAAAAGTTCCTGCTCAGCCAATTTTACATGAAACTATTCGCAATCTATATTTCCATGTTCCAATGTGGTTTTCAATGATGGCGATTATGCTTGGTTCGGTGGTGTATAGCATTAAATATTTAAGCTCTTCTGACATTAACCATGATATAAATGCAGCACAATCGGCACATGTTGGAATGCTTGTAGGTGCACTGGGTTTAATAACCGGCTCTGTATGGGCGCGTTACACTTGGGGAGCATGGTGGGTTGCAGACACCAAACTGAATGGTGCTGCTATTACTACACTCATATACTTAGCGTATTTTGTGTTAAGAGGTTCGGTTGACGAAGAACAAAAAAGAGCCCGTGTTGCTGCCGTATATAATATCTTTGCATACGTAATGCTTATTGTTTTTTTAATGATTTTACCACGCATGAACGATTCCTTACATCCTGGTAATGGAGGAAATCCGGGATTCAATAAATATGATTTGGATAGCAATATGCGTATGGTTTTTTATCCTGCTGTTATAGGCTGGATTTTACTAGCTATATGGATTGTGAACCTGCGTGTGCGTGCCGAAAAAATAAAACGTAACCTTTTAATGAATAATTAACAATGAAAAAAATTGCCAACATTTTAGCATTTCTATTCATCTCTCTTTCTGCATATTCCCAGCAAAACAACAGTGTTGAAATGGCTAACGATTTATATCAATCAGGGAAAATATATGTAGTGGTTACAGTTCTTTCCATCATATTTGTTGGAATAGTTATTTATCTGATTTCATTGGACAGAAAGATTTGCAAACTGGAAAAAGAAATAAATAAAAAATAATTTAGAGTACATCGATGAAAAAAACACACATCATAGGTATCGTTATTATTGCTGTAGCAATAGGGGCAATACTTACAACACTTAATAATACCAGCACCTATGCTTCGTTTAAAGAAGCTGCCGAATCAAACGATCAGGAGTTTCACATTGTAGGTAAATTTGATAAAGAAAAAGAAAGCATCTACAACCCGAAAGTAGATGCCAACATTTTTACATTTTACATGATTGACAATAAGGGAACAGAATGTAAAGTGGTGCTGCATAAAAACAAACCTCAGGACTTTGAACGCTCCGAACAAATTGTATTAATAGGCAAAATGCAAGGCAATGAGTTTCATGCTTCGGATATTTTAATGAAATGCCCTTCAAAATATAACGACGGCAAACCTCAGGAAACCGCCAGTAAATAAATGATTTAATGAATGTATTGATGAATGATAGAATAACACAACTACAACCCCTTATCTTATTCAATCATTCTCTCATTAAATTATTCAATCATTAAAAAATCATTCAAATAAATGGAATACGTTGGAGAGCATTTGTTAATTGGTAAACTAGGAAATCTTTTTGTAATACTCTCTTTTGTATTGGCTTTGCTTGCCAGCGTCAGTTATTATTTCGCTGCAAAGGATGATGCAACTTCTGCGTCGTGGAAAAAAATTGCCCGCTTTTCATTTCGCTTGCATAGCTTATCGGTATTTGGTATTGTAGCTACTTTATTCATAATGCTTAAAAATCATTATTTTGAGTACGAATATGTATGGCATCACAGCAGCAAAGCAATGCCCATGCGTTACATACTATCCTGCTTTTGGGAAGGGCAAGAAGGTAGTTTTTTATTATGGACGTTTTGGCACGTAATACTTGGACTTATTTTGCAACGTACCTCAAAAAACTGGGAGGCTCCGGTAATGGCTGTAATATCAATTGTTCAGGCGTTTTTAGCATCTATGTTATTAGGCATTTTTGTTTTTGAATATCGTATAGGCAGTAATCCTTTTACCGTTTTGCTCAGAGAACATCCGGATTTTGCTAACATTCCATTATTTGCCAATGCCGATTATTTAGAAAAATTGGATGGTAGAGGATTAAATCCTTTGTTACAAAACTATTGGATGACCATCCACCCTCCTACCCTATTTCTTGGATTTGCAGCTACTGTTGTGCCTTTTGCATACGCCATTGCTGGTTTGTGGAAAAAACAATTTGTTGAATGGATAAGGCCTGCATTGCCCTGGACATTTTTCGGAGTAATGATTTTAGGAACCGGAGTATTGATGGGCGGTGCATGGGCATATGAGGCATTGAGCTTTGGAGGTTTTTGGGCTTGGGATCCTGTAGAAAATGCATCCCTGGTACCTTGGATTATTTTGGTAGGAGCATCCCATTTAATGTTGATTAACCGTACAAAAGCACAATCGTTATTTGCTACATTTTTTCTTACCGTGCTTACTTTTATTTTCATTTTATATTCTACATTTCTCACTCGCAGTGGTATTTTGGGCGAAACTTCGGTGCATGCTTTTACCGACTTAGGAATGTCGGGACAATTGCTCATTTATCTGTTTTTCTTTTTGTTGTTGAGTAGTTACTTAATCATTAAAAACAGAAAACTTATTCCTTCGCAAAAACAAGAAGAAGAGCTTTGGTCGCGCGAATTTTGGATGTTTGTAGGTGCCGTTGTATTATTGGTTTCTTCATTCCAAATTACCTTATACACTTCCATGCCCGTTTGGAACAAATTATTTGGTTTAAATAAAGCACCAATAAAAGACGCTGTACATTTTTATAATACTTGGCAATTGCCATTTGCTGTGGTTACTACATTACTAATTGCTATCACACAGTTTTTCAAATACAAAAACACCAATATTTCAGAATTTGCAAAAAAAATAGCCGTATCATTCATTTTGTCCGTAGTAATTACAATTGCTATAAGTTATTCATTAAATTATTTCAACGAGCCATTTTACGCATTATTATTATTTTCAAGTATGTTTGCTTTCATTGCTAATAGCGACTATCTGATACGTGTGTTAAAAGGTAATATCAAAAAGGCGGGTGCTTCTATAGCTCACATTGGCTTTGCACTAATGATGATTGGTGTGTTGATTTCCACATCAAAAAAAGATATTATTTCGCAAAACTCATCTGGCAAAAACATTGAAAGTTTGGGTGAAAAATTTTCGAACAATGATAATATTTTGCTTACACAATATGATACATTGCCCATGGGCAAATACTTTGTAACCTACAAAGGCAAACGTTTTGAAGGAGTAAACATTTATTTTGATGTGGATTATTTCAGTAAAGCCGAACAAGGTAAATACAAACATGAATTCACACTATCGCCTGTTGTTCAAACCAATCCTATGATGGGCAACGTTGCTGAACCTGACACACGTCATTACTTAACGTATGATGTTTATACACATGTAACCTATGCTATTGCAGAAGATTTGAATAAACCCAACTCCCAAAAAGAAGAATACACAAAACCAAAAGAGCATTATCTTAAACAGGGAGATACTATTTTTTCTTCTAATGCCATTATCATTTTAGATTCGCTTTCTACCAGATTTGATAAAACTCCTTACAATATTCAAAAAAGCGATATTGCTGCAAAAGCCTATTTGCGGGTTCTTGATGTAAGTAAGCATACTTACATTGCAAATCCTGTATATTACATTGAAAACAATGTTCAACTTACCAAACCTGCACTGGTAAATGAGTTGGGACTTAAATTCAGTTTTGATAAAATAGACCCTGAAAAGGGAAAGGTATTAATTACACTTCAGGAAAAATCAGAGAACATAAAAGATTTTATTGTAATGCAGGCGATGATATTCCCTTACATAAATGTATTGTGGATTGGCTGTATTATAATGGTTATTGGAACTATATTAGCAATAATAGAACGTATCAGAAAAAAAACAAGCTCAACAAATGCAGAAGTTTAACATTGTATTGATTGGAGCCGGTAATGTTGCAACACAACTTGGCTTAGCACTTATACAAGCAAAACATACTGTACTTCAGGTTTACAGCAAACACACATCATCCGCCTCTGAGCTTGCAAAAAAATTAAACTGTTCGTTCACCAATTCATTTGATGAACTAGCCCCAAATGCCGACATCTATATTATTTCCGTAAAAGATGATGCCATTGCTAAAGTTGCCGTTCACTTACACTTAAAAGATAAAATTGTAATACATACATCAGGCAGTATTGACATTGGTAACATTAAAAACTGCTCAAAAAATTACGGAGTAGTTTATCCTTTGCAAACATTTTCAAAAACTAAAAAGGTAGATTTTAAAAATGTGCCCATTTGTCTGGAAGCAAATAATAAAAATACATTTAAAACGTTGGAAGCTCTCGCTAAAAGCATTAGCAACAATGTAAATAAAATAAGTTCAGAACAACGGGCAACAATACACCTTGCAGCCGTTTTTGCCTGCAATTTCACTAACCACTTTTATGTTATTGCAGATGAAATTTTAAAATCAAATAAGCTATCCATAGATATATTAAAACCTCTGATTGCAGAAACAGCAGAAAAAATACAAAACCACCCTCCTCGTGAAATGCAAACCGGACCAGCCATTCGTGGTGACAAAAAAACGATGAGCAAACATTTGAAAATGCTTACCGATGACAATTATAAACAACTGTATAAATTGGTTAGTGATAGTATTAAAAAAAAAGCCTCCTATTGGAGGCTTAATTAGCTATTTTTTGATTGCTAAAATCAGTTTACGCATTTCTCTTATGAAAATAGTAAACAACAAAAGGGTGGAATCCATTTTGTAGTTATGTGTTATACCGCCTCTATTTAAACAACTCTTGGTTTGCAGCCAAGCGTTGGCTTGTTGAAAATAAAACTCGGCGATAAGATTCTAGTCAAAACCGTTTTCCAACTAAACTGAGACACCATTATTTTGCCTCTATCCGACTAATTACAAATATAATAATTATTGCTCTCTTTGACCAAAAAGAACGCGAAGAGGATTATAGCCTAGTGCAAGCGAAGTCCATTAACTCATTTACACATCAACTTTTCCAATCACGAATAATTACACATATTAAAAAATGTTACCTTTGGCAACTTTAATTTTATAAAAATGCCTAAAGTATCTGTTAAGGGAAATGTAATGCCCGCTTCGCCTATACGTAAATTAGTACCATTTGCCGATAAAGCAAAAAAGGATGGTCGTAAAATTTACCATTTAAATATTGGTCAGCCTGATATTGAAACACCGGAAACGTTTATTGATGCCGTTAAAAATGCAGATTTAAAGGTGCTTGAATACACGCATTCTGCGGGTATTGAAAGTTATCGTAAAAAACTATCGGAATATTATTCAAAATACAAAATTCAGGTTAGCCCTGATGATATTATTGTTACAACAGGTGGTTCTGAAGCTATTCAAATAGCGATGCTGGTGTGTCTAAATCCGGGTGATGAATTAATTATTCCTGAACCGTTTTATGCCAATTTTAATTGTTTTACCTGTACAGCCGATGTGGTTATTAAACCTGTAAAATCAGCTATAGAAAACGGGTTTGCCTTGCCTCCTATTTCGGAATTTGAAAAACAAATCACTCCAAAAACAAAAGGGATAATGATTTGTAATCCGGGTAATCCAACAGGATATTTATATACCCGTGAAGAGTTGGAACAACTGAAACAACTGGTGGTTAAGTACGACCTGTTTTTATTTTCGGATGAAGTTTACAGAGAATTTTGTTATGATAATAAGGAATTTGTTTCGGTAATGCACTTGCAGGGAATTGATAATAACATTGTACTACTTGATTCAATTTCAAAACGTTTTTCGGCATGTGGTGCAAGAATTGGCGCACTTATTTCAAAAAACAAAGAAGTGATGGCTTCAGCAATGAAATTTGCACAAGCTCGTTTAAGCCCTCCTACATTAGAACAAATTGGTGCCGAAGCTGCTTTGGACTCCCCAAAAGAATATTTTGAAAAGGTAAAAAAAGAATATGTTGAACGCAGAGATTTTTTAGTGGAAGCCCTCAACAAAATGGAAGGAGTTTTTTGTCCGAAACCAAGCGGTGCATTCTATTGCATCGCTCGTTTGCCTATTGATAATTCTGATAAATTTTGCCAGTGGTTGCTGGAATCGTTTGAGTATAACAATGAAACCGTAATGCTTGCACCGGCTACAGGTTTTTATGCAACACCCGTAGCCGGAACAAAGGAAGTGCGTTTGGCTTATGTACTCAATAAACACGATTTGAAAAAAGCAATGATTTGTTTGGAAAAGGCTCTGAAATCTTATCCGGGAAGGACGCAAGTTGAAATTTCTGTACCTTTGAATGATACAAAAAATCATTTATAATCTTCAATGTTCAATAACTTGTTGCAAAAGGTATATTCATGCTCCTGTTGGTTAGAACAAACAATAATTAAGCGGTTCTCTGCATATTGATTTATCAATTGCTGATACCAGTCAATTCCTTTTTTGTCAAGATTAGAAGTTGGTTCATCAAGCAGCAATAGTGGCGTTTTACAAACAATAGCCAATGCCAAACGAACACGTTGTTTCATTCCTGATGAAAAATACTTTAGTTGTTTGTTCGCTGATTTTTCAAGCTGAAGAAGGTCGATAATTTGTTTGCAATCTAAATTATCATAAAAAGGTTTGAATTGTTTTTGAAACTCAATTGACTCTTGTAACGTAAATTCTTCAAACAATTCAAGATATGGAGTAGCAATGCTTATATGGCTATAAATATCTTCCGAAATAATTTT
Organism: uncultured Bacteroidota bacterium; assembly: GCA_963727705.1. GTDB lineage: Bacteria > Bacteroidota > Bacteroidia > 2-12-FULL-35-15 > 2-12-FULL-35-15 > 2-12-FULL-35-15. The sequence goes on from CAVSHK010000017.1 coordinate 96,196, forward strand.
TTTTTGATTTTCTTCATAGCTTATTGTTCCGTCCGAAGGGATTAAGCTTCCTGCTATCACCTGCAATAAAGTTGACTTTCCGGAACCATTCGCTCCTATTATAACATAGTTATTGTCGCTTGTAAATTCATAATTCACATTACGAAATATCCATTCGTAATTATAGCGTTTACCTATGTTATTTAGTTCTATTTTCATATTGTCCAAAGTTGGAAAGTTCAAAGCCCAATTTGGCACTTTTTAGAATTTGATTTTCTGTTAAATAGTGATTTCGAGAACCTCAATCACCCGCCATTCAATCATTCATCAATTCTCTCATTCAATCATTAGTACATTAACTAATTCCCCTCATAATACCATCCTTCGATTCTCTAATAAAATTAAGAATTTGTTCTTTTTCATTTGATACAGGAGCTTCTTGCTCTATAACAGAAATAGCATTGGTCACATTAAAGCCTTTCACATAAAGGGTTCTGTAAATATCTTCTACCTCTAAAATGGTTTCGTTGCTAAAACCGCGCCTTCTCATACCTACAGAGTTTATACCCACGTATTGAAGTGGTTCACGGGCTGCTTTAGTAAACGGCGGTACATTTTTACGAACCAATGAACCACCTGTTATAAAGGCATGAGCACCAATACTCACAAATTGTTGAACAGCGGCCAAGCCTTCCAGTATTACCCAATCTTCAATGGTAACGTGCCCAGCGAGGTTCACACTATTTGCAATAATAATATTGTTTCCTAAAAGACAGTCGTGTGCAACATGCACATAAGCCATCAGCAAGCAATTACTACCAATTACAGTTTTCATTCTGTCAACAGTTCCTCTATTGAGCGTTACACATTCTCGAATAGTAGTATTGTCGCCTATTTCAGTAGTGGTTGCTTCTCCCTTAAATTTTAAATCCTGAGGAATTGCAGAAATTACGGCACCCGGAAATATACGGCAGTTTTTACCAATGCGCGCTCCTTGAAAAACTGTTACATTAGGTCCAATCCATGTATTGTCGCCAATTTCAACATTATCATAAATGGTTGAAAAAGGTTCGATAGTAACATTATTGCCTATTTTTGCATCAGGATGTATGTACGAGAGTTTGCTCATTTTTTTTGTCTTTTACTATTTGCGCCATCATTTCAGCCTCAACTACAGGTTTATTATTAACATAACCAATCCCTTTCATATGAACAATTCCCCTACGAATTGGAGTTAATAATTTCAAACTGAATACGACAGTATCTCCCGGAATTACTTTTTGTTTGAATTTTACTCCATCTATCTTCATAAAATAAGTAGAGTAATTTTCAGGATCAGGTACGGTTTTTAAAGCTAACACTCCACCGCACTGAGCCATCGCTTCAACCAATAAAACGCCAGGCATAATAGGATTTTCAGGAAAATGTCCTCTGAAAAAATCTTCATTCATTGTCACATTTTTCACACCAATGATTGATTCAGGAGTGTATTCCATTATTTTATCAATCAATAAAAATGGCTGACGGTGTGGTAATAGCTTTTGAATATCCAAAATATTCAACACCGGTTCTTTATTCAAATCAAAAAACACTTCATCTGTTTTCTTTGATTTTTGTTTTATTAACTCTTTTATTTTTTTTGCAAATGCAACGTTACCTGCATGTCCCGGACGAGCCGCCAACACGTGCATTCGTAAAGGCATACCAACCAACGCTAAGTCACCAACAATATCTAATAATTTATGGCGGGCAGGTTCGTTAAAAAAATGAAGTGCGGTATTGTTCAATACACCTTTACCTTTTACTTCAACGTCTTCCCTATGAAATACTTTTTTTAAATGATTCAGTTTTTCTTCCGACACTTCTTTATCAACCAAAACGATGGCGTTATTTAAATCGCCACCTTTAATAAGATTGTTTGCCAACAGGGCTTCCAGCTCGTGCAAAAACACAAATGTTCTGCACATGGCTATGTCGGTTTTTAAATCTTCTACTTTATAAATATGCGCATGTTGAGTTCCAAGCACATCCGAATTGTAATCAACCATTACGGTAACACGGTATGTTTCCTGAGGAACAGCAAGCATTTCAACACCTTTTACAGTATCTTCGTACGATAAAATTTCTTTTAATTCAAAGTAAACTCGTTCTGCATTTTGTTCTTCAATTCCTGCTGTTTCCAGCAAGGTTACAAAAGGCATGGCACTACCATCCATTATTGGCATTTCAGGACCATCCAGTTGAATTAAGGCATTGTCAATTTCTAAGGCCACCAAAGCCGCTAATACATGTTCTGTAGTATATACTCTACCTCCATGTTGCTCCAATGTAGTACCACGTGAAGTGTCCACCACATTGTCAACATCGGCATCAATGATAGGCTGGTTTGGCAAATCAACACGTTGAAATTTATATCCGTGGTTATCAGGAGCCGGCACAAACGTAAGATTCACTTTAGCGCCGGTATGTAAGCCCACGCCCGAAATGCTTACCGCTTTTTTAATTGTTCTTTGCTTTATACTCATCGGTTTATTATGAAAAAATTACTAGTCTTTATTTTAAAGGTTGGTAAAAATATAAAATAAATATTAATACAAAGTATATAGCCTTGTGAACATATTCATACTTTTATTTATTTAACTATTTTTGGGATAACACAAATAATTGTTAATACAGTTATTTACTTTTTCGTGTATCGCTTACGAGGATGCCGACCTCCGTAAACTACTTTATATATTACAATTTCCTCACTATCTACTTCATATATGAGGTGATAGGGAAAAGGTTTTATTAGTACCTGACGAAAGTTTTTGTATTTTTTCTGATAAATGAATGGCTCTTGTTGCAAAGCTTCTATGCAGGCTTCCCAGCGGTCTAAAAATCTAAGCCCTAACTGTTCTTGTTGTTTTTCATAATATGCAACAGCTTCTATTACTCCTTCTTTGGCAGATTCTTTAATGATTACGCCGTATTTCATTTTTTTATTTTTAACGACGCTAGTTTTCTTACTTCTGCCATTGTATACGATTTACTTTTACCCGACTTATGTTGTTTTCGTAGATAATCCAATTCCTGTTTTTCTTCGGTACTTAATTCATATTCATACTCTTTTGATTTTTCGTTTAATAATAGATAAATGGCTTTCAAAAAATCTGTATCGTCTATCACGTCTATCGCATGATGCATTTCTCTTTTTATTCCGATGGTTTTCATAGTTCTTTTGTTGAGTTGGAACGAAACAAATTTACATGTCTTTTTTTGAGTCTATCAAAATTATAAAATTATTGTTAATACAGATGTAAGCTGTTATTTATAAATACAACAAATCAAATGAATCAAAAAAGCGATTGATGGATGGGTTATCAGGTTCACCTGAGGTTTCTATTCTGTAAAGATTATTTTTTATTAAAAACAACCGCATATTAAGAATGTGAGAATTATACAAAACTGCTATTTTTACTTCTTTACCATTATACCCTTTTAAATTAATTGTTTTCTCCGATAAGATTTTGCACTCTCCACACCTTTTCAATTCACTGTTAATCCCTTGTTCATAAAAATTTTCAAGTCTCTTTTTGTCCATATTGTCAGAATTAGCAATGGAATCAGGGTATTCGTTATATTCTACCCAATAAGCATTCCTGTTCTTTTTTTTATCAGGGAAACAATGAAAATCGTATGTTTCATAAAAAAAGTCGAGTGATGTATCCACTTTCCATACTTTAGTTGTTGGTTTTTCAGGAAAATCTATTTTAAAACCAAATTCCTTTTTCTCAAATTTATACCATTCATTTGATTGTGCAAATCCCATTGTTATTAGCATTGCAAAAACTATGGTAATAAATCCTTGAAGTTTTTTCATGATTTATTTTATTGGTTTATCTAAATAAATAATCACGCGTTTAGGATTTTCATTCCAATATTCCACTTCAAATTTATCACCTTTTTTTACACACAAAGTATCCTTTCTTTCTGGCATTGTTCGATAAGTATTATAATATCTACCGTTTACGTGATATTCAAATTCTATATCTTTTAAGCCTTTCGGTGTTATACATACGTGATCTGTTATTATAATGCCAAAAGATTTTTTTGTAACTTCTCCAGATATAAACACAGGTCTTGTACCGTCTACCAAATAGTTAATATCAGGGTGTAAACTATCGTACACAATCATGCATTTTTCCCCTGGTACAATATATGCTGAAGCACCCTCCAAAATTTTAAATTGTTTACCATTATTGTAAAATTCCCAATAATCGCTTCCTCCCTTAACATAACTATGATGCCCCAAGAAAGTCGCAACTCCTTCTTTCTGCCTTTTTATCGTGCATGAACAAAGAGCAATCACGAACAATACACTTAAAAGAAGTAATCCATTTTTGTCCATGTTGAACTATTGCTTAGGATAACACAAATAATATTTTCTTACAGTTTTAGCCAATACATCGGTATTTAACTGGTCGGAAGCCTTTGCTATATCAGCTATGGTGCCGTCTTTAAATAAAATATTAATGTGAATTTTATCGGCTTTATAAGCTTCGTTTACAACGTTACCGGTAAATACCAAGTAGTCAACTTCTTTATCGTTCAACTTATAACGTAGTTTCACTTCGGCTTTTATCTCTTCAATTTTCGATTCTTTAAACACCTGATTTTGCAATTCTACTTTCAATAATTTTCGATTCAACAATCTATCGCAAAGCATTGACAACACTTTGTCTTTATGATTAACCCAAACTTTCACCGAAATCATGATGTCGTTATCATCTAACAATGCAAAGTTTTCGAGCAAGGACGGATTATTTGAAAAATCTTCTTTTTTATATTGATGATATAAAAACACTTTGAATGGAGGCGTACAAAATAATTCTTCACCTTTTTGAGCTAATTCCTTCGCTCGTTTTAAAATGTTTACTAATAAATTTTCGGCACAAAGAACGGTTTTGTGCAAATACACTTGCCAGTACATGAGCCTGCGGGCAATGATGAATTTTTCAATGGAATAAATTCCTTTTGCTTCAATGACCAATTGATTGTTCACCACATTCAACATTTTAATGATACGGTCGGCACTAATAACACCTTCTGAAACACCAGTGTAAAAGCTATCACGCTGCAAGTAATCTAATCTATCAACATCCAGTTGACTCGACACCAATTGATGTAAAAACTTTTTGGAATATTTATTTTGAAAGATTTTAATCGCCAGAGTTAATTCTCCATTAAACTCGTCATTGAGTTTATCCATGAACAACTCCGAAATATCTTCGTGGCTAATGTTGCTCACGATACTGTGTTCCAGGGAATGCGAAAAAGGTCCGTGACCAATATCATGCAATAGAATAGCAATGGTAACCGCTTTTGCTTCATCATCGCTAATATCATGTCCTTTTGCCCTGATTTCTTCAATGGCTTCACCCATCAGGTGCATGGCGCCAATGGCATGATGGAAGCGCGTATGCAGCGCACCGGGATAAACCAGATTTGTTAAACCTAATTGTTTAATCCTTCTTAATCGTTGAAAATAGGGATGTTCAATTAAATCGAAAATGATTTTATAAGGTATAGAAACGAAGCCATAGATGGGGTCGTTAACTATTTTGCGTTTGTTTAAATAATTGTCCATTTTTTTTGAAAGCAAACAAAATTAGTTAAAAATTAAACAATATAACCTTCCTTTTAACCGTTGTGCTTTAATTCCTAATTTTACACCTTACTTTGTTAAAGGCAAAGAACTCAAACAAAACAACATGATGGATAAAATAAAAATACTTTGGGCCGATGATGAGATTGATTTATTAAAACCTCATATTTTATTTTTAAATGAGAAAGGGTACGATGTAGAACCCGTAAACAATGGAGACGACGCACTTGAACTCATTACAAAAAACGATTATGCTGTAGTGTTATTAGACGAAAACATGCCCGGTCTTTCAGGATTGGAAACGCTCAAACGTTTGAAAGAAAAGCGAAACGACCTGCCTGTTGTGATGATTACAAAAAGCGAAGAAGAGTTTTTGATGGAGGATGCTATTGGTTCTCAAATTTCCGATTATCTGATAAAGCCTGTTAATCCAAAACAAATACTACATTCATTAAAAAAAATATTAGATAACAAGCGTCTTGTTTCAGAAAAAACAAACACCGTTTATCAGCAGGAGTTCCGACAAATAAGTACCTTGCTCAGCGACAATTTATCATGGAGCAACAGCGCAGGAACGGGTTGGACAGAGATTTATAAAAAGCTGATATATTGGGAACTCCAACTGGACAAAAGCGGTGACGAAAGTATGATGGAAGTGTTAAAAATGCAGAAAGCAGAAGCCAATCAGCTATTTTGCAAATTTATTGAAAGTAATTATATAGGTTGGCTAAATGGAAAAACGCCAAACGCTCCAACGTTCTCGCATACACTTTTCAAAAATAAAATTGTTCCATTGCTAGAAAACGAAGAGCCTGTTTTTGTTGTATTGATTGACAACTTGCGTTTTGACCAATGGAAAGTAATACAACCCATCATCAACGAATATTTTAAAACTGAAAACGAAGAAGTGTATTGCAGCATTTTACCTACCGCCACGCAATACGCTCGCAATGCTTTTTTCGCGGGATTGATGCCTTCTGAAATTGAAAAACGATTTCCTAAATTATGGCTTAACGATGAAGATGAAGGCGGAAAAAACATGCACGAAGAAGAGTTCTTACAGGAACAATTAAAGCGATTGGGCAAAAACATAAAGATGAGTTACAACAAAATTGTTAATCATACGGCAGGTAAAAAATTGGCAGAAAATATGGGAAATTTGACAAAAAACAAATTGAACATAATTGTTTACAACTTTGTAGACATGCTCTCTCACGCACGTACAGAAATGGAAGTAGTACGCGAACTGGCTGATGATGAAAAAGCATATCGCTCCATTACCTTATCGTGGTTTGAAAACTCACCTTTACATGACATCATCAAACACATTGCCAGTAAAAAATGTAAATTAATAATCACCACCGACCACGGAACGATTAAGGTTGGTGAGCCTTCAAAAGTAGTTGGCGACAAAAATACAAATACCAATTTGCGTTATAAACAAGGTAAAAGCTTGGATTATGTAAAAAAAGAGGTGTTTGAAATACGTAATCCGGCAGATGCTTTTTTACCCAAACAACATGTAAGTTCGGCTTTTATATTTGCCAAAGAAGATCGTTTTTTTGCATACCCTAACAACTTTAATTATTACGCCAATTATTACCGACACACGTTTCAACACGGAGGTGTTTCTATGGAAGAAATGATTATTCCCTTTATTACATTAAGCGCTAAGTAATGCAACACCAGATTAAAATAAAAAACTTAGAAGAATTGCCTGAGGCTGCGAGACAACTGTTATCGTTTTGTGCAAACAAAAAAGTAATTGCTTTTTATGGAGCAATGGGTGCCGGAAAAACCACATTTATAAAAGCCTTATGCAAAATATTAGGCGTAACCGATAATGTGAATAGCCCAACTTTTTCATTAGTAAATGAATACCATACAAATAAAGACGATACCATTTTTCATTTTGATTTTTATAGAATAAATACCTTGAACGAAGCCTATGACATGGGGTACGAAGATTATTTTTATTCTAACAATTATTGCTTTATTGAATGGCCTGAAAAAATAGAAGAGCTTTTACCGAACAATATTGTGAAAGTTAGCCTTTCTACAGAAGAGAATGAGTGTAGGGTTATCACTATAAATTAAGTTCCCTTCTTAACTCTTCAGATGTTTTTGTTTTCCCATCATGACTCCATCCGGGAGGCATAAACATGTATTTTAATTTAGTTTTAAAATCAGGAGCTTTCTTAATATCCTTCCAAAGTGCAATATATTCATAAAATACAATTTTAAAAATGTTGTAGGACTAAAAACAAATCAACCAATGGCTAATGAAGTGCTACTGTCTATCCATGATATCTTTTATTTTTCCAAAATATTTTTCAAATTATTCAAACTTGTTTGTAAATCTTTTAGCAATACTTTTTTCAAATTCAATAAAACGTGCATCACTTTCATCATATAAGTATTGCTGCTACTGAATACCCAAATAACTTTTGTTTGATTATCAGAAATACTTTCGGTTGAAATAGACGCTGTGGAGATTCCTTCAAAAGGTTTTATAAATCGTATTTCGTACTCCACCTTTTCACCTTCTATAAGCTTTATTATTTCCTGTGAACCGGCACCAACACTTTTATTTTCACTGTTCCAAGAATATATAAACCCAACCGTTCCATCTATTCCTTTAAACTCCTTTTTCATTTTAGGATCTGTCATTACCCACTTATTAAAATGCTCTGAGTTTTTCAGAATTTTGATGTAATCAAACACCTCTTGTTTGGGTTTGTTAATAACAGCTTCTGCCTGAATAGACCATTGACTTGGACTGAAAAAAGCAGCAATAAAAATAAATGCAAGGATGCCTGCAATTATACATAGAACGATAACGAGAGTACTCATATTGTTTGTGATTAAAAGAGTATTACATTATTCTATTGTTACCAAAGAATTTAATTTTTCTAAGCTTTCGCTCCAACCTTGTTCCATGCCATTCAATGCTTGGTAGAGTTCTTCATCAATATGCTTAACCTCAACATGTATGGTTAGTTTTGTTTTACCATTTTCGTTTTCTAGTGTTATGGTATTTACATTTTCAAGTTTTGCTGTGTTGTTTTCGTCAAAAAAAGCACCAAGTGTAAATATGATACGCTCAGGTTCTTTTAATTCAAGATACACTCCTTTGCACCAATTTTTGGGATAACCAAGCTTAGGAGAATGCATACATATTTCAAACTTGCCATTCACTTTCGATTCGATTTCACATTCAGGATTTTCAAAGTTATTGGGGCCCCACCATTTCATTAGCATTTCTCTATTGGTGAATGCCTTGTACACCAATTCTCTTGGAGCATTGATGACTCTTGTTAGCGTAAGTTTTTTTTTAGATGATATGTCCATTCAGCTAGAAAATTATTTTTGGTTATATGCTTTCTTTAAATCTTTGATAATGATCTTATCCATTTTCATCATGGCCATTATTACCTTTTGCGCCTTTAAAGGATCTTTATCACCCATTAATTCCCCTAAAGCATCGGGAATAATTTGCCACGACAAGCCAAATTTATCTTTGAGCCAACCACACCGACCTTTTTCACCACCCTTGGAAAGCTTATCCCATAAGTAATCTACTTCTTTTTGTGTTTTACAACTTGCAAAAAAAGAAATGGCTTCGGTAAATTTAAACATAGGTCCTCCGTTTAGCACATAAAAATTTTGTCCTTCAATTTGAAAAACACCGCTAAATACTTTTCCTTTAGGATCGCGTGAAATACTAACGATTTTCGACTTTTTGAAAACAGATGTGTAATAGTTCATTGCTTCCTCTGCCTGATTATCAAACCACAGAAAGGGGGTTATTTTTTGTTTTGTTTTAATAGTTGCCATCTTATTTATTTTTGTTTTTAGTCAGATTTTGTTGAACCCTAGCTCTAACAATCTTTTTTATTAAAGCCACAGGTAAGGGTTTGTCAAACGGAAACTGAATAGTGCCTTTACTTGTTTTATACATTTTTATTTCATCTTTCATCTCAGTAATTAATGAACTGTTAGCAGGGAACAAACTGTAATGATTTTTAAATGCGGCAAAATACACCAACATACCATGATATCTGAATGCCGGCATTTTGTAGCTAATTGTTTCTTCCGCATCCGGTGCGACAGACTTAATTGTTTGCCTCAATTTTTCTAAAAACACTTTCACCTCCTGTGGTTGAAGTGCAATGTATTCATCAATAGTTTTTGCTTCGTTATTCATCTACTTAAAAATTATTTACAAACAAGTTTGAGCAAATTCAAATTCAGCATTTGTTGTGTTACACTTTGTGAATCGTTTATATTATTTTCTTTCACAATCTTTTCCTTTTAAATTAACACTTCTGCCTGAAACCCATTTTCCAAAAACAAGTCAACAACCGTTTGGTGGGAAATTGATTCGGATTCTACTCTCAAGATATTGTCACAATCTTCCAAATCAAAATTAATTTTTCCAGTTGGAAAAAGCAATTGCAATTGCGCTATCATCCGATCCGATTGCTCAACAGTATAAACATTGGTTCTAAAAACTTCAATCATTTATTTTTATTACAAGTATATCACTCGCTGATTTTTTTGTGATAGAAATAATAAGATAAAAAGCCGAATGCTATAAACACAAACATTAATGATTAATCGGGTGAAATGCCATTAAGAGCTATTATCGAATAGGTAGCACCAATTAGGTCGAAAACTAAACCCGCATATGCCCATTCTTTAATTCTCGGAAAGCCGGGAATTAAAATAGCTATTACTCCTAATGCTTTTGCCCATCCTATAAACGGAATAAAATAATTAGGATAACCTAAATTGTTCATAAACTTAATTGAATCGGGAAGCATTAAAATATTGGGGACAGCCGAAAACAGCATTAACGCTGAAAATAAACCGGTAAAAATCCAGTATAAAATTTTTGTTTTTTTCATGTATATCTGGCTTTAAAAATTTAAGATAAAGTTGCTAAATAATTTTCTAATTGAGCAATCGTTCCAGCCCATCCTTGATTCATGCCTGCAAAACTTTCTACAAATAGTTGAACTTCTTCATCGCTCGCATTTATTGGGGTGCCCGTCATTGTTAATGTTGTTTTTCCATTTTTTTCAGTAAATACAATAGTGCTCAGCACTTCTAATGGCCATTTATCGCTCAAAGGATGGCGAGTGGTTCCTTCTTTAGCATCAGAAAAAGAAGAAACGAAAACGATTTTTTCGGGTGCAATTATTTCACGATAAACAAATTTTCCCCACATTTCATGCCCATCGGGTGTTTTCATACTATAATGAAATGTCCCCCCTTGCTTTAAGTCCAGTTTTGTAATACCCATTTGCATGCCTGCAGGTCCCCACCATTTTTCTAAATGAACAGGATTTGTCCAAACCTCAAACATTAATTTTTGAGGAGCATTGAACTCGCGCGTAATTATAAACTCATTTTTGTTTGTCATGTCTTTCAATTTTTGATGAAACGATTTTTATTAATTTTTTACTGTTTAATTTTTTCTTCGAATTAGTTGCTTGCAATTCATTCAAATAACTTTCTAACGCATCTAGCTTCGTCTCCCAAAACTGTTTGTATTGCTCCACCCAATGCTCTACCTCATTTAACTTTTCCAATTTAGCTTCACAATATCGCTCCCTTCCTTGTTGTCTAATGGTAATTAAACCGCACTCCGTTAAAATTTTAATATGCTTTGATATTGCAGGGCGACTTTGCTGAAAGTGCTCCGCAACCGAATTTAAATTTAATGTTTTATGAGCAACTAAATTTATAATCTCCCTACGTGTTGGGTCTGCTATGGCTTGAAATACATCTCTTCTCATCCCCTATAAATAAAATTTTGTAACAAAACGGTTACAAATATATATGTAACAATTCGGTTACGCAAATTTTTTTTGAAAAAAAATCTAACATTTAAACGCTATTGCAAAAGAAGAACCGATTGAGTTAGACAGAAACTACACTCAAACCATTCAAAAATTAAGCACAGTTCAGCGCTTTAATAAATAAAGGAATGGCATAGGAGCTGCAAAAAAGACGAGTGAAAAATAAATATAATAGTAGGAGTGTTAATATGGAGAACAGCGTCAATTAATGCTGACAACTCATCATTAATTATTTAATGTTTGTTTGCAGCTATTATTTTGCTCCAAAGTTAAAATCGACTTTTGAGGGACGACCAATTAATTTAAACCAAGTTGATATCCTGCTTTAAAAGGGTTTCTTTGTTCAAATGGGCTGGGAATGATAGAACCAAAAATTGGTTTTAAAAGACCATTCTTTAATTTATTTTGGTGCCGAATAAATAATTTCATATTTATCGGTTGTGCACCTATCGTGCTTTTTATTTCTTCGGCCGTACGTCCAAACCTTAATTCAGTACATTTTGCATGAATAGCAAGTTCCACATAATCGTACAACATTCGTTGATAAATAGCATGCTGTTGGTTTAACTCATAATTAATACCCACATAATTGGCGTCTATAATATTATTATACTTGAATGCAGAACTAAATCCTACGATATCGTTATTGAGAAAGTATCCTTTAATAATAAATTTATCATCTAGGTTTCTTTTAAGATAGATAAATGATTCCCCGTTTAATTTTCCAAATGTAAAATTTGATTTTTCAACTACCGAACAATATAAACGTTCAATTGCTTTTTCATGTTTTATAATATCTTCTAACTTTAAGTCTTTAACTTTTAATTCAGCTGACCTTTTGAACGCACTCTTTGCTTTTGTCCTGAATTTTGTAACCATGCTTAATAGGTAGTCCTCAAAGTTGTTCCAGGCAGTATTAATTTTCATAACCATGTTCACATCAATCATAAACTCCTTAAATCCGCTTTGCTTCATTCTACTAAAGGCTGTATGTGATTCGGGCCAAAACTCTTTGATTAATAAAACAGGTGCTTTTTGATTCCATTTTTCTGACTTTTGCAATTGAATTAATCCTTCCGCTAAATTCTCATAAGCTTCGTTTTCGGAGATATCATTCGTAAACATAAATCCATTTTCACCACATGAAAATGGTGATCCACAAGTCATAATCTCGACACCGGAGGAGGAAAGTAGCCTTTTTTTATTTTGTTTTTAACCAAACATAATGGATCTTGTTTGTTTAGCTCTTTATCAAAAAACGGAAGAAATTGCACAGCAGCAACTGCTACAGGCATGTTCGCCTCATTATAAAATAACAGATAACGAAAAGTTATTTCGTGATTGAGTAATCTTTCTATAGCATCTAAATAACCCAATGATAGATAAATATTTTTTTGATCAATTACTTGATTCCAATGCTTTATATCAATATCGGTTACAGATTTATAAACAGAAATGTTTAAATCTGTTTTACAGGTAGTTTTTAATAAACAATGTTTCATGAGATTGATTAATTAACAGGTAAAGTTAATGTTTCATGAACATCAAGCACCTATAAATTAATAACAAATTCTCCTCGTCTGATTTATGGAATGTTAATGCAAAATAGTACTTTACTCCTTGGAAAAGTGCAAAGTCTAATAGCGCATGTAGAGATTCTTGCAGGGGATTTTTATCCCACAAAATTCTATTTTTTATTCTTTCCCCACAACTTTTGAACCTGATCCTGAAAAAATCGGTAATTCGTCAACTAATCCGTCAACCAAAAGAAAAAGACCGTTGTAAATGCGTGATTTACAGCGGTCTTAAACTTTCTTATGTAGCCCGTAGGGGACTATAATTTTGTTATTTCTGAATCTATATAGTTTTTTTATTTTATATAAAATATTGATTTTAAATATTTTACAAAATAACACAAAAGAAACAAAACAGGAATAAAGTAAAAAGTGTATCCACTTTTGTATCCACTTTTTTGTATATTTGCCATCATATATTTCAAGCTATGGCAACTGTAAATTATTACCTGAAAGGTGCGTTAAGTGAGGAAAAAATAGAATTGCTGAAAAATACTGACAAAGCATTTCTGCAAAAACAATTGGATGTTCAATTACAGATATATCTGAAACTTTCAGTAGGTGGCGAAAGATTGCAGGTTTATACAAAAAAGCGGATAGCGCAAAAACTTTGGGACTTGAAAAAGCAGGAAGCCGACTGCAAAAGGTTCAAGAATGGCGGAGTAAAATTAAATGAGTGGCTCTCCGACCTGAAAACACAGGTCAGTAATTTTGCCGAGGAAAATGAAAATAATGGCAAGCATACTACCTCCAATGATCTGAAAGATATTTTGGCAAAGAAAATAATTGTCAAAACTTCTAAGGTAGAATTTGAAGATTACTTCAACAATTTTATATCAGCTCAAAAAACAAGTGATGGTTTTTCGCTCAAGCCTAATACCATAAAGAAATACAAAGGTTTTTATAATCACCTGAAAGCCTTTGCAGAAGATTCCAATCGCAAACTCCACATTGCGAATCTTGATAAAAATTTCTTGTCGGAATTTAAAGAATATTTAATTTCTTATGAAAAAATATTGCCCAATAAGCTGTTGTAAAGCTATCGGACAATCCATAGCCAAATATATAAAAGCCGCTAAATCTTCATTCGGTTTTACATCAAAAAAAATTTAATCAAGCATTTTAATATAGCTGACGTCAAATCTGTAGAAAAGAAGGCGAAATATTTGTGCTTCCAATAAAGCAAGTAGTCGCATTGCAAAATTTTGCTTTTAAAACGGAACGGCTCTCTAAAGTAAGAGACGTCTTTTGTTTCATGTGTTGGACTGGACAAAGGTTTTCCGACATAGAAAAAATAAAGCATAAGGATATATCCCTAAATGAAAATGGAGAAAAGGTTTGGAAATTGATTACTCAAAAAAACAATACCCGCATAACCGTTCCAATTACTCCTTATGCCGAAGAAATTTTAGCCAAATATAAAGAATACGAAACCCCTGTACCTGTCTATTCCAATCAAAAATTAAATGATGCGCTGAAGGAATTAGGAAAAGAAATCGGATTTAATCACTCGGTAAAAGTTGTAAAATATTATGACGGGGTAAAGTCGGAAGTATCTGTTCCATTTCACGAAGTGCTCACTACGCACATTGGGCGCAAATCATATATCACCAATAGTTTAATTCTCGGAACACCGGAAAGGGTTGTCAGGGATGTATCAGGACATAAGGACGAAAAGAGTTTTCGCAGGTATGTGAATTTAGCAGATGCTTATAAAAGCAGCGTTATCAATAAGGCTTTTAGTATTGAGAATATTTCAAAGTTTTTATAAAAGAAGAAAAATAATGTATAATGTTTGGTGAGCTATGTAAGAGTGTTCACAAAATAATCTTGTTCACGTAACGTGAACAAATTAAAAATAATGAACAAGATGAATACTCCTACAATCAAAACAAAACCGTTTTTTACGTATTTTTATGCAATGTTAAAACCTATGTTCCGTTAAACAAATTTATCAGCTAATTCAAAATGGAATCGCAAAATATTGAATATAAAAGAGAGTGGAGTGATGAATATATTAAATGGATTTGTGGTTTTGCAAATTCACAAGGTGGTAAAATATATATTGGCATTGATGATGATGGCGAAGTACATGAATTAAAAAATGCGAAAAAACTTTTGGAAGACATCCCAAACAAAGTGAAAGATGTGTTGGGGATTATGGTGGACGTTAATCTTAAAACAAAATCAAAAAAAAATTATATCGAGATTGCTGTTGAGAAATATCCTTATCCGGTAAATTATAAAGGGCAATATTTTTTTAGAAGCGGAAGCACCAAACAAGAACTGAAAGGTGCAGCCCTTGATAGATTTATTCTGAAAAAACAAGGTGTTCGTTGGGATGGTGTGCCACAGCCAACATTGGCTATTAAAGATTTATCAAAATCAGCCTTCAATTATTTTAAAGAAAAAGCTGTTGAAGCCAAACGTATAACACCCGAAGATTCAAAAGATAAACCGGAAGTATTACTTGAAAAATTGCTTCTTAAAACAGAAACCGGTTATTATAAACGTGCTGCTATATTGCTATTTCATCCAAACCCTGAAAAATATGTTACAGGAGCTTTTGTTAAAATAGGATATTTTTTCACGGATGACGATTTAGCTTTTCAGGATGAAATTCATGGAAACCTGTTTGAACAGGTTGAAAAAATAATGGATTTGCTTTTAACAAAATATTTAAAAGCTGCTATCTCATACAAAGGGTTACACAGAATAGAACAATACCCTATACCTGAACCGGCATTAAGAGAAGCTATCCTAAATGCTATTGTGCATAAAGATTACAGCAGCGGCACTCCTATTCAAATAAGTGTGTATGCAGATAAACTAATGATTTGGAATAAAGGACATCTACCTGATAATTGGACAATAGCCCGTTTAAAAACAAAACATCCATCGGACCCTTATAATCCGGATATTGCAAATTCCTTTTTCCGTGCCGGATTAATTGAAGCATGGGGGCGTGGCACTATCAAAATTTTAGATGAATGTAAGAAAGCAAAAGTTGCTACACCTTCGTTCAAATATGATTTATCAGGCTTTATAATTGAGTTTAGGTATAAAGCTACACCAACCTATTTTACCAACTGCTGATAAAGTAGCCGGCAGTACTGCTGATAAAGTAATA
>CAVSHK010000018.1:0-5385 GCA_963727705.1 uncultured Bacteroidota bacterium
ACGATTAAACAATCCCAAAAACTTCCAGCTTTGATTTAATCACAATTCCAAAATGTTTTACTTTTATTTTCAATTTAATAAAGATTTCCCCAACCACCTCCGCCACGCAAACAAAAAATTTATTCTTCTGACTGCCAGCTTGGATTTCATTCATTCAAGCTGGTTAGAGGTTTGTCCCAACCCATTAACAGCTTGAATCCAGCTAAATTTTAAAATGCTTTGCTTTGATTTCCAATCTGAAAGTCTGTTCCAGCCACCCCCCTCCGCCAAAACAAAAAATTATTCTCCTTAAAGTCGGCTTCAATCACGGATGAAATCCGCTGTCGCTTCTTTATTCCATTGGTTTTATCTTACTTTCAATAATTTCGATTTCTTCTTTTGTTAGTTTGTATTTTTTATGTAACTGTAGATCTATGTTTTCAATGGATTTATTCCAATCTATATCAGAATTATTTGTAAAGTTCTGTTGAGGAACATATTGATAAATATTACTCGTTAATACTTGAGCAATTTTCTTTATTCCAAGCATGAATCTAAAAAATTTTGTTTTCATATATCTTTCTAAATTTTTCGCCTCATATTGGTTAACGAAATCGCCCACCGCAAGCATAGCGTTGGAACAAATTGAATCTGGCCCCATTACAAAAGTTTTTCCTAATATAGCTACTTTTTTTTCATCGAGCAATGTTCCTGCACCGCCATTCATTTTAGATGTAAATACTTTCCAATGCTTTGATAATGTTTTATTCCTTGTAATCTCCGTATTTGAAATAAATTTAATTTGCTCGTATGCGCATAGTATGTGTGTATCATGTTTAGAATTTTTATTGTCGGATATAACAATATTTAGAACAGAATCTGTTGCAGGAACGCCAAATGGATTACGTCCTGTTACAATAGCTTCCATTGATTTAAAATTAACATTATTTACTTTCCGAAGTATACTTATCATACTATTCATTGGCAATACAATATCTAACCCCTGTTCAAATAAAGGACGGTTAACAACAGTTGTGTTGTTTTTAGAGATTTCTTTGAAAGAAATATTGCCAGAATAATCATTCTTATAAAGGAAATAGTTTACTCCACCAGGTACATTAACTTCTCTAAATACATCACTACTATTTAAATAATTAACAATATCTGAAATGTGATTATTATTGCGCATAAAATCTCTTAATGCTACAAATGATCTGTCCTGCGCATTACCTGTAAACCATCTTGAAGGTGTAATCATTGAAAGATACTCTGGCTGCATATTTACTGCAAGCATCATAAATGAAGGATACAGTTGTTTGCTTAGTGATTGATTGGATTGACTACCTATATTTTCTTGATAAGGTGGATTACCAACAATTACATTAAATTTCATATATGTATCTCCTATTTTTATTTTATCATTATTAATAATTTGCGGATCAGCCAATAAATCGTAAGTTGTATATTCTTCTACAATATGCGAAACATTTAATTCCAGCAAATTATATACTTTTCGCGTAAACTCATATGCTATTTTTGAGGTTGGAATAGAATAAAAATTATTAGCGATTTCTTTGCCAAATTTCTTATATACAGCATAAACAAATTCGCCTTGCTTAGCTGCAATATCAAGTATTTTTGTTTTTTTATTGATTTCATTTCCAGGCAAAATGCTAATTATTTCATCTGTTATATTCTCAGGCGTTACAATTTCTGAAATAGATAAGCGACTAAACTTTTTCATTGCATTGCTTGCACGTGTAATAGGTTCAAGAGTTTTATCATTAGCTAAAGTATTTATATTGTGAATTTTGTAATCTAATTTGCTTAAAATAAAAGGGTTTATATGATCTTGAAGTAAAGACAATATATCTCTATTCAAACCCAGGCTTATTGCAATTCTTTTATTATTATCTCCTTGATCAATTTGAGCTATAATCTCCTGTAGTGATTTTACATTAGCATCTGTAAGAAAAGAGAAAAATAGTATTTTAGCATAGTACATTGCGAATTTATTTTTAAATTCAGATTCCTCTGTTTCGGCTGAAGGTGTTTCTGTATTAAGTGAATCAGAATCAGTAGATTTTGTATTGTTGTTTTCCTCGTCGTCATTAGTTGGAACGTCAATATCATCTCCTTCACCTTCAGTTGGTTTTATTTCCAAGCCTTGTTTTGAACCTATTTCCCCTTGCTTTTCAATTTCAGCTCGGATATCTTCAATATCGATTAATGAAAAATCAATGGGAATTGTTGTTGCTTCATCTAGAACGCTACGCTTACTGGAATATTTACGTACCGCATCTAAAACATCAGAAGGCACTACTTGCACAATTTTATTATTGTTTAATACTACTATAGGTGAAATTTCAAGTTCGCGTTTTATTCTCTCCTCTAATTTTGTATTACCATTTTCTTCTGTATTTACATTATAAATTTGCGATTTTTGTTCCTGCATACGAAACATTCTGTTAGGATCAAAATCAACTAAAAGCGTTTGAGGTTTCATATTGTATTTAACAATATCACCTTTGGGCTCTGTGTAAATTTTCGATATATTGATTTTGCAATCGAAATATAGCTTGGTCATATTCCTGAGGTGAGGCTGTATCTTTTAAATAAAGCATTGTATCCCATTCTTCCACAGTACTACCAGTAAGCATACGATTTACAGTTAGAGTAATCGTTTTTTTATTTTTTGCTTCGCAAACTTTGATTTTTTTTTTAACTGTTTGTGTATCATTATATTGCCTGTCATTATCTACACCCGCAATATTTATGATTTCATAAGAGTTAAGATTCTTGAATTTGTTCTTTTTAGTTTTAATTAAACTCTCAAAAGCATCACACGATGCACGATAAGGTAAAACACAAACAATATGGCGACACATATTGCCTTCTTTGATCTTTTCATAATCGAGAAACCCTAAAAGGTTCTCATCGATTTTTGAACCGTCAATCACTTTTAACAAATCTAAAATTTCGTTTTCGTGTTCAAACTTTTTATGATTTTGATTTTTACTGTCTTTCGTTATTGATTTTGGTTTAAATAATGATGAAAAAGCATATGTAACACCATTTTTTTTCAATTCTTCCATTTTTTTTCTGGAAGATACATTTGGATTAAAAGCAAAGCGTACCATTTTAGGAAAACCATAATAGGGATTATCCCACTCTTTCACTTCATCTTTATTAAGATTCTCAGAATCCCATTTTATTTGATCTTCTGCAATATCTGAAAATTGATAGAAAGCAACAATATCATCGTTTGTAAATTCACTTCCCATTAAAATACGGTATGGTGTACCAGATAGATGTAAACGAACTTTGGGCTTTAAAACTTTTACAGTTGTTTCTAACTCGTCTAATGTATTATCGTTTTGTTTAAGTTCGTTTTGGATTTGTTTTTTTGTTAAACTTTCTTCTTGTAAAACTCTACCATATTCGTTTGCTCGAGCCCCAAAATGTGTTTCATCAATGATTAATAAATCAAAACTTTTTTCAAATATTTCTTTATGTTTGGATTTTATTTTTGGACCCTGTAAATCCTGTAAAGTTAGAAAAAGAACTAGTTTTTTATTGTCTTTAATTTTTTTCTTAATAATTTTATCACTCTGCAATAATGTATTGCTATCTGCAAACTCATAATCGGCAAAACGTGAATGACTTTCTACTGTTTTTTTCCATTCTTCTTTTACATCAGCTTTTGCAGAAACAATTAAAACAACTTTTGCCTGCATTTCCAAAGCACAACACATAGAAGTAAAAGACTTTCCGAAACGCATCACTGCATACATTAGTAGATTTTTTCGACCTTTATTAAGGGCAATTTTAAATTTATTTATAATTCCTGCTGGTTGGGACGTGGTTTGTAATTTTCAGTTCTTGTGTAGGTATGTGTTAAAGGAATGCGACTTGTGTCAAATTTATAAAACTGATATTTACTATTATTGTTTGAATGACATTCTTTTATATCAATAATTGCATCCTTTATATCTTTAACTTTTGTATTTTCAAAAAACTCGTTTGAATAATATGGAAGATTGTTAATTATATTTGGTTGTAATCGATTCTTTTGACGGTCTATTTCTAAAAAATAATGAATAGAAAAGTCTCTAAAAAAAAGTTTCATCATCCACTTTTGCCAAATCTGCAAATTGTTTTTTCAAATTAGGAAAATATCTACGCCATTCATTAAATCTTATTTCAAGAGGGCGATAAGTATCTCCAATTTTTAAATAATTAGGTACTGATTCTGTTGAAAAAACATAAATCTGTGGTTCAACCCTACCAATAATAAGGTTATTAAAAACAGAAACATCAATATTGTTATGTTGTGACATATCTAGTTCTTTCTAAATTCAACTTTTTATTAAGTCAATAAATCTAATAATGTTCTCATTTTTATTTGATTCAAGATCTTTACTACTCCAGTCTTTAATAAGACAATAAGTGCCATTATGCTTACGGATATTATCATTTTTACAACCTTCACAGCATGAAACATTTATTTCTGATTCACCAAATAAGTTTGTTGAAGTTTTTGTCTTCTTACAACAGCTATTAGGGATGACCCCTTTTATTCCATCCATTTGCCATATATTCCAAGATATTACAAAAGCAATATATTGAATCGATTTAAGTAGTGGTTTGTTGCCAAATTTTTTGATATAATTCTCAATAAAAGTGTAGAGCATAGCTTCGCGAGCAAGAAGCAAGCTATCTCCATGCCACTCAAAGGCATAAGTATTCTTATAAGCTGTCTGTGTAGCATCAAGCCAATCACTTGATGTTTCAGTATTTTCACTTATAATACGTAATTTTCGGTCGAGTACTCCAATGCGGTTTTCAATAGAAATATATTTGCCTGTTGTGGTGTCATAACGGCTTGTTATATATGGAGCTTCGCCACAAGTAATTTCAAGTCGAGTATCTTGCACATAATGTTGCCATGTTTTATTTTTCGTAAATATAATTTTATTAGGATTTGTTATCCATGAATGAGAGCCGTCATTATTTATAATTTCGCTATTAAAAACATTCTCATAATCGAACCATGCATTATCAATTAAGTTATTTTGAGTATTACATATCCATGAAGGTGTAAAAACTTCGGCCATATCGCGTACCCGTGTCTGCTGAATAATTTTGTCTTTCATTACTCGCGGCATAATTATATCACCGTATTCTCCTGTGATCAATTCTGGTAATATTGGCGAAGCATATTCGTACTCTTTTCCGATATATTGATAACTATCTGTAGCCCAAAAAATATTTTTTTTAGTAGTTTGGTCTAGCAAAAGGGTTCCTAATACATCAGGGTACTGCTCTCTTATATCATTTTCTAGAATGTCAATTTCGTTAGTCATTATTTTCATCTTCTTTTAGCCATAATAGTAGATTTCTTGC
>CAVSHK010000019.1:0-9188 GCA_963727705.1 uncultured Bacteroidota bacterium
CCGGAACCGATAACAGCCAGTCCAAAAACAACGATATTTGAATTTGTTAAAGATATGCTTGCTGTTCTCGTTTAGGCGGCGATCACAGTTATTGTGCTCGCAGAGAAGCTATAGTTTCAATCAATTTAAAAGAATATAGATGCGCTATCAAAATCGCGTAAGATTTTGTAACCGAAATAAAATGATAAATACGTAACGGCTCGCGGAAAGTGAGCCGTGTTTATTTAGAAATCAAATAGTACGCAATGATAATTTATTAATACCCAAAGAGACTTTTATGAATGAAGAACAACCGATTACTGATAATAAAAGCGCTATCGGCGATTTTATTGAAAAAGCAGCGCCATACATTCGAGTTATTATTCAAAACAGAAAAAAACTGTTGATCATTAACGGCATTGTTGCCGTTGTATCGATAGCGCTGTTATTCTTGGTTATGAAAAATTATTACGATAGCACCATTGTTATCCTTCCTGAATATGGCGGAAGCAGTATGATGCTCGGTGGGTTAAAAAGTCTTGCCGCAGTGGCGGGAATAAATGTGGGAGAAGCAGTGCCCACATTGATTTATCAAAATCTTCTTTTGGGAGATACTGTTTTAGAACCTGTTATATACACAAAATACAAAACAAAAAAATTTGATCATCCGGTTAATCTTATAGATTATTATAAAATTGAATTGGATAAAACGGATGAAAGTGACCCGAAGTTTTTACAGGAGCGCGATAAATATTCGCAAATTTTCAAAATATTTAATGAAGATATTATGACTACCGATTTTGATCGTATTACAAATATACTTACTGTTACCATTAGAACCAAAGAGCAAATTCTTTCTTCAGAGGTGGCTAATAATTTAGTCGCTTCTCTTGACGAATATGTGAGAACGAAACAAAAAACAAATGCAAAAGAACAAAGAATTTATATCGAAAAACGAACAGATCAAGTCAAAGATTCATTAGGTGCCGCAGAGGAAGCGTTAAGGAAATTTCAAGATAAAAATCGTCTCGTATCGTTCCCGCCTCAATTATTGCTAGAACAAACACGGTTGGCAAGAAATGTTGATATTTTACAGGCAGTGTACCTCGAGTTAACAAAACAAATGGAAATTGTTAAACTTGAAGAAGTGAAAGATGCACCGATTGTCGATGTACGGGAAGAAGCTGGAATTCCTATTAAGAAAGCAGTGACCAAAACGGTCAGTATATTTTATAATTATTATGTTCTTTTCAATTACAATTTCATCAATGTGGATAATCTACCGGAAAGAGATTATATATCATTATAAGTTCACCTTTAATAATTTACGTAAATAAATATTCTAAGGTAGCAATTAAAAACATAGATGAAAGGGATATACGGTGAGTTGAAATAAATATTCAGTACGCCAAGAATATTATGACAAGTGAAAATAATAAAAGAATAGCAAAAAATACGCTGATGCTCTACTTCAGGATGCTTCTGACAATGGCTGTCTCTTTGTTTACAGTCAGAGTTGTACCTAAAACACTTGGAGTTATGGATTATGGAATTTATAATGTTGTTGGCGGTATTGTTGTGATGTTCTCGTTTTTAAGCGGTTCTATGGCTTCCGCTTCACAAAGATTTTTTGCTTTTGAACTTGGCAAAAATGATTTTCTACAGCTTAAAAAGATATTCAGTTTGTCTATTACTATTTATGCTCTTATTGCTGTTACCATTTTTCTCCTTGCGGAAACATTGGGTTTATGGTTTTTGAATACACATATGGTCATTCCTGCTGAACGTTTGATCGCTGCCAATTGGATCTTTCAATTCTCTATTCTCTCTTTTATTGTAACGATAATGACGATCCCTTATGATGCGGCATTAATTGCTCACGAAAATATGAATGTTTACGCGTACGTTAGCATTATAGAAGTCTTATTGAAATTAGCGATAGTTTATATACTTGTTTTGTTTGCAGTTGATAAACTAAAGTTATATGCAGTGCTTATGTTTTTAACTGCCTGTATTGTAACTTTTATATATAGAACACTGTGTAAAAGAAAATATGATGAATGCAGTTTTAAATTTTATTGGGACAGAGATTTATTTAATACGTTGATGAGTTACTCCGGTTGGAATTTATTTGGAACTACTGCGAGTGTATTAAATAACCATGGGATAAATATTTTATTAAACATATATTTTGGGCCGGTCGTTAATGCAGCAAGAGCAATTGCCTACCAAATTAGCGGCGCCGTAAACCAGTTCGTCTTTAATTTTACTACCGCGGTAAATCCGCAAATTACAAAGTATTATGCTTCGGGAGAGAAAACACAAATGCTGAATCTTGTGTTTCAAAGTTCTAAGATGGCTTATTTTCTCTTATTCATTCTTTCGATGCCGATATTATTGGAGACAAATTATATTCTTACGCTTTGGCTAAAGGAAACTCCGGAATATGTAATACTTTTTACGCGGCTTGTTATTATTATTGCACTCATAGATGCTTTGTCTTATCCATTAATGACCGCCGCTCAAGCAACAGGTAAAATTAAAAAGTATCAGGCAACAGTAGGTGGTGTGATGTTAATAAATCTGCCTGCTTCATATTGTTTTTTGAGATTAGGATATTCGCCACAAACAGTAATGTATATTGCTATTATTAATTCAATTATTTGTCTGTTCCTTCGTCTTTGGATGTTAAAAAGTATGGTTGGTTTATCTATAAGCAACTTTATAAAAAAGGTAATAATAGAAGTCTTTTTTGTATCTATATTGGCATGTATCATTCCATTATATATGCTTTTCCAATTACAGGCAACTATTTTCAATTTTATTCTTGTACTATTGATGTGTATAATAACTTCTATCGTTACGATATTTACGATCGGTCTTACGTCCAATGAACGAGCATATATTATTCATATGTTTAAAATAAAAACAAACAGGATATAAATTAATTATAGAATGTAAGAATGTGTTATTGAAAATAGAATAGATATCATAGGAAGCAATGGAAATGTTACAAATAGGGATTGGTATCAAAAATAAGTAATAGCGAATCTCAATGGGTCGGGAGGCGATAGTTTATTTTATTAGATTTCTTTACAATGCGTATATTTATTTTATATTCCATAAGTGATCGGGATTATACCATACATGATTAAAAAATTAATAAAAGCCTTTCTACCTCGTAGAATCCTTAAAGTTTTAAGAAAAATTAAAGTAATTAAAAATTTGGTTGTAGCATATCAATATAATTTAAAACGTTATTTAAATTACTCAGATACAAACGGGATAAATACTCAGATCAAATTAATTGGTAAAATCATTAGAGAATACCATGTAGTAGAAAAAGGGTTAACCATGCCCCAGATTCGTTATGGATTTGGAAAAGATATAATTATATCCTTGTGCAATGATTGTGAAGAATATATTTCACGATATGGAAATGAAGAAGAACAATTAAAACATGCGATAGGCGTGATTTTTGAATACGAACAGTTCCATAACACATATAATTATGAATTAGATATCAAGATAGTTTCTGCCATTACGAAATTAAAGATCAAAACAAGTGAGGTATATATTACTACGCAGAAAAGTATTTCAAAAAAAGAATATTTTAAATATGCAGAATCCCATTTTTATGATTTTTCAAATTCTCGTTCAAGTGTACGGAATTATACCGATGAAGAAGTACCGATAGAAAAAATATTAAGTGCGCTAACCCTCATTCGCAATACACCGTCTGCGTGTAATAGACAACCTGCAAGGACTTATATATACACTAATAAAGAACAAATACGTAAAATATTAGAAATTCAAGGAGGTAACAGAGGGTTTGGTCATTTAACGAATAAATTGATAATAATTACCGCAGAGTTAGGTGGTTTCTCCGGTTTGCCTGAGAGAAACCAGGCATATATTGATGGGGGGATATATTCGATGAATACTCTATATGCATTGCATTACCATCAAATAGCAGCATGTTATTATGAATTGTAGCACTTCTCCACAAAAAGACAAACAATTAAGAAGTATTTGTAGGATAAAGGAATCGGAAGTTTTTATCGCAATGGTAACTTGTGGTATTCCCCCTGAATCTTTTAAGGTTGCTGTTTCAAAAAATTGGTACAACTTGGAAAAAACAAATACAATAGTTAATAAATAATATTGAATCAAAAAAATATTTATTAAAGACATTAAATTATTATTTATAAGTTAGATTCAATAATCTAGATCGTTTATGACAAGTTGGATTTTCTTAATGAATCTAGAGCAACAATTATAAAAGAAAAAATGAAAAAGCAAATAAATTGAACGCATTAACAATATTGATAATCAACGCCACAGTTTATTCGGTTACTGCATTTTTGCATGGCATAAAAACAAAAATGTAAATATCGGTGTATTTATATTGGTTTTATATTCAATTTGCAATTGGGCAGCAACTGTTTATTACAATGATCCATGGTTCAAATTTTCCATACATTATTATAAAATAACTATTGAACCATTCCTTTTCTTATATATAGTATTAATGATATTTTTCATTCCTGTATTAAATATCAAATCGAATAAAATTATTTTTGCTGATCAAGCAAATGAGACAAAGGTATTGTTCCTGATTGTTGGTTTGATCTTTATCCAGCTATTTCTATATATTACCTTGTTAAAACCGATTTTGTATAATCTTCATGGTGATTCAGGGTTTAACAGAGATCTTATTTACGAGGGCGGTAGTTGATGCTTTAAAAAAGGCAATACAAAATGTATTTATTCGAGTTGCACTTCGTTTGTATCAAGGAATAGATAAAATAGCACTTGTTATTGCTTTATATGCTTACCTATTCATAAAAAAAGAAGAACATTGATAATGTTATTTTTAGTATCAACTTTTTTTATTCCAATTTATATAGCGCTAATTTCCATGGGGAGGGGTGAAATTGTTTTACATCTATTGTTTACAATATTTATGCTGATCTTGTTAAAAAACTTTATTCCGAATACAAAAATAAAAATATTAAAAATATTTAGCTTTGTTATGTCTATTCCATTAATAGTTTTTTTTTGGATAATTTCAGTCTCACGGTTCGGTAAATTAGCCAGTTTGTTTGTTGTTAAATATTTGGGTGAAAGTTTTATTGCATTTAATGGGATACTTTATCCAAATTTGCATGCAACAACAAATGGACAAGCATATTTCCCAGTCTTTTACGGCTTATTTGATGTGAACTATAAAGTATTTCTTTCAGCACATGAAAAATGGGATTTCTTGGAAAATATTACCAGATTTCATGTTCTATCTTTTATACTTTTGTGGGAGCGCTATATATAGAATTTGGTAAGAGAGGAGGTAAACTCGTTTTATCTGTTTTATTTATGTTGTTTTTTTCCAAAATACTTTCAATTAAACAGACTATTTCCTTATCTGATATGATTATTATTGGAGTCATCGGATATTTATTTATAGGTGGAGTATTTTTCTTTGTCTTACAAGGACAAAGTGGGAACTACCAAATTATTTTAGCCATTATTCTAAGTATTTGGTTCCGAACGAAACAAAATAAAATAACGAAAACGACTTAATGGGTCGTATGCAATATTTAATTAACATATTAGATAGAAGAAATTAAAGGATATATTGGATTTGGAATAAATTTAAAATAAGTCAATCATGTATAGAACTACACGAGGAATCAATTCTACTGAACTTCAATATTTCTAGAGTAGTTTGCGATTTATTAACATTTTTAAGGATCGATATAGAGCTTCCTCTTATTTAGAGGTTGATTAATGTTTGTGTCATTATGGGATCAATTTTTGTAATAAAATATTTGATAAAATGAAAATAGGCATTTTAACTTTTGCGAGATGTACCCAACTTCGGAGCAAACCTTCAGGCATTTTCCACAATATGTTATTTAAGAAATGCAGGTCACGATCCAATAGTCATTAAATGGGAACCCGATGATTTCAAAAAAGAATATTTAAACAATAAAATGAAAGATCAATATAAGGCTCATGCCGAATTTAGTATAAAATATTTACCTCAAACAGAGCCGTGCAAAAACGAAGGTGAAATTTGTGAGGCCATATTAAAACATAATATTGAGGCTATGATCATTGGTAGTGATGCAGTGTTACAGGATTTTCCTTTTTTTTCACGATTTCATTTCCCTTCTAGAACAATATTTAGGTATGACAAAATAACTTCAGAACGCTTATTCCCAAATTGTTTTTGGGGAAGTTTTTATGTGAATCTCTCAAGAAAGATTCCGATGGCCTTAATGTCCGCTTCATCACAAGGAACGGAATATCGATTAATAGTAGGCAAAAAACGATCAAAAATGGGTATTGCTCTTAAGCAATTTAAATATATTTCAGTAAGAGATGAATGGACAAAGCAGATGGTCTCTTACCTTACTAAGGATACTATCATTCCAGATGTCACTCCTGATCCAGTTTTTGGTTTTAATCACAATTCATCGAATTACATATTATCGAAAACTGAAATTCTAAAAAAATTTAATTTGCCGGAAAGTACATATTATTAAGTTTTAGAACACCCAATATGGTTTCAGAATCATGATCGAAAATTTTCAAAGAGAAGCTCTTTTTATTGGAAAGCATTGTGTCGATTTATCTATTCCGATGGGCATTATTTTTAAGTATAACATGGAATATGAAATTAAATCTCCATTATCTCCATTAGATTGGTATGCTCTGATTAAATATTCTTCAGGATATGTTGGCCAGAATATGCATCCAATTATTGTTGCTTTACATAATGCAATTCCATTGTACAGTTTTGATAACTATGGAAATAAAAGATTCTACAAAATTATTAGCAATAAGAATTCGAGTAAGATATTTCAACTTTTAAAAATATATTCAGCAACCGAAAATAGATGTACAGCTGATATACGATTTTTTAACCCCCTGAACCAAAAATAGTGCTAGATCAATTATTAAAATTTGATATTATATCTTGTAAAAATATGTCTAATCAATTTCAGATGGAATATATAGAAATGATGGAGCGAATTTTACTAGTCTTTCAGAACAATCGCTCCCATTGAAGAATTTGAATAAAAAAGACAATTCTTCACAATAGGCTTATTGAGTGAGGCAGAAATACTTATCGTTATAGTCTTACCTATGGGGGATTGATCCTTGCAACTGACCATTAAAATAATTCACCTATCGTGTTTGAAATGACAATATTTTTCACGTTAATAATATAAAATGTTATTAAATAATTGGTTAATTAACTGCATTCAGCAACCTTCTATTCTGACATACTATGAAATACAAAATATTTAGCCAAATCCCAAAAGAAATAGATTCTGGTGGTGATTATTGGAGAGATGCCGACTTTCACGAGCATCTTCAAATTACTTCATACCAAACTACTTATCAATATTTATTGCATAATTATCGTCCGCCTAAAAAAATATTGGAAGCTGGTTGTGAATAGGTAGATGGGTAATTCCGTTATCAAAAGAAAAATATGATGTTACCGGGATAGAAGTAGAAAAAGAAGCTCTTCAAATTATAAAAAGAATTATACTGCTGATAATTTAACTCTAATTCATGGAATATTCTTAATATGACTTTTCCAGATAGATATTTTGATATAGTGTTAAGTTTAGGTGTACTTGAGCATTTTGAAGATTCAGTAATTCAAAGGAATGCCATTCTTGAACATATGAGGGTTTTAAAAAATGACGGAATTTTATTAATTACTGTCCCATATTTAAGTTGTGTAAGATTTATCATTCATATTCCATATCTTAAATTAGTTAGTTTGATGCATTATTATAAAAGAGAAAACATTACTTTAGCGAATATCGTTATAGCAAACGAGAGTTTGAGAAAAGTACGTAAAACAATGTAATTTGAGAGTGATCGATATTGTTTATGATGATCTTCTTGCGCCTTTTAATTTTGGATTAACTGTTGATTATCCAAAATTATTTCTTTCTAGAGAAATTGAATTTAAAGCTAATAAAATGGGCAATTCTATTTTCAGACTTTTATGGCGTATTCATCCCAAAATAGTAAGTGGAGGTATTGGATTTATTTGCAAAAAAGGATAAAGTATTTGAATTTTTATTTTTAATTAATTGGATTATAATTAAAGGAGAAAAAAGAAAAGATTTAACAATGCTGAATTCATTAAAAATGATGTTATACAAACAATATAAAATGGGATAAGAACCAAGCGTAGACCACTGAAAAGTTTATTAATTATTCTTCCGTGCCCTCCATATCCACCAACGGCGGGAGGAAATATTGCATCATTTGAAATGATCAATTATTTGAAAACAAACTAAAAATATCATTATTGATACCATTTACAAATAAAAAACATTTAAACGAGCTTAAACAAATATGGAATGATGTTAATATTATTACATACCGTAAGGATAAATTAATAAAACGAGTATATAGATATATTTCGAAAATACTTTATGTTAAATCTCTAGTGCTATTTTCAAGATCAATTTCCATAGTCCTGCCGAAATTAAATCCCGCAGCTATTTTGCCATATTTTGAAATTAATGGAGAATTAATTAAAAGGACAAGATCATTATTGAATGAAAAATCATTTGATTTTGTACAAATTGAACATTTTGAGTTTCTTTCCTTAATTAATTATTTACCTAAAAGTATAAATACAATATTTGTTCATCATGAGTTAAGATTTATTCGGTTAAAAAGAGAATTGGAATTATGTAATATTTATGATTCAACCTATGCTAATTTATTAGTATGCACATTGAAATCCTATGAAATTGAGATGTTAAATAATTATCACAAAATAATAACTGTCTCGGATTTAGATAAAAACATAATTCAAAATTATTGTCAACATAGAAACATATATTCCTCGCCATTAACAATATTTATAGAAAAAATCGAAAGTAATGAATATAGTTTTAATAATACTCTAGTTTATTTAGGCGGATCAAGTACATTATCCGAATAAAGATGGAATGAATTGGTTTATTGAAAATTGTTGGTATAAAATTTTAAGTGAAAACCCAGATATCAAATTAAAAGTAATTGGCAAATGGGGGATAAAAGAGATTAATCAATTTAATAAATACAAGAATATAGAGTTTTTAGGTTTCGTAAAAGATTTACATGATGTTCTTGCGAATGGAATAATGATTGTCCCTTTAAGAATTGGTAGTGGAATGAGAATGAAT
>CAVSHK010000020.1:0-15042 GCA_963727705.1 uncultured Bacteroidota bacterium
CAGGGGGGTGGTGAATTTGATGAAGTAGTTTTTTCTTTTTGAAGGAATTATCATAAAAAGTGTGTTAATTCCTTCAAAGAGTTTTTTGTTATCACTTACAATATTATATTTGGTAAAAGATTCAGCTAATAAAAAAAATCCATTTGGAAACAACAAGGCTTTCAAAAGTACCGATACTTTATCCATCACAATTTGATGAATATATTTTTCAAAACTGGAAACCCAATGTGCATGGCTTTTATGAAGAATTTCATATAGCACGAATAGAAAATTACAAACAACACTTAAAGCTGCCTTTACCACCGCACAGACGTTCGGTATATTTTTTTATTTTTATTTCTAAGGGGAAAGTTATAAGGAGTAAAGGGTTAACCAACTATGCGGTTTTACCTAATCATTTCTTTTTTCTTCCGGCCAATCAAATCACATCTTTAGAATATGTTAGCCCCGATGCTGAAGGGTTTTATTGTCATTTTTTTCCTGAAATATTTAATCATCGTTGGTTAAAAACTTCTGTAAGTGTGGATTTTTCTTTTTTTCAACTCACAGGAAACCCATTGGTGCAGGTGAATAATCCCCAAAGACAACTTCAATTGCTAGATATATTGGAAAATGAATATCAAAATAATACAAAAGAACGATTTGGTTTAATATCAATTTATTTATTGTCATTGTTTTCGGAAGTTTCACTACAAGCCGATTCCGGTCGTATTCATAATAATGCTGCAACGTTACTAACTCAACGTTATAAAAATGCATTATCAGAACTGATATATGAAAAGAAAACGGTTTCGGAATTTGCAAATTATTTGTCGGTAACAACTAACCATTTGCACAAATGTGTAAAAGCCACCACCGGCAAGTCTGCTCATCAGTTATTGGACGAAATGCGTTTACTTGAAGCAAAAGTATTGTTGCAACAAACAGCTTTGAGTGTAGGAGAAATAGCCTTTAAAATAGGTCAGTTTGACCCAAGTGATTTTTCCCGATTTTTTAAATCCAAAACAAGCATGACCCCCCAGCAATACAGGCAATCACAGAGTTGATTGTTTTTGCATAGTTAATTTCCTTGAATGCCTATATAAGTTGTTTTAAATCGTGAATCTTTGTATTGTTTTGTACAAACATTTTAACGATATGATGGCTTCTACATTTAAAATCCCCAATACTTTAAAAACTGAAATTACAGGTTCTGTTTTACTGGTTGGTCTAAATCGTCCGGATAAAAGAAACGCTTTTAATGATGAGCTTATAAAAGGCATTGAGCATGTGTTCTCAAACATTCCTGAGCCTGTTAAATGCGCTGTGATTTATGGAATAGGAAAACATTTTTCAGCAGGACTGGACTTATCTGAATTGCAACAAAGAGATGCAGTGCAAGGCTTACACCATTCTCGTATGTGGCACAATGCACTTAATCATGTGCAGTTCGGAAAAGTACCTGTTATTACTGTTTTGCATGGAGCTACAGTAGGTGGTGGTTTGGAATTGGCAGCTGCATGTCATATACGTGTTGCTGAAACTTCAGCATTTTATGCACTTCCTGAAGGTCAGCGGGGGATTTTTGTAGGTGGAGGAGCATCTGTAAGAGTTCCTAAATTAATTGGTTTGGCGCGCATGACAGACATGATGCTTACAGGGAGGGTATATAAAGCAGAAGAGGGTGAACGAATAGGTTTGGCACAATACCTTGTTGAAGAAACAAAAGGATTGGAAAAAGCAATGGAATTGGCTCAAATAATATGCAACAATGCAGGAATGACAAATTACGCATTAACACACATTCTACCTAAAATAGTAGATTCTGGGCAAGATCAAGGATTAATGATGGAAAGTTTAACGGCGGCAATTGCACAAAATGCACCTGAAGCAAAAGAACGATTGTCGGCATTTTTAGAAGGCAGAGCAAAAAAAGTTGGTGATTAAATCAATGAATGAGAGAATGATTTAATGAGAGAATGAATATTTTATAAGATAAAAATTTAAATAACAGTTTGGAAAATGAAAGATTGAATAGTAAGAAAGATTGAAAACAAAGTGATGTATTTATTTTATCATTCAATCATTCGCTCATTCAATCATTAAAACAAGAAGAATGAGTCATCCTTTTAAAGAAATAAATTTTGGTCCGCGCGAAACAAAAAAAAGTGCTGGTGAAAATGGAACGATACTATTGGAATCGTTAGAAAAATTAAACGAATTTCCTGAGAAAATTACCGAAAGGCTCATTCAATGGGCAAAGAAAACTCCGGATAAAACGTTTATAGCTCGCAGAGATGAAAAGGGAGAATGGATAAGATTATCTTATTCACAAACTCTTGAAAAAGTAAAATCAATAGCACAATACTTGTTAAATCTGAATTTCGGTAAAGATGATACGATTGTTATTCTTTCTGAAAATAGTTTAGAACACGCCTTATTGTCTTTAGCGGCAGTACACATTGGTGTTACATATACACCTGTATCTCCACCCTACTCTTTGGTATCAAGCGATTTTGGAAAGTTAAAACACAGCCTCAACATCATGACTCCAAAACTGGTGTTTGCGCAGGATGGAAAGGTGTATGAAAAGGCATTACAATTATCAAAAGAACTATTTCCTCAAGCTGTAATTGTAAATGTTAGCAATGGCAGTGAAATGTTATTTTCGGAAATATTAAACATTAAACCTACTGTTCAGGTAGAGGAAGCATTTGAAAAGGTTACCGCCGATACTATTGCTAAAGTATTGTTTACTTCAGGTTCTACCGGATTACCAAAAGGCGTGATTAATTCACAACGCATGTGGTGTGCTAATTTACAGCAAATATCGCAAGCCTTTCCGTTCATGCAATCGGAACCTCCGGTGTTTATTGATTGGTTGCCCTGGAACCACACCTTCGGTGGCAATCACAATTTTGGATTAGCTTTATACAATGGAGGTACATTATACATTGATGATGGAAAGCCTACACCTAAAGGCATTTGGATCACTGTTAAAAACTTAAAAGAAATTTCTCCTACGGCTTATTTTAATGTGCCCGTAGGATTTGAAATGTTGATTCCACATTTTGAAAAAGATGAGGAATTAAGAAAAACATTTTTCAAAAATCTTCAGATTTTGTTTTACGCCGGAGCCAGCTTAGCACAGCCTATTTGGAATAAATGGGAAGAGCTGGCAGTAGAAACACTTGGAGAAAGAATACCATTCATAACAGGTTTGGGTTGCACTGAATCCGGACCCTCGGCCATGTTTGCCAACTGGCATGGTAGTTTTTCCGGATTACTTGGTATTCCTGTGGCAGGTCTAAAAGTTAAAATGGTTCCCAACGATGATAAGTTTGAAGCTCGCTACTTAGCACCAAATGTAACTCCTGGCTATTGGAGAAACGAAGAAGAAACAAAAAAGGCATTTGACGAAGAAGGATATTATAAAACAGGTGATGCCGTTAAATTTTTGGATGAAACAAATCCTGATAAAGGTCTGGTGTTTGACGGAAGAATTGCCGAAGATTTTAAACTATCTACTGGAACGTGGGTGAACGTTGGTATTTTAAAAGCAAAAGTTATTGCTAATGGTTCTCCAATAGTGCAAGATGTTGTAATTGCCGGACTGGACAAAGCTTACATTGGAGCCATATTGTTTTTAAATCAGATGGCTTGTCGCAAATTGGCCCATTTGCCAGAATCTGCAACTGCGCAGGAATGTTATTCACATCCTAAAGTAAAATCGTTTTTGGACGACCTACAATTAAAATTAAATGCACTGGCAACCGGTAGTGCAACTAAAATTGAAAAGATGATTGTTGCAATTGATCCGCCATCAATAGATTTAGGAGAAATAACTGATAAAGGTTCATTGAACCAGCGTGCCATTTTAAAACATCGTACAGCATTAGTAGAAGAACTTTATAAAACAAAAGCTAATGTTTCGATATAAGAAGTTTAATGATAATAGACAATATTAAAAAATCCCTATCCGGCTCCCCCTCTCCTGTGGAGAGGGGGCTGGGGGGTGAGGTCTTACATGCAAATCAATAACAACACATTTTTAATTACAGGTGGTGCGTCAGGATTGGGTTTCGCAACTGCTCAAACGCTTATCAGCAGCGGAGGAACCGCAGTATTGTTAGATCTTAACGAAGAAGCCGGAAAAAAAGCACAACAATCGTTGGGCAATAAAGCATTGTTTGTAAAAACAGATGTGGTGAAGGAAGAAGATGTGAAAAATGCCATCGAAAAAGCCAAATCAACATTCAGGAATATTCATGGCATTATCAATTGTGCAGGAGTAGGGTTGGCTAAAAGAGTGGTTGGTAAAGAGGGTCCTCAATCGTTAGACTTTTTTAATAAAGTAGTTCAAATAAATTTAATTGGCACCTTCAACACTATTCGTTTGGTGGCAGCGGAGATGCAACATAATACGCCTGAAGCCAGTGGCGAAAGAGGTATCGTCATCAACACGGCTTCGGTAGCGGCGTTTGACGGACAAATAGGGCAAGCTGCTTATTCAGCGTCTAAAGGAGGAATTGTTGCAATGACGCTTCCAATTGCCAGAGAGTTCGCCAACATGGGAATACGTGTTAACGCCATTGCTCCAGGTATCTTTGAAACACCTTTGTTAGCAGGTCTTTCGCAAGAAGCACAAGATTCATTAGGCAAACAAGTGCCCTTTCCGCCAAGGTTAGGCAAACCAAGTGAGTTCGCCAGTTTGGTAAAACACATTATCGAAAATGAAATGATTAATGCCGAAGTAATTCGCCTTGATGGAGGAATACGAATGGCTTCGAAATAATTTAAAAGTTTTAAAGTCAAAATTCAAAAAAATAAAACAACCGTCACTTCGAGTAGCGCAGCGTATCGAGAAGTGAAGAAGATAAAAGATGTAAGAAAAAAAATTTAAAACCAAATAATTATTATAAACATAGCACTTAACTCCCTTCTCCTTTGGAGAAGGGTTGGGGGATGAGGCTAACTAATAACCAAATGAAAAATCTATGAAACTACCATTTAGAGCCGATCACGTAGGAAGTTTACTTCGAACCGAAAGATTAAAGACCAACAGAAATCTTTGGAAACAAGGAAAAATATCCGCTGCTGAACTTCGTCAGATTGAAGATGAAGAAATAGCACTTACCATAAAAAGATTTGAAGCTACCGGAATGAAATCAGTTACCGATGGTGAGTTCCGTCGCGATTATTTTCACTTGGATTTTTTGAAAGAATTAGATGGTGTTACCGTTACAGGAGGCATTGATGCTAATCCTAACGCTAAAGCTGCATCTGATGGTTTTACACCACCCGTATTAAGCGTTACCGGAAAACTAAAACACAGTCACGACATTCAGGTTGCTGATTTTAATTATCTGAAAACAATTACAACAGGTACTCCTAAAGTAACTATTCCTTCGCCTACAATGATTCACTTCAGAGGTGGAAGAAAATCCATTGACATCAATTCATATCCTGATATGGATTTGTTTTTTAAAGATTTAGCGGAAGCTTATCGTCAGGAAATTGATCACTTGTATGCAGCCGGATTGAGATACTTACAATTGGACGATACCAACTTAGCGTATTTGTGCGACCCTAAAATGCGTGCTGCTGCTAAAGAGCGTGGTGAAGACCCTAACGAGTTACCAAAAACTTATGCAGCATTAATTAACTCTGTAATTGATGACAGACCTAAAGATTTAAGTGTTGGCATTCACCTTTGTCGCGGAAACTACCGCAGCACCTGGTTTGCAGAAGGCGGATATGAGCCCGTTGCAGAAATATTATTTAACAATATAAATGTGGATGGCTATTTCTTAGAGTATGATGATGAGCGTTCGGGCGATTTTGCTCCGTTGCGTTTTGTACCAAAAAACAAAAGAGTGGTGTTAGGTATTGTTTCTTCAAAGAAAAAAGAATTGGAGAAAATGGACGACTTGTGTAAACGTATTGATGAAGCTGCGCAATACATGCCGTTGGATAACATGTGTATCAGCCCACAATGTGGATTCTCATCTACGCATCACGGTAACGATATGAGTCATGATGATCAATGGAAAAAATTAGAATTAGTAGTAAACACAGCTATTAAAGTGTGGGGCGAGGCGTAAGACCTCTCCTAAATCCTCTCCACAGGAGAGGACTTTAATACTGCACTCCCCTCTCCACAGGAGAGGGGTAGGGGGTGAGGTGTAAAACATAAAAAAGATGATTGATATAAAAAAAATAAGAGCAATTGATGTGCACACACATGCGGAAGTATCGTGCTGCCAACCACACGATGATTTTCGTCCGGAATTGGATGCCGCTTTTGCTAAGTTTTTTAAATCGGATAAACGCCCTACGATTCAGGAAACAGCAGACTTTTACAGAGATAACAACCTCGCGTTTGTAATGTTTACTGTGGATATGGAACATGAGGTGGGCAAAAAAAGAATTCCCAATATTGAAGTGGCTGAAGCAGCATTAAAGAATAATGATGTGATGATTGCATTCGCCAGTATCGACCCTCATAAAGGACGTATGGGCGCACGCGAAGCACGCGACTTAATTGAAAATTACGGAGTGAAAGGATTTAAATTCCATCCCACCGCTCAAGGCTTTTATCCCAATGATAAAATGGCGTATCCTCTGTATGAAGTTATTGCTGAATATAAGTTGCCAATGTTGTTCCATTCTGGTCATTCGGGCTTTGGCAGCGGTGTGCGTGGTGGTGCAGGCTTGCGTTTGGAATATTCAAACCCAATGCACTTAGATGATGTGGCAATTAATTTTCCCGATAATCCCATCATCATCGCACATCCAAGTTGGCCATGGCAAGATGAAGCTCTTTCGGTTGCCATGCACAAACCCAATGTGTACATTGATTTAAGCGGTTGGTCACCAAAATATTTTCCTAAACAATTGGTGCAATACGCCAACACAATGCTAAAAGACAGAATGCTTTTTGGTACTGATTTTCCTTTAATTACTCCCGACAGATGGATGAAAGACTTTGAAGACGCGGGATTTAAAGATGAAGTAAAACCATTGATTTTAAAGGAGAATGCAATACGCATGTTAGGACTTCAATGAGTGAATGAAAGAATGATTTAATGAATGAATAAAAACTGATTTAATGAGAAATAATGTATTCTACACTCAAATCGAGGTATCGAAAAAAGAGATTAAAAGTAAAAAGGAGGCTTCGTCTCTTTCAAATTTTAATATCGAAACGGACTTCACTCTATATATAATAAAGGATGCGGATAAATTTGTTTATATAGGAATTACGAGCCAAACTATAGTAGCCCGATTTGGTGGTAGTTTATATGCTTACAATAATCAAAAAAAGAAAAAGCAATTTAATGGTTATACTGGTTATAAGTGGATTGGGGATTACATGAATAAAGGTAATTTAACTTTGATTTTATTGCCGATAGGAAAAAAACGAATGAACGGAGTTTCAGATAAAGAAAAGTTAAACAGAAAAATTTTTGCAGAAGCAGTGGAAGCGGAATTGGTTTTTTTAATAAGAAGCAAAACGAATAAATGGCCATTGTATCAACATGAAATCCATTTTCATAATGATGAAGCGGCAAAAAAAGAAGCAGTAGATATTTATAATGTTTTGAACAAAAAGAATTAATTATTTTAATAGGATAGCCTAAATATAAACGATGTTTTTTTATTCACTCATTCACTCATTCATACATTAAAACAAATGGACAAATTCACAATGAATAATTCCTTCCCTATGAATGCTTGGTACGCTGTAGCATGGGAGGTTGACATTAAAAAAGAATTATTTCCACGCACTATTTGTAATAAAAACATTGTGCTATACCGTCGCAGTGATGGACAAGTAGTAGCGTTGGAAGACGCTTGCTGGCATCGTTTACTTCCTTTAAGTAAAGGACGTTTAGAAGGTGATGAAGTAGTGTGTGGTTATCATGGGTTGATATACAACAGTGATGGCAGATGCACGCATATGCCTTCTCAGGACACCATTAATCCATCAGCATGTGTAAGAACGTATCCGGTAGAAGAACGTCATCGTTTTGTGTGGGTATGGATGGGAGAGCCCTCGTTGGCGGATTCTAAACTTATTCCCGATTTGCATTGGAACAAAGACCCTGAATGGGCAGGGGATGGAAAAACAATTAAAGCAAATTGCAATTACCGTTTGATAGTTGATAACCTGATGGACTTAACGCATGAAACATTTGTACATGCAGGAACCATTGGCGATCAACACGTGGCGGAAGCTCCGTTTGATGTTACGCAAGATGGAAAAACGGCAACGGTAACACGCTGGATGAGAAGCATTGATCCGCCACCGTTTTGGAAATCGCAACTTCACAAAAAAGTGAAGTATGAAGGTAAAGTAGACCGTTGGCAAATCATTAACTTTCAACCTCCGGCAACAGTAACGATTGATGTTGGTGTCGCCCCTACTGGAACAGGAGCACCGGAAGGTAATCGCTCTGCAGGTGTAAACGGATTTGTATTAAATACCATGACTCCGTCAACCGATAAAACCTGTTATTATTTCTGGTCATTTTGCAGAAACTATGCGCTGCAAGACCAAAACACCACTTTCGAAACCAGAGAAGGTGTAACAAAAATTTTCGGACAAGATGAATATATTTTGGAAGCTCAACAAATAGCCATTGATCAAAATCCCGACAGAGAGTTTTATAATTTGAACATTGATGCAGGAGCAATGTGGTCAAGACGATTAACAGACAGAATGGTGGAGAAGGAAAGGAAACCTCACCCCCTGCCCCTTTCCACAGGAGAGGGAAGCGTAAAAGCTCAAAGAGAAGTTCAATAATGTCTAACAAATAAATAATCCTCCCCCTTCTCCTGTGGAGAGGGGATTATGGGGAGAGGTCTTAAACATGCGTTATCAAACAGAATGGACAGAAGCAGCAGTGGTAAGCACTGAATTGGTTTCTTCAAGCGTGAAGCAACTGGAATTTATGCCTGTGAATGGAACTGAAGTTTTTACTCCCGGCTCTCATCTTAGTTTTGAGGTAATGATAAATAACTTACCCGAAACAAGAAGCTATTCCTTGGTAGGTTTATATGAAAAGAATAAACCCTATCGTGTTTCTGTGAAGCAGTTAGCCGAAAGCAGAGGTGGCTCCAATTATATGTG
Source organism: uncultured Bacteroidota bacterium (assembly GCA_963727705.1). GTDB lineage: Bacteria > Bacteroidota > Bacteroidia > 2-12-FULL-35-15 > 2-12-FULL-35-15 > 2-12-FULL-35-15. The sequence continues at coordinate 9,116 of CAVSHK010000020.1, forward strand.
GCAATTAAAACCGGGTGCTAAAATTAAAATTTCACGCCCTGCTAATAATTTTGAACTGCAATTTAAACCTGCTGATTATTTTTTGGTAGCAGGTGGTATAGGCATAACTCCAATGGTTGGAATGGCGCAGGTGTTGGCTTCAAAAAATACAAATGTTACTATGATATATGTAGGGAATTCGGAAAGCGATATGCCATACATCAAAGAGTTAACAGCACTTTTAGGAAACAAGCTAACGGTACATACATTGGAAAAGGACAAAATTTTTTTCAATTTTAAAAAATTAATTTCCGAAATAACACCCGGAACACAATTGTATTTGTGCGGTCCGTTGGGCATGATGGATGAAGTGCGCCATCAGTGGGAAGCACATAAATTACCCGTTGCCGACTTACGTTTTGAAACATTTGGTGCTTCCGGAAAATTTGCACCTCAATCATTTAAAGTATCTATTCCGCGTTTAAAATTGGAACTAACAGTTGAGAAAAATCAAAGTATGTTAGATGTGTTAAATAAGGCGGGCGCTGATATTATGTACGATTGTGTAAAAGGAGAATGTGGTTTGTGTACGGTAGATATAGTATCGTGTAGTGGAGAGGTTGATCATCGCGATTTCTTTTTAAGTGATGAACAAAAAAAAGAAAACAAAAAAATGTGTGCTTGTGTAAGTCGCGTTGCTAATGGCGATCTAATAATAGATACAGCCTTTAGAGGAACAGAAAAGTAAAATCATCAATACGTCTCACAGTCTTCGACAAGTTCTGACTGACCGTGGTTTGTTATATTGAGCCTGTCGAAATATGTGTATTGGCATTAAATAAAAATAGTATGGAAACTAAAAACATCTACAAAAAAATCGACACCGAAGTGCAACCTCCATTGCTTTATCCTGATTACAAATCAACGATACTGCGCTCTCCAACAAAAGAGTTAATAGTAATGAAACAATCTCTTTCTGAATTAACAGGACCAGTTTTTGGTGGTTTTAATTTAGGAGAACTTGATCACGATCTTACGAGAAACGCTATTAAAAATGGAGAGCCTATTGGCGAGCGCATGGTTGTTCATGGCAAAGTAACTGACGAAAAAGGGAAACCTGTTGCCAACACATTAATTGAAATATGGCAAGCCAATGCCTCCGGAAGATATGTTCACAAAGTAGATCAGCACAACGCACCTTTGGATCCTAACTTTTTGGGTGCAGGACGTTGCAAAACAGATGCTGAAGGAAACTATAAATTTTATACTATTAAACCGGGTTCTTATCCTTGGGGAAATCATATCAATGCCTGGAGACCAAACCACATTCACTTTTCATTGTTTGGAAGTAACATCACTAGCCGTTTGATTACTCAAATGTATTTTCCGGGAGACCCTTTGTTACAATACGATCCAATTTTTCAGGGAGTGCCTGTTAAAGGACGCGACTTGTTAATTTCAAAATTTGATTTAAATATAACTGAACCATTGTTTGCATTGGGCTATCGCTTTGATATTGTATTACGCGGACACAACGCAACACCATTTGAAAATAAGTAAATGAACGATTTTACATGTGGAAATGGTCGGAGTTATGAAACGAACCTAAGAACGGCGCGTGGCAAGAAAAGGTAGCGGTGAAGCGTCCGCATGTGTGTGGGCTCCTGATTGCCTTTTCTTGATTTTTTGGTTCTTTTTTATCAAGAAAAAAGAAAAATATAAAATCAGATTAATGACATTAAATATAGAAGTTAAATGAAACAAACACCATCACAAACAGTAGGACCGTACTTCGCATACGGACTAACACCGGAACAATATGGATACGACTTTAAAGAGCTTGTTGGAAGCGAAATGGTAAATTCTTTAGAACATAAAGATGCGATTACTATCACCGGAAAAGTACTTGACGGTAAAGGAGAAATGGTGCCCGATGCCATGGTAGAACTTTGGCAGAACGATGGCAAAAAAGCATTGTTTGGCAGATGTGGTACAGGTACAGACAAAGAAGGAAAGTTTTTGTTCACCACTGTTAAGCCAAGTGCATTACCGGGTCAAGCTCCATATATTACCTTGATCGTATTTATGCGTGGTATTTTGCACCATACTTATACACGTATTTATTTTCCTGACGAAGTAGAACTAAATGAGAAAGATGAAGTATTGAATACAATTCCTGCGGAGAGACGTACTACTTTAATTGCAGCTAAAACAGAAACAGGATATGAATTTAATGTTCACATGCAAGGTAAAAACGAAACCGTATTTTTTGAAATATTAACGAAGGAATAAATGGTATTTTTACGAATCAATGTAACTAGTGTTATGTTAATATTAAAAACAGCGCATGGCCAGTCATTCTGAACTTGTTTCAGAATCTGTGTGTTGGAAGATTCCGAATCAAGTTCGGAATGACTAACAATATGACAAAACAGATTTAATATAATACTAGTACTAAAAAAATATTCCATGAGCCTTTACACTGAATTTTTTTATTCAAAAGAAATCAATCAACTTTTTTCTGATAAAAATGAAGTTGTTAAGCTGCTGCTTGTTGAAGCAGCATTGGCTGAGGCGCAGGCAGAGTGTGGCATCATTCCTGAAAATGCAGCGCAAGTAATTGTAAGTTGCTGCAATGTTAATTTTATTGACATTGAAAAATTAAAAAACGATGTTGAATTAGGCGGTAACATTGCCATTCCATTAGTTCGTCAACTAACAGCTGTTGTAAAAAGCAAAGACGCAGAAGCTGCGAAATTCGTACACCTTGGCGCTACGAGTCAGGATATTATTGATACCGCAACCATGCTGTTAATTAAAGAATACAGCATTTGGTTAAAAAAAAATGTAAGAATATTAAAGAAACTTCTAATAAACATTACTTCTGAATACCGCGATACGGTGATGATTGGGCGCACCTTATTACAACAAGCCTCACCGATAACGTTTGGATTAAAAACTGCTTATTGGCTAGAAAGTATTGCCCGTAGCGAAGAACGAATACTTCAATCGCTCGATCGTATAACTGTTGTTCAGTTGTCGGGTGCTGTAGGTAGCGCAAATACTAATATTTCAAAACAAGTCCAACTATCATTCGCAAAAAAATTAAACTTACAGTCATCTGCTTCATGGCATACCAGCAGAGATAATATAGCCGAATGGGCTTCCGTATTAGGCATTTTAACAGGAAGTATAGGTAAAATAGCAAAAGATGTTTCTTTGTTAATGCAAACCGAAGTTGGAGAAGTATTGGAAGGAAAAGAAGAAGGCAAGGGAGGCTCAAGTGCAATGCCGCATAAACGTAATCCGGTAACATGTGCTGCAATAATTGCAAATGCTGCTAGAACACCTCATTTAGTAGCTTCCATGATGTCGATCATGCAACAGGAACATGAACGTTCTGCCGGCTTGTGGCATGCCGAATGGGAAGTGCTCACTCAATTGATGGGACTTACTGCCGGAGCAATTGAAAAATCAATAGGATTGATAGCGGGCTTGGAAATTGACAAGGAGCGCATGTTAGCCAACTTAGAAATAACCAAAGGATTAATTTATGCAGAGAATGTTACCCTTGCATTAGCTGCTAAAATCGGCAAGACAAATGCACACGAACTGGTTGAAAAGGCTTGTAAAAAAGCCCTTGCTGAAAACAAACATTTAAAAGAAGTGTTGACAGAGATGAATGTGGAAGTATCTGATTTATCATCTCTTTTTAATCCTGAAAATTCCATTGGCAACAGCAAAGCAATAACAGATTCAATTATAAACAAACATAAATAATTTAACATATACTCCAGCCCCCTCTCCTAAAGGAGAGGGGATTAAGGGGTGAGGCTTTTATGATGACCAACTATAAACTCTCCGGAACACCCAACAGTCCTGTATTGATTTTTTCTAATTCTTTAGGAACAACCCTAAACATGTGGGATGAATTGGTACCCTATCTATTACCTTATTTTCAGGTGCTTCAGTACGATACTCGCGGTCATGGAAACAGCAGCATCACACCTGAACCATACACCATTGCTTTATTAGGGCAAGATGTGATTGACCTAATGGATAAATTGAACATTGAAGAAGCGTATTTTTGTGGATTATCAATGGGCGGATTAATTGGACAATGGCTGGCAGTATATCATCCTCAACGAATTAAAAAATTGGTGTTGAGTAACACCGCTGCAAAAATCGGTGAAGTGGAAATGTGGAATCAACGTATCGAACAGATTATAACAAAAGGTTTTGATTCATCTATTGCAGATGCCACGATGCACCGCTGGTTTACAGATGAGTTTATAAAGAACAACAAACAAAAAATAGAACAACAAAAAACTTTATTTTTAAATAACAATGCGGTTGGATATACAAACGCTTGTGTTGCTGTGAGAGATGCAAACTTTAGAGAAAGTGTAAAAAAAATAACTTCTGAAACATTAGTAATAACAGGAGATGAAGACGTTGTTACTACTGTTGAACATGCTAACTATTTAGTAAGTGAAATTGCAAAAAGCGAATTAAAAGTATTAAAAGCACGACACTTATCAAGTGTAGAATTACCACAAGAGTTTGCAAATACATTGATTGATTTTATTGTTGGAGAATCGACTTTCGACCGTGGAATGCATGTGCGCAGAACAGTTTTAGGTAATGAGTATGTGAACAGAGCGAGTGAAAAAATAAATTCCTTTAACGGAGATTTTCAAAATTTAATTGCCAATGTTCCTTGGGGTAGCGTGTGGACACGACCAGACATGTCAAAACACAATCGTAGTTTAATAACACTATCTATGCTTATTGCCTTGGGCAGAGAACATGAATTTAAGATGCACGTAAGAGCAGCTTTTAATAACGGAGTAAGCGTAACAGAACTGAAAGAGTTGATTTTTCAATCGGCTATTTACTGCGGATTTCCGGCTGCCAACGATGCATACAAAACTGCCGAAGAGGTGATGAAAGAATTGAAAATGATTGAATAGATGACTCTGTGACACTTTGTGCTTTCAGTGCCTCTGTGTTAGAATTTAAATAATAGTTAAGTGAACTTAGTGTCTAGTGGTTAAAAAATCAAAACAATTAAAACCCAAGTAGGAATAATAGGTGCAGGGCCTTCCGGATTATTGCTTTCTGCATTGCTTTACAAACAAGGCATTGAGTCAGTAATTATTGAAGGTCGTAGTAAAGAGCAGGTATTGGGTCAAGTTCGTGCCGGATTGTTAGAACAAGGAACGGTTGATTTAATCAGAGAAACAGGAGCTTCTGAAGGCTTGAACAAAAACGGATTAGTACACGAAGGTGTTATTCTTAGTCATAACGGGTATCGTTATCGTGTGTCACTTACAGAGCTTACAGGTGGTAGTGTAGTAACTATTTATGGGCAACAGGAATTAACACGCGATTTGATAGAGCATCGTTTGTTAACAGGGGCAACCATTTTATTTGAGGCAAAAGCCGCAAAGATTGAAGATTTAGAAACAGAAAAACCTAAAATGTTTTTTAATCATCAAGGCGAAGACAAATTATAGAATGTGATTTTGTAGCCGGCTGTGATGGTTTTCATGGTATTTCTCGAAAAACAATTCCAGAAGAATTAATAAAAACGTCGATAAAAAATACCCTTATGCCTGGTTAGGCATCATTGCAAAAGTTGCTCCTTCAACAGACGAGTTAATTTACGCTTATCATGAAAGGGGCTTTGCTATGCACAGCATGCGTTCCTTGCAAATCAGTCGTTTGTATTTGCAAGTTGACCCTGATGATTCTATTGATAACTGGACTGATGAACGCATTTGGAAAGAACTGCAAATTCGTTTGGCGAGTGATGGATGGAAATTAAATGAAGGACCAATTTTAGAGAAGAGCATCACGCAAATGCGCAGTTTTGTGGTAGAACCCATGCAATATAAAAAGTTGTTTTCGGTAGGTGATGCCGCGCATATAGTTCCTCCTACAGG
>CAVSHK010000021.1:0-22645 GCA_963727705.1 uncultured Bacteroidota bacterium
ACTTCTAATTTTCATAAATTCTGCAAAGAAGATTTAAAAATCACCGATGAACATTTGCAAAAATGGAATGTTGGAACAATAACTACCAAAACAGCTTTTGTGTATCAAAATAAAAACAAAGGATATGTCAATGTTGTTTATATTGAATACGGTATTTATTGCAAACGAAACAAAGCAATAACACCTTATTTACTCAAAGCAAATAACAAGGACGAAAAATATTCTCTCTGCTTGTATGGAGAACATTTATTAAGCAATGAGAAAAATATTTGCCTTGTAGAAAGTGAGAAGACCGCTTGCATAGCCAGTTTCTTTTATCCCCAATTCGATTGGTTAGCCACTGGAGGAAACAATAAATTGACCGGAGAAAAAATTCATGTGCTGTTTAACCGTAATATTTATTACCTCAATGATGCGGATAAAGCCGGAAAAGAAAACAGCACATTGAAAAGGTTAAAAGAATACGAACAAAATTTTGAAGTTATCAATCTATTTCCCGAACGGAATGACGGATATGATTTAGCGGATGCCATTATTGACGGCTTACGTCCTGAAATAAAACCAAGCTCAAAGGAACCGAAGCGTGAAAAAAATAAAAGAAACTAAAATTTCAAATTTTGAACAGGTAGAAAAACATTTAAACGAGCTATATAACATCCGTTATAATGAAATTTCTAATGAAGTAGAATACAAAGCAAAAGAAGAAACAGAATATAAATCATTAAATGAAAACACCATTTTCAGGGTATTACAGCATAACAATATTAAATTTTCTATGGCAAATCTGATGGCTTTGTTACGCTCGGATTTTGTTAATGTATATAACCCGTTGGTGGACTATTTTCAACAACTTGCTGGCATGGAAAGAAGGCGATACCGATTATATCATCCAACTATCAAAATATGTAAAAGCCAAGAACAAGATAGATTTAATGTACACTTCAAAAAAATGTTAGTACGTTCAATTGCCTGCGCCTTACTTGACGGTGTTTTTAACAAACAAGCCTTTATATTGGTACACGACAAACAAAATAGCGGTAAATCTACTTTTTGCCGTTGGCTCTGCCCTTCTAAACTAAAAAGCTATTATGCTGAAAATATCAGTATTGATAAAGACAGCTTAATTAGTTTAAGCGAAAACTTTTTTATTAATCTTGATGAATTAGCAACACTTTCCAAAGTAGAACTGAACACTCTTAAAAGTATGTTCAGTAAAGATTATATCAAAATACGCAGACCGTATGATAAAAAACCAACTGTTACATCAAGACGCGCCAAGCTTTATCGGCTCAACAAACAAAACTGAATTTCTGACCGATGAAACAGGTTCCGTGCGCTGGCTCTGTTTTGAGATTAATAGTATCAATTGGGATTATCAAAAGAATATTGACATTAACCAAGTGTGGAGCCAAGCCTTTTCCCTCTTCAAATCAGGTTTTAAATATCAGTTGAGCGAAGACGAAATCAACGAAAATGAAACTGTGAACAAAGACTTTCAAATTACCACTCCCGAAATGGATTTAATACAACAAAACTATTTACCCGGTACTAAGGAAAAACACGAAGTATTTTATAATGCCTCTGAAATGCAAAACTATTTGACAGAAAAATATCCTCATGTTAGGTTAAACACAAACAATTTGGGTAAGGCATTAAAAACATTAGGCTTTGAAAAAAGCCAAAAGTATAATGGGCAATATCAAGTGAAAGGATACTACATTAATTATTTCAAAGAATAATAAAAATGATTACTTGCTTACTTACTACCTCTAAACAGCCCTATTTAAAGTATAAGTAACTAAGTAATGTTCTTTTTTGATGATTACTTAGTAGGTTACTTTGTTACTTATACTGTAAACCAAACGATTAAAAACCACTAAGTAAACAAGTAAGGTAAGTAAGCTACTTTTTATGTTTTTATAAATTTTATTAATACAAGAAATACCTATTGCCAAATATTCATAAAACTATGCAATGATGAAAACAACAAACAAACATTGCGAATACTGCAACATAGAATTTATCGCCAAAAGATTTGATGCAAAATTTTGTTCCGGTGCATGCAAACAAAACGCATACCTCGACAGATTAAGGAACTTTGACGCAGAAGAGAAAAACAGAAAATTTGATTCAACAAAATCAAATAGCCGAAAGGATAAATCAACTGGAGCAACAATTGACGGAGGCGCAAAAAAAGAAAGAAGCTCAATTACAACAAGAACAAGAAGAGCAATCAAACTATATGAATAAGTCTTTTTGAAACCTTTAAACATGACGAAACAGAGCGAAACAAAAAAGATGCTAATAAAATATTAAAAGGATGGCTTGAGCAAATATTAGCCTTCAATCAACAAGAGGAAACATATTTATTTAAAGTAAAATCTCTTTGTGATGATATTATACGGTTTCATCGAGGTCATCAATTCAATAGTTTACCAAAGGACTACCAACATTGGAAGTTTATCAACGATACCCTTTTCCCGAAAGCAAACAATTGGTATAACGGCATTAAAAATTCGAGAGAAAGATATATTACGTTACACTTATCGGACGAACTAAAAGTAAAGTTTACTCATGTTCTTAGCCTCATTGACAGATAGTTTACGGTTTTGCTGTTGTTTAACGCCGATAATTTACGCTTATACGTTTTATTTTACGCATGATTTACTGTTGTCAGCTTTTAGTTTACTGTTGTTTTACGGATATTTTACGGTTAATGTATTTTTTTACCCTTGTTTAACGTATTATACAACAATCTTGCTGTTATTTTGATTGAATATTATTTAAAACAGCCAAGTGTAGAATTAATACCAATATAAAAGTAATTTTACCCATCAAAAAGTTGTTGGTTTTCTTCAAACTATCATCGTAATAATCTATATTTGATATTATTGTCAATAATTTTAATGAGAGATATAAAATCTGTAATGAACACACAAATAAATCAGTTAACTGAATAATTCTATGGCAAAACAGAAGAAAGAAGTGGTTGAAGAAGCCTTAGAAAAAAAACTTTGGAAGGCAGCCGACAAACTTCGTAAAAATATGGATGCTGCGGAATACAAGCACGTAGCATTGGGCTTAATATTTTTAAAATATATTTCCGATGCGTTTAATGAATTGTATCAGAATCTAAAAAAAGGCAAAGGACAATACGAAGGAGCCGACCCCGAAGACAAAAACGAATACACTCGCCGAAAAAGTTTTCTATGTTCCTCCATCAGCACGTTGGAAATAGCTGCAAGGCACAAGCCAAACTTCCTACCATTGGTAAAGATATTGATGATGCAATGGATGCCATTGAAAAAGATAATCCATCACTCAAAGGCGTTTTACCAAAAGTATATGCACAGGAAAAATTAGACAAACAAAGTTTAGGAGGGTTGATTGATCTTGGTGAGTACCGCCGTAATTGGCACAAAAGAAGCGCAGAGCAAAGATATTTTAGGACAAGTATTTGAATATTTTCTTGGTGAATTTGCTTTAGCCGAAGGAAAGAAGGGCGGACAATTCTATACCCCTGCATAGTGTTGTAAGATTATTGGTTGAAATGCTTGAACCATACGAAGGCAGAGTGTTCGACCCTTGTTGTGGTAGTGGTGGAATGTTTGTTCAAAGCGAAAAATTTATTAAGCACCATCAGGATCATTATAAAAAGAATAATGGTAAAAAATTTACATCAATCCTAAAGACCATATTTCTATTTATGGACAGGAAAGCAATCAAACAACATGGCGACTGGCAAAAATGAATCTTGCCATTCGTGGTATTGATAGCAGCAATGTAAAATGGAATAACGAAGGAAGTTTTTTAAACGATGCACACAAAGATTTAAAAGCCGATTATATTATTGCCAATCCTCCATTTAATGACAGCGACTGGAGTGGCGAACTATTACAAAAAGATGCACGATGGAGTATATTGGGTCAAAAGTTACCACCGCCCACCGGAAATGCAAACTATGCATGGATACAACATTTCTTATATCATCTTAGCACCAACGGAATGGCGGGCTTTGTACTTCTCAAAAGGTGCATTAACTACCAAAACCAATAACGAAGGAGATATACGAAAGGCTCTGATTGAAAATGATTTGATTGACTGCATCGTAAATTTGCCGACCAAGTTATTTTTAAATACTCAAATACCTGCTTGTTTATGGTTTATACGAAGAGAACAAGAAAAAGCGTAAAGGCGAAATATTATTTATTGATGCTCGTAATCACGGGCATTTAATAAACCGTAAGAACCGTGATTTAAGTGAGGAAGATACTACCTTAATTGCAGGCACTTACCACAACTGGCGTACGGGTGAAGGGGAGTATAATGATATACAAGGCTTTTGTAAAAGTGCAAGTATTGAAGAAGTAAAGGACTTAAATTATGTGCTTACACCGGGTAGATACATTGGATTGCCGGATGATGAAGACGACTTTAATTTTGCTGAACGTTTTAATAGCCTAAAAGCCGAATTAGATAAACAGATTGCCGAAGAAGCGGAATTAAGCAAACGCATACAAAATAATTTAAAGAAAATACAGTATGAGCCAATTGCAAAATGATTATTTAAAAATATTAGACAGCTTAAAAGGCAAAATCAGGCAAGCTCGTATTAAAGCTGCAATTGCTGTTAATACTGAATTATTAGGCTTGTATTGGGAAATTGGTAATATTATTTTGCAACAGCAAAAAACGGAAGGTTGGGGAACTAAGGTGATAAAAAGGTTAGCTCAAGACCTTAGAGCTGAATTTCCTGATATGAAAGGGCTTTCAGAAAGAAATTTGGTATATATGCAAACTTTTGCATCCAACTATCCCGAATTTCAATTTACGCAAGCCCCACTTGCGAAAACTAAAAGTGCCGCCAAACAAAAGAACACAATTACGCAAGTGCCACTTGCGCAATTAAGCTGGTATCATCACATTACTCTACTTGATAAAGTAAAGGATAAAGAAACACGCCTGTTTTATATACAGGAAACCATAAAAAACGGGTGGAGCCGCGATGTAATGGTTCACCAAATTGAAGGCGGATTACATAAAAGAATAGGTAAAAGCATTAACAATTTTAATAATACGCTCCCTGAATATCATTCCGATTTAGCCAATGAGACTATAAAAAGTCAATACATTTTTGATTTTCTTTCAATGGGTGAAAAAATTAAGGAACGAGATTTTGAAAAAGCATTGATAATACACCTGAAAGAGTTTATGCTTGAGTTGGGAAAAGGCTTTGCCTATATAGGTAATCAAAAAAATATTAATGTACAAGGCGATGACTTTTTTTTAGACTTACTTTTTTATAATTATCATTTACATTGTTTTGTTGTTTTTGAATTAAAAGTTGGTGATTTTAAACCGGAATATGCGGGCAAGCTCAATTTTTATGTAAACACAGTTAACGAACAATTAAAAGGTGAAACAGATAACCCCACCATTGGTGTACTACTTTGCAAAACACCAAACGAAACAGTAGTAAAATATTCTCTTCAAAATATAAAAGCACCAATTGGTGTATCCGATTATAAATTGGCTAATGCCTTGCCAAAACAGCTTAAAACAGAGATGCCAAGCATTGAAGAACTGGAAGCCGAAATTGAAAAAGAGTATGAAGAATTAAAAAGTCCAGTTGATAAAAAACTCGACCACCTAAAAGAATTGATTAGCGGATTAAAGCAACCCAAAGTAAAAGAAAAGCGCACTCCAAAAACATCTGAAAGAATTTTCACAAATGTAGTATTACCTCTCAGGGATGGAGTTAAAAAAGCTCTTGCAACAATCTCAAAAGAATTTAGTGGAACTGAAATAATGATTTGGACAGGTAATCAAGGGCACAAAACAGACAAAGAGACTCATGTACATGTGAAAAAATTTAAAGAGTTTGACGAATTTAGAATTGGGATACGTTTGCGAGGATTTAAACCTGCCGGAACAAAAGCGTTTGACGCATGGCAAGACATCTGTATAATAACCAATAATTACAATTATACCATTGGCTTGGGAATACATAGGACACAAAATATTTTATTTGAAAAATTATATCACGATTTACCTAACAAAAAAGAATTTGAAGAAGTAATTGCAAAATGCACAGAAAATATTGTGGATGACATTGCTCAACAGATTGAACGGATACAAAAGGAAAAGAAATGATAAAAAAGATTACTAAAATAAAAAATCTAGGGATTTTTGAGAATTGGAAACCAGCTACTGAATTTTCTTTCACTAAATATAATTTGCTCTATGGATGGAATGGTAGTGGAAAATCGACCTTGTCAAAATTATTTCGTGCAATTGAGTTAAAACAATCAATTGATGAATACAAAAAATGTGAATTTGAAATAGAATTAATTGATGAACAAGGTTCTTCTATTAATCAATCATTTGAAACACCTGTACCGATTATAAAAGTATTTAATCAATCATTCATTAAAGCCAATACGGAGTTAGAAAAGGGAGAAGCAAAATCAATAATTTACATAGGAAAAGAAAATACTGATTTAAAAAAAGAAATAGACGCACTAATTATAGAACATAAAAAAATAGGCGAGGATTTTTTTAAAGCAATAGAATTATATAAATCAAGCACAAAAACAGAAGATGAATTTTATAAAAATGCTGGGGAAACACTACGTGCATTTTTCAGAAACACCATTTTTTCTAATTCAAATTACGATAAAAGAGATACACTACGCATATGGCAACAAATTAAAGACGAGCCGAGTTTGAAAGATTGTGTTTTAAAAGACAATATTTTTGAGAATAAAAAAACATTTATTGCTCAAAACAAAAGTGTAGGTAAAATAACATTAAAGTATAATACAATAACAACAGGATTTGATGATACACTCTATAAAGAGGTTTGTGATATTGTGAGAACAAAACCTGTAATTAAAACTATTGAACGATTAAAAAAGAACAATGATATTGCAAATTGGGTTCAAAAAGGAATTGAAATTCATCATAATCATCAAAGTAATAATTGTGAATTTTGCGGAAAACAACTAGATGATGAAAAACTTGCTGAATTATCGGAGCACTTCAATCAAGAATTTAAAAACCTCCAAAATGCTATTACAGCAAAGAAAGCCGAGATACAAAAGTTTTACTTAAAAGAATTGACGGTCAACAAACAACTGTTTTATTCCGAGTACCATATAAAGATAGACGAAACCGTTGATAGAATAAATGAATGTGTAAGAGAAATAAAAAAAGGATTAGATTTTTACAATCAGTTATTAGATTCTAAGTTTCAAAACCCAATAAAAACTGATTTTACCACAAAAAACATAGGCTCTACTTGGGATATATTCTATAATCAAGAAATAGAAATATTAAATGCTATTATTGAACATCAGAATAAACGTGTTGATGAATTTGAAAAGGAAGCTGAAGAGTGTAAACTACAATTAGAAAAACATTTTGTAGCTGAAAAAGCCATTACTGATAATTTTAAAAATTTATTAGGTTCAATTATAATTCAGCAAAAGGATAAGGACGAAAAAAGGGTAGCAGATAGCAAAATGGAGATGGATATTTATAATAAACAACTTCAATTGCAAAATGATTTACTGCCCATTGATTTAATAAATAAAAATCTTCATAAGTTTTTAGCCCGAAATGATATTTCATTAACAAAAGATGAAGATGGTGGTTATCTACTGAAAAGAGGCAATTTTATTGCACTAAATTTAAGCGAAGGTGAAAAAACAGCAATAGCACTTGTTTACTTTATTGTAAAGCTTAATGAAAATGATAATAATGTAAAGGATTCCATTATTGTTTTTGATGATCCCATTTCCAGCTTTGACAGTAATCATTTATTCAATGCTTTTACATTTATAACTGAAAATTGCAAAGAGTCGAAACAACTATTTGTTTTAACACACAACTTTTGGTTCTTCAAGTTGGTTAGAGATTGGATGCAAAAGAAAAATAAAAAAGATAAAAATGCTACTGCTATTATCAAGTCCACTTTCTACGAAATAAAATACGGGGATATTATTCCGGCAAACCAGTCGCTATTGAGTTACCATTCCGAATACCATTATGTGTTTAAAAAACTTTTTGATTTTAAATTAAATCAAAATTTAACCCAAGACGATTCATTTACCCTCGCTAATGCAGCCCGCAGGGTTTTAGAATCCTTTTCAGCATTCAAAAAACCTGACGAGGCGGGAATACAAGGTGCATTAACAATGGCGAAATCTAAAGGAGTTGATGCCGCAACAACCGAAAAAATATATTATTTCTTAAATAAATATTCTCACCTTGATAGGATTGAAACGCACGAGAACACTATTGAGAATATTGAACATGAAGGAACAACAATTGTAAATGACATCTTGAATATTATTAATAAAATTGACCCAGACCACTTTAAAAGTATGGAAACAATTTGTACTAAAAACTAATTATGACCAACTGGAAAGAACATACGTTAGGAGATTTAATTGACATAAAACATGGATTTGCTTTTAAAGGTGAATATATTTCTTCCGAACCAACTTGTGATATTCTTGTTACGCCAGGAAATTTTAATATTGGTGGTGGATTTAAACATGATAAATATAAATACTATAAAGGAGAGTTCCCTCCAAGCTATATTCTTAAAGCGGATGATATTGTTGTTACAATGACAGATTTAAGCCAAGAAACAGATACTTTGGGCTATTCTGCTAAAATTCCAAAACAAAAAGATGTTCATTTTTTACACAACCAACGGATTGGGTTAGTGAAATTTATTTCTAATGATATTGTGAAAGATTTTGCATATTGGTTGATGAGAACAAAAGATTATCAAGGCTTTATTGCCGGAGCTGCAAGTGGAACCTCAATAATGCACACCTCACCGACATCAATCAAAGAATACAAATTTAAACTACCCTCTCAACTCGAACAAAAAAACATAGCCGAAGTATTAAGTAGTTTAGATGATAAAATAGATTTACTTCACCGCCAAAATAAAACGTTGGAGCAATTAGCTGAAACGCTTTTTAGGCAATGGTTTGTGGAGGAAGCGGATGAGAGTTGGGAAGTTGTCAAAATTTCTGATGTTGCTAAAATTAATTCCAAAACAAAATCTAAAAATTACCCCTTTACTGAAATTGAATATTTAGACACGGGATCGATAACTGAAGGAAGGGTGGCGGAATATCAAACTTTTAATTTGAAAGAAGCTCCAAGCAGAGCACAAAGAATTGTGGATGATAATGATATTATATATTCATTAGTAAGACCTATCCAAAGGCATTATGGATTACTACATGGGGTAAAATCAAATACAATAGTTTCTACCGGTTTTTGTGTAATTAGCAGTACAAATTTCAGCCCACATTTTCTTTACATTTTATTGACAAGGAGTGAAAATGTAGAATATTTTGATATGATTGCTGAAGGTGCAACAAGTACTTATCCTTCATTGAAACCATCAGACATTGCAAACTTTGAATTTCAAAAACCGCCACAAGAAAAATTAAATAGTTTTTCAAGAATTGTTTCAGATTCTTGGGATAAAATTAATATTAACTCAAACCAAATTCTTACCCTCACTCAACTTCGTGATACCTTATTGCCAAAGTTAATGAGTGGGGAGGTGAAAGTGAAAAATAATTTATGACGGCAATTTGCAGTTTTATAAGAATGTATGAGTCTATTGTATGGTAAGAAATTCTGGCACCACAAATAGCGAGCTTTATATTTCAAATGAAAGATTTGATGAAATAAATAACAAGTTTGGATCTCCCAATGAAGGAGATATTCTTATGACTTCAGTAGGAACTTTGGGCGTTGCATATAGAGTGCGAAAGTCAGAAAGATTCTATTTTAAAGATGGAAATTTAACTTGGTTTAAAGACTTTAAAGGCTTACCTAGTTCTATAATTTATTTATGGTTAGTTTCTAAGATCGGACAAGAGGAATTGCAATCAATTAAAATTGGAAGTACACAAGAAGCATTAACAATTGAGGGGCTTAAAAACATTTCGTTTAAAATACCCCCTAAGGACAAAATAAATGAATACAAAAAAGAATTCAATTCTATAATAAATAAAATAGAAGTTAATCAAACACAAATTTCTACCCTCACTCAAATTCGCGATACCTTATTGCCAAAGTTAATGAGTGGGGAGGTAAGGGTAAAAATGAATGATAAAAACTAACTAAAATATATTTTCATTATGGCAATAGCTCTTTTACTAGAAGACAGAGGTGACGAACGTGACTATAAAATACAAGGAGGAAGAATTATTACACTTGTTTATGACGAATTTGATTCAACGATCACTTTCAAAGAAAATGACAAAGAAATTGGAGATGAATTTCGTTTTATCGACGAGAATGAAAGTTTTGAAAGATTTTTACTGGCTAGAATGTACAGCCCTATACCACGTTCCGGTCTTGGTAGATCAGCTATAGAATTTTTTATTGATATGACTGGAGCTACTATTTACACAAAACCTCATGATGGTATTGTAAGAGAAGATGGTAGCCACTTAACTGAAGATGCGCCGCTCTTTGTGGATAAAATGCAAAATGAAGGGTTAATTGAAGAATGGGATATGTGATTATTAATTTTATAAAATAATTTATGCAACCTGAAAAAGTGAAACCAGCAAAATTCCATGTTCATACTGTTATTTATAATAACGGAGATTTTTCAGTTGCTTACGGAAAATGGGGAAATAGCGATACACGACTTGCAATGAGATGGAATGGAGATGACGAAGATGAAATTGGTTATCCAAGTCAAGGGGGAAATCCTCTTTGGTTTCAGTTGCCGAGTGACAGTATTTGGACTAGTGAAATATTACAAGCCATTGATAGGATAAGTGCTTACGAACAAAGGATTAATGATCTTAATTCAAAATTATAATTTCATAAAATGAATATACCCACAAAACATTTATCTGTTAGAGTTCCTTGGCATGATGCAGGGTGGAATGGAAAAGTATGTTGTAATCCACGAGAGAATGGCTCATGTATGTTTCTACCAAGAATAAATGCAGGTAAAAATCCTGACCAAGAAGAAGACATTGCAGAAAGTTGGCTTCATGAATTGGAGCAAGATAAATTGCCCCCTTGTGTTGGAGAGAAAGTACACTTTATGTCATCACATAAAATTTATAAAAAAGTAAATCATCCATATAGTAATAATGATAATAACAATAAGTTTTATGGTCACTATAAAGAAACTACTTATTGTTATCCGGGCTTTAGTTTTTCTGTAATCCCATACAATTGGATGCTGAAAAATTCAAAAGATAATACATCCGAAAAAGCTGCTGTATTTCAGATACCATACGAGCCTAATAAAGAACCTTCATTGGGATTTGAAAATGCATGGGTACAGCAAATTGATAATCAAAGAGCTTTGTTAGATGCGTTTATTAGTCCTATAAAAGCAAAAAGTTCTTTAGTATTTATTTACGCCAAAAATGTTCCATTTATAGACACAACTTCGAGAATATTAATAGGCGTTGGTTATATTTCAGAAGTTGGAAAATTAACTGAATATGAATATGATGAATCACTTCCTAAAACATTTAGAAGCACTTTATGGGAAAGACCCGTTTTTCATACAATAAGAGAAGGTTTTGATAATGGTTTTTTGTTACCGTATCAAGAGTTTTTTAAAGTCGTAGAAAAGGATGATACTATTCACATACAGGACTATATTGCCTTTGCACCAACATTTGAAGAGTTTTCTTACGGTTCAGAATGGGTTACAAATGATTCAGCAATTGAATCACTTTTAATACTTCATGAAAAACTAAAGAAGTTTGAAACTTTACTGCCTGATAAAAACTATGAACACCAACTAAAATGGATTGATACTGAGCTTTCACGACTTTGGAAAATGCGAGGACCTTTTCCCGGTCTTGGTGCTGTTTTATCAGGGCTAAAAATCAGTGAAGGGAATTTAATAGCTTGGGAGTTAGATAAAATTATTCGTGACGAAGAAAAAGACGAAGTAATTAAAAATCCTTGGGATTATGTAGAGTTAATATTTAAAGGGGATTCATCATTCTTATCAAAAAATTTAAAAGTAAGAATTAGCGATACTCAAAAGGCTACATGGAACAGTTATAGTAAGGAAGAAAAGAATTTTTTGGAATTATTAAGCAGAATGAATGTAGATAATGACCAAGTTGATTCTGTTATTGACTCAAAAGAAAAGGATCAAATTGAATATCTCAAAAACCCTTATTTGCTTTATGAAGAAACAAGGTTAGATGATGTTCAGTTTTCTGTGTCTATAATTGATAAAGCTATTTTTGCTGATGCAAAAATTCTTGAAAAGTTTCCTTTGTCAAAGCTTACGGACATTTCTACTCCACTTGACCAACGAAGAATAAGAGCATTTGGAATTCAGATATTGGAGCAATCGGCGCTTGAAGGAAATACTTTGCTTACCGACAGCCAATTAGTAACAAAGTTTGACGAACAGCCTTTGCAACCATTATGTAATCCGTCAATTAGAAATCTTATTGCTATTGAAGAATTTTTGAAAGAAGAAATAATCAGAAATGTTTTAGATACTGAAGAGGAGGTATATTATTTCAAACTGAAACGCTTTGATATAATAAAGGATAAGATAAAAAACTTTGTCCAAAAAAGAATTAAACGGAACATAAATCCATCTATAGAACAAGATTGGCTTCAACTTATAGAAAACAAGTTTGGAAAAATAGATGAATCCAAACCGCTTTGGTATCAAGAAAGAGATAAACAAGCACGACAAGAAAAAGCCCACGCATTAAATGTTTTAGCAAACAGTAGAGTTTCCGTTTTAATAGGTCCGGCAGGAACAGGAAAAACAACTTTATTGAATATTCTTTGCGAACAACCTTTTATAAGCTCTGGAACAATATTAAGGTTAGCTCCGACAGGAAAAGCAAGAGTAAATATGGGTAAGGATGCCAAAACGCTCGCTCAATTTTTATTAAAAGCAGGACGCTATAATCCCAATACAGGTCAATATTTAATTAATCCAAATGCAGAAACAGTAAAATACGATACTGTAATCGTTGACGAATCTTCTATGCTTACGGAAGAACAATTAGCAGCATTATTGGATAGTTTAACAGGAGTTGAAAGATTCATCTTAGTGGGTGATTATAGACAAATACCTCCAATTGGAGCGGGAAGACCTTTTGTGGATACCATTGAATTTTTGAAACAAGAAAAGAAAGGCGTTGCAGAATTAAAAGTTTTATTCCGACAGTTTTCTCAAAATATTATCCCTGATGCAGAAGTAGAACGTTTAGATGTTAGACTAGGAAAATGGTTCAGCGATGATGAAATTAAAAAACAGGAATTAGATATTTTTAAAGAAATCGCCGAAGATGATAAAAGGGAATGGGATAATATTAAATTTATTGAATGGCACAATGTTAAACACCTTGAAGAAATTTTAATTGATGTTACTAACTCCGAGATTGCAAAACTCCTAGAAAGTATTCCGGGTAAAGTTCGGCGTAATGAACAGGCAAATTTTGATGCTTCATTAGGTTCAAATTATTATATGGAGAAAAGTAATTGGTCAGGTTTTGGTATTGAATCTGCTAAAGAAATTGAGAACTGGCAAATATTATCTCCCAGTAGAACGGCAGGTTATGGGACTAAAGTTTTGAATCAAAAAATTCAAAAAATATTTAGAGGTAAAACTAAAGAAAAGGCAATCTTTCCGGGGAAGTATAATGACTGGAAGACTAAACAAGAAAGATTTGCACCAAGAAAACAACCTAGACCTTTTGCGGATGATGGAATTGTTTACGGAGACAAAGTCATCAATACTAGAAACTTGAGATGGGAAAAGCCTTGGAATTATATGTTTAATCCTAACAGAATTGAAGATAATGATATGTTAAGGTACATTGCAAACGGAGAAATAGGATTACATATAGGTGCTTATGGCGATTGGAATCAGGATGAAAAAAAGTTTAAAAGACCAATTTATGTTGCTTTTTCATCGCAACCGAATTATGCTTATTCATTTCAGGAAAAGGATTTTCAAGAAGATGGTGAAATTCAAATGGAATTAGCTTATTCCATAACTGTTCATAAATCACAAGGCAGCGGCTTCAAGGTTGTATTGTTTATTCTTCCTAACCCTTGTCCCGTTTTATCACGAGAATTGTTTTATACAGCTCTAACAAGACAAGAAGATAGAATTGTAATACTTCATCAGGGCAATTTTAAAGATTATCAAAAATTTACTACTGGTGAATATTCCGAAACTGGAAGGAGATTAACTGATTTATTTAGCGAACCTAAATTGAAATTTGTAAACAAGAAATTCTATGATACAAAATATATTCAAGTATCTGAAAAAGGAGAGTTTATGATTTCTAAGTCTGAAGTAATAATTGCAGACAAGCTGCATAACAACAATCTAAAGTACGCATACGAAACTGCGATTACGGATGAAAAAGGAATAATAATTCACCCTGATTTTACAATAGAGGATCCAAATTCGGGAATTATATATTATTGGGAACATTTAGGATTACTTACAAAAGATGATTACAGAAGTAAATGGAAGCGGAAGCAGGAGTGGTATGAAAGAAACGAAATCCTAGATTATAAAAAGAATCCTAACGCAGATAAACAGCTTATTTTGACAAGAGATAAACCTGATGGCGGAATTGATTCAACCGAAATAAAAGAAATTATTGATAAATTATTCAAATAGAATAAATAAAACTTATCAAATATCTAACAAACTAATACTTTATTGCCGAAATTAATGAGTTAGGCAATCAAGCTTAATTTTAAATAATTTTGACTTACATCTGCTGTTAATTAAAAATAATATATATTTGCCGTGAATATCACTTTTGCCAATAACAAATTAGAAAAAATTGCCAACGACCAAAAAAAAATGCTGGCTGAATTAGGCAAAAAAAGAGCTGAAAAACTACAAATCCGACTCGATGACATCAGGGGCGCAATAACACTTGAAGATGTAAAACATTTACCTGGCAATTATCATGAACTTACTGGTAACCGAAAAGGACAATGGGCTTGCGATTTGGATAATCCTTATCGTTTGGTTTTTGAACCTCATGAAAATCCTATCCCTACCGATAAAGATGGTAAATACATTTGGATTGAAATAAAAGGTGTTGAAATACTTGAAATAGTAAATTATCACGGCAAATAATTACAAAACCCACAAACAATGGCAACAAAAGAAAATAAATATTTTCCAAAAATAGTAACTCATCCCGGCGAAACACTTGCTGAAAAGTTGGAAGAAATGAATATGGGACCAAAGGAGTTTGGTATCAGAACAGGCAAACCCGAAAAAACCATTATAGCAGTTTTAAAAGGTAAAAGTTCTATCACACCCGACATGGCTGTGCAATTTGAAAATACACTGAAAATACCTGCGCATTTTTGGCTCAATCGTCAATACAATTATGATGAGTACCTTGCACGTGAAGAACGCCAAGAAATTATTTCGGAATCAATAGAATGGGCAAAAAAATTTCCTATTTCTGATATGGTAAAGAATGGGTGGTTACCCACGAAAACTACTTTACAGGAAAAAACATCTGAATTGCTTGCCTTTTTTGGTATAAGCAATCATTCAGCATGGGAAGATTATTATTTGAAACAAGAATTAAAAATAGCTTTTCGTATTTCATTAAAACATACTAAAGAACCCTATGCCGTATCTGCATGGTTACGAAAGGGCGAATTGCAGGCATCGGAACTTTCGGCAAAAAGTTATTCGGATAAAAAATTTAAAGAATCGTTACCCGAAATAAAATCGGTAATGGCAAAACATCCAACAGATTTTTTCAAAAAATTACAAGCTATTTGTTCGGAAGCAGGAGTTAAAGTAGTACACACACCTTGTATTAACAAAGCCCCTATTAATGGTTCTACAAGGTGGTTGCACGATTCGCCTCTTATTCAACTTACAGGAAGACATAAGCGTAACGATAGTTTTTGGTTTACTTTTTTTCACGAAGCGGGTCATATTTTATTACACGGTAAAAAAGATATTTTTTTAGAAAATATTGATTATTCTGAAAAGGACAAAGCAAAAGAAAAGGAGGCAGATAATTTTGCAATCAAATGGACACTAACAAGTGAGGAACAACAAGAAATAATTGATGCAGCACCATTGGATGAAAAAGCAATAAAAGAATTTGCAAAAAAATTCAATACGCATCCTGCCATTATCATTGGTAGATTGCAACATGAAAAGCTAATTCCATATTCGTTAGGCAGACATTTTTTTGAAACGGTTAATTTCTCTTGAAACCCATCACCGAAAATAATATAGAGCAATACACCATTGATGAACTTAAAACTTTAGGTTTTCAATATGTTCATGGTGTGGTTATTTCTCCCGATGGTGATAATGCAGAACGCAATGCTTATGATGACATTATATTAAAGCAACGTTTATTAACTGCAATTACAAAACTTAATCCTGATGTTCCAGCTAATGCTTGCAACCAAGCATTAAACGAAGTTATACGTATTGGCTCTCCTGATTTACTTAACAATAATGAGGCATTTCACCGCTTCTTAACAGAAGGCGTAACGGTTACCTATTCAAAAAATGGAGAAGAAAAAAATGATATTGTTTCTTTAATTGATTTTGATAATCCTTTAAACAATGAGTTTTTAGTGGTGAATCAATATACCATTATTGAAAAGAATCAATAACAAACGTCCCGATGTATTGCTTTTTGTAAATGGTATTCCATTAGTTGTTATTGAACTAAAAAATGCAGCCGATGAAAATGCTACTATTCGCAAAGCTTACGAGCAACTGCAAACATACAAAGCCACTATACCAAGTTTATTTACTTACAATGCAATTTGCATAATTTCCGACGGACATGGAATGTAAAGCTGGAACTTTGTCGGCGAGCTTCAGCCGTTATATGGCATGGAAAACTGCTGATGGTAAAAAAGAAGCATCGCGTTTTGCTCCGCAAATAGAAACGCTTGTAAAAGGAATGTTTAATCCAGCAACCTTGTTGGATTTGGTGCGGAACTTTATTGTATTTGAAAAGAATAAAAAGGAAGATGCAAAACAGGATTAATTCAAATTGAAACTGTTAAAAAAGTAGCCGCTTATCACCAATATTATGCAGTAAACAAAGCCGTAGAAAACACATTGCGTGCTACTTCCGCTTAACGGAGATAAAAAGGGCGGCGTAGTTTGGCATACGCAGGGTAGCGGAAAATCTTTATCAATGGTGTTTTACACAGGCAAGTTAGTATTGAGCCTGAAATGCAAAATCCAACAGTTGTTGTAATAACTGACCGTAATGATTTAGACGACCAGTTGTTTGATACGTTTGCAGCATCCAAACAATTATTAAGACAGGAACCCACACAAGCCAAAGACCGTGAGCATTTAAAAGACATTGTTAAAAGTAGCATAGCGGAGGAATTGTATTTACTACAATTCAAAAATTTATGCCCGATGACAGGCAAAGCAGAATACGACCAATTATCAGACAGAACAAACATTGTTGTTATTGCCGACGAAGCACACCGAACACAATATGGCTTTGAAGCAAAATTGATTGATGAAAAAGATGCGAACACAAAAGAGGTGATTGGTAAACGTATTGCATATGGATTTGCCAAACACATGAGAGATGCTTTACCAAATGCTACTTATATTGGTTTTACAGGCACGCCGATAGAAGGCACGGATGTAAATACACCGCATGTATTCGGGCAATACGTTGATATATATGATATTTCACAAGCCGTTGCAGATGGTGCGACAGTAAAAATTTATTATGAAAGCAGATTAGCAAAAGTAAATTTAGATGAAGAAGGCAAAAGATTAATTGAGGAATT
Organism: uncultured Bacteroidota bacterium; assembly: GCA_963727705.1. Classification (GTDB taxonomy): domain Bacteria; phylum Bacteroidota; class Bacteroidia; order 2-12-FULL-35-15; family 2-12-FULL-35-15; genus 2-12-FULL-35-15. The sequence goes on from CAVSHK010000021.1 coordinate 17,845, forward strand.
TGACCGTGAACTGGAAGAAGATGAAGAAATAACTGAAAAACAAAAAGCAAAAGCAAAATGGGCTAAACTCGAAGCTATTGTTGGAAATCAGGACAGGATAAAAAATTTAGCTAAAGATATTGTAACCCATTTTGAGCAGCGACAAGACTGTATTTGAAGGTAAAGCAATGATTGTTGCAATGAGCCGCAGAATTGCAGCCGACATTTATAAAGAAATTATTGCATTACGACCGGAATGGCATAACGACGATTTAGGAAAGGGTGCTATTAAAGTTGTAATGACTACGTCCAGTTCCGATGGTCCTGAAATGCAAAAACATCATACCACCAAAGAACAACGCAAAATTTATCCGAACGAATGAAAGATGCAAGCTGACCATTAAAAATGGTTATTGTACGTGATATGTGGCTTACAGGTTTTGATGCTCCTTGTTTACATACGATGTATATAGACAAACCAATGCGAGGACATAACTTGATGCAAGCCATTGCAAGGGTAAATCGTGTTTTTAAAGATAAACCCGGAGGATTGGTTGTTGATTATTTAGGTATTGCTACTGATTTAAAAAAAGCATTTCTTTTTATTGTGATGCAGGAGGTAAAGGCGAACCAGCCGAAACATTGGAACAGGCGATTGAAGTGATGATGGAAAAACTGGAAGTTGTACGCAGATGTTTGCAGAAGAAAGCAAAACTCAAAAAGATATTTTAGTTGAAGAACCAGAAGCGTATTATGCGAACAGTACAAGATTCAATTACAAACGATTTTTTGCTGGTAATTCAAAAGAAAAACTTTCAATAATACTTCAAGCCGAAGAACATATTTTGGGTTTACAAGATGGAAAAGACAGATTTATCCGAGAAGTAACGTTTGTTAAGCCAGGCATTTGCATTGTCTGTACCGCACGAAAAAGCAATGCAAATAAAAGATGAAGTTGCATTTTTTCAGGCAGTAAAAGCAAGATTAGTAAAGTTTGAAGGTAGTGGGCGGAAAAACTGATATAGAAATAGAAACAGCAATAAAACAAATTGTTGATGAAGCGTTAAGTTCAGATAAGGTAATAGATATTTTTGATGCTGCAGGAATTAAAAAGCCGGAAATATCAGGATGAATCTTTCCGATGAATTCCTTTTAGAGGTAAAAGGAATGAAGCATAAAAATTTGCATTGAATTGTTGAAAAAATTGTTGAATGATGAAATAAAAGCACGAGCAAAAACAAATCTTGTAAAAAGCAAAAAACTTCTCGAAATGTTGGAAGCATGCAGATTAAAAAATATCAAAACAATTTGCTTACAACTGCCGAAATAATACAAGAATTAATTAATATTGCAAAGAAATAAAAGAAGCAGACAAAGAAGGCGAAAAACTTGGATTGAATCAAAGATGAAGCTTGCTTTTTACGATGCTTTAGAAATAAATGACAGTGCCGTACAAGTATTGGGAGATGACAACTGCGAGATAATTGCAAGGGAAATAGCGGAAAAAGTAAGAGCTAATGCTACAATTGACTGGACAATAAGAGAAAGTGCAAGAGCAAAATTGATGGTGCTTGGTAAAACGAACTTTAAACAAATACGGTTATCCTCCCGATAAACAACAAAAAGCTATTGATACTGTATTGAAACAAGCGGAATTGTTGGCTGATAGTATTTATAATTAAAGGGAATTACAACTATCAAATAATTCTATTTTTTGACACTTAGTTAATTTTCTGTCAATTTATAGTGCCATTTATAGTGCCATTTATAGTGCCATTTATTTTTTCACTATTTCCCAAGTACCAGCTTTATTACTTCCGATTCTTTTAATTTTATTCTCTTCTTGTAGTTGTTTGAATATTCTTTTTAAAGTTCTTTCCGGAACTTTTAATTCACTAACAAGTTCTGCAATTGTTATAGAACCATCAATTGCAATATGATGTATTACTTTATCAGCAGTACTGCCGACTACTTTATCAGCAGTTGGTAAAATAGGTTGGTGTAAAGCTTTATACTTAAACTCAATTATAAAGCCTGATAAATCATATTTGAAGAAAGGTGCAGCAACTTTTGCTTTTTTACATTCATCTAAAATTTTGATAGTGCCACGACCCCATGCTTCAATTAATCCGGCACGGAAAAAGGAATTAGCAATATCAGGATTAAAAGGATCTGATGGATGTTTTGTTTTTAAACGGGCTACTGTCCAGTTATCAGGTAGTTGTCCTTTATTCCAAATCATTAGTTTATCAGCATAAACACTTATCTGTATAGGAGTGCCGCTGCTGTAATCTTTATGAACAATGGCATTTAGGATAGCTTCTCTTAATGCAGGTTCAGGCATTGGGTACTGCTCTATTCTGTGCAAGCCTTTGTATGAAATAGCTGCTTTTAAATATTTTGTTAAAAGTAAATCCATTGTTTTTTCTACCTGTTCAAAAAGGTTTCCATGAATTTCATCCTGAAAAGCTAAATCATCATCTGTGAAAAAGTATCCTATTTTAACGAAAGCACCTGTAACATATTTTTCAGGGTTGGTATGAAAAAGCAATATAGCAGCACGTTTATAATAACCTGTATCTGTTTTAAGAAGCAATTTTTCAAGTAATATTTCCGGTTTATCTTTTGAATCTTCGGGTGTTATACGGTTGGCTTCAACAGCTTTTTCTTTAAAATAATTGAAGGCTGATTTTGACAAATCTTTAATAGCGAGTGTTGGCTGCGGTACTCCATCCCAACGAACACCTTGTTTTCTTAAAATAAATCTGTCGAGGGCTGCACCTTTCAGTTCTTGTTTAGTGCTTCCGCTTCTAAAAAAATATTGTCCTTTATAATTTACAGGGTAAGGATATTTCTCAACAACAATTTCGATATAATTTTTTTTTGATTTTATTTTCAGATTAACGTCCACCATAATACCCAAAACATCTTTCACTTTGTTGGGTATATCTTCCAATAGTTTCTTCAGATTTTTTAATTCATATACCTTCCCTTCATCATCAATGCCAATGTATATTTTCCCTCCTTGTGAATTTGCAAAGCCGCAGATCCATTTAATATATTCATCACTCCACTCTCTTTTATATTCAATATTTTGCGATTCCATTTTGAATTAGCTGATAAGTTTGTTTAACTGAATATAGGTTTAAACATTGCATAAAAATAGGTAAAAAACGATTTCGTTTTGATTTTAGTGATATTCATCATATTCATTATTTTTATTTGTTCACTTTATGTGAACAAGGTTATTTTTTGAACACTCTTACATAACTTACCAAAAATTATACATTATTTTTCTTCTTTTATAAAAACTTGGAGATATTCTCGACACTAAAAGCCTTATTGATAACGCTACTTTTATAAGCATCTGCTAAATTCACATATCTCCGAAAACTTTTTTCGTCCCTATGTCCTGACACATCCCTAACAACTCTTTCCGGTGTTCCGAGAATTAAACTATTGGTGATATATGATTTGCGCCCAATATGCGTAGTGAGCACTTCGTGAAATGGAACAGATACTTCCGACTTTACCCCGTCATAATATTTTACAACTTTTACCGAGTGATTAAATCCGATTTCTTTTCCTAATTCCTTCAGCGCATCATTTAATTTTTGATTGGAATAGACAGGTACAGGGGTTTCGTATTCTTTATATTTGGCTAAAATTTCTTCGGCATAAGGAGTAATTGGAACGGTTATGCGGGTATTGTTTTTTTGAGTAATCAATTTCCAAACCTTCTCTCCATTTTCATTTAGGGATATATCCTTATGCTTTATTTTTTCTATGTCGGAAAACCTTTGTCCAGTCCAACACATGAAACAAAAGACGTCTCTTACTTTAGAGAGACGTTCCGTTTTAAAAGCAAAGTTTTGCAATGCGACTACTTGCTTTATTGGAAGCACAAATATTTCGCCTTCTTTTTCCACAGATTTGACGTCAGCTATATTAAAATGCTTGATTAAATTTTTTTTCATGTAAAACCGAATGAATGATTTAGCTGCTTTTATATATTTGGCTATGGTATTGTCCGATAGCTTTACAACAGTCTTATCGGGCAATATTTTTTCATAAGAGATTAAATATTCTTTAAATTCCGACAGGAAATTTTTATCAAGATTCGCAATGTGGAGCTTGCGATTGGAATCTTCTGCAAAGGCTTTCAGGTGATTATAAAAACCTTTGTATTTCTTTATGGTATTAGGCTTGAGCGAAAAACCATCACTTGTTTTTTGAGCTGATATAAAATTGTTGAAGTAATCTTCAAATTCTACCTTAGAAGTTTTGACAATTATTTTCTTTGCCAAAATATCTTTCAGATCATTGGAGGTAGTATGCTTGCCATTATTTTCATTTTCCTCTGCAAAATTACTGACCTGTGTTTTCAGGTCGGAGAGCCACTCATTTAATTTTACTCCGCCATTCTTGAACCTTTTGCAGTCGGCTTCCTGCTTTTTCAAGTCCCAAAGTTTTTGCGCTATTCGCTTTTTTGTATAAACCTGCAATCTTTCGCCACCTACTGAAAGTTTCAGATATATCTGTAATTGAACATCTAATTGTTTTTGCAGAAATGCTTTGTCAGTATTTTTCAGCAATTCTATTTTTTCCTCACTTAATGCACCTTTCAGGTAATAATTTACAGTTGCCATAGCTTGAAATATATGATGGCAAATGACACAAAAAACTTGAGACAAAAGTGGATACACTTTTTACTTTATTCCTGTTTTGTTTATTTTTGTGTTATTTTGTAAAATATTTAAAATCAATATTTTTATATAAAATAAAAAAACTATTATATTTTCTAGAAATAACAAAATTATAG
>CAVSHK010000022.1:0-4001 GCA_963727705.1 uncultured Bacteroidota bacterium
TCGATAAAAACGAGGAATGAATTACAGTTTATCCCTACAGTATAACAATAAAAAAAAATGTTTTCAATAAACCCTTTTAGAAAAAATTATTTAAAAAAATTATATGAACTAACAAACTCAAATTATAATTATAATTTCATATAGGAAACAATATGTTGACTAAGGACAGAAGAGAATAGGAAAAAGAAAATAGACGTAATGAGATACTTAATGCTGCTGAAAATTTATTTTTTTCTCAAAGGATTTGAAAATGTTTCTTTAAATGAAATAGCAAAGGAAGTAAATTTAGGTAGATTAACCATTTATCTTTATTTTGAAAATAAGGAAGAATTATTTTTTGCAATAGTGCTTCGAGGAGCCATAATTTTACAAAACTTGATCAAAAAAGAAGTACAAAAAGTCAAATACAGCTATTGAAAAGTTCGCAGCATTTAGGAAAGCATATTACGAATTTTGCAAATAACTATCCTGATCATCTCTAAAAGTTTCAACTATTTATTTTCAGGAAGATTTTCTATAGAAAAAATTGAGCAAACCGAATATAAAATTACGTCCATAGCTGAAAGTAATTATTATAACGATTATAAAAAACTTTTAGATGGTAATTTGAAATTTTTTCCAATACCTAAATATACAGCGGGAGAATATTTGAATGAAATTATCAGTTTACGCAGTGAAATGTTAAATATCTTATATAAATCCATTGAACAAGGTAAACATGAGGGAGCATTACGGCCAGATGTAATTCGGCCGAAGCAAGTGTTTTATTAACATTGATTGCCAACAATATTGATAATTTACCTCCATGATCTTAAAAATCTACTGAAAAGTCAAAAAATCGGATCAGAACAATTTCTAGTTGATGTTGGAGAGTTTATAGGTTATATGGTAAGTAATAAAATTAAAAAATAATACTATCATTTTAATTAAATAATTTTTCACATTAGTTTTATTTTTTAGGTTTTTATTAAATCTACATAAAAGCATTAAATAATATGAATGACATAACGTCATTAAATGACATAACGTCAGGAAGTGATACAAATGGAAAATGAAACAGAAGAAGAATCAAAAAAGATAGAAAAGGAATCTCCAAGTAAAATGGCTGAAGGCATGGCCATGCAAAGGTATAAGAGTCTTTAAAGATAAAAAAGAAAGAATATGTTATGATCCATATGCTATTCACTTTATAAACCCCACATAGTAGAATATGGAAAAAAACAATCCCCAAAAAGCAAAATCCAAAATGGAAGAAATGGAAAATATATTCCCAGGATTGAGCAGTTCAATTATAGCAAGGGTACGGTATTTTGATGATTTTGTCGTGAAATAATTGGATAAGGGCATTGAACAGTTGGTCATATTAGGTGCAGGATACGACACCCGAGCATACCGTATTGAAGAATTAAAAGAAAATATTAAGGTATTTGAAGTTGATCATCCCAATACCCAAAGCTTCAAAATTGAAAAAATTCAAGAATATTTGGTTCAGAACTGATTTAACGTTACATATATCCCTGTAGACATTGAAACTCAGCAACTAAGTAAAAATTTAATTAAAAATGGTTATAAATCCAAACAAAAAGACATTATTTATTATGGAAGGGCTAATCAATGTATATTCCTCAAGAATCATTTGAAAAAATTTTCACATTTATATCAAAAGAATTCAGAGCTGGAAGTTCGATAATCTTTGATTATTATCCCAAATCAGTATTGATGGTACATGTAAACATGAAATTGCAAAAAATATTCGAAACTTTGTTATACAACAAGGCGAACCCCTACAATTTGGAATAGAAGATGGAAGAACCGAAGAATTTCTCGCTAATAATGGATTTAAACAAATTAAAAACATTAGAAGTGAAGATTATAAAAAAGCATATTTTCATGGGGAAAATCAGAACAGAAGGGTATGTGATTTTTTATCATTTGTCCATGCAATTGTAGAATAAAAATTAAATCATATAACATTTTTTTAGGTTTCTAAAAAATTTTTAATTCTTTTTTTATATATGCAGGTAGGTAGAAATTAGTGTGAACAGTGCAAAACCTAAAATAAGAACCAATGCTGCTAGCCTTGCCTCTCCATTTCTATGTGATTCTGGTATAATCTCTTCGGCAGTTATTGTTAACAGCACACCTGCTGCAAATGCCAGTATCATATACTCAAAGATTACAGGCTGTCCCTTCACAAAGAAATATCCTGCACCAGCACCTAATAGAACAGGCAAACTAGCCAGAAGATTTAAAAGGATTCTTATATTCCTTTTAATACCTTTATCCTTAAACGCTGCAATATTAGCAAATCCTTCAGGTATATCTGCTGAAACCACCCCTAAAGCTACAAAAAGCCCTAATTCAATATTTATCAGTGCCCCTGTACCTATCATTAATCCATCAATTAATGAATCAACAGCAACACCAAAAAAGATGGCCCATGCAGCTGTTGACTTACCTCCACCAAATCTGCCCTGTACAAAGTTTATAAGTCCGTCTATTGTAATGAAGAAAATACCGCCCAGAATAAATGCCAGAATAACAATCCATGGAATACTGGCTTTTAAAGCTTGAGGTATCAGAACAACACTTATTACAGCGAATATAATCCCTGTAGATGCATGTAATGCCAGACTATATGTTTGTCTGCTTATATTAACAAATTCAGCAATAGCACCACCTGCAAAGGTTCCAATTGCTGGTAAAAATGAAAATAATATGACTAATGAAAATTCATTCATAATATCGTTGTTTAAATATTTTAATCCAGAAAATTTTTTTTATTGAAATGGTTGTAGTTTAAATGATTCATATGCAAAAATAATGATTTCTCTAGTTACGATTATGGTAAAAAAAGTATTAATAATCTTCCAAATTCATGGGAAACAAAATTTATTTATTTCCATTTTAACATAATAATTGATGATAATAAATAAAAAGGAGATGTGTAAATGCCTATGGTTCAAGTAAATGTATGGAAAGGTTTTGAACAAGAAAAGATTGATTATTTAATAAAAAATATCACTCAAGTTTTCGTGGATGTGGATGTGCCTGCACAGGCAGTTGAAATCATAATAAATGAAGTGCCTAAATCTCATTGGGGAGTTGGAGGAGAATCTTGTTCAATAAAATTTAAAGATATAGGTCCTAAGGAATAATATTATACTGCCTAAAAAAAATTATTTAACAACATCTAGGATAGAGATGGAATAATAAAGGAACTAACACTTCACATTATACAAGAAAAAAAGTTTAAAATTAATTTTTTTTTTGATACTGGAATTTACAATTTGGAACAATGTATAAGTATGAATCCAAGAGAATCATCGTACTTAAAACTTTTTTTTTATGATATGGACTAATTCAATTTATTATTCGTAAATAGATTGAATTATCTTGAAACAATGGAATTAAGAGATATGATTTGATAGTTCAAAAAAAAGTACTTAAACTGATTTTAAGTATAGAAATTAGTTAATACGTTTAAAAAAAAAAATAAGAAAAATGTGTAAGGTTTTATTTAACTTCATTCTACTTTTCCGCTGTTGTTGTGAAATTAAATTGTTTAGTTGTTGTTATTTCGTTCCCAATAACATCTTTAATTGAATTATTCGGTATGGTGACAGTGTATTTCGTATTGGTATTGTATGTACCTGTGTTGAGTTTAATTAACAGAATGTTTCCATTGATGATTTTGGTTGTTGGAAGCGGTCTGGTTAGAATTGGTGAAATTATTGGGTTGTACTTTGCAACTGTGATCTTGCTTAGATCAACACCTGCTTTTATAGGTTCGTTGAAGGTAATTGTGATTATCTTGTTCACTGGCACATTGATACTGTTATTCAGGGGATTGGTGGATAATATTTTGGGCTGTGTTACGTCGTGTATGATGTATTTGTTAGTGTAAATTGGTGATTTATTACCTGCAAGATCCACTGCTAAAAATTTCATCATTTTGCTTGTGGATAAATAAAAAGGCGCAGAGTATTGAATACTACTAG
>CAVSHK010000023.1:0-47334 GCA_963727705.1 uncultured Bacteroidota bacterium
GATTGACCCTGATACACAAACGTATTATTGCGTGTTGTAAAATCACTTGGTTGAGAAGCTCCTGCACCAATGGATATAGTAACAGTGTTTGATGAGGCTGTAGTTGTTGATATACACGTTGCGTTGGAAGTAAGTGTACAGGCAACCATATCCCCATTATTAAATGAACTGTTGGTATATGTATTACTTGCATTTCCAACGGTGCCTCCATTAAGTGTCCATACATATGTTGGTGAAGTTCCGCCGTTTGTTGGAGTTGCAGTAAACGTTACGCTTGCACCGGAGCAGATGGTATTACTTCCTGAAGTTATGCCTATACTAACTAACGGAGCTACTGTTGCGTTTACCGTTGCTGTGGTGGTTGCGGTAGCAGTACTTCCACAACCACTGGTAGCAGTTACTGTGTAAGTGCCTGTAGCTGCAGTAGTAGCGTTGCTAATAGAAGGATTTTGTGAAGTTGAAGTAAAACCATTTGGTCCTGCCCATGCATAAGTTAGGGTTGCAATTCCGGTGGCTGAAGTGCTAAGGCTAAAAGTTGATGCCACACAAACAGGGCTTGTGTTTGTTGTTGAAGAAAATACCGGAGCATTACAAACCGGAACAACTTCACCTGTACTCAGAATTGTAGCATTGTAATTATTACCACCTACTACAAATAATAGTTGAGCAAGTTGTCCTGCAGTTAAACCCGAACTTGAATTCCCAAAAAACAATCTGCCTGCAGTGCCACTATGTGCTCCATCTGTAGTGCCTGTCCAACCGGTAATGGTTATTGTTTTTCCGGATGTCCACGAAATACCGTTACTTGCAGCAAAAGTTACCGTATGAGTTCCTGTTCCTAATACTAAATTGGAATTGTTGGTTAAATTTAATGTGCTTACAGATTGTGAAAAACCGGTAGTCGCTCCTGAACTTAATGTTCCACCATCTAGTGTTACTGGAAGTCCGGAAGCCAATGCGTTTGCAACTCCCATTATTAAAGTTCCACCTGATAATGTAATACCGGCAGTAAACGTATTAACACCTGTAAGAGTTAATGTTCCTGAATTTGCGCCAAGTGTAAGTGCGATATTATTATTGCCGGTATAAGTGCCGCCACCTGTAGGAGTATTTATATATTGATAATTACTGTAACTGCTATTTGCACCGATAACTGCGCCAAATGTAGCATTGGCGTTGCTTGTACCACCTCCGTTAATTGTTATTGTGTTTGTAGTTGATGCGGATGTATTCGTAATCCCTAAAACAGTTCCCGTAAATGCGGATTCAATAGACCCCAATGTGATATTGTGTCCGTTTAAGTCAACAAGACCAAACCCGCCACCATTACCTGTACCATAAACAAATTGGTTCGTTGCAGGAAAACAATTATCAACACCGCATTGAAAAACATACCCTGAAGAACTACTTACAACTGTTTTACCGGTATATGTGTTTCCACTGTTCGAGAAGGTTGTATTACCACCGCCACCGGAAGCGGCTCCGGCTGTTGGGCTGTTACCTAAATAAACATCTGAAGCACCTGAAATAACTCCTGCATAATTAAGAGGAAAAGTCCCTGCTACCGGACCTTTTGTTCCACCTAAAGAAACTGCGAAATTAGATGCCGCACTCGGATTTAATTGAATGTTATTATAAATTGTATTTCCTGCAGTTGAAGTTTCTCCACTCACATTGGAAAGGATAAAACCGTTAGCGTCTATTACAATAGTCCCTGCATTACCTGAAGTTCCAAACGCATTGGCAAAATTTCCATTGATTCTGCTGCCTGCTGCAAATGTGTTGGGAACTTTAAATCCATTTGTGAAAACACTGGTTGAAGCAACACTGTATGTGGTAGGACCAAAATTTAAAGTTATTTTTCCTGTTGAACTACCGGGAGAAAGTACCAATTGATTCGCAACCGAAAGTGGAGCATCAATTTCCTGTGTGGTTGAAGTAGTGGTTGAACCAACTCCAATTACTGCGGTGGGTGTGCTACCTGTTAATGTTAGTGTACTTGTTCCTTTAAGTATATAGGCGGTTGTATTAAAAGTTAAGCCGGTTGCCGAAATGCCGGTTGTTAAGGTAACTGTTCCTGTTGTTCCTCCAAATACAGCAGTGTTACCATCCGACCAGGTTCCAACAGTTGCTGTTCCACTTGCCGTACTCCAAAAACTTGAAGTTTTATCCCAGTTTCCTGAACCGCCTTGTCCTGTGGTTACTTTCTGATTCCAATACAAGCTTTGCGCTTTTATCTTCGGCAGCATTACTGCAAAAAGCAGCACTGTCATTACTACAACCCTTGCAAAAAAACTATTTTTAATTTGCTGTTGGGTTTCAATTTTAGTATTGTTTTTCATTTGCAATAGGTGTTTGATATTATAATTTTTCAAGACTATTTTTCAATAGAAATTTTCGCATGCAAATATTGTTTGTATTTGTTTGATGAGGAATATTAGAATATTACCAAATCAACAAGAATAACATCTCCAATGTTTAATAAATATTAAAAATGTATACTCAACGTTATGCAAAAGCAATTTTAGGGTTAAGTAAAAAGTCTTAAGTTGTGTAATAACGAATGTCAGTAAGTTCTTACTACAGTTTGTTACCAACAGGTTAAAAAAACATTATGAAACATCAATTGATTTTATTCTCTCCTTTTAATATTGAAATTCGTGGGATTTATTTAATACAACTTGTATGACAGCAATTGTTGTGATAAGAATGATTTTCCAAATGCATCCTATTGAATATGTATTGTTAAAATGAAAAAAAGAATCATTATAGGTTGTTCCGTATTGTTATTGTTAGTTTTAGTTTCAGGATTAACGCCATTTGAAGCAGACGTTAACATGCCTGTAAAAAAAGCAACCGCCCTTTTTATTCAGAATAAAAAAAATCTCGAAAAACAAACGAGCGAACTTGCAGCCTTACTGAATGCATCTATAACTACCGGACAAGTAACGACAGACACGATTAAAAAAAAGTTGTTGGCCTGTAGAATAGCATATAAAAAAATTGAGTGGGCAATTTCATATTACTATCCATCAATAGGTGTTCGGATAAATGGTACTGATGTGATGGAAGAAGAAGAACCCGAAGAGTTTGAACCCGCGCATGGAATGCAAGTAATTGAAAATATAGTACTGCAAGGAAATCCACTTGACAATCAACAAAAAGCAAAACTGAAAGATGAACTGATGCGTCTGAACACAACGGTTGTAAGTCTTTCTGAAGCCATTTCGTTTTTATCGGGTACAAGCAATTCCGAATTACTTGCTGCACTCAAATATGAAATTATTAAAGTTACCACGTTGGGGTTTACTGAATATGATAATCCTGTAATGAAAAATTATTTATCGGAATCGGTTATAGCTCTAAATAGTGTGCGTGACAATCTGAAGATCTTTGACAAACTGGTGAGTCCTGAACTGATTAATAAAACAGATAGTTTGTTTGCTGCTGCAACTGATTTCATTCAATCGTATAAAAATGCTGATAAGTTCAACCGCTTGGATTTTATTACTGATTATTATCCTTCGTTAAGCAACTTGGTAGATGAGTATTGTCACGAATTGAAAATAACCTATAGCTCTTATAATCCTAACATTGATTTAAATGCAGGAGCTATTTTTGATATACAATCATTCCGTTATTTTTTTGATACAGGCGATAAACACACCCAAAAGGCAAGAGTTAATTTGGGTGAAAATTTATTTTTCGACCCAATATTATCTGGTAATTACAAACGTGCTTGTGCTTCCTGTCACCAACCTTACAAGGCTTTTACGGACGGATTTTCCAAAAGTGCTGCATTTGAACCCAATCAATTTGTTGGTAGAAATTCTCCTACTGTTATCAACGCTTGTTTGCAGGTTTCTTTTTTTGATGACTCCCGTCAAGCATCTCTGGAAGGACAAATAGCTGCCGTTGTGAACAATCCTAAAGAACTGAATAATAATTTTACAACCATCGTTGAAAGACTTGAACAAAGCGAGGAATATAAACAACTGTTTGATGCAGCATTTCCGGGGCAGGGAATTACTGCAAACCTTATCAAATCAGCAATTGCCGATTATGAAAAAACGTTAGTCGGATTTAATTCGAATTTCGACAAGTACCTGAAAGGAGATAAAAGGAGACTAAATGCTTCACAGATAAATGGTTTTAACTTATTTATGGGAAAAGCAAAATGTGGCAGCTGTCATTTTTTTCCATTATTCAATGGTGTAATACCGCCTCTTTATAACAAATCAGAATTTGAAATAATAGGTACATTGGAAAACAATGATTTTAAACATCCGCGTTTGGATGCAGATGAAGGTGTGGCACTTATAAAAACGGGAGCAGCACATTTAAAGTTCGGTTTTAAGGTGCCGGGCTTACGCAATGCCGCTTTAACTGCTCCATATATGCACAATGGTTCACTAAAAACACTTGCTGAGGTGATGAATTTTTACAACAAAGGTGGCGCTGCCGGATTTGGCATTGATGTTTCTAACCAAACGCTTTCGCGCGATGCACTTGGTTTAAACAAACAACAGATAAATGACATTATTCATTTTTTAGAATCGTTAACTGATACTACCGGATTAGCATCCGCACCTCTTGTTCTTCCTAAATTTTCTGATAAAGGAAAAATGAATGAGCGTGTGGTTGGCGGAACATATTAAAACATGCTTATAGGTTATAGATAAAACGAATTTCTCAAACATATTGCACACGCTTCATCTTTACAGCAAGTTGTAAAAAAATATGAAAAGCAGTTTGTTTACATTTAAGGTTAATTGCTTTGTTCTTTGTCCGTATGCTTATCTCCATATACTTTTTTGTATTCCGGTTTAGAGTATTTTTCATAATAATAAAATACATAAACACAATAAATAATAAGTGAGATAAGGGTATACCAAAATAAAATGGATTCGGCATTAGTAATAAATCTTATTTCAATGATTTTGTTTAAACTCAATATGGAAAGGAAAGCTACCAATAGACTTATAACTAAATAAGGAATATGAAAATATCTGTCAGAACGGTTTTTACGTTTGAATGGGATAAAGAAAAGCGGAATAAAAGCGATAAAAAAAAGAGCTTTTTGAAAGTGTTCTAATTTTACCATAACAAACGCTAAAAAGAAAAAAACAGAAGACGCCACATCACATAATAAATATATCCAACTTCTGTTTTCCGTTTTTACTTTGGGATTCATATCGCCATAACAATGTAAATAGTCAACACAATAAAAAATTGTAATTACTATTTTAATTATTGTAGGCATAGTAAAATATGCTTCAAAAGAGTCATCAGTTCTCGTTGTAGGTATTAGTTCATAAATCATTGACCCAACAAAGCCGGGATAAATTAAATCATAAATAAAGTTATTCCAATGATATTTGTCTTTAAATTTCATTTGTCTCAGTCGTATAATTTATTACTTATTTCACATTATCATTTTGTCAATTTTATTAGCCGCTAATGCAATCTGTAATGGTATTCCGATACTAGTTGTTGAGATTTTTCCATTCTTTAAAACTAATTTTTATTATAGTATTGTATTACTTGATTCCAAACCGATAACCTACTCCAAACTCTAAATTATAGGCACCGAAATAATATGTTTTTAATGTGATAAGGGCAATAATATTATTTTTAAAAGTATAACGTATTCCTATTCGTTGATAAAAAGGACTTTCATTTTTATATTTTGAAATTACATAATACCCTATCTCTGCCGGAAGGCTCAAACGACCGAGATTGTAAGCGTATGCTACTTTAATACCCGTTTGTATGTTTTGCATATTGTTAGTAAGTATTATTCCTTCTTGCTTCATCGAATCAATATTGGCTGCATTATAAAAAATATCTATCCCCATTCCTATTTTTTGAGTAGTTCTTAAATTATAATAAAAAGTCGGAGAATAGCTTTGAGCTAGATATCTTTTACCTGCTATTTTGTTCTGAACAATGCCTTCTCCGGCCCATAAAACGAAGTCGTATTTTGATTTTACATAGGTGCCGGAATCAATTTTTGTAATTGTACTTTTTTGAGGGTTTATGAACTTGTAAACCAAACCTGTGTTTATTGTTACCATATTGGCTCCCAAATTGGGTAGGTTTGAATTGCCATTTGAGGTATGGGCATAACTGAGCCCGAAGTCCCAGCAGAAGTGTTTTTTAAAATTCCATCGATAAAAACATTTTACATTCACATAAGCGTTAATTGGTGTGCTGAGCATAAAGTCGTTAGGATTGCTAATTGGATCAAAATGCTTGGGAATATAAGTAATTCCGGTTGAGAGTCTCATATATAATTGGAAGGTTTTTTCTTTTTTACTAAACGGAATATCACAGAAAATATAGGTCGCATAAATGTTTCCTAATTCTTTAGGATTGTTCAAATTGTAATATGTAAAACCTCCCCCCTTTTCAGGAAAGTTATTTTCTTTTTGCCATGATTTTTTACCTGTTGAAGGTTTGGAATAATTAAGCTCAAAACCACTTATAGGTTTACTTTGTGTAGTAGTTGAGGCGTAATTCTGCCAGGTAATATTATTACCGAAAATATATGATCCGCTTAAATAATAATCTTTAGCACCACCAGATTGAGCATAGGTGTTAAAACAAAAGAAAAGCAAAAGGACGAAAATGTTTTTCATTTTTTGATCAAAAAGTTGTTTATAAAAGCAAAAGCCAACCTTAAAGGTTGGCAAGATGCTTGTTTCCTAAATTTAAGAAACCTTACGGGGCGGCTTATTCTTATAACTTACAGATTATCAACGATACGAATATAAATGGAGTAGTTCAATTCATGAATGATTTGAGTCAGTTTTAAAAATGATTCATATCATTCATGAAATCATCGGTTCGGCTTTTTTAATGTTTTTGCAAATCGCATATGTCGGTAAAAATGCAATTATTCTTATAGCCTGTTTAAATTTCATTGCTAAAAATAGATCGTCACTCAATAGTTCTCGATATGCTCACCGAAAAGGCTCGCTACTCGAACTGACATCAGTATTTTCGCACAGTCACTTCGAGTAGGCTTTTTCAGCCGTATCGAGAAGTGAATATTGAAAATTAGATACTTAACAACTATTCGGATGAAATTTAAACAGGTTCTTATTCTAATTACAAAAACCTAACATTGATTCTTTTAATTCTTTATCCGCAGAATTTTCCCCCAGCCATATGTCAAACAATGATTTTTTAAAATATAATCCGGGTATTAATAGGTCTAATTTTTCTGCGTTTTTAGATGCCATTACTCCTTTTCCCGGAAAGTACCAAATATCAAATACATCGCCCACCTTTATTTCTTCCGATTGAAATATTTTTACAATCATATCAATTTCTTTTTGAATAGGCGCAGTATTGCCCCCGGTTGACTTATTAAAACCCTCTTTAATAGATTCACACATTCTATCCTTAGTTACCAGCGAAGAAATAATTTGCATACGGACTGCAATAACCTGATCGTCATTAATAATTGCATTAGGATTTGTATTTTTATTTTTGAGATAAAGTCCTGCAACATAAATACTAATGAAATAATGTTTTTTAACACCAGCTCCATTTAAAATGCAAACTTTGTCTTCTCTTCCGAGTTTTTCGGGAAGTGTAACACCATGTATAGTAACTTGCGCTATTGAACTCCCAATGCAGCAGGAAAAGAAACTTGCTACTACAATTAGTTTCTTCATATGTTTATTTAATAGGGCAGCGATAAGCTATTGAGTGAATATTGATCGTTAGTTTTTTCACGTAAAATTATTTTCTTTTTGTGTGAACTTATTATAATAACAAATGCTTATTAATTATAGCTTTTAACATTTAATGTACTATTTATTTTTTCCATAGCATGGCTGGCGCGCTGTTCTGCAATTTTGTTTTTAAATAATATCCATTTTTCAGAAAATACAGAACCTAATATTTTATCCATAGGCATATATACTCCCAAATTCAAAACTCCTTGTAATTTAGTTCCTATTGTGGGTGCCAGTTTTCTGTATGCAACAGACATGCCCGCATCTAAATAAGTCATCAGATGCCAGTATCCACTTGGCATAAAAACAGAATCTCCCGGACCCAATATACATTCCTGTCCTCTTATGTACCTCAACCCGGGATATTTTTCATAATCGGGTTTTTCTATATCCACCAACGAATAGGTGTTTAAAGGAAGTGTGTACAATAAATCATTATACTCCGGCGAAAACAAAACAACTCGTTTATGTCCGCATACCTGTGTGTGCATTATGTTGGACATATCAATATCATAATGCATGCGTACAGTAGTATCTTTTCCTGCAAAAAAAGTAAACCCTAAATTGTCAAGAACTCCTTTGAAAATATCCGGACAAGGAAACTCTTTTCTTAACTGCGGATTATGTTTAAATAAGTTGAAAAGAAACATACGCAAACCTGTGTCTTCATCTTTTTCTATGGTACTTAAAAAATCTTTAAACTTCATCTTCAAATCAGCCGATGTATAAGCACTGCCGTCATTTTTAATACCATTGTCATATACATCTACATCCAGATCTCCCATCGTTGATTTAAAATAATCAAAGTTCCATTTATTGCCTGCTATTTGATTTTTGATCAGTCCTTTTATAACAACGGGTTTTTGTGGAATAAAATAATTCCTCTCAAATTCTTCAGGACTGATGTTGGAAACAACGTCAATATCTTTTGTGATTTGCATATAAATATGTTTTGATAGTTAATATAAATATTAGAACGTAATCTACATTACTTGAACATTGTTGACCTGAATTATCTGCAACAAAGGTGCACTAAAGACAAAAACCTCAATTATGATGCAAATCAATCAGCAACATGATTCATGTCATGTCATTAACAACTTGAGTTTGGATAAAAATTGTCAACAAATAATTATTAATTGATAAACTAACAATATGAAAAATCTTTTGGTTACCGAAACATACAACGTTTAAAATAGTAACGTAGAAGCACGATAAAATTACAAATTTCTTTTTTAAAATAGTTGACTATTTTCATGTGTTTCGGAAGGGATATTGCAAGCTTAAAAAAGTTTGCTTTCATTTTTACATCATCTCAATTTTAGTTTTTTTTTTAATAAAATTGGTAATTATGATCAATATCATTGGTATTGGTAATCAATATCATTGTTTTAAATTAGGATTAAGAGCAATTTCGCGTTCAAATTATTAATCATTACTATTATGAAACATGTTATTTTTCTGCTCGCAATTGTTTTCTCGAAAATTACTCTTTCTCAAAATGAGACGCGGTTGTTTAATGAACTTATTTCCAATGACACCTCTGCTGTTCCTTCTTTATTCAACCGTCCCGATTCCGTAAGAAATGCAATTTTAGTTGCTTCTACATTTCCTGCAGGCTTTATTCGTATAGAAAACGTTCAACGTTCAACAAGTACTTCGTTTAAAAATTTGATTTTAGGTTATAATCGTACCAAACAGAAAGAACTTTGGGAAATAGCCCGGGTTCCGGGGTTGTTACCACTTCTTATTAATAATCAAGACAAACCAAAAAAAGAATTAGACGCTGTTTTGAAAAATTATCCTGAAAGGATTAGAAATGCTTCACTGCATTTTGTAAAACATGATTATAATACACTACTGGAGATGGAGAAAATACATGATCGGTTTGAATCACAATACAAAGAAATTACGAAAGACTTTCCGGAACAGGTTAAAGATGCGTTTAATATTTTGCTAAGAGATCCAATGGCGCTTAGCCTGTTATCAGAGAATATAAAAACAACAATTGCCCTGGGTGACCTTTATAGTAAAAATCCTCCATTAATAAGGAGATTAAGTGATTCCCTTAATTTGGAACTGGCAAAAAGGTATGGTATAGAATATCAGGACTGGAATGATGAAGGGAATAAGGATACCGTTTCAAAGAAAGAACTAAAACACCTTGCTGCAAAATATGCAAATGGAGAAGATTATACGGATGATGTATATGCGGTTCCAAATAATAATAGTAATCCAAATACGGTAGAAGCTATTGACCCTTATCCTTACTGGTCAGGCTATCCTTATTGGCAAGGTGCAAATTACTGGTATCCATACCCGTGGTGGATACAAATGGGTTTTTATTGGCCACTTGCCAATCCGTATATGTTTTTTGGCTTGTATGGAAATTATTATGGAGGATGGTACTTTAATCATCCATTTTATTATGGATATCACCCTTATGGTCCTGGTAATTTTAATAATCGTTATATGGGTCGTGGCAATTTCAATCAAGGTTTTAACAGGAATGTGCCGTCAGGAGGCAGAGGAGCAGGAGGATTTGGGGGAAGAGGTGGTGGCTTCGGAGGTGGAAGAGGAAGGAGGTAATAACAATTAAGTATAACGTGTTTAAATTATAAATAATGAACAAAACAATTAAAATATCAGTACTGGCCGCATTTACAGTTTTATCTGTTCAAGCTCAAAATGAAACCGATGCTTTGCGATACTCACAAACTACTTTTGGAGGTACGGCACGTTATAATGCAATGGCAGGAGCTTTTGGAGCCCTTGGTGCCAACATGTCCTCTCTCAGCAGTAATCCTGCAGGTTTGGGGCTTTACCAAAAAAGCGAAATAGCATTTACCCCGAATTCTTACAATCAATCAACGAGTTCCAACTATATATCTACTGGAGGAACGACAAGTACAACGCAATCGGGATCAAAATATATGAATACCATTCAAAATATTGGAATTATAGGTGCCAGATATCTAAATAAAGCGAATGGTGACGGAGGCTGGCAAATGGTTAATTTCGGTCTTGCTTATAACCAATTGGCCAATTATAATAACAATACAAACAGCAAAGGTTATAATTATACCAACAATTCTCTCCCTTCCGTATTTGTAAATAATTCAAATGGAAACCAACCTGCAAATCTTAACTCTAATTCGGAAGCACTTGCATATGATGCTTATTTGATTGATAATCGTCAAGGAGGTGTTTCTGGAGGAACTCAGTACATTAGCCTTTTCCCCACAGGCGGGGCCTTGCAACAAAATTCTGTTACATCAAGCGGACGCATGGGGGAAACAGCTGTTTCATTGGCAGGTAATTATAATAACAAAATATACTTGGGTGGAACAATTGGCTTTGATAACATTAATTTTTCATCTAACACTATATATACTGAAACAGCTCTTAAGGATTCTGTTGGAGGAGTAAATTCCTTCACTTTAAACCAGCAACTCAAAACAACGGGTTTTGGCGTTAATCTTAAACTTGGGTTGGTATACAAAATAAATGATTGGATGCGTATAGGGCTTGCTGCCCATAGTCCAACACAGTTTAGTATGCACGATAACTATTCAAGCTCCATTACTACCTATTTCAAAGATAGTACTCGATCAGGGAAAATCGTCAGGTTATTATGATTACACATTAACAACACCGGCAAGAGTTATAGGAAGTTTAGGGTTTGTTATTGCCAAAAAAGGACTTGTTGGAATAGATTATGAATATGTAAATTATGCCTCAGCTAACCTTAATTCTTCAGATGCCGGAGTCTTTTCATCCTCCAATGATGCAATTCAAAACAAATACAAAGGAACAGGTAATGCACGTTTAGGAGTGGAATGGAAGATAATAGAAAATATAGCCTTACGAGCAGGATATGCTTTTTATGGGAATCCATATCAATCTGGAGCTAATATAGATGCCAGTCGCCAAAGTTATACAACAGGTTTAGGTTTCAGAGATAAAAATTTTTATGTGGACTTTGCATACGTATTTACTCAATATAAAGAAAATAGTTATTACTATGATCCTTCTATTGTGTATGTAAATCCGGTAAAAAACACCTATAAAGCAACTAACGTCATGTTGACGTTCGGATTAAAGTTTTAAGAAGAAGCGGGGGTATGTTAAGAAGCATACATCGTCGCATCCAACGTCATGCTGAATGGAGTTCAGCATGACGTCGGATGACGGTGTTCATTTTATGCTTAACATACCACTAGTTGTTTTGCTGAACTTACAAATCTTTTTATTGTATTGAAAATAACTATTGAAGGGTTTTTGTTCTATGTTTTTCACTTGAACTAAAACCTTTTTAAATTATTATGTCGAATAGCTTTAAGTAATGGAGTTCTATTAATGTTCCTTTTTTCTCTATCCGTTCCAATAGTGATCAACATCTCTCTTTAAGTTAACTCAAAAATGAAATCCCCCTGTAAATTCAAATATCGTAATGCAATTACAAAAGGTCAAATGATTAATACTCATTCCATTTGATAACATAAAATTAAATGTGGAGTAACGTAAAGAATCAATATCACTTATACTTTAGCGGTTCTATTTTTATGCTAAGGAATAATGACAAAAAGTAAATTTAAAATATTGGTAGTTGATGATGACCAAACAACCCTTGAAAAAACCCTTGCCACTTTATTAAAAGAGGGGTACGATGTTTATGGGGCAACTAACCCTGAAGATATTATAAAAATTGCGAAAAAACAGTTGCCGAATATTCTTATAATAGAGATGATGATGCAAAAAGTAGACAGCATTGATATTTGCATTGAACTTAGAAATACAAAAGAGCTATCAAATATGTCTATTGTTATTTTTACAAATAGAAGCGATGATTATTCGCAAATAGCCGCTTTTAATGCCGGCGCTGACGATTATATTTTAAAAACTACAAAAGAAAGAGTATTTACAACCAGAATAAAAGCATTGCTCAAATTTCTTAACAAAGCCAAACCTACAAACGAAAACATCATTGTTTTTAAAGAATTGATAATTAATAATGAAAGTTTTTTTGTGTTAAAGAATGGAGAGAAAATTATTTTGCCTCGCAGAGAATTTGAACTGTTGTTGGTTATGGCAAAGGATCCTAGAAAAATTTTTACGAGAAAAGAAATATCTGAAAAAGTTTGGGGAAATGAAATTTCTACCGATAATAGAACTATAGATGTACACATCCGCCACCTTCGGCAAAAGCTGGGTAATCAATATATCAAAACCGTGAAAGGATATGGTTACGGTTTACGTTAATCAATAAGCTACCAGAAAGTTTTTAAATTTCTTTAATGGCTTTTAAGCCTGAGTTTTAAAAGATAGCAATTTGTTTATCCTGCCTTAACATTTTCTTGTTTTTGATTAAATATTTTTGTGGTATTAAGAATTAACCATACCCAACAGGCAACTATTCATGGGGATAAGCGCTTTAAATATCACATCTCAACGCTCTATAAGATACAGACAAATAACATTAACAGCTATATGAAAGAAAACAAAAAAAGAGAAATTGAAATTTTGGTTCTTTCAGATATACATCTGGGAACCTATGGTTGCAGAAGTAAAGAACTGTTGAAATATATGAACAGTGTAAAACCGGGTATGGTTATCCTTAATGGTGATATAATTGATATGTGGCAGTTCAGCAAAAGCTATTGGCCTAAATCGCACATGCGTATTATTCATAAACTTATTAAGTGGGTGAGTAAAGGAATTAAAGTATATTATATAACGGGCAACCATGATGAAATGGTTAGGAAATTTGCGGGGTTTGAAATGGGATCGTTAACGATTACTAATAAGTTATTGTTGGAAATTGATGGTAAAAAGATGTGGATTTTTCATGGAGATGTTTTTGATATTACCATGCAACATTCCAAATGGCTGACTCGCTTAGGGTCATATGGATACGACGCATTAATAATAATCAATACTTTTTTCAACTGGCTTTCTGTTAAAATGGGAAGAGGAAAAATATCATTGTCAAAAAAGGTGAAAGATAGTGTTAAGCGCGCTGTTAAATATATTAATGATTTTGAAAAAACAGTTGCCGACATTGCTATTTTTAACGGCTATGACTATGTGCTATGCGGACATATACATCATCCCGAAGCAAAAACAATTACAAATAATAAAGGGAGTGTGGAGTACTTGAATTCAGGTGATTGGATAGAGAACTTAACAGGGCTGGAATATTCAAATGGTAAATGGTCTGTTTTTAAATATCAGGAAAATGAATACATGAATGACGATACTGACGATGATGATAAAATAGTGATGATGAGTGATACCGAAATTTTCAGTAAATTATTTGACGAATTCACGTTTTCATACAATATGGTAAATGCCAAATAAAAAACTAAAAATCTTATATGCAATACAGGGAACCGGTAATGGGCATGTAACACGTGCAATGGAGGTGATCCCTTATTTGCAAAAAAAAGGCGATGTTGATATTTTGGTAAGTGGTATTCAGTCCGAAATAAATTTACCCTTTCCAGTTAAGTACATATTTACAGGTTTGTCTTTTACACTCAGCAAACATGGAGGAGTAGATGTATGGAAAACTTATTGGAAAATGAACTCACGCCGTTTGTTCAAAGATATTAATTCCCTACCTGTTCAGCAATACGATCTGATCATCAGCGATTTTGAACCCATATCCTGTTGGGCAGCCGCCAAAGCAAAAAAGCCCTGTGTAGGCTTAAGCAATCAGGTAGCAACGCTTCATCATCTGGCACCCAAACCCCCAAAAAGAGGCTTGTTTGGTAAGCTGATTTTACAAAATTACGCCCCGGCTTCACTCAACTATGGATTTCATTTTAAAAGTTTGGATGCTAGTATTTATACTCCAATTATCCGGAAAGAAATTCGTGAGGCCACTATTACCAATAAAGGACATTATACAGTATATTTACCTTCGTATGATGATGAACGAATAATAAAACATCTTAAAAAATTTGAAAAGGTAAATTGGCAGGTGTTTTCAAAAAACAATACAAAGAAAAAAGTACAAGATAATATTACGATTCTCCCTGTTAATAAAGATACATTTATAGAAAGTATCATTTCATGCGAAGGGGTACTTTGTAATGCCGGTTTTGGAACAACAAGTGAAGCCTTGTTCTTAAAAAAGAAACTCCTTGTTATTCCTATGAAAAAACAGTATGAACAACATTGTAATGCTGCCATGCTTGAAAGTATGGGTGTTTTGGTAATTAAAAGTTTAAAGAGAAAACATCATCCTTTGATATCAGATTGGTTAAAAAGTAAGGACGTTGTTAGTATTGATTATCCTGATAATACCGAAAAAATAGTTAACGAAATTATTGCCAATTACATAACTAAAAAAAATCGTGAAATAGATTTTAACGCCTTGGATTATTCGTTGTTTATATGATTCATAAGTTAAAATGTAAATTTTTTACACATGAAAAAAACTATTCCTTTCTTTTTCCTTTCTCTCTTTTCAATTTCGATAGTTGCACAAGTTCAGACAACACAAAAAAAAACAATACTGCCAAAACCCAAGTTAGTAGTGGGCATTGTGGTTGATCAAATGCGCTTTGATTATATCTTTCGTTATTGGGATAAGTTTGGCAATGATGGTTTTAAACGTTTGGTAAATGAAGGTTATTTTTTCAAAAACACCAACTTTAATTTTGTTCCAACATATACCGCTCCGGGACATGCCGCTATATATACAGGAACAACACCTGCTGTAAATGGCATTATAGCTAATGAATGGTATGATAAAAAAACAGGTGAAAATAAATATTGTGTAACTGATAATAAGGTAAGTGGAGTGGGTACTAGCGCTTCTGAAGGAAAACGTTCACCTGCAAACATGCTTACTACAAGTATTTGTGATGAATTGCGTTTGTCTTCTAATATGAAATCAAAAGTAATTGGAATTGCGTTAAAGGACAGAAGCGCTATATTGCCATCCGGACATACGGCTAATGCGGCCTATTGGTATGACGGAAGCGTTGGAAGCTTTATTTCAAGCACGTATTATATGAATGAATTACCGGCATGGGTAATAGATTTTAATAAAAAAGAGTTGGCTAAAAAATATTTATCGCAGCCATGGAATACACTTTTACCCATAGAACAATATTCCGAAAGTTTACCTGATGATAATAAGTATGAAACACTTGCTAAAGGTGAAACAAAACCTGTTTTCCCTCATAATTTGCCGGAATTGATGAATAAAAACGGAGGATTGAATTTAATACGTAATACTCCTTTTGGAAATTCACTTACCAAAGATTTTGCAATTGAAACGATTATTCATGAAAATTTAGGCAAGTCGGATGCTACTGATTTTTTAGCTATTTCTTTTTCTTCGCCTGATTATATTGGTCATAGTTACGGACCAAACTCTGTTGAACAGGAAGATGATTATTTGCGTCTGGATAAAGATCTCGCTGAATTACTAAAATTTATCGATACTCATATTGGAATTAATAATGCGTTGATTTTTTTAACTGCTGATCACGCAGCGCCTGAAGTTCCTGCTTATTTGAGCGATTTAAAAATACCTTCGGGATATGTAAATGAAAAGAAAATGATAGATTCATTAAAAAAATATTTTATTAAAAATTATAGCGATTCATTAATACTTTCTTATTCTAATCAACAGTTGTTTCTAAATCATCAAGTAATTGAATCAAAAAACCTATCATTACCATTGCTATTAGATCACATCGATTCTTATTTGCAAACTATTCCTGAAGTATCAGAAGTGTTAACATCTCAGGTGCTCAATAATACACAGTTTACTGAGGGCATTCGTTATCTGATGCAAAAAGGATTCAACACAAAACGTTCAGGTGATGTGTTTGTAAATTATTTGCCGGGATACATTAATCACCCTGCAGCAACCGGTACAACTCACGGTTCCCCGTACAGTTATGATACGCACGTGCCGTTGTTATTTTGTGGTTGGGGAGTTAAACATGGTAGTAGCGTCAATCAGATTTATATTACCGATATTGCTCCGACATTATCCATGATGTTAAATATCCCATTTCCAAATGGGTGCACGGGTAAACCTATTTTGTTTGAGTAGAAAATAATTGTGAAAACAATTTACCGATTTTCGGAGTGTTAAAATTCAAAGGTATAACCTACACCTTTTACTGTTCTGAAATAGTTGTCACCCAGTTTCTCTCTTAGTTTTCTGATGTGTACATCAATAGTTCTGTCACCCACAACTACTTCGCCACCCCATACTTTTTCCAATATTATTTCACGAGTAAATACCTTTCCGGGTTTTGATGTAAGTAATGCCAATAGTTCAAATTCTTTTTTTGGTAAATTAATTTCATCACCGTTTTTCATTACCAGATACCGTTCTTTGTCAATTACAATTCCTCCTAAATCTGAAGTGTGATTGACTATTTGTGTTTCGTTTATTTTCCCCCCTCTCCTCAACAATGCTTTAATTCTGCTAACAAGTATACGTGGTTTTATGGGTTTGCTAATATAGTCGTCGGCCCCTGCTTCAAATCCTGATATCTGAGAATAATCTTCTCCTCGCGCGGTTAAAAAGGCTATCAGCACATTTTTAAGTTGAGGCGTTTCTCTTAGTTGATGGCATGTTTCCATGCCATCCATGTCGGGCATCATCACATCCAGAATAATTAAATCAGGAGACTTCTTTTTTTGCCGTTTCCAGCGCATCTTTCCCATTAGCGGCAGTAAATACAATGAATCCTTCTTTTTTAAGATTATAACTTAAAAATTTCGAGAATATCAGGTTCATCATCTACAACAATATTTTTTGTTCTGTATTCATTCTTCTTGCTATTACTGATTTGCTATAAAGGTCTTCCGTTTTTTGAAAAGAAGGCGTTAACAGAGTATTACTATAATGTTAAATGATTTGTTGCACAATTGCAGCGTTGCATTGTACAATGCCTGATACATTTATAAGGATAAAAGCATGGCCAGCAATGGTAAGTACTGTATGTAATGTATAATACGGTTAACATTTTTATACAAATGAATTAATGCGTACTTAACTAAATCATAATTTACATTTTAACGAAAGTACATTTTGTATTGAGAGATTTGTGCCGTTGTAAAAAATGTATTGTGTGTGAAAGTAGCTTAAGAAAAAGTTGATCCAATAATACACAAATTTTATAATAGTGTACAAAAAATAAAAGCAGAATAATTCATAGAAACATTCAACTAATAAAACAATTATCATGAAAAAAATTACTTTAAGCATTGGTTTAGCCCTACTCGCTTTTTTCTCCAAAGCACAAGTTGTTAATGGCTTAGATAGTATTATTGTAGAAAAATATTACATTTCTAATGCTGCCGATGCTACCACCAACAAAACTGAGGGGGTATTGCCAGCTGGTTTTGTCACATATAGAGTTTTTGCAAGTTTACACCCTGGCTATAGTTTGCAAGCGTTGTTTGGTAATTCAGCTTCAGGAGGTGTCCACACCGTTTTAATAAGTACAACAACAACTTTTTTTAATAATATAGACAGAGGGGATTATGATGTAGGAAAAATATCATCCACGTATTTAAATCAGAAAAGTTTAGCCCTCGATTCATGGCTTTCAGTGGGTGGTTCGGCTCAGGGACAATTTGGAGTTCTTAAATCTAAAGATAATGGTGCTGCGAATTTGATATTTCCACATAGTCCCAGTAACATGTTAGCAAATAAGGACACGTTGATTGGTATTCCATTATCGGTACAGGATGGTATGGTTGCCGGAAGCCCGGCAACCATTACTTTTGTTGGTGATGCAGAAACCAATGCGACTACTGTTTTTGGTCCTAGTGCTCAAGGAACTAAAACGTTTTCAATAACCAATGGATTCGTTTCTGCAAACGTATCTCATGGAACACTGGTAGGAGCAACAGGGCCTTCAATTGATTCTACCAGAGTATTAATTGGTCAATTTACTACTAATGGAAGTTTTCATTTTGAATTACACCTTCAAATTGGAACACCGGGAGCCGGCGTTCAAAGATTCGTTGCAAATAATCCTCAACCTGCAAAAACGGGAATCGGTAATACTTCAGTACCTGCAGAAATTTCACTTCCAAGCCTTACATATACTTCTTTAGCTACTAATTTGGGTAATCCTCCTACCGTTAGTATTACGGCTCCAACAAATGCTGCCACTTACTCGGTTAGTAGCGGTGGAACTCTTGCTATTACTGCAAATGCTGCGTCAGCAAGTAGTATAATAGATTCGGTTACTTTTTTTGTTGATGGAGCAAGAGTTGGAGTATCAACAGCCTCACCATATACTTACAATTGGGTAAGTACTTCTGGCACGCATACATTAACAGCCGTAGCTACTGACGATAATGGACAGCAATCAACTTCTTCCGCAATCGTTACATCAGTTATAACGGGAATAAGCGAAACTACAACAGAGTCGACACTTTCAATTTATCCAAATCCCGCAAATGATGTAATTAACTTTGAAATTAACACTACTCAGCAAATTGGCAATGTTACTTATGCAATATACGATGTTATTGGTAATGTGCTTTTAACTAAAAGTATAGGTAGCATTAGCGGTGTGTATAAAGAAGCAATTAATGTGTCTTCATTTTCAAAAGGGATTTATATTGTTAAGATAACATCCGATAGTTTAACATCCACCAAAAAGGTAATCATCGACTAAATATTAGAAGTAGAATAATTACATAATAAAGAAACTCCTTTTAATCATTTTTCAGATTTAAACATTATGCGTTTTTATACTCTTTTCAGTTTTGTAATACTTTGTTTTTCCGTTCGTGCGCAAACAAAAAAAGAACTTACTGATGTTGATAAAAAAGCGTTAGAAGCAATAATTGTTGAGAGGTATCACGTTTCAGATTCAACCGATTATGCCGATTCATTAGGGGGTGTTCTTCCATTGGGTTCTGTTACATACAGAATATATGTGGACTTAAAACCTGACTACACGCTGCAGGCAATATACGGAGACCCTAAACACGAACTTCGCTTACAAACTACCACCACCTTCTACAATAATTCATATTGCGGAGCGCTGATTGGCTACAATGTAAATTTGTTGAAAATTAATGATGGGAATTATGCGTTTGATTCTTGGATTACAATTAATTCTGCTTCAAATTACTATGCCGGAGTTCTTCTTTCGGAAGATAAAGATAGTTCTGTTATTACAAAAAAATCATTTGAAAAAGCAGACGGTTTTACAAATGGAAATCTTCCAATGATAAGACCTTTTAATGTGGATTTTAAATGTTTTCAGGGAGGAGCAAAAGACTCTCTCTTTTCTACAAAAAATGGAGGATGGTGCGGTTTTAGTGGTATTAAAGCAGGGTCGAAAGGACCTACGAGTGACAACAAAATATTAGTGGCTCAATTAACCACAACCGGAAAGCTGTCATTTGAATTAAACATTCAAGTGGGAACTCCTTCGGGAGGGGCTGTAAAATTTGTTGCTAAAAATCCCGAAGGTGAGGAGGTGCAGTTTGATGGACTTGCTTATCCTCAGGTTCCCGCAGAAAAGGGCAATCATAAAAAAAGTATAAAAAAACAATAGATTATTATTTATGAGCCTTTTTTTAATTAGTCCGAATTATTGTTTTTCACTACCATCAAGCAGGTTTAAAAACTCCAATCCATTGCCATACATAATATCGCAATCTCTCTTTCATGTAAATTGTTTTAACATTTATTTATAAGTGTATGTTCCTTTCGTTTAATCTTTGGCGCTTAGCCCGAACAAAAAAAGTCTTTTTAATAACTATCGCCGGGGTAATTCTTTCTACCTTTTCTTATGCACAAGGAACGATTACGGGTAAAATAATTGACAAAAAAGGAGAACCCTTAATTGGTGTAATTGTTAAATTAAAATCCAATTCTGCAAGTGGAAAAGCAACGGATATTGACGGAAATTTTTCAATCAAATTAAACGACTCTACAACCCAAACTCTTGTTATTACTTATATCGGTTTTGATACCATTAATGAAACCGTAAAAGTTATAGATAACCAGACAATAGTTAAAGATTTTACTTTGCAGGAATATTCTCATAAGCTTAAGGAGGTGGAGATAGTTGCAAAAGCAACCAAAGCCAAAGAGTATTATATGGAAAATATTAAAAAAAATTCATCCAACAGCATTGATTATATATCTGCGGAAACGATGAGAAAAACAGGGGATGCAAACGTGGTGGCTGCTGTATCAAGAGTTTCAGGTGTTTCAACAAATGGTAATTTTATTACCGTTCGTGGTATCGGTGACAGATATATCAGAACAACAGTAAATGGTTCACGCATTCCTACTCTGGATCCTCTTAGAAATAATATCAAGTTGGATATGTTTCCTGCGAATATGGTTGACAATGTAGTCATTACAAAAACGGCAAGTCCTGATTTGCCGGGCGACTGGGCAGGTGCTTATATTTCTGTAGATACCAAAGATTATACCGATAAGCTTTCTATTAATGTTCAAACCTCCTTCGGATATAATACTCAAAGTTCTTTTCAAGATGTGGTAAGTTCTCAGCGGAGCCCTACTGATTTGTTGGGTTTTGACAATGGTTTTAGAAATAAAAATCTGAATAATTTTGTAGCTACTAATAAGTCGCCCTCTCAATACGATCAGTTTGTAGCATTGGGATTAGGAAATTATTTTAAATCCATTGGGGTAACATCCGATTATTCAAATAATTCTCAGGCCGTAGCTGATAATTACACAAAATTAGCGCTTGTGCAATTAGGACTTTTAGGAGCGTCACAGTTTAATAATGCAGCTGCGGTCGCAGCTGCCAAAGCTGCATATAATCAGGGTCCTTATTATACTGAGGCCTATAATAAAATAAATGCAGCTGCAGTTAAATTTAATCAATCTTTACCTGATAATTGGAAAACCACCATCAGAAAAGCCCCTCTCAACTTTGCTCAAATTTTCAGCATTAGTAATGAGGTTAAATTATTTAAAAGACCTTTGGGTTTTTTCGCCGGCTTCAGGTATTCGCATGCCACACAATACGATCCCAATTCAGTATATACTAGAGTTGGTTCAAGTGCTCTAAATTCAAATGGTGTTCCTACCGGTGTAGATACCGCCTATCAAAAATACAGTATAGAAACGAGTGAGTGGACTGCTTTAGCTAATTTATCCTATAAATATAGCAAAAACAACAGTATTTCCTTGCTTTTTATGCCTAACATGAATGGGGTAAATAAAACTGCATTTGGAACGTTAGCCGGTAATTCCCAGTCTTATCTCGAAAGACAAAATTATGAATCGCGTAAACAATTTATTTATCAGTTAAAGTCCGAACACTATGTTCCTTTTATAAAAATGAAGGTGGTGGGCAATGCTTCTTATACCAGAGGAAGCAGCATCGTTCCCGATTATAAGTCTGCTCTTATTCCTATTGACACTTCCCACCAAAATGGTCCTGTTATTAATGGGGACAGGTATTTCAGGTATTTGCAGGAAAATATTTTTGATTCTCAACTTGCTGCCGAAATTCCATTGTCCGGTAATACGGATGAAGGTGTACGAAAAATAAAGTTTGGAGGGGCATTTCAACGAATTGACAGAACATTTGATCAATATGATTTAAGTTTAGATGGTCCAGGTGGAGGTATCGCAGACCAAATTATAACCGGTCACCTTAACAGCGATCCTCTTAGCCCTGATAAGTTCGGTTTTAGTTCGGTAATTAATAGTGGAATGCCTCAAAGCACGCAGTTAAGATATTATGATTTACTCGATCTCCCTATCAATCATATAATGGGTTATAGTAATATCGGAGCGGGTTACGGTATGGTTGACTATACAATTATACCCAGATTGAGAGTGTCTGGCGGATTGCGTGTGGAAGATGCCTATTTATATACTGATGCCAAGAAATTTGATTCCCTTCATTTGGCGTACAATGATCCAAGAAGACAGATTGATCAGGTCGGAATTGTCAATCCCGGTAAGTTATCCGCCGTAAATTTTTTACCAAGCATCAGTACCATCTATGATTTAAAAAAAGGTGACTTGGCAACAATCAAATTAAGGGGTAACTTTAGTCAAACCGTCGCCCGTCCCACTTTGAGAGAGATTTCACCCGTTTCAATATTTGATTATGAATACAATCAACAAATCACAGGAAATAATTCTCTTAAAGAGGTGAATATTAATAATTATGATTTAAGATTGGAAACCTATTTTAAGTCGGGAGATAATATATCGGTAAGTATATTTTATAAAGACTTTAAAAATTTTATCGAATTGCAAAGTGCAGGTTTGCAAAGCAGACTGGTTCAATGATTCTGCCAAAGCGTGGTTAAAAGGTATTGAATTAGAAGGCAAAAAGCGTTTGACAAAATTCTTTGAATTCAGGGCGAATGTAACTTTTACGGACTCTCGTTCTACTTATCAAACAAAAAAACCTCAGGGTGGTGGTATATATACGAATGGTGCATCTGTAACAGGTCCTATGTTTGGTCAGGCACCTTATGTAATTAATGGTATTCTAAGTTATAACTTTGATAAAATAGGGCTTGTGGCAACGGTAAGTTATAATGTACAGGGGAAAAGGCGGGTCTTAGATGAAGGTGGCAATGGAATACCGGATGTATACGAACTTCCAAGAAACATGCTGGATATGAATGTGTCAAAAACACTTGGTAAGCATTTTAGTATCATGCTCAGGGCAAATGATATTTTAAATTCACCTATCAGAAGGGCCTATAACTATTCCGAAAAAAGCACAATTGTGTATTATGACCATTACAGATATGGAACAACTTATACTTTCACGCTAATTTATAAACTATAAAATTGTTAGAACAATCATTTTAAATTAAATTGAAATAATCATAAAAGCTAATTGAGATTGCAAAAATTCATACTGATTTTTTATCTATAAATGCAGTTTTATTGATTTCTTAACTCAATGGTAATTTAAAAAATGATTAAACAAAAAAAGGAGCATTTACCTTCGCAGACATGAAAAAGATCTGCCTTTTGGGTTTTATTTTATCAATGCTTGCAGTTGATTCTTTTGGTCGTGCAATTTTTAATGTAACTGTAGCTGATACAGTTGGCAATAAATCAGGCAATGTTGTTATCAATATGAAATCAGCCGATTCGCTTTTAACGGGTAAAGACTCACTGGGGAATCATGTTTTAAAAGTATCCGATTCTGTCACAACTAGCGTTCATAATGTTGTTGCGGTACTTAGGGATAAAGAAGAATATATGGAATTGCAAAAGAAAAATTCTGCCACAACTATTGATTTTGTTTCGGGTGAATCAATGAGAAAAAACGGTGATATTGATATTGCTTCAGCAGTATCCAACGTTGTTGGAGTATCTATGAGTGGTGATTTTATTAATGTTCGTGGATTGGGTGATCGTTTTGTAAGAACTACAATAAATGGTTCTGTTATTCCAACCTTAGATCCGCTCACAAACAAAATAAATTTAGATATTTTTTCAACGAATATTGTTGACAATGTAACTGTTAACAAAACAGGAAGCGCTGACTTGAAAGGCGATTGGGCGGGAGGATATCTGTCAATCAATACAAAAAGACCTACTGAAAAACTTTCGGTTAATGTAGAAACCTCTGTAGGGTATAATCCTCAATCAACATTTCAGAACATTGTGAGTGCTACTACCAGCCCAACCGATTGGTTGGGTTTTGATGGTAACAGAGATCGCAATAACTCTAATTTCGTTCCTGTAAAAAATTATCCTATAAGCCAAAGAGACGAACTTTTCGCTTTAGGCTTAGGTCCGTATTTTAAAACGTTAGGAATTACCGGTACAAGCCCTGCCAGCGCGTGGACGGAAACTGATTTTAAATTGGGATTAGTGCAATTGGGGCTTTTGGGTAAAGATCAGTTTAATAACAGCGCAGCTGTGGCAGCTGCGGAGGCAAAGTACAATCAAGGCCCTTACCATGGAGAAGCCTTTGATATTATTAATGCAAATGCGGTAAAGATTAATCAATCGATGCCCAATACCTGGAATACAACCAAACAAAAGGCGCTACCTTCGTTTTATCAGGGTTTTAATATAGGCAATCAAATCAAATTATTTGGAAGACCTTTGGGTGTATTGACAGGTTTTCAATATTCAAGTTTTTCGCAATATTCGCCTAATTCACTGTCTTATCCTTTGTATAATAAACAAGTTGGAGCAAACGGAAAACCAACAAGTAATGATACAGTTAATGAAATTTTCAGCGAAAAAACCAATTCGTGGAGTGCACTGTTTCATGTTGATTACAAATTTAATCGTAACAATAAAGTTGCATTATTGTTTATGCCCAACATTGTTGGACAAAATACAGCTGAGTTAGGAATAAACACCAAGGCTTTAAATACCCCTGCCGCGGCAACCGAAAATATTTATCAGCTTTATGAATCGCGCAGGCAAATGGTTTATCAGTATCAGTCAGAACATTATATACCCGGTTCCAAATTAAAGGTTGATTTAAACGCTTCTTATACTCGAGGCAGCAGCGATGTTCCTGATCTGAGGGACGTTGATATGCCATTGGGTGTTAATAAAAATGGTGCTGAGGTGGATGGGGATCGTACCTGGCAATATTTATCGGATAATCTGTTGGATACACGTTTATCGGCAGAATTGCCGGTAGGAAAACAAGTTAGCCGTCTTTCCCGAAAATTCAAATTTGGCGCAGGTTTGCTTAGAAGCGACAAAAGAAGTGATGCGTATAATTATTATATCAATGATGCTACGGCACAATGGTTTGTTCCCGGCAATGAAGCGTCAGATCCATTTAGTTTAGACAAATTTGCCATAAAACCTTACACAATTAGCGGAGTAAATATACATGGCGTAGAGCGAAGTTATGTATTGGTACAGGCACCGGTTAATCATAATTTCGGTTATACCATGGTAAAATCGGGTTTTGCAATGCTTGATTATGCATTTACTGCGCGTTTAAAATTTTCAGGTGGATTAAGAATAGAACAGTCATCCATTTTTTGGGATGTTGATAAGTTTGATTCCCTGGGACTCGCTCCGAATGACCCGCGCAGAACAGGACAACTTTCAGGAGTGATAAACAATCCTGTTAATATCAACGCTATAAATTATCTACCCAGTGCTAATTTGGTTTATAAACTTAAAAAAGATTCTTTAGCTCCTATATTTTTCAGGTTGAATTTCGGACAAACGGTGGGAAGACCCAGCTTACGGGAAGTTGCTGATATGAATACTTATGATAACGTGTATCAGTCTTTTACCCAAGGAAACCCCAATCTGAAGACGGAACAGATAAATAATTATGATGCCCGATTTGATTTTTATTTTAAAACGGGCGATTACATTTCAGTAAGCGGGTTTTATAAGGACATTAAAAATAACATTGAGTTTGTTAGTTTTGGAGGAGGACAGAATGGCCTAGGTTATACCTGGCAGAATAGTCCTAATACTGCATGGGTAAAAGGAATAGAGCTGGATGCCCGAAAAAAAATATACAAAAATATTGATCTGGGAGTAAATCTTACACTGGCTGATTCCAGAACTCATTTTACCAAATTGTTTCCCTATCAAAGCGGAGGATATATAAACGCCGGAATTGATGATCGTCCAATGTTTGGTCAACCTCCCTATGTAGTTAATAGTATATTAAATTATACATCCGAAAAAATCGGGCTTTCGAGTACATTAATTTATAACATTCAAGGTCCCACACTGGTAACGGAGGGAGGTACCGGCCTCCCCAATATTTATCAAATGCCAAGAAATCAACTGGATTTAATGTTTTCTAAATCAATTGGTAAACATTTTATTGTACGGTTTAAATTGAAAAATATTTTAAATGCTCCTTATGTGCAATCCTACAAATTTGCTGAGGGATATATTTTAAATTATAGTAAATATACGTATGGCACAAATTACATTTTAACACTTATCTACAAACTTTAAAATATAAAATAAAGAGTTTAATTAAATAAAATAGTTTCGAATGAAAACAAAATTACTTATATCATTTTTTTTATTTTTTACCATATCTATTTCACTACAAGCACAGTTGGAGAAAGTAATTGTAGAAAAATATTATGTTTCAGATGATAATGATGCTACCGATACAGCAGGTGGCACTTTTGTTAAGCCTCATTCAACAACTTATCGGGTGTATATTGATATGGCAAAGGGTTATAAACTAACACGTATTTTTGGCAATGCTTCCCATGAATTAATCATTTCCAGCGATTCCATATTTTTTAATCGTAATTATAAAACTGCCGATGGGCAAACATTCGCCTACAATTATAATGTTCTTCGTTTCTCTGAAGGAACGGTACCTCTGGATACATGGTTAACGCTTGGGCAAGTTTCTCAATCAAATACCTCAGGTAATACATATTTTGGGGTTTTGAAAAGGTCAGATAAAAATGGTTCTATTATAGGAGGAAAAAACAATGATGGTGGTAGCGCAAGTATACAAAGTGGCTTATTAATTAATAATGATACTTCCGCTGGAATTCCATTGACTAAGGCAGATGGGATGGATACAATGGGAGTATATCCTACAGGTTGGTTTACTAATGGAATAGTAGATTTTACAACTGGAAATGATTCTACAATTTTTGGTTCAATTGTAAAAGGTAATTCGTTTAAAAGCAATAATGCGGTGCTAACAAATAATGGAGTAATGGGTGTTAATAGAGATACTAATCAGGTATTGGTTGCACAATTGACTACGCAAGGTAAATTATCATTTGAATTGAATGTTGAAATAGTCGATAGTTCGGGAAAATTCACTTTTGATTATGTTGCTGTGGCTGATAGTGCTGCCGATGCCAAACAATTGGCAAAGAATCATATTCCTGTGATTCAATCGAATTGGCTAATCTTTCCTCAGCCATGTGGTTGTACCAATCCCAATTATTTTGAATATAGTCCTGAATATGATTGTTTGGATCCAGCCGCTTGTAAAACGTTGGTCGTTTTGGGTTGTATGGATTCGTTGGCTTGTAATTATAACCCGAATGCGAATTCAAATGTACAGAGCCTTTGTTGTTATCCAGGTTATTGTAATAATTTAGATATTAGTGTGGTATGCCCTGTTTTAAATGTGGAAGAACTGAACAATACAAATAGCATTGGGTTCGATATTTTTCCAAATCCTGTGCAGGATCGGTTGAATTTAACAATTACTGGATCTAACAATAAAGAAACCAGCTATGAAATTATTGATATTTATGGCAGATTGATATCAAAAAAAGACATTGGCATTTCTGCAGTAAAAAGCTCATTTCAAATTGATGTGTCAGGTTTTTTGCAGGGTTTATATACCATTCGTTTAATTCAGGATAATGCATCATCCGTTAAAAAATTTATTAAGAATTAGTAATTACATAAGCTTAAGCTCAATAAAAATGAAAAAAAATATAGTTATCAAAACGAGGCAGTACATTCTTTATTTCGCTTTCCTTGTAGTTGGCATCCTCCTTTTTTCAACGGTTGCTTGCAAAAAGAAAACAACGTCCACACCTGCAATTGAAACTGGAACAATGGCAGATAGGGATGGAAATGTATATACTACTGTTAAAATAGGAAATCAATGGTGGATGTCTCAGGATTTGAAAGTGAAAACATATCAAAATGGTGATTCTGTTATTTATAAACCTTCGGCCATTGCCTGGCAGGATACAACATCAGGCTATTGTATTTATGATACTACGGCATCAATAGTAGGATTTCTTTATAACTGGTACGCGGTAAATGATGCAAGAAAACTTGCGCCTGCAGGATGGCACATACCAAGCGATATTGAATGGAAGGTCTTGGAATTGACATTAGGAATGAGTTTTGCTCAGGTGGATTCGGTTAACTGGAGAGGAACAAATCAGGGCGATCAATTGAAATTTGGGGCATTTACTAATCGTGTGCAGGGAAGTTGGAATTATTGTGATGCCTACGGTCCTGCAAATAACAGCCCATTACCTCCTGGCACGCAGATCGTATGGCCGACCAACTCCAGCGGATTTAGCGCTATGGCAGGAAATTGCCGTCTGTTTAATGGAATTTTGGGTGTCCCAACAGGATATGGATTTACCGGATTTTGGTGGTCGTCCACCATGGAAGAAGGCAAAGCTTATTACCGATATCTTGATTATAATAAACCAAATGTGTTCAGATATTTTGGGGATAAAAGATATGGATTTAGCATTCGCTGCGTAAAAGATTAAGATATAATAATAAAGCGCTATTTAAACTATTAAATAGGTCGGCAAGCTCAGCACAAGCATTCGGAATGACTTTAGGTTACTTTTGTTAGCGGTTTATTATAAAACAAACAGGTCTGGCTATATCTTCATTCAATATTCATTTAATATATAGGATGATGATTTGTATTTCTTACTGGTAAAGAGGAGTAAGCTCTTTTATATTTTTGGGTTATATAAAAAAATGAGTAAAGAAAAAATTGTACTTCCTAATAAAGAGTCAGTTACAACTAAAAAGTTTCAACATGCCGGTAAGCAGGATGTTCTATCACCAGCTCTCAAATCGAGTACAACAATGAACAGAAACAAATTGGTAGTTGGTTTATTCATTGCTGTAATGGGCTTTGTTTTCTATTCAAATACACTTCATCACAATTATACGTTCGATGATTTTTCAATTATCAGGGATAACTTACTTACAAAGAAAGGAGTCTCCGGTATTAAAGAAATTTTTTTGAGCAGTTATTGGACCGGATATTTTGAAAACGACAATTTTTTATACAGACCATTGTCAAAAGCGATGTTTGCAATTGAGTGGCAAATAGCACCCAATAAGCCGGCATTATCACATTGGGTAAACGTTATTTTATATAGCATTACAGGTTTTCTGCTTTTTAAAATGCTTATGTTGTATTTTCCTGATAAAATGTGGTTTTGTGGTGTAACGTCTCTTTTGTTCATTGCACATCCCATTCATACAGAAGTTGTAGCCAGTATTAAAAGCAGGGATGAAATTCTGAGTTTTTTATTTTTCATTCTTACGGCTATATGCGCGTTTAACTTTTTGATGCAAAAAGGAAAAAATTCAATCTGGCTTATTACAACTTTGATATCCTACTCACTTTCTCTCTTGTCCAAAGAATCTGCAATAACGTATTTGGCAGTTATTCCATTGATGGTTTATTTTTTTACAAAAGCAAGGTTGAAACAACAATTAATCTTGTTCTTATCGCTATGTGTGATTGTTATTTTGTTTTTGATACTTCGTTCAACAATACTTGCCGGTGGCGCACCCTTTGTCGCTCCAATGATTGATAATATCCTCCTGTTTACAAAAAGTCATTTGCTGCGGTTTACAACAGCAGTATCCATTCTGGGCATCTATTTAAAACTTCTGTTTTTTCCTTACCCACTTGTATCCGATAATTCATATAATCAGCTTCCTATTGTTGGTTTAACAGATTGGCATTTTATTCTTTCATTTCTCATTTTTGCCGGGCTTGGC
Organism: uncultured Bacteroidota bacterium; assembly: GCA_963727705.1. Lineage (GTDB taxonomy): Bacteria > Bacteroidota > Bacteroidia > 2-12-FULL-35-15 > 2-12-FULL-35-15 > 2-12-FULL-35-15. The sequence goes on from CAVSHK010000023.1 coordinate 30,217, forward strand.
ATTTATGCATTGTGGGGGTTCAGAAAAAAAAGCATTTACTCGTTTGGAATTTTGTTTTACTTCATTACCATATCGGTAACTTCCAATATTTTTATATTGATTGGTACTTCATATGGTGAGCGTTTTCTGTATGCACCATCTTTGGGGTTTTGTCTTGTCATATCTTCATTACTCATGCGAGATTCGGTGGGAGATACAATGCCTGACAAAAAGCTATTCCTGCTTCCTGCATTTATTACACTCCTGTTTTTTGTACTCACCTTTAACCGGAACAAAGCATGGAAAGACGATTATGCTCTACATTCCACAGATGTTTTACATTCACCGAATAGTGCAAAAGCGCACTATTTTTTTGGTAATCTTCTAACAGGAGAAGAATATCTTTCTAAAATAAAGAGTCCGTCACTACAACAAGCCGCTTTAGATGAAGGCTTGAAAGAAATGCGAAAAACAATTAGTATATATCCTTTGTTTTCGGATGCTTTTGATAAAATAGGAAATATTTATTTTAAACAGCAAAAGTTTGATAGTGCTGATGTTTACTTTAAAAAAGCACTTACATTTTATCCGGAAAATGTGCTATACCTGAACAATTATGGAATTTCCCTGTTTTATCAGTACCGCATGGAGGACGCACGTCAGCAATTTGAACATTCTTTAAAAATAAAACCTTTTCAACCAAAAACGCACTATGATTTGGCGCTTGTTTATGGAGCTATTGCGCAGCAATTAGAAGTGCTCAATAATTCAAAAAAAGCAAAACAATATTACGAAGTAGCTATTTCGCATCTGCTAAAATGCGTTAAGCCGGAACCTTATTATGCTCAAAGGTATTACATGATGAGCGTTGCATATCAAAGAATTGGAAATAAAGAAAATGCACAACAATATTTAGACACCGCGCAAAGGTTGAACCCTATCTATAAACAGTACTAGTGCTATGTTAAGCATACATCCTAGCATCTAAAGTTCATTCCGAATTTGCTTCGGAATCTTTTGTTGATGCTGAATCATACTTCGACAAGCTCAGTACAGGCGTTCATCATGACTATGTACATTTTATGCTTAACATACCACTAGCATATTGTTAATTATAATAGAAAAACAAAACCTTAAAGTTCTCTTTACCTTTTATGTAGAATAGATTTGGCAATTTTACGTGTAATATAAAATTGGTTTGAAATTAGAACAAATAAATTATAGGCAAGCACTATTTGAAACAGGAAAAACTACCAAGCTCATATAACTTTCCACAAAACAGAATGGAGGATTTTCGCTCTGTTTCCATCATTCAGGCCATACCCTCAGCTAATGTTAATTTAAAATCTCTAAAATGAGAAATTCATTAACAAAAAAATAGCAAAAACGCATTGATTTGATAATGAAGAAAAAACTGTTACCACATATTGGCAACATACATTTGTCACGTGCTAATGATCTGCACATGTGAAACATTATTTATTAACTAGTTTAACAAATTTTAAAATGAAAAAAATGAAAAAAATTACAAAACTGGCAACAACGGCACTATTTGCAGTTGGAGCCGCAACAGGCTTTGCGCAAGCAGACCAGACTCATCTGGGTGCTAAATGCGGTTGTCCTTCTATTCCTAACAGAACAAAAGTAGATTTGTCCACTTTTCCGACAACTACATCTAGAGGGATTACAGAATTTACAGGTAATGTGCATCTTACCTGCGATAAAATTTACACAATTACTAACAAAGTGTATGTTCCAGCTCCATACACCATTACTATTGATCCGGGAACAGTGATCGAAGGTGTTTACAGCAGTAATAATAACAATGCTGCCGTTTTGATTATTGAAAGAGGTGCAAAAATTATGGCTCAGGGAACTCCTGATTGTAATATTGTATTTACATCCGATCAAGATCCTATGGATGGTACTTATTCTGTTTCTAACGTTTCAAAATGGGGTGGGCTTAATATAATGGGAATTGCATCTAATAACCTTACTGTAGCTGCTAATACTCCTGTTTCAGGTAGTACTTATCCAAACGGTTCGGTTCCTCTTTCTGCCGGTTTAGACGGTGAAGGACATGGTGAAGGATTTGCATTGGTACCTAGCGTGGGTAACACATTTGGTGCTAATGCTTCCGATACGTATGGTTTTACTGCATTTGACGATAATGACAATTCAGGGGTGTTAACTTATGTTTCTATCAGACACGCCGGTGAATTAGTAGGTGGTCTTGCAAAAGGAAACGAAATCAATGCACTTACACTTTCTTCGGTAGGTCGCGGAACAACTATTAATCACATTGAAGTTATAGCATCAGGAGATGATGATGTTGAAACTTTTGGTGGAACAGTTGATTATAAATACATCTCTTCCTATTTTGGTGATGATGATAAATTCGATTTTGATATTGGATACAGTGGGCGTGCACAATTTATTTTTGGAATTGCAGCCGACAGTTTAAATTCAGGCGATTTACATTCATCAGACAATGGTTTTGAGTGTGATGCTGATGACCAATTTGGTTCTACCGTTGCAGGTTTTCCTTACCAATCTAACCCTAATTTGTGGAATGCAACATTCATTTCAAACGGTAAATTAACTGCAACACTTGATAATACAGGTCACGCAGGTTTAATGGCGAAAGAAATGACCGGTGGTCAGTTCCATAACTGTATTTTTGCTAACTTCCGTTCTGGTGTTCATTTGTCTGAAGCTCGTTCTGGTTCAACATTACATGGTGATGCGTATGACCAATGGACAAATAATACAGATGCAAACATTGGATCTTGGTCAAATAATTCAGTTCATTATCCTGTAAGAAATGCATTGGTTATTCAAGATAACGTAATTATTAAACCTGCAGGTTCACAATATTATGGTTTTACAAGAGGTACTTTGGTACAAACTTCATCTGCAACATCCGGTAAATTTGTTAAAGATTTTACAGGAACAGGTTCTGTTACTGAATGGGCTACTTCTACAACTCCTTTCCAATGCGCTGCTGTAGGTATTCCAAACCATCTTGACTCAGTTCAGTTTTTAACAACTGATCGTAATCAAATCGTTTCTTCGGTACCGGGTATCAGCTATAACTGGTCATTCAATGGAAGCAATACAGATTTTTCAACTCCATTCCACGTAGTTCCTTTAACTGATATGACTTCTCAAAGTACACCTCCTGCTGATGGATTTTTTACTGTAGTAAATTACAAAGGTGCTTTTTCTGCTGCTGAAGAAACTCATAGCTGGTTATCAGATTACGGTTTAATAACAGTATCAAGTATGGGGAATTATAATCCTACTGATATTAACGTAGATGGTGTTACTGACGTGAATGACTTTTTACTATTATTAGGAAAATTTGGTCAAAAAGATCAATAAGTAGTAGTAGTAGTTTTAACTCCGGGAACGGAATTACACAGTATAGAAAATATTAAATTAAAAACAATAAATATTAATGGTCAGATTAAAATAGTAAAACAGACATTCTTAAATCATCGGTTTTATTAGTCAGTCAAACCATTAATATTTATGGTTTTAAAAATCAAGTGCTAAATGAACCAAACTTTAAAAACATTTACAAAACTATAATAAAAATGAAAACAAAAAAAATAATAGCAGGTCTGGGTATTGCCTTGCTTGGTGCTAATTTCGCTCATGCACAAAATGGGTTGAATGGCATTATAGTAGAAAAGTACTACCGTTCCACGGCTGCTGATACTGTTGGACAAGGAACCACAGGAGTATTACCTGTTGGTTCTGTTACCTACAGAGTTTATGCTGACATGGCGACAGGTTACACGTTTGAGGCATTGTATGGTAACTCTACTCATACGCTTTCTATAAGCACAAGTACTTCGTTTTTCAATAATCAGGACAGGGCAGATGCATCAGGTGCAGCGCCAACTGGATCGGCTTATCTGAAAAACAATACCAATGCGCTGGATTCATGGCTTTCCGGTGGTGCTGCTGCAAGTGGATACTCCGGTGTACTTAAGTCAGAAGACAATGGTGCAAACAACCTTCTTTTCCCGCATAGCCCGGTGGGTATGTTAACAAATACAGTTGCTGCAATAGGTATTCCGTTAGCTACTCAGGATGGTATGATAGCAGGTTCTCCAAGTTCACTTAGTTTAGTTGGTGATGCAGCTAGTCAAGCGTCTACTGTTTTTGGAAATGTAAGTCAGGCAAGTCACTTATTTGTAGTAACCAATGGAGCAATTTCTGTTCTTGGTGGTACAAAAGGTGCTGACACTACTCTTGCAGGTCATAACAGAGTGCTTATCGGTCAGTTCACAACTGATGGAGTTTTTCAATTTGCTCTAAATTTGCAAATTGGAACACCAAGCGGAGGTTCTCAAAAATTTGTTTCTTCCAATCCTCAATCAGGTGAAATTTTGCTTCCGGGTTTAACAGGCGTTTTTAATCAAGATCCTACTGTTAGCATTACTTCTCCGGCAAGCGGAGCTAATCTGTTTTTAGGAAATCCGGTTAGCATTGCTGCTACTGCTGCAGATGTTACAGATTCTGCTTCTGTTGTAAATGAAAACGGAATTGCTTCAGTTGCTTTTTATTTGGATGGTACATTAAAAGGTACTGTTACAACTGCACCTTATACCTTTACAGTAACACCTACCACTGCTGGTTCACACGCATTGGTTGCTAAAGCTACTGATAAAGATGGTAATGTTACTACATCTGCAACTGTTACTATTAACGAAACAGCAACTGTTGCTCCTAGCGTTAGCATTACATCTCCTGTTACAAGTGCGGTAATTGCGGGTGGTGTAGGTTCTGCTCCTACCACTATTGCTATTGCAGCGACAGCTACTGATAACAATAACAATGGATCTATTGACTCTGTTCAGTTTTTTGCCGGTGCAGTAAAAGTAGGATCAGATGCAACTTCTCCTTATTCTATCAACTGGACATCGGTAAGCCAATATGGATATTTTGCTTTAACAGCTAAAGCGTTTAATCATGAAGGTGGAACTGCTACGTCATCTGTAGTTGGAATTACTATTACCAATCCAAATGCTAAACCATATTTTGTAAGTAATGTTGATACTACTTGTGTAATTTCAGGATTTGCCTTACCAGTTATGGCAAAAAATGCGGTTTCAAATGTTATAGGTTTTGATATGGTATTGCACTATAATAAAGCTAAAGTAATTCCAACAGGAGTTGTTACAGCTGGAAGTGATTTGACCATGTCAAAATATGTAGCTATTTCAAGCAGCACAAATTCTACAGCAGGTACAATCAACATTTCAGTATCTCTTAACAATACAGCTCCAAACAATACATTCTTTACAGGTACAGGAGAACTGTTCACTGTTGGATTTAACAAAACGTCTGGTTTTGCTTCAATAGATACTGCTTTATTTACTATTGACAGCATTGTAGAAAGCCGTTATACAGGTGTTACATCTATCTTGGTTGATCCGGGTAAATACATCACTCATAAAGACAGTACCTTCCATGGTTCTTTAGTATTTTGGGCAGATAATAGCCCTATTGCAGGTGGTACTGGTACTTTACCAACAACTATCGGAGCAACAACCTCAACATTGGTTGTTAATCCTGATGCAGAAGGTAATTTTTCTTATATTGTAAATCAATCAGCATTGGCTAATTTAGATTTTAACATTACAAGAGCTATTACTAACACGGTAAGCGTACAACCGGTTGTAAATGGTTACGATGCTTTATTGGCTAAAAAAGTAGTAATGCAAGATCCTACATTTGTACCTACTATTTTCCAAATGTTGGCAATGGACGTAAATCAAGATGGTGTTATTAGTTCAGGTGACGTTACGCAAATTAACCAACGTTCGGTATTATTAATACCAGAGTACAAACAAGCATGGAACTATTCTGCCGCAGGTGTTTCAAATGGTCAACCTTCAAAAGATTGGGTGTTTGTTGATGGAAATACACTAAACACAAACGGGACATATTTAATATCTAGTGTATACCCGGCTGCTGATGGAGCAGGATATACAAGAGATAATGTTCCTGTTCCTGCAACAAACATTGCTGCACCAATCACAAATGCCGGAAGCTGCCCTGTAATTAGCGATCAAACATACACTGGTGTTATGCTTGGTGATGTAAATGGTAATTACAAAGATATTCCAGTTGATGGAATGTTGAGAAGTGTTGATACTAGCAGAATCGTTTTTGATTTATCAAAAGCTGTAATTGCAAATGGTTATGCTACTATTCCGGTTTCAGTTGTAACAGGTAAACCAGTTAACGCTCTTGATTTTGCAGTACAATTCACTAATGGAATTTCTTACCAATCAATAACAAATATATTGTCAACTATTGATGGATTAGGTAATTTCAATAAAGGTGATACTACTTTGAGATTCACTTCTAACAGTATACAAAATTATGACCTTACTCAACCTGTAGCATCAGTAGTTGTTGCTACTAACAATGGTCAAATCAAAACTTCTGATTTAACTTCAACTGCAGGTTACATAAACGGTAATCCTACTAATGTTGAAGTAAAAGGAGCATTAACAAATAACACAGCATCAAGTTTCCCTAACGCGGTTAATATTTATCCAAATCCGGCAGGAGAAACAATTAATGTGTTGGTTATTGCTGATGCAACAGTTGAAATTTATAACGTAAACGGAAGTTTGGTTTATTCAACTACTGTTAAAGCAAACCAAAATCAAGCTATAAATACTCAAAACCTTGCTAATGGTTTTTATACAGTAAAAGTTTACAATGATACACTTGTATCAGTTGAAAAAGTTGTGGTTGCTAAGTAAAAGTTTTTTTAGTAATTCATAATTTGAATGTGAAAGCGTCCCGACTTAAGTCGGGACGCTTTTGTTTTTGTTGACAAAGAAGAATTTACTATTATTTATAAAAATACCTGAAGCAGAATAGTTATAATAAACCGCTATCTAAACTATTAACTAGGTCGTCATGCTGAACTTGATTCAGCATCTGTACAATAGATTCCGAAATAAATTCGGAATGACTTTACGTTACTTTTGTTAGCGGTTTATTATTAGATACCTAAATAGCGTTTTAGAGGCGAGAAAGAATTTTGGTGCGCCGTTTTAAAGTCAAAAAAGTTAGTGAATGAATTTACAATGAAATAAAAAAATATTTGTTTTTTTAATTTTAAAAAAACATCATTTAACTATCCAATCAGATGAGGGATAAACCGACTAGTGTTATTTGTAATCAATGTATTGCTTTCTCGTATGCCAATACCTGCGGCTGTTTGACCAATAATCCAACTCCCTATGATAGGATAATTATTTTCAAAATTGGGCAAATCAATTAATTCCTGATATACATAACCTTCCTCGCCATACTCTCCGCTTGTTTTTTCAATACTTTGGTTTCCCTTTATTAGTTCAACATTTGATCCTTCTCTAGACAGTAAGGGCTTTTTTACGTAATTTACTAAATCGCCTACATCAAAATACGATTTTAATAAATACGGATGATTAGGATATAAATACCAAAGAATGGGTAATATTGCTTTGTTTGATAAAATCATTTTCCAACTTGGCTCTATCCACAATGCGTGGTTTTTATCCATTAATATATTTTTTCCAAAACTTTCATGTATCAGCCATTCGTATGGGTATAGTTTGAAAATGTTTTTAATTTCTTCTAAATCCATATCTACAAAAATTTCTTCTTTGCTATTCCAGCCTATATCATCAATAAAAACCAATTTCGTTTCAATTCCGGCTTGTATAGCGCAGTCTCTTAAATATTCCGTAGTCGTCAAATCTTCCAAACTTTTTTTTATGCAGGTAAAGTGAAGTTTCCCTTTGTATAAAAACTCTTTCAGGTAAAGCCAAGAATCAATTAATTTTTCGTGAATGGAATTAAACTGATCTTTATCCTTATCAAAATCCTGTAACCAATACCATTGAATAATACCGGCTTCAAAAAGCGATGTCGGAGTATCTGCATTAAACTCAAACATTTTTAATTGAGTACCATCGTATCCAAAATCAAATCTTCCGTAAATTGAAGCGTGGTCTTCGTTCCACGATTTCTCAAGTTGAGGGATAAACCATTCAGGTATAAAAAATTTAGCATACTGCTTTTCATCAATTACAAATTGTACCGCGTTGAGGCACATTTCCCATAATTCATTGGTGGCATTTTCTATCATTATAATTTCATCTATATGAAATTTATAATACGCGCTTTCGTCCCAATAAGGAACATTGGTAGAATGAAAGCCAAAACCTATTTTTTCGACTGCTTGCTGCCAATTGTGTCTGGGAGTTATGGAAATTCTTTTCATAACTATTAGTTTTAAGATGAAATTGAATGTGAAGAATGATGACCAAATCCACCTCTCATTATAAATGGGTTATGGTGATATCCATTATTTATATGGGTATTATTATAATACCCCGGGCGATGATATCCGTGATGAAAAAAAGTACTTGCATGCCGTCTGTTATAATAGCCATAATATGGTCTAAAGGCATAATTCCAGTTGTTTCCATATATATTATAACTGTTTAAAGGGTTATAATATAATGTGGAGTCTCGTACATAGGTATTGCTTCGCTTTACGTTATAAACATCATTGTCGCCTGAATCATATACTGCTCTGTTGCATGAAGCTAATGCTGCAGTAATTAATACCAGATAGATGGTTTTGCTCTTTTTCATGACCCATTGTTTTATTAGTTTAATACATTTGCCATACCACAAACAAAGGCGTTTATTTATTTAACATTTTTTTGTAATAGGATTGATGGGAATAACAAATGCAATTTTAAAAACAAGATTAAAAAGTCTTCTAAGGAATATAATCGAGATAATTAGCATTTGAAGGAATATTTGCGACAATTCTTCTCTCCTAGTTGCATTGTACTCTTATGCTTCTAATTTGAATACCATCGTAAAACGTGAATTTAGGGAATAAATCTATAATCAGAAATCAGTCTATTTACTATTTAAAAAGTCTTCTACCGCCGGAATAACTTGTTCAGGAGATTCTTCCATTGGAATATGTCCTGAATTTTTAATCATTACAAGTTTACTGTTCTTAATATCTTTTTTGAATTTGTAGGCGCATTCCGTTGGTATTAAATCGTCATGATCTCCCCATATGATTAACGTGGGTTGAATTATTGTTTTTATTTCCTCTGTTCGGTCTTTTACTGGTGTTGTAAGGCGCTCAACAAGTGCTTTTCGATTACCTTCACGAAGCATGAAATCAACGTACGTGTCATATGTTTTTTGAGTTATTTTACTTTTATCAAAATAAACGTCCTTTACACTTTTTTCTATCATAAATCTTGGTGAAATAACATATAACGACTGGCGTAGACCTGGAATTTTCCCTAAAGTTTTTATCGTTTTAAATCCCATTCCTCCTTTGCCAATTTTAAATATATAACCATCTGCATCTAAAAGAATTACTTTATCCACTTTTTGAGGATATGTATGTGCGTACATCGCCGCAATTCCTCCACCAAGAGAGTTTCCGGCCACAATACATTTATTTACATGAAGGTTAGTAAGTAATTTATTTAAAAACTCAACATAATATTCGTAGGTGTAATTTCCATTCTTATTAGGACCTGTTAAACCAAATGCCGGCAAATCAAAACGTATAACTCTATGTTTTTTACTCCATTCTTTAACGCATGCATCCCATGTAAACAATGAGGATGAGGTTCCATGTATTAATATCAGCGGTATACTGTCAGTTTCAGGGCCTTCTATTTTGTAGTGTACCTGCATACCATCAATATCAATAAATTTTGATGAGTTGTTACTTGCATATTTAGATTTTAATGTTTCTATAGAAATATCGGATGTATATCCAATTATAAATAGTAAAACAGTAATAATTAGTGTGATGTTTAGAATTTTTTTCATTTTTGTTATGTGTGTTATTTTTTGTATGACTATAGTGTGTTATGTTTTTTTGTAGTGAAAATTTTGAAGCTAATTATTTTTGAAATTAAAATTTAAATCCGGAACAAAAATTTTGCTCTTCCCTTTTTGTTCTGATATAAGCTTCTGTATTTAAACTTGTATCCAAGCTGTACTTTCTGGTTTTGTTGTATTAAATATTTTATCTCTAATTAATGGATTTTATATGTTTTTTAATAACGGTAGTTAAATTATATCTTATCCCAACACGAAATCCGACGACTAATTTATTTCTATCATTATCTGAATTTTTGCTTAAAAAGGAATATAATGGCGTGCTTAAATCTGCTGAGCTGGAGTTATTCCAAACAATTGACGGACCTGCTGAAATAAATATTCGTTTATGAATTTCAAATGTTAGCTTTGGACAAACGCTCAATAAATTTGCAGGCTTTCCTATTCTTGACTGCAGTGTAAATTCCGGGTTGAAAAACCATCTGCTTCTTAATTGTTTTAAAATACTGTAACCGGCACCAATATATATGTCTTTAAATTCTGAATCGGATGAAAAATTTAATGTTCCGTGTGCTAATAACCCTATTTTGTAAGAAACATTTACCGGAAACATTTCCGATAAAAACACCTCAATGGCCTGATAACCTCCTTTGCGAATTATTGAAATTACACCAATTGAAGTGTTTTTATAAGTGGTATCGGAATAGTTAATTACTCCTACCTGAAAGCCTTTATTTACATTGGTTATATTTAATAATCCTATCTGTGTGCTTTTTAAAGTGTCGAAACAGCTATTAATAAAAGCAAGCTGAACTCCCGCAGCGTTTCCTCCAATAACATTAATGCAACTTAATTGAAATCCTTTATAATTCTTTTGGTTGAAATTTATAATTCCTATTTGAATGTGTTCATGATTTCCTTTTGCAATATTTACAACTCCATTCAAAAATTTAGTGTAATTATTCGGGACAATATTTACAATATAAAAAAGATGAACCGAATCAGATTTGTATCTTACAGCGTCTTGCGATTTTATCAAAAAAACGATTGTTAAATTCAATAAAATAATACTCCAAACAGTTTTTTTTAGCATCACATATATTTATTTACATAAACTAATTATCTCGCTTACGCTTAAATCTAAACATATAAAAATGGTTATTGCTATTTACGGTGCTAAGTACGAATGTTTTTTGTATTTAAATAAACTAAAATAGAATGATGAGGAATAATTGCAGAGTCAGAAGGTAAATAGGGGTTTTTACCACATCGCTAAGAGCCTGTTTAAATTTCATTGCTAAAAATATATCATCACTCAATAGTTCTCGATATGCTCACCGAAAAGGCTCGCTACTCGAACTGACATCCGTATTTTCGCACAGTCACTTCGAGTAGGCTTTTTCAGCCGTATCGAGAAGTGAATATTGAAAATCATATACTTAACAACTATTCGGATGAAATTTAAACAGGCTCTAAAATAAGTAGGGTTTATTTAGATGTCAGTATTGTTTATTGTGAACTTTTTTTTTCTTATCTGCATAGCTTAGGGTAGCTGTAGCTTTCCTCAATGTCCTTTAGGCAAAGAACGGATCAATATGATAGGAAAAAATCATACTTTGCAGGAAACCGAGTTGCTTTACACCGGAGACTGGATAAATTATCACACTTGTCCGGTGAGTGGAAGCATTATTGAAATAGCGGGTAACCGGGAATGTACTATTTACAATTTAGGCTTCTTGCCTTTATTTTATTTTAAAAAGTAATTCTATTTGAGAATTAATACGCTCTCCAAATTTTTGGTTAAAGTACACAACACGGCTGCTGTGCTTATTATACAAATCAATCATCTCTGCTGTATTGTCAAGTGCAAGTTTGTGGGACACTTCAAAATTTTCACGTATTAATTCCAATATTATTTCAGGATACAACTTTCTGGATTCTTTAATTGAATCAACCAACTTTGCATTAAGGTCAACATTCATATTTATTTGTTGGGTGTATGTATTAGCCACACTATCAAAATTGTTCTCTGCCACTTTTTCAATCAATGAGTTTTCGAAATCTTCTTCTATAATATCAACAATCTCTTCCTCCTCCTCATCTAATTTCGCTTTAATTAAATCAACAATATTTTTCTTAGAATCTAATGTTACTTTAGCAGATTGTTCACTTGAAGCAGCAGGCTTTTTAGAGGGATTGATAACCACCTTAATCTCTTTTCCACCTGCATCCATCGTGTTTTTATTGGAACTTATTGGAGCTTCGACATGTTTATTCTCTGAATTCACCACTTTTTTTATTGGCTTAATTGTTATTTTGGGAGAATCCTTGACAATATTTTGTCTTTTTTTTGTCTTTTTTTTTGGCTTTATGCTCATGTTGTAGGTTTTTTAATGGTTTAATTTATAAAATTACATGACCTTTAAGTTACAATATTTAGCTTCGAAATGATTTACCATTATGCTCTTGTATTCTTTGCTTCTGACTGAATTGACTTTTGCTTCGTTTCTCCTTTGCTTATTTTTATTCTATTAGTTTGCAATGGATACGCTCATTAAATTCTGCCAAGCCTTGAGATTAGATGTAATTCCATTGTTCAGTTGATTAAAAAATTTATCAAACACTTCTTTATTAGCTTCAGCATATGATATTGCAAAATTGTTGTATGAGTTCGTTGCTTCCTTAATTGACTCTTTTGATGAATCAAGTACCTTATTCACTTCTTTTTTTAAGTTTTCGGACATCGGAGAAAAAGAAGACTTTGAGGTGTCAAATTGCTTTACAATGGTATCGAACGATTGTTGATTAAGTTTAGTCAATTCTTCAATTTGTTTGTTGTATAAATCGAATACGTATTTTGTATCATTTGAAATGGTGTCAGCATTGGATTGTTTGCTAAGATCTGTTATTGTTTTTACAGCAGCCTTTGAAATATTTGAAACTGCTTCAATGTATTTCTGTATAGTATCCATCAACGTTTTTCCAGAAGCACCAAAATCAAGGTTAAACTTTCCATCATCTTGTGCAGAAAGAAACATTTTATTATAAATATCATTAACAGCCGTTATCTGTTTGTTTTGTGTTTCTATAAATGCTGCATTGGCATTTTGAAACCATTTTATGCCATTATTTGCTCCTTCCTGAAATGTATTGTTTACACTTTCTTGAAATGTCTTGGCAACGTCCTTAACTGTTTTATCTGTGGTCATTTTTTTAAAGTTTTATTAAAGTTTATATTTAATTGGTTTTTATAAAAGTCGAAAAATCATTTAATCTTCAATCTCCTTCAATTATAATTTCTATTCTCTCGCTAATACATGAGTAATTGTGGTAGATGCCGTTCCGCCAATACTTTGTATCACACCTATATGGACATCCTTTTTAATCTGGTTTTCTGCAGCTCTATCTGTAAGCTGTAAATAGGCTTCGGTAGCCTGATATACCCCCGACGCTCCGATGGCATGACCTCTTGCTTTTAAACCGCCAAATGTTGAAATTGGAATTTTTCCATCAAGAAAAATCTCCCCCTCTGCCGCTAGTTTCCACCCTTCTCCGGGAAGTGCGAAGCCCATCGCTTCCAGAGAGAGTGTTGAAATGATAGAGTAAGCATCATGAAGTTCAAAAAAATCAACATCTTTTGCTGTTATTCCTGCCATTTTATAAGCTTTTTGACCAGAACGCCTGATCCCCTCTGCTGCAAGCGGTAAACTCCTGTCAGAGATGCTGACATACTCTGTAGAAGAAGCGGATGCAGTTGTTTTTACCTGCGGTCTGTTCTTAATTGTCGGATATTTTGATAATACAATTGCAGCTGCGCCATCGCATACTGGTGAAGCGTCATATATGCGAACTAAATTCGAACTAAATTTTGAATGCAAATAGTCATCCAATGTTATTTTTTTCTTAAATAATGCATTCGGATTGGTAAAGGCATTGTTGTGAGCGTTAACTCCAAACATTCCAAAAGAATCAGGACAGATTTTATAGTTCTCAATATACATTTCCATTAATTTGGAATTGAGGGTTACAAAGGTTTCACCCTGACTTCCTTCCTTTTCCCAGTCGGATGCGGTGGCAATAGACTGTGTAACAAAATCTTTATCAATGTGCGACATTTTTTCTAAACCGCAAACTACTACATTTTCGCACAACCCACTCATTATTGCAATAAACCCAGCTCTAATTGCGGCACCTCCTGAACCACAAGCAGCCTCAAGTGTAACAGACTCTGTTCCTTTGAATCCGGCTTCGCAAGCCACCAAAGGTCCCAAATGCTGTTGATTAGCAAGCGTACCTGAAAGCATATTCCCCAAATAAATAGCATCTATGTTATCAATACCAGCATCTTCCATCGCTCTGAGAATAGCCAAAGCTCCCATTTCCCTAATGCTTAAATCTGAATCTTTTTCAACTTTCAGTTGACCAATTCCTGTAAGATAAATGCCCTGTTGACTCATGGTTTCTTTTAATAATTATACTTTATACTTTTCTTTCTGCTTTAAAATTCCCTGTTTCTTGTTGAAACAATTTTCAAAATGTAGGGTGATGATATAATTTATTTTTCTGTTTCAATTACTAAGTATTTTGACGCCTCCCAAAATTTCTGTGCATCAAGTATTATTAGTTTATCATAAGTTGTTCCTTGCGTAAATTTGTAGGAGTAGGAAATGGTTGGATGGGTAGTAATTAATCTAACTTTTTTAGCAGCGTTTAAAGGGATTTCTTTAATTGCATTAATATCAATTCTTGTAAAATTAACACCATTAAAATTTTTATTTAATTCCGTTGTCTTACCAAGTCCAATAAATCCACCTTCTTTAGTAATAATACCATTCTTTTTTAAAAATGCTGATGTTCCAATGGCGTAATAAGCGGTATTTAATGCCTCTATTTCTTCTCCTAATTGTACTCCTTGTGTCTGGTACATATCCTGAAGATTACTAAAGTCAACATTAAGTTTTTCTAAATGCTGTTTTAGCTCAACAATTTCATTTTCTTTATCTGTAATTTGTTTGTTGAGGTTGGCAATTGCTGTATTAAGATCGCCAATTTCAATATTGGAATCTTTAAGCTTTTTAGTTACAGAAGCTAAGTTTTGCTTGTTTTTGTGCAGCTGGCTATAAATAAACTGAATATCACTGATAACTTGATCTTTTGCCGATTTACTTAATTCAACACCTTTAGCGTGTGTATTAAGAATCTTTTCTTTAGCTTTAATTTGATTCAAATTGTCCTGAATTTCATTGAAAGATTTTACAAATGCACTCAGAGCTGCTTCTTTACTATGTATGATGGTGTCCTTTTCATTCATTTTGTCCACCATTATATCATTTGCTTTTACCAAGCTATCTTCTAATGGAGTTTTTTCTTTTTTACCACCTTCGCATGAGAATAAAAACGGTAGAGCTAATAGGAGTAAATAATTTTTCATGAATTTTTTCTGGTTTAATTGATATTTATTTAGCAAACATAGGCTGATATCTCAGTAAATTCAATGACTTCCATCAATCAAATATGTGAACTTTATCACTCTGCCTATTTATTTTAAAAATGATACATGTCAATTTAATTGGAACATACATTATCAATCCAAAATTTGTTTATATAACAAAACGCAATCTTCTAGCTCTTTGTCTTGACAAAACAACAGAGCTAAATTGGCTATTCATTTACATGATTTTAAATAAAAATGGTTGAATTACTATATTTAATCATCCTCCTAATTGTGCAGGTGGTCTTTTATAACACATAATTGTTTTTAGCACAAGCATGAGCATAACTATCTTAAATACTATTACTAATAGTTTTTTTCTAATAATCATATTAAAAACGGACTGGTTAAAACCGGCGCTGACGTTTTCAAAAAAGTATGAATTTTTCACATTTAAATAAAAGATACTTTTTATTCGAAAATTAATGACGGAGTGCCTAAATATTTTAATAAATAAGGTTTTAGAGCATCTAATAGTTTTTTTGCTGTTTCCAAATCATTGCTTTGAGGAGTAGTCTTTTTAACTGCCTTTTTATAATAATATTCTCCAGTAGTCAATTGGTTTTTTATTTTTGTTCGGCGAGAAATATGATTGTTTCTGCGCCTTTTTCAGGAGGTAAACCCATTAGATGAAAGAATAAATTAGCAAACCAATTTGCATCCCTGCCAAGTTTGGTATTTACCATTCCCGGATTTCGCAATAAACTCCAATATTAACCTTTTCCAACTTTTTTGAAAGTAAATGGCAAAGAAGGATTACTTCCAATTTTGATTGGCGATGTGCTTTGAATCCGCTAAATTTTTTCTTGAATTCCAAATTTGTAAAATCAACACTACCCTGATGAAGTGCTCATGCTGCAAAAATAGATTTTGGTTCTTTTGATTTTAAAAGTAAACCTAAAAGCAAATGGTTTATCAGTAAAGGTGCTAATACATTTACATGAAAAGTTTCTTCAATTTTACTTTTTGATTCCCGATAACTAAAATTCCAAATACCTGCATTATTAATTAATACATCTATAAAAGTGTGGTTGGCTTTTACCTGGTCACAAGCATCAACAATTGATTCAAATGAAGACAAATTGCATTGAATTATTTCTATACTTCCTTGCCCTTGGGGGAAATGGCTTTTGTAATGAGATTGTAACAGATTACCATTCTCAGCATTTTTTACTGTGGCAATAATTCTATTTCCATTTGCTGCAAGTTTGCAGGCAGCAGCCATTCCAATTCCGGATGTAGCGCCGGTTATAAATATTTTTTTCATGTAATTTTTTTTAGAATGGGTTTGTGTTTATATCGATGTTGCCAATTGTTTTAATCTGCAACGAAAGTATTGTAGACGGTATAGCAAACAAATGACAAAACGCATGATAAAGAATGATTCCCATCAATACGGTAATATTTGGTTATGATTTACTATAGTACGAGAATTATAAAAAAACAGGTTTTGGTTTTATAAGAACCATCTATAAATTATATACAAATGATAGCTCGATTAAGCTCATTGTTTTAATTGATTTACATCAATTTTATCATTGGCATAGTGTGGCATATTTGCAAACCAAATTTCATATGGAAGTTTTAATGTTAAATTTTTTAAAAATATGATGCAGTAAAAAATTATTAATAACACTATCCGTTTTCGTGAATGTGACGGGCTGCTTGTTTTTCAATGAATTCGTGGAATTTAGAAATTTGTGTTGGGTGTATTGGGAGAGCTGAATGTACCTTAAACT
>CAVSHK010000024.1:0-272900 GCA_963727705.1 uncultured Bacteroidota bacterium
GACGGAACGGGTGGCGGACTTGAAGGAGGCGATGGCGAAGGGCTGGGCGTTGAGAAGGTCTGTCGGTTTTGCCGGTCGTTGCCATGTAAGGTGAATACGTCGAAGAAGATAACCCTTGAAGCCTGTGGAGATCGGGGAGAGATTGGAATTCGTAGCCCTGGGTATGTCGAAACGGCGAACGCCTGGACATGGCGTCTATATGTCAGATCGGTTTCGGCCTGGTATGAAAACGGGCGTGTGAGAGGAGTGGAATACTGTATGTCGATCCGGAGGACTATTTCGACGGGAATGAACATTTCCATCCACGGCATCGACGAGGAAAAGGTCAAGGGATCGCCCACCTTGCCCTGCATAGCCTCGTGCCTCTGCGATCACTTGAACGGTTGTGTTAGCGTGTGCCATACCCATTTTGACCGAGTTGCCGTCCGTCAGGCATTTGCCAAGTACAGCCTTCCTGTCCCGGGTTGCACTTGGCTGGACTTCTGCTCGCGTGGTGCGAAGAGCTTGGCCACAGTTCGCGAGGGGTGGATACGGTCTGAAGAACGTGTGCGAGTTCCTGGGCTACGATTTTGCCCATCACGATGCACTGGAAGACGCAAAGGCAGTTGCCGCAGGTGCTCTCTGGCCGCCATCGCCCAAACTGAGCTTGGATGTCGCCGAGTGGTTCAAGCAGGTGGAGCGACCGATATTCTTGTCTCCGTGCGTCTTCAGCAGCCTGGGATTGTGGCATGGTATTCTAGGGGGATCCTCTACGGCGAGGTGCTGGTTCTCACTGGAGCACTCTTGATTCCCCGTGGCGAGGCTGCGATATGGCCGCCAGGATCGGATTAGCCGTTGGGGAGGGCGTCACAAAGAAAACCACCATCCTGGTTGTGGGTGATCAGGACGCGAGGAAGTGGGCAGGCCAGGAGAAGAGTTCCAAGCACAGGAAGGCAGAAGATCTCATCAAGAAGGGTCAGGAAATACGCATTATCCGAGAAACGGACTTCAGGGAGCTGGTTGATTCGGACTTGTGATGGACATTGACTTCTGGGAAACCCGCCTAAACCGCATCAAGAAGAGCCATGAAGAGCACTGTAGGGTGGCGATGGCGGGGTGGTGATGGTGCGTCATCGCTGGGGACTCGGGCGATTTACCATCGCTGTATCGCTCCTTAATTGGGCGATCGCTTGAAAGGACGCTAAGCACGAGGCTGCGCTGTATTGCAGATTGAAAGAGCCTCTCGCTTCCCTCATAGGAGAAAATAGGTCATGCAAATCTTCCAGCTTGTTCTCACGGGAGCAGTCCACGATCCCGAACAAGCTACAACGCCTATCAGTTGCAGGACATCAAGATCGGTGACAAGAAGGTCGTCGGAGCAGACCCTGGCGCTACCTCATCGTCGCATACCCCCACTTGCTGAACTACGGGGACTGCGAAGAACCCACTGAGCTCGAAACCGCCGAGATCCTTATCATCTCCCTCGGTAATACTAGAACGACAAGCAACAAGATTTCGGACTTGCTGGGATTACACATTCTACGGTAGCCTCGTAGCTCATCGAGGTAAAGCTCGCCATAGCCGACGAGAAGGCCAGACGCGAGGCGCTGGAGTTCCAGGCGATCCGTTACGCGGCGTCGCTCGCGAAAGCTCAGCGCTCCAGGGAATCGTCGCCCTCTTCGCACGCTACCTCTGGAAGTGCGACCATCCCGACGACAGCAGTGTATACGTCGGCGAGGAAGAGGCAAAGCACAAGGCGACTTGCCGTCAAGAAGATTTGCGAGCACCTGTCCGACGAGGAGGTGACGGTGGACGAAGACGACCTCGACGACATCATCGACCCTCGCGAGAAGCAGAGGATCTACCTTGTCGCCGCCGACTACCAGGAGGACGTGACATCCGCGTGCGCCTGGCTGCGGGAGTACGAGATCGACATCTCCTAGCTTCCGGCTGCGTCCCTACAAAATCGGCGACCAGTACGTGCTTCAGCGACGAAAGGCTGATTCCACCGCCGGAGCTGGACGATTTCATGGTCGATACCAAGCTGCACGCGGCGAGGAGCGTGAGGGGGAGCCAGCCAGCATCACTCGCGGCAGAGTCCGTGAAGCCCGTAAGAATGACGTGGGGCCAGGGGGACGAGCAAGCCGGTCGTCGATGTCGGCAGCTGGAAGGGGTTTCTTGAAGAAGTGCGTGAGCAATGGGCTCGGGATGGGATCTGCCTGTTGGACAAGCTTCCGATGAAGAAGCGGACTGCGACAATGGCGAATGCCATGACTTTGGAGCAGGACTACGACAGGACCATCTCCTTCGAGGCTTCGCAGCTCTACATCGACTGCAACGCTTCGGCCGAGGCCATCAAGAAATGGGTCGCGGCAATTCGCAAAGAACTGGGAAAGCCGGTAGGGTTTGTGACCGTCGAAACCGCTGGTGGCGATCGGGTCGAACTGTAGCGGCAGAAACCCAATTAACTCAGGGTTGTGAATACCATCCCATTCTTGCTTACGTTAGCCCACCCCAACTCCTTGAGCCCTCCCCCAAACCCACTTATACTGGCGAAGCTCACCCGCAACGAGATCCGATGATGATCTACTTGGCAGCACCAGTCTTTACCCTGGCGGAACGCCGCTTCAACGAAGAGCTTGCCGACGAACTGGAACGGCTTTCTCCTTCTCTCCAGGTGTTCCTTCCGCAGCGATACGATAAGGAGTTCGAGGGCAAACCCGATTTTTCCCAGAGGATGTTTGCATGCCTGATGGGGGCACTCGACAATTGCGATGTCGTCGTCGCCATACTCGACGGACCTGACGCCGACTCGGGCACGAGTTTTGAGATGGGCTACGCTCGCGCACGCGGGAAAAGGGTGATTGGAGTCAGAACCGACTTTCGCGGCAGTGAAGACCACGGACTCAACCTGATGTTGTCGAACGCTTGCTCGGATCTGGTCACGGAGCCAAGCACGACCGCCACCGTCGAACGAGCTGGCGGAGAGGATTGTGGGCGATATCTGATGGCGGCGACTCGTTCTTCAGGGGATTCGTTGCTGGTCAAGGACTAGCCGCCCACGGAACCCAAAGCAAACGGCTCGTCGGTTGCACCCGTAATGAGGTTCCCCCGTTCCTTTCCGATCAGGATGTTCGAATAGATTTTGACCGCGAGCTTGCGCTTCGTGACACCGTTGCCCACCTCGAACCGGACATTGTTGCCTCTCGCCTTCCCCTTTACACCAAGAACCTTAGCGAGTTTCTTGAAATCCGAAGGCTGTAAAGACAAAATTGGAAGTTGTCATGGAAAAATGAATTAAAAAGAAAAACCCCGGACGAAACTATCGGGGTTTACACTGATGCGCTGTTCGTCTCTCCGACGAAAAGCGGGGTACGAGCACGCCGTATATATGGAACGCTACATCTCACAACACAATATAAAGACGGCCGGGCGAATAGTCAAGTTCATTTTTGTTCACCACGTCAGCTCCATTCCTTCGCGCGCAGCCGTGCATTCGAACGTAAAATGTTTCGTCTTGATTTCTTTTTTGCACTTAAGGAGAATGTCGTCGACTTTCTCATCGCTGCGGTTCGGTTCGTGGTGGAATAAGACGAGATGGCGCGCGTTTGCCTCCGCTGCGACCTTCAGCGTAAACAGATAGTGCGAATGTCCCCAGCCCACCTTATCGACGTATTCCTCGGGAGTGTAGGTGCAGTCATGGATGAGGATGTCCGCGTTCTTCGCAAAATCGAAAACCCGCTGGTTCGGATCCCCGGAAGCTGCCGCATACTTGTCCTGCACGATCTTTTCAAAGTTCGTCATGTGGGCCGCGACTTCTTTATCGAACGGCTCGTTGTCGCTGATGTAGACGAGCGTCTTCCCTTTGTATTCCAGACGATAGCCGACGGTGAAGCCTGGATGATTGACGTAGATTTGTACGCACGTGTGCCCCGAAAATCGTGAACTCCTCCTCGCCAATGGGGCGGAAATTAATCTTCGCCTTCAGTTCATTCAACTGGACGGGAAAATAGATCCTGTTCATCTGGTCGGCAATGATGCGCTGAAGGTTCACTTCCTGCCTCTCGGTCCCGATGATCGTGATCTCGTTTCCCGAGATCAGGGCCGGCTTAAAGAAAGGGAATCCCTGGATATGGTCCCAGTGAGGATGAGTGATCAGCAGGTACGTGTTGAGCGATTCCCCGTTGGCGATGAGATGGTCGCCGAGGCCGCGTATGCCGGTGCCTGCGTCAAAAATGATCAACTCATCGTTGTCGAGACGGAGCTCGAGAGAAGGCGTGTTTCCGCCGTAGCGGACGGTCGCTTTACCGGGCGTCGGGATAGATCCGCGAACACCCCAGAATTTTAATTTCATGGCGCTGTCTCAGTGGTATGGTGAAAGTGAAATTAGATTCTGTACGTCGCAACATAATCAACATAATTTTGGGCAGATTGAACAAACGACCGGCGTTCATTCGTCGGTCAGCGGACGAACGACTTTTGCCGGCACGCCTGCCGCCAACATCCCTTCGGGTATGACAGCATTGCCTACGACAACTGCACCCGCGGCAACAAGCGCGTACGGGCCGATGCGTGCATTATCAAGCACGATCGCCCCCATTCCAATAAGGGAGAAATCGTGGACCGTGGCGGCGTGAACAACCGCGGCGTGTCCGACAGTAACGTTCGAGCCGATGATCAGCGGATACCGTTCATGCGTGACATGAAGCACCGCTCCATCCTGGATGTTTGTTCGCTCGCCAATCCGAATAAAATTTACATCCCCCCGAATGACGGCATTAAACCAGACGCTGCTGTCCTTTTCAATGACAACATCGCCGATCACATGCGACCCCTCTGCCGTAAACACGCTTGGATGGATTTTCGGCATCACGCCGCGGTACGGGAGGATACTCATGATTCTTTATTCTTCTGTGGCGCGGGGGGCACCCATCCCGGACGGTTCCACTTCACCAATTCGAGTCGAATGCTCCCCAGGATCACTTTCATCTTCGCGATGACAGGAACTGCGGCGTCATCGTTGCTGAACCATCCGGAAAACCCCCCGGTAAGTCCAAAAATACCGACGAAGTCGGCCCGGCCGTCAAACTCTATAGTCTCGATCGGGTACTTGACCGCATCGATCTCGGACGATGTTTTCTTATTCAAAAAATTGATATACGTATTTACTTTTTTTTCGTTCACAAAGGTCGGCACATTTTCGGAACTACTTGAGTGCACTTTTCCGCGGGCATAGTAGAACAGCGATAGGCCATCCTGGTAGGTGGTGCTGATGGTATCCGTCGTTTTGGTCGCTGAGTCCTCCTGCTGGCGGGTTCCCCTTTCAACATACACCCGATTGCGTGTGTAATTGAACGAATAATTCGAATAGGAAACATTATTCGAATCTTTGTTGTCAGCTCCAGAAAAAAAATGCGAATACAATTGCGGATCGATCTCGCTGTAGAAGATCCAGTGCAGGCTCACGAACGGTACTCCGGAGTAAGAATCCATGAATGCCTTAGCCCGGAAAAGAGTTCTCCCGTTCTTCTGTACCGTGTCGAGAATTTCAAGTTTCACTTTGCCCAGTGAGAAGATAGAATAGCTTACCTCATACTCAAGCTGTTCACCCACAACGAACATTCCCGATGAAGCGGGAAGGTCAACGAACGTCTCTGACCTTGTGAAAGCGTTCCCCTGCTTTGCTGAAAAGAAGACCGAGCCGCCAATGATGACCATGCATAGAAAACTCATGGTGAGTGTCTTGCGCTTCGGCTTCCTGAAAACCCATGCCGTCAATGTAGACCGGCGGCAACGTCCGTCAGGTGAATCGAGATCCTTCATTATTGCAGCTTCGCTATCTTTGCTGCCTCCGGGAATATGGAGAGCGCTTTTTTCAGTTGATTATCGGACCTCAAGATCACGGGATACCAACCATCGTTTCCCCAAAAGTTACGCGCGATGTGGGCTTTCAACCGTGCTTCGGTGTATTCCTTATCCTTCGCGAACTGCTCCTCGTTGAAATCAACTTTCTTTTCTTTGATGAAGCTGATGAACTGGTTCATGAGCGCATTGTCGATTTTAAAATCACGGTCAAAGGCCTGAAAGTCTCCTTTGTATTTTTCTTTGATCTCCTTCGTGTGCGCTGCGAGGTAATCCGTTATGAATTCATAGAAGAGGTTCCGGTTTCTGATCGTCACAGTGAGGGGTGTTGCATCTTCGGGTTTCACGATGTAATCTGGCGTGATTCCGCCGCCGCCGTAGATCTTTCTTCCTCCCGCAGTTTTGAACACCGGCCGTGTCGAGTCGCTCTCTTCGACGTGCGAAATATTGTCTCCTTCGGTTTCGTTTCGCTCGAATGCTTCACGCTGGTATTTTTCTTTTCCTTCGGCGTATGACCGTTGAATTAATCGTCCGCTCGGCGTGTAGTACCGTGCGATCGTCAAGCGGAACGCCGATTTATCGGGCAGATCAAACTGCCGCTGCACAAGGCCCTTGCCGAAACTTGTCTCACCGACGATCAAGCCCCGATCCCAATCCTGGATCGCACCGGCGACAATTTCGCTGGCGGAGGCTGTTCCGTTCGAGATCAAAATGATCAGGGGAACTTTTTCGAATTCACTGTTCGAAGTCGCAAAATATTCCTCATTAAAATCAGGACGCCGCCCCTTCGTGTAAACTATTTTCCGCTGTCCCGTTGCCGGGTCCCCATCGAGGAACAGATCGGCCATCTTGACGGCCTGGTCGAGGTAGCCCCCCGGATTGAACCGAAGGTCCAACACCAACCGCTTCATCCCCTCCCCTTTCAGCTTCTGCAGGGCGCTGAGCATTTCTGCGTTCGTCGTTTCTGCAAACCTGGTGACGTTGATGTATCCGACCTCGTCGTCGAGCATAAATGAAACATCGACACTGTAGAACGGGATAACATCCCGCACGATCTCGTAATCGAGCAATGCCTTTTCCCCAGGTCTCACTATCGTCACGGAGACCTTGGTTCCCTTCGGACCTTTCAGTCCCTTCATCACCTGGTCGTTGTCAAACCCAATGGCGCTCTTGCCGTCGATCTTGACGATCCTATCGTTTGAGAGAATTCCCAATTGGGCGCTCGGTCCGCCGCCGATCGGCTGTACCACCAGGATCGTATCATTCACGATGGCGAATTCAATCCCGATCCCTTCAAATTTTCCACGGAACTCCTCGGTCACCTTGGTTAATTGCTTCGGGTCGATGTACACGGAATGAGGATCAAGATCATTTAACATTCCTTTAATGGCCGATTCTGTCAGTTTCTGCGTGTCAACTTCATCGACATAATATTTTTCCGTGTAACTCAGCACATGTTCAAATTTGCCGAGCTGCTCGTAAATATTGTCTCCCGAGATGAGCATATTGAGCTGCATGCCGCCCAATATTGATACCAGGATCAACAGCACAACAATCGGCGTGGAAAACCTCTTCTTCATAAGTCCTCTTTTTAGTTCTTCCTTAAACATCATCCCGGGCATCATTCTTTTGGCTAATGACAAAATGAGCTTGCCAGCCAGTTACGTGTAAGCGCTTGCAAAAAAGAAATATTACCTTTTTCAAATTTGAAATACGTGACGCACTTCACCTTGAGGGGGCAATTCGGCGTGTTTTGAATAAAATCATAAGAAATAGGCTCAAAGTCAAGGGAACCAGTATACCCCCTGTACCCTTCAGCCGTTGATCAAAAACGAAACCGGAAGAAGCGATACAAAACAGTGAATGTCACGGCATTATTCTTTCCCCGGATTAAAAAACTGCGAATATCTTGCCGGACAATCGGTCTTATTTTTCGGGTTTCATTTGCGGAAAGAAGATCACATCGCGGATAGACTCTTGGCCGTAAGCACCATGGTCAGGCGGTCGATACCGATTCCCAGTCCGGCAGTTGGGGGCATTCCGTATTCAAGCGCTCGCAGAAAATCTTCGTCAAGCGACTGAGCTTCGTCGTCTCCCGTTCTTTCAGGCGGACCTGGTCTTCGAATCGGGCGCGCTGGTCGAGCGGATCGTTCAATTCACTGAACGCATTGCATATTTCCTGCCCGTTCACCATTCCCTCAAAACGTTCCACCAGACCCTCGACCGACCGATGCTTCTTCGCAAGCGGCGACATTTCTACCGGATAATCCATAATAAAGGTCGGCTGTACAGATGGGGCTGCACTTTGACGCTGAAAATTTCATCGACGATCTTTCCGGCTCCCGCGGCCGGTTCGACGTCGACATGGTGTTCTTTTGCAAGAGACCGGAGTTGACCTTCATCTTTTCCTTGAAGTTTCAGCCCGGTATACTCTTCGATCGCACCGAACATCGTCAGCCGTTTCCACGGAGGCGTGAAGTCGATCTCGTGTTCGCCTAACTTTACTTTTGCGCTTCCGTTGAGCGCGAGCGCGACGGAATAGATCATCTGTTCGACCAGTCCCATCATCCACAAATAATCCTGGTATGCAACGTAGACCTCCATCATTGTAAATTCAGGATTGTGCGTCCGGTCCATTCCCTCGTTGCGAAAATCTTTTGCGATTTCGTATACGCCGTCGTAGCCGCCGACGATGAGGCGCTTGAGGTACAACTCGTCGGCGATGCGGAGGTAAACGGCATATCCAGCGTATTGTGGTGCGTGATGAACGGCCGCGCGGAAGCACCGCCGTACAAGAGGCTGAAGGACCGGCGTCTCAACCTCAAGATACCCCCGTTCGTCCAGTCTCGATATGCTCACCGAAAAGGCTCGCTACTCGAACTGACATCTGTATTTTCGCACAGTCACTTCGAGTAGGCTTTTTCAGCCGTATCAAGAAGTGAATATTGAAAATCATATACTTAACAAATTTTTCGGATGAAATTTAAACAGGCTCTTAGTATAGCCATATTATATTTATTCGTGTTTGTGTTCTGAAACATTACTATTTCATTGATTTATTTTTAAAATTTTTCAACTCCACTGTTAAACAAAAACAGCCCCGTATTGGGGCTGTTTTTGTAATTAACAATCCTTATTTTTTAGATTTATTTTTATTGTGCATTTTCTTTTCTTCTTTTACAAATGTTCCGTTAGCATCAAAAAATAAATGCGTTTCCCCAACTTTTGCTTTATACGTAACTACACCTTTAGCATCTGTCATTTTGAAGGCTTTCGTTATTTTTTTTCCGGTACAATTTTTTTCAATATATGCACTTGCCGCAACCGGAAGTTCAGAAATCTGAATTTCTGTTTTTGTTTTAACTAAATTTCCCTCGTCATCTATTATAACACAAGTTTCCGTTTTGTTTTCATCAAATTCAGCCTTGTAGCTTCCTTTTTCTTTTTCCCACTTTTCAACTTTTGAGTTAGGATATAAACTCGTGAATTTTGTTTTAACGGCAGCCGGAACCTCCGATTCACTTACTTTTTGAGCGTATGCTACACCTCCAATAAAGATTGCAGACATCATAATAATTGCTTTTTTCATGGTTTTTTTTTAGTTATTGTTTATTAATCTTGATTTATCCTGCTGTTTTATTTGATAATAGATATTAATTATAAAAATTAGTCAATTATAAACTCTGCATTTGATGTTAATTCAATTTCATCACTTACAATTGTAACGGGTGTTGTCATACCAACCGAAAAGTCTTTCCTGTTCAATTTGCCGGTAATGGTAAATCCAACAGAATTTTTTTTGGACATTGGATTGAAAGCTTTTCCATTATAAATCACATCCAGCGAAACAGGATTGGTTATTCCATGTATTGTAATGTTTCCATTTAATACATATTTATTGGCATTCACTTTTTTAAATGAAGTACTCTTGAAAATTATTGAAGGGAATTTTTCAACATCAAACCAACCTTCACTTTTTAAATCGGTATCTCTCATTTCTATATCCGTATCAATAGATTTTGTGTCTATTTTCAATTCGATAACAGCATCAGAAAAATCTTCTTTTTTTGCTGCAAATGTTGCCATTACATTTTTAAATCTGCCCTCTACATGCGATATTTCAAAGTGAGTTGCACTAAATCCTACTTTTGTATGATTTTTATCCAGCGTGTAAGTGGGTTGTGCTTCAGCAATACTACAAATTGTAAATGCTGCAATGGTCATAAGTACTTGTTTCATCTGCTTTGTTTTTTTTAAGTTTAACTATTGCAAATGTCCATACAATTGGGGGGTAACGTGTTACATAACTCTCCTAATAAGTTACATCATTCACATATTATTTTTTCAACTCTACTTTCCCTTTTTGAGTAAAATTTATATGAAAAGTTTCTTTTACCGGATTGGTGGATTCCATGATAGCATTAAGTGTTAACACATAATTGTAATTATCTTTATTAACAAGTATCTGAAACAATGTTTTACCAATGTTGTTTGCATTAATCTCCAGCGGAAGTTCAATAAATGATGTTCCATTAGGTGTAATAATGATGGACTTCTTGTGGTTTCCTTTAAGATTACCCTGCTTTAAAATTTTCATGGAATAATTCATGTTTTTTATTATTAATGCAACAGGACTGTAATTGACAATTTTTATTTTAGCAATGGCTTGAATGGACTTAAAACGAATTCTTTTCCATTTTATAGTTGTAATTTTCAACTCGGGTGGTTGAGGTATTTTTAGTTTTGCAGCTCTGTTGATAGGTATATTCGATTTTCCTAAGACGGTGGCATATTGAAGAGAAACATTAATTGAATAACCCGCACTATCTCCTTTTTTTCTTTCTGTCTATTAAGATCCTTTAAAAGTGCAACGAAAGGAATTTTCAAAGAAAAATCAATGGTGTCGCTTCCATAACCGGATAACTGAATTCCCAATGATATTTTATCTTGTATATACGTTTTATCAAACAGCGATATTTTATAATCAATTGTATCAATCTCAATTTTAAGAAATGTCTTGTTTTGCACTACCAGTTTAGCACCGACATACGACGTATCATTTTTAACTACAATGCTTATTTCGCCAATCTCCTTCACTGTAGGAGCAAAATGTTTTATCAACTGATGTCTGAAAATAAAAACACAGCTACCGGCAATAACCGCTGATACGAGTAAAAAAATGCAGATGTGCTTTAGTTTCTTTTTCAACCTGTTTCTTTTTAAAACTATTGCCTTTTTTCTGTTTCCGGTTTTTCTCCTGCCTGCTTCATGAGTTGTTTTTCTTTTTTATCTACACTTGGAAAAGAGGGATTCAGAGCTTTCAGCTTTTCTAAATAATTTTACCTGTCAGTAAATGTGAATAAGGTTTATCATCAGCAGGTATAATGTATCAGGGCGCAATTTTTTTACTGGTGTGCTTTAATGCTTGCTCATATGCACCTTGGTAAGCTGTCCAGCAATTGCGCTCAATAATATCGTTCGAATAAAATTTCCAGTACTTTTCTTTGTTTTCAATTCTTTCCAAAAAACGGTTGCATTGTTCTTCTTTTGATCTCAAGATGCACTACTTTGAAATCTAATCACAATGGTCATGTATTTAGTAACCAGTGCGGGATATGGTTTTCATATCCTGTGCCACCGGGTGAAAAAATTTGAATTGTATTTTTCCGAACTCAGAGCCTGTTTAAATTTCATCTGAATATTTGTTAAGTATATGATTTTCAATATTCACTTCTCGATACGGCTGAAAAAGCCTACTCGAAGTGACTGTGCGAAAATACTGATGTCAGTTCGAGTAGCGAGCCTTTTCGGTGAGCATATCGAGAACTATTGAGTGATGATATATTTTTAGCAATGAAATTTAAACAGGCTCTCAGATTAATAATAAAGTGGCATTAAACTAGTTTAAATACCTGCCAAGTATCCATGCTATTGTTTCGTGCTGTTCCATCAATCCGGTAAGGAAATCAGCTGTACCTGCATCTTTATTTTTTTCGGCACAGTGTTCAATGTCCTTTCGTAATTTTATTATAATTGTTTGGTGGTCTGTATGTAATTCTTCAATTAAGCTTTTTGACGAGGCATATTTTCCCGGATGTTCTTTAATGGAAGCATATTTCAAATATTCCTCCATTGTTCCAATTGTTTTTTCACCCAACTTTCCAATCCTTTCAGCTATCGCGTCAATTGCTTCTTCAAGTTCTGCATATTGACCTTGAAATAATTTATGAAGTTCCATAAAACTTTCGCCGGAAACATTCCAATGAAATTTTCTTGTTTTTACATATAACACCATTTCGTCTGCTAAAATTATTGTAAGTACATCACTACTTTTATGCAATTGATTTTCTGTAATTCCTATTTTTGTTTTCATGTTTGGATTTTTTTAGATGGTATGTAAAATTCATTAAACCTTTTTTGACTTTTATTCCAATTGGTGTATTGTTATTTTATATATAATAGTTCAATAACCATATTATTTTAGTTGGCTGTTGCATAATCATACTCAACAGCCAGTTCATTATCTACTGCCCAAACACCGGGCGTGTTCCAAGCTATTCGTCCGGCTTCATCTTTTTGATACCAAGAACTAACGGTTCCGCTTAATGTTACTTTAGTACCTGAAGCACTAACTTTAATATTCTGACTATTGACAGGCCAACTGCGTGCAAGTGCATTTTCTACATCTATTATTTCAATCTCTTCTTTAGTTTCAGATTTAACGATGATATTGTTACTTATGCCTTTTACTCCAATAAGATACTGTACGGCATCTTTCGCAGCTTCTTTCTGATAATTCCAAGGTAATTCACCATTAAGAGTTATCCATCCGTCTTCCACTTTCACTTGTATTTTGTCGCCCGGAACATCCCAACGTCCCTTAAATGCAGTCAGAACTTCATTGGCAATGTCTTCATTACTTTTATTTGAAGCGCTACTAAATTTTATTTCAATTTTTTCAACCACCGCTTTTACACCCGCTACACTTTTGGCAGCATTTTCAGCCTCCAATTTCTTGGCGTAACAGTCAACAATTCCTGTTAGTGAAACAACCCCATCTTTAGCTGTAACCCCAATTTCTGCTGCATTCAATAACGGTTCCCATTTAATGGCGTCTTGAACGTCCTTTTGTAACTCTTCATTATTTTTCATTTTAATAAATTTTACATTAAGAATTGATTTTCTCAACAGTACAAAATTGGCTACTCTTTAAAAGATAAGTGTTACAAAATAATTATAGAAGGTTGCAATATTCACACACGATGAATGAGAACAATGTTGGATTTTACCTCAACTTATTTCCCGTTTTTTTTGCTTCCTTCTTAAAATATCTTTTCAATAAAAAACTATGTTGAAGTCCTTCCAAATCCTTATCTAATTTTCTTGAACTGCTTTCTAAATTACCAATCATCAATTTTAAATTAGTACCAGTCTGTTCATCATGCAATAATATTCCGACCGGACTTTGGGTGTTACTGCCGGCTTGTTTTAAATTACTTACAAAAACAGCTGCCGTATCGGCTATGCTTTGTAATTTAAAAACAGACCCTTTTAGTGATTTAAACACGATAGTATCTGTTACCAATTCGTTAGCGAGCGTTCCTTTTTTGTTAAGTTTGGCGCTAAAGTTTGAGAGAGAAGTAATTAGCATTTCTGCATTTGCTGAAGCCTGTTGAAGGGAGCTGGTTGTTGATGCTATACTATTATAAACAGTTTCGTCATTAATAAGTTTACCTATGGTGCCTTGTCCATTTGTAAGTTTTTGGGTAAGCGCCAATACATTTAAATTGTTTTTCTGAAACGTATTCATTATTTCTTCAGTAGTCAACATAACTTCATTTGCAAGTTCATCACCTTCTTCAACCTCCGGAACTATCGGTGTTCCACCATAAATAACAAGAATTTTATTTCCGATAAAGCCATCGGTACTTACTTTTACTTTAGCGTCTTTGCGTATGTACTGTTGTGACTCAATATTGATATTCATAATTACTTTGACTTGCGACTTTCCGTAGAATTCAGTTTTTTTAACGGTTCCTATTTTCACTCCTGAAAACCAAATGTTATTGCCTGCCACCAAGCCATTAATATCTCCAAATACAGTTGATACAGTCATTTTCTTTTGAAAGGTAGAATGTAAATTACCGATGGTCATTATTCCTCCAACGAGCAACAACAATCCTATAATGATAAAAACACCTACACCAATTGTTCGTTTGTTCACTGATTCTGACATGGCTTATCGTATAAAATTATAATTGTAAAAACTTTTTATCTCGTCATTATCCGATTCAAATACTTCTTTGAATGTTCCAACTTTTACAAATGTTCCATCCATTAACATAGCCACTCTACTTCCTGTTTGTTTAGCACAAGTAAGGTCATGTGTAATAATGATAGAAGTAGTGTTATACTTTTTTTGAACGTCATTTATCAGCATATTAATTTCTTCTGATGTAATGGGATCAAGACCTGCTGTGGGTTCATCATACAGTATCACCTCCGGTTTTAAAATTAACGTGCGTGCAATGCCAATTCTTTTGCGTTGTCCGCCCGAACAGGTCTGATGGCATTTCATTCATCTTATCTTTCAGCCCAACAGCATCTAACACCTCTTCCACCGCTTTATTTATTTCCTCTTTGTTCAAATTCTTTTTATTCATTGTTAATGGAAATTCAAGGTTTTGACGTACGCTCATGCTATCATACAGCGCAGCACTTTGAAATAAGAATCCAATTCGCAAGCGCAACGCATCCAACTCTTTTCCGGATAACTTATTGACTTCTTTGCCAAACACATTTACAATACCTTTGTCTGATGATAATAAGCCAACCAGAATTTTTATCAACACCGATTTCCCAGAACCTGAACGCCCCATTACCACCATGTTCTCTCCCTTAAAAACATCAATGGTGATGTTTTTTAAAATATCTAAATCGCCAAATGATTTATATAAGCCCTTGATTGAAATAACCGGTTCTTCATTTGCATGTATTGTATTCAATTGTTCCATTTATTAGAAGTATCTTATCCAGTTAGTTATTTGTACAATAGTAACTTCTTCAACAAATACTAAAAACATAGCTAAAACAACAGCCTGATTGGCAGCACGCCCAACACCGAGTGTTCCCTGTGCAGCATTATATCCTTTATAACAACCAACCATTCCTATGGTAAATCCATAGATAATTGATTTGACAATGGATGCAAATACATCCAAAAAAGTAATGGTAGCAAATCCATTATTGAAAAAACTGACAATACTAGTTGCTTCATTGGTATGTACACTAATGTAAGAACCAATTAATGCCACAAAACTACAGTACATGGACAATATGGGAATTGTAATGGTGCAAGCCAGCACGCGTGTTGTTACCAAATACTTAAACGGATTAATGGCCGAAACTTCCATTGCTTCTATTTGCTCACTGACTTTCATTGAGCCCAATTCAGCACCAATGCTTGAACCTACTTTTCCGGCACAGATAAGTGCTGTTACCAATGCCGCCAACGCTCTAACTATGGCAATTGAAATTAAGGAAGGCAACCATGAGGTGGCACCGAATTCTGCCAATGATGGTCGTGATTGTTTGGTAAAAACAATGCCTGTAATAAATCCTGTAAGCGTAATTAAAGGAAGTGATTTTACACCTATTTCATAACATTGATTAGTTATTTCACCGAAATGAAACGGAGGTAAAAATGCTTGCTTAAAAAACCGAATTATAAACATATAGGCTTTATAAACGCCCGAAAAGAATTGGTCAATTTGCTTAGAAAATAGATAGTTATGTGGTTGAGAATTTATCACAGTTTTGTTGTTAATGTTTGCTTAAACTAATTTTTTCAAAACTTTTGTTGTGACGTGTCTTGAGGTTATACCATTTAAAAAGAGACGAAACAGTATCCTAAAAAGAGTTAAGTAATTACTGACAAAGGTGAACATGTTAATTTTTATAAATGTTACATAACTTTAGATGTTAGTTACACTATTCACACATTAACAGCTGATGAACAACCCCAAGACAAAACCAGGAGGTATTGCAAAGCCAATTTCTTATGCAAACAAAATGGTGTTCGAAAAAAGCAAACAATTTTTAGCCCCGCAATAGAACTGCGAGGTACTTACTCAAAAAAATCATCCTATTCCAACCCTTTTGTTTTTTTTGTCGTCTTACCCACAATGTGGTTAAATCTGAAAATCACGTTTTGAATTTTTTATCATTTGTTGAATTAAAAAGTAAAATTTCCATGAAAAAAACCACCAAGGTTACACTATCTGTTTTTGTGATAGCCATCGCATCTGTTTTTGTTTCTGAGTATGGCTCCTCGGCCAATGGCAATAATTCAAAACCTCCAACAAACACATGTGGCTCTCCTGCCGACAATAATTGTAGTAATTGCCATGGATCAGCAACAACAAGCTATACTACATCTATAACTTCTAACATCCCTTCTTCGGGCTATATCTCCGGTCAAACATATACTGTTAATGTTTATGTAAATGCCGGCACATCAAAAAGATTTGGTTTTGAATGCTCTCCACAAGTTAACAGTGGTACAAGAACCATTATAGGAACTGTAGCTGCAATGGGTACCGATCAAATAGATGGTACGGGCTATATCTCTCATAACGGTGGTCAGGTAGGAACTTCTTACACCTGGCAATTTCAATGGACGGCACCCGGATCGGCAACTCAAACAGCTGCTAATGCTACAGGTAATAAAGCTAATGGCTTTTTTTATTCTTCTATTTTAATTGCAAATAATAATGGTACTAATGATAATGGAGATCATCCGCAACAGACCAATACTGCTCTTACAGAAAATACCGCTGCATCTGTTGTGGTAACAGCAAGTGCCACTACCATTTGTTCCGGAACAAGTGTGGTTTTTACAGCAACTCCAACTAATGGAGGTGGCGGTCCTACTTATCAATGGCAGTTAAATGGCAATAATGTAGGATCTAATAGTACTACTTATACATCCTCAAGTTTAGCCAATAGTGATGTAGTAACTTGTATTTTAACATCCAACAAAACTGGAGTTACCGCCAGTCCTGCTACCTCCAATTCTGTAACAATGTCTGTTAATCAAACACCTGCCATCACAGGAACAACCCCTGCCGCACGATGTGATGCAGGAACCCTAGTATTAGGAGCAACCGCAAGTGCAGGAACAATTAACTGGTATTCAGGTTCAAGTGGAGGTTCTTCGTTATATTCAGGAACCAGCTATACAACACTGAACATCTCTTCAACAACAACCTATTATGTAGATGCAACCAGTAATGGTTGTACAACACCTGCTAGAACGGCAGTAACCGCAACAATAAACACAACACCCGCTGTGCCAACAGCAGGTAGCAATTCTCCGGTTTGTCAAGGTGATAATATTCTTTTAAACTCATCAACATCAAGTGGAACATACAATTGGACGGGCCCAAACTCTTTTACATCAACATCACAAAATCCCGCAATAGGAGGTGCAACACAGTTAATGGCAGGAACATATTCAGTTACTGCTTCACAAAATGGTTGTACCAGCGCATCAGGTACAACAACAGTAATTGTTAATGCGCCGGCTACACCAACAGCATCCATTGCTGTTATAGCAGGATCAAATACTACTTGTTCGGGTCAGTCGATAACATTTTCTGTTACACCAACTAACGGTGGGTCAAGTCCTACATACCAATGGTTGGTGAATAAAGTGGCAGCGCCAGGAACAAATAACAGTAATACATATACCTATAACAATTTTAATAATAATGATACTATAACGTGTGTACTTACTTCCAATGCCACTTGCTTGACTACGGCAATAGATACTTCTAACGGAATAGTGATTACAATAACACCTAAAGTTGCACCGTCTGTTTCCATAACTGTTACCGGTGGTTCAAATCCTAGCTGTTCCGGACAAACAGTAACATTTACAGCTTCTACAACAAATGGTGGTTCAAGTCCAAGTTATCAATGGCAATTGAATGGCAGTAATGTTGGTAGTAATCAAAATACTTATTCAAATAATGCGATGGCCAACAATGATGTTGTAAGATGCATTTTAAATTCTAATGCCAGTTGTTTAACTACTTCGATTGACACTTCAGCTGTAATTACGATGACGGTGAACTCTTCGCTTGTTCCGGCAGTTTCAATTGCACCATCATTAGGCTCAACGACTGTTTGCCAAGGTCAATCGGTTCAGTTTAATGCGTTTCCAACTAACGGTGGTTCAAACCCAACTTACCAATGGACATTAGATGGAAACGTTGTAGGAAATAGCAGTGCAACATACACAAACCCTGCATTAACAAACGGTCAAAAAATAGCCTGTACAATGACATCGAGCTCCGGTTGTGCTAATCCTACTACTGCAAATTCCGGCACATTAACAATGGTGGTAACACCAACAGTAACACCAACAGTAACAATTAATGGTTCAAATACTATGTGTGCAGGTACGGCTGTAACTTATACTGCCAGTGCAACTAACCAAGGTTCAAATGCTACTTATGATTGGAAGATAAATGGAGTAAGTGTTCAAAGTGGTTCATCATGGTTTTTTTCCCCGACTAATTTATCAAACAATGATACCATATCATGTGTACTTACGCCTATAGCTTCAACGTGTGCAAGTCCTTCGTCAGTTACGTCAAACACAATTACAGTAGCAGTTACTCCGGTCGCTAATCCTTCTGCATCTATCGCAATTACCGGTGGTTCAAACCCAAGTTGCAGTGGTCAGTTTGTAACATTTTCAGTTACCGTAACAGACCAGGGTACAACTCCAAGTTACAAATGGAATATAAATGGCACCGCCGCCGCAGGAATAAATAATGGTACTACATATCAATCAAGCAGCTTAGCTACAAACGATACAGTAACATGCGTACTGACATCCAACGCGGCTTGTGCTTCATCTTCTGTAGTTGCTTCCAACAAAATTGGCATGACGGTAACTTCTGCATATTCTCCATCTCTTACTATTGCAGGAACAACGTCCACTTGCAGTGGACAAGCAGTTACTTTTACAGCTTCGCCTTATGGAGGAGGTTCTTCACCTTCATATCAATGGGGATTAGATGGTTCTCCTACAGGAACAAATAGTCCAACATACGGACCCGTTATATTAAACAATGGTCAAGTAATTACATGTACCATGACGTCGAGTTCATCCTGTGCAAACCCAACAACAGCTGCATCGAATACACTAACTATGGTGGTCACGCCAACTGTTATACCTTCAGTATCAATTGCGGGCTTAAACTCAATATGCGCTGGAACAGTTGTAACGTTTACTGCTTCGGCAAACAGTCCGGGTACCAATCCCGTTTACCAGTGGAAATTAAATGGTAATTCTGTTGGAGCGAATAGTAATACATATACATCATCCAATAATTTGACAAACAATAGCATAATAACTTGTGTGCTTACATCTAATGAAGCCTGTGCCAGCCCTACAACAGTAACAGCAACACCTGTTACAATGAGTGTTACCGCGGTTGTTCATCCTTCGGTTTCTCTTTATTTTCAAACAGGATCAAACCCAAGATGTTCTTCCGATCCTTTAACATTTCAAGCTTTAACCAGCCAACCCGGTACTTCTCCAGGTTATCAATGGCTGGTAAACGGTAATCCTGCCTCAGGTTCTGCCAACAGTGACACCTACACTCCCGGCAGCTTGAATAACAATGATATTGTAACTTGCGTGCTTACGTCAAATGCAGTATGTGCAAGTTCCTCAACAGTAAGCTCAACACCCGTTACAATGAGTGTTACAACAGCAATGACACCGTCTATCGTTATTACTACAAATTCAACCACAGTTAATGCTGGCACATTGGTAACATTTACCGCTACGCCAACTTATGGTGGTTCAAACCCCACTTATCAGTGGCAAATAGACGGTGCATTTGTAGGAGGTACAGGTAGTTCTACTTATTCAACAAATTCTTTAACAACCGGGCAAACGGTGTCCTGTGTTTTAACTTCTGATTATTCATGTATAACACAAGCAACGACTGCATCCAATAACATTACAATGGTTATTACTCCTACATTATTACCGGCTCCTCCAACAATTACACAAACCGTTAATAATAACAGTGTGAATTTGACTTCAAGTGCATTAAGCGGCAATCAGTGGTATTATAATGGAATTATTATCCCCGGAGCTACTTCAAAAACATATACGGCAACTCAAAACGGTGTATATTATGTGGTGGTAACAAACGGTTCAACTATTTTACAATCTGCCCCTGCCGGTATTGCTGTGCCTGTAACTATTGTTCAAAATGATACTTTATTAACATCTAGCTCTGTATCAGGTAATCAGTGGTATTTAGACGGGGTTGCGATTCCAGATTCCACCGGACAAACAATTATTGCAACTCAAAATGGTTATTACTCCGTTGTTGTAACAATTAATGGAGTGTCATCCTCATCGGCAACACCTG
This sequence comes from uncultured Bacteroidota bacterium, assembly GCA_963727705.1. Lineage (GTDB taxonomy): Bacteria > Bacteroidota > Bacteroidia > 2-12-FULL-35-15 > 2-12-FULL-35-15 > 2-12-FULL-35-15. The sequence goes on from CAVSHK010000024.1 coordinate 20,304, forward strand.
TTTTAGTCAATGCGTTTTCATCATCGGCCACAACAACAACCGAAATAAATATGATTGCAAGCAACAATACTATAATGGTATCTCCAAGTCCGAATGATGGCAATTTTCAAATAGCATTTAATATAGATGTAAATGCAACGTATAATTTGGAAATAAGGGACTTATTAGGTCAGTTAGTTTATACTGAATTGCTTGAAAATTTTTCAGGAACATATGATAAAAAAATAAATTTATCAGGTTATGGAAAAGGGGTATATGTGGTTAGTATAACAAGTACTAAATTTAAAACCGTAAAAAAGATAGTAGTATATTAAGAATAATGTTGTTTGTTATTTTATTGAGAAAGGTTACAGAGTACATCGTAATAAAATCCTTGAAAAAGTTGTTGTATTATATTTGAAAAGACGAATGTTTATGAAAAGTAATGTTATTTATTTATTAGCAAGCTCACTTATTTTGTTTTCGTGTAGAAATGATAAAGGGCCGTTGCCCATTGCTGCAACAGCTGCAAGTGTTTCAGAATGCGATACTTCAGGATATTATACCGATGATATTGCTCCTATGATGACAGCAAAATGTGCAATGCCCGGATGTCATGTTGCCGGTTTTTCTTCAGGTGACCTTACTACATATATAGGAGTAAAGGCAAAAGTAGACAATGGTTCCATGAAAAACAGGGTTGTTAATTTAAAAAATATGCCTCCTGCCGGAAACCCTGCCTTAACAGACCTTGAATTAAAGCATCTGAATTGTTGGCTGAATAAAGGAGCCCCTGACAATTCTAAAAATCCTTCTACCTCTCAGGCAACAGCATGTACTGCCACTATTTCCTATTCTTTAACAATAGCATCCATAATATCTGCTAATTGTTCTTCATCCGGAGCTTGTCATGGAACGTCTTCTGTAAATGGCGATTATACCACTTATGCAGGATTAAAAGCAGATGCGAGCAATGGCAAACTAAACAACAGAGTTGTAGTAAATAACAATACTCACAACGCCCCCGCTTACGTCCCCCCTATTTCAGCCACTGACAGAGATAAAATAAATTGTTGGATACAACAAAGCGCTCCTAATAACTAATCAGCAGAATAAGAGAAATCACCAAATTACAAACCCAATAATAAACACTATGAAAAAGTTAATATTGCTATCAGCAGTTGTTACTGCTTTTACTTCGGAAATTTCTGCACAAATTTTTATGGCACAGGCTGGGGAAGCCAGCTTTTTTTCTCCAACCCCGGTAGAAAACATTACTGCAACTTCTAAAACAGCCAAGTATATTTTAAATACCAAAACTCAGGATATACAAGCTAAAATTGCTATGACCAGTTTTGTATTTGAAAAACCACTTATGCAGGAGCATTTCAATGAAAATTATGTAGAAAGTGAAAAATACCCTCACGCCATTTTAAAAGGGAAAATCAATGAAAAGATAGATTTTACCAAAGATGGAGAACATCCTGTAACAGTTACGGGAATAATGTCCATTCATGGTGTGGATAAAGAATATTCTATTCCCGGAAAGTTGATTGTAAAAGGCGACCAAATTATTATATCTTCTACATTCAAACTTAAATTTGCAGATCATAATATTGTTATCCCAAGCTTATATACAGGCGTTATTCCGCCCGATACAGAGGTTAAAATAAATTCTATACTTGAGCCATTTAAAAAATAATATTAAAATTAAATTCTAAAACATAGTGATGATTTCTAACAGGATTATTGGAGTACTGCTATTTTCAAGCATCAGCAGTATTGTTTTTTCACAGGACGATATGTTAAGCATGCTGGATTCTGTAGGAGAAACAAACAAAACACATGAAAAAGTTCTAACAACTTTTAAAGAATCAAGAATAGTAAATTTACAAACCACCGAAACGGTAAAAGCAAAAACAATGGCATTTAATATTTCCCACCTTTTTGGGAATATTGGCGTACAAAGCAATGGAGGCGCTCACACACTTTACGGATTAGACAATGTTTCGGACATCCGTTTTGCACTTGATTACGGAATAACGAATGATTTAACCGTAGGTGTAGGCAGAAGCAAACAATCTGAAATGATTGACGGGCTGGTAAAATACCGTATTTGTACTCAAACTACAGACAATCATTTTCCGGTATCCTTAGCTTTTTATGGTGATATGGGCTATAATCCTCAAACTGATAATGTTTTTTACAGCGGATTATCCCCAACAGCAGATTTTAAAAAAAACGATATGCAGCGTATCTCTTATGTTTCACAGTTAATTATTGCTCGCAAATTCGGTTCGCGCTTATCAGTTGAATTAGTGCCTACATACCAACACCGCAACTATGTATTGGCAATGATTAATTCTAACAACGGAGCTTACGAAACCAATGATTTATATGCAATGGCAACAGGGTTCAGGTTTAAAATCACGAATCGGGTGTTGATAGTTGCTGATTATTTTTATACCTTTTCCAAATATCGCGACCATAACAGTGCTAATCCATTTTATAATCCATTGGCCGTAGGAGTGGAAATTGAAACAGGGGGTCATGTGTTTCATTTAAACTTTACAAATGCTTCAGGCTTGATAGAAAACAATTTGCTTCCGAAAACAACAGATAGCTGGTTGAAAGGGGGATTTAAATTCGGATTCAACATATCAAGGGTGTTTAACGTTGGTAAAAAATAAAAAGAGTTGTTATTGTATTCTCCTTCTAAATTCAGAACAAATAATGGCTGTAGCTATTGCTGCATTTAGCGATTCAGCAGTTTCGTTTCCTGGTTTAAAAGATGAAAAAGATGGAATACCTATTTTATTTGTAATATAGGGCAACAAATTTTCTGATATCCCTCTCGACTCATTTCCAATAACCAGCAAACCATTTTCCGGTAATGTTTTCGAATAAATATTTTCTCCATTCAATACCGCTCCAAAACTTTCAATTTTTAATGTCAGACTTTCCGTTTTAAAAAATTCCATTAAATCTATCTTATGAATTTTTACTCTTGCGATGGAACCCATCGTTGCCTGTACAACCTTTGGATTAAAGGCTTCTACCGTTTCGTTACTGCAAATAATGTGTTCCACACCAAACCAATCGGCAATACGAATAATTGTTCCCAAATTGCCCGGATCTTTAATGTCATCCAGCACAAATGTTAATTTGTTATCAAGTTGTGTTGTAATTAAGTTATAATTGGGTGTTTCGCAAATCGCCAAAACCTCATTAGGTGTGGTAAGCAAAGATATTTGTTCAAGTTCGGATGCTTTAATTTCAATGCATTCTGTTTTTGCACTAATTGTTGTCTTTTCTAAAAAGGAAGATGTGGCAAATAATTGTTTTATCACAATAGAAGAATTTAACAATTCAGCAACCACCTTGGTTCCCTCTGCAATAAATAAATGCAGAGCTTCTCTGTTTTTTTTTTGCTTTAACGAATTGACAAACTGCTGTTGCTTTTTTAATAACATTAAGAGTATTGAATTTTTGTTTTAACAAATGTAGTAATTTAGCAGCCTTTAGGTAAAAGCAATCTACTAAAACTCATTGAACAACATCAACCAATATATCAAACCTTTACTCTTTATAGTAGCTATACTATTGCTGAATGCTTGTAATCCCTCTAAAAAGCTGAAAGAAGGCTCGTTTTTATTAAATAAAAATATAATAAACATTAAAGATCACGAGACTCTTGACAAAACCGAAGTAGAAAGTTACATAAAACTTAAGCCAAATTACAGACTGCTGGCGCTGGTTCGGTTTAATTTATGGTTGTATAATCTCGTTAATGAAGACCGCGTAAAACACAAACGCGAGATCAGAAACGAAAAAATTAAAGCGAAAAACGAAAAACGTGCTGCTAAAGGAAAAAAAACGAAGAGCTATAATCGTTTGCTTTTAGGAGAATGGATGTTAAAGGTTGGTGAACCACCGGTGGTTTATGATTCATTACTTATCAAAAAATCAGTTCAGCAAATAAAGTTTTATCTGAATAACAAAGGATTCTTTTTAAGTACCGTTAAAGATTCTCTCTTTTATGAGGGACACAAAAAAGTGAACGTGTATTATAACATTAAAACTAATGCTCCCTATAAAATAAGTAATGTCAGATATGAAATAGCTGATACGCTTTTAAAACGATATGTATATGCTGATACTGCCAATTGCCTCATTAAAACAGGTTATAATTATGATTTTAACGTGATACAGCAGGAGCGCGACAGGATAGAATACCAACTCAATAATCATGGGTATTATTTGTTCACAAAAGAGTTTATTTACTTTAAAATAGATACGATTTCAAACAAAGGAAAAGTAAATGTTATAGTAGGAATAAAAAATTATGCAAAAAAAGTAGAAGGCGCAACGGATTCGATTATTGAAACGGCTCACCAACAATTTTACATTCGAAATATATATATAGAAACCAATTATTCTTCATTGAAAAAGGACTCGGTGAGAATGGATACATTGATTGCAGGAAAAAATGGCGAATACAAAATTATATATGCCCATGAACTAAACTACAAGCTCAAAATTTTATTAGATGCAATATTTATAAATAAAGGTGATTTGTACAGATTTAAAGATGTAGAAGCCACCTATAAACGATTATCAGAAATAAAAGTTTTTAAATACGTAAATGTAATTTTTAAAGAGCAGCCTAACGATAAATTGGATTGCTATATACAATTAAGTCCTTCATTAAAACAGTCGTTAACACTCGAATCAGAAGGCACCAACTCTTCGGGCTATTTAGGTATTTCAGGTAGTGTTATTTATCAAAATAAAAATTTATTCAAAGGCTCTGAATTATTGGAATTAAAACTAAAAGGAGGTGTTTCTGCTCAGCGTAACTTGACCCAATCAACTTCCAGCACAGGAGGCTTCAACACCATCGAATTTGGGCCGGAGCTAAACATTTACCTTCCTCGGTTTTGGTTGCCAGATAAAGTTGCTATCCCTTCAAAAATAATAACACCAAGAACAGTTTTTACCAGTGGGCTCAATTATCAGCGACGCTCTGATTACACACGACTAATTACTAATTTTTCATTAGGGTATACCTGGAAACAATCATCAAAATGGCAACACGCTTTTTATCCCGTTGTTATCAATTTTGTAAAAGTTGATTTACAACCAAGTTTTCAAACGCTGGTCGATACTCTAAAAAATCAATATATTACTAATAGTTTCAGCAACCACTTATCCACCAGTACCAGATATTCTTATACTTATAATGGTCAGAATTTGAATAAAGAAAAAAACTTTTCATTTTTCAAAATAAATTTAGAAGCGTCAGGTAATATATTAAGAGGACTTTACAATCTCACAAACAAAATTGAACCTAATACTTTTGTAAAAGATGACAAAGACAGATACACGTTCTTAAACATTGCCTACTCTCAATATATTCGTGCGGATGCAGAATACAGATATTATCTTGATTTGCATGATTTAGGTAAAATTGTTTTTAGGGTAGCCGGAGGAATAGGTAGAGTCTTTGGCAAATTACAATGTATTGCCATTTGAGCGCAGTTTCTTCAGCGGAGGTAGTAATGGCTTAAGAGCTTGGCAATCAAGAACAATTGGTCCAGGCTCCTACTCTGCACAAGGGTTTTCTTATGATAAATTTGGAGATGGGCAATTGGAGGGAAATATAGAACATCGTTTTAAAATATTTAAAATGCTTAACGGAGCCATTTTTGTTGATGCCGGTAATGTGTGGCTAAGGAAACCCGATCCAACCGGACCTGGCCTCACCAGCCGTGTTGGAGGTGATTTTCAATTAAATCGTTTCTATAAAGAAATCGCTATTGGCACCGGAGTGGGTGTCCGTGCCGATTTTAGTTTCTTCATTGTTCGTATGGACATGGGTATAAAAGCCCGCGACCCGCAATTTGCAGAAAATGATCGCTGGGTACTTCAGCATTTGTTCGATAATGAATGGAAACAAAAAAATAGCTATAGTTTTTTGACGTTTAATTTGGGGGTAGGTTATCCATTTTAAAAACGTTAATCCGTTTTTAAAATCCTTTTTTTATTCGCAAAAATCAGTAGATTTGTCTTCCGAAATTTTCGGTAGAGGAACTATTCAAAACACATATAAAAGATTAAGTTATAACAATGGCTGAGAAAAAAATAGAAGAGTTATTAGGGGCGAATGCGGACAATCTGTTGAAGCACACTTGCAACACCATTACAAAAGAAAATATACACTTTCCAGGAGCTGATTTTGTGGATCGTATTTTTACACACACTAACAGAAACCCGCAAGTATTGCGCAGCTTAGCACAACTATACAATACAGGTCGTTTGGCTGAAACAGGTTATATGAGCATTTTACCTGTTGATCAAGGTATTGAGCATAGTGCCGGTGCTTCATTTGCTCCCAATCCTATTTATTTTGATTCGGAAAACATCGTAAAACTTGCAATAGAAGGCGGGTGCAATGCTGTTGCTTCCACTTTTGGTGTGTTGGCGTCTGTGTCACGCAAGTATGCTCACAAAATACCATTTGTGGTAAAAATCAATCACAACGAATTTTTGACATACCCTAATAAATTTGACCAAATAATGTTTGGGAGCGTTGAAGACGCTTGGAACATGGGGGCTGTAGCTGTTGGGGCTACTATTTATTTTGGGTCACCGGAATCGTCGCGTCAAATTGTGGAAGTGGCAAAAGCCTTTGAACGTGCTCATGAACTGGGCATGGCAACCATCTTATGGTGTTATACACGTAACAACGCTTTCAAAAAAGACGGAATTGATTACAGTACTTCTGCCGATTTATCTTCTCAGGCAAATCATTTGGGAGTGACAATTCAAGCGGATATTATCAAACAAAAACTGTCGGATAAAAACGGAGGGTACAACGCATTGAACTTTGGCAAAACACATCCAAAAGTATATTCAGAATTAACTACTGATCATCCTATAGATCTTGCCCGTTACCAAGTAGCAAATTGCTATATGGGTCGTATTGGCTTAATTAATTCCGGAGGCGAATCAAAAGGTGCTTCTGATTTGGCAGAAGCGGTTACTACAGCTGTAATCAACAAACGTGCTGGGGGACAAGGGTTGATATCGGGTCGTAAAGCTTTTCAAAAACCCATGAAAGAAGGCGTGACGCTGTTGAACACAATACAGGATGTATATTTAGATAAAACAATTACAATTGCTTAACAGGTTGGGTAATTAATATTCCAATTTAAAATCTTCAATCTTTTAATTAAAAAAAATGAGTTGGTTTAAACGTAAAAAATCAGGCATCACCACTAATGAAAAGAAAGAAACTCCGGAGGGTTTGTGGTATAAATGCCCGTCATGTAAAAAACTAACGCCCACTGATGAGCAAGTGCAAAGTTTATATGTGTGTCCGGTTTGTAATTATCACGAAAAAATTGGATCTAAAGAATATTTCGAATTGTTTTTTGATGATAACGAATTCTCCGAGCTTGATCCTAACCTCACTGCTGCCGACCCTTTAAATTTTACGGATACTAAAAAATATACAGACCGTTTAGTTGACACTCAAAACAAAACACATTTAAAGGACGCATTACGAAGTGCTCATGGAAAGGTAGAAGGCGAAGATTTAGTAATTGCCTGTATGGATTTTACTTTTATAGGAGGTTCAATGGGTGCCGTTGTTGGTGAAAAAATTTCAAGAGCTATTGATTATTGTATTGAAAAACGCATTCCTTTGTTGATTATCTCTAAATCGGGTGGGGCGCGTATGATGGAAGCTGCATTTTCATTAATGCAAATGGCAAAAACATCTGCTAAACTATCCTTGTTGGCAGAAGCAAAAATTCCCTATATATCACTGCTCACCGATCCCACTACAGGTGGCGTAACCGCATCGTATGCAATGTTAGGTGATTTGAATATTTCTGAACCGGGTGCGTTAATAGGTTTTGCAGGTCCCCGGGTAATTAAAGAAACCATTAAAAAGGATTTGCCTGATGGATTTCAAACCGCAGAGTTCGTTTTAGAACACGGCTTTTTAGATAAAATTATCCATAGAAAAGAGATGAAAAAAAGCGTTGCTCAACTAATAAAAATGCTTAACAATTAATTTATTAGCAAGGAACCTATAAAGTGGTGATAAAGTAAGTTACTACTTGTTTTTTGTCATCGTCACAAACTCATTCCATAACACTTCATCGGGCGGAGGAGCGATAATCACTATCTTTTCTTTTTTAACAGGATGTATAAATTCTATTTTGCGTGCATGCAAATGAATGGAAGCATCTTTATTCCCTCTGTTAAAGCCATATTTCACATCTCCTTTTATTGGACTGCCCATTGCCGATAGCTGAACACGTATTTGATGATGGCGGCCTGTATGGGGATTTATTTCCAACAAAAAATACGTATCGGAAGTTGCAATTAATTCATAATCGAGTTCTGAACGAAGACTTCCGGGAGTTTCCTTTTCAAAGGCCTTTGAAATATTCTTCGCTTCATTTTTTTTTAAATAATGAACGAGGTTTCCGCTGCTTTTTGCAGGTTTATTTTTAACAACGGCCCAATATGTTTTTTTTATTTCTTTGGTTTGAAATAGTTGATTCAATCGTGCTAATGCCTTACTGGTTTTGGCAAATAATACAATTCCGCTAACAGGTCTGTCAATTCGGTGAACCGTTCCAACAAATACTTCCCCCGGTTTGTTGTATTTTTCTTTGATGTATTTTTTTACAAATTCACTTAAAGGAGTATCTCCGGTTTTATCTCCCTGTACAATATCAGAAGGTTTTTTGTTAATGGCAATGATGTGATTGTCTTCGTATAAAACTTCGAGTTCATTCATGGTAGGTTCTGTTGTTTTTAACACGGAGTTCTCGCAGATTTAATAATTTCAACAGGCTCACAATGAGAGCAGACAGAATTTTTAGTACTGTTCGGTAGTATTTGGAAAGTCCTTTGACTTAACATCACCAATGTATTTTTCAACCGCTCCTTTAATCTCATCATAGAGGCTTAAATAACGTCTCAAAAAACGAGGACTAAACTCATGTGTTAAACCCACCATATCATGAAAAACAAGTACCTGCCCGTCAACACCTCCACCCGCACCAATTCCAATTACCGGAATTGATAATTCACCAGCTACCTGTCCCGCCAGTTTTGCAGGTATTTTTTCTAATACTAAACCAAAGCAACCTGCCTTTTGCAATATGTGAGCGTCTTCTATCAATCGTTTTGCTTCCTCCTCTTCTTTTGCTCTAACCGTATAAGTACCAAATTTATAAATACTTTGAGGAGTCAGCCCTAAATGTCCCATCACAGGAATTCCAGCCGATAATATACGTTCAACCGATTCTTTAATTTCTCTGCCACCTTCCAGCTTAACAGCATGTGCACCGCTTTCCTTCATTATTTTGATGGCTGAGTTCAGTGCTTCTTTTGAATTTCCCTGATAAGATCCGAAAGGTAAATCGACCACTATAAGCGCACGATGTGCAGCGCGTACTACAGACGATGCATGATAAATCATCTCATTAAGCGTGATAGGCAACGTTGTTTCATAACCTGCCATTACATTAGATGCTGAATCACCAACTAGTATAATATCAATTCCGGCATGATCAATGATTTTAGCCATAGTATAATCATAGGCTGTTAACATGGATATTTTTTCTCCCCGGTGTTTCATCTCCTGCAACACATGAGTAGTAACTCTCTTCACTTCTTTGCTTACTGACATTGCCTTTGATTTATAAGATTTATGATTGTACTTTTTATGATGGCTGACAAATTTACAAATAGTTTTTAATTAACCCTGCCCTCCCCTGTAAATAGCTGTTTTTATTGCTTTTTTATACTTTTTGCAAAACCCATTAATTAGGTTGGTATTAAAAATTTGGTATTAAAATTGATGAGTTAAACTACCTAAAATCCAACTTATGAAAACAATCACTCTAACTTTAGCCATTACTTTATTATTGTTAAGTTCATTCATTCAACAGCCGGAGCCATGGACAAAACAACAGATAATGCCTACAAAAGAATTAGCAGAAAAAATTCAAAATAATGCCAAAGATTTACCGTTATTTTTAATGTTGGTCCGATGGAAAACATTAAAACTGCTATTAAAACCGGCAATACCGACGAAGATGAGGGCATAAAAAAACTGACAGCATCAGTTTCTGCTATGAAGAAAAGTAGTAAAATAGTAATTTATTGTGGTTGCTGCTCTTACGCAAATTGCCCCAACATCCGCCCGGCATTTAAGAAACTACAGGAACTGGGTTTTAAAAATGTTAAAGTTTTAGACATACCGGAAGGACTAAAGCCTGACTGGGTTGCAAAAGATTATCCGGTTGAAAAAACAAAATAATTTTCTTCAATTCTAAATTACACTCCCCGCCATTATATCAATAATGGCGGGGAGTGCTTTTATACTGATGTAGCTCATTGTTGCATTAGTATAATAGACACATATTTGCAGACAGATGCTCGTTAAAAATCAAAAATACCATTACTTGAAACAACAATCCATTCTGCCTCTTTGGCATAAAAAAATGGTTCAATATTATTTTATGATACAATGATATGCCATTATTTCTCCATCATCTTATTGGCACAGTCATTGAAAAAGGGGAGCGTTAAATAAAAATTTTGTAATCAACTTAAAATTAAAATACAATGAGCAAAATAATAGGTATAGATTTAGGAACAACTAACTCATGCGTTTCAGTAATGGAAGGTAACGAACCTGTAGTAATTCCTAACAGCGAAGGCAAAAGAACAACACCTTCCATCGTAGCGTTTGTAGAGAATGGTGAGCGCAAAGTTGGTGACCCTGCAAAACGTCAGGCAATTACAAACCCGACAAAAACCGTATCTTCTATTAAACGTTTTATGGGACACACTTTTGATGAGGTAAGCGGCGAAGCGGCTCGTGTTCCTTACAAAGTAGTAAAGGGAGATAATAATACTCCTCGTGTACAGATTGATGACAGAAAATATACACCACAAGAAATTTCTGCGATCATTCTTCAAAAAATGAAAAAAACTGCCGAAGATTATCTTGGACACGAAGTAACGGAAGCAGTTATCACTGTTCCTGCTTACTTTAACGATGCACAACGTCAGGCTACAAAAGAAGCCGGAGAAATAGCCGGTTTAAAAGTAAAACGTATCATTAACGAACCTACTGCTGCTGCTTTAGCTTACGGACTTGATAAAAAAGGTAAAGAAATGAAAATTGTTGTGTTCGACTGCGGTGGTGGTACACATGACGTTTCAGTTCTTGAATTGGGTGATGGTGTATTTGAAGTAAAATCAACCGACGGTGATACTCACTTAGGTGGTGATGACTTCGATCAAAAAATCATTGACTGGTTAACTGCTGAGTTTAAAACAGAAGAAGGTCTTGATTTAACTAAAGACCCGATGGCGCTTCAACGTTTGAAAGAAGCTGCTGAAAAAGCTAAAATAGAATTGTCAAGTTCTGCAAGTACTGAAATCAACTTGCCTTATATAATGCCGGTTGATGGTATTCCAAAACATTTGGTACGTACTCTAACCAGAGCTAAATTTGAACAATTAGTTGACGACTTGATTAAACGTACGATTGAACCTTGCAAATCAGCATTGAAAAACGCAGGTTTAAATCCAAATGAAATTGATGAAATTATTTTGGTGGGTGGTTCAACCCGTATTCCTGCAATTAGTTGAAGCCGTTGAAAAATTCTTCGGAAAAGCCCCATCAAAAGGAGTTAATCCTGATGAAGTGGTTGCAGTTGGTGCGGCTATTCAAGGTGGTGTATTAACAGGTGAAGTAAAAGATGTATTGTTATTGGATGTAACTCCGCTTTCGTTAGGTATTGAAACAATGGGTGGTGTTATGACAAAATTGATTGACTCTAACACAACCATACCAACTAAAAAATCAGAAACATTCTCAACTGCTGCTGATAACCAACCATCGGTTACAAATTGTGGTGTATCAAGGTGAACGCCCAATGGCAAGAGATAACCGTAAATTAGGTGAGTTTAATTTAGATGGTATTCCGCCTGCACAAAGAGGCATTCCTCAAATTGAAGTAACATTTGATATTGATGCAAATGGTATTTTAAATGTATCTGCAAAAGATAAAGCAACCGGCAAATCGCACAACATACGCATTGAAGCTAAATCAGGCTTAAGCGATGATGAAATCAAACGTATGAAAGCAGATGCTGAAGCAAATGCTGAAGCAGATAAAAAAGCGAAAGAAGAAGTTGAAAAAGTGAACGCTGCCGATTCAATGATTTTTCAAACAGAAAAACAATTGAAAGAGTATGGAGATAAACTTCCGGCAGATAAAAAATCAACCATCGAAGCTGCGTTAACCGAACTTAAAACAGCGCATGGTTCTCGCAACATCGCAGGCATTGACAGCGCATTGGAAAAAATAAATGCTGCATGGCAAGCTGCTTCGCAAGACATTTACAATGCTACACAAGGCGCAGGTGCTGCGGGTGCTCAACCGGGTGCCGATGCTAACGCAAATGGCGCTAAAGGTTCCAGCGACGGCGAAGTAACGGATGTTGATTTTGAAGAAGTAAAGGATGATAAAAAATAAGCTTAGTTAAGAGTACAAAAAAGCCCTTGAGAAATTTCCCAGGGGCTTTTTTGTTTATATAAAAACATCAATAAAAAAATGTGTAAACTTGTGCAGAGTTAAAAATTATAAACAAAAATGGTGCGAGCAATAATTTTAATTGCCTTGGGAGGTGGTGGTGGAAGCGTTTTCCGTTATCTTACATCTTTATTTGTAAATAAATATTTCGGCACTATTTTTCCATTGGCAACATTTGTTACAAATGTTTTAGGATGCTTTATTATAGGGCTTTTGCTCGGAGTACTTGAAAAGCAGCAAATGACAAATAACGATTTGAAATTTTTATTGGTTACCGGATTTTGTGGAGGCTATACTACCTTTTCAACATTTGCTTACGAAAATGTAAGCCTGTTTAATTCCAGCAATTCCACCACCGCGTTCTTTTACATTGCTTCCAGCTTGCTTGCAAGTCTGTTTGCGGTATGGGTTGGATTAGCAGTTACAAAATAGCACCCAATCAATCCGGCACCAACTATTTTATTTCAACAATTCCTTTACCAGTGCCGAAATGGTTTTGCCATCAGCTTTACCCGCAAATTGTTTCGAAGCCAGTCCCATTACTTTACCCATGTCAGCAGCAGAAGTTGCTCCGGCCGATGCAATAATTTTTATCACTTCAGCCCTTAATTCCTCATCGCTTAAAGGTTTTGGCAAATATGCTTCTATGATATCGGCTTGAAACAATTCTGTTTCGGCAAGATCGCCGCGATTTTGTGTTTTATATATTTCAGCCGTTTCTTTTCGCTGCTTTACCATTTTTTGTAACGCTTTTAGTTCGCTCTCATCGTTATATCCTTCAGGAGAAGTTTTTAATAATAATATAGCCGATTTCACAGCTCTCAATGCTTCTAGCTTTGCTGATGCTTTTGCCAACATTGCCGCTTTAATGTCTGCATTTATTTTTTCTTCCAGTGCCATTCTATTATTTGTTTTTTTTATGTTAATACTTCAAAAGTAAAAAGTTTTTAATGATAAAACCTTGTAATCGTGTTAAAAGTTGAACAATACATTACAAAACAGGTAAACTAAAACAGCAAGGAATTATAGCTGTTACAGCACGGTAATTTCACCTTCTTTGGCAAGAACAGTATTTTCAAAAACTGTTTTTGCTTCATCCAGCAATGGCTGTAAATCCCGGTAACGGGCGGAATAATGTCCAATCATTAATTGAGCTACTTGTGCTTTTTGAGCAATAGTTGCCGCTTGCAAGGCTGTAGAATGAAAGGTGTCAACAGCACGGGGTAATAAATCGTGCATAAAAGTAGCCTCATGGTAAAGCAATGTAACATCCTTTATAAATTCTACTATTCGTTCATCATAAGCAGTATCTGAACAATAAGCGTAGCTGCGCACGGGAGGTTTAGCTGTAACTAATTTTGAATTTGAAATAACCTCACCCAATGAAGTAATAAAATCTGCACCGTTTTTTATAGCGTGTATTTGTTCCAAAGGAATATTGTAATGCGCTATGGTTTCTTTCGTGATATTGCTTGGTAAAGGTTTTTCAGTAAAAATAAATCCGCAACAGGGAATGCGATGACTCAAAACAATTGTTTTCACGGTAAATTTATCATCCTCAAAAATCAATTCATTGTCAATGTATTTATGAAAATGATAAACGATTGCGTATTTTAAATAGGTTTGCGAAACACGTAACTGAACTTCTATTACTTCTTTTAATTCTTCGGGACAATACAAATGCAATTCAGTTGTTCTTCCCAACAGGTGCATACTTGATAAAAGACCTAACAAGCCTAAATAATGGTCGCCATGTAAATGACTGATGAAAATATGATTAATGCGCTGAAACTTTATTTTGTATTTGCGCAATTGTATTTGTGTAGATTCTCCGCAATCTATCAAACAAAATCTATCTGCAATAGTTAACAGCTGGGCGGTAGGGTTTCTTGTTGAGGTTGGTGTGGCACTGCTGGAACCTAAAATGGTTAATTCAAAATTTTGCATTCCTCCGTCCCTTCAAATCAGTTGTTCAGCTTCGGCCAAGGTATTGGCAATACTTAAAATCGTATCCAGCTTTGAAATTGTTATTACTTTTCGTACAGGTTCTTGTAAACCTGACAGTACTAAAATTCCTTCACGCTCCTTACATAAACGATTGCCAATTAATATAGCACTTAAGCCCGAAGAATCGCAGTAACGGGTTGCAGATAAATCAATAAAAATGTTTTTAATGCCTTCAGAATTTAACACCACCAATTCCGACTTAAGATTGGGAGCTAAAATGCTATCTAATTTATCGGAATTAATCTTTATTACAGCGTAATTATCTTTTTTCTCTATTTGGAGACTCATACTGAAATTGTTTCAACAAATGTATAAAATTTTTAAAACTGCTTACGACAATAATAAACAATAGTACTGAAATAATATCATAACTTTTTAAAAAGTTTGTTACATTTCAAAAAATAATCTTAGGTTTGCAGCCGGTTAAAATTATCTGACATTTTTATGCAGTACTATTTTGGAAATAAAAAGCGCACTATAAAGAGTTTCTTTAGCGGAAAGGTCTGTTAGTGTTTATTATATAAACTTTAAAACAAAAAGCCTTTCCGAAATTTCGGAAAGGCTTTTTGTTTTAAATACATTTTAAAATATCGTTAATCAAAGTCAAACAATTAAAAACAAAAACATGAAAGTAGCAGTAGTTGGTGCAACTGGCTTAGTGGGCACTAAAATGATTCAAGTTTTAGAGGAGCGTAATTTTCCGGTAACAGATTTTATTCCGGTAGCTTCAGAAAAATCAGTAGGAAAAGAAGTTTCGTTTAAGGGCAAAAAGTATAAAGTTGTGGGAATGCAAACCGCTATTGACATGAAACCTGCTTTAGCAATATTTTCGGCAGGAGGAGACACATCCAAAGAATGGGCTCCTAAATATGCAGCTGCCGGAATTACTGTTGTAGATAATTCTTCGGCATGGAGAATGGATCCTGACAAAAAAACTCGTTGTGCCCGAAATTAATGCAAATGAGTTAACGGCAACTGATAAAATTATTGCTAATCCCAACTGTTCAACCATACAAATGGTGGTTGCTTTAAACCCCTTGCACAAAAAATATAAAATTACACGTATTGTGGTTTCTACTTACCAATCGGTTACCGGTACAGGCGTTAAGGCAGTTAACCAATTAATGAATGAGCGCAAAGGAATAAAAGGAGAAATGGCATACCATTATCCGATTGACTTAAACGTGATTCCTCAAATAGATGTATTTACTGATAACGGATACACTAAAGAAGAAATGAAAATGATTTTGGAAACAAAAAAAATAATGCGATCAACATATTCGTGTTACTTCTACCACCGTGCGTATTCCGGTAATGGGCGGACATAGCGAAAGTGTGAATGTGGAATTTGAAAACGAATTTGATTTGGAGGAAGTGCGTTCAATATTAAAAAGCGCTCCGGGTGTTATATTGGTAGATGATGTTAAAAATTTAAAATACCCAATGCCAATGGATGCACATGATAAAGATGAAGTGTTTGTAGGTCGTTTACGCAGAGATGAAACTCAGCCCAAAACATTAAACATGTGGATTGTTGCTGATAATTTACGCAAAGGAGCCGCTACTAATGCCGTTCAAATCGGAGAATATTTACTAAGCAAAAAGCTGATATAAGTTTTACAAATAACATTAAGATAAAACGGCAACAACCACTATTGGTTGTTGCCGTTTTGCAATTTAATATATGAATTCTATATCTTAAAAAACATACTATCTTATTAATTACAAACTTATAATTTTAACTCCCAATCCACCTATATGAGGCATCCTCATAATTTTCTTTTTTCCAGATAGGTGCTTTTGTTTTAATTTCTTCCACAACATATTCAAGGGCTTCAAACGATTTTTCGCGGTGTTTACATGAAACGAAAACAAAAAGAGATATTTCTCCTGTTTTAACAATTCCTAAACTATGGTATATGTGCATACATACAATCGAATACTTAGCAAAAGCCGCTTCTCGTATTTCATAAAAAACAGTTTCAGCCATTTCGTTATGTGCACTATATTCTATGCTAACAACAGCGTTATTATTTTTATCGTCTTTTCTTATCTGACCTAAAAAAATAGCATGTGCGCCTATTTCAGTTTTAGTACTGTGTTTCGCTATTGAATTAGCTATAAAATCAGGTGTTATAGCTCCTTCCAATAATGTATTCTTTTTTTTCTTTTCCATTGAGTAGTTACAAGTTAAAAATTTCGAAATACCTTTCTCTATTTTATTTATTATCCTCCCGCAAAGGGCGGTAAAAATGCTATTTCATCTCCATCATTTAATAGCTTATTTTCGTCCATCACTTGTTGGTTAACTGCTATTTTGTATGTATAACTATTAAGCGAAGGATATTTTATTTTTAAAAACGAATGGAGAGAGCTTACATCTTTCGCATCAATAACATCAATGATTTGTTGCTTATCGTTTACAATGTCTGATAAGGCTCCAAAAAAAAGTAATTTCAATTTCATTTTAGTTTCAATCTTAGTAAATCTTCGGGTGTGTTAATATTGGTAAGCGCCGTTGCGTTATCAAATTTAATAATCAAATGATTAAAATTAGTGATTACTTTATGCACTGAAAGCTGTTTAATATCAATGTATTCTTTCAACTTTTCTTTTATTTCGCTTTTATAATAACCACACAATGGTTCTGATTTATCATTTAGAGATGGAATTACCACTTGCTTGTTGTGTTTATTATTTATAATTACAGTTAACAATTCCAATGAAACAAAAGGCATATCGCAGGCAACAATTATATTGTCCTGTGTTTTTGAATACGACAAACCTGTATAAATACCACCCAGAGGGCCACTGTCTTTAACCAAATCCTTATAAACGGGAATCCCTGTGTAAGCATATGAATCAGTATTTGCAATTATTATAATTTCATCCGTTGTTTGTTTTAAAACCGCAATTACCAAATCAATAAGTTTTCCGGTTGACGTTTCTGCCAATCCCTTATCATACCCCATCCTTGAGCTTTTGCCTCCTGCTAAAATAATTGCTGTGATTGGGTTTTCCTTTTTCAAATGAGTATCATTTTTAATCACCATTTGTAAAATTCCAATACGGTATTTTCTTTTATCTCCATCATACTTTCAGGGTGTAAGGCAATTCCGTCAGAACCCAATGTAGCAGCGATGTCACCACTACCATTCATTTTTGAAGATGTGATACCTGTGTAATTATTTTTTACAAAAAATTTACACGGAAAATATTCGTCAAGTTTTGTTTTCTTTTTCTTTTCATTAAAAAGAGAAAGAAATAGTGGTTGAATAGCACCCAGCCCAAAACACTTACGAATAAAAGGCTCAATAAAGACTTTAAACGCCACCTGCACCGAAACAGGATTTCCGGGCAAACCGAAAACAACGCCTCCACTTGGCATTGCACCAAACCACAAAGGAGCTCCGGGTTTTATTTTCACTCTGTGAAATATTTCTTTAATTCCCAATAATTGCAATACTTCCGGAATATAATCAGCCTCACCTTTTGAAACACCTCCCGAAAGAATTAAAATATCTTTGTCCAACAATTTTTTAATTTCTTGTTTTAATATTTCTTTATCATCAACCACATGAATGGCTGTTACATCATGAATAACATATTGCTTTAAAAAGTTTTTTAATGCGTATGAATTTGAATCTCTTATCTGATATGGCAAAATCGGACGATCAACGGCTACAATTTCATTGCCTGTGGAAACAATTGCAACTTTGGGTAGTTGATGTACCTTCATCATTGCTTTTCCGGTAACAGCCAATACTGCTATTGCTGTTGCATCCAGCAACGTGTTTTTAGAAATAACCAAATCATCTTTTATAGTATCTTCCGCCTGTTGTGCAATGTTTTGTTTTGGGGTAACGGTTTCAATTTTAAACCGAATTGTTCCATTGGTTTCCACGGTATCTTCCACTCTCACCACAGCATCGGCTCCTTCAGGTACCGGAGCTCCCGTCATAATTTTAATGCAGTTACCTGAAGTTACATTATGAGTAGAAGTTTGTCCCGCAAAAATTGTTTCAATAAGATTTAATTGTATCGGTTCTTGTTTGTTGAAATCACTTGAAAGTACAGCATATCCATCCATTGCCGAACGATTAAAAGGAGGATAATCTCTATCTGCAAAAACATCTTCGGCAAGCACTCTGTTAAAAGCATTATCGATTGAAATGCCTTCAACTCCAAAGCTTTTAGCAAATGAAAGAATTAACCCCTGTGCTTCTTTAACGGATATCATATTTTGCTTTACTATAAATTTACAAATACTTTTACAGTTTGATTATATCTCCATCTTACCCTTTCATCAATTAATGATCGCCTCCTCTTAACATATTCCGTGCATGAAAAACCGCAGGTAGTATTGCTTCCAAAGATTCTCTTACTCCGTTTGAACTTCCCGGCAATGTTACAATTAAGCTGTGATTAATTGAACCGGCAACAGCTCTCGACATCATTGCAAGTGGTGTACGCATCTGTCCATAAGCACGCATGGCTTCAGTAATACCTTCTGCATCTCGCTCTATGATTGCCTTTACAGCTTCAACCGTTTTGTCACGAGGACCAAGCCCCGTGCCGCCTGTGGTAAAAATAAAAGGAATATCTTGTTTCACCCATTCTAAAATTTGCGCTTTTATTTGTTCCGGTTCGTCGGGTAATACTTTGTAGTCAACGGTTTCGGTATTATAGGTACTCAACATTTCTTTAATCATCAATCCCGATTTATCTTGTCGTTTACCTGCAAACGTAGAATCCGAGCATACCAACACAGCAGCTTTTTGTTTGTTTTTTGTAAACTTTAATTTATCAGATTTGCCACCTGACTTTTCTATTAGTTTAACAGAAGTAATTTCAAGTTCTTTATCATTCAATGGCTTTAGAAGATCGTAAATAGTCAGCGCACATACGGAAACGGCAGTTAACGCTTCCATTTCAATGCCAGTTCTTCCTATTGATTTTGCTTCAATGGTAAGCATCACACCATAGTTGTTTTTAACAGAAAGTAAATCGGCAGATATTTGTGGTGTTAGTAATTCAAAATCAACAGTCATTCCATCAATGGAAACAGGATGGCAATGTGGAATAAGGTGTTGCGTGTTTTTAGCTGCTAGAAAACCTGCCGCCCTTGCTATATCAAACAAATTACCCTTTGGTAATTTGTTGTTTTTAATAAGATCAACAGTAGTTTCAGAACAAATAACAAATCCAACGGCCGTTGCTTTGCGTAATGAAATCTGTTTGGAGGTAATGTCTCTCACGTTATGTTTTATTTTAAATTAGTATTCGTAAAGATAGCATCAATAGTATCACTTTCAGATTGTTTACTGTGACCTATTTTTAAAAATAAACAAACATTATTTTGTTATTTCTATTTTGATAATTTTTTTAGAAATCATTTGATTGCCTGTATTAATGGATTAAATGCTTTGGAGGCAACCAACACTTTTTGTCCTATTTTAAAATCAGTAATTTCATCTTCGGTTGCAACAACCTTTACAATATTGCTTCCTAAAAGCACACTGATAATATAAATCACATCGCTTTTTCTTATTTCAATAATTTCTCCGGTTAATTTAAACTTGTTACTTATTTTTTGTTCTGAAAAAACAATATTGGGTTTACCTTCTTTTACTATTTTTCCTTTATCGAGTATAACAACCTTATCCGACAATTTATATAATTCCGGAAGGTGATGACTTACCAATATGGTAGTTAATTTATAGTGCTTATGAACTTTTAAAATATAATCTTGTAGTTTAAAACGCATTTCGTCATCGAGTGCCGAAAGAGGTTCATCCAACAAAAGAATTTTAGGTTGCCTTACAATAGCCCTTGCCAAAGCCACACGTTGTTTTTGTCCACCAGATAAATAATGTGGCTTACTTTTTTGAAATGATTGTAGTTCCATCAATTCCAAAAGTTCTTCTATTATTTTTTTATCGTTATTCTTTTGCAAAGCAAACTCTAAATTTTCTCTTACCGTTAAGTTTGGGAACAAAGCAAAATCCTGAAAAACAAAGCCGATAGAACGTTTCTGTATTGGTAAATGATATTTTTTTTCTGAATCATCCCACACTTCAGCTTCCACTCTAATAACTGATTTGTCAGCATAAGTAAGACCCGCCAATATTCTAAGGATTGTTGTTTTACCTGCTCCTGAATTTCCGTAAAGTGATAAGAACTGCCCTCTCTCAATAGTAAATGAAACATCCATGGGCTCCTTACCCTGTGCTGTTTGTAACATTTTATGAGCATAAAAACTGATCATTAAACGAGCCTTGTTTTTTTTGATTTATTGTTAATCACATAAACCGTTAATAAAATTAAAAATGTAAACACAAATAAAATTGCTGCATACACATTAGCATTATGGTAATTCATGGTTTGTACTTCGTCGTAAATGGCAATAGATACTACTCTTGTTTCTTTAGGAATACTTCCGCCCACCATTAATACAACACCGAATTCTCCTATGGTGTGTGCAAATGTCATTATAATTGCTGTTAACAAAGATGTGCGTACGTTCGGTAAAAGAATTTTTATAAGAGTAGTAAATTTTGATTTCCCTAATGTGAAAGCTGCTTCCTGTAAAGAAGACGGTAAATTTTTTAATCCCGACAGAATGGGATTTACCATAAAAGGTAAGCTATACAAAACAGATGCAACAATCAATCCTTGAAAAGAAAACACTAAACGTAAATTAAAATGTTCGCTCATAAATTTACCAAAAGTATTTTCAGGACTAAAAGCAATGAGTAAATAAAAACCCAATACAGAGGGCGGAAGCACTAAAGGTAAACTTATGATTGCTTCGATTACTACTTTAAGTTTGAACCTGCTATATGCCAGCCAATAACATAAGGGTAAAGCAATAATCAACAAAATTAGTGTTGTAATTGACGCTAATTTAGCTGTCAGCCATAATGGTTCTAAATCAATCATTAGCAGATAAACTTATTTCGGTTGTTTTTACTAATGCCGTTATTGTATCCTTTTCTTTTAACTCCAGTTGTTTGCAAGCATTATTCGTAATAATTGATTTTATTAACGTTTCGCCAAACAACAAATTTACCTGACTTAATAAAACACCAGTTTTTATTGATTGTACGATACATGGTATTCTATTTTGAACGCTAATATTCAAGTACATATCTTTTGAAATGATCACTTCTGTTTCTTTGAAAATAATTTTTATAGAATTCCCTTCTTTTAAATAGTCAGTTGTTTCAGTAGTATCCAGAACAATTGAAGTAAAAACAATACCCTCATCTGCTCTTACCTTAACCAATGATATTCCTTCATGCGACTTAATTTCAATGATTGTTCCGCTTAATATGTTCATTTAATTTTTTGGGTATAACCGTAATATGTTAAAATATCAATTGCCGTTGACGAAGATATAAAATCATAAAATTTAACAGCTGTTGCGTTTCCAATTGCGTGTTTCAATATCACACAACCTTGTTCTAAAGGCTGATGACTTTTTTCGGGAATGATATAATATTTTCCTCCTTCTTTTTGCATAGCCGGACTGAGTGCCAACGACAGTGCTGTAATTCCGATATCTGCTGCACCAAATGTTACAAATTGTGCAGCTTGTGTAATGTTTTCGCCATACACCAACTTGTTTTGGATTTTGTCATACACTTTATAATACTTCATGCTTTCTACTGCCTTTTCCCCATAAGGTGCAGTTGCCGGGTTAGCAATTGAAACTTTATTGATACCTGCATTCAACAAAGAGTTCATTTGCTTTTCGTTAGGGTCAGTTTTTTTGCTCCATATTACAAGTTGTCCTATTGCATACAATTTAACATCAGAAACAGTAAGTTTTTTCTGCTTTAATTTATTCGGGTATTCCATATCAGCTGAAAAGAAAATATCAAACGGAGCGCTGTTTGAAATTTGTTCAAACAGTTTTCCTGAAGCACCATAAGTAATCTCAACATCCGAATTTGGATTCTGAATTTTAAAAACAGATGCAATTGAATCTAATGCCACCTTTAAATTTGCCGCTGCCACAATGCTTATTTTTTGTCCTGATTGTGCAATCGAAAACCCCGATAGAATGAGAAGGAATATTATCGAATAAATTGATTTTTTGGTTTTCATTAGTTGTAAAATTAATGCATGGTTCCTTAAATAGGAACCTGAATTTATTTCTTTTTTTTATAATGAATCACGGTATAAATATACATTGATCCGGTCAAGATGAATTAATTATTTAAACATGAAAATAAACTGCACATTACCACCAACAGATGCAGGAGTTGTGATACCATTGTCTTCACCAAAACGGACCGGAAGTGATAACGAGATGGCATAAATGACATCTTTTGTTCTCATTATAACTTTGTTGAAAACCGGAGTAAATCCATACCGCCCCGATGTTTCAAAAGCAAGCCGGGTTATTATCATAAAGCCATGTTTGAAACGGAACATAGTACCCGGGTCGAACACTAAATTACTCATCTTACTTGTATTGCCGCTTACTTTTATGGTTGGGGTAATTTCATAGCTGAAACCGAACTTTTCGTTGTAAAAAACATTGATCCCTACAGGAAACCCTATTTTTGTAGTACCATTTGTAAAATCAGCGTTTGAGCCGGATTGCTTATAAAAAAAATTAACAGCAGGAATAATAAAACTAACATAGCCGACGACATTTTTGGAAACAGGTGGTGAAGATTGTATTGAATCTTTTTGGGCTAAAGCAATATTTACATTAATAAATAAAGCAATAGCACAGGCAACTGCAAAGATGTTCTTTTTCATGATTTTGTTTTATAGTTAAATGAATGATTATTTGTTTTGATTAGCCACAGATAAGTTATTTTTCTAGTTAAGGAGGTATTCGTAGTGGATTGATGGTAAGTTGCGATAACGAAATAGATAATAGTAATTTTGTTTTCATTTTTTATTTTTTCAATATGTTTTTATAAGCATACTGATAGTTAAAAAAATTAAAATTTAATTTTACTCGATTCTTTGTTCACAAAATCGTTTATTTTTTTTTCTACAGAATAAAAGGTCTTAATCGCTTTCTTTCCGGCATCTGTTAGCCTTGCTCCTCCCCCGCCTTTCCCTCCAAGTATTTTTTCTACCAACGGTTCTTGTGCTTGTTTATTCATATCCTCAACCAATTGCCATGCCTGACGATAGGACATTTTCATTTCTTTTGCCGCATTAGTTATAGAGCCCATTTCCCCAATATGTTCAAGTAACCACACTCTTCCTATACCTAAAAATGGGCCGTTTGTTTCATCAATCCACATTCTAACCCTAATCGAATATTTTTTATTTTTAGCCATCAATCACTATTCTTTAAAAAACACACTGTAAATGTAAACGATTTTTTCACTTACTAAACTTCTAATTTTTTCTTCCCACATTTACAAAAACAACCCCGTCTTCCACCTTTACCGGATAGGTTTTAATTACAAAATCATCACCGCTCAAACATTTACCATCAATAAGAGAAAAATTACGTTTGTGAAATGGACATGCCACTTTAGGTTCACCATTCTTATCGCCTATCATACCACGTGAAAGAATCATTTCTTTGCGGTGCGGACATAAATTTTGTGTTGCGTACCATTCGTTACGTGAAGTAAAATTAAAAATGGCTATTTGCTCCTCCTTATATTTTATACAGGCTCCTCCTTCCTTAGGAATGTCGCTTGTTTTTGCAACCTTAATCCAGTTTGTTTCCATACGTTTAGTTTGATTTAACCCTAATTCCTTTTCAACACAAAAGGAGAATGGCTTAATAGTTCTATTAATTTAAATAAGTATAACAAGCCGGCAGAAAATGTTCCACTATTTAAACCAACAAAATAATGAAACACTTCTTATTACCAGCTTGTCAATGGGTTTATTTGTTCTCTTACTCTAGTAAATTTTATGCTTGTATCAGGCTCTTCCGTATTAGCAAAAGCATTGAATTTTTTTCTTTTTTCAGGATCAACAACCACCTCCTTCCATTCACATTTAAACGTATCAACCACTTGTTGCATTTCTTTTTCCCATTCTTCACATTTACCCAATACATCATTAATAACAACGTTTTTTAAGTGTTCGATGCCGCCTTCTAAATTGCTTAACCAAACAGAAGTACGGGTTAAGGGATTAGCCGTATGCGTATAAAACATCAACATCCGGTCAATATATTTAATACAGGTTTCTTTATCAATATCCGCGGCTAATAACTCGGCGTGTTGCGGTTTAGCACCTCCGTTGCCGCATACGTATAAAGTCCAACCCTTATCAGTTGCGATAATTCCGAAATCTTTGGAACGGGCTTCGGCACATTCTCTGATGCAACCGGATACCGCCGATTTTAATTTATGTGGTGCCCTGAATCCTTTATACCGTTCTTCTATTTCTATGGCGAAGGATACAGAATCTTGTACACCATATCTACACCAGGAGGAGCCAACACAACTTTTAACAGTACGCAACGCTTTACCATAAGCATGTCCGCTTTCGAAACCATAAGCGATCAATTCTTCCCATATTACAGGAAGTTGATCTACTCGCGCACCAAATAAGTCAATACGCTGTCCACCGGTTATCTTACAATACAAGTTGTATTTTTTTGCAATGGAACCAAGAGCAATTAATTTATCAGCAGTTATTTCTCCGCCCGGAACGCGAGGAACAATAGAATAAGTCCCGCCCTTTTGAATATTCGCCAAAAAGCGGTCGTTGGTATCCTGAATAGTATCTTGTTTTATGATAACATCATTCCAGGCACTCGCCAGCATAGATGCTACTGCCGGCTTGCATACTTCACAGCCATTTCCTTTTCCATGTTTGTGAAGTAAGTCAGTGTAGGTTTTAATATTC
The DNA here is from genome assembly GCA_963727705.1 of uncultured Bacteroidota bacterium. GTDB lineage: Bacteria > Bacteroidota > Bacteroidia > 2-12-FULL-35-15 > 2-12-FULL-35-15 > 2-12-FULL-35-15. The sequence goes on from CAVSHK010000024.1 coordinate 45,776, forward strand.
TCCAACTTTATAAAATCATATAGCTCCTGACGGGTGTAATTAAAATGCTCACAAATGATGTTTCTGACTATTTTGCCTTCTGCTTTCATTGCAGCATTGTACAAATCGTTGAGCATCGGAATACAACCACCGCACCCTGTTCCTGCTTTAGTGCATGTTTTAATGGCAGGAACTCCATCTAATTCGTTTTCTTTTATGGCTTTACATAAATCACCCTTGGTAACACTTTCGCATGAACAGATAATCGCTTCATCCGGTAACTGAAGCACTCCTGCGCCACTCTCGCTCCCACCTCCTCTTGCTCCCAAAATTAAATCTTCAGTATTAGGAGGAAGTGCCATTCCATTTTTACAAATCTGTAAAAGCATATTATAACTTTCGGCATCTCCCACTAAAATTCCGCCTAATAAACGTTTACCGTCTTTTGAAACATTAATGCGTTTATAGGTTCCTTTTATTTTATCTTCAAAAACAATACTATTGTGTTTTTCGGAATCACCAAAGGCATCACCAAAACTGGCAACTTCTACTCCAATCAACTTTAATTTTGTTGACATGTCATAAGCTGAAAAGGTTTTACTGCCACCTAACAGATTGGTAGCAACCACATCTGCCATTTCGTATCCGGGAGCAACTAACCCGTATATCATTCCATTGTAAAGGGCAACTTCACCAATCGCATAAACATCAGGAGCTGATGTTTGCAAATTGTCATCCACAACAATACCTCCCCGTACTCCCGTTTTTAATCCTATATTTTTTGCAAGTTCATCACGCGGTTTTATACCGGCAGATACCACTACCATATCAACTGCTATTTCTTTCCCGTCTTCAAATACCAACTTTGTTACAGCGTCTTCTCCACCAACAAAAGAAGTATTGGCTTTTAGGTTCACTTTTAAATTTAGTTCTTCTATTTTATTTTTAAGCATTTCAGAACCTGCATCGTCCAGTTGACGGGGCATCAATCGTGGGGCAAATTCAATCACTTCTGTTTCTATATTCAGGTCAAGCAAGGCTTTTGCAGCTTCTAATCCGAGTAATCCACCGCCTATAACCGCCCCACGTTTTGCTTTTTTTGCGTAAGCAGTAATTGCTTCTAAGTCTTCAATGGTTCTGTAAACAAAAACGCCGGCTTTATTTATCCCTTCAATTGACGGAACAAAAGGAGCAGAACCGGTGGCAAATATTAACTTATCATAATCAACAATATGTCCTTTATGAGTAATTACTTTTTTGTTATTCAAATCCACATCAGATACTAATTCTCCTAAATATAACTTAATACCATTATCTGTATACCAGTTAATGGGAGCCATTGAAAAATCATCCGCAGACTTACCATTAAAAAACTCACTTAAGTGAACACGGTCATATGCTGGAAGGTATTCTTCTCCAAAAATGGCAATATCTAATGGAGTACCCCCTTTTTTTGAGACTAGTTTTTCGCAAAACTTATATCCAACCATTCCGTTACCTATAATTACTATTTTCATTTTGAATAGTTTTTATTTTTTTACAAAAATAGATATTTTTTAATCACACCCCACAAATAATTTGATATTTTATTTTAAAAATCAATGTTTATTAAAACATACCCCACATAATTGTATGTGTAAACGCATATTTTTTATTGTTTTTTGTATTCATGTTAAAAATTGATTTACATTTGTATCGAATTTAAAAGTGCAGAATAAAATCATAAACATTTAATAACGGAACCTCCTATGGAACATTTTTCTTCTAAAAAAGCCGAAAAAATAAATCTGTTAAGTTTTAAAGCCCCTCAGATGAGGACTTTTCATATTGCTTGGATTACATTTTTCTTTTGTTTTTTCGCATGGTTTGGTTTGGCTCCAATGATGAAAGTGATAAAAGACGACTTACACTTAACCAAACCTCAGATAGGGAATATTATCATTGCTTCTATCTCCGCTACCATTTTTGCCAGATTATTAATGGGTTGGCTTTGCGACAAAATAGGCGCAAGAAAAACATATATTATTCTTTTATTGGTTGGCGCCATACCTGTAATAACGGTTGGTTTGGCAACTACCTATGAGAGTTTTTTAATTTACAGATTAGCCATAGGAATTATAGGAGCCTCATTTGTAATTACACAATATCATACATCAGCAATGTTTGCTCCAAAAGTGGTGGGAACAGCTAACGCAATAGCTGGAGGCTGGGGCAATTTAGGCGGGGGTGTGACCAATATGGTAATGCCATTAATATTTGGAGCAATAATGTGGATGGGGTACACAAGTCAACAATCGTGGAGATTGGCAATGATTGTTCCGGGTGCCATACTATTGATTCTTGCTTTTGTATATTATAAGTTTACACAAGACACTCCAGAAGGAAATTTTGAAGATATAAAACATGGGAAAACAGAAATAGAAAGAGGTTCGTTTAAAGATGCGGTATTGGACATTCGCACTTGGGCGTTGTTTTTGGCTTACGGAGCATGTTTTGGGATGGAAATTACATTTGACAATATCGCATCGCTTTACTTTTCAGAAAATTTGGGCGAAAGCTTAACAAAATTTATTGGTTCCACAGATAAAACGGATATTTTGAAATGGGCCGGAATGTTGGCAGGCGTTTTTGGCTTAATGAATCTTTTTGCACGTGCCGTTGGAGGTATTATAGCCGATGCCGTGGGTGGAAAATATGGTTTAAAAGGTAAAGGATTGTTATTAGCATTTTTTTTGATTTTTGAGGGACTTGGAATTATTGCCTTTTCTAAAACTCAAGATATTTGGGCGGCGATTATTACCATGCTTGGGTTTGCCATGTTCTTAAAAATGGCAAATGGTACTACATTTTCCATAGTGCCATTCGTAAATAAAAAATCAGTCGGCAGTGTAAGTGGTATTGTAGGTGCTGGCGGTAATGTGGGCGGCTTGCTGATGGGCTTTTTATTTAAATCTGAAAACATTACTTATACTGAAGCATTTGCTTACATAGGTTTTGCAGTAGTTGTTATTGGCTTTATTATGGCATTGGTACCTTTTGGTAAAGAGCGTAAACACATAGTTGCACCCGCTACTGCAATATCATTAAGTTAAGGATGCTATTCCGCCCAAAGTCTTCGACAAGCTCAGACTGACTACGCGCGATAGTCATATTGAGCCTGTCGAAATATGTGCGAGGGCTTCTTAACTTAATGACATTGCCCGCTACTGTATAAGTAAATAAAAAACAATAGTGCTGAGGAAATTTTAAATATATAGAACATGTCTGGACTCCATAAAACATCATACAAAAGTACATGCTCTTATTGTGGAGTTGGCTGTGGAATTATAGTTACAAAAGACAGAAGGGGAAACCTCACATTAGAAGGGGATAAAGACCATCCTGTAAACCGAGGCATGCTTTGTTCAAAAGGGATGAACCTGCATTATACCGTATTGGACAAATCGGACAGATTATTATTCCCTCAAATGCGCGCCAGCCGTAACCAACCTTTAGAAAGAGTGAGTTGGGATAGCGCTTTAGAAAGAGCGGCGGCGGTTTTTAAATCCATTATCAACAAATATGGTCCTGATGCAGTAGGATTTTATGGTTCAGGACAATTTTTAACAGAAGAATATTATGTCATCAATAAATTAGTAAAAGGATTTATCGGAACTAATAATCTGGATACAAACTCCCGTTTGTGCATGCAGCTCAGCCGTTGTCGGTTATAAATTATCATTGGGTGAAGACATTGTACCTGCAAGTTATGCCGACATTGAACTTGCCGATTGTTTTTTTATTGCCGGAGCTAATCCGGCTTGGTGTCACCCTATTTTATTCAGAAGATTGGAAGCCCACAAACAACAAAATCCCGATGTTAAAATTATTGTTGTTGACCCGCGTCGCACGCAATCCTGCTCCATAGCAGATTTGCATCTGCAGATAACCCCCGGAACAGACATCATTCTTTACAATGCCATTAGTAAAGTGCTTATTGAAAAAGGATTGATAGATGAGGAATTTATTGAAAACTCTACAGAAGGATTTTATGAATTTAAAATGGAATTAGCCAAAGCTTCTTTAAGTGAGATGGCTGGAATTTGTGATGTTAAAGAAGATGAAATTATTTTAGCCGCACATTATATCGGCAATGCAAAAGGCTTCATCAGTATGTGGGCAATGGGCCTTAACCAAAGTATTGTAGGAGTTAACAAAAATTTATCCTTGATAAATATTTCATTAATTACCGGAAAGATTGGCAAACCCGGTTCCGGTCCTCTTTCACTTACAGGACAACCCAACGCAATGGGAGGAAGGGAAGTAGGCGGTATGGCAAACTTAGCTTCTGCTCACAGGAATTTGGCTGATGCAAAAGATAGAAAAGAAATTGCTGATTTTTGGAAGGTGGATAAGATACCTGAAAATCCGGGATATGCTGCAACAGAAATGTTTCAGGCATTACGTGATGGTAAGATGAAAGCGGTATGGATCTTATGTACCAATCCTTCTGTAAGTCTGCCGGATGCTAACCTTGTAGAAGAAGCATTGAACAAAGCCAAATTTGTGATAGTTCAGGAAATATCCAATAAATCGGATACTGTTAAATTTGCGGACCTAGTTCTTCCCGCTGCTGCCTGGTTGGAAAAAAATGGAACCATGACCAATTCAGAAAGAAGAATAAGTCTTTTGAACAAGGCGGTTGATGCACCGGGAGAAGCATTACCGGATGTAGAAATTCTTACCCGTTTTGCTCAAAAAATGGGTTATGGTGAAGCCTTTGATTATCATAACGTCAGCGATATTTATTCGGAGCACGCACAACTAACCAAAGGCACTAACATTGATATTAGCGGTTTAAGCCATGAACGCCTAAAAAATGAAGGATCGTTTCAATGGCCTGTCCCAAAAGATGATCATCCCGGAACAGCACGATTATTTACTGACGGAAAATTTTATACCCCAAGTAATAAGGCAAAAATAAATACAGTATCAGGCGATAATAATTCAGAAAAAGTTTCGCCCGTGTATCCATTGGTACTGACTACAGGTCGAATAAGAGACCAATGGCACACGATGACAAAAACCGGAAAGGTTCATAAATTAAACCGACACATCAACAAACCGTTTTTAGAAATAAATCCGGTTGATGCCTTTAGCAGAGGAATTAAAGACAATGACCCCATTGAAATATTTAATGAAAGGGGAAGTGTAAGAGTTACCGCAACATATTCGGAAGATATAAAAAAAGGGGTTGTGTTTTTACCAATGCACTGGGGTAAAATTTTAAATAAATCCTTTGCTAAAGCCAACAATTTAACCAATAATTTAATTGACCCTGTTTCAAAAGAACCCGATTTGAAATTTGCTGCAGTACAGGTTAAAAAATTTGTAAAAGAAAAACAAAAAATACTAGTAGTGGGAGCAGGTGCGGCAGCGTTTAAATTTATTAACGATTATAGGGAAGTAAATAAAACAGATACAATTGACGTGTTTTGTAAAGAGTTGTATCCTTTTTATAATCGCGTAATGCTGCCCGATTATGTAAGCGGAAAGCAAGAATGGGAAAAGTTGGTGAAGATAAAAGAAGAGGAATTAAAAACATTAGGCATAGGTCTTTATAAAGGCGTTTCAATAACAAAAATTAATCGTGATAAAAAGGAAGTGATTGATTCCGAAAACAGAGTTCACTCCTATGATATACTTATTTTGGCCACAGGCAGTCGTGCTTTTGTACCACGCGATGTACCACGCGATTTAAAAGGCGTCTTTACGATGCGAAGCCGAGGTGATGCCGATGGTTTATTAACTCATATGACCAAAGATTCGCATGTGGTGATTGTTGGAGGAGGCCTGCTGGGATTGGAGTTAGCCGCTTCATTAAGAGAAATAGATACCAAAGTTACTGTGATACAACGTATTTCAAGATTAATGGAAAGGCAGTTAGATGAAACAGGAAGCGAACTATTAGCAGAAGAAATTGAAGAAAGGGAAATAAATGTAATTTATAATGATGAGGTTAAAAGTTTAATTGGAAAAGAGCAGCTAAACAGTATTCGTTTAGGAAGTGGTAAAACCATTAATTGCGATGCCATTGTTTACGCAATTGGTATTGAACCTAATATTGAAATTGGAAGAGAAGCCAATTTGAAATGTAACAGAGGAATAATTATTAATGATTATTTCCAAACCAGCGACCCTGATATATTTGCCATTGGTGAGATTGCCGAACACAACTCTAAGTTATACGGAATAACTCCCGCAGCAGAAGAGCAAGCCGGAATCTTAGTAAAATATTTGAACGGAGACCTATGCAGCTATTATTCCGGCTCGTTATTAATGAGCATATTCAAAATGGATGGTTTAAATTTATGTTCAATAGGGGAAATAGAGTGTGTTGTGGGGGATCCCAATTATCAGGAAATTATTTATTTGGATAAAGCAAAGCGATATTATAAAAAATGTATCATTTATCAGGACAGACTCATAGGTGCCATTTTAATAGGAGATAAATCAGAGTTTATAGAGTTTAAAAATTTAATTCAAAACAAAACTGAGCTTTCTGATAAACGCCTGCAGCTCTTGCTTTCAGCTAATACTACAAAAGAACCAATGATTGGAAAAATGGTATGCAGTTGTAACAGTGTTGGCGAAGGAAATATTATAAAAAAAATAGAAGGAGGTTGTACTTCATTAAAACAAGTATGCGAGGCAACCGGAGCCGGAATGGGTTGTGGAAGCTGCAGACCGGAAGTGAATGCCATACTAAATAAATTGATGGAAGAAGTTATTAGTTAATTAAACAAAACCATGAACGTACACATATTATTAAGAATTTTAATGCCTGGTGGAATTATCACGCACGACAATCTTATAGAAATTGTAAATCTTTCTAATAAATTCAATGTTCGATCCATTCAGTTCGGTTTACGCCAGGATATTAATATCTCTGTTGAACGACATTATTTAGACGATTTGAAATTATATCTTAACAACTTAAATTTTGATTATGAATTTAACACCGATTGGAGTCGTAACATTGTTACAAGCTACGTTGCTAATGGCATTTTCCCTTCCGAAAACTGGTTAACAGAAGGTACTTATCTGGATATTTTAGATACGTTTGATTACCAACCTAAATTAAGAATAAACATTGTTGATCCAAATCAGGGTTTAGTACCTTTGTTTACAGGACATTTAAACTTCATAGCTTCAAAAACCAATAATTATTGGTATTTGAAAATGGAATTGCCAAAATGGTTTTCTGTAGTTACCTCATGGACATCGTTAATCTATAGCGATGATATATCAAAAGTTGCAAAAAATATTGAAGCAATTTATGAGATGGAAGCAACATTAACGTTGAATGAATTAGTTGAAAAAATTAATCAGGTAATTCACGGGAACAGTCGCCGCATTGAACAAGAACTAAAATTACCCAATGTTCAGTTGCCCTATTACGAGGGGTTTAATAAAACAGGAAACACCTATTGGTTGGGCATTTACAAACGCAGTTATCAGTTCCCGATTGAATTTATTGAAGCCATCAGCGAACTTTGTTACAATGACAATATTAATAAAATTGGTATTACTCCTTGGCGTTCCATATTAATAAAAGATATTAAAGAAATTGATTGGATTAAATGGATTAAATTACTTGGTAAATACGGCATCAATATTCGTCATTCATCGCTTGAATTGAACTGGAGAATTCCTGATTTCGATAATTTTGCAATAGAGCTAAAACAGTATCTGGTAAATGAATTTGATAAACATGATATCAGAACATATGGATTAACATTTGCCATCAGAACCAAAAAAGTAGATTTGGATGCCATCATTGTCATTGAGCGGATCCCTGTAAAATCAATGTTCAAAGACAAAAAAATTGCAGGTAATTACAACATTTATCACAGTAAAAATTTTGAAGCAAACTCAAAAGAGTACATTCTTTTTTCAGAAGATATTTCATACAGTTCCATTTCAAAAAAATTACAACAACTCACTAATTATTATTACGAACAACAAAGTTTGCCAAGCGAAGAAGAAAAGAAAAAAACAGCAAAGAAAAAAAATGAAAAACAAATCATTCATCGTTGTAAAGATTGTTTGACAACCTACAATGCTGAATTTGGTGATAGTGTAAATCACATTGCAGCGGGTACACCGTTTGAACAATTACCAAATTCATACAGTTGTCCGGTTTGCGATGCACCGAAAAGCAGTTTCGAATTGGTTGGAACAGAAAGAAACGGCATTGTGACACATTAATTACAATTTTAATAATGCTTCAGTTACAAGATTCATTTGGGAGAAGTTTTAAAACATTACGTGTTAGCTTAGTTAACACCTGTAACCTTGCATGCGCTTATTGTGTGGATACTTCCGGTAAAACTTCTAAATACAAAGATGAATTACCTACCCAAAAGGGGCTGTCAGCAGAGCAATATATTAACGTTATCCATCAACTGAATAAAATCCTTCACTTCAAAACGGTTCGTTTAACAGGTGGGGAACCAACTTTGTACAAACAATTAATTCCATTGGTAAAAGGTGTTCATGCACTTCAAATTTCCAATATTAAAATGACGTCCAATGGCGTGTTACTCGAAAACAAAGCATTCGAATTAAAAGAAGCGGGTTTAACATCCATTAATATTTCCTTGGATGCGATCAATGAAGCTACCTCATTTAAAATAAGTCAACGACATAATATTAAAAAAATAATACTTGGAATTGATAAGGCATTAGAGGCAGGTATTGCCATTAAAATAAATTGTGTGGTAATGAAAGGCTTTAACGACGGACATATTGTTGAATTATTTGAATACTGTAAAACAAGAAACATCACTATTCGCTTTTTAGAATTAATGCAAATGGGACATTTATACAATGACTTCCATCAATATTTTGTTTCAGAACAAACCATCTTAGATAAGATCGCTTTACATTATCAGTTATCGCCTTTAAACCGTGAAGAAGGAGCTACTGCAAACTATTGGATGACAGAAGACGGATATAAATTCGGCATCGTTTCAAATGTGTCTTCACCATTTTGCAATGACTGTAACCGATTGAGATTGGATAGCTATGGTAATATTTACGGTTGTTTAAGTAATAACACTGCTATAAACATTATTGAATGTATGGAGGATGAAAAAGAATTGAGCACTAAAATTTATCAGGCATTATTGCAAAAGAAAACAAAATTTTCGGGTAGCAAATTATCTATGCTACATATTGGGGGATAGTAAAATTCATTGTTTATAAAAGAACAGGAGGCGATTCATTGAAATAGTATTACTACTGGTATGTTAAGCATAAAATGTACACAGTCATTCTGAACTTGATTCAGCATCTAAAAGATTCCGAAACAAGTTCGGAATGACTTCAGATGCGACGATGTATGCGCTTAACATAACATTATTTATTATCGGAATAAACTGAAAACTAACCGAGAACACACCTCTTTTCCTTTTGGAATGGGCTAAAGGAATGAAATTAAAAATAAAAATTATGAAAACAGCAATGCCGATATGTGAAACATGTTCAAATAGTAACTGTTTCATAAAAAAACATCTTCATTTTGAAAACATGAAAGATTTTTTGGATAAAAAACATAGTTTTAAATGTAAGAAAGGACAACAATTTATGTTAGAAGGTGCGCCTTTGCAGGGGTTGTATTTTATTTACAAAGGAAAGGCAAAAACAGTAAAAACAGGAATTTACGGAAGAGAACAAATTGTAAGATTTACCAAAGAGGGTGATATTGTAGGCTTCAGAGGATTTGGAACGAGTAACAGATATTTGATAGGTGCTTATGCCATTGAAGATACCATCTTATGCAATTTCAGCAATGAAGTGATAATGGAAATTTTAAAAAGTGTTCCTGAGTTTACCTTTGATATGATGCTGTTTTATGCGGAAGAACTTAATAAAAGCGAAAACAATGTAAAAAAAATAGCACAAATGAATGTACGAGAACGCGTAATAGATACACTATTATACATTCACAGAAAGTTTGGACAATCAAACGATTTTATAAATATCGAATTATTAAGAAGAGACATTGCCGATTTTGCAGGAACTACAGAAGAACAAGTAATCAGAATGATTTCCAGTTTAAAGAAGGAAGGTCTTATACAAATTGACGGAAAAAAAATAGGACTTCTTAAAATACCTGCATTAAGGAAAGAAATTATGGAGCACAAATATATACTAAAGTAATTCTCTTTAAAGTCATATTTGATAATGCTTTCAGAATATCTGTATTTATTTTTGAGCTGTTGATTTTTATGCGTTTTTGCAGAACTCCCGCTTTACAATAAGCTTAATTTTTTGTACAAAAAGATTGTTTTCTTTTGCAGCATCCCATAAAACCATGGCATGTTGTTATTGTATTTTTGTTTTGTTTTTTAAAAGGGGATGATTTCATTTATTAACGAAGAGGAGAGCGTTTTTAATCTTTAGCCACAGAAACAGTTCTTTCTCTACCTACCTTTAGTTAATGATTTCCATGAATTTTAAAGAATAAGAAATGTGTTTCGGCAAAATATTCATTCAATAATTTGATAAAAACGTCTTGCGAAAACTCTTTTTTATTTTTATTAGGTTATAATATTCGCTCCGTTTTCACTTTCTGAACATCCTCTGAAAGCCTTTATTAAAAGTCAATGTATTAAAAAAAAACTTTCCAACGCAGGTTTTTTCCTATTGCAGGTACTAGATTCAACGTACAAAAAGATTATTTTTTCCTGAAAAACCGCATGGGCTCTCGACATTTAGCCCCATACTTTTGTTGCGTAACTAAAAAACACACTTATCATGAAAAAAACGAACGCCATATTTGCCGATATTCTTTGGAGAAGGAATATAAGCGGCAAATTTATTAAAAAAATTCATCTTTCCAAAAAAATGTTTTGGGGCATTACATTGATATTACTAACTTATAATACTGCGAATGCTCAATTAACATTTACCGGACAGTTAAGAACAAGGTCCGAATTTAGGGCAGGGCAAGGAACGTTGCAACAAAATGGAGATGTACCTGCGGCATTCAACTCTCAGAGAACTCGACTAAATGTAGGATACACCGGTTACCGATTTAAACTTTTCACGGCTGTGCAGGACGTAAGAGTTTGGGGACAGGATGCCTCCACAATTAATTCAACAACAACGCAAACAAACAATGGATTAATGCTTCACGAAGCTTGGGCTGAAATTATGTTCAATGATACCGGTTCTTTGGCAAAAGTTGAAAATTTTTCTCTTAAAGTGGGGCGTCAGGAAATTGCCTATGACGACCAACGAATATTAGGAAACTTGGATTGGTTACAACAAGCCCGCAGACACGATGCCGCAATTTTAAAATATGCCAACAAAGGTTGGATGGCTGATATAGGAGCAGCTTATAACCAAAACAAAATGTTAAATACCAATAATGTTTATAATGGATCTGCACCTATTATTCCAACGGCAACCAGCAGTACAGTTACTCCAACGGCCGCATATGCTGTGGGAACAAATGGCGCTACCAATATGTACAAATCATTTCAGTACATGTATTTAGGCCGAAAATTTTTCTTTGGTAATGGTTCTTTACTCTTCTTTAAAGATGATTTCAGTAAATATACTACATCGGGTACCACCACAACTTATCAGCGGGGAGTGTGGAGCCGCATGACAGCCGGTGCATTTATTGACGCAACCGTTAAAAGAAGATTGAACATCATTGCGAGTTATTATCATCAAGGCGGACAAAGCAGCAGCGGTGCATTTTTAAACTCCAACTTCGCTTCTATTTCTACATCGGTATTAATAGGCAGAAAATTATATGTCGGTCCCGGAATAGATTACTTATCCGGCAATGATGGAACTAAAGTAATAACTGGAAGCGGAAGTTCAAGAGATCAACGTTTTGACCCGCTGTATGGCACTCCGCATAAGTTTTATGGGTACATGGATTATTTTTATGCTGCTAACGGATTTGGGCAACAAGGCTTAATCAACTCCTATTTTAAAATTAAATACAATGCTAAAGATAATTTGATGTTTACCATTAATGTACACGTTTTTGATGCTGCCAATAAATTATCTAACGGAAGCGGCGGCACTCAAAAGCCTTATTTGGGAACCGAAACAGATTTACTGGTGAAATATAATTTAACCAAAATGATAAACATTGAGGCCGGGTATTCCATAATGGAAGCCTCATCTGCAATGGCATCGGCAGAAGTTAAGAATGTAAAAAATGCTCAACTTACACCACAATGGGCTTACCTGATGATAAACATCAAGCCTAACTTTTTAGCCAAATAATTAATGAGTACAAATCTATTAACTCCAAATAAAATGAAAAAATCAACTAATAAAAGAACGATGCTTTATACCGGAACGGTAATGGCATTCATAGTCATCTTTTTCTCGGCGTTTAAACCAAAACCGAAAGAACCAATCAAACTTGGATTTATTCCTTTAACAGATTGTTCACCCATTGTAATGGCAAAAGAACTTGGACTATTTGCTAAATATGGTGTTGATGTAGTTGTATCAAAAGAGGCTTCATGGGCTAACGTGCGTGATAAAATTTTAACAGGGGAGTTGGATGGTGCACATTGTTTATACTCTATGCCATTCTCCGTTTATACAGGTGTTGGTGGTAAGGCAGGTTCTGAAATGAAAATCGCGATGATGATAAGTTCAAACGGACAAGCCATTACGCTTTCTAAAGACTTTTGCGGAAAAGTAAAATTCAAAGACATGAAAAGTGTGGCTCCCGTTGTGGCCGCAAAATTAAAAGCAGAAAAAGAAGTAACCTTTGCAATGACCTTTCCCGGCGGCACACACGATTTGTGGCTGCGCAACTGGATGTCGATATGCGGTGTTAGTCAACAAACCTCTAAAATAATTACCATTCCACCTCCACAAATGGTTGCTAACATGAAAGTAGGAAGTATGGATGGATTTTGCGTTGGAGAACCATGGAACGGAGTAGCGGTAAAACAAGGAATTGGATTTACTCAGGTGGCCACACAAGATATTTGGAAAGATCACCCTGAAAAAGCATTGGTAGTGAACAAAGCGTTCAGCGAAGAACGAAGAGCCGATTTGAAAAACGTAATGAAAGCCATTTTAGAAGCCTGTATTTGGTTAGACAATCCTGCAAATCGTAAAAAGGCAGCCGCCATTATCGGACGACCACCTTATGTAAATGCTCCTGCTGATGTAATTGAAAACAGATTAATGGGCAACTATGATTTAGGTTGTGATCAGGGTATGCAGATTTATGCAAAAGATTATATGCTGTTTCACAAAGGCGGAATGGTTAATTTCCCTCGCAAATCATACGGTATATGGGCAATGGCACAATATGTAAGATTTGGAATGATAACAGAAATTCCAGATTACAAAGTTGTAGCAGATAAATTAATCATGCAGGATTTGTATAAAGAAGTGGCAACAGAAATGAAAGTTAAAATTCCGGATGATGACATGAAACCATTTTCGTTAACGATGGATAAAACAGTTTTTGACCCTACAAATCCTGCTGAATATTTAAAAGTGGTAAAAAAATAAAATTAACTAATACTTAACTCCAGCACCCTCTCCGCCCTTCGACAAGCTCAGGGAGCGCAGAGGGGATGAAGGGGTGAGCCAAAACATTTACAAATGAAACCAGCCATGAAAGAAACACCAGATTCAGAAACGCCTCCTAAGTTGGAAAGCAACATGAAAGTAGTACGTGATGATAAGGAAAAAGTAAGTTCCGAAAATTACAAACTGAAATTGGTTATTACCTATTTGATTGAAAGAGGAAAATCAATGCTGTTAGCCATTACAGGACTTGCATTGTTTGTATTATTTTGGAGCTTTATCAGTTATTATACAAAAAATGAGCTTCCCGGACCTGTTGCCACGCTTACTGTTTTATTTGAAATGCTAAGGGATCCGTTTTATGATTATGGCCCTAACGACAAAGGAATAGGACTACAATTAATGAGTTCGATAGGACGAGTATTGTTAGGCTTTTCTTTAGGGTCGTTAGTTGCCATCCCCATCGGTATTTTGATGGGTGCAAGTGCTGTTTATAAAAAGCTGTTTTATCCAATTGTTCAATTGTTAAAGCCCGTTTCGCCTTTAGCTTGGTTTCCAATAGGCCTGGTAGTTTTTAAAGACACCGCAATGGCAACCATTTTTATTATTTTTATTACATCGTTATGGTCAACGTTAATAAACACCGCTTTTGGAGTGGGTTCTATTCCTCAGGATCATAAAAACGTAGCCAAGGCATTTGGTTTTTCAAAAACACGTTACCTCACCAAAATTCTGATTCCCTATAGCCTGCCACACATCATCACCGGCTTGCGCCTGAGTATAGGTGTTGCCTGGTTAGTAATAGTTGCAGGTGAAATGTTATCAGGCGGAAGTGGAATTGGTTTTTTTGTGTGGGACAGCTGGAATGCATTAAGTCTTGAAAAGGTAATATCTGCCATCATCATCATTGGTGTTGTAGGGCTACTTTTTGACAAATTGTTTACAGTAATTGAAAATAAAGTTTCTTACAAACCTTAATAAACAACCACCATGAGCTATTTAGAAATTAAGGATTTGGAAATATCATTTCCTACTCCAAAAGGAAAATACATTGCCGTTAAAGATATTAATCTGTCCATTAATAAAGGAGAAATTATCTCCATAATTGGTCATTCAGGATGCGGCAAGTCCACTATTATGAATGCAATTGGAGGAATGGTAAATCCAACTGGAGGAACGGTGGAGTTGGATAAAAAAAAAATAAAAGGTCCCGGACCCGACAGAGGCATTGTGTTTCAGAACTACTCCTTGTTGCCTTGGTTAACGGTTTATCAAAACATTTTTCAGGCAGTTGATTCTGTAATGACTTGTTCAAACAAAGAAAAAATAGAAATAGTAGAGAACAACCTGAAAATGGTAAATTTATATCAACATAAAGATAAATTACCCGGTCAATTATCAGGTGGTATGAAACAACGTGTTGCCATTGCAAGAGCATTTGCCATCAACCCGGGTGTGCTTTTATTGGATGAGCCGTTTGGCGCATTGGATGCTTTAACCAAAGGAACAATGCAATTAGAGTTATTAAAATTATGGAACCTGAACAACAGAGATAAAACAATCATCATGATAACACATGACATTGAAGAAGCTATATTTTTATCAGACCGGATTGTAGTGATGAACAACGGCCCTGCCGCTACTATACGAGAAATAGAACAGGTGCATTTACCACGACCAAGAAATAAGCTTGAAATTGTAAATATGCCTGAATACATTGCTATCAGGGATAAATTACTTCACTTATTAACAGATAAGTTTTCAATAGAAGATATGGGATATATGCATAAAAACTAATTGGAATGAGTTGCAAATTTTTAAGGGTTAAAAACGAAAAAGTTCCAAGTAGGCGCTAAGCCAATGTCATTAAGTTAAGGATGTTCTTCCTACCCAAAGTCTTCGACAAGCGTTCGACTGAGCTCACGCCGAAGTCTCAGACTGACTGCACGCGATAGTCATATTGAGCCTGTCGAAATATGTGCAGGGGCTTCTTAACTTAATGACATTGGGTGCTAAGCTGTCGGGTAGCAAGTGTGAATGGGCTTCGTGCCAATTTTAATTTGTAAGCTGTGCTTACCGGAATACAGCAAAAGAGAAAAGGAAAAACTTCAATAATGTTTTACTAAGCGCTAACGCATAAAACGAATGACGCTAAGTATTATTAAAATTGAAAACACAAATGCCGGAGGCATTATTAAATCAAGCCTAGCAAAAGGCAATGCTTAACGGAGAAACATAATTATATTAACCTGCACTCAGATAAAAGAAGTAATTGAACAACTCTTTCAAATTACTACCTTTGCCAAAAACATATAGCCTTTATCATTGCAACCCAACAAAAAAATATACTTTGCTTCTGATTTTCATTTAGGTGTACCCACTAACGAAAAAAGCCTGGAACGTGAAAAACGCATTGTAAGATGGCTGGACGAAGTAAAACAGGATGCCGCAGAAATTTATTTAATGGGCGACATGTTCGACTTTTGGTTTGAATACAAACACGTGGTTCCAAAAGGTTTTTCTCGCCTGCTTGGTAAAATAGCCGAAATAACCGATTCAGGCATTCCCATCACATTTTTTACAGGTAATCACGATATGTGGATGTTTGACTATTTTCCAAACGAATTAGGCGTTGCACTTTACAGAGAACCTATTGTGCGCGAGTATAACGGAAAGAAATTTTTTTTAGGACACGGTGATGGCTTAGGTCCCGGCGATAAAGGCTACAAATTCATAAAAAAAGTATTTGCCAACCCTGCTTGTCAATGGCTGTTTGCACGCTTGCATCCTAACTTTGCCATGGGCATGGCGCAGTATTGGTCAAAAAAAAGCCGCATGGCAAATGGCATCAGCGATGAAAAATTTACCGGTGAAGAAAACGAATGGTTAATTGTTTATGCTAAAGAATTATTGAAAAAACAACACTACGATTATTTTATTTTCGGACACCGCCACTTACCACTGGATATTAAATTACAAAACAGCCGCTACATTAACCTTGGTGAGTGGATAAAATACAACACCTACGCCGTATTTGACGGCACCAATTTAGAATTAAAGAGTTTTGAAAAGTAGACGTTTTACGTTTATTGTCGATGGATTTTTAAGGCTGTCTTTATTTAATTTTTTATTCGAGTTTAATTTATAATTTAGCGTTTCAAAAATTAAAACCCATGAATTTTTTAGATTTTGAAAAACCCATAGCCGAACTGTTAGAAGAGCTTGAGAAGGTGAAACAAGTTGGCTTAAAAAGCGGAGTGGATGTTCAAAGTGCTGTTGGCGATATTGAAGAAAAAATTAAAAACAAACGTATCGAAATATTCAGTAACCTAACTCCCTGGCAACGTGTACAGGTATCACGTCATCCCGACAGACCTTACACATTGGCGTACATCGACTATTTAACCAACGGTACATTTGTTGAATTACACGGCGATAGAAATGTAAAAGACGACAAAGCCATGGTGGGCGGATTTGGCAGCGTTGATGGTAAAACAGTAATGTTTATCGGTCAGCAAAAAGGCATTAACATGAAGATGCGCCAAATCAGAAACTTTGGAATGCCTAACCCTGAAGGTTACCGAAAAGCATTGCGCTTAATGAAGCTGGCTGAAAAATTCAACAAACCAATTGTAACACTTATAGACACTCCCGGTGCTTACCCCGGCATAGAGGCCGAAGAGCGCGGACAAGGCGAAGCCATTGCACGCAACCTGATGGAAATGGCTCAACTTAAAGTTCCTGTTATTTGTATTATTATAGGCGAAGGAGCTTCGGGAGGGGCATTAGGCATTGGCATTGGCGATAAAGTATTAATGCTTGAAAATACTTGGTATTCTGTTATTTCTCCTGAGTCTTGTTCTTCTATTTTATGGAGAACATGGGATAATAAAGAAATGGCGGCAGAGGCCTTAAAACTTACTGCCAATGATATGTTAGCCAATAAATTAATTGATGGCATTATTCAGGAACCGCTTGGTGGAGCTCACACAAATCCAGAAGAATCGTTTGCCAACGTTAAAAAGGAAGTGGTAAAATATATTGCTGAATTAGAAAAGCTAAACCCTAAAGAGCGCGTTAAACAGCGCATTGATAAATTCTGCGCAATGGGCGTTGTTAATGAAGCCGTATAAGCACGGGTAAGAATTTACAGATAATCAGTTATCCTTTATTTCAATTCTGAAAGTGCTATAATTCTATCAAATTCAAAAGGCTTAATAGCCGCAACAGACAGGCGACCCTGACGCACCAGTTGTATTTCTTCCAACTGCTTATCCGTTTTTATTTGAGCCAGCGTTACAGGATGTTTTAGTGTTTTGTATGGAGCCAGCTCTACAACGCTCCAGGCTGTATCCTCAGTGGTAGGATCCTGATAAGCTTCTTTCACAACTTTGGCAATTCCAACAATTTCGAGCCCTTCATTGCTATGATAAAAAAATACTAAATCGCCTTTTTTCATAGCACGCATATTGTTTCGTGCAGTATAATTGCGTACACCATCCCATACCGTTTTTTTATCTTTTAAAAATTGTTCCCAACTGTATTTAAAAGGTTCCGATTTTACTAGCCAGTGGTTCATCAGTAACGTGTTTTTTATTGTTTTATAGTTACAAAGTTACATTTGTATTTTAAAATTTTACCCCATTGTTAACTATTATTGAAAGTAATAATGAACCGCTATCTAAACTATTAAATAGGTGTCGTCATGCTGAACGCCTGTACTGAGCGTCGGTTGATTCAACATCTGTGTACAATAGATTCCGAAATATACTTCGACGCTCAGTACAGGCATTCGGAATGAACTTTACGTTACTTTTGTTAGTGATTTATTATTAAATACTTAATATGGAATGGGAGTCCACAACGTGTCAATTATTGGTAAATGAGGTAGAAAGAGTTTTTGAAAATATATACTGTATTACCCTATTAAATGAGTAAACAGCGGTTTGTTATCATTCAGATATTCGAACGTGAATTTGTTTTTTGTAAGTCGGTCTTTAATAATTTGAATGTCACCTTTGTGTTTAATTTCTAAACCAACCACAGCAGGAGCAATTTCACGATTATTCTTTTTAGAAAACTGGAAATAGGTAATGTCGTCCTCCGGACCTAAAATAGCACTCAAAAACTCTTTTAAAGCACCCGGACGTTGCGGAAACTGAATCATGAAGTAATGCTTCAATCCTTCAAAAAGAAGCGAGCGTTCTTTAATTTCTTCAGTACGCATAATGTCGTTGTTGCTTCCGCTTACAACGCATACTACATTTTTACCTTTTATTTTTTCTCTGTCCATTAATGAAAGAGCTGACACTGTAAGCGCTCCGGCAGGTTCTACCACAATGCCCTCTCTGTTGTAAAGATTTAAAATGGTCGTACAAATTCTGCCTTCGGGTACCAATATGATTTCACTTAATTTGTCTTTACAAATTTCAAAGGTGATATCACCAACTTTCTTTACAGAGGCTCCATCCACAAACGTATCTATTTGTTGAAGTTCTGTGTTATATCCGTTCTTGATGGATACAT
Source organism: uncultured Bacteroidota bacterium (assembly GCA_963727705.1). GTDB lineage: Bacteria > Bacteroidota > Bacteroidia > 2-12-FULL-35-15 > 2-12-FULL-35-15 > 2-12-FULL-35-15. The sequence goes on from CAVSHK010000024.1 coordinate 64,853, forward strand.
CCATAGAAGGTGCACCAAGTGGTTCTACTCCAATAATTTTTGTATCGGGACTAAGTTCTTTGAAATAGCTGCTAACTCCGGCTGCCAAACCGCCGCCGCCAATAGGCACAAGTAGATAATCAATTTTAAAATCGGCATCGTCCAAAATTTCTTTTGCAACAGTGCCTTGTCCTTCAATTACTTTTTCGTCATCAAAAGGATGAATGAAAACAGAATTTTTTTCCTTGCAATATTCCTTTGCCGACTTAGAAGAATCGTCAAACGTATCGCCCGAAATAACAATTTCGATATTGTCTTTTCCGAAAAATTTTACCTGACTTATTTTTTGCGCAGGAGTGGTGGCAGGCATAAAAATCACGCCTTTTATATTCAACTTTCGGCAGGCAAAAGCTACGCCCTGAGCATGATTTCCGGCACTGGCACACACTACACCTTGTTTTTTTTGTTCGGGTGTCAGCGAAAACATCTTGTTATATGCCCCACGTAATTTGTAGGAGCGTACAGCTTGAAGATCTTCGCGTTTCAAATAGATGTTGCAACCATATTCATCGCTAAGCTGAATATTTAACTGCAAAGGCGTGTGCAATGCCACGCCTTTGAGGTTTTCAGCTGCCTGAATTATTTTTTCAGAGGATATTATCATAGGTAAATACATTCCGGTAGTTTCGACAGACTCAACCACCGGAATGTATAAATTTAGTGTTTTGGTCTTAATTTTCTAACAGCAGCACCTGCTCTCCACATTTCTGAATTCTCTAATGCTTTTAACTCAGCTTCTAATTTCACTCTGTAGTCAGGTTGTGAGTTTGAGTCAATAGATTTTTGTGCTTCAATACCATCAGTTACTGATTTGTAAAGTTTAGCAAAAACCGGTTTAGTCGCTTCGTAGAAAGGATCCATCCAATCTAAAGCACCTCTTTGTGCAGTAGTTGAACAATTTGCATACATCCAATCCATTCCTTTTTCAGCGATTAATGGGTATAAAGACTGTGTAGCCTCTTCCACTGTTTCATTGAACGCTTCTGACGGAGAATGTCCGTTTTCTCTCAACACTTCGTATTGCGCTCTGAAAATACCTTGAATAGCACCCATCAACGTACCTCTTTCTCCTGTAAGGTCAGAAGAAACTTCTTTGTAAAAATCAGTTTCAAATAAGTATCCCGAACCAACACCAATTCCTAAAGCAATAACTTTATCTTTTGCTTTTCCGGTGGCATCCTGAAAAATTGCATATGAAGAATTTAAACCGCTACCTGCTAAGAATAATCTTCTCAATGAAGTACCAGAACCTTTTGGCGCAACTAAAATTACATCAATATCAGCCGGAGGAATAATGCCTGTTTTTTCTTTATAAGTAACACCAAACCCATGAGAGAAATACAATGTTTTACCTTTTGTTAAATATGGTTTAATAGTTGGCCACATTTGAATTTGAGCAGCATCAGAAAGTAAGTATTGGATAATAGTTCCTTTTGAACATGCTTCTTCTATTTCAAATAATGTTTTTCCCGGAACCCAACCATCAGCAACAGCCTTGTCCCAAGTTTTAGAACCTTTTCTTTGACCAATGATTACATTAAATCCATTGTCCTTAAGGTTTAATGCTTGTCCCGGACCTTGAACGCCGTAACCAATAACGGCAATAGTTTCGTTCTTTAATACTTCACGAGCTTTTTCTAATGGAAATTCTTCGCGGGTTACAACGTTTTCTTCAACGCCGCCAAAATTAATTTTTGCCATGTTTGTTTTTTGTTTTAATTGTTATTTTACTATTGTGTTCTATTTCCTTTAAATAATGTGATAATGTTTTCATCGGCTTGGTTACCGCTACTCTTCCGCTTCGTGAAAACTCAAGTACATCAAATTTTTCAAGGTCGTTAAACAAACGTTTAATCTTGTCTTCACTGCCTGATTTTTCTACAACCACATAATCATACGAAATGCTGATGATTTTAGCATTGTAGGCGTTGATGATTTTTTGAAACTCTTCGTTTTGATTGATGGCTTCGCTCGATATTTTGTACAAAGCAATTTCGCGGCTGATGATTTCTTCTTCGGCATGGTAAAAGGCTTTCATCACCTCCACCTGCTTTTCTATCAGCTTTACAATTTTTTCAATTCTTTCTTTTTCAACAGTAACAACAATGGTATAACGATAAATACCTTTTACCTCTGTTTCGCTGGTAATGATGTTTTCGATATTGATGTGCCGGCGTGTAAAGATGATTGTTACACGGTTCAGCAACCCAACAATATCTTCTGAAAAAACGGATATGGTATATGTTTGTTTCATGGTATTATTCCAATATTATTTCAGACACACTTGCTCCTGTTGGCACCATTGGGAATACATTCTCTTCGGTTTCAACAACCACTTCAAGAAAATACGCTTCTTTGCAATCCAACATTTCTTTTAGTGCACTATTTAAATCTTTTCTTTCTGTTACTTTTTGTCCTTTTATGTTGTAAGCCTTTGCTATAGCAACAAAATCAGGATTTTTTAATTCTGTAAATGAATATCGTCTTTCAAAAAATAATTGCTGCCACTGACGAACCATTCCTAAATAGTTGTTATTTAACATCAGTATTTTTACAGGAATGTTGTAATCCATAATGGTTCCAAGCTCCTGCATAGTCATTTGGTAACCACCATCACCAACTACAAGTACCACTTGTTTGTCTGGGCGGGATACTTTTGCACCAATGGCAGCCGGTAATCCGAAGCCCATCGTTCCAAGACCTCCTGACGTTACATTGTTGTTAGTGTCGTAAAAATGATAATAACGGGTTGCAATCATTTGGTGTTGACCCACATCGGTAACAATAACCGCTTTCCCTTCCGATAATTTATGAAGTTTATCAATTACTTCCGACATTTTTACACTTGCCGAAGTTGGATTAACAGCTGCATTAATAACTTTTTCCAACTCTATTTGATGGCAAGCTTCAAATTTATCCAACCACTCTTTTCTTTCTTTGGCATTAACGCCCGATTTAATCAATGGAGTAAGCAAGTTCAACGCTTCTTTTGCGTCACCCAACACAGGAACATCGGCATGAACTATTTTGTTTATCTCTGCTCTGTCTATTTCAATGTGAACTACTTTAGCTTGTTTTGCATATGTATTTACATTACCTGTTACACGGTCGTCAAAACGCATCCCAATAGCAATTAATACATCGCATTCATTCGTCAGAATATTTGGTCCGTAGTTACCGTGCATACCCAAATACCCCACATACAAAGGATGTTGCGCCGGAAATGCCGACAAACCCAGTAATGTAGAAGCTACAGGGATGTTTCCCTTTTCAGCGAATTCAATGATTTGTTTTTGCGCTTCAGCAAGCAATACACCATGTCCGCAAAGTATATAAGGACGTTTAGCACTGTTAATTAACTCCGCAGCAGCCTCTATACTCTTTTCGTCAATCTCAGGGTATGGTACATAGCTCCTGATGCTGGTGCATTTTTCGTATTTATAAATAGTTTTACCAAACTGTGCATCTTTAGTAATATCAACTAATACAGGACCCGGTCTTCCGCTGGTAGCGATAAAAAAAGCTTTTGCAATAGCGGGAGCTATTTCATCGGCTGTAGTAACCTGTATATTCCATTTAGTAACGGGCATTGAAATACCTATTACATCAGTTTCCTGAAAAGCATCGGTACCAATTAAATGAGATGCTACTTGTCCTGTAATACATATAACAGGATTTGAATCTATTTGTGCATCGGCAATACCTGTTATCAAATTGGTAGCTCCCGGACCTGATGTTGCAAATACAACGCCCGGTTTGTCAGAAACTCTTGAATACCCTTGTGCTGCATGTATTGCACCTTGTTCGTGACGAACCAAATAATGTTTTAACTGGTCTTGATAATCGTACAAAGCATCATAAATGGGCATGATGGCTCCACCCGGATAACCGAAAACGTCATGAGCTCCTGAATCTATCAGTGCTAAAATAACGGCTTCTGCCCCAGTTACTTCCTTGTTATATTTATTGTGTTTCATTATCTAAAAATCGTTTACAAACTATTTTTATCAAAACCCTGCTTAAAGGAAAAATAAAAATTTAGGCGACAAAGATAAAACTTATTTTTAAACTCCATTTTTTAAGATAATAATTGTTGGAGCGGCTTGCAATTACAAAGCCACTAAAAATATATTTTAGTACCTTTGGCAGCGAAAAATAATTTAAAATTATGGCAAAAATAAAATTCGGAAAGTGGCTGGGAAGTGGATTGGGATGGGCTTTTGGTGGACCATTAGGAGGTGTGCTTGGCTTTGCATTGGGTTCGTTATTTGATGCGTCAGACGTAAAAGATGATGGACAAAATACTGTCGGCAGATCGTCTGTGCGCCAAGATGCGGGAGACTTTACGGTGAGCTTGTTGGTTCTATCAGCCGCTGTAATGAAAAGCGACGGCAAAACATTAAAAAGCGAACTGGATTTTGTAAAGAAATTTTTGGCATCGCAGTTTGGCGAAGAACGCGCGCAAGAACAATTACTGATTCTTAAAGAAATTTTAAAACAAGAGATTCCTTTGCAAGATGTGTGTTTGCAGATAAAACAATTTATGCCTCACTCGCAGCGTTTGCAAATTATTCACTATTTATTTGGTATTTCAAAAGCCGACGGGCATGTGCATGAGCTTGAACTGCAAACTGTTCAAACTATTGCAAACTATTTAGGTGTGCGCGCTGCGGACTTTGAATCACTCAAAGCCATGTACTTTCGTGATACCAATAGCGATTATAAAATTCTTGAAATTGAACCAACGGTAAGCGACGATGAAGTAAAAAAGGCATATCGCAAAATGGCCGTTAAATTTCATCCTGATAAAGTGGCTGCACTTGGAGAAGAAGTACAAAAAGCCGCTAACGAAAAATTTCAGAAAGTACAGCAAGCTTACGAAAACATCAAAAAACAAAGAGGATTTGCTTAGACAGTTTATTCCTCAACAGCCTTAACACCCGGCAAGCTACCGCTTTCAATGTATTCCAGCAATGCACCTCCGCCGGTTGAAACATAACTTACTTTATCGGCCATATTGTACTTGTTAATAGCTGCAACGGAATCGCCACCACCAATTAAGGAATAGGCGCCTTTTTTAGTGGCTGCAACAATGGCTTCCGCAACGGTTTTGGTACCATGTTCAAAATTACTCATTTCAAAAACACCCATTGGACCGTTCCACAAAATTGTTTTTGAATTAGCGATAACATCACTGTAAATTTTTTCCGTTTTAACTCCAATATCCAGTCCCATCCAACCATCGGGAATAGCAGTAATCTCGCATTGTTTTATGTTGGCATCATTTGCAAATTTATCTGCAACGATAGAATCAACGGGTACATAAATATTTACGCCTTTTGCTTTTGCATCTTTTAAGATGTTTAAAGCCGTTTGTAATTTATCTTCTTCTACCAATGAGTTACCAACCTTTCCGCCTTGGGCTTTAACAAAGGTAAAGGCCATGCCACCGCCAATAATAATGTTATTGGCTTTATTAATAAGCTGTTCCAATATTAAAATTTTATCCGACACTTTTGCTCCTCCCATTATAGCTGTGAAAGGTTTTTCGGCACCGGTAAGCACTTTGTTGATGCTGGCTAACTCCCCGCTCATCACATAACCAAAACATTTTTTGTTCGGGAAAAATTGTGCAATAACCGCCGTTGAAGCATGCGCACGATGGGCTGTTCCAAAAGCATCATTCACATAAAATGTTCCTAACTGCGAAAGCTGTTTGGCAAAATCAACATCTCCTTTTTCTTCTTGTTTGTGAAAACGTAAGTTTTCCAATAATAAAACGGCACCGGCTTTTAATTTATCGGCAGCTTCTTTTGCAACAGCACCAATACAATCGTCGGCAAATGCAACAGGTATATTTAGTAATTTGCTTAAATGGCTTACTACATGTTTTAATGAATATTTTTCACTAGGTCCTTCTTTCGGTCTACCCAAATGCGACATTAAAATCACACTGCCTCCGTCTTTTAAAATTTTGTTAATGGTCGGTAATGCAGCACGTATGCGGGTATCGTCGGTTACATTGTATTGTGCATCCAGCGGAACATTAAAATCAACACGTATCAACACTTTTTGTCCGGAAAAATTAAAATCATCAACTGTTTTCATATATCATTTATGGCTTTTTGTTTGGTCGGTTTAGAAATTACTTCTTTGTTTGCCTGCACAAATTCTACTTAACTTATGATCTTTTTTAATCCTAAGAGTGCAAATAATTGACTGAATGGATCAAAATGTTTCTTGCCTTTCCAATTTGTCTTCATTTGTCTTTTTATTTCACTATAATTTGAGTAGTAAAAACTTGAAAAACGTCCTTTAATCTTCTTGTCTTTTATTAGCCAAACAGCTTCATGTGTGCTATACCTTGATTTTTCGTCCACTGTAATAAAATAATCAAATTCGTTCCAGGTTTTTGTTTTTTTTAGAAAAGGGAACAATGGATTAATAAATGTTATTCCATTTGTGTCTGTAATAATGAATCTGTTTTGAGTCATAAAGAGAAGAAAAAATAAAAGTTGAAGCCCCAGAATAACGGTATAGGCAACCCTTGCGTTGTTATTATTTATTAGGTCTACCTTGTCTATGCTTATTTTAGAGGCTGTCAGAAGCTCATATGTACCTATACCAATAACGAAATTCAATCCGATTAAAAGTCCGAAACCACCAAAGAATTTGTGTTTTGAGTGTATTTTGTCCGTCGTCATAAAATTATCGTTAGCTACTGATTTATTTCAACGTTCCTTCTGCATAACGTTTACGCATTTCTTTTTTGTCAAATTTACCAACGCTTGTTTTGGGAATTTCTTTAAGAATAACAACTTTATCAGGCAACTGATACGATGCAAATTCGTTGGATAGGAATTGTTTTATTTCTTCAATAGTAATAGTTTCATTATCCTGAAGCACCACACATGCTAATGGCCGTTCCATCCATTTAGGGTCAGGTATTGCAATAACAGAAGCCTCTCTTACTTTTGGATGGCCAAGAATGGCTGTTTCAAGTGCCACACTCGACACCCATTCTCCTCCGCTCTTTATCAAATCTTTCGTGCGATCGGTAATGTTCATAAAACCAAATTCATCAATGGTGCCTACATCGCCTGTTTTAAACCATCCGTCTTTTGAAAAACTGGCATCACTATCTTTCAGTTTATAATAACTACTTACAATCCATGCTCCGCGTATTTCAAACTCTCCCACACTAACCCCGTCTCTTGCTAAAACTTTACCGTTATCATCTACAATTCTTAACTCCACACCCGGGAGCTCCATCCCTTGTTTGCCACGGACTTTTAATTGTTCATCATATGATAAATGAGAATGTCCGGGTTGTACTTTTGATACCGTTCCTAACGGAGATGTTTCTGTCATTCCCCATGCCTGAACGGCATTAATTCCAAAATCTTTTTCAAAGCCTTTTATTAAACTGGTTGCTAATGCAGACCCCCCAACGGTAAATTCGCGAAGTGTTAATTTTTCAGCAGGAGGATTTTTCTTTAAAGCATCGTAAACACCCATCCATATGGTAGGAACGCCATTAGCATAGGTTACTTTTTCTGTTTGAATAAGATTGATAAGTGCATCTGCTTGCAAATGTAAACTTGGCAGAATCATATCAGCGCCCGTCATCATGCATAAATATGGATAACCCCAAGCCATTACGTGAAACTGAGGCACTATCAATAGCACCCTGTCGCGTGAATTAATACCGCTTGCATTATTCATTGAAATGGTAAGTGCATGAAGATAAGTTGAACGATGTGAATACAACACACCTTTAGGATCACCTGTGGTGCCACTGGTATAGCACAATCCGCAAGCGTCGTTTTCATCAACTTCTATCCATTCAAAATCTTCGGACTGGTCGGCAATTAAATCTTCGTAATGAATTACGTTAGGTAAGGTGGATTTAAAATCGGATTTGGCATTTATCACAATAAAATGTTGAACAGTAGTGGCGTGCGCTGCTGCTTTCTCCATCAAAGGAGCAAGTGTTGCATCAAAAAAAATGGCTTTGTCTTCGGCATGATTAATAACAAAAGAAATTTGTTCAAGAGAAAGACGGACATTAATGGTATGACAAACCGCTGCCACGCCAGGAATAGCATAATAGAGTTCCAGATGTTCATAGTGATTCCATGCAAAGGTTCCCACCCTGTCCCCTTTTTTTATGCCTAATTTATGAACCAATGCGTTAGCAAGCTTTTTAGTGCGCTTATACATATCATAATAAGTATAACGATGCATAGTGCCATCAGGCAACTTCGAAACAATTTCCTTATATGGAAAAACCCTGTTACCATATTCAATAATAACATTTGTTGTAAGTGGGTAATTCATCATTTGTCCTTTCATGATAATTTTTTTAGTCAAAGTTTTAAGTTGCTGTTACAGTTCGATCAATTTTTAATTCGTATAAATTACAGCCGTGAATGTATAAAAATTTTAAAAAATATTATCCGTGTACGGTTTCTTTTTTGCCATAATTGGTCATGATGGAACCTTCATAGTCCAACCACTCTTTCCATCGTTTGTCCACATCAATACCTTCTCCGTATTCGCGTGCAAAACCAATAAAAGTAGTATAATGTCCAGCTTCGCTGACCATTAAATCCCTGTAAAATTTAGAAAGCACTTCGTCTTTTATGTTTTCGGAAAGCACCTTAAAGCGTTCACAGCTGCGGGCTTCAATCATTGCTGAAAACAAAAGTCGGTCAACCATCGACGATTTGCGGCTTCCACCTTTTTGCATGAATTTGTAAAGTTCGTTTACATAATCGTCCTTGCGCTCTAAACCCAGTACACCTCCTCTTTCTTTAATCAGATTGTGCACTTGTTCAAAATGCTCCAACTCTTCTTTTGCAATTTCAATTAATGCCGAAACCATTTTGGTATAGTTTGGATTGTTTACAATGAGCGACAAAGCATTGGTGGCAGCCTTTTGCTCGCACCAGGCATGGTCTGTCAAAATCTCATCGATATTGCTTTCTACAATGTTCACCCATCGAGGATCGGTAGCTAATTTTAATCCTAACATTTTTTTAGTTAAAAGTTAAAAAATCTAAAGTTGTTGTTACTAAGAATTCGTTATTGTGGCTTCGAGAGCCTCAGCCACCAATTTCAGTTAGTACATAAATTTTTCAATCTATCATCTTACAATTTGTAATTACTTAATATCCGTAAATCGTTTCATCAATGGTCCGCTAATCATACTTGTAACCAGCGCCATTACTACCAATGCGATGAACATCGATTGATCTATCAAATGAGCATTCAAGGCAAGTGTTCCTAAAATTATTTCCATAGCGCCACGTGCATTTAAACCAAAACCAATGGCTAACGATTCCCGCTTGGTTAAACCTCCCATATAAGCACCCAGTGCGCCACCAAATACTTTACAAGCTACGGCAAGGAAAAACACTAGCAGTACCAACGGCAAATCGAAGTGTTGTATAAAGTTTACTTTTAACCCAATAGACACAAAGAATAATGGTGCAAATACATTGGTTACAAACTGATGAATAACATCCCTCTCTCTTTCATGCATATAAACACTTTCGCCAAAAGCAATACCCATAATAAATGCGCCCAATATAGCATGCAAGCCAATGTATTCTGTAAATGCCGCACTTAAAAAACATAAACCAAGCGCAAATGATTGTGTACCTCCCACCCACACCGGTTTCTTTTGCATCCACGCAAGTGTACGGTTAATTGCCCAACGACCAATGGTAATCATAAACAAGCCAAACCCAAGTATAATGCCTACGGTAAGCCAAATGTTGGTTATTTCGCTATTTTGACCTATTAAACTCAACACAAGTGAAAACAGCAGCCAACCCACCAGATCATCAAATATGGCAGCGGCAATGATGATCATTCCTATTTTTGTTTTGAGTAAATTCAAATCCATTAATATTCTTGTAATTACCGGCAATGCTGATATTGCCATGGCAACACCAAAAAACAGAGCATACGGAAATTTATCCTCTCCCCAAAAATTGAAAAAGTGCGGAAAGTACCAAACGATTGAAAAGCCCAAGGTAAAGGGAATGATCATGCTTACAACACTTGTATAAATAGCAGCCTTCCCATGTTTTAGCATTACCTGAAGTTGTGTTTCCATGCCCACTACAAACAGCAACATAATTACCGAAAGGTTGGTGAGTCCGGACATGGCTATCTTTACAGGTCCTTGTGGAGGAAATAAAATCTCGAAAAGCTCCGGGTTAAGTGTACCAAAAACGGTTGGTCCTACTATTATTCCCAGCACAATTTCGCCCATAATACCCGGCATTTTCATTTTTTTTGCAATTTCAGCAAATATTCGTGCGAGAAGCAAGATGCTCCCAATACAAAAAAGTAAAATGATAAGATCGTTATGAAATATGTTTTTCATCTATTCTTTTACACTTGGATGAACAATTAATAAGTTACAGGGTAAGTGGGCCAAAATGTATTCCATGTCGTGAGTAAAAATCCTGTCCATTACATTAAGTTGCGTTTCAGGAGCACTCACCACCAAAAGGTCTGCTTTTTTTGTTTGTGCAAATTTACTGATTGCATAACCGCTTTTGCCTTTTGCCACTTTGCTGATTATTTGCAAATTTTTTCCTTCATGCTTTTTAATAACAGCGTTAATAAGCGAATCGTTCGTTTGTAATTCTTTTTTTTGTTTTAAGCTATGCACCTGCGCGTTTAACGATAGGCTAAGATCCAGCTCCTGCACAATATATGCTTCCTTTGTTTTTAAATGTTCGGCAAAATAAAGTGCCGTGTCAATGGTGTTTTCTGTTTTAATATCATCTACGCCATTTATAACAATTCTGTTATATTCCTGAGGAGCCGCTGAGGGGTTCGTTACCAATAATACTGAACATTTTGCTTTACGGCTGATTTTACGGGCTACAGAGCCAATGTAAAACTTTAACATGTTCTCTTTTACTTTTGCACCAAGCACCAGTAAGTCCACATTGTTTTCATCGCAGAAGTCCAAAATAACTTTTACTTCTTTGCCTTCATCCCATGTTACCGTTGATAAATCAGCATTAATTTTTAACTCTTTAATCATTTCAAGCACTTCCATTTCTTTATCGGCAGTTTTTTCTCCCGCGTGAATAAGCAACAATGAAGCGCCTAAAACATCTGCAAGATGTTTTGCTTCTGATAAAACCGACTGACAATACGGGGAAAACGAAATAGCTACAGCTATCCTCCTAATAGGATAGGAAGGGCCGAAAGTGGATGTGCCTGAACTCATTTATTTTTGAACTAATTACTATTTATCTGCGCTTAAAGATAAATTTTTTATTTCAGGTTTTTAATAAAGAATTCGGTTTCGCGTTTTGCTGTTTGTTCAAACAATGGTCCCGAGTAAATATCAAAATGTCCACAATTCAATTGAAGGGATTCTGCATTTTTAATTTTTGCAATTGCTTTTTCAACGGCTTTATGCGGAATCAACGAATCGTTTTTAGCATATACTACCAATGTCGGACACGTTATTTTACTTACCGAAAGCGTTGGCATATAAGCCGGAAGGGTTAAGCAAATTTTTGCAGGAGCTTTGTTTTCCCATCTGGAATTTTTTGGAATTAAAGCAGCGTAACCGGGATTTGACTCCGGAGTATTCATCAATGCAAATTCATCAGGTGCAGCTATAACCTTTACATAGTGGGGGTTTAAAAACAGCAAGGTTTTTACAATGTCCAACAAGCCATGAAAAAAACCTTGCATTTGGTATTTAAAGCTAAACGATAATACCGTTGCAATACCGCTCACAAAAGGAACCTGAGCAGCAACCGCCTTTACATCGGTGCTTTTTGCTGCCGCCATCAATACATGTCCGCCACCATAAGAAGATCCCCACAACCCTATTTTTTGGTTGTTAATCCCTGACAATGTTTTAACATGTTGTATTGCTGCTTCAATGTCTTGAATATGTCTGTTTGCATCAATATAATTTCGTGGAGTTCCTTTACTATCTCCAAAGTAACGGTAATCAAAGGTAAAAACGGCAAAGCCTGATTGTAAAAAATGATCAACAAACGCTTTTAATCCAAATGTTCGTTCGGTAGCAAGTCCGTGACACAAAATAATTACAGCCGGGTTTGTTGTATTGTCGGGAATGTATAAACTGCCGCTGCATTCAACGCCCTTACTGATAAAAGTGGAATCTTGTTTTTTCATGATAGATGATTAGCCTCAGCCCTTGATCTCCGCTCCGCTCCCTGAGCTTGTCGAAGGGCGGAGAGGGGGCAGGATTTGAACTTGTGTTAGTGTTGTTTCTTCCTATTTAATTAATACTTCTATCGTTACAAGTACTTCATGTTGCAATGATACAAAAGTTTATACATAACGTAAGTTTGAAAATTTACATACTTAATTATAATTGTAGAGCAGCAGGTTTCATTGTTTACCTCCTAACAATGAACATTCTAACACTAACTCTTTCACATAATGCCATACTGTCACCGATTGCTCTGACATTATCCTTACTTTTGCATCCCAAACTGAAAAATTGTCCATTATTTTTAGCGGTAAAGTACTGGCACAAAAACTGCGATGCCGCAAATGATTTAAAAATTAAAACAAAATCATTAACCTTTAATTATAACTAATATGGCAAAGGAAACCAAAGTAAACATCAAACCTGTTGCAGGTACTCAAAACAGAGTAGTAGTAGAACCCGCTCCGGCTGAAGAAAAAACAGCAAGCGGAATTATTATTCCTGATACAGCAAAAGAAAAACCTCAAAGAGGAAAAGTGATTGCTGTAAGCGAAAAAGACGAAAAAGGAAACAAAGCCGAAGTTAAAGTAGGTGATACTGTATTGTATGGCAAATATGCCGGTACTGAAGTACAGGTAGAAGGAAAAGATTTGTTAATTATGCGCGAAAGCGACATTTTCGCAATTGTTTAAAGTCCCATCTGACTTCCCAAGCGGGAGAATATACGAAATCAATAAAAAAGTATTAATTTTTAAAACAAAACAAAAATGGCAAAAGACATTATATTTAATATCGAAGCTCGCGACCAGTTAAAAAGAGGCGTTGATGCCTTGGCAAATGCAGTAAAAGTTACACTTGGACCAAAAGGTCGTAATGTAATTATCGACAAAAAATTCGGAGCACCTACTATCACTAAAGATGGTGTTTCGGTTGCTAAAGAAATTGAATTGAAACATCCTGTAGAAAATATGGGAGCGCAAATGTTGAAAGAAGTAGCTTCAAAAACTGCTGATGCTGCGGGTGACGGAACAACTACGGCTACAGTACTTGCTCAGGCAATTGTTACCGGTGGTTTAAAAAACGTTGCTGCGGGTGCAAATCCAATGGACTTGAAACGTGGTATTGACAAAGCCGTTATTGCTGTTGTAGAAAACCTGAGAAAACAATCTCAAACGATTGGCAACGACAATAAAAAAATTGAACAAGTTGCTACCATCTCTGCTAACAATGATAAAGCTATCGGTAAAATGATTGCTGATGCAATGAAAGCTGCCGGTAAAGAAGGTGTTATTACTGTTGAAGAAGCAAAAGGCACTCAGGATGAATTGAAAACTGTTGAAGGAATGCAATTCGATAGAGGTTATATCTCTCCATACTTTGTAACAGATGCAGATAAAATGCAAGCTGTTTTAGAAACTCCGTTAATTTTAATTACCGACAAAAAAATATCAAGCATGAAGGAATTACTTCCTGTGCTTGAAAAAGCGGTTCAAACCGGTAAACCAATTTTAATTATTGCCGAAGATGTTGACAGCGAAGCGTTGGCTACATTGGTAGTAAACAAAATTCGTGGTTCGTTAAAAATTGCTGCTGTTAAAGCTCCGGGCTTTGGCGACAGAAGAAAAGCAATGTTGGAAGACATTGCTATTCTTACAGGTGGAACATTAATTTCGGAAGAAAGAGGTTACAAATTAGAAAACGCTGACCTTTCGATGTTAGGTACTGCCGAAAAAATTACTATTGACAAAGACAACACAACTGTTGTAGGTGGCAAAGGTAAAAAAGCAGACATCGTTTCTCGTGTGAACCAAATAAAAGCACAAATAGAAACTACAACATCTGATTACGACAAAGAAAAACTACAAGAGCGTTTGGCTAAATTGGCCGGCGGTGTTGCAGTGTTGTACATTGGTGCTGCTACCGAAGTAGAAATGAAAGAAAAGAAAGACCGTGTGGACGATGCATTGGCTGCTACACGTGCTGCTGTGGAAGAAGGAATAGTACCGGGCGGTGGTGTTGCATACATACGTGCTATTGATGGTTTGGAAAAACTAAAAGGTTCAAACGATGATGAAACAACAGGTATTGCAATTGTAATACGTGCCATTGAAGAACCGTTACGCCAAATTATTGCAAATGCAGGCGGTGAAGGTGCTGTGGTTGTTCAAAAAGTGCGCGAAGGTAAAGGCGACTTTGGATACAATGCACATACTGAAAAATATGAGAACTTATTTGCTGCGGGTGTAATTGACCCTACTAAAGTTTCCCGTGTTGCGTTAGAAAATGCGGCATCTATTGCTGCAATGCTTTTAACTACCGAGTGTGTATTAGCTGAACAAAAAGATGAAACACCTCAAATGCCAATGGGTAACCCGGGCATGGGTGGTATGGGCGGAATGATGTAATCATTATTGCCTATAAGCTTTAAAACAAAAATCCTCCTTTCCAAACAGAAAGGGGGATTTTGTTTTTGAATATTTAAATTTGATGAGTGATTTTTTTTTAAACATAAATAACAAAATGAAATCAATGACAAATCAAGAAATTTATGACTGGACGCAAAAAATAGGAGTATTTGTATTGGCTCTCGCTTTCCTTGCTGGATGCGCCACTTATTGGTTTGGAATAAAAGTGAATAATGAAAATGATGCGAAAGCACTTCTGCAAGAAAAAACGATAGCGGAAATTAATCTTATAGTAGAACAAGAGAAGTTAAAAAGAATAGAGGCAGAAGATACTATTGCTGCAATTAATCTTAAAGTGGAGGAGGAGAAACAAAAAAGAATAGAAGCAGAAAACGGATTTCTGGAGTTACAAAATAAAGCACAAGAGATTAATCTAACTGTACAACAAGAGGCTTATAAAAGAGCAGCAGCAGAAACTCGACTTATTGAACTTCAGAATAAAGTCCATTGGAGGCATATTGATATCAATATGTTTGCCACCATTTTAAAACAAAAAAATAAAGGAACAGCAGAAATAGTATACCTAAAAGATGATAATGAAGCGTATAATCTTGCAGATAATATTTGGATGGGACTTTCGGCCGCAGGTTGGACAGCAAAACGACCTATTTCTGGATTAAATAATAATGAATCAACAAGACCATTTGCTATGCGAGAAGGGGGAATTTATGCTTCTGATACGCCAACCCTTATAATTTCATTTTCTAACACAAATGATCATTCTGATAAGGATTCACCATTGTCTGCATTAGTATTAGCATTTAAAATGTGTGATATGAAAATATTTGAAACTATACCCTACAAGGAGATACAACCGCCAGCAGGAGTTATTAGAATTATAGTTGGTTCTCGATTTTGATCTCTCGGTTCACTACGTTACATCTTACTTATAAAGAATATAAAATTATTTCTATGTTTTTTTCTTAGATTAATGTTTAATCACCGCCCCCCGTTGGGCGTAGCGTCTCGCTACGTCGCCTTTAACAAGGCTTCCAGCCTTATAAATACATATAAATTATTTTATGTTCTTTTTTCTTAGCAAAAAAGAACCAAAAAGCCAAGAAAAGGTCATCGGTCAGCCCACCTGCCGGGCGCTGCACCGCTACCTTTTCCGGCTCACGCGCCGTTCTTAGTTTCGGTTAATAGCAAAGAAAAATTTATGTAATATTGATTGATTTTCACTAATGCTTAATGAGTACTATCGCCGCGTGCGTGGATGTGGACGAACGGTGCGAACTGCAAGTTTTAGGGAAATAGAAGCGTTGGCAGGTGGGTAAACTAAAACTTGAAGTTGGCGTTCGTTCTTGAATTTTTTGCTTCTTTTTGTTTCAAGACAAAAAGAAGTGAGAAAAAATATTTATGTTCCTTTTTCCTTGATGAAAAAGGAACCAAAAAATCAAGAAAGGTCCGATCGGCCCTTTCCAGTGCAGGCGCTGCTCCGCGGACTTTCTTTCCGCGCGCCGTTCTTAGTTTCTGATAGGGGATTTTATTTTATTCTTTCGTAGGATGTATCAATTCTCTGATATCCACATCAAGCAAAAGTGCAATTTCTCTTAAAAATTTTAACGAAGGCTGACTTTCATTATTACAAATCCTTGTAATAGTGTTTGCAGTTTTTTTAACTTTTTTAGCTAACTCTTTATGGGACATTTCTTTGTCAGCTAAAACAACCTTCAACCTGTTTATTCTTATTTTTTCAGCACTTTTCTTTTTAGCCATTTGATACAAATTTTGTATAAAAGTATCCAAATTATAAGCCTTTCGATACGGTAGTGGTATCTCGCAAAGATTTAAAAATCAACATAAATTTTAAATAAAGAATTTTTAAATACATTTTATGAATTAGATAATTTATTTTATGCATCTTTGAGTTGTTGAAAAAATTTTAAACAATGAAAGAAAAAAAACAAAAAGAGCTCATTCTTTCCCTCATAAAAGATGACCTTACTAATTGTAAATTGGTAAACTCACTTAATGGAGCAGGTTTAAATGCTTATGATTACAGCCTTAATTTAAGTGGTACTATTTTCGAACTCGTTGGCATTGAAGATTTACCAGCCAACGTGTTTATTTATAAAAAATATTTTGGTCTAACAAAAAAAGTAAACAACATCAATATTGCAGAGGAGCAGAACAATCTTGATAGTTTAACGGAAGAAATTTATGCGTATTTAATTCATGCAAAATCGAAGATCTGATGTTAAATAATTACTCGGATTTTCGCCGTGCGCGTGGATGTGAACGAACGGAGCGAACTGCAAGTTTTAGGGAAACAGAGGCGTTGGCATGTGGGCAAACTAAAACTTGAAGTTGGCGTTCGTTCTTGAATTTTTGCTTCTTTTTCTTCAAGGAAAAAGAAGAGTGTAAATTATTTCTATGTTCTTTTTTCTTAGCAAAGGGCAAATGTGTAGTACACATTTGAGCCAGCATGTGTGATGAAGAACCAAAAAGCCAAGAAAAGGTCATCGGAGCCTACGCACTTGCGGACGCTGCACCGCTACCTTTTCAGGCTTGCGCGCCGTTCTTAGTATTGATTTATCACAAAGATCTTGTTAGTTGATATTTATTAATGCTAAATTAGAACTATCGCTGAGTGCGTGGATGTGAACAAACGGTGCGGACTTTAAGTTTTAGGGAAATACAGGCGTTGGCAGGTGGGCAAACTAAAACTTGCTTTGGCGTTCGTTCTTAGTTTCTGATAGTTCTTAGAATTTTCTCGCTTCGTTAGCCTTAAAGCTTCAATTAAAATATTTTAGTTTTTTAATCCTGATCCTAAAAACAATGAAATACAAACTCAAAATTCATTAGATAAGTAAGGTAATTGAAAACTTCAGGCTTTTTCAATTTTTATAGAAGTCATGGTTAATGAACCCATTACAGCTTTGTCATTAAAGATGGTGATTTTTTCATTTTCTTTTTTCAATGCCAGTGTGTATAGCAAAGGTAAAAAATGCTCGGGCGAAGGAATGGCTAAATTAAATGCTGTACCCTGCTTTTTATAATCAATAAGAGGTTGATAGTTATCACTTAAAATGTATTCTTTAATTTTTGTATTTGCTTCAATTGCCCAATCATAGCCATAATCAGGTGTATTCATTTTATTCCAGGCCACCATTCCTAAATTGTGAACAATATTGCCACTGCCTAAAATTAAAACACCTCGTTTGCGCAATTGTAATAATTGTTTTGCTAATTCAAAATGATACTGCGGTGCTTGTGTATAATCCAGACTAAGCTGTATAACGGGCACATCAGCTGCAGGATACAGAGGTTTTAAAACACTCCAGCAACCATGATCCAGGCCCCATTTTTCATCTAAGCCAATTGTGGTTTTTGTAACTATTTTTTTTGTTTCCGCAGCAAGCTCCGGACTACCGGGAGCAGGGTATTGCACGTCAAACAATGCTTGTGGAAAACCTCCAAAATCATGAATCGTTTGAGGTTTTTCCATAGCGGTAACGTAAGTTCCACTTGTTTCCCAATGAGCAGAAATGCACAAAATGGCCTGAGGCTTGGGAATGGTTTTACCAATAGCTCTCCAACCTGCAACAAACTCATTTTCTTCAATGGCATTCATTGGGCTGCCATGTCCCAAAAACAGAACCGGCATTTCATCGGTAGGAGCCAAAGATTCGGCAAATTTATGTAAATCGTTTAGTTTCATAGCGCTTGCAGATAAAGGAATTAAAGAGATGGCTTTAAGAAATGTTTTTCTGTTCATTGTTATTTTGCTCTCTCTTATCCTCCTCATGGAGGATAAAAATTAAAAATCCAGCGTTATTTGTGAATCAGCGTTACCACTATCATTCTTTTTCTTTTTGTCTTCCGAAGGTAGCTTTATGTTTTCATTGAGCTGCTGATCAATTGAAATGATGGGTTTTTTCTTATCGTCCGTTGATTTTTTTAATGCTTCCAACGGTGATAAGCCGCTTTCTTCAAACTCTTCTAACACCTCTTCTTCCAAAGGAATTTCTTCCGGAGGCATTAACATAATTTCTTTTATTTTTTCCGCTGACACTTTATTGCCCTTGGCTTTAAGTCCTTTTACAGCAATAAATTCCGAAAGATTTAGTTTTTCTGTAACCGCATCTTTTCCTTTATGTTTATGATATTTTAATTCCACAACAGGAGTATGTTGTGTGGTTACCATTTCAACATAAGAACCTTCGGCTTCACTTATAAACAATACTTTTTTATCACTTGGCTCTATCAAAAAACGTTTTACAAAATGTGTTTTGCTTTCATTGTCAAAGTAAATCACGGAAAGAGGTTTGTGCACATCCAGCTTTTCTATCAATATCATATCCTCTTCAAAATGAGTAGTTACATCAAAACCAGTAAGTTTATAATACCCGCTTTTGGTAACCGTCAGTATTTTATCATCGGCGGCAAAACTTCCTAAAAACTGTCCGCGTTTGTCGTTGTTCAATCGTTTTACGGTATCGTCAAACCATACATCCAGCGCACCTAAGGTGGATAAGCCCTTTTCTTTCAACACAATTTTCTTCACCTGAAACTTGGTAACCAGGTTCCCCATAGAATTACGTCCCTTAACTGCTAAATCGGCAAAATTGATATCCCATTGCAACTTACGCAAACCGGCCACAGGTTTAAGCTGCACTTCAACAATTTCCGATTCCCCGTTTGGATTAGCTGTAAAATAAAGCACTTCCGAGCCCTTGGTGCCTTTGGTCAAATCGTATTCTTTATCGCGTGTTGCACCTGTAACGTTAAAGCGCTTCATAAATACAATTCCGTTTTTACCATCGCGGTAAATCATGTTGTAAACAGTACGCTCATCATTTTTTTTAAACACCGCAATGTGTATCAGATCCTTTCCTACAAAGGCTTTGTCCTGCACCTTTGAAATAAGACAAGTTCCGTCTTTACGAAAAACAATAATGTCATCCATGTCAGAACAGTCGGAAATAAATTCATCTTTCTTCAGTCCATATCCAGCAAAACCTTCTTCCCGGTTCACATATAATTTTTCGTTGGCTATAACAACGCTTGTAGCCACAATGGTTTCAAAAGGTTGTATTTCTGTTTTACGTTCTCTGCCAACACCATATTTCTTTTTTAAATTTTTAAAATACTCAACTGCAAACTCTGTAAGATTTGCCAAATGATGATCAATTTCTTTAATGCGTACGTCTAACGCTCTCATCTTCTCATCGGCCTTGGCAGAGTCGAAGCGGGTGATACGCACCATTGGTATTTGAATCAGTTTTTCATAATCATCATTACTTATTTCCCGAATGAATTGTTTTTTATATTTCGCAAAACGTCCTTCCAAGTACCCAAACAAACTTATTTTATCGGAATAGTTTTTAAAATCAATGTACATTTCTTCCTTGATAAAAATCTTTTCGAGCGAAGAAAACATATATGATTCCTGCAATTCAGCCTTTTCAATTGCCAATTCTCTTCTTAAAAGTTCAACCGTTTTATGTGTTGAAATTTTAATCATTTCATTAACACCCATAAAATGAGGCTTGTCGTTTTCAATGATACAAGCGTTTGGCGATATTGAAATTTCGCAATCGGTAAAAGCGTAAAGCGCGTCAATGGTTTTATCAGGTGATATTCCGGGAACAAGGTGAATAACAATTTCTACATTTTCAGATGTATTGTCTTCTACCTTTCTGATTTTAATTTTTCCTTTATCATTTGCAGTTATAATGGAATCTATCAATGAACCGGTGGTGGTACCAAAAGGTATTTCGGTAATTATCAATGTCTTTTTATCCAGCTGAGATATTTTTGCACGTACTCTAACCTTGCCTCCGCGCAAACCATCGTTGTAATTAGAAAAATCAGCCATTCCTGCGGTTGCAAAATCAGGAAGAATATCCGTCTTCTTTCCGCGTAAAACCGCCACAGAAGCATCGCACAATTCGTTAAAATTATGTGGTAATATTTTACATGCCAAACCAACAGCAATGCCTTCAACGCCTTGAGCCAATAACAGAGGGAACTTTACAGGAAGTGTTTCCGGTTCTTTATTTCTGCCATCATAACTGGTAAGCCAAACAGTGGTTTTCGGATTAAAAACTACTTCCAATGCAAATTTAGAAAGGCGCGCTTCGATGTAACGTGGAGCTGCCGCTCTGTCGCCAGTAAGAATATTGCCCCAGTTACCTTGCGTGTCAATTAATAAATCTTTTTGTCCCAATGCAACCAATGCATCCCCAATACTCATATCTCCGTGAGGATGGTATTTCATGGTATGACCAATAATGTTGGCAACCTTGTTATAACGTCCGTCATCCAGTTCGTCCATAGAATGCAATATTCTGCGCTGAACAGGCTTTAATCCATCTTCTATATACGGTACGGCACGTTCTAAGATTACGTATGACGCATAATCTAAGAACCAGCTTTGGTACATGCCCGAAACGGGAATTATATTGTGGAGTTCACTCCCTTCCTGATTTTCTTCCTCGTTTACGTTTTCTTCTGTATTCATGTTTATTGTGCTGAGTAAATTATTAGTTATTATCAGGTCGCTCCTATGGAGCTTTTATTTACCTTATAATTTTTATTACTACTACAAACAGGATGCTTCTAACGGAGCTGCTTTTTTCCTAATTCTATTGTTATTTGCTACGCGAAGATAAGACCTATGAATACAAATTGGTTAATAGTGTACCATTTTTCTTTTCAGAAAAAATAGCGCTTCGTTTAATTTAGCGTTCAGCTTGGGATTGACGTAAGCAGTTACACCTCTGCTAAAGGAAGTCATTAGAATAGCTATAAATACCGATTTGACGCTTCTGCAAATGAATTTAGTTTTGCAGAAGCATCAAATTATGGGTAAAATGTTTGAATTGGAAAAATAGTTTAACGAAAATGGGTAGAAAAAAAAATCTTAGTTATTTTTTGTGCCACACGCTATAGCAAGCTGAGTGCAACTCTCATATTGTTCGGTATAACTTCTATTCAATGGCTTCTATTCAATGGAGGAAGCTCACCGTGTCGTAATGAGTATTCTTTTAGGGCTTCAGACTCCCCTGTTATATGCTCATCTGTCACAAAATAATCGATTAAGATATTATTTCTCGGATACTTTGTTTCTAGTATTGGTAAATCATTATAACGTTCTGCCGCAATGTGCATATCACCCCTATGTGTCTCAATTACACGTTTAAAGTTATTTAGTCGTTCGTATAAATTTGTTGATCTACCTATATATAATACTCCTAGGATATCTTCTCCTACAACTCTATTTATGGTTAATCGTTTACTATTAGAATCTTCGATGGCTATTTTATAATAGCCTGCCTTATTCGGGATATTTTCAAATCCTGCTAAATCCGTTATTTTTAATTTTGTCATATTTTTAAATTTATTGAATTATTACTTTTTTTGTTTCAATTATTTGATTTTTAGATAATACTTGTAAGAAATACATCCCTGATGATAAACCTTCCCTACTTATTTCTACAATATTGTTTGTTGTAATTTGACTATAAACTTCTACCCCTGCAATATTCATTAATCTAATTAATTCAAGTTGCTAGTTAGTAATTTTATTTATCTGTAATCCAAAGACGAACAGAATCAACTTAATCAAGAAGCCATTTAATGTAACAGCATGAATTGTTCTCGGGAACATTTTCTTGATATCGCTAATTGTTGTTTCTACTCTTTTTCTCATTTTTAGTTTTTCTTGTGCTTGTTGTCTAGTGTCTTTTCTTTTTGAATTTGATTTGCGTTGTATTTTCAATAAAATCAATTTGTTCTCAAATAAATCATCTTCCATTTTATAATCAGTGTACGCACTATCAGCATAAATACTGGATTCCGGTGGCAATCCTCTGACTATCTTTTCAAGAGATTTTACATCTGCTTGTTTACCCGGAGTGAAACAAAAAGCCACTGGTATTCCTGAGCCGGTTGTTAACAATTGTACTTTTACTCCGTAAAAATATCTCCTCATACTTGCCGTGTATCCACGCCATTTTGAACCTTTTACAAGTTTACTATTCATAATCCTTATGTTGTCACATATGGCAACAGGAAAGGAATCTATGATATAATGAAGCTCACAACAAAACTCTTTCAAATAACCTCCTACTTGAGTAAACAAATCATACAGCAAACGTCCTATACGATGCAGTCGGCGGTTAAAGCGACTTTTATCAAGCATCTTGGGGACATGACCATGACTTTTCATAAAATGGATGGCGTGATTTTGATTGCCTCCAAAATAAATAGCTGAAACAATTGCTGTTACTGCTATTTCACTGTCACTCACACTTCGTCTTTTGTCTTCTTCATGTTTAATTCCGATAAATAAATCATCGACTAAACAAAAAATTGATATAATTTTATCCGGGCTTAGCATTTGGTTTTGTTTTTTACGTTCGCAAAACAAATTTACTTAACCATTTGCTAAACCCTATTTTCAAAGAACTTCTAATAGCAACTTGAGTTAATTAATGTATTATTATAAACAGTTGGCAAGTTTACTTTAGTTGATGTTGTAAACGGATTAGGTGCAATTGTTATATCTATAATAGAATTAGTTACATCTTCTACTAATGTCGCTGATGATGAGGGTGCTTTTACAAGCACTAATCCTTGATCTAAATTAGCTAGATCTATATAAACATAGTTCTTTTGATTATACTGTGCAGCTGCATTTGAACTCCTTGTAAATGAAAAACAATAGTATGTACTTGTTACTGAATATAAACCTCCATATGATATACCAAAAGTTGCTTTTGTTGTATCATAAGTGTTTTGGTATTTATAAACAAAACTAATAAGAGTATCAACAATACCTGTAGTAGAATTAGTATCAGTACGAATGTGATAACCATATAAAGTAGGAGGAGTTGTGGGACAAGTAATCTTTAGTATGTTGTTACCTAATTGCCCAATAGAATCAATAACTTTAAGTGAATTAATAGAAACTTTAGCATTTGTATTAGAATTAGGGTAATTATAGATAGTGGTATCAGTAGTAGTGATAACAGTGTCAACAACATTAAAGGTGTAAATTATAGAAGTGTAACTACTACTATTAACAGCTATACCAGTAATAGTAACAGTGTAAACACCTGAACATTTGTTAAACAACACTTTTGTAGTATCACCTGTACTCCACAAAAACTTATTATAAACAAGGTTTACACTAGTTAAACCTATAGTATTGTTACAACTATATGGAGAACTAGATTGTATAGGTTGAAAGTATGGAACATAATATTCACCAATAGGTCCAGCTAAATAATTTAAAGGAAGACTACTAGTTGTATATTTGTACCCTACTATTTTAGTAGACCCATTTATAATAGAATCTGCTAATACTTTTAATGTATTAGTAAGACTCTTACTTATGGTTAATTGTATTTGTGTTATATTACTTCTTATATCAAGATGTTTTAAGTTTTGGTAGTTTTGTAGAAAAAGACCTATATTTTCATTTATAGTAGAACCTTTATTAAGGTTACATCCATTTAAAATCAAACTGTCTAAATATATATTGTTTATAAACCTATATCCTATAGAATCTATATTAGGATTGTTAGAGCAATTTAATACTCGTATGTTTTGAAAATATTCTATTCCTAAAATATTAGTTACTGTTATATTACTTATATCTATTTTCCCTTTATAGTTCCACGCTTCTCTTAATGTAATATTGTTATCATGATTAGTGTTAATAGAATAATTGCTAACCAAATAACTTTTAAAATTAGCATCAGGAAAAAGAATAATAGAATCTTGTAAAGGTGCAGCAGAGTTCGATAATAGATATCCATAAGCTGTTCCAAACATAGTTGTTGTAAAACATACAACTAGTGTTAATAATGTTATTAGTCTTTTCATTGCTTTTTGTTTTAATGCCAATTGAATTTTTTTGCTAATATACTATTATTTTATTTAAACTAAAATAATAGTATTTTAAATGGAACATAAACGGCTTTTGTATCGGTAATTTTACTTTCATGGAAATGGAGAGTGTAAATAAGCAGATAGGGAGACGGATTAAAATTGCAAGAATAAGCCGAAATTTAAGTCAGGATAGCATTGCCGAGGATTTGGGAGTTTCCGTTTCGGCATATTCCAATATGGAAAGAGGCGCTGTTGATATTACGGTTAACCGTATAATGCGTGTTTCAGAAATTCTTAAGGTAAAGTGGCATTACCTGTTAGGCATTTCGGGCGAATCTGAAATGGATTTTGAAAAAAGTTTGGAAATACTCACAGAATCTAAAAACACGTACCCACCTTCAAAAACAAGCAATCCTGTAGATATTGAAAAAGAAATTAAACAGCTAAAAGACGAGATTGGAAAATTGAAGAAAAAAAAGAGTTCGATAAAATGAATGGTAAATATTCCAACTGTTTTATTGGTCATTACGAACTTGATTCGAATGAATACAAATTGGTTAATAGTGTACCATTTTTCTTTTCAGAAAAAATAGCGCTTCGTTTAATTTAGCGTTCAGCTTGGGATTGGCGTAAGCATTTACACCTGCTGCTTCGGAACTATTGGCATAGCCATATATGTCCGACAGTTGGTTTGAATAAAGCGTTTCGTTGGCTGTGTTTTTTAAAACCAGATTAATTGTTAATGCTGCTAAATTCAAATTGTAATTTTGTTTAAGTACATCGCTGCCACTATCAAAGGCTGTATTTGATGCAATATTAATTGTATAATCAGCGCCTTTAGGATCCCCAACAGTATTAAATTCTTTGCTCGAAAATTTTTGCTGAATAAGATTTATAAGCACTTTTTGTAATAATGGTTTGTCAAAATTCAATTCTGTTGATGAAATGAAAATATTGATAGGGGTGGTTTGAATTTCCGTTGATAATGTTGGTGTTTGAATAAATTGCTTTAATAAAGCTATACTGCTATAAGTGGATGAATCATTTTCCATCAGTTTTTTTATATCCGGAATAAGGACAATGGAATTTGTTTGAAATACCGATTCAACATAATTTATTTTTATTGGTAATTTTCCGGAACTTCCGGTAACCGCACTTTCCTCTAATACTATATTGTCAGTATCGCTGAAAAGCTGAAAAGGAAAATCTGTTAACGCATTATTTTTATAGGTTATTGTTAAGTTGATTGGCTCATAAATAGGCTGATATGGTTTAATTACAGAAGGCCCCTGAAAAGGTGCTATGGAAATAGATTGCAGCTGTAATTGAATTAAGTTAGTTAAATCGGAAACGCTTTTGATGTTTTTTGTTTGTTGAGGGTCAAAAATTATTTCTTCGTTCAAGTATGGATTTAAAACACTAAAGGCTTGAATACGCTTTTTTAATGATGCGGAAATATTCTTATTTTGTTCATCATCAAACGATAGGCTTATGAGGTTCGAAGCTTTTGAAATGATAAACTGTTTTTTTTGAGCTTTTCTGTTTTGATAATCCGCTTTATCCAATTCATAATACACCCAATACTGTTTATCGTTTTCATAAACATCCACCAAATTATAACCTTCTATATTATCGGTATTGTTTAATTGAATTAGAGAATTAAAAGTTTGATTGAACTGATTATTATTTTGTACAGTATATAAAATAGAGTTGGTTGAAATATCCACCTTTATTTCAGATGCTAAATCATACAGTGCGTTTTTTTTTGCCTCCAATTGGTAATCAGAATTTTTATTTTTGTCGGCAACACCAATACCAATATATTTCGTTGAACTTTCTCCCACAGGTTTACTGTGTACCCAACGGGGAACTTTTATTTCAGTAGCGTCTTGCCTTTGAGCAAACACTGAATTAAAAACCAAAAGAAAAAAGAAAAAAAAATTTAAACGCATCTATTATTTAATGTAATTGACAATTGTCCCTTTAAATTTTTTAATAGCATCCTGATTTGCCATTTCAGCCAACTGCTGCTCCGACATACTTATCCTGTTGGCATAAAATAGGTTTCTCCAGGCGTGAATATTATACTGGGCACCAAAAGAAAAAAGCGGATTATATGGGAAATAATTCTCCATGCTTAATTGCGGTGCATATACAAATTCGTTATACTCCAAATTATCCTGCATATTCATAACAATATTTTCGGAAGAAATCACTTGATTTGAAACCGCATTTATTAATGAGTATTTAAACTGGTAAGAAAATCTTCTTTTACTGGTCACCTGATAATAATCTGTCGGTTTGTAATCCATCATTATACGACCATCATTAGTTCTATAAGTTACCCTTTGATAACATTTTGCTATATTTTTAGAGGGTCCGGTATATTGCGATTGTTTATCAGTAATGTCAAACGTATAAAAATAATCCGCTCCTGTGGCCTTTCTAATACTTTGAATTAAATCAATATTAATACCGGATTTTCCTTGCGGTAATGACACAAATGGCCCATTACTTATTAATGAAACCATGGCTAAATCTTTAACAACAGTGGCAGAAAAATTATCAAATAAATAGTCTGCTATTTTTTTTTCTGTTGACGAACCTGGTCTAAACACCAATATTCCCTTTTTTTGCTGAACAACGCACAACCCGAATAAATCTTTGGAATCCTTATATGGATTGGGATTATTTTGTTGAATAGCAGAAAGATAATGTGTTGCCTGCGTGTAGTTTTTATTTTCAATTGCAGCAATTGCATTTTGATACAAAGGCTCGCATACTGCAATGGTTTTTAGTTGTGCTACTTTTTTATAATCAGGCTTATATTTCACAACGTTTGCAAAGTATTTTAACGCATCATTGTATTTTTTTGATTTTAATAAATCTGTTCCCAGTGCATAATTTTTAAAACAATATTTTTCAATTATTGCTTTGTAATTGTCTTCATATTCCGAAGGATATATCAAATTAACTCCCTGCTCTCCTGAGCGGGAAATAAAGCTTTTTAGCTTTTCAAAACTTTGTAAGGATGCTTCGGTTTAATTTAAGTTATAGTTTCTATAAAAATCCGAACCTAACTCCGAAACATATTTCTGACCTACCTGTTTGAGTTTTATTCGGGCACCCACATTGGTGGTTTTTCGCTGCACAGCCTCCAGATAAAATTCTGCTGCTTCGTCTGTTAATCCTTCTGTTTCCAGCTTTTCGCCGGCTTTATAATATTTTCTTGTTCCTGAACATGCACTAAAAAAAACAATGCTCAAAAAAAACAATAGTGTGTTTATTGAAATTGTTTTGTTCATGTTGTAAAGGAGAAATAGTGAGGTGCAAGTGCAATGAATAAAAAAAAGCAGCGTCTATATTTGATTCATAGACGCTGCCTGAATTAATAAAATTATGGCTGACCTTCTGCGAATTTTTTCATTTCATCATCAAACGTTTGTTGAAATTTCGCTTTATCGTAATCTAGTTTTAATTTAGAATCATTTGAAATTTTAGCATCCAATTGTTTAAATACATCTTTCTTATCTGCCTCAACAGCTATCCAATAGGTATAGGAACCGTTTGCTTCCTGAAAAATTTTTTCATCTTTGATGGTTACATTCGCAATAGATTGGTCTGTTACTTCACGGGTCAACTCTTCGAACTTGTTTTCGAAGTCTTGGTTTTTATCAACCGTACGCTGATTGGTGTATTGATCGGTCACTTTTTTAATCACCGATTGAATATTACTTGCCAACTCAGATTTTGCATTTTGCAACGCTATCTTTTTTGCTGCTGCTAAATCCGGCGATTTACCCGATTGCTTGGCTCTGAAAAAATCTGCATCCGACTTATATTCTTTACCGCTAAAGGGTACAGAAATTTCTATAGCTCCGGTTTGTTTTTGAATGGGTGTTTTTTTTGTTTTACAACTTGTAATTGTTACTAACGCCAATGTTGGTATTAGAAATAGTTTTAGAGTTTTCATGATTATTTGTTTTTAAATTAGTACCTTATTAGATTATTAACAATAGCGATGCCAAAGTAAATCAGCAAAAACTATATGCTACTGATGTTTAAAAAATTAACTTATTTTAACCTATAAGCGGATATTCTCCTCCACCAAATCTTTTTCCACCACCAAATTATCTATAATAAAATCCTGACGCTCGGGTGTGTTTTTTCCCATATAATAACTCAATAAATCTAATACAGATCTGTCTTTCCCAATAATAACAGGGTCTTTTCGGATATCCTTTCCAATAAACAATTTAAACTCATCAGGCGAAATTTCTCCTAATCCCTTAAATCGGGTTATTTCGGGTTTGGTTCCTAATTTTTCAATCGCATTTTTTCGTTCCTGTTCGCTGTAACAATAAATGGTTTCTTTTTTATTTCTCACACGAAACAATGGTGTTTGCAATATATACACGTGTCCGTTCTTTACTAAGTCAGGAAAAAACTGCAAGAAAAATGTCATCAGCAATAATCGTATGTGCATTCCGTCAACATCCGCATCGGTAGCTATTACAATGTTGTTGTAACGCAAATGTTCTATGCCGTCTTCAATGTTCAGTGCCGCTTGCAGCAAGTTGAACTCTTCATTTTCGTAAACAATTTTTTTTGTCAGACCAAAAGCATTCAAGGGCTTTCCTTTAAGGCTGAATACCGCTTGCGTATTCACATCACGCGTTTTAGTGATAGAGCCGCTTGCAGAATCTCCCTCACAAATAAACAACGTGGTTTCCAGTTTTCGTTCATCATTAGAGGTTAAATGCACTCTGCAATCGCGTAACTTTTTATTATGCAGGTTGGCTTTTTTTGCTCTGTCGCGCGCCAGTTTTTGTATGCCTTGCAAATCCTTACGTTCGCGCTCATTCTGTATTATTTTTTGAAGAATGGCTTGCGCCGTTTCAGAATTTTTATGTAAAAAATTATCCAGTTCCGTTTTTAAAAAATCGCCCACAAATGCCTTTACAGAAGGCCCTTTAGGGCCTATTTCCTGCGAACCCAATTTTGTTTTTGTTTGCGATTCAAAAATAGGTTCTTGTACTTTTATACTTACTGCAGCTATTATAGATGCACGAACATCTACTGCTTCAAAATCTTTTTTGAAAAAATCGCGAATGGTTTTTACCACCGCTTCGCGAAAAGCGCCCTGATGCGTTCCGCCTTGTGTGGTGTGTTGTCCGTTAACAAAAGAATAATATTCTTCACCATATTGCTGACTGCTGTGTGTTAATGCAATTTCAATGTCATAACCATTCAAATGAATAATAGGGTAAAGCGTAGCACCGGAAATATTTTGCTGCAATAAATCCAACAACCCATTTTCTGAAAAAAACTTTTGCCCGTTGTAATTAATCGTTAAACCTTTATTAAGGTAAACGTAATTCCACAGCATTTTTTCAACATACTCATTTATAAAATGATAATTGCCGAATATTTTTTCGTCGGGCGTAAACATTACAAGCGTTCCTTTGCGGGAATCAGAAGCCACAAGAGGCGTTTCCTTTTGTAAATTACCTTGAGAAAATTCTGCTTCTTTGGTTTTCTCTTCTCTGAACGATTGTACTTTAAAGTAACTGGACAAAGCATTTACCGCCTTTGTACCCACACCATTTAATCCTACTGATTTTTTGAATGCTTCCGAATCGTATTTAGCGCCTGTGTTAATTTTAGAAACTACATCAACGAGCTTACCTAACGGAATGCCACGTCCATAATCTCTTACACGAACAGTTTTATCTTTAATGGAAATATCGATGCTTCTGCCATTGCCCATTACAAACTCATCAATACAGTTATCGATGGTTTCTTTGAGCAAAATATAAATACCATCATCAGGAGAAGAACCATCCCCCAGTTTACCAATATACATACCCGGACGTAAACGTATATGTTCATTCCATTCCAGTGTACGTATACTGTCTTCGGTATATTTAACTTCTTTTTCTAACATCTACGAATTACGAATTTTTACGAATTACGAAAAACACTCTTTTTCAGTCTTAAGTCTCTAGAATTTTCTTGTAGTAATCAGCTCTTAAAAAACTAATGACTATTCACTAATGACTAATTACACATTAAACCTAAAGTGCATCATATCTCCGTCATTCACCACATATTCTTTGCCTTCAACACCCATTTTTCCGGCTTCTTTACATGCTGCTTCCGACCCTAAGGTAATAAAATCATTGTATTTAATCACCTCTGCACGTATAAATCCTTTTTCAAAATCGGTATGAATAACTCCTGCTGCTTGCGGTGCCGTCATTCCTTTGCTGATGGTCCATGCGCGGACTTCCTTTACACCCGCAGTAAAGTACGTTTGTAAGTTTAAAATGCGGTATGCTGCTTTTATCAGTTTATTTACTCCGGGTTCTGTTAAACCCATTTCTGCCAAAAACATCTGACGCTCTTCATAGGTTTCCAGCGAAGCAATTTCTGCTTCCATTTGCGCGGTGATGATAAGTACTTCAGCATTTTCTGCTTTCACAGCTTCTTTCACGGCATCTACATATTTATTCCCTTTTATAACAGAGGCTTCATCCACATTACAAACATACAATACAGGCTTTATGGTAAGTAAACAGCAGTCGGCAACACTTTGCATGTCCAGCTCTGAAAGATTCGCAGAACGTGCGGATTTTCCCTGCTCCAGTATTGTTTTTAAATTCGACAATACTTCAAATGCTTTTTTTGCGTCTTTATCATTGCCTGTTTTTGCTTGTTTTTCAACACGTTTTAACTTCGCATCAACGGTTTCCAAATCTTTTAATTGCAATTCGGTATCAATAATTTCTTTATCTCTCACCGGATTTACCGAACCATCCACGTGCACCACATTAGGATCATCAAAACAACGCAACACATGAATAATCGCATTGGTTTCCCGTATGTTTGCCAAAAATTTATTTCCCAATCCTTCACCTTTGCTGGCACCTTTTACTAAACCTGCTATATCAACTATTTCAACCGTTGTAGGTACTACCCGTTCCGGGTTCACCAGTTTTTCAAGTGCCGCCAAACGCTCATCGGGAACGGTAATAACACCTACGTTAGGCTCAATGGTACAAAACGGAAAGTTTGCCGCCTGAGCTTTTGCGTTTGATAAACAATTAAATAACGTCGATTTTCCCACATTAGGAAGTCCCACAATTCCACACTGTAATGCCATAGTTTAGTCTAAAGTTTAAAAGTCCAAAGTTTAAAATTGTAATAGTGGCTTAAGTTATTTTGTAATAAATTGCCGCTATTTAGCCTGCAAATATACTTAACTCTAAAGGTTTTAAAAGTAGTTGCCAAACCTAATTTAACGTAGTTTTCAACAATAATTAAATTTGTCAACAAAGCTACTGGCTGCAACAAAAAACAATACTTTTGAAATTCTAAAAACAAGATAAAAACATAGCAATAATGGCTTCAATTGAAGAATTAGAAAAAACCTGTTCACAGGTTCGCAGAGACATTGTAAGAATGGTACACGCCGTAAGCTCAGGCCATCCGGGCGGTTCATTGGGTTGCACCGAATTTTTGGTGACGCTTTATTTTGAAGTGATGAAACACAACCCCAAAGCATTTACAATGGATGGAATAGGTGAAGACCTTTTCTTTTTATCCAACGGACACATATCGCCTGTGATGTACAGTACATTAGCGCGTTCAGGATACTTTCCCGTAAAGGAACTGGCTACCTTCAGAAAATTAAATTCCCGTTTGCAAGGACATCCTACCACACATGAACACCTGCCCGGCATACGCATAGCATCCGGCTCTTTGGGGCAGGGCTTATCGGTTGCAATTGGTGCGGCAACAAGTAAAAAATTAAATAATGATGCTTCCATTGTATATAGTTTGCATGGTGACGGAGAATTGCAGGAAGGACAAATTTGGGAAGCGGCAATGTATGCCAGCGCCAAAAAAATTGACAACTTAATTTCTACCGTTGACATGAATGGTCAGCAAATAGACGGTTCTACCGACGATGTACTTAACATGGGTAATTTGCAAGCCAAGTGGGAAGCCTTCGGTTGGCAAGTATTAAACACCAGCGGAAACAACCTTAACGAATTGCTTGGCACATTTAAAACAGCTAAAAGCCTTACAGGAAAAGGGAAACCCATTATGATACTGATGAAAACCGAAATGGGTAACGGTGTTGATTTTATGATGGGAACACACAAATGGCACGGAACTGCACCTAACGATGAGCAATTGGCAAAAGCACTGGCTCAAAATCCTGAAACACTGGGAGATTATTAATTTTAAGTCAAAAGCAAAAAGCGGAAAGTCAAAAAGAGAGAATGGTAAATAGCAAGCTCAAACATATGTATTGCCCTTCAAAAAGCCTGCTGACAATCTGTTTGCTGTTGTTTGGTTTTGTGGTTTTCGCTCAAAAAAAATCGGTTAAAAAAAAATCAAAAAAGCCAGCCGAACAAGCAGCTGTTATCAAACTTTCTTACAAAGAAAAAGTTAAAGAAGCCGCAAAACAAGCGGCCACAAAAGCGGCTTTTAATCCAAATAAACCATTAACCCGTATACTCTTTGTGTTTGACGCCTCGTACAGCATGTTCGGTCAATGGCAAAGCGGTATGAAAATGGATTTGTCAAAAAAATTACTGAGCGAATTTTTAGACAGCATTGATGGTACACCAAATTTGGAACTGGCCTTTCGTGCCTACGGACATCAAGTGCCTTTGCGCCCTGAACGCAGTTGTACGGATACCAAGCTGGAAGTGCCTTTTGGACCAAATAACATACAAGCAATTAAAAATAAATTAAAAATGATTGTGCCCAAAGGCACCACTCCCATTGCTTATTCGCTTGAACAGTCTGCCGGCGACTTCCCCTCCCCTACTTCTAAAACTGTAAAAAACATCATTATTTTAATTACCGATGGTATTGAAGAGTGCGATGGCGACCCTTGTGCCGTAGCGCTGGCCATGCAAAAAAAAGGCATCGTGCTAAAACCCTTTGTTATTGGTGTTGGACTTGATCAGAGTTTTATGAATGCTTTTGGTTGTATTGGTAAATTTTACGATGCTTCCAGCGAATCCAACTTTAAAAATATATTGAGAATCATTATTTCTCAGGCGCTGGACAATACTTCGGCGCAAGTAAACCTGAACGATATGATTGGTCGCCCTACCGAAACCGATGTGAACATGACCTTTTACGACGAGCATTCGGGAGCCAT
The DNA here is from genome assembly GCA_963727705.1 of uncultured Bacteroidota bacterium. Classification (GTDB taxonomy): domain Bacteria; phylum Bacteroidota; class Bacteroidia; order 2-12-FULL-35-15; family 2-12-FULL-35-15; genus 2-12-FULL-35-15. Next base: position 98,616 of record CAVSHK010000024.1, read on the forward strand.
AAAATACAACTACATGCACACCATCAACAACAGAGGCGTGCCGGACACCATTATCATTGACCCCATAGGCACCTACAAACTGGTGGTACATACCATTCCACCTGTTGAAAAAACAAACATTGAACTGGTACCGGGCATACACAACATTATTGCGCTCGACGCTCCTCAGGGGCATATCAATTTAAAAATGGCAGGCAATGCCAATTTTCCTTGCATTGTCCGTAAAAAGGGCGAAATGCAAACCTTACATGTTCAAAATTTTAATACGGTCGAAAAATACATTGTAGGCAAATACGATTTGGAAATTCTCACGCTTCCACGCATTAAACTGGACAATGTGGATGTATCTCAAAGCAAAACTACCAGCATTGAAATACCTCAATCGGGCAATGTTAACATTACCAAACCAAACGAAGGACCTGCAAGTGTTTATTTAGAAGACAACAACAAATTAGTGTGGGTGTGCAACCTGAAAGACAATTTACGGAACGAAACCATAACACTGCAACCCGGTAAATACCGCGTGGAATTCCGTCCTAAAAATGCAAGAGAATCTATTTATACCATCGAAAGAAGGTTTAAGGTAGAATCAGGAACATCAACATCTGTGAATCTTTATTAATTTAATTTATAAATGAAAAAATACCCTTACACCGAGAAAAAAGACACCAGATCAGGCTTTGGAGCCGGACTATCTGTATTAGGAAAAACAAACCCTAACGTGGTTGCGCTTTGCGCCGACTTAACCACTTCGTTAAAAATGGATGACTTTAAAAAAGATCATCCCGAACGTTTTTTTCAAATAGGGATTGCAGAAGCCAACATGATTGGCATTGCAGCAGGTATGACCATTGGAGGTAAAATTCCTTTTACAGGAACATTTGCCAACTTTTCTACAGGACGCGTTTACGACCAGATACGCCAGTCGGTAGCCTACTCCGATAAAAACGTGAAAATCTGTGCATCACACGCAGGGCTTACGTTAGGAGAAGACGGCGCAACCCACCAAATATTAGAAGACATTGGTTTGATGAAAATGCTACCGGGCATGGTGGTTATTAATCCTTGCGATTATAACCAAACCAAAGCAGCAACCATTGCTATTGCCGAATATAAAGGCCCTGTGTATTTACGCTTTGGAAGACCTGCCGTTCCTAACTTTACACCTGCCGACCAAAAATTTGAAATAGGTAAAGCTATTTTATTAAACGAAGGTGCTGACGTAACCATTTTTGCAACGGGTCACTTAGTTTGGAAAGCCATTGAAGCCGGCGAACAACTGGCTGCACAGGGCATTAATGCTGAAATAATAAACATACACACCATAAAACCATTAGACGCCAAAGCGGTGATTGATTCTGCCAGAAAAACACGTTGCATGGTTACTGCCGAAGAACATCAAATGAATGGTGGCTTGGGCGACAGCATTGCACAGTTACTTGCACGTGAATTACCTACACCACTTGAAATGGTTGCTGTTAACGATAGTTTTGGCGAAAGCGGAACTCCTGACCAGTTGATGACCAAATACGGCTTAGATACCATAAACATTGTGGAAGCGGCATTAAAAGTAATGAAGAGAAAATAACACAACTGTTCTTAAAGCCTCTTCAGTATTTTTTAAAGTGTTTGCTATGTTCCTTATTAACTACGTTTATAACTCTAAACCGACTAAGGGCAGCGAGAGTAGGGCGTGTCTTGTAATTTAGTTGTGTATTTAAATAAGTTAGCGGCAACCTTTAAAAAACCTAAACATATGAACGATTTCGATATAGAAGAAATGGAGAAAAATATGGCCGAAATTGAGAGTAGAATGACCAAATGCGAAGAAGAAGGATTAAAAAACACTTTAAAACATTTCGACAGAATTCATGACAAGCTTTTCGCTTTAAATTCCATTTTTATAGCTGGTTTTTTTGCATTAATTAAAATCAGTGACAATATACCAACTTCAACAATTTTAATTCCGATAATAAATATGATATATCTTATTTGGATTGAGTTTAGAATGATGGAAAAAAGCAGATTTGAATCGTCAATTAAAAGTAAAACAAAAAATGAAAGAGATAAATGGGGAAAGAGTATCTCAACAAATAATATATTATCCTTACTTTCCATTATTTTGACATTAATTGTTGCAGGATACTTTATTTATTATCTCAATCAAAGTGATAAATGGGTAATCGATTCTAATCAATTTCTTAAAAAATGACACGGAATTTTAGCATTCATAATAACCCAGTTCACCGTAGGATATAATAAAATAACAAGGCTCCTGTAGGCGCTAAGCTAATGTCATTAAGTTAAGAAGCCCTCGCACATATTTCGACAGGCTCAATATGACTATCGCGCGCAGTCAGTCTGAGACTTCGGCGTGAGCTCAGTCGAACGCTTGTCGAAGACTTTGGGCGGAAGAACATCCTTAACTTAATGACATTAGGCGCTAAGCTGTCGGGTAACAAGTGTGAATGGGCTTAGTGCCAATTTTAATTTATAAGCTATGTGCTAATTTTAATTTACCCCAGTTCGGCGAAGCGTCTCGCTTCGTCGCTTTTAACAAGGCGTCCCCGCCTTAACACTCAATATGTCTTCTATCGTAAAATAATTTTTTCAATTGAAATAAATCCTTTTTCGCCTGCATAATCTTTAGCCCTCGAATCCCCGTTCACCGTAACATGTTAAATTTAAGAAAAATGATAAACCACCATCATTGCAAAAGCTTTCTACCGTGTTGCATGTTTTTATAATTTCATTGCGCAAATTATTATTAGTGATGTTGAATTTTTTAATAATGTTGCACCCGTAAGCGCTAAGCCAATGTCATTAAGTTAAGAAGCCCTCGCACATATTTCGACAGGCTCAATATGACTATCGCGCGCAGTCAGTCTGAGACTTCGGTCTGAGCTCAGTCGAACGCTTGTCGAAGACTTTGGGCGGAAGAACATCCTTAACTTAACGATATTGGTCGCTAAGCTGTCGGGTAGCAAGTGTGAATGGGCTTAGTGCCAATTTTAATTTATAAGCTATGTGCCAATTTTAATTTACCCTGTAGAATGCACCTTTGCATTATAATTCAAGCTTATCCCTTTGTGCTAATATCTTAATACTAAGATAAGATACTGTTAATCTGAAATCCGACTTTGATTCCATTCCTTTACGCTTAATTAACATACGAGTATGCTGCGTAAAGTAAAGTATAAATTGTTTTTTTCATTTTTATTTTTTTTCTCATTTTCAATTATTACAGTAGTAGTAAGCATTTGGTATTACCATCAAAGAGATACCATTTCAAAAATAAAACAACAACTGAATGAAATTTATATTCTTTCGTTAAAGGATTTTAAAACACAACAGGAATTTCTTACTTATGAAACCATAAATCCTCAATTTTTTAAAACCGGAGAAAGCAAAATAGTAGATCAACATGACACCATTTCTAAACAAATATTAAAAAGTCTGATTCAACTGGAGGAGCTTAATGTAAACACCGATTCCGAACTTTCCGGATTCATTCAAAAACTAAGTCAGAACATAGATAACTATAAAATTACCTTTAATAAAATTGTTATTCAGATTTTAAAAAGAGGATTTAAAGATTACGGAATAGAAGGAGAAATGAGGGTTTATGCTCATGCTCTTATGGAAATCAAAGAAATAGATCAGATTAAAATACTGATGCTACGAAGACATGAAAAGGATTTTATAATTCGAAAAGAAAATGAATATATTTCTAAATTCAAAGCTGTAGTAGAAGAAGTAAAAAAAGAGTTAAGTAAAAATACGAAAATTTCCAAATCACGGCGAGAAGAGATTTCTTCTATTCTTAATAATTACGAGAAGGCTTTTTTAAAATTAACTGTTACTGAAAAAGTATTAGGCTTAAAAGAGCAGTCAGGACTAATGCTTCAACTATCTCAAAATATTGACCGGATAGAAGAATCGATAGACTTACAAAAAAAAATCATTTCAAATAGAGAACGTGTAATTTTTAAAAAATTATTGATAACGGCAGCCGCTGTGCTCATCGGGATGCTTTTTTTGGTATTCTTATTGAGCTACTTTGCTGCATCTTCGCTTACCAAGCCTATCATCAATCTTACCAATTATATCGAGGAGTACGTAAACAGTAATTTCACGTATCATCCCGCAATAAAACAAAAAACATCTGTTAATGAAATAGGAGTATTGGTAAACAATTTTTCGAAAATGGCAAATGAAATAAACACATATATCAATCATTTTAAAGAAAAAGTGGAGGAACGAACTGCTGAAATAAACAATCAAAATATAGAGATTAATGAACAAAAGTTGCAGATTACCAAACAAAGGGACGAACTGGCAACAAAAACGGAAGCATTGGAAATACAACAAGAACTTATAAAAGAGCGGAATAAGAACATTATGGATAGCATTCATTATGCCGAACGTATCCAACGGGCAATGCTGCCTCCCGCAGACGAGATAATGAAAATATTACCAAACAGTTTTATTTACTATCAACCAAAAGATATTGTAAGTGGTGATTTTTATTGGATCAACGAAGTGTCTATTCAAGAATTTGATTTTAGCAGAAAACCAAATAAAAAGGAAGAATCCACTTATAAAGAATATAAAAAAGTTTTATTCGCAGCAGCCGACTGCACGGGACATGGTGTACCCGGGGCATTTATGAGCATTATTGGTTTTAACAGTTTGAATAAAATAGTTCAGGAACAAAAAATTTATCAGCCGGATATTATTTTAAATGAGCTTGATAAAGAAATTAAACGCATGCTCCGACAAAATAATCATGATACAATTAAAGACGGGATGGACATTGCATTATGCTGCATTGATTGGGAAACTAATATTCTATTGTTTTCGGGTGCAAATAATCCATTATATTTGATCAGAGATTCAAAGTTATTTGAAATTAAGGGCCATAAAAATTCCATTGGAATGTATAAAGATGCAGGAGAAAGTGCATCTTTTTTCAAATGCCACGAAATACATTTATATAAAGGAGATACAATATACATATTTTCAGACGGCTATGTTGACCAATTTGGCGGAGCCAATCACAGAAAGTTTTTAAAAAAACAATTTAAGGAGTTGCTCGTTTCCATTCAATACCAAAACATGGAAGACCAACGGGAAACGCTTAACGAAAAAATGAAAAGTTGGAAAGGAGATGGATATCAGGTGGATGATATTTTAATTTTTGGTGTACGAATATGAACAAATTTTAAAAACAATTAATATAAAGCAACATGGCTAACAGAAGACAGTTAAAAAAACAAATCAATGGATTATTAGGCGATGTTATTGAAGAACATTACAACGCATTACTTAACAACAAAGGCGAGAATGAGGATAAAATAGAAGCCTTAGTGGATGAATGCGCCGACCTGGCGGATGAGTTAATAGCTAAAGTAAATGCTGCCAAAAAACTAAAATCGAGAGCTGAAGTAAAAAAACAGTTTTCGGAAATAAAAGAAAAACTGGGTGATAACCTATCCGGATTTATTGAAAAGCTGGATAGTATTTAAGATTAAATAACTTTTCGGCAATGCCGAAACAAAAAAGCGATGAAGAAAAATCTTCATCGCTTTTTTTATAAACTCTACTTGCAGAATTTTATTGAGCTGCAAATTTTTTCTCGTTACGTTTACGCTCGTTCTCATCTAAATAAATTTTGCGCAAGCGAAGTGATTTAGGTGTTATTTCAACATATTCTCCACCTTGTATGTATTCCATCGCTTCTTCCAACGAAAAGTTAATCTTAGGGATAATACGCATTTTATCATCCGTACCCGAAGCACGCATATTGGTTAATTTTTTCTCTTTGGTAATATTTACAACAATATCATCCTGACGGTTGTTCTCACCAATAATTTGTCCTGCATAAATAGGATCTCCGGCTTCTACAAAAAAGCTTCCGCGATCCTGAAGTTTATCAATTGAATAAGCAATGGACGTTCCTTGCTCACCTGAAATCAATACACCATTACCACGTGTAGGAATTGGGCCTCTCCATGGTTCAAACGCTTTAAAACGATGTGCCATGATCGCTTCACCGGCAGTTGCAGTTAAAATATTATTTCTTAAACCTATGATACCGCGAGAAGGAATTTCAAATTCCAAATGTTGTAAATCGCCTTTAGGTTCCATGATTTTTAAATCGCCTTTACGTTGACTTACATACTCAATTACCTTACCTGCTACCGGTTCAGGAACATCTACCGTTAAATACTCTATCGGCTCACATTTAACACCGTCAATTTCTTTAATGATAACTTGTGGCTGACCAACTTGCAATTCGTAGCCTTCACGACGCATTGTTTCAATTAAAACGGATAAGTGAAGGATTCCTCTGCCGTACACTAAATAAGAGTCTGCAGAGTCTGTTTCTTCTACTCTTAAGGCAAGATTTTTCTCCAACTCTTTGAACAAACGATCACGTAAGTGGCGAGATGTTACAAATTTTCCTTCTTTACCAAAAAACGGTGAATTGTTAATGGTGAACAACATGTTCATCGTAGGCTCGTCAATTGCAATTGGCGTAAGCCCTTCCGGATTTTCTGCATCTGCAATGGTATCACCAATTTCAAAACCTTCAATACCGGTAATAGCAACAATTTCTCCTGAACCAACTTCAGTAGCTTTTAGTTTACCTAAACCTTCAAACGTAAATAATTCTTTAATGCGCGATTTAACAATCGTACCATCACGTTTTACCAATGATACCGGCATGTTTTCTTTGATGGTTCCTCTTGAAACTCTTCCTACAGCAATCCGTCCAACAAAAGAAGAATAATCTAACGAAGTGATTTGCATTTGCAATGTTCCTTCGCTAACAGGCATTTGCGGGAAGAAATCAATTACCTGATCTAATAAATAAGTAACATCTGTTGTTGGATTTTTCCAGTCCGGACCCATCCAGCCTTGTTTAGATGAACCATAAACTGTTCTGAAATCCAATTGTTTTTCGGTAGCTTCCAAATTAAAAAACAAATCGAATACCTGATCATGTACTTCATCAGGTCGGCAGTTTGGTTTATCCACTTTGTTAATTACCAATAAAACTGTTTTACCCTGAGCAAGTGCTTTTTGAGTAACAAAACGGGTTTGAGGCATTGGCCCTTCAAAAGCATCTACCAATAATACAACACCGTCGGCCATGTTTAATACACGTTCTACTTCCCCTCCAAAGTCACTGTGACCGGGAGTATCGATGATGTTAATTTTTGTTCCTTTGTAACGTACAGAAACGTTTTTAGCAAGAATGGTGATACCGCGTTCCCGCTCCAAATCGTTGTTATCTAAAATCAACTCTCCCGATTGTTCGTTTTCACGAAACAATTTTCCGGTATGTAATATTTTGTCAACCAATGTTGTTTTGCCGTGATCGACGTGGGCAATGATGGCGATGTTTCTGATTTGATTTTGCATTTGTAATTGTTGTGTAAATTCTCTTTGTTTTTATTTAATTGAAATTATGATACTTCTGATGTTTTATTTTCTGCAGCAAAAAAGCGTTTTTGAAATACTATAATTAATGCCACACCCGTGGTGATGGAAGCATCGGCAAAGTTAAATACCGGACGGAAAAATATAAATTCTTCCGTTCCCCAAATAGGAAACCAAGCCGGAAAATGCCCTTCAATAACCGGAAAGTAAAACATATCTACCACCTTACCGTGCAAAAAACCCGAATAGCCGCCCTCTACAGGCATAAAACGGGCAATTTCATAATTACTGTCGCTAAAGATAACACCGTAAAACACGCTGTCAATAATGTTTCCAACAGCTCCTGCAAATATTAATGCAATACTTATAATATATGTTTTGTCTTCCTTTTCTTTAACCAGTTTTGTTAAATACCAACCGATGCCTGCAACAAATACAATTCTGAACACACTCAAAAACAGTTTTCCAAAATTGCCTCCAAACTCAATACCGTAAGCCATGCCATTATTTTCGGTAAAGTGCAAAATGAACCAATGCCCCAACACATGCACCTCTTCACCCAAAAAATAATGTGTTTTAATATAAATTTTAATCACCTGATCGATGAATAAAATTGAACATATTAAAGCGAAAACCTTTTTCACCGGAATTTAAATTTTAATTAGGGGCTGCAAAAGTAGTGATATTAAACCAAATCTGTATTGCTAAATTAAAGAAAGTGTTTAAAAACAAAAGCTGCCCTTTTTAAGGGGCAGCTTTTAACTAAATAATACGTACTGATTAATTGTTTTGTCCTAATTTTGCTTCTATCGCCAAAGTAGCGTGTGGTACACTTCTCAAGCGTTCTTTAGAAATTAATTTACCCGTAACGCGGCATATTCCGTATGTTTTATTCTCAATACGGATAAGTGCGTTTTGTAAGTTTTGAATAAATTTTTCCTGACGATTAGCCAAATGCGATGTTTCCTCTTTTGATAACACATCCGAACCATCTTCCAATAATTTAAAGGTTGGTGATGTATCATCGGTACCATGATCGTCTTTATGAGAAAGTGTATTTCTCAATAACTCCAAATCCTTGGTTGCTTCATCCAACTTCTTTAAAATAAGTTCTTTAAATTCTTTTAACTCCTGATCAGAATAACGTGTTCTGCTATCTGTATTGATATGAGGTGTTGGAGTTGGTCCGAGGGGTTTAGCAACAGTAGGTGTTTTGTATTCCACCACCATTGGTTCATCCTTATAGGCTTGTTGTTTGTCATCATCATCCCAAGAGTTTTCTTCTTGTTGTTTCTTTTTAGAAACCACTGGTGCTGGTTTTGATGGTGCCGCAATAGGTTTTGCCTGAACCGGTTTTTTAGCTATTGCCTCTTTTTTAGTGGGCGTGATGATTTTTTTTGCTTCTGCTTTTTTCACTTCAGGTTTTTTAACCGCTGCTTTTTTTGCCACAGGTTTAGCAACGGCTTTTTTTGCAGGTTTAACAACTTTTTTAGCTACTACTTTTTTTACTGGTTTTGCTGCACTCTTTTTCACGGGCTTCACAGGTTTTGCAGGTTTTTTAGCGATTGCTTTTTTTACTGGTTTTAATACTTTTTTAGGTGCCGCTTTTTTAGGAACTACTTTCTTAACAGGTTTCGCTGCCTTTTTAGGTGTTGCCTTTTTCTTAGCAGGAGCAACCTTCTTTAAGGGTTTTTTAGGAGCCGCTTTTTTCACAGGCTTAGCAGCCGGTTTTTTCTTAGCCGCTGCTTTTTTAGGAGCTACTTTTTTTGCAGGTTTAACGACCTTTTTAGCCGGTTTGCCTTTGGGGGCTTTTTTAGCCATGTTAATTAGTATTAGTTAATTTGGTAATAGTAATTAATGTCTTAACTTCTTCATCTAACTCCATCTCGACCGCGACAGACGCGCCAAAATCGTCGACTAGCGTAATTGACGAAGCCAAAATTTCCGCGCAAATATAGTCCAAATTATTCTTAATTGCTGAATTAATTGATAAATTATTCTTTATCAGCACATTGATCTTATCGGTAACTTCTAATAAACTGTCTTTCCGCATGTTTTGAATGCGATTAATTAATTCTCTCGCCAAACCTTCTTCCTTTAAAGCAGGCGTTATGGTAACATCCAGTGCAACGGTCAATTGCCCTGAATTTGCCACTTTCCAGCCCGGGATATCTACAGGAATAATTTCTACATCTTCATTTTCTAAAACAATTGTATCGCCCTCCACTTTAATTTCAAATTTGCCTTCACGTTCAATACCTGAAATAATGGCTTGAGCATTTTCATTTGCGAAAGCTTGTACGGCTTTCATGTTCTTACCACATTTTTTTCCCAAAGTTTTAAAATTTAATTTCAAATTTTTGGTAATGGATGTAGTTGATTCATCAACAAATTCAATGTTTTTCACATTTACTTCCGATAATATCAAATCTTGAACGGCTTCTATTTTTTCTTTTTGAGAATTGTCCAGTACAGGAATTTGTATGCGGCTCAAAGGCTGACGAACTCTGATGTTTTCCTTTTTGCGGATGGACAAAATCATGGAAGAAATTTTTTGAGCCAGACTCATTCTTTCTTCTAAATTTTTATCAATCAATGAAACATCGGCTACAGGAAACAGGCTTAAATGAATAGATTCAGCCGAATCGCGTTTGGTGATGTTATTTAAATCGGTAAACAATCTGTCCATGAAAAACGGAGCGATAGGTGCTGAAAGTTGTGCCACCACTTCCATGCAACGATACAATGTTTGATAGGCAGCAATTTTGTCCTGAGAATAATCCCCTTTCCAGAAACGACGACGGCACAAACGAACATACCAGTTACTCAAGTGTTCATCCACAAACTCTTCAATGTAGCGGCCCGCACGGTGCGGTTCATAATCGCTATATGCTTCATCCACTTTCTGAATCAAAGTATTTAACTCCGATAAAATCCAGCGGTCAATTTCTGTACGTTCACTTACAGGAATTTCTTTCTCTGAATAGCTGAATCCATCAACGTTTGCATACAATGAAAAAAACGAATAAGTATTGTGCAACGTTCCAAAAAACTTACGTTGTACTTCGGCAACACCTTCTATGTCAAATTTCAAATTGTCCCAGGGAGCTGCGTTTGTAATCATGTACCAACGTGTAGCATCAGGGCCAAATTTTTCGATGGTGCTGAACGGATCAACGGCATTGCCCAAGCGCTTGCTCATTTTTTGTCCGTTTTTATCCAACACCAATCCGTTACTCACCACATTTTTAAAAGCAACAGAATCAAAACACATCGTGCCAATGGCATGAAGCGTAAAAAACCAACCACGGGTTTGGTCAACACCTTCGGCAATAAAGTCAGCAGGGTAATATTTTTTTTGATCTATTAATTCTTTATTCTCAAATGGATAATGCAGCTGTGCATAAGGCATAGCGCCAGAATCGAACCACACATCAATTAAGTCAGGTTCACGGAACAGCTTTTTACCGTTGCGTTCTAACACTATTTCATCAGCATAAGGTTTGTGCAAATCAAAAGTGTTATAGTTCTCCGCACTATTATCGCCTGCTTTAAATGCATTTAAAGGGTTACTCTTCATCGCCCCTTTGGCAACAGCATTGTTCACTTCCTTTTGTAATTCCTCAACCGAACTGATGCAGATTTGTTCGGATTTATCTTCGCTTGTCCAAATAGGAATTGGAATACCCCAAAAGCGTGAACGTGATAAATTCCAGTCGTTCAGGTTTTCCAACCAATTGCCAAAACGCCCTGTACCGGTCGATTCCGGCTTCCAGTTAATGGTTTTGTTCAACGCAATCATTTGTTCTTTGTATGCAGTAGTTTTAATAAACCAGCTATCTAGTGGATAATACAACACGGGTTTGTCAGTTCTCCAGCAGTGCGGGTAGCTGTGTTCGTAAGTTTCTTTTTTAAAAAGTTTGCCTTCTTCCTGCAGTTTTAAAACAATACGTTCATCAACACTTAAGTAGGCTTTTAAGTCTTTTATTTTGCCTGCACTTTCAAGTATTTGTTTTTGTTTTTTTAATTCTTCTGCCTTTTCCTCATCCGTCAAATACGCTTCTTTCACATATTCTTCCCCGTATAAAAACACATCGTCTTTTACTTCCGGTAAAAACTTTCCACGTTTATCAACCAATGTTAATGAGCCAATGCCGTTTTGTTTAGCTACTCTAAAATCGTCTGCGCCAAAACTTGGAGCAATGTGTACGATGCCTGTACCGTCTGTTGTCGTTACAAAATCGCCAACAATTATCCTTCCTGCTCCTTCAGAAAATGGAAGATCTTCCCCATTTAAGCTAACCATTTTGTTGGCTTCAAAAGGCATTAATTGTTCGTAATGTAAGCCTGCTAAGTCCAAACCTTTCAATTCAGCTAAAATAGTCCAGGTATTTGCTTTTTTTAATGGGTCTACCATTACATGTTTTGTTCCAACTCCAATCGGGGGTCTTCCTTCACCTTTTGGAATCATAAAGTATTTACTAAATAAGTCTTTGGCTATGATAACCTTAATTGGTTGAAGATTGAAAGGATTAAATGTTTCAACAGCAAAATAATCAATATCCTTCCCAACCGCCAACGCAGTATTTGAAGGTAATGTCCATGGAGTTGTCGTCCAGGCAAGAAAATAAACATCTCCCTGCAACTTTAAACTTTCCAACTTTGGACTTTGAACTGCCTTAAACATCACCGTCGCCGTTCTATCTTTCACATCACGATAACATCCAGGTTGATTTAATTCATGTGTGGAAAGCCCTGTACCCGCTGCCGGAGAATACGGTTGAATAGTAAATCCTTTGTAAATAGAACCTTTAGCATATAAGTTATTCAACAACCACCAGACCGATTCAATGTAACGATTATCGTAAGTGATATAGGGGTTTTTCATATCCACCCAATAACCCATTTTAGCTGTCAGATCTTCCCACACATCGGTATATTTCATTACTTCTTTGCGGCAGGCTTTGTTGTAATCTTCTACAGAAATATATTTGGGGCTGTTTTTGTTTCCTATGTCTTCTTTGGTAATCCCTAATGTTTTTTCAACGCCAAGCTCTATAGGTAATCCGTGCGTATCCCAGCCTGCTTTACGTTTTACCTGAAAACCTTTTTGAGTTTTAAATCTGCAAAAAATATCTTTAATGGAACGTGCCATTACATGGTGAATGCCCGGCAAACCGTTGGCGCTGGGAGGGCCTTCGTAAAACACAAAAGGTGTTTTACCTTCGCGTGAAGTGATTGATTTGTCAAATATTTTATGTTCTTCCCAAAACTTTTGTACGTCCTTAGCGGTTTGAGAAAGATCTAATCCTTTGTATTCGGTATATTTCATCTGTGTTTTAATATGGTATGCTTTATCCTTTTTTGAAGGATTGCAAATTTAGTGTTTTAAATTAAAATATGTTTTTTAATTGGTTATACATTCTTTTTTCTTAAAATTATATTGTGAAGTTGTTTAAAATGTCTGCATCTCTATTCCGCTCGATGTGACATTTTCAAGCTGTGTCAGGCGAAGGGGCAAAATGTCGAAGTGGGATGGTCACTCTGAGCTTGTCGAAGAGTGTGCAAAGGCCGGCGCAGATGTTTCGACAGGCTCAACATGACGGCACGCAAAATTTAGCTTCGATTTGGTCAGTTCGAGTACTTCGACTTCGCTCAGCATAAACTAAAGTCGAGAACAAACAGCTTGATTGTTGACTTTTGACAACTTCTGTTTGTGAGGTTTACAACATCATCCATCTTTTGTTTGCAGATAATGTATTTATTCCTGAAGTTAAGGTATAAGTAATACAAGAACAGGTGAGTAATGTATTTTAGAAATTTGTTACCTTCGTTTCCCTATAAATAATTATACAATGAGTAGTTTAACAAATCTTAATGCTATTTCACCTATTGACGGGCGTTACCGAAACACCACCGAAAAACTTGCAACTTATTTTTCGGAAGCTGCATTGATAAAATACCGGGTGTTGGTGGAAGTGGAATATTTTATTGCTTTATGCGAATTGCCTTTGCCACAGCTTAAAGGGTTTGATAAAACATTGTATAGCCAGTTGCGAAACATTTATAACAACTTTAATGAGGCAGATGCAGAACAAATAAAAACGATTGAAAAGACCACCAATCATGATGTGAAGGCTGTTGAATATTTTATTAAAGCAAAACTGGAAGCCTTAACTATTTTTTCGCAAACGGAATTTATTCATTTTGGATTAACTTCTCAGGATATTAATAATACTGCTATTCCACGCTCATTGAAGGATGCAATGAATGAATGTATCTTGCCCATGCTGAACGATGTTATCACAAAACTTACGGCACTGAGTAACGAATGGAGCAATGTATCCATGCTGGCGCGCACACACGGACAACCGGCATCACCAACACGTTTGGGGAAAGAAATTGAAGTATTTGCCGTACGTTTACAAAATCAAATTGCACAATTAAAAACCGTTCCGTACAGCGCTAAATTTGGTGGAGCAACCGGTAATTTAAACGCTCACAAAGTAGCATATCCGGCAATTGACTGGTTAAGTTTTTCCAACGATTTTGTAAACAACAACTTAGGTTTAAGCCGTTCTTATCCTACCACTCAAATAGAACACTACGATAATTTAGCCGCATTATTTGATGCGCTTAAACGCATTAATACCATTATTATTGACTTAAATCGTGATGTGTGGACGTACATCTCCATGAACTATTTTAAACAAAAAATAAAAGCCGGAGAGATTGGTTCATCTGCTATGCCTCACAAGGTAAACCCCATTGATTTTGAAAATTCAGAAGGTAATTTAGGTCTTGCAAACGCAATATTAGAACATCTTTCGGCAAAGTTGCCCATTTCACGTTTGCAGCGCGATTTAACAGATTCTACCGTATTACGCAATATCGGCGTGCCTTTGGCACACAGCGTAATTGCTTACAAATCATTATTAAAAGGGCTGGACAAGTTAATACTTAACAAAGAAGCAATAGATAAAGATTTGGAAGACAACTGGGCAGTTGTGGCGGAAGCCATACAAACCGTACTTCGCAGAGAAGGTTATCCTAAACCGTATGAAGCATTAAAAGAGCTGACACGTACCAACACACCTATTACTAAAGAAAGCATTTCTGCTTTTATTGATACCCTTGCAGTAAGCGATGTTATCAAAAAAGAATTGAAGAATATTACTCCGGACAATTACACAGGCATTTAATGCTATCATAATTTTTAATTAAAAAATGAAGGTTAGCGGTTTTACATTTGTAAGAAATGCCATAAAGTACGATTATCCTATTGTTGAAGCCATTACTTCTATTTTACCGATATGCGATGAAATAGTTGTTGCTGTTGGCAATTCAGATGACAATACACTTGCTCTCATTCAATCCATTCCTTCCGATAAAATAAGAATTATTGAAACCATTTGGGACGATCGTTTACGCGAAGGAGGCAAAGTACTTGCCATAGAAACCGATAAAGCATTTGCCGCCATTGCAAAGGACAGCGATTGGGCATTTTACATTCAAGGCGATGAGGTGATACATGAAAAATACTTACCCGTAATAAAGGCTGCCATGCAGCAATACAAGGACGATAAACGGGTAGAGGGTTTGTTGTTCAATTACAATCATTTTTATGGTTCATACGATTATGTTGCCGATTCTCGCCAATGGTACAGAAAAGAAATACGTGTGATACGCAACGATAAAAACATTGCTTCTTATAAAGACGCTCAGGGATTCAGAAAAAAGAATGAAAAACTAAATGTTATACCCATTGATGCCTGGGTGTATCATTATGGATGGGTGAAACCTCCTGCGGCTCAACAAGCCAAGCAAGAAACCTTTCATAAGCTTTGGCACAGTGATGACTGGATGAAACAAAATATTCCTGTGCAAAATGAATTTGATTACTCGGGTATTGATTCGCTTGCGTTGTTTAATGAAACACATCCTAAAGTAATGCAAGCACGCATTAACAGCATAAATTGGAAGTTTTCATTCGATCCTACTCAAAAAAATTTATCGCCTAAGCAAAAGGTCTTGCAATTTGTTGAATCTATTTTGGGATGGAGAATTGGAGAGTATAAAAACTATAAAGTGATCTGAAATTACGCTTGCTTTTTATACAAGCGCTTGCAATGATTATATCCGCTCTCTGAAACAATAAGCAATACTGAAAATTAATTCATTAGGTGATGAAAAAGTTGCTGCACTGGAATTGAAGTATGACTTGTTGGTAAGCCCCTGATAAGTCACTCCGATATTTATTCTTTTTAATTCAATATTGGCTCCTGCCCTATAACCAATGCCGGAAGACTCCATCTTAATTACATTATCATACGAGTAGTTGGAACTATATATGAAATTATACACCGGACCGGCTTCGAGGCGAAGGTATCTCAAAATTTTTATTCCAAAAAGAATCGGCACTACCGCTTTCCCATAATTAAAATCCGAACTTTTAAAATCGGTACCATTATTATCATAAAAACCAATAGTTCCGGTATGATAACTAACCAGTATCATTGGTTTTATAAAAACCTTATCAAAGCTTATCCTTTCAAATATTCCACCTTCAACTCCTATAATGTTGTTTCCTTTAATAGTATTTGCAAGGGCACTGTTTAAATCCGAAAAATTTACTGAGGTGGTAGATGCACCAACAGATAAGCCCGTAGTGAATGATTGCGCATGCTGTTCCGTAGAACAAAGCAAAAGAATTAATAATGTGCTGATAACTGTTTTTGCTTTCATGTTTTTAAAACGTTGTGTAGGTTATTTTAAACAATAAACACCATTCATTAATTTTATTATCAATACTAATTTTTGTTTTGTTAATCCCAACCACTCGCAAGTACATCACACAGGTGCATCATTTTTATAGCTTTCTCTTGCTTTTTAGCATAGCCATCCAAATGCATCAGGCACGAAACATCGGTAGATATTAAATATTCAGCACCTGTTTCTAAAGCATTATCTATTTTTTTTTCTCCCATACCCACCGCAACAGGTTCAAATTTTGCAGAAAAACTTCCTCCAAAACCACAGCATACTTCTGTGTCTTTCATTTCTCTTAATTCCAAACCCCTTACTTTACTGAGTAAAACTCTGGGTTCGTTTTTTATACCATATTCGCGCAAGGCAGCGCATGAATCGTGGTATGTAGCAACGCCATCGAGCTTTGCGCCGAGGTCGGATATTTTCAAAACATTCACCAAAAAATCGGATATTTCATAAATATTTTTGCGTATCTGTTTGTACTCATTGTGCAATGATGAATTATGAAACATATCTGGATAATAATTCTTTATCATCCCCACACATGATGCTGAAGGAGAAATAATATACCTGTCGTTTTGAAATTCACGGATAAATTTTTCCCCTACTTCTTTGCAATCATCCCAATGTCCGGCATTAAACGCAGGCTGTCCACAGCAGGTTTGTTCTGGATTGTAATTTACTCCGCATCCCACTTTTTCCAATATTTTCACCATATTAAATCCTGTGTTAGGATAAATTTGGTCAATAAAACACGGAATAAAAATATCTACAATCATACCTCTTCTAATTTTTTTACGAATTTACAAACTTCAGATAAGAAATAAACAGTATCAAAATTTCTTAATCAAATAAATTTCCACTCGTCTGTTTTTTGCTCTGTTCTCCGGCGTGTCATTAGGCACAATTGGGTTTACAGAGCCGTATCCATCAAATTTCATTGGATTAGCAATGCCTTTGTTCTTCAAATAATCATACACACTCCGCGCTCTTTCCTTTGATAGTTGTATGTTTAAAGGTTCGCCTCCTTGATTATCAGCATATCCTTTTATCTCTATTTCCATTGATGGATTGCCCTTACACAGTGCCATAATTTGTTCTATAATTATAATAGAGTTTTTTTGAAGTTTATAGCTCGAATTTTCAAAATACAGCGTTTTTACTTCAACCAATTTATGAATCATAACGGTATCTTTTTTCACGCTGTCTTTAACCTTTACAGGAGGAACATAAGATGTATCTATCAGCGATACATCATCCAGATAATAAAAAGCTTCTTTCAGTTCAAAAATATCCCACTTATTTTTTTTAACAAAATCTTCTTTTGTATTGGTAGTAAAATTTCCTATAATTATATATTTCTCCCCTCCGTGCGCCACATACTTACCCGTTATAGGCATCCACCCAAAACCTCCGTTTAATCCGCCTTTGTAGGTCGTATCAATCAATCCGTCAGCATTAAAAATCATACCCATTTTAAACGGACTAGCGGAAAAGTATACTCCTAATTGTTTAATTGAAACGGTGCTTACATCCAATAATCTCACATACATTGTAAAGTAATATTCTCTCCCCTTTTTTAAGGGTTCTAAGAGTTTTACATAGGCGTATTCTTTGTATTTTTTTTGAAAACGCATTCCCACGTAACATTTTCCGGAATGGGGGCCTTTGTAAACAGAGGTATCTTTTACATCAGTCTTATAAAAGAAATCTACTGTACCTACATTTTGCCAGGGTTTGGCACTGGTAACAATGCCTTTAGGATTTCGTCCTTTATACGATTCGAAACCGGAATTAGGAATCAGGTTTTTTCCCGGCATTTGAGCGAATGTAGTAACGCCAAACAACCATAAAACGCACAATAGCATCACTCTCATTTGTAGTTTACTGTTGTTCATGTGTTGGGTAATACCTGTTTTTTCAATTGAAAACTATGATACTAAACTAACATAGGTTTTGAATTTATATTTTTAAAGCCTCATCCCTAACCCTTCTCCACCCTTCGACAGGCTCAGGGAACGGAGAAGGAATAAAGGTTTTCCAAAACCTAAGCTGGTTTGATATAAATCAAAATCTGAATTCTTTAATTGTATCCACAAAAAGTTTTACTTTATCTTTTTCAATATCGGGATACAATCCATGTCCGAGGTTAGCAATGTGCCTTTGCGAACCAAATGCTTTCAGCATTTTTACTGTTTCTTTTTTTATCGTTTCCTTGTCCGCATATAGCAAACATGGATCCATGTTCCCTTGTAATGTTTTAGAATTGCCTATCATTTCACGCGATTCGGCAATGTCCATCGTCCAATCCAATCCAATTGCAGTACAGTTAAGCAGACCCATTTGTTTTCTCGCAAAATGTGCATCCTTAGCAAATACGGTAAGCGGTGCCTCGGTAATAGCATCACATATTTGGGCAATGTATTTTAGCGAAAACTCATTATACTGCTCGGGAGAAAGTATTCCCGCCCAACTATCAAATAACTGCAACATGTCTGCCCCGGCAAGCAATTGTCCTTTTAAGTAATTAATGGTACTGTCTGTTATTTTCTGTAATAGTTGATGTGCTAACGTCGGATGGGTATATAAAAATTTCTTCGCTTTCGAAAATGTTTTACTTCCACCTCCTTCTATCATATAAGCGAATATTGTCCAGGGCGCTCCGGCAAATCCAATCAGGGGTACGCGACCGTTCAATTCTTTTTTGGTAAGCTTAATTGCCTCCATCACATAATGCAAATCATCCGCCTGAGCAATTCTCAATTGATCAATGTCCGCCACAGTTTTTACGGTTTTTTCAAACCAGGGACCTTTTGCTTCCATCATTTGATAAGGTAATCCCATAGCTTCGGGAATTACCAAAATATCAGAAAATATAATAGCGGCATCCACACCCAAAATATCTACAGGTTGTATGGTAACTTCGCATGCAAATTCAGGGGTTTCTACCAATTCTTTAAACCCTCCCATTTTTTCCCGCACCGCTCTGTATTCGGGCAATACGCGCCCTGCTTGTCGCATTAACCATACGGGAGTGCGTTCCACCTGCTCGCCTCTGGCTGCTCTTATTATTAAATCATTCTTCAATGTCATACCCTGCTTACAAAATTTAAAACAGGTTAAAAATAACAATTCCTTTTAACTTTAAAGGTTGGTTTCAATTCTTATTTAAGAGTATTTAACATATTGGCTTACAACAATTAAATTATACCCTTTGCTGCTGCTAGCTATAACATTAATAAAATCATTACAACTATTTATAACTCGTTTAGTAACGATGTAAGTTTATCATCGGTTGTGGGAACCATTGTAATTTCAATTGATTGGGAGGCAGTAACTGTTGTTGTTGTGTAAAACTCAAATAAATTGTAGTAAGTAGGAGGGATATCGTTTGGTTTTACTCCAATGGCAATTATTTTAACAGTTGAACCATCGGGAATATTAGTTGAAACAAGGTTAAATACTTGCATTACCGTTTTAGTGGCAGGAATATAAATAAAGAGGACCACATTGGTTAAGCTGTCTGTTGATGAGGTAAATGTAAGATTATGATTAATTGAACTCCCGCTTTTGAGACCGCAATTCATCCAACCGAATTTTGTGATTGAATTGGAGTATGTTGCTCCTGTATCAGCAAAAATGGGATTTACAGCGAAGCCTGCGCTGTCTTTCCAACCTTTATAGGCATCACCATCGTAACCATAATACGCATGCATATAATTTTCAGAAACAGTAGTTGGTATTTTAACAGAATAAGAACTTCCCGGTCTTAAAAACACTTCTGCTCCTTTTTGATAGGCTCTTACACGCAGTGTTCCTGCTGTTTCCAAAATAGTACCGGAATCAACAGTTGACATTTTTGCGTAAATCATATCCTTGGGTTTGTATAATTCTATTAGCCCTATCTGATAGGGAAAAAACACCGAATCTCCTTTGGCAGAAATTAAACTTGCATTATACATATTAAGCTTTGTACCCTGACTTGCAATGAGGTAAGAAGTTCCATTGGTATCAATTGTAAATTGTTGCTCAGGTTGTTTTTTAGAGTTTAAATAACCGTTTGGAGAGATGTAGAAATTAAGTGGTTTAGTTTCTAATTTATCTTTCGTACATCCAAATTGAAATAGTATTATACATGCACAAAACGCACAAATAAGGTTTAAAGTTGTTGTTTTCATCCATGTTTTTTAGTGAATCGCCTCCCAGTTTCGCTCCTCTCTTATCAATGAAAAGAGAAGCATAAACAAAGGTAGTTTATTTTTAATTTGTTGTTTATTGTCCTTTTTCTATTTAATTCAAGTATAATTATTTTAATTACTTTTAGACCTCATTAAACCTAACCAATTTTTGATAGTTCACCATGAAAAATAAAATAACAGCGCTTAATAAAAAAGTTGCAGAAGCCTTATTGGGTGGAGGAGAAAAACGAATTGAATCTCAACATAAAAAAGGAAAGCTTACCGCGCGTGAGCGTTTGCATTTTTTATTGGACGAAGGCAGCTTTCAGGAAATTGGAATGTTTGTTACGCACCGTGCAACCGAGTTTGGTTTGGATAAAGAAAAATATTTAGGCGATGGCGTTATTACCGGATATGGAACTGTAAACGGACGGTTGATATATGTGTTTTCACAAGATTTTACTGTATTTGGCGGCTCATTAAGTGAAACCCATGCAGAAAAAATTTGTCGTATGATGGATCTGGCCATGCAAAACGGAGCACCGGTTATCGGTTTAAACGATAGTGGTGGGGCACGTATTCAGGAAGGTGTTGTTTCATTGGGCGGATATGCAGATATATTTTATAAAAACACCAGAGCCTCCGGGGTAATCCCTCAGCTATCTGCTATTATGGGACCGTGTGCGGGAGGTGCCGTGTATTCTCCTGCCATTACCGATTTTATTATGATGGTAGAAAACACTTCTTATATGTTTGTTACCGGTCCTAATGTGGTGAAAACGGTCACACACGAAAATGTAACATCTGAAGAACTGGGAGGTGCTTCTGCACACTCTACCAAATCGGGTGTTACGCATTTTTCATGTGCCAATGAAATTGAATGTATCAACAACATAAAAGCCTTATTGAGCTATATGCCTCAAAATTGTGAGGACGAAGCTCCTTCTGTACCTTACGAAGCGGGCAATGAAAAACGTACCGGATTAAATTCCATCATTCCCGAAAACCCTAATCAGCCATACGACATCCGCGATGTAATAAACGGAACTATCGATTTGAATTCTTTTTTAGAAGTTCATAAAAATTTTGCTGAAAACATTGTTGTGGGGTTTGCTCGACTGGCAGGCAAAAGCATTGGTATTGTTGCCAACCAACCGGCTTACCTTGCAGGAGTGTTAGACATAAAAGCATCGAATAAAGCCGCTCGTTTTGTGCGCTTTTGCGATAGTTTTAATATTCCATTATTAGTAGTTGAAGATGTTCCCGGATTTTTACCGGGCACCGATCAGGAATGGAACGGTATTATTTCAAACGGGGCAAAACTATTGTATGCATTTTGTGAAGCCACCGTGCCGCGCATCACCGTTATTACACGCAAAGCATATGGTGGAGCATATGATGTGATGAACAGCAAGCACATTGGTGCCGATTTGAATTTTGCCTGGCCAAGTGCTGAAATAGCGGTAATGGGTGCTAAAGGTGCTGCCGAAATTATTTTTAAAAATGAGATTGCTGCTGCTAAAGACCCATCAGCTAAACTGGCAGAGAAAGAAAAAGAATACATTGAACACTTTGCAAATCCTTACCGTGCAGCCGAAAGAGGTTATGTTGATGAAGTAATAACACCGGAAGATACACGCGAACGCCTGATAAAAGCATTTAATATGCTGAAAAATAAAGTAGATAAGCTGCCTAAGAAAAAGCACGGGAATATTCCTTTATAAAGGTAAAGGGCAATTAAGAACTACCACCTTCTTAAAGAAATATTAATAATTCATAACCCTAGTCTCCAAATGACTTCTGGAAGATTTTGTGTGAAAAGATTTTGTAAAAAATACGTTTACACCTTTATAATATCTCTTTAAAAAGCAGAATTGAAATTTTAAAAGAAATCAATTTTCTTCCATATAGTCAATGTCTTTGCCATAGGTCTCTTCGATATAAAGTATTGCTATGAGAGCGATCACAATTACTACAGTGCCAACAATAACGGCCGATTTAACAATACCCACCATTGGATCCAGATACTGCCAAAAAATCAACATCACTACAGCCGAAGCTCTCACAAAATTAGGTACGGATGTGGTAACGGTCGATCGGATATTTGTTCCAAATTGTTCGGAAGCAATGGTCACAAAAATTGACCAATAACCCATTGCTATTCCCAATATAAAAATGATAAAATAAAACTCCGACGCTGTAGCACCTTTTGCTGAAAAGTACCAAGCACTGATAGCCGCTAATGATAACAAGGCTATGACCAAGGCTTTTTTCCGTGATTTTAATTTTTGACTGATAAAACTAAACACCAGGCTCCCCAATGACGCACCAATATAGTGATACAAGATAGATTTACCTGTTGCTATGGGCTCAATAACGCCTATGGCAACGGCAAAATCTTTAGCAAAAAAGCATAAAATACTGATCGCAAACCATGTAGGAACGCCTATAAGAATGCAGCTCAAATATTTAAAAAAGCGTTTGGAGTTTGAAAAGAGCATTAAAAAATTACCGCGTTGCACTTCGCTCGATTTCATTTTATCAAACATGCCCGATTCATGCACATATACCCGCAATGCCAGTAATAACAACCCCAAGACCCCTCCTACCCAATATGCTTCTCTCCAGCCAAACTGAGCAACATAAAATGCGAGTGCTGCACCCATAATGCCAATAAACGAAACCATACTTGAACCCCAAGCACGTGTTTCTTTGGTCATTACTTCCGATACAAGTGTAATACTTACACCCAATTCCCCTGCTAAACCAAAGCCCGCAATAAATCGCAACACTGCATATTGATTCATGTTTTGCACAAAACCATTGGCAATGTTAGCCAGGGAATAAAGCATAATGGTCATGAACAAGGTGGCCATTCTTCCTTTTTTATCGCCCAATATGCCCCACACAAGTCCGCCAATTAACAAGCCAATCAACTGCATGTTCAATAAATACACTCCTTGTGCTTTTATTTGTTGAGGATCGGTAATACCAATTGCAATTAAACTGGAATCTTTAACAATTCCAAAAAGTATTAAATCATAAACGTCAACAAAATAGCCCAGTGCGGCTACTATCACTACTATATTGAAAGGGTTTGTTTTTCCCTGTAAATTTGGTTGGCTCATAATTTTTTTCAATTGCTCAAATATAGGAAAATTTATAGTTGAGGATGAATACCCTTCAGGTGAAGTCCTTTAATGGTTTTATCGCCACTTGTGGTTTTTGAGAATATTAAAACACCACATAGTTGTGCTTTTTTGTACATTTGGTTTCACCCTTTTCTTTAAAAGAAATTGACAACACAAACACTTAAGCAGTATGAAAACTCACTCGGTAAAAATAAAATTAATATTTAATGCTCCTGTTGAAAAGGTTTATGCCTTACTAAATGACCATCCTACATTGGGCAAAATATATGGTTTTAAAATGAGTCGTATTGTCGACAGCAACGATGCCGGAAATTTAAACGGCGTTGGTTCTGTACGACGTTTTTCCATTGGTTTACCAATGGAAGAAACAGTTGTAAAGTCTGAAAAAAATAAACTGATTGATTACACAATTACAAAAGGAATGCACTTTTTTTCCAGTCATTACGGTACAATGATTTTTAAAGCAGTAAATGATAAACAATGTGAATTGGATTATACCATTACTGTAGGAATTAAATTCCCCATTCTTAGCAAAGCTATTATTGACATTGTTGGGGCAAGTATTAAAAAGGGCTTGAACAATCTTAATGTAAAACTTACCACAAATCCCGATTATGTGATATAACAGATAAAACTTTAATTAAAATAAATTGAAATGATATATAAATTATTAGTTACATTTGTGTCCGAATGAAAACAATCACTCAAATACATCATCATCTTGCTTCCTCATCGGGTAAGCTGTGATGATATGGTGCAAATTGAAAAACAAAACACTTAATATATCAAAAGGTTTACTCTAAAAAGGTAAACCTTTTTTGTTTAATACTATTCAAATCAACAACTATGGAAACTAAACTGAAAATTGCTATCCAAAAATCGGGCAGACTGAATGATGATTCAATGAAAATTTTGAAAGAAGCAGGCATTGAAATCAACAACTCCCTTAACCAGTTAAAAGCGGACGCATTCAATTTCCCGTTGGAAGTGTTTTTTTTACGTGATGATGATATTCCGCAATATGTAGAAGATGGCATTGCTGATATTGGTATTGTTGGAGAAAATGTATTGTTGGAAAAAAACAAAGACATTAAAATTGTTGACCGTTTAGGTTTTAGTAAATGTCGCTTATCCATCGCCATTCCTAAAAACGAGAAATACAAAGGCGTTCAGGATTTACAAGGTAAACGTATTGCAACAAGCTATCCGGTAATTGTTTCAAAATATTTAAAGAAAAATAAAATAAAAGCCGAAATTCACGAGATAAGTGGTTCTGTTGAAATTGCTCCCGGAATAGGTTTAGCGGATTCTATTGTTGATTTGGTGAGCTCCGGAAGTACTTTATTCACCAACGGTTTAAAAGAAGTTGAAGTTATTTTAAAGTCGGAAGCCGTTTTGGTTTCAAACAAAAACTTAAGCAAAGAACTTCAGTCCATCTTAGACAAACTAATTTTCAGAATTAATACAGTTAAAAAAGCAAAGAACAACAAATACATTTTGTTAAACGCCCCCAACAAAAATTTAGAAGCTATATGTAAAGTATTACCGGGCATGAAAAGCCCTACAATAGTTCCTTTGGCCGATAAAGGATGGAGCTCTGTACACAGTGTGGTAAACGAAAATCAGTTTTGGGACATCATTGATAAACTAAAAGCACTTGATGCACAAGGAATATTGGTAGTACCTATTGAGAAGATGATAATGTAAAGAAGATAGAATTGAGAAGACAGAACATAGAAGTTGATTAAATAAATTAATAATAAATGCAAGTTAATGTTATGACGCTAAATTATGTAGTATGGGCAATCTCGCTATACTTCTAACTCCTGTCTCCTAACTGCTAGAAAAATGGAAATCAGAAAAGCTAAAAAAAACGATGTTGGTGCTATTGCCGAACTGATGTACAGTTCAGGAGCAGAGGTGTACGATTTCGTATATAAAATCAATAACAAAACCGCATTGGATTATATACGCTTCGAATACACATCAGGTCGTGGTTTTTGTGGATACAAAAATGTAACGGTTGCCCTTAAAGATGGTGAAGTAATTGCTACGGGCTGTTTTTATGATGGTAAGGTTTATGGAAAATTGATTTTAGGAGCTGTAATAAATATGTTGATGTTTTACGGACCGTTTAAGTTCAAAGAAATTTTAAACAGATCGAAACACACAGGCAGCGTGATGAAACGACCCCGTGAAACAGAATTGTATTTGTCCAACTTTGGAGTAAGCGAAAAATGCAGAGGTCAAGGAGTTGGAACAGCTATGCTGAATAAAAAAATAGCGGAAGCCAAAAAAACAAACTATAAAAAATTTATTTTAGACGTTTCTGATAAAAACCCCAGAGCAGAAGCCCTATATGCAAAACATGGAATGATTGTTACTAAAATTAAGAAGTTCACAGGGCAAAGAGATGGTATTGAATACTCAAATGCCAAACAAATGGAGTTAGTGTTAAATTAAAGATTGAAAAAATTAGAAACTTGAAAAAATAACAAAGTCCTGCGCTCCCCTCTCCTTTGGAGAGGGGTCGGGGGTGAGGCTAACATGAAAACAATAAATTACCCGAATCGTAATCAGTGGCAGGAACTATTAAAACGTCCTGTGATGAATGTCGCATCGCTGGAAAGCACTGTTAATACTGTGCTTAATGATGTTAAGGCAAATGGCGATGCTGCCGTTAAAAAATACACGTTGCAGTTTGATAAAGTTGAATTTGATAATTTATTAGTTACCGATCAAGAATTTTCAGAAGCCGAAAAAAATGTACCGGAAGAGCTGAAGGCTGCTATCAAACAAGCAAAATCAAACATCGAACAATTTCACTCTGCACAAAAAGAAACAATTAAAGTTGTTGAAACCATTGATGGTGTTAAATGCTGGAGAAAATCAGTTGCAATTGAAAAAGTAGGATTATACATTCCGGGAGGTTCTGCACCTTTATTTTCAACCATTTTGATGTTAGGTGTTCCGGCAAAACTAGCAGGATGTCAGGAGATTATCTTGTGTACTCCTCCATCAGCTAATGGAACTCTCAATGCAGCCATTTTGTATACAGCAAAGTTGGTTGGCATAACAAAAGTATTTAAAGCAGGTGGTGTTCAAGCCATTGGAGCAATGGCCTTTGGAACACAAACCATTCCTCAGGTATATAAAGTATTTGGTCCGGGTAATCAGTATGTAACATGCGCAAAACAACTAATCAATAAACAAGGAGTAGCCATTGATATGCCGGCTGGACCTTCGGAAGTAGCTGTGTTAGCAGATGAATCATGTGTGCCAGCTTATGTTGCTGCTGATTTGCTTTCACAAGCAGAACATGGTGCCGATTCGCAAGTAGTATTGGTTTCTGACAATGAAAAAACGATTGTCGATGTTCAAGTGGAATTGCAAAAACAGCTAAAAGCATTGCCTCGCTTTGAACTCGCCGAAAAAGCACTCAATAATAGCATTGCTATTTTGGTAAAAGATAAAAACGAAGCCATTGACTTATTAAATGAATATGCTCCGGAGCATTTGATTTTAGCTTGTAATGATGATGAGGTCTTAGCCGAAAAAGTAATCAATGCAGGCTCTGTATTCTTAGGAAATTATTCTTGCGAAAGTGCAGGTGATTATGCATCAGGAACCAATCATACATTGCCTACCAATGGTTATGCAAAAGCCTACAGTGGCGTTTCACTGGATAGTTTTGTAAAAAAAATTACATTTCAAAAATTATCAAAACAAGGCATTCAAAATATTGGTAAAACTATTGAATTAATGGCCGAAGCAGAAGGATTACATGCACATAAAAATGCGGTAACTTTAAGGATAAGTTAAAAGGAATAAGGCAAAAGCCAAAAGGAATAATGAAACAAAATTTATAATTAACTAATTTAATAAATCCTTCGCTCCCCTCTCCTTTGGAGAGGGGTTGGGGGTGAGGTCGCTATGTTTGATTTAAATAATATACTCCGCGAAAACATAAAAAAACTTGTTCCTTATTCATCAGCACGTGATGAGTACAAAGGAACAGAAGGCATATTTTTGGATGCCAACGAAAACGCTTTTGGCTCTCCTGTTGATATGGAGATTGAAGGACAAGCCTTAGGTTTAAATCGTTATCCTGACACCTTACAAATTGCCGTTAAAGAAAAATTAGGTAAAATTAAAGGCCTTCCCATTGAAAACATTTTTTTAGGAAATGGCAGCGACGAAGCCATCGACATTATTTTTCGTGCCTTTTGTAATCCGGGAAAAGACAATGCTATTGTTTGTCCTCCAACCTATGGCATGTACCAAGTATCTGCAAACATCAATGATGTAGGCGTTATTAAAGTTCCGTTGATACCCGAAACATTTGAATTGAATACGTCTGCTATTTTAAAAGCAATAAATGCAAACACAAAATTAATTTTCATTTGTTCACCTAATAACCCTACGGGCACTGAAGTTAAGCTGGAAGCCGTAAAACAAATTCTTGAACATTTTAATGGTATTGTGGTGGTGGATGAAGCGTACATCAATTTTGCACGTTACCATACATTCATTCCTGAACTGTTAAACTATCCTAACCTTGTTATTCTACAAACACTTTCTAAAGCTTGGGGGTTGGCCGGTTTACGAGTGGGAATGGCCTTTGCTTCCCGCGATATTATTGACGTTTTTAATAAAATAAAACCTCCGTATAACATTGGTGTTGTTCCGCAAAAGCTCGCTGCCGGAGCATTGGATAATATTGCACAAGTAAATGACTGGATAAAAGAAATAGTAACAGAGCGCGAAAAACTAAGTGTCGGGCTATCGGAATTGCCATCCGTTTTAAAAGTGTATCCAAGTGAGGCAAGTTTTATATTGGTGAAAACTACCGATGCTAAGCGCATTTACAACTATTTGGTAAATAGTAAAATTGTAATTAGGGATAGAAGTAATGTGGAGTTGTGTGAAGGTTGCCTGAGAATTACCATTGGAACGCCGGAAGAGAATGTGCAGGTGTTGGAAGCGTTGACAAAATATGGAACGTAGAAGATAGAATATGGAAGGTAAAAAAGGAATAAGAAGTTCATTAAATGAGATAAAATATTAGTTAATACTTTCCAAAGACTTAAATTACTTACGTTCGGAATATGATGAGTTAAACCAATTAGTTGATGAAATATCCAAATTATTAAGTGCATATATAAGAGCAATCCATATTGATTTAAAACAATAAAACACCTGACTTCTGTCTTCAATATTCTAACTTCTTAAAAATGAAAAAAGTATTATTTATCGACCGCGATGGTACAATCATCTGGGAGCCCCCCGATACATATCAGATTGACAGTTTTGATAAACTTAAATTTTTGCCTGGTGTATTTACCTGGTTGGGTAAAATAGCTCGCGAGCTTAACTATGCACTGGTAATGGTAACCAATCAGGATGGATTGGGAACAGAAAGTTTTCCGGAACATACCTTTTGGTCTGTACAAGATTTTATAATAAACACATTGGCAAACGAGGGAATTATGTTCTCTGAAATATGTATTGATAAATCGTTTGAATTTGAAAACAAACCAACACGTAAACCCAATACAGGCATGCTTACCAAATATACAGATGGAAGCTATGATCTGAAAAATTCCTTTGTCATAGGCGATAGACTTACCGATGTAAAACTGGCTAAAAACCTTGGATCCAAAGCCATTCTTTACCTTAACAATGATAAACCGGAAGGTTTTGAAGATGTGATAGAAAAGGTTGTTACCGGTTGGAAAGAGATTTACGACTTTTTGAATCTTCCTTCGCGCAGTGTTGTTCACACACGCAAAACAAAAGAAACGGATATTGAAATTGCTATAAACCTTGATGGAAAAGGAAATTCCGAAATCTCAACCGGACTTGCTTTTTTTGATCACATGTTGGAACAAATTGCCAAACATGGCAGTATAGATTTAGTGATTAAAGCTAAAGGCGACTTGCACATTGATGAACACCATACCATTGAAGATGTTGGAATAGCTTTAGGTGAAGCATTCTCAAAAGCACTTGGCGATAAAAGAGGCATTGAACGCTATGGTTTTTGTTTACCAATGGACGACTGCTTAGCACAAGTGGCGCTTGACTTTGGCGGGCGCAACTGGATTGAATGGCATGCGGAATTTAAGCGTGAAAAAATCGGTGAAATGCCAACCGAAATGTTTTTCCACTTTTTTAAATCATTTAGCGATGCAGCAAAATGTAATTTAAATATTAAAGCAGAAGGTGTAAACGAACATCACAAAATAGAAGGTATTTTTAAAGCATTTGCCAAAGCCATTAAAATTGCAGTTAAGCGCGATGTAAACAATATGAGCTTACCAAGCACAAAAGGAATGTTATAAACAAATTTTTAAATACCTCTTGCCCCTCTCCTATGGAGAGGGGATTAAGGGGTGAGGTGTATGAAAGTAATAATCATAAAATACAATGCAGGTAATATCCGATCCGTTTCATTTGCATTGGAACGTATTGGCATAACACCTATCATTACAGACAATGCAGAAGAGATACGTTCTGCAGATAAAATAATTTTTCCGGGAGTAGGTGAAGCAAGCAGTGCCATGCAATACTTGAAAAGTAAAAAGTTAGACGAAGTGATTACTTCTTTAACTCAACCCTTTTTAGGAATTTGTTTGGGGATGCAACTCATGTGCAAACACTCTGAAGAAGGTAATACAACCTGTTTGGGAATATTTAACGAACAGGTAAAACTCTTTTCTTCTAAAAATTTAAAAGTTCCGCAAATGGGCTGGAATAACATTTACAACTTAAAAACACCACTTTTTAACAATGTGCCGGAAAACGCCTACATGTATTTTGTACACAGTTATTATGTGGAGTTAGGTAATGAAACAATTAACACCACTAATTACGGAATAGAATATAGTTCAGCATTACATAAAAACAATTTTTATGCAGTGCAATATCACCCGGAGAAATCAAGTGATGTAGGACAATTGATTTTAGAAAATTTTATAAGACTTTAAATTATATGGAAATTATACCCGCAATTGACATTATAGATGGGAAGTGTGTACGACTGACTCAAGGTGATTATACACAAAAAACTATTTATAATGAAAAACCCCTAGAAGTAGCCAAATTATTTAATGATTGGGAAGGAATTAAATCCTTGCATTTAGTTGATTTGGATGGCGCAAAAAAAGGTAAAGTAGTAAACCTAAAAGTTTTGGAAGCAATAGCCTCTGAAACAAAACTATCTGTTGATTTTGGTGGAGGAATTAAAACGGACGAAGACATAAAAAGTGTTTTCGATGCAGGAGCGAAAAAAGCAACAATAGGAAGTATTGCCGTAAAGGACGAATTCCTTTTTTTAAGCTGGCTGCTTAAATACGGTGCTGATAAAATATTATTAGGTGCAGATGTTAAAGATGAAAAAATTGCCGTGGGCGGTTGGTTGGAAACAACGCAAATAGATATCTACAATTTTATAAGAAAGTATCACGATCGTCCTATACAAAGAATAAATACCATTTTTTGTACTGATATAGCTAAAGATGGTTTATTGCAAGGTCCTTCAATAGAACTATACAGTAAGATAATAGAAACTTTTCCAAAATTACATTTAATTGCAAGTGGTGGTGTTAGTACAGTTAAAGATTTAGAAAAACTAGAAGAAATAGGTTGTTCGGGAGCAATAGTTGGTAAGGCGATATATGAAAGATTGATATCATATGAGGAATTACAAAGATTTATTAAAAAACAAAATGCTTAAAAATGCTCGCAAAACGCATCATCCCTTGTTTAGATATTAAAGATGGTCGTACCGTAAAAGGTGTGAATTTCGAAAATATACGCGATGCAGGTGACCCTGTGGAATTAGCTGTTAACTATGCCAAACAAGGTGCTGACGAATTGGTATTTTTAGATATTACAGCAACCAACGAAAAACGTAAAACACTTGCAGAACTCGTTACGCGTATTGCAAAAAACATCAACATACCATTTACTGTTGGTGGCGGCATTAGCTCTGTTGAAGATGTTTCGGTATTACTAAATTCAGGAGCAGATAAAATTTCGGTAAACACTTCTGCATTTAAAAATCCTCCATTGATAAGAAATTTGGCAAACCAATTTGGTAGTCAGTGTGTGGTGTTGGCGATAGATACGAAATTTGAAGACGGAGACTGGTATGTCTACTTAAATGGAGGAAGAGTAAAAACCGATACTAAAACCATTGATTGGGCAACGCAAGGCGTTGAATTAGGTGCCGGAGAAATATTACTTACATCCATGAACAACGACGGTACCAAAGGAGGTTTTGCAAATGACATTACCAAAGCAATTTCCGAAAAAGTAAATGTACCTGTAATAGCAAGTGGTGGTGCCGGAACGATGGAACATTTTAGCGATACCTTTATAAATGGCAAGGCAGATGCAGCTTTAGCGGCAAGTGTGTTTCATTATAAAGAAATTGGAATACCTGAATTAAAACAGTTTTTGAAAGCAAAAAATATTGAAATAAGAATATAATATGAAACCCGACTTTACAAAATCACCAGAAGGATTAATACCCGCAATAGTACAAGATGCAACAACCAATGTTGTATTAATGCTTGGTTATATGAATGCAGAAGCATTTGAAAAAACACTAACAGAAAAACAAGTTACTTTTTTTTCCCGCTCTAAAAAACGCTTGTGGACAAAAGGAGAAGAGAGCGGTAATTTTTTAAATGTTGTATCCATACTCATTGATTGCGATAGCGATACCTTATTAATTAAAGCAAAACCTGTTGGGCCGGTTTGTCACACAGGAGCTGATACATGCTTTAATGAAAAGAATGCCTCCGCCGATTTTTTAAATCAGTTAGAAGCGGTTATAAACGACCGTAAAAACAATCCTTCCGAAAAATCATACGTAGCTTCATTATTTGCAAAAGGCATTAATAAAATTGCACAAAAAGTTGGGGAAGAAGCTGTAGAGCTTGTTATTGAAGCCAAAGACAATGATGAAAAATTATTTTTGGATGAGGCTTCTGACTTACTTTTTCATTATTTGATTTTACTTTCTGCCAAAGGATATTCATTGGAGGATATTAAAAAAGTATTGCAAGCTCGTCATTCTAAATAATTGATAATAGTAGAGATTTTTAATGGTAATTAAACCCAACGTTTTTGACTTTGTTTACGTACAGAAAAGTGCTAAACAAAACCATGAAAAAAAACTACTAAATGAAAAAAACTACAAAGGTCGCCTTCTCTGCATTTGCAATAGCTGCTGGTGCAGCATTCTTTTCTCAATACACATCAACTGTTAATGGAAACGCTGCCGGTGCCCCTGCCGGATATTGTAGCGATCCTGCCGGAGGTAATATGACATGCAGAAACGGAAGTTGCCATTCAGGCCCTGCTGTTACAAATCAACCCGCAGGAATAACATCAAATATTCCTACTGCCGGATATGTTCCCGGAACTACTTATACATTTACTGCAACAGCCGTAGGGGTGAGTAGTACAAAGTTTGGATTTGAAGTTTCCCCACAGAACAGCAGTGGAACTTTATTAGGTAGTATGGCAATTACAGATGCTACTAATACACAATTAGTAGGTAGCGGAAAATACATAACACATAAATCAGCCGGAACAAAACATTCATGGTCTTTTAATTGGACGGCTCCTGCCAACGGAAGTGGTACGGTAACTTTTTACGGGGCGTTTAATATTTCCAACAATGATGGAAACAATACAGGAGATACTATTCGTACTGCTACACTTGTTATTCCGCAAGACCCAACAACAGGAATAAGCGATATAACAGATGTTTCGGAAAGCGTAACGGTTTTTCCAAATCCTGTAAACAATGTGATGAGCATAAACAGTAATGATGCTGATACAATACAATTGACAATTATTAATACAAACGGAATTGTTGTTAAAGACGTAACGGTAAACAACAATCAAGCTGTAAATGTTGAAGATTTAACAAAGGGGGTTTACATACTGAGAATTAAAACAAAAACAGGTATTGCCATTAAAAAAATCATCAAGAATTAAAAAGGGCATTTATACAAACAAAAAGGGAAAGAAGTATAAAACTTCTTTCCCTTTTTGTTTAATATGTTTATTGGATTACGCTCCGATAAAATTACCTCCACAAACTCGAATAATTTGTCCTGACATTCCCGAAGCACCCGGTGATGCAAGAAAAGTAATCATATCACCGATATCTGTCGGCTGACCACCTTGGTTAAGATTGCTTAATCTGCGGGCAAAAAACTGAGTCATTGCAGGCATTTTAGCAGTCATTTGTGTTTCAATAAATCCCGGAGCTATTGCGTTAACCGTGATTTTTTTATCGGTCGTAGTTTGAGAGATTGATCTCACATAACCAATTACACCCGCCTTTGTTGTTGAATAGTTTGTTTGACCAAAATTTCCTGAAAAACCGGAAGTGGAAGATAATCCTATAATTCTGCCATTTTCTTTGATCAATCCTTGTTTTAAAAGTTCTTTGTTGGTTCTAATAATAGCATTTAAGTTAATATTAATAACCATATCCCATTGACTAGCATCCATGTTAGCAAGAGTTTTATCTCTTGTAATACCTGCATTGTGTACAATAATGTCTAATCCCCCATTCAATTCTTTTTTAATAAAATCGGCAATTAAAGTTGGGGCTTCATCACTACCCATATCCACACCTAAAAATTTACCATTGATAGATGCTGCAACCGCTTTTCCTGCTTCTGCATCCTGAGGACGATCAAGCACCACAACTGTTGCACCTTCGGCAGCTAGCTTTCTTGCTGTTGCTTCACCTATACCTCTTGCCGAACCGGTAACAATGGCTGTTTTTCCTGAAAGCGCTTTCTCAAGCGGAGCAATTTGCTGAGGCGCTGTTGCTACATTTATTTCAAAAACCTGACCTGTTACAAATGCACATCCCTCTGATAACAAGAAATGAATGTATGGCAACAACGCTTTATCTGTTGCCTCTTTGGCATTTGACAATCTGATTAAATTTACATTAACTCCTTTCCCTCCTACTTCTTTCGAAAGAGAGCGGCTGAATCCTTCAATTCCTTGCTGAACGGTACATAACTCGTAATATGCTTCCGGAGAACCTTCCATCGACTTCGCTATTACATCAGCAACTATTATAATTTTTGCACACGGTGCTAATTTACGTATGCTATTGGTGTGAAAAAACTCATACATGCTTTTTAACTCTGCAACAGTTGTAATTCCTGTAGCATCAAACACTAAAGCTCCTCCTTTTTCTCCATCGGGAATAGTTGAACCTACTGATGAATTTCCTAAATCATTAAATACTGAATTAAAAACGGCTGGGTTAATTCCCCCGCTTGCACTTCCATACGCTACTTTTTTTCCGGCTAAAACTTGTTTTATCCAAGGGCCTTTTAGCCTTTTTAATTTAGTTGGAACAGGCGCTCCAACGCTTTTTAAAACTTTTCCCCATCCTGGCTGATTGCCTTTTTCTAGTAAAAAATCTGACATGATAATTAATGATTTAAGGTTAGTATTTTATTATATATTTCTTCAATAGTTACGTATTTGAGAGGTGCAATGATAAGAAAATTTCAGGTAAAGTCTAAATTTTAGTTGTCAACTTACCATGCAGCTATTGACAATGCAAGGATAGCAATGTACCATGGTTCTGCAACAGCATAAATTATTCAACCCGCAAACACAATCAAAATAACAATCCCATCGTTAAAAAAAGGAACATTAATGGTTAGCGGAATTTGACTTTTTATATTCCATAGGTGTTTTGCTTGTTTGACTTTTAAAAAATTTCACAAAATTAGAGGTATCCGTAAAATTTAAAAGTTTCGCAACTTCATTAATATTGTAATCTGTATATGAAATTAACGACTTGGCCTCATTTATTATTTTTTGGTTAATAAAAAACAAGGCTCTTTTGTTGGAGATTTTTTTAATTTGTAACGACAAATGATTAGGGGTAACAGATAATAAGTCGGCATATTCTTTTACGGTTCTTTTCTCCAAATAAAACTTACTTACCAATTGCAAAAAATTCTGAAATAACACTTCGCCTTCTTTCCCTTGTGCAACCTTTTCCTGATCTTTTTTGACAACCGATTGGGTAAATGCTTTAATACTATACAACAATTCAAGCATTTTTAAAGAAGTTATACGTTCCGTAAACTGGTCTTCCTTTTCATACACACGGTTCACCTCCTCAAAATAGGTTTGTAGTTCTACTGATTGAGGATGTTCCATTTCAAAAAAATTGGTTTCAAGTATATCAAAAAACTGGAATTCTTGTTCAAAAACGGGCTTAAAAAAAGAGAAAAATTCGGGTTTAAAAAAAACCACATACCCTTTTGTATGTTCTCCCAAATTATAGCGATAACTGGATAGGGAACCGGAAGCCTGAAGCACAAGAAATGAGTTGCATTTTTTTAGTAATTTGTTATCAAAATACAGTTGATATTCATCCGCATTAACAATAAAAATAATAGAGTAAAAGCCTTTTCTGAAAGGTGGTTTGTATTTTATTTTGCCAACTTTATCCTTTAGTTTTAGACAGTAAAACAGTGGCATTTTTGCTCGCAAACTTGTAACTGATTCTAAAAAATCATTGATGGATTCATAGAACGGAAATGCCGGCGATTCTTTAACTTTCATGTACGTCAAAAAAAATTAAGATGAACTAACACTTTACTTTCTATTTCTTTAAAACTGATAAATCAGAAAAATAGGGGGGCAATTATATAATTTATTCTACAAGTAAATTACAACCCCTTACATCACTGTTATCAAACCGTCCGAGTAGTTCAAACGTGCCATCACTGTATCGTTTCCCTAAATCTTGGGTGGCAATGAATGAACAAGAATTGATATTTGCAAAATCAATTACGTTTACGCCTCCCGTTTTTTGAGGTGGTAAAAAATTAAAAGGGTCGTTCACATCTCTTATTATTACCTTCATCCAGGGCGGACAACTATAAATCCCTTTACCTTTA
Source organism: uncultured Bacteroidota bacterium (assembly GCA_963727705.1). GTDB lineage: Bacteria > Bacteroidota > Bacteroidia > 2-12-FULL-35-15 > 2-12-FULL-35-15 > 2-12-FULL-35-15. The sequence goes on from CAVSHK010000024.1 coordinate 135,138, forward strand.
GAATAGGCTTGCGACAATAATTCCGTCATTCCATATTCACTGTGAATAACCGGTATTCCCATACTTTTACAGAGTATAGTATGTAATTCTTCCTTTAACATTTCCCGTCGTTTACCTTTCATTCCGCCGGTTTCCATCACAATGGTATTTTTAAAAACAACTCCTTCAGATTTGCTTTTATCCATTAGTTCCGCCAAATCAAGCAGTGCATAAGAAACTCCAAGCAAAATCGTTTTTTGTTTTTTTTCTTCCAGCTGTTTAAGTGTTAGTAATAACTCACTATAGTTGTGCAAATAAAAACCACTTTGAGGATGTTTGCTCTTTTTAATTAAATCACTAACCATATATACGAGCGAAGAGCCTTCTCTTTCAAGATAAGAAGGCAGAAGCGCTAAAACACAATAATCATCAATGTTTCCATAAAAATATTGAAAACCTTTGATATAACTTTCCTCGTAAATAGTTACATCTGTAACATAATGTTTGCTTTGTATGCTTCCGGTAGTTCCACTACTAGTGAATAATTGAGCGTTTGGGGTTTGATTCTCCTCACTCTTTATCTCTTCTATTACTACCTTTTGTGATTTAAAAAACTCTATTGGTAAAAAAGGTACTTGTGCAAGCGACGTTACAGCATCCGTATTAATTTTTAAAGAGTGTATATATCTTTTATAAACGGGGTTGACCCCAGCCTGATACCGAAAAACCGTCAACGCCATTTGCAGAAATTCTTCAGCAGTTTTAATATTAAATAAAGAGTCGGCAATAGGTTTCAATTGTTGCAGAAAATAAAGATTAAATGATATTGCCCAAAAATAATTATTAATTTTATGGCTCTATCGATTATTAATGAAAGGTTTTATTTTAAGTACATTCATTTTGGTTTTAATTGTTTCTTGTAAAAAAGAAGCGTCTTTCTCACCCATTCCTGCTATTCAGTTTAAGCAATTTATTGTATATAATGCCGACTCTTCCGATTGTATTATTAGTTTTCAGGATGGAGATGGGGACATTGGAGTGCTGAGTACTGATACTACTCTTTATAATTTAAGAATGAAATATTTGTATAAAAATTCAGCCGGAAATTTTGTTCCCTACAATGCCAATAGTGGATCACTGGTATTTGATACGCTAGCATATACGTTTCGCATTAAAAACATAACTCCCGACGGGCAATACAAAGCCTTGAGTGGCGATATTACTATACAATTAAGAGCCGCTCCTATTTTTATTCCTACGCACAGTGTGGTAAAGTTTGCGATTAACTTATGGGACAGAGCAGGACATGAAAGCAACACGGTTTTTACAAACGAAATTACCGTTCCTAAATAACTATTTTAAATTTACTTTTTTTCCTTTTCGCTGCGGTGTTTCAGCACTTTGGCCTCTACAAAAAAAATAATTTCTTCCGCCATATTTTTTGCCTGATCTCCAACCCGCTCCAGCTTTCGAATGATCGATAACAAGTACAGAGCAGATTCAATGCTTTCGTTGGGTTCTCGTATATAGTTTGCAATAATCGTGTTTGCCTTTATGTTAATATCGTCAAGGAATTCGTCTTGTTTAAAGACTTTTCGGGCCTTAACGGTATCTTCCTTATCAAATGCTTCTAAAACATCTACCATCATCCCTATGGCTGCATCATACATTTCTAATACACTGGTAATTTTAAGTAGTTTTTTATCAAATGTATGGTCAACATTAGTAACAAACTTTGCAATACCTTCAACAATATCACCTGTTCTTTCCAAATTATTGTTTATTTTTAGCACTGCCAGTACAAAACGCAAATCAACAGCAACAGGATTAAAAAGTGCAAATATGTTTTCGCAATCTCTGTCAAGTTTAAGCTCATAAGCATTTACACGTCTTTCTTTCAATACTATTTCACGAGCCAAGTCCTTATCAAGATTTATCAAGGCTTCTCTTCCTTTTTTCAATTGTATATTCACCAACTCCCACATTTTAATGGTTTCGGCTTTTAATTGAGTTATTTCTATATCCAGGTGCGACATGTTTTTATTTTATCTGTAAATATTTTTCGTTCTTTATAAGCTCAAGCTATTGAGAAAATTGGAGGACTTTTTTAACCAAATCTTCCGGTAATATAATTTTGCGTACGTTCCTTTTTAGGATTTGTAAAAATTATTTTTGTGTTATCGTATTCTATTAATTCTCCCATGTAAAAAAATGCTGTAGTATCACTCACACGACCCGCCTGCTGCATATTGTGGGTTACTATCACAATGGTGTATTTTGTTTTTAATTCATAAATAAGCTCTTCTACCTTAGCCGTCGAAATAGGGTCAAGTGCCGATGTCGGCTCATCCATTAAAATTACAGAAGGCTGTATTGCCAAGGCGCGTGCTATACACAAGCGTTGCTGTTGTCCGCCTGAAAGTTCAAATGCTGATTTTTTTAATTTATCCTTCACTTCTTCCCACAATGCTACTTGTTTAATGGACGTTTCTACACGTTCTTCTATCAACTTTTTATCACCGATACCGTTTACACGCAAGCCATAAGCAACATTTTCGAAAATGGTTTTTGGAAACGGATTGGGTTTTTGAAACACCATTCCTACATTTTTTCGCAAGCTATCTACATTCACTCCTTTTGCATAAATATTTTGTCCATCAATCAATACCTCTCCTTCCACCCTTGTGTTATCTATTAAATCGTTCATTCGGTTAAACAAACGCAGATAAGTTGATTTACCGCAACCTGAAGGTCCTATTAACGCAGTAACCGTATTGGGTTTAATAGCAATGTTAATGTTCTTTAAAGCATGAGAGCTGCCGTAAAAAAAATTAACATTTTTCGATTCTATTTTAAACATAGTTTCTGTTATTTGATACAAATTTCAAAAATAAAATCTGTATTTCTATTCTTAATTCATTTTCACTTTGTTGCCAAAATACTTGCGCAACGCATTTGCAAGCAAGTTTACTATCAATACTATTACTATCAGCACCAATGCTGTGCCATAGGCTATTGGTCGTGAGGCTTCCACATTAGTACCGCTTGTAGAAATTACATATAAATGGTACGGCAATGCCATTACCTGATCGTATATGCTATTTGGTAATTTTGGAAGAAAGTATGCTGCAACAGTGAATAATATAGGGGCTGTTTCGCCAGAAACACGACCTACTGAAAGGATTAAACCGGTAATAATATTAGGAAATGCTATTGGCAATACCACACGACGAATAGTTTCCAGCTTGCTTGCACCAAGACCTAAACTTGCTTGCCGGAATGTATCATCTACTGCTTTTAATGATTCTTCTGTAGTACGAATAACAACAGGCAATGCAAGCAAACCAAGCGTAAGTGAGCCTGCTATTATGGAATCGCCAAAACCCAATTGATTTACAAACAAAGACATTCCAAACAGGCCGAACACAATTGAAGGTACACCCGCTAAATTATTGGTCATTTGTTTGATGATTTTTTTCGCTACACCCGCTTTTACATATTCATGCATATAAATAGCCGCCAAAACACCCACGGGACAAGCAAACAACATACTTCCCAAAACCAAATAAAGTGTACCGATAATTGCCGGATAAATGCCCCCTTTTGTCATTCCTTCTTCGGGCATTTGTGTGATGAAATCCCAGCTAATAACACCAATACCCTTATAAACAATAAACGAAAGAATGATAAATAAAATGGCAACAACAAAATAACTCAAAACGCTAAAGCTCCAAAAAGCAATAGCTTCTGTTCGTTTTTTTTTTCTGGTGATTTTATCTTGTTCTAAGTTATTCATTAGCGTTTACCATATTTATTTCTGTTTGAAACAAATTCAACAGAAAGATTAATTAAAAGCGTAATAATAAATAAAACGCATCCTAAAGCAAACAGCGCTTTATAATGTACCCCGCCGTTAGCTGCTTCTCCCAACTCCGCTGCAATAGTTGCAGGAATGGTTCTTACCGGTTCTAAAATTGTATGAGGTATAACAGCGGCATTCCCCGTAACCATTAAAACTGCCATTGTTTCGCCTATTGCCCGTCCTATTCCCAAAATGGCTCCTGCCGAAATACCTGATGCGGAATAAGGAATAATTACTTTATAAATGGTTTGCCATTTTGTTGCTCCTAAGGCTAAACTCGCTTCTTTCATTGCACGGGGAGTATTTCTCATCGCGTCTTCAGAAATGGTAATAATGGTGGGCAGTGCCATAATACCAAGAATAATACTGCCTGATAACGCTGTTTCTCCAACAGGCAAGTTAAATGTTTTTTGAATTAAAGGAACAATAATTACTAAACCAAAAAAACCGTAAACCACCGAAGGAATGCCCGAAAGTAATTCAATTAATGGTTTCATAAATCTGCGAACGGTTTCATTGGCTATTTCGCTCATGTATATTGCTGTTGCCAAACCAAGTGGTAATGCCAATAAAATTGCACCTAAACTCACCCACAATGTTCCTAAAATTAATGGCATAATACCTAACTGTGCTGCAGGCTGAGCGGTGGGGAACCATTCTTTACCATTTAAAAATTCCGAGAGCGTGATGTTTTCGGTTTCTAATAATTTCCCTTTAAAGTTTTTATCTAAATATTTTTTAGGGAAAAAAGCAATAATACCGCTTAAACTATCCGATACCTGACTAATGCAGCCTGAAAGATTTTCAAAGTTTTTTCCAATCTGCTCCTCTCCGTAATAGTTGGTAATATCTTCTGTACGAAATAAAAGTATTGGCAAATTCTTCCCGCCTACTTCATTCCAGTTTTTTATCTTTTGATCAAAAATATTTTTTATTTGTTCGGCTGACAGATTATTAACCGTATTGCTTTTGTTAACAGCAATAACATACCCTTCTTCTAACGACTTTTTGCCAAAAAGACTAATTCCTTCTTTGAAAAGAAAAATAACAATAAGCAAAACTGTTAGGGAGGTAACGGCACTGCTTATCATTAGCAAGCCTTCTATAAATTTTTCGAGGATTTTCTTGTAAAAGATTTTCAATTGCCTATAATTATTATGCCTGCAAAGGTAGAACGAAATGGGTTCGACCATATTTCACCAATATTATCCTTGCGTTATGTCAATGTTAAGAAATTGTTAAGAAAGTCTTGGAGGTGCCATTAATAAAAGAAAAAAATCGCTGGTGATTTTATCGGCAAGTAATTTTCCTTTTTCGCTCAAAAATAATTTACCATTTTGCTGCAGTATATTATTATTCAGGAAGTGTGGTTGAGCTTCTTTCAAACAATAATCCAGAATGTGCTTCCCAAACTTTTCTTCAATATACGTTAAATCTGCTCCCCACATGGTGCGTAAGCAGGTTAACATGTATTCGTTGTATTGTTGTTCTTTGGTTAAAACTTCTTCGGTATAATTAATCGCATTGTTTTCAAGAGCCTTGATGTACAATGAATTATTGGCAATGTTCCATCTTCGACTACTTCCATTAAAGGAATGTGCCGAAGGTCCCAACCCCAAATAGCTTTGTTGCAACCAATAATTGCTGTTGTGTTTGGAGTAATTGTTTCCCCTGCAAAAATTAGAAATTTCGTATTGAACAAAATTGTTCTTTTTCATTTCTAAGAGCATTTTTTCAAATTGTGCAGCGCTTTTTTGCTCATCAATATGTTCTATTATTTTGTTTTTGAGCTTATGTCCAAGCACCGTTTTAGGTTCAATTGTGAGGCAATATGCCGAAATATGATTTATTTTTAAATCAAATGCTGTTTGCAAATTTTCCTCCCAGTTTTGGTTTGATAAAGTAGGAGTGCCATAAATCAAATCGATGGTAATATTGTCAAAGCCTTTATCCTGTGCATTTTTAACCACCCTGCTTGCTTGTTCAGCAGTATGTGCTCTGTTCATCCATTTTAAATCCTCATCAAAAAAACTTTGAATGCCTACACTCAAACGATTAATAGAAATACTTTTAAGCTCGTGCAGCTTCTCCATGGTTAAATCATCCGGATTGGCTTCTAATGTAATTTCAGCTTCATTATTTATACTAAAGTGTTTATAGATTTGCTCCAAAATAATTGCTAATTCATACTTCGAGAACAATGATGGAGTACCTCCTCCAAAGTAAATGGTGTTTATAATTTCTGAATGTTGTAAGTAATTTTGTTGAAGCGCTATTTCTTTTATCAATGCAGCAATAAACGACTGCTTGTTTTTTAGGGAAGTAGAAAAATGAAAGTCGCAATAATGACACGCCTGCTTGCAAAAAGGAATATGGATGTAAATGCCTGCCATTTGCGGGTTCAAATTTTTTGAGTAAAAATAGCTACTAAATGCAAATGCAGAAGCAAATAAAACATCTTATCGCAAATTAAAAAATCTACCCTTTGTTCTTTTACTCATAAAAATTGTAAGTTTGGATGCTGTTTACATAATGCTGTTACCATGAAAATCGGATTGTTTTTTGGTTCCTTTAACCCCATTCACATTGGGCACATGGTGCTTGCCAACTACCTTATTGAATATACCGATTTAGATAAAATATGGTTTGTTGTATCCCCCCAAAACCCTTTTAAAAAAAAGGATACGCTGCTGGATGAAAAACAACGCTTCCACATGGTTAATTTAGCCATAGAAAACGACAACAGATTTAAAGCAAGTGATATTGAGTTTAAGCTTTCACAACCTTCATATACCATTAATACGCTGGTTCATCTCAAAGAGAAATACGCTAAACACGAATTTGCATTGATAATGGGCGCCGACAATCTGGAAACATTTCACAAATGGAAAAACTTCGAGGAAATTTTAAAGTATCATAATATCTATGTGTATCCCCGCCCTAACAGCAATGGTGGTGATTTGACCAGCCATCCCAAAGTAAAAATGACACAGGCTCCGTTAATAGAGATTTCTTCAACGGCCATACGAAATGCCATTAAACATAAAAAAGATGTACGGCATTTCGTACCTGCTGCTGTTTGGAATTATCTTACTGAAATGAACTTTTATAAGAAGTAAAGTAATCCTACCATATCCTTTAGAATGATTTTGATATCGTTACGGATATTCAAAAAATATTATCTATTTCCAATTGCCTTTGCGTTGTTCTTTTATTTCCGATTTTATCTTTTTTGTTTTCAGACGTTTTTCTTTGGCGGATTTTTTTGGCTTGGTAGGTTTACGTTTCTTTTTTTCAACAAAACACTTCTCTAATAAATCATAAAATTTTTCTATCGCAATTTGTTTATTGCCCAGTTGTGAACGTTCGGTTTGAACAATTACTTGCAAGATACCATCCTTGCTAATTCTATTTTTTAATTTTTTAAAAAAAATTAGCTTTTGCTCTTCGCTAAGTAAAGCAGAGCCCGTAATATCAAAATCAAGTTCTACTTTTGTAGAAACTTTATTTACATTTTGTCCGCCGGCACCGCCGCTTCTACTGGTTTTAAAGCGTAATTCAGAATCAAAATAATTCGGCTGTATTTTCATAATCAGGTCTAAAGTTATAAAATTAAATTTTCATTATTCTATTGATTATCTTTAGCGCCTTAACAATTTTATATATGAACAATATACGCACTAAATTATTTTTAATCTTCGCTACAGCTTTATTTACAATTGTTTCAGCCTTTGCTCAAAATAATACTATTTCCGAAAAAATTAATTATTATAACAGCAAAGCAAAAAAATATCTTGATAAAAGTAAAGCGTTGGGGGCTTTTTATCTTGTTAATGAAAACGGAATAAACATTTACGCTTCATCTCAAAACAAAACAATAAACAAGCCTGAATTTCATTTGAATTGGAATGAAATGGAAGCCTTTAAAAAGGTTTTAAAAACATTTAGCATTGATGAATTGATGAAACTTTACCAATCAGGAAAAATGAATGCGATGGCACTTTCTGTTGAAAATAAAAACGCAACAGATGTTCAAACACAACAGAATAGCACTAAAAAATTGCAAGGATTAAAAATAGCCATAGACCCCGGTCATACTGCCGGAGATATGGAAAACGCGGCCATAGAAGCCGAAATGTTTAAATTTTAAATGTGTTTCTCCTGCAGGAGAAAAATGTAACATCGCTATTTCCGAAGGCATACTAACCTTTGCTACAGCTACGCTTTTAAAAAGCAAGTTAGAAGACCAAGGCGCTGAAGTATTTATGACAAGAACATTTTACGGTGGAAGCGCTTATGGTAAATCATTTAATGATTGGCTTAAACCCACCAACATCGATAGTTTGTATAATGCCGGAGCATTAAGTCAAAAACAAAAAGCAATACTACTCAATCCTAAGATAAATAAAAGAACAAAATTTCAATCGGTATTTAAAAATTTAGAACTACAAAAACGCAGTCAAATAATAAACAAGTATCAACCCGACTTTACCGTAATTATTCATTTTAACGTAGATGAAACCAATACGGGGTGGTCAAAACCAGGTAACAAAAATCATAATATGACATTTGTTGGAGGAGCATTTATGGGCAGCGAATTATCATCTTCAGAAAAAAGAATGGAATTTTTACGTTTACTGGTTTCCGATGATTTAGAAAAATCAATCGCTTTAAGTTCTTCCGTTGTAAATAGTTTTGAAAAAACGCTGAATGTTAAAACAGCTTCGCACAAAGATGCAACATATTTAGTTCAGGGCTGCTTGGTCGCAGAACCGGGTGTTTATTGTCGTAATCTTCAATTAACAAGATATATTCACAGCCCATTAGTATATGGAGAAACACTCTATCAAGATAACATCAATGAATGTATTATGTTGAATCAGGAAACAGACAAAACAAAAAACAAACGGATTCAACAAGTCGCAGATGCCTATTTTCAGGGTATTTTAGACTATGTAAATAAAAACAAAATTGTACACTAAAATTAGCGAGCGTTGTGCAACAAACACAAGAAATGTATTCAACTATTTTTCAGATGAATTATTTATTTTGGTTAACATAACCATCGTCTACCTGAAACAATAATGGGTTTTTAAAATAATCTGAAATGTAAGGAATCTTTATTACTTTAGGATTAACCTCTAATTTCATATCTACTAAGGCTTTGCTCATATTTGATTTTTCAGTTAAATTATTTAATCTGATAGACGCTTCTGTATTATATGAAACATTGTTTACCAGTATGGTCCCGGTTATTTTGGTATACTTATCAGCATTTTCGTCATTGATTAGTCCAAATACATTTTGTCCCACATTTGCAGTGAATTTGAATATAACAAATTCCTGATCGGTTAAAAGGCTATCTGTAACCTTGTCTCCTGTTTTAAAGTTTGCCAAATTAGTGGTAAAAATCAAATCTCCGGTGCTGGAATTTAATTGAAGAGAACCCGTGTTTTCTTCATAAACAATGGGTGTTTTACCATCTAATGTAGTTTCAATGGCATAACGATTTTCATACGTTTGTGCTTTACTCTCTAAAAAAAAGAATAGAGTAACCAATACTATAAATGTTCTTTTCATGAGTTGATTTTACAAACAAGTATTGTTAGGACAAACGAAGTTAATAAAGTCTTCTGATAGTTGTATGATAAAAATATTGGAAAAGTTTTAACATCTTTGCCACTGAAATAGTTCGGTTTAAATTCAAACAATTTCATTTCAACTTAAAAATGGGCTTTAAAAATTTTATTCTAAAATATTTGTTTGTTATTTTCATGGGGTTTGTTGTGTTTTATATTGACAGCCTTGAATTTGTAGATGTTATTGTCACTAAATTTTTGATTTTAGCTTTAGTGATTTTCAAATCCATTTTCTTTTTTACTGAAAGCTTTAAAAAAATTTTAGAAGCAACAAAAAACGACATTGCGTATCATAATTTTTTGATATTTATGGCTGTGGATATTTCATTGATTGTACTTTCGTTTGGCGTTGACTTTTTGTGTCTTTATCAAGTAGATCCAATGTCGTTTAGCGGAATATCAAACAACCTGAGTTTTGGCAAAAGGATATTTGAAATGATTTATTTTAGTTTATTGAACTTTTCAAATTTCGGGTTTGGTGAAATTATTCCGGTAAGCATGTTTGGAAAAACCATTGTTACTGTAGAAATCATAATATCATTTATTACCATCATTTTTATTCTTTCTGACTTTGTAAGCCTCAAAGAATCGTTTTCAAAACATGATTACTCCTTTTCGTTCAGAAGAAAAAAAGCAACTAAAAAGGATTCATAATCAATCCAAAATATTTTTAATGAATGTTATTGTTTATTAAGAACAGTCTTAATCTTCAACATAGTACTGTAAATAAACATGCTGCTGTTTATAACTTGGTGGCTTAGCATCAAAATCGCTTTGTTGTATAAGTAATTTAGCAGTTGTGGAAAATAAATCCACCATAATCACGTTTCAACGCTAAACCATAACTAATATGTTCAACACAATTTTATTGCAGATAGTAAATTCAGGCGCCGGTGTGGCAAGTCAGGTGGTAGACACTACAACCAACATGATTGCAGGTGCGGCTCAATCTACCGTGCCAAAACAAGATTCATTATCATTGCTCGACCTGATATTGAAAGGAGGTTTTATAATGATTCCGATGGGAATACTTTCTCTCATCACCATCTATTATTTCTTTGAACGTTTTATGACCATTAAAAACGCGTCGAAACTGGATGCTAACTTTATGAACAATATCAAAGATTTAATACACAGCGGAAATTTAGAAGGGGCTAAAGCACTTTGCAAAAACACAACAAGCCCTACAGCACGCATAATTGAGAAAGGCGTTGCACGTATTGGAAAACCTTTAAAACAAGTAGAAGAGGCAATGGAAAGTGTGGGCAAGCTGGAGATTAACCGTTTAGAAAAAAACTTAGGTATATTGATTTTAATTGGTCGCATTGCACCAATATTAGGCTTTGTTGGAACCATTGCCGGAGTAATAAAAATTTTCTACGATATTTCATTAACCGATAATATCAGCATTGGTGTTATTTCCTCGGGCTTGTATCAAAAAATGATAACCAGTGCTTCAGGCTTGGTTATTGGTTTGCTGGCATTCATTGGTTATTTTATCATCAATACCATGCTTGACAGAGTTATCAATAAAATGGAAAGTTCATCCGTAGAGTTCTTAGATATTTTACAGGAACCTGCAAAATAAGTTAAATAGTAAACAGAGATTTGGTCATCAGGGGATTACTACTCGCTATTGACTATTTATTAATCACTAAACAAATGAAATTAAAACGCCGACATAAAGAGAGTGCTGAAGTGAGTACTGAGTCACTCAACGATATTATGTTTTTTTTGCTGTTGTTTTTCCTAATCATTTCCACGCTGGCAAATCCAAACGTTATTAAACTTACTTTGCCAAGCTCAAAATCTGCGGAACAGATAGAGAAACAGCAGCTAGCATTGGAGGTAAGTGCTGACCGGCAATATATGGTTGTGGCCGGGCAACATAAAACATTAATACCTTTTACCGATTTAGAGAATGCGCTTAAAATAGAGCTTGCCAATACACAATCTCCAACAATAGTTTTACGGTTGGATAATTCGCTTACAGTGCAGGATTTAGCCGACATTATGCAAATAGGACACAATTTGGGAGTAAAAATGGTACTTGCCACCAAAGCCACTAATAAGTAGTATTATGAGTACAACGGCAGAAAATAAGAATAGAATAACAGCACTTATTTTGACAATAGGCTTTCATGCACTACTGTTCTTGCTTTTTATTTTTATTGTATTTATTACCCCTTTACCACCTTTTGAAATTAAACCAACTCCCGAAATTGAACTGGATTTAGGGATGGAAGGCTTAGGAAATACTAATGCCGGCGGTTCCGGTAAAAATGATACGGATATTGAAACAACACCGGAAGCTGCTCCTAAAACAACACATCAAACGGTTGTAACCACTTCTGCTCCGGCAATAATTACGAGTCCTACAGAAGAAGTGGTGAGTATAAAAACAAATCCTCTGAACACCTCAGAACAAACAACAGAACAACCTAAAGAAGTAGAACCAAAACCAAGTACTGAACTGTTAAGCGCCCTGAATAAATTAAAAAACAGAGAGAAACATAACGGTAAAGGGCAAGGAAGCGGAGGTACAGGAGGATCGGGAAGTGGCTCTGGTCATAGTATTGGGGATGGTCCGGGTGATGGACACGGTGACGGAACTCCCGGAGGAGATGGTACAGGAGGTAACCGTTATATTTTAAAAGGTCGCAAGCTGATGAAAAAGCCAGATCAAATGACCGATTCACAGGAAGAAGGGACAGTGGTGGTTGAAATAATTGTAGATGAAACAGGAAAAGTAATAAAAGCCACACCGGGGCAACGAGGTTCCACCACTACCAGTTCTAACTTGTTTGCAAAAGCTCGTCAGGCTGCATTATCAGCAAAATTCGACCCAAGTCCGGAAGGCATTAAAGAACAAAGAGGAACATACAGTTTTGTGTTTGTATTGGAATAGTTTTTAAATTGCCTCTGTTTTATTTTATGTTGAACTACCAACAAACCCTCGAATATCTTTTCTCGCAATTACCTATGTTTCAACGTATAGGAGCTGCCGCATATAAAGCCGATTTGACTAATACAATTGCAATTTGCAAATTATTGGCCAATCCTGAGAATAAATTCAAATCCATACATATTGCAGGGACTAATGGCAAGGGTTCAACCAGTCATTATTTGGCCTCTGTGCTGCAAAGCGCCGGTTATAAAGTTGGCTTATATACCTCGCCTCATTTAAAAGATTTTAGAGAACGTATAAAAATTAATGGAAACATGATTCCTGAGCAATATGTCATTGATTTCGTGGAAAAGTATAAAACCGATTTTGAAAAAATTCAACCTTCGTTTTTTGAAATGACCGTTGGGCTTGCTTTTGAATATTTTGCATCACAACATGTGGACATTGCTATTATTGAAACAGGTTTGGGTGGTAGGCTTGACTCTACGAATGTTATACAACCTTTGTTATCAATTATAACAAACATAAGTATTGACCATGTTGCTTTTTTAGGCGATACTCTTGAAAAAATAGCAACTGAGAAGGCAGGAATCATTAAACCAAAAACAACAGTTATTATTGGTGAAACAACAACCGAAACCAAATCTGTCTTTATAAAAAAAGCCATCGAACAAAATGCGCCGATAGTGTTTGCCGATAGTGTTTTTAAAATAAAGAATATTCATCTGATGAATACCGGACAACTATTGTTAAATATGGATATTGACAAAAACGGGGAACTTCTTTATGTTGATTTAAAGAGTGAATTATTAGGGTTGTACCAACAAAAAAACATACCTACGGTATTGGCAGCTATTGAACAATTAATAGCTGCTGGATTTATAATAACAAAAGAGCAAATACGAGAAGGGTTCCAACATGTTATTAGAAATACGGGGTTGATGGGACGTTGGCACGTGCTTTCTCAACTACCTTTAATAATAGCTGATACAGGACATAATGAAGCGGGAATAAAAGAGGTTGTGGCTCAATTACAACAAACTCCCCATGATCACTTACATTTTGTATTGGGAATGGTAAATGACAAAGACATTTCGGCCGTATTAGATTTATTACCTAAAGCCGCTACTTATTATTTTTGCAGAGCAAATATCCCTCGCGCTATGGATGCTTTCCAACTTAAAAATTTGGCACAAAAAAAAGGATTGAATGGTAACGTTTATCCAAGCGTTTTATCTGCACTGGAGGTGGCTAAAACAATTGCTCAACAGAAGGATTTGATAATTGTTGCCGGCAGCACCTTTATTGTTGCAGAAGTATTATAATTAAAAAAATTTCCGAAAACAGTAGTAATTTTAAAAACAATATATATATTTGCAGCCCGTTAAGTAAAATAGTTAATGGGAGCATAGCTCAGCTGGTTCAGAGCATCTGCCTTACAAGCAGAGGGTCACAGGTTCGAACCCTGTTGCTCCCACCCAAAGGGGTTTGATAGAAATATCAGATCCCTTTTTAATTGCAACAAAAAAGCCTGCTCTCTAAATATTTCAGAGAGCAGGCTTTTAAAGTTAATTATATAAAACTACTTTAATGTATTATTACGAGCAGCTTCTTTGTTGTAATTTGCTTGCATTCTTAACCAAGTAATTACCAAAAAACCAATTAATATCCAAAAGAAAATATTAGGAGTGTTTCCCATCGCTTTAACAAAGGTAAAATACCATTGAAAAAAATCGCCAATTCCATAAAAAACGTCTGTCATATTCATAGCTGAAAGTATTTATTGATTTATAACAATGGTACAAAAGTAAAAAAATAATTTATACTACATGTTTTTTTCAATTATTTTTAGCCTTCCATATGTTGATACAATTTTTTAAAAATAATAATCCTTCAGCTTTTATATTTTTGCCACTGCTTGCTTTGGTATTATGGATTAATGGATTTGTTTTACACCAAAATACGCAAACACAGGAACTAATACCTCTGTTCGATTTTTTGAGCAAAATTCCATTTTATGCCTCGTTCATTCCTCCATTTTTGGCATTTGTGTTTATGTTGGGAGAAGCTTTTTTGCTCAATTTTATAGCGAATAAATATGAAATTTTATCAAAACCCTCTTTCCTTCCTGCCTTACTATACATCATTTTAATGAGTATCGACAATTCTATGCTTGCCTTGCATGCCTCTGTTATTGCCAACTTTTTGATTTTACTAATTGTGCTGGTTTTTTTGGAATCTTATAGAAAAGATTCCGCTTTTTCAAATGCCTTTGAAGTGGGAGTATTGGGTTCATTAGCTACTCTTTTTTATCCTCCAACAGTTGTTTTATTACCTGTTTTAGGAATAGGATTACTTGTGATGCGCCCTTTCAATTGGCGGGATTGGATTATTTGTTTGATAGGAATATGCACTCCTTATTTATTTGTTTGCACTTATTATTTTTTAAATGATCAACTCGGATCTTTTTTAACCATTTCTTGGTTTCATTCAAACCTCAGCAACCCTATTAGATACTCCTCTGCGCTCATAAGCATATTTAGCATTATTACTTTAATCATACTTTTATCTCTTAGAGGATTATCAAATAACCTGAGGGGGGGATCACAAAAAAAATCAAAGAGCACACTCTTGTTCATTTGGATTGCTGTGTTTTCTCCATTATCCTTATATATGCTATCATACACAAGTTGTTCCAGTTTGTCATTATTTATGATTCCTGTCTCCATCTTTTGCTCGATATATTTGTCGAGTGTTAAAAAAAAGTGGTGGGGAGAGTTTTTGTTTGCCATATTATTTATATCAGTAATTGTTAATCTCGTGTCTGCTTATTTTTAATATTTTTACGAAAGTTTTCTACATATCATTTAAAATAAATTTTTAATTCCCCTATTGTCAATGAATAAATTTGGAGTTGTTATTTTTCCGGGGTCAAATTGCGATCAGGATATAATTTATGTGCTGAGAACCCTTATGAAACAGGAAGTTGTTGAATTATGGCATAAAGACACTGATTTGAAAGGATGTGATGTTATCATTTTACCAGGAGGTTTTTCATATGGTGATTATTTGCGTTCTGGTGCTATTGCTCGGTTTTCACCTATTATGGAAAAAGTGATAACGTTTGCAAACAGCGGAGGATATGTAATGGGTATATGCAACGGATTTCAAATATTGTGTGAAGCCGGATTATTGCCAGGTGCATTATTACACAATACCGAACGCAAATTCATTTGTAAAAATGTTTTTATCAAAGCACAAAACGATAATACTTTAATAACGGCCACAATACCTGCTGGCAAAGCCCTTAAAATACCTGTTGCACATGGAGAGGGAAGATATTATGCTGATGAACCAACCTTGAAAAAACTAAATAGTAACGGACAAATACTTTTTCGTTATTGTGATAGCGATGGTAATATAACGGCAGAATCAAATCCTAACGGCGCTACCGAAAACATTGCCGGAGTTTGTAACAAAGAAAAAAATGTATTTGGCATGATGCCTCATCCTGAACGCGCATCTGATGCAGAATTGTCAAATGTTGATGGGCGTTTGATTTTTGAATCTTTACTAAGCAATCTTGTATCCGCAATACAATAATACGATAGTTCTTTTCTATTGTACTTATTGATTTGTATAAGCATAACAGTACATTGAATCTGGACTGGTAGGCGTTTTTATATCGTATGAAGCGCAGTGTTTGTCAGCAGTCTTTCTTGTGGATCTGATAATGCTGTCTCTATCAAAAACCGTAGATTGTTTATATGGTAGCTTTAAATAGCATTTACATGTGTAGTCTTTCTTGCAAGAAGAAATAAATAATATAGCAATAATGGAAATCGGTAATATAAACTTTTTCATTCTTTAAAAAATTGATGTACGAAGCTATGATTTTTTTCTTTTCAAAAAAATTTATTCGTTATAAAAACTATTGTGTAATAAAACTAAATTAGAGTTTGTACATTATAATAAAACAAATAAAAATTAGCGCTACGACCACACTCACCAATAAAGGAAATAAATCAACTATTGGCTTTTTATCCCTTACAACACCTGAAGAATAGGGCTCTTTGCTTGTTTTTGCTGTAGCGTCTTGGTATGACGATGCATAAGAGAATCTGTAGTTTGAATAATGATTTTTTTTTACAAATCCTGAATATAAGTCATAATCCTTACGTTTATTCAAGTCTGATAAAATAGTATATGCTAAATGTATTTTCCTAAAATGCTCTTCTGTATGGGCGTTCCCAAAATTTTTATCCGGATGATATTTTTTTGCTAGCAGGCGGTATGCCGCTTTTATTTCTTTAAGATTGGCCGTTTTTTTAACCCCTAAAACATTATAAAGGTCTTGTTGCTGCATTTGTGCATAAACGTTAAGAACAGAACAAAATTAAGCTTTTATTTCTTCCTGTTCTGCGTTAAAAAAATGATATTCTAAAAATGCATAAGAAGACATCGCCCTAACATTAAATTTTTGACCAAATTGTTTGCGCCACTTGCGCTTCAATGAAGTAAATAAACCTTTGGTAATATAAGCCTCAATAAACGGATGAACGCAAAGAGTTATATCCTTTTGACTTAACTCTTTAAGTACATAACGCAAGCTGTTTTCTATCTGATCTATTATCAATACGCTGGCTTGTATTTCTCCTGAACCTCCACAAGTAGGACACTTTTCAACAGTTACCACATTCATTTCAGGGCGCACTCGTTGACGGGTAATTTGTATTAATCCGAATTTGCTGGGAGGTAATATATTATGTTTAGCGCGATCTTTGGCCATTTCATCCCGCATTTTATCATACAACACCTTTCTGTTTTCGGGTGAATGCAAATCAATAAAATCAACTACAATTATACCACCCATATCTCGCAAACGCAGTTGGCGAGCTACTTCAACAGCTGCTTCCAAATTTACTTCGAGCGCATTTGCCTCCTGATTGTTGTCTGATTTTGCACGATTACCACTATTAACATCAATTACATGCAATGCTTCGGTATGCTCCACAATAAGGTAACCACCACTTTTCATGGTAACGTTTTTGCCAAACAACGCCTTTATCTGACGTTCAACTCCAAAATTTTCGAAGATGTGAACATCCCCTTTATAAAGTTTTAGAATTTTCTCTTTGTCCGGAGCTATCGTTTGTAAATAGGTTTTCAGTTCATCATATAGCTTTTCATTGTTAATATGAATACTATTGAAACTCTCATTCAACAGGTCACGCAAAATAGCAGAAGTGCGGTCAAGTTCGCCCAATACTTTTTTAGGTGGTTGTGCCGTTTTTAATTCTTCAAAACAAACCTGCCACTTATTTATCAAATCATTTAAATCCGCTTCTAATTCAACCACACTTTTACCCTCGGCAACAGTACGCACAATCACACCAAAGTTTTTAGGTTTGATGCTTTCCATTAATTGCTTTAAACGACTTTTTTCATCGGCAGTTTTTATTTTTTGAGAAACAGATATTTTATTGGTAAATGGAATCAATACCAAATATCTTCCTGCTAAAGAAATTTCGGTAGTAATTCGTGGTCCTTTAGTAGAGATGGGTTCTTTGGCAATTTGTACCAGTATTTGCTGGTTTACATTTACTACATTTCCTATTTTCCCATTCTTTTCAATTTCCTTTTCCGGTTTAAATCCTGCCAAATTAGAGGTAGAAATTTTTCCGGTTTGAACAAGGGATGTGTATCTGGTAACAGAATTTGCTTGAGGACCTAAATCCAGATAATGAAGAAAGGCATCTTTTTCATATCCAACATCCACAAAAGCAGCATTAAGACCAGGCATTACTTTTTTAACGCGCCCTAAATAGATGTCTCCTACAGAAAAATTATTATTGTTTTTTTCTCTATGCAACTCCACCAAACGCTTGTCACTCAATAAAGCGATGACAACATCGGATGCGTTAGAGTCTATTATTAATTCGTTATTCACTCGCCAAAAATTTAAATAAATACAACTATCCAGGCACCGTAATTGATACGGTGCCTGGATAATAATAAAAATAGAATGTAATTATAGGAAATAAACAACTGCGTGCTGACAACACTCTAAGAACTTGGATAATCTTAGGCTGCAAGGCAAACACATTAGGCTTTAAGGAATAAGCCTATGTTTGTTTATTATTTTTTATGTCTATTCTTTCTCAAACGTTTTTTACGTTTGTGAGTAGCCATTTTATGTCTCTTTCTTTTTTTTCCGCTTGGCATGATAATTTCGTTTTAGTTTGTTTTTAATTTATCTATATATCCCTGAACTTCTTTTTTTAGCGCTTTATCTTTTGTTGATGCTACATACTTTTCAAGGCTCTCGATGGTTTTCGGTTTATCTCCTTTTTGTGTATAAGCATCCGCAAGATACCAATAAACTTCGGAATAATCCGGCTGCAACTTCAACACCTTTTCAAATCGTTTGATTGCCTTATCCCATTGCCCCGATTTTAAAGAGAAAAATGCAAAGCTCAATTGCAATTTTACGTTGTTCGAGTCTGTTTTTTCAATCTCTCGGAGCATGGATATACCTTGCATCGGATTGCTTCCCTTTTCAACGTAACACGAAGCTAAATCAATCTTCACGTTTGTGTTGCCCGAATTTATCTGAATTGTCTTTTCAAAACACTCAATAGCTTTATCATACAAAACCGAACGTTCACCATCTTTAACTGCACGTGTAGCAGAATAATATCTATTTCCTGCATCTTCCCAGTTTTTCTCAGTTGAAAAAGCCTTTGCTTGTTGTTCTTTGTAATGAGCAGCAAGAATCGGGTTTTGCAAGCTATCCCATGTATGAACTATGTTTTCAAAAGCCTCTCCTTTGTTAGAAGAAACTGTTAATGCAGATTCTAGCTTATTGAACGTTTGCTTTTCGCTTTGAGACAAACTGTTTTTTGTTTCTTCAAACAAATTGTCAGTTGTACTTTTAGCGGAACCTGCGTGATCTGACAATCCAACTTCAACTTCCTTTTTAGGAATTTTTGTATTTGCAAATAATAAAAGAACGATGACTATTACTGAGCCTATAATTACTGATACTTGTGCTTTATTTAATTTCATTTTAAATTATACAAGGTCTTCATTACAGCTTTTAAAGAGTAGAAATAGTATTTCCAAAACTCTCCATTATTATTTTTTTACATTTTTCTTTACTTTATCGGCGAAAGGTTTTGCAGGTTTAAATGCAGGAATGTAATGTGCGGGAATAATAACTGTTGTGTTTTTTGAAATATTCCTCCCTGTTTTTTCTGCACGTTTTTTTACTATAAAACTCCCAAATCCTCTCAAATAAACGTTATTTCCTTTTTCCATAGAATCTTTAACAGATTTCATAAATGCCTCAACGCTAGCCTTTACTGCTATCTTTTCAATCCCTGTTTTTTCTGAAATTTCATTAATAATGTCTGCCTTTGTCATGCTAAATAAACTTGTTTGCTCTAAATAATTAATACTTGCTATTTTTTTAAAAGGGATGCAAATATAGTACTTTAATGCTTTAAACAAAAAAACATATTCATTCCCTTATTTTTTCTTTCATTTTTTGAGGCTTTTTTATGGAATTTGCGTTACGCAAATAGTTTGTTTTTATAGATGGGAAGCACCGACGATTTTATATTTTATACTTTTGGTAAAATTTTAACTTTATGCTTTTAATTGCCGATAGTGGTTCCACCAAAACAGAATGGTGTTTTGCGGATGATAAAAAAGTGTTAGTATCTGTTACTACACAGGGTATTAATCCATACTTTCAAAGTGAAGAAGAAATTTTGCAACTATTAAAAACAGAATTACTTCCATCCTTAAATTTACCGATATCAAAACTGCAAATTTTTTTTTATGGTGCAGGATGCGGCAGCGCAGTAAAAAACAAAATGATGAAAACTTCTCTATTAAGTATTTTCAGGGATGCTTATGTGGAAGTAAATAATGATTTGTTAGGTGCCGCAAGAGCTTTATGTGGAAGAAAAAAAGGCATTGCAGCCATTTTGGGAACAGGTTCTAACACGTGTTATTATGATGGCGAAAAAATAGCAAAACACCCTGAATCTTCAGGTTTGGGCTATATTTTAGGAGATGAGGGTAGTGGTGCCCACATTGGCAAAACATTTATTCAAGCTTATTTGAACGAAGAATTATCTGCACCAGTTGCCGAAAAGTTTAATCAGATTTATAAATTAAAAAAGGACGATATTTTGGAAGCCGTTTACAAAAAGTCCATGCCCAACAGGTTTTTAGCATCATTCAGTAAATTTGTAAATGAAAATATTAACGATGAATATTTAACCGCTCTTGTTACTGACTGTTTCAACCAATTTTTTGACAAACACATCTGCAAATATTCCCAGCACAAAAATGTCCCTTTAAATTGCGTTGGCTCCGTGGCCTACAATTACCAAGAGGTTTTACAAAAAGTTGCATATCACAAAGGCGTTACAATTGGTAAAATATTAAAAAGTCCAATTGATGATCTGACACATTACCACCTAGAACTCTTGAGACATTAAGTTAGTCTTTAATACACGTAATTAGTCATAATATAAACCGGAGGTATTATGCTTGCATAATTCCTTTGTATCTTTGTTAGAATCAGCTTATAGTTGCAAAAGGTTTATAACATTTCATTTGTTTATGAAAAACACTCCCATCAGAATAGAACTCCCTACCATTTTCGGAATGAAAACGGTAAACTCCTTTTTATTTAAAGAACCGGAACCCATCTTAATTGACTGTGGCGAGAACTCCCCTGAAAGCTGGGATGCTTTGAATAAAGGACTAAATGACAACGGACTTACACTGTCGGATATCAAAAAAATTTATATCACTCACATGCACATCGACCATGTAGGGATGGCTGGTAGAATAGCAACTGAATACGGTACCGAAATATGGGTAAATGATAAATCGGTAGGTCGTGTATTACATTATATAGAGTTTAGTAAGCTCATCAAAAAAATGACCTTTGAAATTACCGGAAAACTTTGGGGCATTGATCCGAATGATTCCAATAATCCTATGTTAAGCGCAGCCAAATCACAAGGAAAAACCAGAGATACTTGGACAGGAATTCCTGAAAGCAATTTGAAAGTATATAATACCGGGGATTTGTTGCAGTTTGGTAATGAAAAATGGGAAGCGATATACATGCCCGGACACTCCGACACACAAACCATTTTTTTACAAAGAGAATCAAAAAAAATGTTGTCGGCAGATATGTTGCTTTCTGTAACCCCTACACCTTTTTATGAGTTATCAGAAGGGTTAACAGGTGATAGAATTAAAGGATTACCTATAATGATGCGATCATACAAAAAGCTTAATGAGCTTGATTTTTCGGTAGTATATCCAGGTCATTATGATGTTATTTACAACCCTAAAGAAATAATACAAAAACAAGTTGAGCATATTCACAAACGCAAAATACAATGTTTTGAATTTATAAAAACCGGAAATGATAGTTATGACAAATTGTATCCGTTGATGTATGATAAGTTCACGCTTACAGCAGTAACAATGCTTGTGGGCTATCTTGACTTGCTTGTGGAAGAAGAAAAAATTCGTTGGATAGAGGACGAAAAATCCATTCGGTTTGAAGTAATTTAACAGAAAGATTTATTCCTCGTTCAACACATTAATTACAGTACAAGCATATAATGCAGCTGTTTCCGTGCGCAAACGACTTTCGCCCAGTGTAATTTCTTTAAAATCATTATTCAAGGCTAAGTGCACCTCATCAGGCGTAAAATCTCCTTCAGGACCAATTAATACTAATACATCTTCGCCTTTAGTATAAAGAGTTTTGAGATGTGCTTTACCTTTCATTTCATTGCAATGCGCAATAAATTTTTGCCCTTTAAAATTACTTGTAGCCTCTATAAACTTTTTAAAAGCAAGTATTTCATTTATTAAAGGCAAATATGCTTTCAAACTTTGCTTAATGGCAGAAACAGCAACCTTTTCAAGACGTTCTGTTTTTGCTGAAACTCGTTCACTGTTTTTACATTCAATAAGCGACACTTCGTTTATCCCAATTTCTGTGGATTTTTCAACGAACCATTCTATACGGTCATTGTTTTTTGTAGGGGCAATGGCAATGTGCAAATTAAATTTTTGTTTACCTACTTCTTTCCTCGTTTCTACTATTTTTACGGTGCAACGCTTTACATTGTCATCGATAATAATAGCCTTATACCAACCTCCTTTGCCATCTATCAGCACTATTTCACTTCCAACAGTCAGACGCAACACGCGCACACAATGTTTGCTTTCCTCTTCATTTAAAGTGAAAATTTCTATGTTTGAAACAGAGGGTGTATAAAACAAGTGCATTGTAAAATATCAATAAACAAAAACGTCCTCCGTTTTAAAAGAGGACGTTTTACTATTAATTCAAATCCGTATTAGGCTTTTACCGCAACTTTAGGTGCTGCCGCTAATATTTCATCGTTAGCTGCGTTTGCGTATTGTTCAAAGTTTTTATTAAATGAATCTGCTAATTTATTTAGTGTTGCATCAAACGTTTCTTTGTCTTTCCATGTTAAACGTGGATTTAATATTTCAGCAGGAACATTTACACATTCTGTAGGAACATTTAATCCGAACACCGGCAATGTTTCAAATTTCACTTTATCAAATTGACCAGTTAACGCAGCTGTAATCATTGAGCGCGTATATGATAATTTCATACGACTGCCAACACCGAACGAACCTCCGCTCCATCCCGTATTTACAAGCCACACGTTTACTTTATGTTCTTTTAGTTTTTTACCTAATAACTCCGCATATTTTGTTGGGTGCAATGGTAAAAATACTTTTCCGAAACAAGCAGAGAACGTTAATGTTGGTTCAGTAATTCCCATTTCGGTTCCTGCAACTTTTGCAGTGTAACCTGATATAAAATGATACATTGCCTGACCTGCTGTAAGTTTAGATATTGGCGGTAATACACCGTAAGCATCGCATGTTAGGAAGAAAATGTTTTTGGGAATGTTTCCTATTGAAGGTTCAACAGAATTATGAATAAAATGTAATGGGTAACTTACTCGTGTATTTTCTGTTTTAGAAATATTACTAAAATCAACCGTAGAAGTATTTTCGTAATACTCTATGTTTTCTAATAAGGCACCAAATTTAACGGCATCGAAAATTTCAGGCTCCTTTTCTTTTGTTAAATCCACACATTTTGCATAACACCCTCCTTCAAAGTTAAATACGCCTTTCTCGCTCCAGCCATGTTCATCATCACCAATTAATCCACGATTCGCATCAGCAGATAATGTTGTTTTTCCTGTTCCCGACAATCCAAAGAAAATAGCGGTATCCCCATCTTTACCAATGTTTGCAGAGCAGTGCATTGATAACACACCTTTTTCATGTGGTAAAATATAATTTAATAATGAGAAAATACCTTTTTTGATTTCACCTGTATATGCCGAGCCCCCTATTAAAATAACCTTTTTGGTCATGTTTAAAATAGTGAAGTTGTGCTGACGTGTTCCATCAATAGCCGGATTAGCTCTGAAACCCGGTGCACAAATAATTGTCCACTCCGGGTCAAATTCCATTATTTCAGCGTGCGTAGGACGCAAGAATAAATTGTTTGCAAATAAGTTTGACCAAGGATACTCCGTTACAACACGTATATTTAAGCGGTATTCAGGATCAGCACAAGCATAAGAATCGCGAACATAAACGTCTTTACCCGATAGATAAGCGCAAACGCGATTATAAAGGGTGTCGAATTTATCAGCATCGAATTTAAAGTTAACGTCACTCCACCAAATGGTATCTTTGGTTTTTTCATCTAGCACAATAAATTTATCTTTTGGCGATCTTCCTGTAAACTCCCCTGTATCCACAGCCAACGCACCTGTACCAGTAAGCACGCCTTCTCCTCTTAATAATGTTTCTTCTACTAATTCTGCTGCATTTAAATTCCAATATGCTGCTGAAACGTTCTCTAAGCCTAAACCAGCTATACTTGCGTTTTTAGCCTTTATTCCAAACTCATTCATTATATTATTGTGTTGGTTAGTAATACTTAAAATTTAGACGGCGAATTTACAAATTTTTCACACAGCTATTTGAAATCATAACTGTTTTTCGATTAAATATTCAACTTGTATTTTATAATTAATTAATAATCAAATAATTATAAATTAATGTGGCTGCCATTTTATAACTTATGTAATAAAATGCTCAAAAATTCAAAACAGGTATTGTTGGCAATTTAATATTCCGAAATTAAACTACATTAGCAACAAAATTAATTTTATCTGTTATGGAAACCTTTGAATTTTTGAATTTTTTTAATGATGATAAACCGCTTGTGAAATTTATATGGCTTGTTGCGTGTATCACTTTTGCATGGGTGTTGGAAGGTGCTTATCCGTTATTTAAATACACTTATAATAAGTGGGAACATGCTAAAACAAATTTTACTTTGTTATTTTTTACAATGATTATAAATGTGGCCTTTGCCATTTTTACTGTAGGTATTTTTGATTGGGTTACAAGAGAACATATTGGGTTTTTATATATGGTTCATATGCCGGCATGGGCAAATCTGCTAGTTACCATTATGTGGATCGATTTAGTCGCTCAATATTTCATCCATTATTTGTTACATAAAGTTCCTTTTTTATGGAGGTTTCATGTAATACATCATGATGATACACATCTTGACGCAACCTCCGGCACACGCCATCATCCCGGAGATTTTATTACCAGAGAATTGTTTGCATTGCTTGCCTGTGTTATAATAGGAGCTCCTATGTCGTATTATTTCTTTTACCGGTTTGTGACGATATTTTTGACATACTTAACTCACAGCAATGTAAAAATACCAACATGGGTGGATAAAACAATCGGCTTAGTTTTTATTACACCCAATATGCACAAGTTCCATCATCATTACAAATTGCCATGGACAGATAGTAATTATGGCAATATTTTTTCTTTTTGGGATAGACTATTTAGAACGTTAACCGTTGACGATCCAAACAAAATTCGTTATGGCTTAGACACACTTATACGTGAAGAAAAAAACGTGGAAAACGTAAATTTTCAATTGAAGTTGCCCTTTATCAAAGGGGTTCATAAAAAGGAGTAACTAATTTATTTGATAATATTCCCCGCTATCCTTTGAGAAAGAATGAAGTGAAATTGCTATGAAAACATATTTTATTACAGGCATTGGTACAGGTATTGGTAAAACAATTGTTTCAACAATTGTAACTGAGGCTCTAAAAGCTGACTACTGGAAACCTATACAGGCCGGAGATTTGAATAATAGTGATAGTATGAAAGTGCGTTCGTTAATAAGCAATACTAAAACATTTATACATCCAGAAGTATATCGTTTATCAAAACCTATATCCCCCCACGCGGCGGCAAAAACAGACAAAATTACTATAGATTTAAAAAACATAAAAAAACCAAAAACGCCAAAAACACTTATCATTGAAGGGGCGGGAGGAATAATGGTCCCACTGAATGAAAAACAATTTATGGTTGATTTGATAAAACTTTTAAAAGCAGAAGTAATACTAGTTGTAAAAAATTATTTGGGCAGCATCAATCATACCTTGCTTACTTACGAAGCTTTAAAAGGCAGAAATATACCTATTGCCGGAGTTGTATTCAATGGTAAACCAAATCCCTCTTCTGAAGAATTTATTTTAAGTTACACAAAGTTGAAGTGCATTTTAAAAATAAAAGAAGAAAAAGTATTTAGCACAGAAACCATTGTAAAATATGGAAAAAAGGTGCTTCTATAAAACGTCATAATTTAAACTATTTGTTTTACGTACTGTAAATGGTACTTTTAACGATTCGCTAATTGAGGGTGAAAAACAAACATCAAAACAAAATTGATAGAAGAGCTACAACATATTATTCCGGCAGATTTTTATAAATTTTTTCTTGTGGTAGTGTTCTCGCTTTTCATAGGTTTGGAGCAACGCCAACACCATTTAAAAGAAGAATTTGAGACCCTGTACGGAACAGACAGAACACTCACTCTGATAGGAATTTTAGGATACATTCTTTACATTATCAGTCCACAAACATTAATTCCCTTTCTTGGTGGCGGGGCTGCTGTTTCTATTTTGCTTTCTATTTTTTATTTCCAAAAAATACAAGTACAAAAATTGTTTGGTATTACTTCCCTCGTAATAGCTCTTATTACTTATTGCCTTGCACCATTAATATATACACAACCCGCCTGGCTCGTATTGTTAGTTGTTATTGCTGTTTTAGTGATTACTGAACTAAAAGAAACGCTTTTTGAATTTTCGAAAAAGGTGGAAAAAGGCGAATTTATTACTCTTGCAAAATTTTTGATGCTGGCCGGGGTGGTGCTTCCTTTGCTTCCTGACGAGCCCATTTCCTCTACAATAAATATTTCACCTTACAGATTTTGGTTAGCGATTGTGGCAGTTTCAGGTGTTTCATATTTAAGTTATATTTTTAAAAAATTCGTGTTTCCTAATGCAGGAATTATACTTACCGGTATTTTAGGGGGATTGTATAGTAGTACTGCGACTACTATTATTCTTGCAAAAAAAAGCCGTGAATTGCGCGATGACAACAAAGTTATTCCTGCTATTATCCTTGCCACCACCATGATGTATTTGAGGGTTCTGTTGCTGGCTCTTTTTTTCAATCAGGCAATTGCATTGCAGCTGGCACCCTCGTTTGCAATATTTATTGTTGTGTCTTCTGCGTTGGCAATTTACTTTTTAAGGTTTAACAAAACGACCAATAAAACAAAAGCCGACTCACAAAATATAGAACAAGATAATAATCCTCTCGAATTAAAAACTGCCTTAATTTTTGCAGGGCTTTTTATCTTTTTTGCGCTTATCACAGGATTTGTGAGAACCCGCTACGGAATAGGAGGTATAAATGTATTATCCTTTGTGGTAGGGGTTACAGATATAGATCCGTTTATCCTTAATCTGTTTCAAAGTAAATGGAACATGGAAAACACAACTATTGCGATAGCTGTTTTAAATGCTATTTCAAGTAATAATTTACTTAAAATGATTTACGGAGTTTCATTTTCTGATAAATCTATACGCCGACAAATAATTATCGCATTTGGCATTTTGATTGTTTTGGGCTTAATGATGTCGTTTGTTTTTTATTTGTAACCCTTTTTTAAACAATGACTTTTACAGACACGCACACACACCTTTATTCGAAAGAATTTGATGCCGACAGAACATCGTTAATTGAAAAAGCACTTGCTAAGGGGGTTTCTCGATTTTTTCTTCCTAATGTTGATGTTACCTCAATTCCACTGATGCTGGAAGCAGAACAACAATTTCCTGATAATTGTTATGCAATGATGGGTATTCACCCCTGCTCTGTAAATGCTAATTACGAAAAAGATTTAGAGGTTGCAGAACAATGGTTGTGCAAACGAAATTTTGTTGCTATTGGTGAAATTGGTATTGATTTATACTGGGACAAAACTTTTTTTAAACAACAACAACAATCCTTCAGAAAACAAATACAATGGGCCAAACAATATCAATTACCTTATATAATACATTCTCGCAATTCATTTGATGAGGTGATGGAAATTGTAAGTGAATTTAAATCGGACCACCTGAAAGCCATCTTTCATTGTTTTAGCGGAAATGTGCAACAAGCCGAACAAGTAGTTGCTTCCGGCGATTTTAAGTTAGGCATCGGAGGTGTAGTAACCTTCAAAAATTCAGGACTCGACAAAGTAGTTGAAGCTATTGATTTAAAACATTTGGTTTTGGAAACCGACGCGCCATACTTGGCTCCAACGCCATATCGCGGCAAACGCAATGAGCCGGATTATTTAGTATTAATAGCTGAAAAAATTGCAGAAATAAAAAACATCGATATTGAAGAGGTGGCAGCAATTACCACTCAAAATTCTAAGTATGTGTTTGGCGTATAGCGCAAATGTGGAATTATAAAAAAACTACTTTATTGTTTTTTATGAAAGGGTCACTTTAAAACTGGTTATCTGGATTTGTTTAGGAAACAATTATTTCAGCCATTAATTTTTACATTTTTCAATTGATTCTTTATATCTCTTAATAACAGTGCAAATTTGTCTTTGTTTTTCCAAAAAATCGTCAAATTGTTTTTAAATTCTAGCTCTGCTTTCTTAGCCTTTTTCACCACTTCGGGTATACAAAAATAATGAGCCAAATTAACAAATGAATGCAACTCTCTCCTGAATTTTTCGGCAGTTGATGCTGAAAATTTTTGAAGAGTGAAATAGTGTTGAAGCTCGTTTAAGTTTTCGGAAAATTTGGTCTGCGTGCGTGTGCGTAATTTTAAATCATTTGCAGAAGTTCTCAACAGATTCGAAATATCAATATAACTATTGGTCTTTACTTTCTTCTTTTCAATGGATGCTTTCTTTGATAATTTTGCACCTTCTTTGAATGCTTCAGGTAATAGTTTTTTTAAACTATTGTTTAATTTTGATCTGCTTATGGGTTTGGAAATATTCCCTTTAAATCCTGATTGAATACACTTTGTTTCAAAGTTTTTGTCGTCGTGTGCTGACATTGCCAGCACAGGAATTTTTAACTTCATTTCTTTATATTGCTCTATGGTTTTCCACCCATTCATCACAGGCATTTCAATGTCCAGCAAAATCAAATCTATTTTTTTTTCTTTTATCTTTTTTATAGAATCTTTTCCACCTGATGATTTTATTATTTTAAAGTGTGCATCGCTTAAAAAGTCTTCTATTAAATTTCTGTTTAATTCAATGTCATCCACTACCATTATCGTGGCTGTATTATTATTATTAGAAACTATCTGTGTGCGAGTTTTACTGTTTTTCTTTGTCAGTTCAATTACTTTATTCAACAACTTTTTAGTTGTATATGGTCTAACTAAATAATCCCCTCCGCCCTTTAAACAAATTGATTCTACTCGCTTCTTATTTTTTTTGTCTGCAATAAAAAGAATGGGAATTGCTAACGTTTGTTTTTTTCTTTTTAATGTTTTGTTCAGCTGCTCGCCATCAATTACAGATGTTGCAGCTATAGATACGATAATATCAGGCATTTTTGCCCGAGCTATTTTAATGGCTTGCTCGGTTGTTATGGCTACTAAAACAGTGAAGGATTGTTCAGAAAAATACTTTCCTAAAATTTTAAGATTAGCAAAATCACTATCTACAATCAGTATTTTTTTTTTCACTTATTTACAAATGAATTCGTTTTTCAGAAAAATTTAAGACCCGCCATTTTCGATCTTATTTTTTAAGCGCGGCTATAGTTTGATTAGGATTTTCAGAAGAAAAAACCGTATTGCCTGCTACTAAAACCCCTCCCCTCTCTCTACTAATTTTTTATAATTATGTAAGTCAACCCCGCCATCAATTTCAATCAATGTATTTGATTTCTTTACTTCAATAATTTCACTCAATGCTGTAATTTTTTGATATGTATTCTCAATAAATTTTTGTCCCCCAAAACCTGGATTTACGCTCATTAAGCATACTACATCCGCAATATTTATTATATCTGTCAATAGATTTACGGAAGTATGTGGATTTATAGCTACTCCTGCTTTCATTCCTAAATTTCTTATAGCTTGAAGGGTTCGGTGTAAATGCGTACAGGCCTCTATATGTACCGTCAATATATCGGCACCGGCTTCCTTAAATGTCTGAAGATAACGGTCAGGCTGAACAATCATCAAATGCACATCCAGTGGCTTTTTTGCATATTTTTTTATTGCTTTAATAACCGGAAAACCAAAAGATATATTTGGAACAAATTCACCATCCATCACATCCAAATGAAACCAGTCGGCTTCACTACTATTAAGCATTTCTACATCACGTTGAAGATTTGAAAAATCTGCAGATAATAAAGAAGGGGCAACTAAATGGTTCATTGTTAAGATAATTTGTTAACGGTTTTCAAAAGTACAAAAAAAAGCGGCGAGAACATGATTCTGTTTCTCACCGCCTCAACTATAGTAACCTTATGATTAACCCAAATAGGATTTTAAAATTTTACTTCGTGAAGTATGTTTTAATCTGCGAATTGCTTTTTCTTTTATTTGACGAACACGTTCACGCGTTAAGTCAAATCGTTCGCCAATTTCTTCCAGCGTTTTTGGATGTTCACCACCTAAACCAAAATAAAGCCTTACTACATCTGCCTCACGGGTTGTAAGAGTATGTAATGCGCGTTCTATTTCTCTGCGCAACGACTCGTGTATTAAGCCGGAATCGGGATTAGGACTGTCATCTGATGTCATCACATCATACATATTGTTTGCATCGTCCTCACCCGATACCAATGGCGCATCCATTGATACATGACGCCCGTTAATTTTCATCGCATCCTTTACTTCATCCTCTGTTAAATCAAGTATTGTAGCTATTTCATCTGCTGATGGTTCACGTTCAAACTCCTGCTCCAGTTGTGAAAATGTTTTGTTTATTTTATTGATAGAACCTATTTTGTTAAGTGGAAGCCTCACAATACGTGACTGTTCAGCCAATGCTTGTAAAATAGATTGACGAATCCACCAAACAGCATACGAAATAAATTTAAACCCACGTGTTTCATCAAAGCGCTGACCAGCTTTGATTAATCCCAAATTGCCTTCGTTTATTAAATCCGGTAAGGTCAACCCCTGATTTTGATACTGTTTTGAAACAGATACAACAAAGCGTAAATTGGCCTTTGTGAGTTTTTCTAAAGCCGCCTGATCACCAGCCCTTATACGTTTTGCAAGTTCCACCTCTTCTTCTGCCGTAATTAACTCTACGCGTCCAATCTCTTGAAGATATTTGTCAAGAGAAGCTGTTTCACGATTTGTAACTTGCTTAGAAATTTTTAGTTGCCTCATTTTTTGTATTTGTTTTTAACGTAACACTCGTACGTTGAGGTTTATAAAATGTTTCAACAAATTGCACAAACCACTATTCGTGAGAGTAATATCCTCCTGATTTTTTTATAAACTTTTATCGTATTCAAAAATGGTAGTATCTTCGATTGGTTTTTTATTCCATAAAATGAACTATTTATGAAGGCTAAATTTAAGCGACTATGCGCATTGATAATATTATTGGTTTGGAATTATCAGAGTATTGTTGCACAAACATGGAGAGGCAAAGAAGTGGTTACCTCAGAAAAATATGAATATGTTGGACACTTTTACAATGGTTTGGCAAAAGTAAAACTAGAACGAAAGTGGGGGTTTATAGACACTGCAGGACGAGTGATTGTTAAACCCAAATACGATCAGGTTGAAAATTTTCAAGAAGGATTGGCAAGGGTTAGAATAAGCCAAAAAGGCTGGGGATTGGTAAACACACAAGGTGTAGAAATACTTAAACCCATGTTTGATTTTATCGGTGAATTTATGGGAGAGCAAGCGGTAGTGAGAGCAAGCGGTAAACAAGCCTTTATTGACAAAGCAGGTAATTTGATAAAAAAGTAAAATCTACACTTTTTTCTTTTTTCTTTTTATAACTTCTATAATAATTGGAAGTATAGATATAAAAATAATTAGCAAAGCAACTTTTTCAATATTATTCCTTATCCAAGGGATTTCTCCTAAAAAGTAACCAGCAAAGGTTAGGCTAGAAATCCAAATGGCTCCGCCAAGTATATCAAACGTTAAAAATTTACGATAATTCATTTCTGCAACGCCGGCAACAAAAGGAGCAAAGGTTCTAACAATAGGCACAAAACGAGCCATGATAATTGTTTTGGGTCCGTATGTTTCGTAAAAGGCATGTGTTTTAGTCAAGTATTCCGGCTTTACTATATTCTTGCCTTTTAGCTTTATTTGCAGCGCTTTTAGCCCAATTTTTCTCCCAACCCAATAATTGGTATTATCACCTATAACAGCAGCAGCAAATAACAACATAAGTAAAAAGGCCATGTCTAAAAAACCTAATCGGGCAAATAAGCCTGCTGTGAATAATAATGAATCACCAGGTAAAAAAGGCATTAGTACCAAACCTGTTTCAATGAAAATAACTAAAAACAAAATGAAGTACACAGCTGTTCCGTAATTGCCGAATAACCACTCAAAATCAAGGTGGACAATGTGTTTAAAAAGTTCAATCATAAGCTTTTGTCTTTCCTCTTAGGTATGTTTTTGAATTTTAATATTTAGTTATTGAAGGGTCTATTTCATTTGACCATGCAAGAATTCCTCCTTTCAGGTTATATACGTTATCAAAGCCCTCTGCTTCTAAGGCATTACAAATAGTGCCTGATCGTGCTCCACTGCGACACATGATAACTACTTTTTTTGATTTGGATATTTTATCTAAATTATCCATCACATCTCCCATTGGGATATGCTCTCCACCTATTTCGCTGATTTCGAGTTCATGTTCTTCTCTAACATCTATCAATTGAAATTCTGCATTGCTGTCTTTCAATTGTTTGAGTTCTGATACGGTTACTTCTTTCATTTTTATAGCTCAATTTTAGTTATTCCATTTGAATGCTGGTTTGATTCTTTTTCAAATTTTTTGGTAAAAAACTAAAAAAAGTATCGCCACGAAGTCCTAAACGTAAGGTTTCTAAAGGTATCACATCATCGTAAGAAATATTTCCCAAATTTGCGTTAGCTCCTAATAGTTTTAAAAACCACACTTGTTGAGCCTTTTGAGGAGCTTCCCACAAAATATCATCTTTGTTTACTTTTGATAATATTTTATTAATCAGTAACACATGTGCTGAACCATTCGAACGATAAATACCAACGGTGCCACTTTCTCTTGCTTCGGCAATTACCTTCCATGAGCCTGCCTCTAACTCCTTCAGCATCATCGATGTCCATTTTGCAGGATGAATAATTATACCGGCTTCTTTTGAACCGACTTCGGATAATACCGTATAATTTTTCGCAAGTGTTCTGATATACTCACACTTTTCATCATGATTTATAGCAATTGAGCCGTCAGACACTTCTGCATATTCCAGTTTTAATTTTTCTAAAAGTTGTACGTATTCTTTAAACATTCCGCGAATGATAAATGCTTCAAAAAGGGTTCCTCCCAAATACACTTTAATGCCGGCTTCTTTGTATAGTTTTATCTTTTGTTCAACATTTTTAGTAAGGTAGCTGGTTCCAAAACCAAGCTTTACAAGATCTGTGAGATCATCATTCATGGATAAAAAATCTTCTACCTGACGAATACTGAGTCCTTTATCCATCATCATGGTAATGCCACTATTACGAGGTTTTAAAGAACGTTCAGGGATGTGCGGTAATGTAAAATTCATAAATTTTATTTCTTATAGGATTCTATTAAATCGGTAATACTTGTGTTCTCTTTTAATTGTGGCAGATAGTTAAATAGTTCATTGTGAAGTTCATAATTCAATTTTAATGCTTTTTGTAAAAAGCTCAATGCTTCTTGTTTTTGCCCTATACTCATCAAACAGGCCGAAATACGGTACAACAACTCAGCGTTTTTAGGATGATGTTTTATCCCTTCTGCCAGTATTTCCAACGATCCGTTTTTGTCTTCTTGTTCAAATAAAAGATTCGCATAGTCCAACCATATCGAAGGATTAGAAGGATCAAGATCTATTACTTTTTTGAAAGAAATTTCTGCATCTTCATAAAATTGCATTTTGTATTGCAACTCTCCATACACATACCAATGTTCGGGATTTTCACTTTCAAGCTCAACTGCTTTTTTTACATAATGCAAGGCTTCGTTAGTCTGGTTTTTTGCATCCAGCACAACAGCTATACCCAATAGAGCATCAGCATAATGAGGATTAACCGCAATTGCTTTATTGTAATAAATCAATGCTTTATCATAATCTTCCTTTTTTTCATAACACTCGCCAATGCAGTAATAGGTAATCGCCTCCGGTTCTTCAAATTTCAATGTTTCTTTAAATACTTCGATGGCTTCATCCAAACGGTTTAAACTCACCAGCGAATCGCCTTTATTGAAATATGCTGACGCAAAATCTTCTTGAATTGCAATGGCATAATCGCAAGCATCAATTGCTTTTTCGTACAGTTCCAGCTTATTGTAAGAGATTCCCAAATTAAACCACGCAACACTTGAGTATGGATGTTTTTCAAGAAAATCAGTATAGTATTTTATGCTCTCTTCCGACTGATTATTTAACTCATAACAAAACGCCAGTTCGTATAATACAGCTTCGTTTTCGGGGTTGTCACTAATTGCTTTTTTTAAATAAAAAATGGCATCGTTATATCGCCCTGAACTTTCAAACTCATATGCCATTGCTAAGTAAATTTCATCAATGCTTTCGCCATTCTCTGCAGCTTTTTTATAGTTTTCAATGGCTTGATCTGTAAGTCCCATTTGGCTATAAATAGAGCCTTTTGTCATGTAGAGCTCTGTATTGGACGGATCAATACTTTCAACATACGAAAGTATTTCCAATGCTTTCTGGCTTCGGTTAGAAGCCGCTAGCATTTGAGCTTTGCGCAAATAAAATACTGATGAAAAGGGGTATTGTGCCAATGCAAAATCAATAGACTGCACGGCTTTGTTTATGTTGTTTTTATCAAAATAATAATCGATAATACATTCGTACTCTGCGGCATCAAAAAAGTAATGCTTGTTATTGATAAGCATTTCTTCAAAGCGATCAATCAACAAAAGTAAGTTTGGTATTTCACTCTCTTCCGACCCATCATGTTCTTCGTTGCCCATCTTTCCAAATTAAAAATGTTAGCTGAATATAACTTCTTTTTTCTCCTGTAAATGTAATCAAAGGTAGGAAAATAAAACCAAATTTTTTTGTTCGTCCGGTTGATTTATATTCTCATAATAGATTAAAGTTATCGTTCTTCTGTTTCATAATGTTTCTTTTATGCAACCATTGGTTTGCTTTGTAGCATAAATAAGCGCTTCCTGCTCCTACTATTGCACCTCCTAACACATCACTCGGATAATGCACTCCAAGATCCAATCGTGAATAAGCCACAGAACAGGCCCATAAATAGGACGGAACTATTATATACCATTTGCTGTATGATAAGCTAAGCGAAGTGGCGGTGGCAAAAGCAGCCGAGGTATGACCCGAAGGAAAAGACGGAGAATTTTCACTCACCACATTTTGAATGAAGGGATATGTTTGATAGGGTCTGTTTCTGTTCATGCTATATTTCAGGGCAAACTCAACACCTAATGAAAGCAAAGCAGAAGCACCGATATAGAGCCCCTTTTCTTTAATAACACTGTCTTTTTTAATGAAGCCTGTGCATATTGCAGCTATGGGGACTATGGCGCTCATCGGATAAACAGAAAAAGAAACGCCTTTAAAAGTATTGTCCAGATTTGTATTACGATGCAAATTAATATTTTTTAAAATATCAATGTCCGTATTTTGAGAAAGTGCCTGATTGCTAACAATAGTAAAGGAAAGAAAGAATAAAATGTATTTCATCCTTATAGTTAAAATGGAAAAAGTGGTAGTATCAAAAAGCAGAGGTTTCAGCTCTTTAAAAGAATTTGATAATAAAATCAGGGAATATGCCCAATGCAATGATTGCAATAACTACAACAAATAACAAGAATTTTTGACTTGCCGGTAAGGTAATTGCAGTTTCATTGCCTTGTTTAAAGTACATGGCAATAATTATTTTGAAGTAATAATAAACGCCTATTAACGATGCTATGATGGCAATAATAACCAAGCCTACATTGCCCGATAAAAAAGCAGAGGTAAAAATGTAATACTTAGCAAAGAAACCTGCTGTAGGAGGAATTCCTGCTAAGGACAATAAAGCAATGGTCATTACACCTGCTAAAAAAGGATTTGATTTTGCCAGCCCGTTAAATGATTCTACTTCGTCCTTTCCATTATTGTTACTTACAACCGTGCTCACAATACTGAACGTTGCTATAGAACCAACAGAATATGCCAATGTATAAAACAAAATAGAGCCTTTTGAATAGTGATTTTGAGCCAATAGCGCCATTAACATATAGCCGGCGTGTGCAATACTTGAATAAGCCAGCATACGTTTAGCACTGGTTTGCTGAACGGCTGTAATGTTTCCTATTAACAACGTTAATGCTGAAATAACCCAAATAATAGTCATCCAAACAGTATTTACATCCGCAAAGGCTGTATAGAACAATTTTAAAAATGCTGCAAATGCTGCTGTTTTAACAATGGTTGCCATAAAGGCTGTAACTTGTGTTGGCGCTCCTTGGTAAACATCAGGTGCCCAAAAGTGAAAGGGTGCCGCAGAAACCTTAAATGTCATAGCGATAAGCATCAACAATAAGCCCAGATAAAAAATATTTGAAAGACTTTCGGGATGCATTTTAACGGCAACAGCTATTTCCGATAAATCGAATGAGCCCGTTGCTCCATAAATCATAGTTATACCAAATAATAAAAAGCCCGTAGCAAAAGAACCCATTATCAGGTATTTGAAAGCCGCTTCATTGGATGCCAGACTGTTTTTATTTGAACCTGCTAAAACATACATGGGTATAGACAATATTTCTATCCCTAAAAATAACATGGTCATATTGGTGTAGGAAACCATGCATAAAGCGCCCACCAATGCAAATAGTACAAGAGAATGATAATTCGTTTTGTTTTCTTCATCATCATTCAAAAAGCC
The DNA here is from genome assembly GCA_963727705.1 of uncultured Bacteroidota bacterium. Lineage (GTDB taxonomy): Bacteria > Bacteroidota > Bacteroidia > 2-12-FULL-35-15 > 2-12-FULL-35-15 > 2-12-FULL-35-15. The sequence goes on from CAVSHK010000024.1 coordinate 172,153, forward strand.
TTTTGCCATAATGAACCAAAGGAAGGCTATAAATATCAGTACCAATGAAAAGCTGATAGAAAAATCGTCAACCCTTACCATATTGTAATAGGTTTGAACTGTTCCCCAATCGCACAGTAAAACCCCAAATGTAGCTGCCAATCCTATTAATACAACAGGATACAATATCTTCTTGAAGCTGAAAATTTCAGCGAGTAAAGAAAAAACACCTAGTAAAGAAAGTAATATTAATGTGTTCATAAGCCCCTCCAACCTCCCCAAAAGGGAGGCTTAGTTAATTGTTATTTATTATCAAAATCCAACTATCCATTTGGATACAGGTTTTATTATTTGTTTTTTGCTTCTCACCTATTGCCCCCTCTGTTGTGGAGAGGGGATGAAGGGGTGAGGTGTTTTTAACTTCCTAGTAACTGATTAACCGCCGGCGCAGCAATATCCAACAACGGTTTAGGATACACACCAAACACAATAATTGCCGCACATATAATTATTAAAACTGCTTTTTCGCTTCCTTCAAGCGAAGCGAAAGTTGCTGTTATTGCATTTGTTTCGCCCAACATAATTGATTGGTAGCTACGTAACATATATACAGCACCCAAAATAACCGATAATCCTGCAAATGCGGTTAAATAAGGGCTATATTGAAACAGTCCGTTCAACAATAAAAACTCTCCAACAAAACCATTTGTTAAAGGTAAGGCAACACTTCCAAGCAATACGATCAAAAACAATACGGCAAACTGAGGATTCACATTTCGTATTCCACCTAATGCACTTATTTCTCTTGTTTTGGTGCGGCTTTGAATAAGGTCAACAATAAAAAACATGCCCACTACATTCACACCATGACTCAACATTTGTATCAATGCTCCCTGAACACCTTGAACATTTAAGGCAAGCGTCCCTGCTGCTATTAAACCCACATGGGCAATAGAAGAATATGCGATAAGTCGTTTAAAATCCTTTTGAACAATGGCTATACACGATGCGTAAACCACACCTATTACCGATAAGGTAATTGCAACTCCTGACCAGTTATTAACTCCAACCGGAACAAGCATTATTAACCAACGAATAACACCATACGTTCCCATTTTAAGCATGATACCCGAAAGCAACATGGTTCCTTGAGCAGGAGCCGCAGTATATGTATCAGGTTGCCATGTATGGAAAGGAAATATCGGCATCTTAATAGCAAAGGCAATAAACATGGCCCAAAATATAAAACCTTGTTCTGCAGGTAATAAGCTGCTGCCTGCTTGATACAATGCTTTTATATCAAAACTGCTGCTACCTTGTGTTGTGTGTTGGTACAAATAAATTAAGCCTGCCAACATAAACAAACTACCGGCTAAGGTGTAAACAAAAAACTTGAATGTTACTTTTGCTCTGTTTTCACCACCCCAAAGCAAGCAGATAAAGTAGATTGGAATTAATGCCAGCTCCCAGAAAACGTAAAATAAAAACCCGTCTAAGGAAACGAATACCCCAATTAACGCCATTTGCATAGTCAATATCAATGCGTAAAACTGATTAGGATTTTTATAATCTGTTTTAAATGCCGAAAGTATAATTACAGGAACCAAAAAGGTGGTTAAAAGTACCATTAACATGGATATTCCGTCAATACCAACATGAAACGAAATACCTAAAGATGCCACCCAAGGAACATTTAATTCAAACTGAGTACTTGCATCATGAGTGAAATTACCAAGTGCGTAAATAGAAATAACAAACTCTGCAACAGATGCCAACAATGCTATTTTCTTTGCTTGTTCACCTTTTGTAAGTAGCACCAACAATGCTGCTAACAAAGGAAAAAATATCAACAATAATGTAATCATGTAGTATAAAATAATTTTATCTATAATAAATTAATGCTAAAACATTCTGGTAGCAATAATTATAACAATGCTTATCACCATTAAAAAAATGTATGCCCCAATGTTCCCGCTTTGTAAATAACGTATACCACCACTTACTGTGTTAACAATAGTTCCAACCCCATTCACAATGCCATCCACAATTTGATTGTCAACAATTTTGTATAATATTTCCGAAATGAAATTTAATGGTTTTGTAATAATGGTTTCGTAAATTTCATCCACCCAGTATTTGTTGTAAATAAGCTTGTGAGCAGGTTTTAACTCCTCTCCTTCTTTTGCAGGAAGCGTATTGTTTTTCACATAAACCGTATATGCATAATACATTGCAACAGCCATCACCGATACAGCAATAACCATTAACATTATCTCTGTATCATGTTCCATGTGATGAGGTAGATAGAACGAAGAAGATTCAAAAACAGGTTTTAAAAACCCTTCTAACATGTGCGAACCACCTAATACTTCAGGAATACCGATAAAACCACCCACCACCGAAAGAACTGCTAATACCATCAATGGAATTGTCATTGATGAAGGAGACTCATGCAAATGATGTTCTTGTTCATGTGTACCTCTAAAGGAACCATGAAATGTAAGGAAGTATAACCGAAACATGTAAAAGGTTGTCATAGCAGCACCTGCAACTCCTAAAGTCCATAACAATTTGCTGTGTTCATAAGCGTGTGCTAATATTTCATCTTTTGAGAAAAATCCGGAGAAACCAGGAAAACCAACTATTGCAAGTGTTCCTATTAAAAAGGTTAAATGAGTAACGGGTATTTTGCTTTTCAAGCCACCCATTTTACGAATGTCTTGTTCATTGCTCATCGCATGTATAACACTACCTGCACCAAGGAACAACAGGGCTTTAAAAAACGCATGTGTCATCACATGAAACACGGCTCCTGTATATGCTCCAACGCCCAATGCAAGGAACATATACCCTAGCTGAGAAACTGTTGAATAAGCCAACACTTTTTTAATATCGTTTTGTGCTAAACCAATGGTAGCTGCAAACAAGGCTGTACAAGCTCCAACAATAGCAACTATTTCCATTGTGAATGGAGCTAAGGTATATAAAATATTCGAACGCGAAACCATGTATATACCGGCAGTAACCATCGTTGCAGCGTGTATCAATGCCGAAACAGGTGTTGGACCGGCCATCGCATCCGGCAACCAGGTAAATAAAGGTAGCTGAGCACTTTTACCCATAGCGCCAATAAATAATAATAAGGTAATTGCAGTAATTACAGGAGTGTTTGGATGAAAGGTAATTGCAACGGGAAACACCTCATCGTAATTGATGCTGCCAAAGGTTACAAATATTAAAATAATACCAAGTAAAAAGCCTAAATCACCTATGCGGTTCATTACAAATGCTTTTTTAGCAGCATTGTTATAAGCGGTGTTTTTAAACCAAAAACCAATTAATAAATAGGAGCACAACCCAACACCTTCCCAACCTACGAACATAATCAGGTAATTTGAACCTAATACCAACAATAACATGAAGAATACGAACAAATTAAGATAGGCAAAGAATCTTGAAAAACCCTCGTCATGGCTCATGTAGCCTGTTGAATAAAGATGAATTAGGAAACCGATACCGGTAATAATTAATAAGAAAAGAGAAGAAAGAGGATCAACTAAAAATGAAAAAGGAATTGATAAGTTACCAACACTGATCCAGTCGAACAAATGAACTGTTACTGATTTTTGTGGTTGAGAAGTTAACTCTAAAAATATACCTAATGAAATCGCAAAAGCACCCAAAACAGCCCCACTACCAATAGTCCCAACTAATCCTTTTGACATGTTCTTTCCAAAAAAACCAATAATCAAAAAACCGATGAAAGGAAGCAATGGAACTAAATAAACTAATTGTATCATATATGTTTTTGTCTTTAGTACTTAGTATCTGGTCATTAGCGAGTTTCCGATTTGTCTATTTACTAATGACTCTATACTAGTTACTCCATTTACCATTTTAATTTATTCAATTCGTCAATATCTGTTGACTTTGAATTTCTGTAAACCATCATTAATATTGCCAAGCCAACCGCCACCTCTGCTGCCGCCACAGCCATAATAAAAAAAACAAATACCTGACCTTTGCTGTCGGATAAATAACTCGAAAATGCTACTAACAAAAGGTTAACAGCATTCAACATCAATTCAATACACATAAAAATAATAATGGCGTTACGTCTGTAAAGCACACCCAACACACCTATTGTAAACAATATGGTACTTAATAATAAATATCTGTCTATTGGTACAATTTCAATCGCTGACATTTTTTCTTTCTTAGTTTGAGTCCTTTTTACCTAACATAACCGCTCCAACCATTGCTGATAGCAATAAGATTGATGACAATTCAAAGGGTAATAAAAAATCGGTAAATAATGTTTTGCCCAACTCTTCTATCAATCCTATTTTAGAGTCAAATACTTTCGCAGCTTTTAATTCTGCCGATCCTTTAACCGCCCCAACAAGCACTACCAATAATGCTCCTGAAGCAATCGTTGCCGTTGCTTTTAACCAAATGCTTTTATGTTTTTCTGTATCATCATTCAGGTTCAACATCATGATGATGAATAAGAACAACACCATAATAGCCCCAGCGTAAACAATTACGTGAACTGCTGCCAAAAATTGAGCGTTCAATAAAACATAATGCCCGGCTATTGCAAAAAAAGTTAATACTAAATACAAAACACTATGTACAGGGTTTTTAGTTATTACCACCATACAGGCAAACATTATCACTAAAAATGATAATAGGTAAAACAAATTTGTTGTTATTGATGCTGCCATCTTTCTTTCTATTTCCCTCTTTTAATGTTTGATTGCTTTTGCTTTGTCGGCGAATGTTTGATTGTGGGCAAACTCTTTATGATGTTTAAACTCTTTTACCTCCTCAGTTTGACGTTTACTCAAATCGATTGGGTTGCTAATCGGTTCTACCAAAATATCTTTACCGTAAACAAGTTCTTTACGGGTATAAAAACTATCTACTTTTCTATCGGTTAAAAATATAGCTTCCTTCGGACAAGCTTCTTCGCAATCTCCACAGAAGATACAACGCAACATATTTATTTCATATTTCGCTGCATATTTTTCTTCCCGATACAAATGTTCTTCTCCCTTAACGCGCTCTGCGGCTGTCATGGTAATAGCTTCTGCAGGACAGGCCACAGCACATAATCCACAAGCAGTGCAACGTTCTGCTCCGTTTTCGTCACGTTTTAAAACATGCTGACCACGATAAATACCACTAAATGGACGTATTTGTTCAGGATATTTAATAGTAGCCGGTTTTTTAAACAAATGTTTAAGCGTAATCATCATTCCGCTTGAAATAGCAGGCAGATAAAGGCTTTCCATAAAGGTCATTTCCTTTTTTGATACTACTTTGGATCTGTTTGTTAATTGCATTTTCAGGTTCAATAAAAATTAAAACATTTTCATTAGCTCATCTCTCATCATCCATAAGCCTGTAAGCACCAAATTAAGAATGGACAATGGTATTAATGTTTTCCACCCTAAGTTCATTAATTGGTCATATCTAAAGCGAGGCAATGTCCATCTCACCCACATAAAAAAGAATATTCCAAAAATAATTTTAGCAAATAAAAATACAAATCCTAAAACGGCCAATGTATTTTGATCATGCACAAAACGACCAATAAATGGCATATTATAACCACCGAAATAAAACGTTGATATTACCGCAGAAGAAACAAACATGTTGATGTATTCTGCGAATAAAAAGAAACCAAGTTTCATAGAGCTGTACTCCGTATGGTACCCTCCAACAAGTTCTGTTTCGCATTCTGGTAAGTCAAACGGGGCTCTGTTGGTTTCTGCAAAAGCACAAATAACAAATATCAAACATCCCAATGGTTGAAACACCACATTCCAGCGCCACCCTTCTTGTTGTGCTGCAATTTCACCCAAACTCAAGGTTCCGGTTGTCATTATAAGTGCAATGATTGATAAACCCATTGCAACTTCATAGCTTATCATTTGTGAGGATGCGCGCACGGCACCAAGTAAAGAAAATTTATTGTTAGACGCCCATCCACCTATCATTATACCATATACACCTATTGACAGTACTCCGAATAAATAAAGAATAGAAATGTTTAAGTCTGTTATTTGTAATGGATATTCAACACCGTCAATGTTCAGCGACTTTCCCCAAGGAATAATAACACCTGTTAAAAAGGCTGTCATCATGCTTATTCCCGGACCGATAATGAACAATACCTTGTTAGACACACTAGGTATCATCTCTTCCTTCATAAACATCTTAACCCCATCTGCCAAAGGTTGAAGGATACCGAAAGGACCCGCTCTGTCAGGACCAACCCGATCTTGCAAAAATGCAGCTATTTTTCGTTCTCCGTACGTACTGTACATTGCAACAACCAAAGTCATTACAAATACAATAAGTACTATTATTAGTTTATATATAAAAAAGGATAATGTCATATTTTCTGACCGTTTGGGTTCTTATTTTTTATCCGCTAATTGTTTTTGTTGTTTGCCAATATCCAACTTCAACGTCACAAGATTTTCATAATGATTTTGCGAAATCACCGAGTGCCTATCAATATGACGAGGCTTTTCTATTACCCAATCTTTCACTTCTTTTTTCTCAAAACGGCATTCATTACAAATCCACTCTTCTGCTTCTCCCCATCTGTCTTTGCGCGATGTAACGCGCAATACATCATTGCCTTTCAACCATATTGCAACCTTTCCGGAACATTTTGTACAGTTACGATGAGCGTCCATTGGTTTGGTAAACCACACACGGCTTTTGAAGCGGAACGTTCTGTCGGTTAAAGCCCCCACAGGACAAACATCTATTACATTCCCCGAAAAATCGTTATCAATAACTTTTTCAATGTACGTACTTATTTCGGAAGAATCTCCCCGGAAAATCATTCCATGACTTCTGTTATCCGTTAATTGATCGGCGACCTTTACACAGCGGAAACACATGATACAGCGTGTCATATGTAATTTTATGTAGGGACCAATATCTATTTTATCAAATGTTCTTCGTTCAAACTCATAACGAGTTTTTGCCAAGCCATGCTCATAACCTAAATCCTGTAAATGACATTCTCCGGCTTGGTCGCAAATAGGGCAATCCAGCGGGTGATTGATCAATAAAAATTCAACAACACCTTTTCGTGCTTCCAATACTTCAGGTGAAGTTGTGTTCACCACTTCCATTCCATCCATTACCATTGTACGACAAGATGCAACAGGTTTAGGCATTGGTGTTGGATTTGCAGCGCTGCCTTTAGTAACCTTTACAATACATGTACGACAATATCCTCCGCTTGTTTTCAGCTTTGAGTAATAACACATGGTAGGCGGAGCAATGTCTTGTCCGTTGTAGTCCTTTTGTTCAACTATCATGCGAGCCGCCTGCAAGATGGTTGTGCCATTTGGTACTTCTATGCTTTGTCCGTCTATTGTTACTGTTGGCATGATTTATTTTTATTCTGAAAAAGAATGACCTTCATTTACTAAACAATATAACTCCTATTGATTTGAAATTGTATAATTAATATTTGTAAAAACACCTGCTGTAATTTTAATGCTATCTGCAGACGCCGTGGATCCAACTTTATGAAGTTTGAAATTAAATGTTCCAGACACTTTTTTATTTACATTATCCACAGATGTTATCACAACATGACCACTGTCTGTAAGGTCTTGACTTAATGTTCCTCCTCCAGCTGTTTTTGTTGAGTAGGTGAATGTAACATCATCCAGTGCGCCACCAAGATCATGATTACCAGCCACTAATGTAGAGCTTGCGGTTGGTAAATCTATCCCTATTGCAAATATATCAGAAGCTGTTTGTCCATTTAATACCAAACCCGAAACATTATTTGATTGTTCAATAATCAACAATCCCGTATTTTGTATAGACACCCAATTATTTCCGTTTAATTTTGCTGTCATATTTCCGTTTAATGTCGCCACTGGTGTTGCAGGCGCCGGGGTTGTTGTGCTTTTCTTTTTGCATGCAACTATGAATAATGCAAAAATTAATATTATCTTAATTGTTTTCTTCATTTGTAAGTATCCGCCAGTTGATGAACGCTATAATAATGTCTTACATCTTTAATTCTTTCTGGATGATTCACATATTCTTCAAACTCTGCACGGAAGTGACGAATAGCCGCAGCTACAGGCCATGCAGCAGCATCTCCCAAAGGACAAATAGTGTTTCCTTCTATTTTTCGTTGAACATCCCATAACAAATCAATATCACTAGGTTTTCCGTGACCTTCAACTATTCTGTGTAATATTTTTTCCATCCAGCCTGTCCCTTCACGGCATGGAGAACATTGTCCGCAACTTTCATGATGATAAAAGCGAGCCAATGTATATAATTTTTAACAATGCTTGTTGTTTCGTCATATACCATAAATCCGCCTGAACCAAGCATCGTTCCTGTTGCAAAACCTCCATCAGCTAATGATTCGTAGCTCATTAAACGAGGTTCCCCTTTTGCTGTTTTCAGAATCAACTCTGCCGGCAATACCGGTACAGAAGATCCACCTGCTATAACCGCTTTTAGTTTGTGACCATTAATAATTCCACCGCAATATTCTTCTGAATAAATAAATTCTTCAACAGGTAAACCAAGCTCTATTTCGTAAACACCCGGTTTGTTAATATGCCCGGATGCTGAAATCAACTTTGTTCCTGTACTTTTTCCAATACCAATTTTAGCGTATTCTTCTCCACCCATGTTAATGATTGGGCAAACGGCTGCAATTGTTTCAACATTGTTTACAACAGTAGGACAACCATACAAACCTGCAACTGCAGGAAATGGAGGTTTGATACGAGGGTTTCCTCTTTTACCTTCCAGCGATTCTAATAAGGCGGTTTCTTCTCCACAGATATATGCGCCTCCACCAACTTGTACATAACAGTCGTGTGAGAAATCTGTACCCAAAATGTTTTTTCCTAAATAACCTGCTGCATAAGCCTCTTCAATCGCCTTTTCAACGATACGGGCTACATAAAAATATTCACCGCGTATATAGATGTAAGATGTTTTTGCTCCTAATGCGTAGCTTGATGTAATCATTCCTTCCACCAATGCGTGAGGAATTTTTTCCATCAAGTAGCGATCTTTAAATGTTCCTGGTTCCGATTCATCAGCATTACAAACCAAATAGCGTTCAACACCTTCCGGCTTTGCTAAAAAACTCCATTTCATTCCTGTTGGGAAACCTGCACCACCTCTACCTCTTAAGCCTGACTTCTTCACTTCTTCCACAACGTCGTTGGGTTGCATCGTTTTCAGCGCCTTTTCAACAGAGGCATAGCCACCATGCTGACGGTACATTTCCAACGTGTGGATGTTAGGAACTTTGTCGTTATGTATTAATAGTTTTTTACCCATTTCCACCTCTCCTAAATCCTCTCCACAGGAGAGGACTTGTGATTTAGTTTATATATTAATTTATAGCTTTAATCAAACTTTTGGTTTTATTATGGACTTCACCTGTCGCCCCGCTCTCTTGTGGAGAGGGGATTAAGGGGTGAGGTCTACAGTGTGTTCTTATAATCTAAATCCGTATAGCTTCTTAATGTATTTTGCGTACGATAATCCTCAATTATTTTATCAACTTTTTCAAATGTAAGGTTTTCATGAAATGAAGCTCCGCATTGCAGCATTGGTGCCGTTCCGCAACTTCCTAAACATTCAACTGTTTTAATAGAGAACATTCCGTCGGCTGTTACTTCCCCTTCTTTAATTTCGAGCTTTTGCTCTAAATACTTTACAATATCTTCGGCACCTCTCACCCAGCACGATGATGTACGGCATACTTCCAATTGGCATTTACCAACAGGTTTTAAATTGAACATTGAGTAAAACGATGCTACCTCAAATACTTCAATGGGTTTAATATTTAATACAGATGCTACATAATCCATTACTTCCGGACTCACCCAACCGCCAAACTCAGCCTGAGCAACATGCAATACCGGCAACAAGGCTGACTTGTGTTTTCCTTCCGGATAACGTTTAATGATTTTTTGAACCGTTTGCATCGCCTCTTCACTAAAAACAATAGTAGCGCGTTTAGCTTTGTCAAATGGTTGTGCTCCGTGTACTTGAGTGCTCATATTACTATGCTAAATTTACTACATCCAATACTACTAATAATCCAAAAATTATCCATCCTATGAATGTAATATATAAAATTAAATCAACCCAAAAATTTAATGTTATAGATTTGCCATCTTTCAGGTACATTGCTATTAAGGATAATATAGGAATGAAACAAAATATAATTTCAACAATTAGCATTGTATCTGCATCACCTGTGGAAGATTTGGCTTTTGCTTTTTTACTAAACCTAGAAAGTATTGCTTTTTGCAGTCTCGATGGTTTTGCAGGAGTTTGTTTTTTTATATCCGAAGCCGTTGTATTTAAAGTTGTTGTTCTCCGATTGTTCTTGGAGCTCTATTGAGGAACTATTTACTTTATTATCATTGCTAGCTGTTAATGGATATTTTTTTTCGGCTTCCTTTTCTGTATTTATAATGGTTTCGGCTACAGCAGCCATTTCTTTACTTGAGGCTGCTTTATTGGTGGATGATTGCGATTGAGAGCCAATATTGACTGCCGAGGGAGCTTTTTTATTGCCTCCAAATTCAACATAATAACCGGGTTTATACTTTCTCTTCATAGCAGAGAATTTATCAGACGTACTACATGCCGATAAAAGAACTATTACTGATAACGCGATAAGATTTAATGTTGTTTTCATTTTTTTTCTGTTTTAATTTATTTATGCATCTAATTCTCCTGCTATTACATTCATGCTACTCATTGTTAAGATTGCATCTGAAAGCATAGCTCCTTTTACCATTTCGGTAAACGCCTGATAATATATAAAACATGGTCTTCTGAAATGCAAACGATATGGTGTTCGTCCTCCATCACTTATTAAATAAAATCCCAATTCTCCGTTGCCACCTTCCACAGCGTGATATACTTCGCCTTTTGGAATTTCCGTTTCGCCCATCACTATTTTAAAATGATAAATCAAGGCTTCCATATTGTTATACACTTCTTCTTTTGGAGGAAGATAAAACTCAGGAACATCAGCATGGAAAACACCTGCCGGTTCTTTTTTTATCTTTTCGATGGCCTGTTGAATGATCTTTATGCTTTCCCACATCTCCTGTTCACGCACCATAAAACGATCATACGTATCGCCACTTGTTCCCAAAGGAATCATAAAATCAAACTCTTCATAGGATGAATATGGATTCATTACCCGCACATCATAATCAACTCCGGCTGCTCTTAGGTTAGGTCCGGAAAAGCTATAATTCAAGGCTCTTTCAGCAGTTATTGGTCCGCAACCAATCGTGCGATCCATAAATATTCTGTTACGCATTAAAAGATTTTCAAACTCCTTTAATGCGGGAGGGAAATCTTTCAAAAACTTATCCAACAAATCCCACGCTTTTGGAGAAAAATCTCTTTCCAATCCACCAATCCGACCAATGTTTGTTGTTAAACGCGCTCCACACAACTCTTCATAAATTTCATAAATGCGCTCCCGCATTTGGAAGATATATAAAAAACCAGTCATTGCACCCGTATCAACACCAATTACACTATTACAAATCACGTGGTCGGCAATACGTGCCAATTCCATGATAATTACACGCATGTATTGCACACGTTTAGGAATTTCAACGCCTATTAATTTTTCTACCGTCATATGCCAACCCATATTGTTTATGGGTGATGAACAATAGTTTAAGCGATCTGTAATGGGAGTTATTTGATAATATGGTCTGTGTTCCGCTAACTTCTCAAATGCACGGTGTATGTATCCAACGGTCGATTCTGCTTCTATAATAATCTCACCATCCATCTTTAACACATTTTGGAAAATACCATGCGTTGCCGGATGCGTTGGACCGAGATTAAGAATGTTATATTCTTTTTCTACAATATCAGTTGTTGTATTTTTTGCTTCGCTCATTTAATCTTTAATTCAAAAGGTTGTCTTTTGACTTATCCATTTCGCTCTTTTAACTTCTTAATCTATCGTCCAAACATTTTATCGTCCTTATCTTGTCTTGTACTATCTTCAAGAGCGTATTCCTTGCGCATTGGATGATAGTGCATATCATCCATGTTCAAAATACGTTTTAAATTAGGGTGTCCTTTAAAATGTATTCCAAAAAAATCAAACTCCTGACGCTCCATCCAGTTAGCCGCTGAAAATACGGACGTAATTGATGGAACAGTTAAATCATTAACACTAAAAAATATTTTTAATCGTATTCTGTAGTTTTTAGGAAGGTTGTGAAGTTGGTACATTACACCAAACTCTTCTCCTTTATTATCAGGGTAATGCAAGCCTGCAAGTGTTGTTAAATATTGAAATGCTAATTCGCGATCATCATAAAGAAACTTAACAATATCTGCTATATTGTCTTTTTTCACAACAAAAGTTGGGTAATCAGCAACTATTTCAGACGAAACAAAAGCATCAGCAAACTGTGTTTTTAGTTTATTCTCAACAATAGTTATTAAATTACTTTCCATTTTGCTTATTATTCTATTCCCAATTTGTTTAACATAGCTGTGTATTCCGGAGAATCTCTTCTTCTGATTGTTTCAGACTGCGCTAATTTTTGAATTTGCATAATGCCATCCAATACTTGCTCCGGACGTGGAGGACATCCTGGAATATACACATCTACAGGAATAATTCTATCTATGCCTTGCAAAACACTATACGTGTCAAATATACCACCACTACACGCACAAGCTCCCATTGACAATACCCACTTTGGTTCAGCCATTTGCTCATATACCTGTAATAAAACCGGTGCTAATTTTTTTGATATAGTGCCCATTACCATTAACAAATCGGCCTGACGAGGCGAGAAACTTAAACGCTCTGAACCAAAACGTGCCAAATCGTAGCTGGACGCCATTGTTGCCATAAACTCAATACCACAACATGAAGTAGCAAAAGGTAGCGGCCACAATGAGTTTGAACGAGCAATGCCCACCGCTTTATCGAGCGATGTTGCAAAAAAGCCGGCTCCTTCAACGCCTGGAGGAGCTTTCGCAATTTCAATATTTGTTTTTTCTATTGAGCTCATTTTGATTTCAATTCAAAAGTTTAAGTCATAATTCGAAAACAAAAAGATGCTTTTGAATTTATTTACTGATTCTTTTAACTTTTTATTCCCACTTCAATGCTCCTTTTTTAATAATGTAGTAAAACCCCACTAATAAAAAAGCTACAAAGGTTAACATCTCAAAAAGTCCTGTAATACCAAGATGTTTAAAATTAACAGCCCATGGATACATGAAAATTACTTCCACATCAAACAAAACAAAAAGAATAGCAACTAAAAAATATTTGATGGAAAAAGGTAAACGGGCATTGCCTTGCGATTCTATACCGCACTCAAATGCTTCTTCTTTAATTTTTGATTTTCGTTTTGGTCCCAACAAATGTGTTGCAACAAGAGTAGTTGCAACAAATCCCATAGCAACAAAAAACATCATTGCTATTGGAAAAAAATCTTCCGGAGTGCTTTGAATAGTTAAAAGCATATAGAGAAAATGTTGGTTGGTTTTTCAGACGCCAATTTTAGGTATTTCTTTTGAATATCCCTAAATTTTGTAATCTTTTTTTATTTTAGTTAACAACTTTTAAGATGTCTGTCCTGTTTTCAATTAGATGAATTCTCTTTTTGAGAATAATTTACCATATAATGCAATCCTCTGCTTTCTTTGCGTTTGCGTGCATGTTTGATAATTATGTAGGCAACATTTATCAGATTTCTCAGCTCGCAAAGTTTTACTGAAACAGTTGTTTTAAGATACAGTGCTTCATTTTCTTTATACAGTATTTCCAAGCGGTCAAAAGCTCTTTGCAAACGTAATTCGGAACGAACAATCCCCACATAATTGGACATAATGGCTTGCACCTCTTTTAACGACTGTGTAAGCAATACCATTTCTTCCGGATAATGCGTTCCTTCTGCATTCCAACTAGGAAAATGTTCGTTGAACACCACTGTTTTAGAAACTTCTAATGCATCTGTTGAGGCATGATGGGCGTAAACAATAGCTTCCAATAATGAGTTTGATGCCAAACGATTTGCACCATGCAACCCTGTTGATGAGCATTCTCCAACAGCATATAAACGTTGTATGCTAGTTCTTCCTTTTTTATTCACCTTAATTCCCCCGCACATGTAGTGCGCTGCGGGAGCTACAGGTATGTAATCTTTTGTGATATCAATCCCTAAACTCAAACATTTATTGTAAATATTGGGAAAATGTTTTAATAGCTCTTCTTTATCAAGATGTCGGCAATCCAAGTAAACATAATCATCTCCACGAATTTTCATTTCATTGTCAATGGCTCTTGCCACTATATCGCGTGGTGCCAGAGACTTTCGTTCGTCGTATTTATGCATAAACTCTTTTCCATCCAACGTTTTTAAAACTCCTCCAAAACCTCTCACGGCTTCTGAAATAAGAAACGACGGACTTTCAAGCGGATTATATAACGCTGTAGGGTGAAACTGATAAAACTCCATCCCTTCAACCTGTCCTTTTGCTCTATACACCATTGCCACACCATCGCCGGTTGCAATGGTAGGGTTAGTGGTGGTGGCATACACCTGCCCCGCCCCGCCTGTTGCCATTAGCGTTGTTTTGGCTAATATTATTTCTATTTTGTTTGTACGCAAATTAAGCACATATGCTCCATAACAGGTTATATCGGGTGTTCGACTGTTTACCTCTTTACCTAAGTGATGTTGCGTTAAAATATCAACCGCAAAATGATGATCTAATATTTCAATGTTCGGATGATTCTGAACCGCTTTGAGCAGGGCTCTTTCTATTTCAAAACCCGTGTTGTCTTTATGATGTAAAATGCGGTGTTCGGAATGACCGCCTTCTTTTGCCAAATCGTATTCTCCGCTGGAAGTCTTATCAAACTTTGCTCCCCAAGCTATCAACTCATTAATACGTTCAGTTGATTCTGTAATAACCATGCGCACTACCTCTTCATTGCAAATACCATCGCCGGCAATTAGTGTATCCTGCACATGCTTTTCGTACGAATCGGGGCTATACATTACTGCTGCAATACCACCTTGTGCATATTTTGTATTACTTTCATCGGCATTGGCCTTGGTTATCATGCTCACCTTGCCATGGACTGCAGCTTTTAAAGCATAACTCAATCCTGCTATACCGGAACCGATAATTAAAAAATCTGTTTGTTTACTCATTTATTGCCTTCATTAGTCTTTCTGTTTAACCTGCTATAGCTATTTGTTTGTTTCCTCAATATTTTAGGTCCTATTTTTTCTTTTGTAAACAAGAACTTCAACATGCCAATTAAGTGAAAAAATAAGCATTCGTTTTCTATTCATCTACAATTAATTTTTAATACTCTTTCCATACATTAGCTATACTTCTTGTATAAGGATCAAATTACTGCTTATTTTTTTACTAATCGAAATAAAAAATATTGCTGTGAGTATATTTTATAATTTATTAACTATTTTTTCTGCCGAAATAGTTGCTTATGATTTTGTATCTTTGTAATAACTATTTAAACTCTTCAAAAATAAGAAAAGATGGATACATTGGTTAAAAAGCCTGTTATTATATATGCCGAAAGCACACCCAACCCTTCTTCTATGAAGTTTGTTGCCAATCGAATATTAGTTGAAAACAACGCAACGGCCCAGTATTTAAGTAAAGCAGAAACTCAAGGTTCTCCACTAGCAGCTAAGTTGTTCGATTTTCCTTTTGTGAAATCTGTATTTATGACCTCTAACTTTATAACGGTTCTTAAAACAGATGTTGTTGAATGGATGGATATAACACTTGAATTGCGCGATTTTATTCGCATTTACATTAGTGATGGAAATCCTATCATTAATGAATTACCCAAAACGGAAATGCCTGTTGACAATACGTTTGAAAAAACACAAGAGTTGTTTACAGAACATAGTGCACCTAGTACAGAAACCGAAGTAAAGATTGTAGAAATACTTGAAGAATATATTCGTCCGGCTGTTGAAAACGACGGAGGCAGCATTACTTTCAAAAGTTTTATTGATGGCATTGTAACGGTTCAGTTGCGCGGATCGTGCAGCGGATGTCCTTCTTCAACCATCACCTTAAAAGCAGGAATAGAAGTATTGCTTAAAAAAATGATTCCTGATGTAAAAGGAGTGGTGTCGGAAGCGATGTGATTTTATTTCTTTAGGGTTTATAAAAAAAGGACAACTCAAAAACAACGAGTTGTCCTTTTTAGTGGAGAATACCGGATTCGAACCGGTCGCCTCTTCACTGCCAGCGAAGCGCTCTAGCCAAATGAGCTAATTCCCCGATATGTTTATTGCTTTATTAAACTTGTAACAGGGCGCAAATATAAAAATTTATACTGTTTCTTTTTGTTTTAAAAACAAAAGCCTTTTAAGCCTTATCCATTATACCAGCTTGGGGATCGTTTTCAAAATATTTTAATTTTCATTCTTCATTCTTTAAAAAACAAGGTGAATACTTCAATCATTTAACTATGTTTGTGGTATAAATTGTTCTTACATCATGAAAACAAGTTTATTAATCTCCTTTTTACTTTGTTTTGTAATGGAGACAGGCGTAGCGATTGATGGAAGCTCAGGAAAAACCGTTGATAATGTACAACTGAAAAATGCCAACGATAAAGCAATGTCCATACCACACTTCGGACAAAAAGTATTAGCTGTTTTTTATACAGATCCTGATGCCAAAGATGTAAACAATCCTTTATCGGATGCGATAAAAGCCCGTGCCTTTCCTAAAGAAAAATATACCGGAATAGGCATTGCTAATTGCGCCGACACCTGGCTTCCGAATTCTGTTATTCGTTATGCCGCGCGAGAAAAAGAAAAACAATATCCGGGCGCTGTGATATTGATAGATGACAACCGTCTTTTATCAAAAACATGGGAACTGGGAAACTGCGATGATAAGGGCTGTGTTATTATTATTGGTAAAGACTTAAAAATAAAATACATCCAGCAAATAAAAAATCAGGAAGAAAGTAAAGCTATTATTTCTGCTGTTTTAACAATTCTTGAAAATGAAATAGCAAAAGTTAATTGATGAATTGCCGAAATTGTTTCGGAATATTTAAGATGCTGAATCAAGTTCAGCATGACCGGCATTAATAATAAAAGAGGAGCGATGACAACAGAAATAAAAAAAGGAGACAAAAAAATAATAAACGCCTGGACATTTTATGATTGGGCTAATTCATCTTATCCATTGGTAATTACCACAGCCATTTTCCCCATTTTTTATGAAAAGGTTACCAGTGTAATTGTTGATGGAAAAGTGGTAGACGATACTGTTTCATTATTCGGATTCAAATTTATCAATACCGAACTCTATTCTTATGTTGTTGCATTGTCATTTATTCTTGTTTCTATCTGCTCTCCTTTACTTTCGGGTATTGCAGATTATAGTGGGAACAAGAAACGCTTCATGCAATTTTTCTGTTACTTAGGGGCTGTTTCCTGTGCCTCTCTTTTCTTTTTTAGTAAAGATCATCTGGGATGGGGAATGCTCTCTATATTGCTTGCCAGTGTTGGCTTTTGGGGTAGCCTTGTTTTTTACAACGCTTTTTTGCCGGAGATTGCAGCATCCGAAGACCACGACAATGTGAGTGCAAAAGGCTTTGCAAGAGGATATTTAGGAAGTTCCATTCTTCTTATTATGAATTTAATTTTAATACAAGGTTTTCACATGCCTGCCAAATATTCTTTTTTGACGGTAGCCATTTGGTGGATCGGTTTTGCGCAGGTCTCATTTTTTGTGTTGCCCAACGGAACAAAAAAAGAACACGAACATAAAAATATTATCCTGAAAGGATTTAAAGAATTATTTCATGTTTGGCAACAACTTAAACATATAAAGGCGTTAAAACGTTATTTGATTTCATTTTTTATATATAGCATGGGAGTGCAAACTGTAATGCTGATGGCAGTGTTGTTTGCCAAAAAAGAAATTGTTGGTTTAGAGGATTCTAACCTGATTATAAGTGTTCTGTTAATTCAATTTTTGGCCATTGCAGGTTCGTATTTGTTCTCTTTCATTTCAAACAAAATAGGTAATATCAGAGCTATCGGAATAAACCTGTTTATTTGGATCGCGGTATGTATCGGGACTTATCTGTTTGTTTATACTCCCACTCATTTTTACATTATTGCTGCGTTAGTAGGACTTATTATGGGTGGTGTGCAATCATTATCTCGTTCAACCTATTCTAAATTATTACCACCAACAGAAGACACCGCATCGTTTTTCAGCTTTTATGATGTATGCGAAAAAATAGGAATTGTAATTGGTATGCTTTCTTTTGGTTATATAGAAGGTGTAACGGGCGGTATGCGTAATTCTGTTTTATCATTAATTGCTTTTTTCATAATAGGTTTTCTGATGTTGTTTACCATACCAAAAACCAAATCGGTTGAACATTAAAGCCTTTTTTATTCAGGTAAATTGAAGCGATATACTAACACAAACTGAAAAAGCAACCCGTTGGAAAAGTTAGTGTTTAACTGTTCTCTTTTGTTTCCAATATAAATGGCTGGCAAACCCAATGTAACCTTGTCGTTTTCATTAAAAATTTTATTGCTCCTGTCAACCGATTGTCCCAATCGTGTTTGAATGCTTAAACTTTTACTGAAACAGAATTTTATGTATGCAAAAAGGTC
Source organism: uncultured Bacteroidota bacterium (assembly GCA_963727705.1). Taxonomy (GTDB): domain Bacteria; phylum Bacteroidota; class Bacteroidia; order 2-12-FULL-35-15; family 2-12-FULL-35-15; genus 2-12-FULL-35-15. The sequence continues at coordinate 190,875 of CAVSHK010000024.1, forward strand.
ATCCGTTGATTTTGTTAAATATGTGTTATTATAGGCGGGCGTTACATTTGTTAAATGGAAGGTTTTTATTTGTGCATTATAATTAAATCCGATGGTTATAAATGAAGATAATTTATAGTTAGCGTCAGCCTGCAAAGGCATCATGATGGTTGTTTCAAATTTTTTGTCAGGACTTAAATAATACATCCCTAACATGGGGACAAAAAGGGGACCGAACAAATCTGAATTATAATACATCCCCATTCTGTAATTCAGATTTTCGCTTTTTTTAAATTTCATAATTGCTATACCTCCTGCCTGAAAATCTTTGCTGCCAATGGCAACAAAATCAGATGCTATTTTAGGCAATAACACAAATGTTCCTGACCATGAAGCATTGAATTGTTTTTCGAGTCCTGCTTTTAACGTAATGGCTGTTACCGTTTTCATTGCCTGATTCTCAAACAATTTTACCTGCATTCCCTCATAAATTACACCTGTTATTATGGCATTGCTATCATTTAGTTTAATTGGCATAGTAAGATCCGTAACAAGTTCATTAATTCTTGTTTTAGAAGCACTACTATCGAATTTATTCAGATTAGTGGTATTAATATTTACTTTTAAAATATCAACGTATTTTTGTGGGAAAGCGGTAAGGGTTATAAAAAGGGAAAGGACAATTATTGAATATAATTTCATTGTGATAACGGGGTTTTTAGCTTAGCATTGGGCGCAAAAATAGGATTATTTATCACAACTGATATTTCAATGGCAATTTTATAGAAGCAACGTAAATTTATCGTCTTTTTTTTAACTCTTCCGGGTAAAAGAAGCACCTGCTTTCATTTTCTAAAAATGATTATCTTTCAGGTTTCTTTTATGATTTAATACACCAAACCAATAACTATCAATAATATATGAATGTCTTTTATAAATTTTTTTTCATTTCGTTTCTTTGTCTTTTTTTATTTTCCAGTTGCGGAACAATATTCGGAGGGGCAAAATATTATGCACATGTTACTATAGATAATCACCCAAATGCAAGTATAACTTATAAGGGCATTAATCAGGGATATGGGTCTGCTATTTTTAAAGTGCCAAGATTAGAGGCGAATAAATTTACTATAACGGTTGCTGAACAAGATTGTGGAAAACAAAACTTCACCTTCAAACAAAGAAAAATCAGAGGTTGGGCTTTAGTCGGGAGTATTTTAACCTGGGCCATTATCAACGGAATACCATTACCTTTAGGAATAGCTGTTGATCTTGCAACAGGTGCTTTATGGAAGCCCGATATAATGGAAAAGGGTGTTTCAAAAATAGATCATAAACATTTTACTTATGTTATTAACAATTATACCGGTTGTAAACAAAAAGATAGCACACTAAACAAAACTCCCAACCCTCCTACGGTAACTATTAAAAGTAAAACAGAAAGGTTATTTGATTTGAAGATACTACTCGATAGAGGAATATTAACTCAGGAAGAATTTGATAAAGAAAAGAAGAAAATATTGGATGAGCCATAAAAGAGGCTTTATGCCTTGAGCACCTCCAAACACAAGTCTTCCTGTTTGGTCATTTCCGCTTTTGAGGATTTTGTTTTATCGGTATAGCCCAGCAAATGCAGCACGCCATGAATCATTACGCGGTGCAATTCGTTTTCGAGCGTTTTAGAAAACTTTTGGGCGTTTTCCTTTATTCGGTCAACGCTTATAAAAATATCGCCGCTAATGGCCTTTTGGGCATTTTCTTTGGAATAATCGAAGGTGATAATGTCTGTAAGTGTATCGTGATTGAGATATTTTTTATTGATGTCCAGCAAAAAATCGTCGGAACAAAAAATAAAATTAACAGCTCCTGACTTCCGCTTCTTTTTTTCTATAACAATATTTATCCATTTTTTTAAAATGGTTTTGTTTTTTAAAGTAAATGTAATGTCTTGATTGTTGAATGTTATCATTATTCCTTGACCCTTAATCCCCTCTCCTCCCATCGACAAGCTCAGGGAACGAAGAGGGGAGAGATGTTTCGTTTGTTGTCTGTTTATACCCTATCTCCTACTCTATTTAAAATTTATCTCCTACCCGTGCGTTCTCTCCAGATTTGATTAAACGATTTTGGCGCTACTTCCGGCAGGTCGCGACGTTCGCCCCATTGTTTTTTAAAAAATTGTTTGAGCATAAAGTTTTTGAGCTTGGCTCCACCTTTGTCCATTTTACTGCGTTTGAGCATTGCTGATTTCCAGAAAAACCAAACAAAATTTTCTGCTTTTGTTGCTCCTCCCCTTTTCACGCTGTCTCTTCGGTTGAGCAGCAATAGCTTATGAATATTAATTTTCATCGGGCACACCTCCGTACATCTTCCGCATAGTGTTGAAGCAAAGCTTAAATGTTTGAAGTCCTGCATGCCTTTAAAATGGGGTGTTATTACAGAACCAATTGGTCCACTATAGGTGGTTCCATAAGAGTGTCCGCCAACAGTTTGGTACACAGGACAAGCGTTTAAACAGGCTCCGCATCTGATGCAGGAAAGCGCTTCGCGTTGTTCCGCTTCTCCCAATAAGTTGGAACGACCATTGTCTAACAAAATTACATACATTTCTTCCGGTCCGTCAATTTCATCGGCCTGTTTTGGTCCGGTAAATATGGTATTGTAAACGGTTAGCTTTTGCCCTGTTCCATAAGTAGAAAGCAGGGGCCAAAACAAATCCAGATCCAACATGGATGGTATTATTTTTTCTATTCCGGCAACTACTATTTGTATTTTAGGAAACGCCGTTGACATCAAGCCATTCCCTTCATTTTCTGTTATCGCTACGCCACCTATGTCGGCCAATAAAAAATTAGCTCCGGTTACACCCACTTCTGCTTTGGAATATTTTAAACGCAACTCCTCTCTTACAAAATGAGTAATTTGTTCGGGCGTCCAGTTGAGCGGAGTTTGTTTTTTTTCATTAAATGTTTTTGCAATGTCTTCTTTTGAAAGGTGCATTGCAGGTGTTACAATATGGTAGGGAGGCTCATTGCGAAGCTGTACGATGTATTCACCCAAATCGGTTTCAATACTTTCTATTCCATTTTCTTCTAAGTGTTTATTCAAGTGTATTTCTTCGGTAACCATTGATTTTCCTTTCACCACCGTTTTGGCATTTGCCTTTTTCATGATGAGCATTATTTCTTTGATGGCTTCAGCTGCATCTTGCGCCCATATTACCTTTCCACCATTTTTAATAAATGTTGCCTCAAAATCTATTAATTGTTTTTCAAGGTTTTCGATGGACTTATGCTTAATAAATGCGGCTCTTGACTTAGCAAGTTCTAAATTAGAAAACTGAAATTTTCCCTCTGCCACTTTTTTATCATACTTGCCTATATTAAAAGCAATGGTTTTTCTATGAGCTTTATCAAAAGCTTTGTTTTCGGATGCTGATAAAAATGCTTCTGCTGTTTTTGACATGTTTTTATCCTTTCATTATTTTTTATTCGAATCCACGATTATTCTTTCTTCTCTGTTGGCAAGTTCCCAGGCGGTTAAAAAAACCAGAGTACTTATCTTTTTTAGTTTTTCGAAATTTATTTTTTCCACATCATCAGTAGGCTGATGATAATCGTCGTGTACACCATTAAAATAAAATATTACCGGCACTCCGTTTTTGGCAAAGTTATAATGGTCGGAGCGATAATAAAAACGATTCTTGTCTTTTTCGTCATTATAGGTATAATCCAACTCCAAACCGGTATATGTTTTATTAACGCTTTCGCTGATGCTGTGCAACTCCGAACTTAATTTGTCTGAACCTATCAAATATACGTAATTGGCATTTTTTCCGTGTTTTTCATCTATACGCCCTATCATATCCATGTTTAAATCACATACCGTTTTGTTTAACGGAAACTCCGGATGCTCCGTGTAATAAGAAGAACCTAACAAGCCTTTTTCTTCGCCCGAAAATGCAATGAATAAAATACTTCTTCTGGGTCCCCTACCCTGCTCCCTGGCTTTTGCAAAAGCTTTTGCAAGCTCCATCAATGCTGTTGTTCCCGATCCATCATCGTCAGCGCCATTGTATATTTTATTGTCTTTAATACCCAGATGATCGTAATGCGCCGATATCACTATCAATTCATTTTTTAAATCACCGCCTTCAATGTATCCCAGCACATTTTCTGTGCTTACCGACTGATCTTCACCCTTTGCGTGTATGTTTAATTTGTTTTTTACCTTTAGTTTATACGATTGGGCTGTACCCATAATTTTATTTTTTAGTTCATCAACGGTTGTAATCCCCGACAATAGCTCATTTGCCATTTGTGCGGAAATATAAATTACTGATGGTTTATTTTTTTCATTCTTTAAAAATAAGCCGGGTTGAGTCAGACGGCTATTATTGCGTTCTATTTCCTTGTCGATGTTGTCTTTTACTATCAATATGGTTTTTACTCCTTTTTCCTTTGCTGTTTTTATTTTGGCTTTGTCGTTTTGACCTGACTTGCTTTTATCTTTCGTTATTAATGATATAGAATCCTTATTAACAGGTTCTCCCGACAATATCACTATTGTTTTGTTTTTTACATGAGCACCTTTATAATCGTTGTAGTTTTTATCTTCAATACCATATCCTAAAAACAACACCTTGTTCGCTTTTAGTTTTTTGTGTTTCACATCACCTGAAAAGGTGTAAAAGTCCTTATTGACTGTATATTCCTTTTGTGCAACAAAAAAAGTAATTTCTCCCGGGCGTTTTTCATTCAGCAAAAACTCCTGAAAATAATTGTTATTCTTCAATGGAGGAATACCTGAAAGCCTAAACTGAGAGGCAATGTAATCGGCTGCCAGTTTCTGACCTCTTTTGCCGGTTTCTCGTCCTTCATACTTGTCGGAAGCAATAATGCTGAGATTGTTTTTTAAACTTTCTGTTGATATATAATCTGCATATTTTAATGCAATAGTATCCTTGTTTTGTGCGAAAAGGTAAAAAGGAAACAAGAGCATAAATAAAGCCTCTGTTTTAAAGCCTTTTCGCCCTGTTTTTCTTGCGCATAACTTCTCCCTAGGAGAAATAAACATAATAATCTTCTTAACACTCAAATTTCGAAATTTTATCTATCCGGTCAGTGTGTCTTCCACCTTCAAATTGAGCGCTTAAAAAAACATCCACGCATTTTACGGCCATTTCTTCAGTTATGAAACGAGCTGGTAAACTTAATATATTCGCATCATTATGCTGACGTGCCAATGCCGCCAACTCTTCGTTCCAGCATAATGCCGCTCTAATTCCCTTGTGTTTATTCGCCGTAATGTTTATTCCATTACCACTTCCGCAAATCAGTATTCCTAAATCATATTCTTTATTTTCTATGGCAACTGATACAGCATGCGCGAAATCGGGATAATCTGCTCTTTCTTCCGAATAAGTACCAAAATCTTTTACAACTACTTTTTTTTCTGTTAAATATTTTAACAGATATTCTTTTAATTTGTAACCTGCATGGTCGCAACCAATCGCTATTTTCATTTTATTAGTTTTATAATTATTATACTGATAGATCGGCGTTAGCCGAAAAAATATTTTATTTTAAAGTTCTTTTTATAAATGTGTAAACAGTAAGACACAATTATATAACACGTTATTAACAATTTTATAACTTACTAACATCGTTGTAAAATTCAAAAATAAAAGCCTGATAACTAGGGGTATATTTTTATTTTTATTAACATACTTTATGTTTAAAAATAAAATAATTGTATCAAACTTTTGGTGTTTTTTACTTGCTTTATCAATAAATTAAAATAAGCGTTTTTATATTTCAAACTTGCTAATCATTGTTGTCATCTTTTTATAAAAGAAGCGAACAAAGTTAATAACACAATTAATCTTATTTTTGTAATTATTTTAATAACACCAAACTTTATTAACAGCCTGTTATTAACTAAGTAGTTTAATGTATTTCAATAGTTTATAAAGTAATAACTTAGTGATAAAGTACCTTTAAATGTTAATAACGACGTAAACACTATTTTTAAAAATATCTTATAAACATTACTAACAGGACAATATACAACAACATTAAAATTTTAAAATTTAAATAAATAATAATATAGATATGACTGATGCTGATTTGAAAAAAGGGTATTTGGATATTCCTGTTGATTTATCCCTAGATTTGTTTGAGGAAATAAATAAACTGAAGAAAGAAAAAAATGCGATTATACTTGCCCATTACTACCAGGATGCAGACATACAGGACATTGCCGATTACATTGGCGACAGCCTTGGATTATCGCAACAAGCTGCAAAGACCAATGCGGATATTATTGTATTTGCAGGAGTGCATTTTATGGCAGAAACCGCTAAAATTTTATGCCCTCAGAAAAAAGTTTTATTGCCCGATTTAAATGCGGGATGTTCACTGGCGGATTCCTGTCCTGCCGATAAGTTTGCGGCTTTTAAAGCACAGCATCCTGATCATTTGGTGATTTCATATATTAATTGTTCGGCAGAAATAAAAGCATTGACAGACATTATTTGTACATCGTCTAACGCTGAAAAAATAGTAGAGAGCCTTCCTAAAGACCAAAAAATACTATTTGCACCGGATAAAAATTTAGGTGCTTATATCAAGAAGAAAACAGGCAGAGACATGGTTTTGTGGGATGGTAGCTGCATGGTGCATGAAATTTTTTCGTTGGAGAAAATTACAAAACTTAAAAATAAACATCCTGAAGCAAAACTTATTGCACATCCTGAATGTGAAGCTGCTTTGCTTGATATAGCTGATTATATTGGTAGTACAACGGGTTTATTAAGTTATGTACAAAAATCAAACAGTAAAGAATTTATTGTTGCTACCGAAACAGGTATATTACATCAAATGCAAAAAAGCTGTCCGGATAAAACATTTATACCAGCACCTCCTAATAATGCTTGTGCTTGTAATGATTGCCCACACATGAAACTGAATACATTAGAAAAGCTATATAACTGTTTAAAATTTGAGGAACCGGAAATTTTAATGAATAAGGACTTAATTATAAAAGCAAAAAAACCTATTGTAAGAATGTTGGAACTGTCGGCACAGTTTGGTTTGTAGTGTAATTTTATTAATTGAAATAATTAATGTAGATTATTAAGTTCTATATTAAAACCTGATACCTTTACTGCTTCATCTTGATAATTAATGAAGCTACTTTTATATTATTTAAAACAACACAAGCAACCTCTTATCATTGCCTTAGTTCTTGCAACTATCAATCAATGTTTTTCGCTTTGTGATTCTATCATTACCGGTAAATTAATTAATAAATTCGGGAGTCCTCATTCTGAGAGTGATGGATCTTATTATTGGCATTTAGGTGATGACTTAGATGATTTTATAAAAAACCTTTTGTTTTTTATCGGGCTTTCAATTGGTGCTGCAATGATGTCGAGAATTGCGAAAAACTTTCAGGATTATTTTACCAATATTGTTATACAACGTACTGGTGCTCAAATGTACACGGATGGAATAAAAAAGGCCTTATCGTTACCTTATAAGGATTTTGAGGATCAACGCAGCGGTGAAACATTGGGTAAACTACAAAAAGTAAAAATAGATACGGAACGTTTTGTAAATCTCTTCATCAATCTTATCTTTCAATCGATAATAGGTGTTGTGTTTGTACTCATTTATGCAATGAGCATTCATCCTTTACTGGGTCCGTTGTATTTGGCTACAATACCTATTATAGCCGGACTTAGTTCATTTTTAGGGAAAAAAATAAAATTAGTTTCAACACAAATATTAGGTGAAACAACTGCATTGGCAGGTGCTACAACAGAATCGTTGCGAAATATAGAATTGGTAAAAAGCCTTGGATTGATTGAACAGGAAGAAAAACGGTTAAATACAACCACTTTAAAAATATTGGGTCTTGAATTAAAAAAGGTGCGCTTTATACGGTCACTGAGTTTTGTACAAGGCACAACGGTTCATTTGGTAAGAACGGCATTGGTTTTCACACTTTATTGTTTTGTTTTTAACGGGATAATAAAAGTTGGAGATTTAATAACATTGATGTTTTTCTCTTTTTTTATTTTTAATCCTTTACAGGAATTAGGTAATGTTATTGCTGTTTATAACGAGACGAAAGTAAGTATGGATAATTTTTCCAGGTTGATTCATTCCGAATCAGAATATATTCCGGAACAACCTTTTAAGCTTGGTGAAATAAAAGAAGTACATTTTAATAACGTTTGTTTTAAACATAAAACTTCTAGTTCTTATGCTGTAAAGGATATTAATATTCATATTAAAAGCGGAGAAACGGTTGCTTTTGTTGGCCCAAGCGGAAGTGGTAAAACAACATTGGTAAAACTTTTACTTGGTTTATATAAGCCTGATAGCGGAGAAGTGTTGTACAATAACATTAAATCCGATAATATTAATTTAAGTGAATTGCGTATGCAGTTGGGGCTTGTATCTCAGGATTCACAACTATTTAGCGGAACTATTAAAGAAAATTTATTATTTATCAAACCTTCAGCAACTGAAGAGGAAATTTTAGAAGTATTAAAAAAGGCCGCTTGTGATACTATTTTAAATAGAGCTACAGCAGGTATTAATACTACTATTGGTGAAGGTGGAATAAAGTTAAGCGGAGGTGAAAAACAGCGTTTATCCATTGCACGATCGTTATTGCGTAATCCTAAATTATTAATTTTTGATGAAGCAACTTCTGCTTTGGATTCTTTAACGGAAGAAGAAATTTCAAAAACAATCCGTGCGTTGAGTGCTACAAAATCTCAAATAACCATACTCATTGCCCATCGTTTGTCAACCATTATGCACGCCGATCATATTTATGTTTTAGAGCAGGGCAGTGTTATAGAACAAGGTAAACATCTGGATTTGTTAAACGAAAAGGGTTTATATTATGCCATGTGGCGTCAGCAAATAGGGGAGAGGGTATAGTTTATAGTTCTATAAAAAATCAGTGTTATTAAGCTAAGAAATGCAACGCATATATTTCGATAAGCTCAATATGACCCAGCGCGCGGTCGGTCTGAGCTTGTCGAAGACTTTGTGAAGGCAAGGCTTGTTGTGAAGAGATAATTATAATTTAATGAGATTACTCTCAAGGTAAACTTGTAATTGGAAAGGTCATAGTACTTTTTATTTCTTTACTTTTGCAGTTCAATTTTAAGAGATAACATGTTTAAAGAATACGATGTAATAGTTGTTGGAGCAGGTCATGCCGGTTGCGAAGCAGCGGCGGCAGCGGCCAATATGGGTTGCAGTACATTGCTCCTTACAATGAATATGCAAACCATTGCACAAATGAGTTGCAATCCAGCAATGGGAGGTATTGCAAAGGGACAAATAGTTAGGGAGATAGATGCTCTTGGCGGTTATTCCGGAATTGTAAGTGATAAAACAGCGGTACAATTTAGAATGCTTAACAAGTCTAAGGGGCCTGCCATGTGGAGTCCGCGTGTACAAAGCGACAGATGGAAATTTGCCGAAGAATGGCGACTAATGTTGGAAGCCACAGCAAATCTTGATTTCTGGCAGGACATGGTGAAAGGTCTCATTGTGGAAGATGGCAAGCTGTGTGGTGTTATAACGGGCATGGACATTGAGATCAGAGGCAAGTCGGTGGTATTAACGAATGGTACTTTTTTAAATGGAATTATTCACTTAGGTGAAAAACAATACGGAGGTGGCAGGGCAGGGGAGAAGTCGTCCAAAGGAATTACCGAGCAATTGGTTCAATTGGGCTTTGAAGCAGGAAGAATGAAAACAGGAACACCACCACGAATTGATGGTCGTTCCTTGGATTATTCCAAAATGGAAGCTCAGCATGGTGATGAAAAACCAGATCGGTTCTCCTATTTGGATGTACAACAATTTGCTTATAAAACAGAACGCAAGGATGCTTTTTCAAATGGTCCGGCAGGTCAACTACCTTGTTACATTACTTATACCAACGATGAAGTTCATGAGATATTGAGAACAGGATTTGAAAAGTCGCCTATGTTTTCGGGGCGTATTCAAGGAAGAGGACCAAGGTATTGTCCAAGTATTGAAGATAAAATTACCCGTTTTGCAGAGCGTGACAGGCATCAGATATTTGTTGAGCCGGAAGGTTGGAATACAGTTGAAATATATGTAAACGGTTTTTCCACTTCCTTACCCGAAGATGTTCAATACAAAGCGCTGAAAAAAATTCCAGGATTTGAGCATGTAAAAATGTTTCGCCCGGGTTATGCCATAGAATACGATTATTTTCCACCTCAACAATTAAAGCTTACACTTGAAACGAAGTTGCTGGACAATTTATATTTTGCCGGACAAATTAATGGAACCACCGGATATGAAGAAGCTGCTTGCCAGGGCATAATGGCTGGAATAAACGCTGCTTTGAAGATAAAAGGAAAAGAACCATTCATTTTAAACAGGTCGGAAGCGTATATAGGCGTTTTAATAGACGATCTGGTGACTAAAGGTACAGAGGAGCCATACAGGATGTTTACGTCGCGTGCCGAGTACCGTATTTTACTGCGACAAGATAATGCCGATATTCGTTTAACTCCAAAGGCTTATGAAATAGGATTGGCCAGTAAAGACAGGCTTGACAGGGTTTTGGAGAAGCAAAAAAGCGCAAATGAAATTATTCAGTATTTTAAGGCTCAAAGTATTGAACCCGAACACATTAACCCTGTTTTAGAGGAATTGGACTCGGCTTTAATTAATCAAAAAGTAAAAATGTTTGGGATTCTTACTCGTCCTAATATATCCTTACTTGATTTTACAAAGCATGCTACTTATGTAAAAGAGTTTGTTTCAAAATATGATGCTGAAAGTTTAGTTCAAGCGGAAATATTAATGAAGTACGAAGGCTATATTTCAAGGGAAAACGAATTGGCCGGGCGTCAATTAAAATTGGAGGATTTGAATTTACACGATGATTTTGATTATAAAAGACTGACCTCGTTATCATCAGAGGCTAGAGAAAAACTTTCGAAAATTCGTCCGAGGACTATTGGGCAGGCTTCAAGAATTTCAGGGGTTTCACCTTCAGACATTTCCATATTGATGGTTTATCTTGGGAGGTAATTCTCACCCTTCGACAGGCTCAGGGTTCGGTCAGCTCTTTTGTTCCATTACTTTTTTATTTGTGCGCGCGGAACATACTATTTGGGTTTGTTCACAGTTATGATTATGGACGCTTGAATTATTCTCACCCTTCGACAGGCTCAGGGTTCGGTCAGCTTTTTTGTTCCAGTACTTTTTATTTGTTTCATGTGGAACTAATCGTTTAATTTTAGCCAATCGTATTGAAATTGAAACAACCTCACCCTTCGACAGGGTCAGGGTTCGGTCGGCTTTCGTTTCATCCCATATCGTTTTTTTGTTTCACGTGGAACGAATTATTTAATTGTGTGCTTGGTTAATTATGTATACCTTCCTTTTTGTTTTTTTTAACTACTTGCAGTGTTTTCTCCCTTCGACGGCTCAGGGTTTGGTTGGCTTTCGTTTCACGTGGAACGTGCTGTTTGGGTTTGTTCACAGTTATGATTATGGACGCTTGAATTATTCTCACCCTTCGACAGGCTCAGGGTTCGGTCGGTTTTCGTTTCACGTGGAACGAATTATTTAATTGTGTGCTTGGTTAATTGTGTATACCTTCCTTTTTATTTTTTTAACTATTTGCAGTGTTTTCACCCTTCGACGGCTCAGGGTTCGGTCGGTTTTCGTTTCATCCCATATCGTTTTTTCGTTTCACGTGGAACGAATTATTTAATTATGTGCTTGGTTAATTGTGCATACCTTCCTTTTTATTTTTTTAACTATTTGCAGTGTTTTCACCCTTCGACGGCTCAGGGTTCGGTCGGCTTTCTTTTTTCTTACATCGATTTTTTGTTTCACATGGAACGGACTGTTTAATGTGTGCTTGATTTATCCAATAGGAATTGCAGAAGCACCCTACCCTTAGACAAGCTCAGGGTTCGATTGGTTTTTTATTTCTTTATTTTCAATTTGACCAAAACAAATCAAAGAGAAGCAAACCTGAAATTATTATGCGAAAGAGAATTAGGCGTTTCTTATAATAAACCGCTAATAATATTAGTAGTATGAAGTCATTCCGAACTCGATTCGGAATCTTCCAACACAGATGCTGAATCACGCTTCGGAAAGCTCAGCACAAGCGTTCGGAATAACTTTTCAAAAACACCTGTCATTTTTGAATCATATTTGCCAATGCAACAAAATCTGTTACAGACAATTCTTCGGCGCGCTGAGTAAGATATTTATGATTTAAAAATTCAGGTTTAATTTGAAAAGCTTTTATGGAATTCCGCAATGTTTTACGGCGCTGATTAAAACCGGCTTTTACTAATTGTTTAAATAGTTTTTCATCACAATTGAGTTGTTGAGCATCATTACGCGTTAAGCGTATTACGGCAGATTTTACTTTTGGTGGTGGATTAAATACCGTTTCATTCACCGTGAATAAATATTCGATGTTATAAAATGCCTGTAAAAGAACGCTGGTAACACCGTAGGTTTTGTTTCTTGGTTTTGAGGCAATGCGTTCGGCAACTTCTTTTTGAAACATTCCAACCACTTCAGGAACTTGATTTTTATGGTCTAATACCTTGAATAAAATTTCTGTTGAAATGTTGTAAGGAAAATTGCCAATTACAGCGAATGGTTTATTGTTAAACAAATTATTGAAATCAAGTTGTAAAAAATCACCTTCAATAATTTTGTTTTCAAGAACAGGAAATTCCTTCTTTAAATAAGCTATTGATTCCCGGTCGATATCAATTATAACGGTTTCAAACTCTTTTTCGTTTATCAGGTATTTGGTAAGCACACCCATTCCAGGGCCAACTTCCAAAACTATATTATAAAGCGAAGTGTGTTTTAAGCTCTTTACAATATCCAGCGCAATGGTTTCATCCTTCAAAAAATGTTGACCCAAATGCTTTTTCGCTCTTACTTGTTCTGTCATTATACTATTTCTAAAAGTGTTCGGAAGGCTACTAATTTATTGCCATATTTATCGGAAAGTTGTTTTTGAAAATGAGGTGCCTGAAACTTTTTATATTCCTCATAATCGGTTAATGAATTACAAGTATATTGAACAGAATAAGTGGTGCCTTGTTCTTCGTTTACCAATACTTTACAAATCCTGTTTTCCACAAAATAGCCCGTACTTAAAACCTCGGGAACATGAACGGTTTTCATCCATTGAAGCCATTCGTCTTTTACATCATTTTCGATGTTGATTGTTACATTGTATATTATCATAAACCCCTCTCTAACTCTCCCCACAGGGAGAGTACTGTTAGTATTATTTTTTCTTTGGAATTTCAACTTAATTAACCGTATCTCCTCTGAGTTTTCTGAAACGTTTACGAGCTTCCACTACATATAAACTTCCGGGATACTTTTCAATTAATTGCTGATATAACTCTTTTGCTTTTTCTGTGTTTTTAAATTGATTTTCATTGAGCTCGGCCAGCTTGAACAACGCATCATCGGCAATAATATCATATCCGTAATCGTTAATAATGCTTTCATAACATGCAGCAGCATCGTTGTATTTAGCGTGTTTAATGGCTATCTGTGCTTTTTTGAACAACACGTCATCAGATAAAGCATGATTAGGATAAAGCAATTTAATAGAATCGAGTGTTGTAATGGCTTCATCGTCTTTGTTTTGAAAAACAAGTAAATCGGCATGAGCAAACAGTACCAGTGGTGCTTCGTTTGAGTCAACAGCCAAAGCATCGCTGATGAGCAATGATAAATCCATTGCATCATTGGAAATGAGTTTGGAGGTGGCCCCTTTCAATACATCCAGTTGAGCTTGCGCCCATTTAAAATCGTTGGTATAATACGAAATTTTTGCGTTTCGGAATTTTGCATCCTGTCCTATTTCATCATATTTAAAAGCCTTTTCCACTTGTGAGTAACGCAAGGATGCTTCCCAAATGTCACCTGACAATAATAAAATATCCCCCAACTCCAATTTAAACTCCGCTTGTGTGCGGTTGTCCAATATAGGTTGATTGATAATTTGTTCCAGCAACTCAATGGCATCTTTTGTTTTATGTAGATAAAATGCATCTAAGTGTGCCAGGTTTTTAAATAATGGCGCAGTACCTGATGATTTACCAAATTCTGAAATAGTAGCTCTATAAGCGCTGTCGAGTTTTACCAATTCAGTGTTTGTATAATTATTTTGCGTAATCACTTTCTGATAATTCACATCGAGTAATTGTAGGCGAGCATCGGTATAATTTTTCCCTTTGGCACCTTTATCAATCACGTATTGATAAGCTCTTAAAGCAATTCCATAATTTTGATTTTGTACAAACAATTGAGCAAGCGCCATTATCCGGTCGCCCTCTTCTTTTTTGCGTTTATCCAATGCTTTGGCTTGCAAAAAGGCACCTTCAACATCTTTTTGCTGCAATTGCATCCATATCAGGAGCTCTGAAAATATTGTTTTGTCGGGGTTGCGTTGAATTCTTTTTAACAATTCTGTTTTTAGCAAATTATTTTGTTCGTTGTCGGCATCATTGCCAAAAGAGCTTTGCAGCGCATTTTGTACAGCTTGAATATATGCTTCCTGTGTTTCCAATACATTTAAGTATTCATTGATCATGGCTATTTTATCGCCCTTTGTTTTGTAAACATCGGCCAGTTCAAAGCTAAAAGGGTAGCTGTTTTCCGAAATTTTTCTTCCTTTTAAATACGTTTTAATGGCATAGTCGTATTGATGAAGTTCGATAAAAGCGGTAGCAACACTAACTACCTGATCATCATATTTAATGGCATTTATGGCCTCTTCCCATGTGCCGGCAGATTTTTTTAATTCTTCCGCACGAGAATATACCATCCCCAAATCCACCCAATAATCAAGCTTTTGCGGAAATTGTTTTAGTTGTTTTTTAACTAATTTTTCAGCTTTGTTAAAGCTTTTTGTTTCGAGCAAACAATTCAAATACGATTTGTAAAACAGTTGAGGAGATACTTTGTAATATAACTTTTCGTAGTAATCGAGTGCTTTATCATATTCTTTGTTTTGATAAAACTGCAGCGCCAATTGCTCTTCGGTATTGGTTTGAGAGAAACCAACAACCGGCAATAGTATTATTGCGAAAAGTAAAAATATGTAGTTGATATGTTTCAAAAGAATGTTTTTAGCTTTTATATCCTACAATTTCCAGTACCACAGCTTTGGTCTCAATGTCTAAACCATTCTGTAAATGTAATAAACTTCCTTGTTGTAAGCGTTCGCCAAAACCAACAGGAGCTAAAAGAACAGCATTTATAACAAAGCTTTCCCCCGGTTCAATTGGCTTTTTAATAAGTTCAATCTGGCACTCGGTGCAATAATTTTTAAAGCCTTTTACATACGCCTGAGGTCGGTAAAAGCCCATCAATTCATGCTTGCAAACATTTTCAAGCAGGAGCTTTACGACTAAATATTTTTTGTGGTAGATCATTTTTTTCACCAGTAAGGCACTTTGGTTACTAAGTTTTTGATATTTCTAAGTGTTCTAAGTGTCTTAGTGGTTTATCTTCTTTATTAGATTCAAAGATATATATTTGCAACGAACAATTTTTGAACTATGAAAAGAGATAAATCAAGCGCTTTATTTGAAAAAGCAAAATCATATTTTCCGGGAGGAGTAAACTCCCCGGTACGCGCATTCCGTTCTGTTGGTGGAACTCCGCTGTTTATTGAAAAAGGTAAAGGTTCGCGCATTTGGGATGCTGATGGTAATGAATTTATTGATTACTGCGGTTCCTGGGGACCATTGATTTTAGGACATGCCAATGCAGCTGTTGTAGATGCTGTTAAAAAAACAGTTGAAAAAGGAAGCTCATTCGGGGCGCCTACAGCACTTGAAAACGAGCTTGCAGAGTTGATTTTAACAAACAATCCGTTTATACAAAAATTACGTTTTGTAAGTTCCGGAACCGAAGCCGTAATGAGTGCCATACGTTTGGCGCGGGGATATACGAAAAGAAACAAGATATTAAAATTTGAAGGATGTTACCACGGACACAGCGATTCGCTGCTGGTGAAAGCCGGTTCAGGCTTGGTAACATTTGGAAATACTTCATCGGCAGGTGTGCCCGAAAGTTTTGTAAATGAAACGATTGTTGTTTCACTGAACAATGAACAAGCAGTGGAACAAGCCTTTGCCGAGTTTAAAAATCAAATAGCCTGTGTAATTATTGAACCTATTCCTGCCAACAATGGTTTGTTGTTACAACGAAAAGAATTCTTAGAATTTTTAAGAGACATTTGTACAAAAAATAACACTCTGTTATTGTTTGATGAAGTGATAAGCGGCTTTAGGATTGGTTTTACAGGTGCTGCGGGGTATTACAACATACAACCGGACATTATCACTTACGGAAAAATAATTGGAGGAGGTTTGCCTGTGGGTATGTACGGAGCAAGTGCAGAAATTATGAGCAATGTTTCTCCGGACGGAAATGTGTATCAGGGTGGAACATTAAGTGGTAACCCTGTTGCAATGGCAGCAGGTATAGCGCAGTTAAAAGAATGTTTAAAGCCTGATTTTTATAAAGAGCTGGAAGCAAAAACTCAATTTTTAATTAAAGAAATTCAAGCAACCTTTAAACGTGGAACATTGAACTTTAAATTGTTTAGTATTGGCAGCATCTTCTGGATAGCCTTTACCGATAAGGAATACCTGCGTTCGGCCGAAGAAATTGATGGAGAAAGTATGAAGCATTTTAAAGTATTACATAAGGAATTATTGGAAAGAGGCGTGTATCTTGGCCCTTCGGGCTATGAAGTTGGATTTGTTTGTGAAGCTCATACCAGGGAAGATTTGAAAATTACAGCCCAAAAATTTGCGGAAGCTTTGGAGATAGTACAGTTTTCCGATTCAAAATAAATCGAAGACTAAGGGTTGGATGTCATACCTCACCCCTATCCCTTCTCCAAAGGAGTGAGGTGCGTAACATACAGCAAACTCCTTGTTATTTAGTTCTGATTCTGATTTTAAAACATTAATTTAGGCAGAATCAATAATTTCTTGTTATAGATAGATACTACCCAATAAAAATGTATTAGCAAACGGTTTGTAATGTTTGAAGCATTTCACCCAAAGTTTATAATAGGATCAAATAAGGGGCAGGGTGGTATGGAACAATAACGGAGCTATTGCCTCCATTCCAGTGCATTTTTGGTAAGTGTTTGATTCGCCTGAGTCGTAATAATTATATTATCACCCGACCAAACAGCGGAAGCAGCATTGTCAGCACAAGGTGCCATTATTTTAACAATTGTAGTACCATCCGCTTTTTTAACAAGCACACTCCCATCGGTATACAGCACAACAATTTCTGACTTAGCCGTATTGAACGAAGCGTTGATTGCTCCTGATCCAACAGAATCAATTTGTGTAAGGATGCTGTCGTTTGCATTTCTTACCGTAACCCTGCCGTTATTTTCAGTGATAACATTTTGAGCAAAAGAAGCGAAAGACAGGATCGTCAAGCCAAGAAGAAGAACAGTTTTTTTCATGAGAACAATTTTAAAGAGTATTTAATAAAATTTATGAGGAGTAAACAAAAACGAAACAAACCTATGTAAAAAAACAGAATTCTCAACACCAGGAATTTTTTTTTATTGCATCTGATTATCTGTTAATAATTTTTTTTAATGAGATAAATACATCTTAAAATAAGGCTTTTACTTATACAATTTTAAAAGCAACATTTATACACAATATATTATTAAACAAGTTATTGAATGTATATTCTGTTTCAAAAAATGCAATCATAACTAAGTATAAATTAGAACTAAGGTTTTCCTTATTTTTAAGAACAGAAGAAAAAAAATGAAAAATGTAAAAGGATAAATCATACCTTTAGCGCGCCCAAAACTAAAATATAACGCATTTACGACTTAATTAGTCTATGGATAATAAATTTAATCTAAACCAAAAATTCCCCAAGCCAGTGCTAAGCGATCGATATAAAACATATTTTTTAAATATAACCCGTATAAATGAGTCGTAAATACACCCCTACAAAAGGAGCGGAGAAACACAGTGCGATTATGTTTTTAAACTTCGGAGTAATCAAGCAGATAATTACTCTTTGCATTTTAATCTGTTTGGGATTTACCGTAAACAGCATCCGGGCGCAAACCTTAGGTCAATATAGTTTTACAGGCTCAAACGGTTGCAGCGCCAATAGCATAAACAGCCAACCAAGTCATGCAACATTCAGCACCTTTACCTCTACCGGCACTACTTGTTACACCTTTACTGCCAACGCATTTGATAATTACAATCTGAATACCACCGCCACCATCAACACTTCTGAATACAACCAATTTACCATTACTCCCTCATCGGGTTATTTATTAACCCTAAGCAATCTCACATTTACACATTATACCAGTTTTTTAGGTTCAGCAAACTGGATATTACGTTCCAGTCTGGATGGGTATACGGGCAACTTAGCTACCGGATCCTCTACCTCCACCTCTCAAAATGCTTCGGTTACTCTTTCTTCCTCATTCAGCAATATAGGAGCGGTTACTTTCCGTTTATATGTTACGGGCGCGAACAGACTCCATCACTCACTGGATCAATGATGAGGTAATTGTTACCGGAACAACACCAACGGCTTGCAGTCCACCGACCATTACCTTGGGAAGTAATCCAACCGTTTGTGCAGGAACCACAACAAGCAATTTAAGCTATAGTGCCACAAGCAATAGTCCCAACCAATACAGCATTGTTTATGATGCCACAGCCCTGTCAGCAGGTTTTGTGAATGTAAGCAATGCCACTTTACCAAGCAGCCCCATCACACTTTCCATATCACCCACCACCGCCGCCGGAACCTATAACTATACCCTTACGGTAAAAAACAGCAGTACAGGATGTGTAAGCAGTGGAACAGCACAAACCATTTCCATCAATGCCCCTGCAACGGTTACTCCCGGAGGACCCGATATTGCCAATCCCTCAGCGAGTCCTGCTGCCATAACTTTATCAGGAGCGAGTGTTGGAGGAGAAGCAAGCACAGGAGCATGGAGCATTGTTTCAGGAGGAGGAACACTCAGCAGTACTTCACAAAGCAGCAGCCCTCAGAATGTCACCTATACTCCTGCCGCCAATTATTCAGGCACAGTGGTATTAACACTAACCAGCAATTCGGTGGTATGCTCTTCTGCCAGTGCCAACAGAATCATTAACATTAATTCAACTACCAGTCAGAGCTTTGTTACAGCAGGTTCATACAGCTTTACCGTACCGGCATGTGTTACTTCGGCAGTGGTAGAATGCTGGGGAGCCGGTGGCGGTGGCGGCGGTAATGCAAGCATGGCAAATGGCGGCGGTGGCGGTGGTGGCGGAGCATACAGCAGATCGACTTTTACCATGACTCCCGGAACGGTTTACAGTGTAAATGTAGGAGCAGGCGGAGCAGCAGGTGTATTGGCCAATAACGGAGGCAACGGAGGAGATACCTGGTTTAACACAAACACAACGATACTTGCAAAAGGAGGAAGTCAGGGATTACAACAATCAGGAAGCACAGGTGGAGCAGGTGGTGCCGGAGGAGCAGCAAGTGCAGGTATAGGAAGTGTAAAATATTCAGGAGGAGCGGGAGCGACAGGAGTAACCAGTAGCATAGGAACAGGTGGTGGTGGTGGTGCATCAGCCGGATCAGGCGGTAATGGAGGTAACGCTCCAACAGCGACTACCGGATACAATGCAGGAGGTACCGCCCCAACAGGAGGAGGAGCCGGAGGCAGTGATACGTATTATACCCCCGGTACAGCAGGAACAGCACCGGGCGGTGGTGGTGGTGGAGCCAGTATTCTGTTTGTAGGTTCAGGTGGTGCGGGAGCAGCCGGAGCTGTAACCATCAGCTGGAGCAATAATCTTGCAATATCCAGCAATACCGTTAGCCCTGCCAGTATATGTACCGGCACAAGTAATGTACCTATCCACAGCATTTCCTTACAAGGAAGCAATACCTGCATAAGCGATTTAAGCCTTGTTACCACCGGAACCTATACCGGATCGGAAATCAGCAATTTTAAACTGTATTATACCAACAGCAACACTTTTTCAACGACCAACTTACTGGCAACCATCAGCAGTCCTTCAGCAGCAGGAACTCAAACTTTTCCGGCCTTTTCATTACAAAACAACAGCAGCACTCAATACCTGTGGATAACAATGGATGTGGCCTCCACATTAACCGACGGGCATACCATCGCAGTTAGTACAACAAGCCCTTCTAACATCACTTCTGCCGTTACGGCAACAGGTTCGGCAAGTGCCAGCGGAACTCAAACCTTAAAGACCACTGCCACTCTTAATTTAACATCGGCCATAGGAACGAACAATCAAACAAAATGTATCAATACGGCAATCAGTGCGATTACCTATACTGTAGGAGGTGGTGGCAGCGGGGCAACAGTAACAGGATTACCCACAGGAGTAACGGGAACCTATACTACCGGAACTGTAAGTATCAGCGGAACGCCAAGTGTATCGGGAACCTATCACTATACCGTAAGCACAACAGGAATATGTACACAAACAGTTACAACAGGAACCATCACGGTAAATACCTTACCAACTGTAAGTGTTAACAATGCAACGATTTGTGCAGGCCAAACAACAACATTAACCGCCACAGCCGGCTTAACATCTTATAGCTGGTCGAATTTAGCTACAACACAATCAATAAGTGTAAATCCAACATTGAATACTTCATATACTGTTACAGGAACGAATACTAACGGTTGTTCTGCAAGTGCCGTGGCGAGTGTTACGGTAAATGCTTTACCGACAGTAAGTGTAAATAATGCAACCATTTGTACGGGACAAACAACAACGTTAACGGCAACAGCCGGGCTAACTTATTTATGGTCTAATTTAGCTACAACACAATCAATAAGTGTAAATCCAACATCGAATACTTCGTATACAGTAACAGGAACAAATGCTAACGGTTGTTCAGCAAATGCAGTATCGAGTGTTACAGTAAATGCTTTACCGACTGTAATAGTGAATAATGCAACCATTTGTTCAGGCCAAACGGCAACATTAACGGCAACAGGTGGTGCTACATATGGTTGGTCAACAGGAGCAACAACAAATACAATCATTGTCAATCCAACTACAAACAGCAGTTACACGGTTACAGAAACATCATCGAGTGCTTGTTCTGCAAATGCGGTAGCAAGTGTTACGGTAAATGCTTTACCAATTGTAAGTGTAAACAATGCTACTATTTGTGCAGGCCAAACTGCAAGCTTAACAGCAACAGCTGGATTAACATCTTATAGCTGGTCGAATTCTGCAACAACACAATCAATAACGGTAAATCCCGCATCCAATACTTCTTATACTGTAACAGGAACAAATGCAAACAATTGTTCATCAAGTGCAGTAGCAAGTGTTACGGTGAATGCTTTACCAACTGCAAGTGTAAATAATGCAACGATTTGTACCGGACAAACTGCAACATTAACTGCAACGGGCGGATTAACATCTTATAGCTGGTCGAATTCAGCAACCACACAATCCATCACAGTAAGTCCAACATCTACTACTTCTTATACTGTAACAGGAACAAATGCAAACAATTGTTCTGCAAATGCAGTGGCAAGTGTTACCGTGAATGCTTTACCCACCGTAATAGTGAATAATGCAACCATTTGTTCAGGCCAAACTGCAACCTTAACAGCAACAGGTGGTAGTATCTACAGTTGGAATACAGGAACAACAACAAATGAAATCATAGTCAATCCTTCTTCAAACACGAGTTACACAGTTACCGAAACATCATCGAGTGCTTGTTCATCAAGTGCCGTGGCTAGTGTTGCGGTGAATCCTTTACCGACTGTAACAGTGAATAATTCAACCATTTGTACAGGCCAAACGACAACCTTAACAGCAACAGGTGGTACAACTTATCTTTGGTCTAATTTAGCAAGCACACAATCCATCACTGTAAATCCAACCTCTAACACTTCCTATACAGTAACAGGAACGAATGCAAACGGTTGTTCATCAAGTGCCGTGGCAAGTGTAACGGTGAATGCTTTACCGACTGTAATAGTGAATAATTCAACCATTTGTACAGGCCAAACGACAACCTTAACAGCAACAGGTGGTACAACTTATCTTTGGTCTAATTTAGCAAGCACACAATCCATCACTGTAAATCCAACCTCTAACACTTCCTATACAGTAACAGGAACAAATGCAAACAATTGTTCTGCAAGTGTAGTTGCAATTGTTACAGTAAATGCTTTACCGACCGTAAGTGTAAATAATGCAACCATTTGTACTGGTCAAACAGCAACTTTAACAGCAACAGGTGGTATAACTTATCTTTGGTCAACAGGAGCCACAAGCGCTTCAATTAATGTTAATCCGACTACAACCAGTTCTTATACTGTTGCTGAAACTTCATCATCAGGTTGTTCTTCAAATGCCGTGGCTAGTGTTATGGTGAATGCTTTACCTAGTGTAACAGTAAACAATGCAACCATTTGTACTGGCCAAACAGTAACCTTAACAGCAACAGGTGGTACAACTTATCTTTGGTCAACAGGAGCCACAAGCTCTTCAATTAATGTTAATCCGACTACAACTAGTTCTTATACAGTTGCAGAAACATCCTCCTCAGGCTGTTCAGCAAGTGCCATAGCAAGTGTTACAGTAAATACGTTACTAATAGTAAGTGTAAATAATGTAACCATTTGTGCCGGCCAGACAGCCACCTTAACAGCCACAGCCGGCTTAACATCCTATAGCTGGTCAGATTCTGCGACAACATCATCCATTACTGTTAACCCAACCTTCAACACTTCATATACAGTAACAGGGACGAATCTAAATGGCTGTTCATCAAGCGCCGTCGCAAATGTTACTGTAAATTCTTTACCGGTTTTGAGTGTAAATTCAGCAACTATTTGTGCAGGAAATGTCGCAACTTTAAATGTGTCTGGTGCAAGCACTTATTTATGGTCAACAGGTCAAACTATAGCATCTATTATTATCTATTATCCTAGTACAACAACTACATATAGTGTTACCGGTACTACCAGTGGTTGCTCATCAATGTCAACAGCTACAGTTATCGTAGTGCCTCCATTACCTTCAATTGCGGTTGGCGCAGCATATAATTGCTCAGTTCAAACACTTAACTTAACAGTAACAACGGTTCCTAATTCAAATTACTCATGGGTAGGACCAAACGGTTTTACTTCAACAATACAAAACCCAATCATAACAAATGCAACAACAATTAATTCCGGAACTTATACAGTAACGGTTTCGGAGGTTGCTTGTAGTTATACCGGTACCGTAAATGTTTTGGTATCGCCATCAGTTAGTCTCCAAAATAGTAGTTTCCAAAAAACATATGGGGGTGATGGCGATGAAGAAGCATTCTGTGTAAAACAGACTTGTGATAATGGATATATTATGTGTGGTAGTACAACCAGTTTTGATGCTATAGGTTTAGATGCTTACGTTGTTAAAACGGATATGAATGGTAATTTACAGTGGAGTAAGACCTTGGGAGGCAATTACGATCAACTTTTATATTCCATCGAACAAGCATCTGATGGTGGTTATATAGCTACAGGGTATTCAACTAACGCAATTTCAAGTTCATCCTCAACGGATGCAATGATAGTAAAATTGGATGCAAACGGAAACACACAGTGGACGAAGTATTCAGGAGGTTCTTTAATGGATATAGGTTTTGTAATAAAAAAATTACAAGATGGAAATTTTGTTTATGCGAATTTTTTTAATTGTAACGATGGTGGCACCTCAAATATTAATCCTTATGTTGAAAAAATGGATATCAACGGAAATGTAATTTGGTCAAAGCAGTTTGATTTTGCATTTTATCAACAATACCTTCAAGGTATTAATGAAATGCCCAATGGAGATCTTATTTTCGTTGGTTCCGCGACCGGAGGAGGCAACTTTGGTCCACATCCGGGAAGTATTCAATATTATGATGGATTGGTTGTTCGATTAGATAAAAATGGTAATTTGTTAAAAACGTATGAAACTGGGCGTGTTTATGACGATGGGCTTTATGCGGCAGCTATTTCTCCTAAAGGCAGCATTTATGTTGCAGGAGGGTCTTGGGTTAATAGTAATAGTAATAGCAATGCCTCTTATTTAAAAATTTCTCCTGATTTCACATCAAATGTATGGACTACTTTCGCAGAAAACCAAAATAAGAATCAAGGAACTTGGGCATTAGATTATACGTCAAACGATATGTTAATTTCTTCTATAAGAAATGGTGATGGTTATTTACAGAGCAATGATGCCGAATTATTATTATTAGATACTCTGGGTAACAAAGTTTGGTCAAGGGGATATGGTGGCAATGCAGCAGATGAATTTAACGATAGTAAACAAACATTTGATGGAGGATATATAGCCGCGGGTTATTCGGCAAGCTTTAATAGTGCAGGAGACAGAGATATTTATTTAGTTAAAACGGATATAAATGGGAATACTCCAAACGATCAATGTGGTACAACAACTGTTGTTCATACAATTACTAATCCAAGTCTTTTATCTGCAACAACAGCTATTGGGTATGGGAATTTGGGAATTTCCAATATAGAAACGATAAGCCCAACAACTGATGTTAACAGTAAAGTAAAACAAACGTGTGATTATCAATGCCCAACCTCCTTTATAGCAACTAACAATGGACCGGTTTGTTTTGGTCAAACAATTAGTGCAATAGCAACACCTGTTAATGGTGCTGCTTATACATGGGCAGGACCGAATGGTTTTACATCAACAGCCCAAGCCCCTATAATAACAAATAATGCTTCAACACTAAATGCAGGAACTTATAGTGTAACCCTTTCAAAAACAGGTTGTAGCTCTGTTACAGCAACCACTCAGATAGAAGTGTTAACACCTGTTACAACATCTACTATTAGTTTTCAACAAACATATGGGGGAGATGGTGATGAAGAAGCATTGGATGTAAAACAAACAACCTGCGACGATGGATACATTATATGTGGAAGTACAACCAGTTTTGGAGCAATCGGTTTAGATGCATATGTTGTTAAAACAGATGTAAATGGTAATTTGCAATGGAGCAAAACATTAGGAGGCGCTAATGATCAAATTTTATATTCAATAGAACAAACCTCCGATGGGGGGTATATTGCCGCAGGATATTCTACCAACGCGATTTCAAGTTCATCGTCCACGGATGCGATGATTGTAAAATTAGATGCTAACGGAAACACACAATGGACTAAATATTCCGGTGCGGCCAATCAAGATATTGGTTTTGGGATAAAAAAATTGCAAGACGGGAATTTTGTTTATGTGAATTATTTCAACGGAAATACTACGGATATTAACCCATACATAGAAAAGATAGACATTTCCGGCAATACTATTTGGTCGAGACAGCTTGATTTTGAAAATTATCCTCAATACTTTCAAGGTGTTACAGAAATGCCCAATGGCAATTTGATATTTGTTGGTGCCGCAAACGGAGCTGGAAATTTTGGTCCTCATCCCGGAGTTGCGCAGTTTTATGATGGATTAGTAGTGAAGTTAGATAAAAATGGTAATTTATTAAACACCTACGAAACAGGGGGAGCGTTTAATGATTGTTTTTATGCGGCGGCTATTTCTCCCAAAGGCAGTGTTTATGTTGCAGGTGGATTTTGGGTTAATAGAAGTACCAATTTGAGCGCGTCATATGCAAAAATCTCTCCTGATTTTACTACAAATAATTGGGTAACTTATGCAGAAAATCAGAACATTAATCAATCAACCTCTTCATTGGGATATACTTCCAACGATCAGTTAATATCGGCAGTTACTTATGGCGATTATGGTACAGAAGATGATGCGGAATTATTGTTATTGGATACTCTTGGAAATAAAATATGGTCAAAGGGATATGGAGGCAGTGCCAGTGATGTATTTAGACGTTGTCATCAAACCTCAGATGGTGGATACATTGCTGGAGGGTATACAGCAAGTTATAACAGCGCAGGGAACAGAGATATTTTTTTAGTTAAAACAGATGTAAATGGAAATGTCCCAAGTAATTCATGTGGTACAGTAAATGTTACACATACAATTACACATCCAAGTATTTTATCAGCTACCACGGCTATTGGTGCCGGGTATTTAATCATAAACGATATTTTAACAGCAAGCCCTGTAACAAATGTAAACAGTGCAGTAAGACCATCTTGTGCTTCACCCTGTCAATCCAATATTGCGGCTGGCAATAACGGTCCTGTTTGTGTGGGTCAGCCGATAAACATAACAGTACCAGCTGTTTCCGGAGCAATGTATTCATGGGCGGGACCTAATGGATTTATATCAACGGCACAAGCTCCCGTTGTAACAAATAGTGCTACAACGGTAAATGCAGGAACGTATACTGTTACCATTACAAAAGCGGGTTGTAATACTGTAATGGCAACTACCACAGTAACAGTAAATGTTCAAACACCTCCTGATCAACCTGTAATAACAACTAATTCTCCTGTTTGTTCCGGCAATAACATATTGTTAAATGCGGCATCAACAGTGGCAACATATTCCTGGACAGGCCCCAATGGTTTTGTTTCTAATCAACAAAACCCAACCATAACTGTTGTTACCGCAGCTAATGCCGGAACATACACGTTATCGCTTATCGTACAGGGTTGTGCCCCAAGCAGTAACACCGTCAATGTAAGCATTAATCAATCCCCGAATATAAGAATTACTCCTTCTTCGGCTCAGATGTGTGCAGGTGGTTCTGTTTCACTTACGGCAGGAGGAGGAGCAAGTTATACTTGGTCTACCGGCCAAACAGCAATGATTATAACTGTAAGTCCCAGCACAACTACTTCATATACATTAACCGGAGCGGATGTTAATGGGTGTGTCAACACTTCAGTACAATCGATTATGGTAAATGCCTTGCCAATTGTCAGCTCAACAGTATCTCCATCTGCAACAGTGTGTTCTGGGGCAGGTGTAACATTAAGCGGAACCGGAGCTTTGAGCTATTCATGGACCGGAGGAATAACAGATGGAGTTTCATTTGTTCCAGCATCAACTGCTACTTATAGGGTTGTTGGAACAGATGCTAATGGTTGTATGAATAAAGCAACACAAACAATAACCGTAAATTCATCTCCTCTCGTAAGTGTAAATTCATCCACCATTTGTGCAGGCCAAACAGCAACATTAACAGCAACAGGTGGTACAATGTATCTTTGGTCAACAGGAGCGACAAGCGCTTCAATTAATGTTAATCCTGCCACAACTACTTCTTATACAGTTGCTGAAACTTCCTCCTCAGGCTGCTCAGCGAATGCAGTAGCAAGTGTTATTGTAAATACGTTACCGACCATAAGTGTAAATAATGCCACCATTTGTGCGGGACAAACAGGAACATTAACAGCAACAGGAGCAGCAAGTTATATATGGTCGACAAGTGAAACAACACAATCAATAACCGTAAATCCAACATCTTCTGCCAATTATACGGTTACAGGGAGCATTAATGGTTGTTCGGCCACTGCAACATCGGCTGTGACTGCAAGCCCACTTCCTGTAATAATTATTCCTTCACCGGGTCCAATATGTATAGGGGCAAATGCACTGTTAATTGTTTCCGGAGCAACTTCATATACATGGACGCCAGCGGCAACTTTAAATACAAGTTCAGGGGCTATGGTAAATGCCACACCAACTCAATCTACAACTTATACCGTTGTGGGAACAAGCGCTACAGGTTGCACAGATTCAAAAAATATAACAGTTGAAATTAATCCAACCTGTAATGTAAAATGTGTTACAAACAATTAAACAATTTTTAAAAATTAAACAATAAAAAGAAAAATGATGAAAAATTTAATTTACCTAGGACTGACATTATTGGTTAGTAATTTAACGATGAACGCACAAGCTCAATTGACTGTTTCTAATCCCACCCCATTGTGCGTTGGTGGCTCTGCATTGTTAACTGCCGGCGGGGCATCCACTTATGTTTGGTCCCCGGCAACAGGATTAAGTGCGACCACCGGAGCCACTGTAAAGGCTACTCCTTCCGTTACCACTACTTATACTGTAACCGGTACAACAGCGAGTGGTACGAGCACAGCACAAGTAACAGTAATAGTTGACCCTACCTGTAGCCCGGTTTGCCCTGCTACAGGAGGAAATGGCAGCTTTAATTGGGTTGGCTTGGCTCACTATTATACTGCGGACAGTACGCTCAACGATTTGATAGGAAATGCGAATTTAGTGAATTTGAACAGTGCTGGATATGGCCCAGGGATTATAGGTAAGGGATTTACTATGAATGGAAATAATCAATATTTTTTATTTCCAAATAATACATTTAATCCAACCGGAGATTTTACAATAAGCATGTGGTTTAAGGCGGATGCACTGAATGGTACAAGTATGTATTTGTATAACAATGCCCCAAGTGGCTTTAATGTCGTAATTGATGCTGCTAAACAAATTTATAATGAAGTCAACGGTAACGGTAATTATCAGATAGTCGGGACTACAGTTTTATCTCCTTCAACTTGGTATCATGTGCTACTGGTTCAGCAATCGGGTACGAGAATATCCATTTACATAAACAATAAATTAGAAGCGTATCTTGCCGGAGAACCTAATCCTACTTATAATGCATCCCAAATTCAATGCTTAGGTGCATTTGGATATACAAATAGCTCAGCTTCGTTTAGTAATTTTTTTACAGGTACTATCGACGAAGTTGCATTGTTTAACAGGGCTATAACACAGCAGGAAAGAGCAGCATTGTACAATGGGGGAGCAGGTAAACAGGCTCCATATTAATACATATTGTATTTTGTTAAGCAATGTGCATCTACAATAATGTTAAGAGTGAAAAAAACTACCAGCAAAAAAAGTAGCTATGATATATGACAATAAATTAGTTGTACCCTTTTTTGTGAAAAAATACTGATATGAGACTTTTTAATTTCAGGAATAAAGTTTTAAAGTTGATGTTATTGGTCACAATAATTTTGACTTCTGTCATCACGGTTACTGCAACCGTTATAGATGGTAATGGTGCTTTAGAACCCATTACGTTTAACCGGTTTGTTATTGATAGCCCTTGTGCATATACACTTGATTTTTGTCATTCCCCTACGGCATGTGTAAATACAGAAGTTACATTCGACAATTTAACTACAGGAGCAACTGAAAATCCGGTTTTTACGTTTGACTATGGAGACGGAACATCTCCGGGAGCATCTCCGGTACACATCTATAGCAGTGTTGGCACCTATACGGTAACTTTAACTGCAGGAGCGACCACATCTTGCCCTTCGCAATCATTATCCAGTATTATAATTGTAAACAATGCTTGCAATTTAGCATCAGGTAAGTGTGTTAACACGTTAGATTTTTGTCATCCGCCTACGGCATGTGTAAATACAGAAGTTACATTCGACAATTTAACTGCAGGAGCAAGTGAAAATCCGGTTTTTGCGTTTGACTATGGAGACGGAACATCTCTGGGAGCATCTCCGGTACACATCTATAGTAGTGTTGGTACCTATACGGTAACTTTAACTGCAGGAGCGACTGCATCCTGCCCTTCGCAATCATTATCCAGTATTATAATTGTAAACAATGCTTGCAATTTAGCATCAGGTAAATGTGTTAACACGTTAGATTTTTGCCATTCCCCTACGGCATGTGTAAATACGGAAGTTACATTCAACAATTTAACTACAGGGGCAACTGAAAATCCGGTTTTTACGTTTGACTATGGAGACGGAACATCTCCGGGAGCATCCCCGGTACACATCTATAGCAGTGTTGGCACCTATACGGTAACTTTAACTGCAGGAGCGACTGCATCCTGCCCTTCGCAATCATTATCCAGTATTATAATTGTAAACAATGCTTGCAATTTAGCATCAGGTAAATGTGTTAACACGTTAGATTTTTGCCATCCTCCTATAGCTTCTATCAACAAAGAAGTTACATTCGATAATTTAACGGCAAGTGCAACTGAAAATCCGGTTTTTACATTTGATTATGGGGACGGAACATCTCCGGGAACATCACCTGTACATACCTATAGTAGTATAGGCACCTACACAGTAACGTTAACTTCGGGAGCGACCGCATCCTGTCCTTCGCAATCGCTATCCAATATTATTATTATCAATAATGCTTACAATATAGCATCAGGTAAATGTGTTAACACATTAGATTTTTGCCATCCACCTACAGCCTGTATCAACAAAGAAGTTACATTTGATAACTTAACAGCAAGTACAACCGAAAATCCGGTTTTTACATTTGATTATGGAGACGGAACATCTCCGGGAACATCGCCTGTACATACCTACAGTAGTATAGGCACCTACACAGTAACGTTAACTTCGGGAGCGACCGCATCCTGTCCATCACAATCGTTATCCAATATTATTATATTAAATAATAATTGTACTGCGGAATCAGCTACTTGTGTGAACACGTTGGATTTTTGCCATTCGCCAGTTGCATGTACTAATAAGGAATATACATTTAACAATTTGTCTCAAGCCGGAACAATAAATCCAATATATACATGGAATTATGGAGATGGTTCCGGTGCATCCTCATCACCTGTTCATACTTATACACTGGCCGGGACGTATACTGTAATTCTTGCCGTTCCTTCAACAGCTTTTTGCCCCGGAAAATCAATTACTTCAGTGATAAATGTAGTTGATAATTGTTTAAACCCTTGTGCTGTGCCACCGGTTATTTCAATTTCACCATCAGCGCCAAGTATTTGTAATGGTGGTTCATCAACATTAATGGCAAGCGGAGGAATAAGTTACTCATGGTCTCCTGCAGAAGGGCTAAGCTCAACAAACGGTGCTAGTGTTACAGCTAATCCAACAACAACAACAACTTACACAGTAATAGGAACGAATGCTGTTGGTTGTGCAAATACAGCTACAGTTACAGTTATTGTAAACCCAATACCAGTAACAACAGTTAGTACTTCTTCTTCGGCAATTTGTAAGGGGATGAGTTCAGTACTTACAGCGGATGGGGCTGAAACCTATAATTGGTCTACCGGAGAAACAACTGCTAGTATAACCGTGATTCCAAGCACAACTTCAACCTACACTGTAGTGGGGACTACCCAAGGATGTTCTTCGGCCACAGCCACAGCCACAGTGCTTGTAAATGCGCTACCAATTGTAAATGTAAATTCATCTACTATTTGTAATGGTCAAAATACTACTTTAACGGCAAGTGGCGGAGATACTTATCTATGGTCAACAAATGAAGTTACAAATTCAATAAATGTAAATCCATCAGCAAGTACTTCGTATACTGTAACAGCAACACTTAATGGCTGCGCGGCAACAGCAACAGCAAATGTTACTGTAAATGTATTGCCTTCGATAGCTGTAAATTCAGCTACAATCTGTAATGGTCAAAGTGCTGTGTTGACTGCCAATGGTGGTGAAACATATAGTTGGTCAACGGGGGCAACAACTAACTCAATAACGGTGTCTCCATCTGCAAACGTCAGTTATACTGTTACCGGAACAAATATTAATGGTTGTTCAGCAAGTTCAGTATCTAATGTAATATATACTCCATTGATAAATATAGTTGTAAACAATCCAACCATATGTAATAGTACAAGTGCAATTATTACCGCAACAGGAGCTAATACTTACCTTTGGTCGACAGGGGAAAACGGCTCGTCAATAAATGTAAGTCCAACAACAACAACAACTTATTCAGTTACCGGAACACTAAATGGTTGTCAGGGCACATCAACATCAACAGTTATTGTTAGCACATTACCGTTAATAACCGTTAATAACACAACTATTTGCAGCGGGGAACTTGGAACTTTAACAGCCAATGGAGGAACATCTTATTCATGGTCTACGGGAGAAACAACGGCTTCTATAACTGTTAATCCTGCTTTTACTACAACATTTACAGTTACCGGAAGTAATAATGGTTGTAGTAACCAAGCTTTTGCAACAGTAGTTGTTGGTTCTATGCCTAACCTGACAATAAATCCTTCGGCGTTAACGGTTTGTTCGGGTCAAAATATAACCATTGTTGCTTCCGGTGCGGACAGTTATACATGGTCAACAGGGGAAACAACTAGTTCAATAACCAGAAATGTAACGTATTCTACTTATATACATGTTGTTGGAACATCAAATGGTTGCTCTCGAAATTTAGAAGCTTTTGTGAACGTACAGCAAAATCCTTCAATTTCTGTAAACTCTCCTTCAATTTGTTCAGGACAAAGTGCAACACTTACAACTACCGGTGGATCTGTGTATTTATGGTCTACTGGCGAAACAACAAGTTCAATCACAGTAAACCCAATTAATACTGCAACGTATTCTGTAACAGGGTCTTCATCAAATGGTTGTTCAGCTTCTTTACAGTCTACAGTTACAGTATATGCTGTCCCAACAGTTAGTATTTCTGTTTCTCCATCATCAACAATTTGTTCGGGAACCAGCATTACTTTAACAGGGAAAGGAGCTAATTCATATACATGGAGTGGTGGAATAACAGATGGTGTAGCATTTGTTCCTGCAACCACAACCACTTATACCTTAATTGGAGGTAATACAAATGGCTGTACAAATACGGCAATACAATTAATAACAGTAAATTCCCTTCCTGTTATATCAGTAAATTCCGCAACAGTATGTTCGGGACAAAATACACTTTTAACTGCCAGTGGAGCTACATCCTATGTTTGGTCAAACTCAGAAACAAGCAATGCTATAACAATTACACCAATTGCAACCGAAGCATATACAGTAACCGGAACTAATAATACAGGGTGTACTGCAGTTGCAACTTCAACGGTTACGGTTTATACAATACCGGTTATTACAATATCCCCAACAAATAACAAAATTTGTACAGGGGGAACAGTGGCACTAATGGCAAGCGGGGCATCGAGTTATACCTGGACTCCCAGCAATGGTTTAAATTCAACTTCAGGAGCCGATGTAACTGCCGGACCAAACTTAACCACTACATATACAGCAACAGGAACAGGCGAATGTGGTTTAATAGGTAGCCAAACTGTAACAGTAAACGTAAATGTTGTACCACCAATTAATATTACCGTTAGTGCTATTAATAATGAAATATGCTCAGGACAATTCACAAATATTGCAGCATCGGGAGCACCAAACTTTACATGGTCACCTGCAATAGGAATAAGTTCTTCTGTGGGAGCGAGCATTACGGCAAGTCCTCTTAAAACGACCACTTATACTGTAAATGCTACGAGTGAATGTGGAATTCCAAATACATCCAATGTTACAATTAAAGTAAATGAGCAACCTGTTATCACTGTTAGTACAACATCTTCTTCCATATGCTTAGGTGGTCGCGCTACCCTTTCTGCACTAGGTGCATTAGCGTATAGCTGGTCTCCTTCAACCGGATTAGATAAAACAACAGGAGCAACAGTAGCTGCTTCGCCTCAGGTTACTACTACTTATACAGTAACGGGTGCAAGTGTTTGCGGGGTCGTTACTACGCAAACGGTTCAAATAGCAGTAAATCAAATACAAGGATTAACAGCAAGTCCTTATTCGTCGGTAATTTGTAGAGGTGATGCTGTACAAATTACTGCAAATGGATCTCCTACATATACATGGTCTCCTGCGTTGGGATTAAATAAAGCAACAGGCAATACTGTTATTGCCAATCCTCTTGTTTCAACTTCTTATACGGTTATGGGTACCAATAATTCCGGATGCCCTAATTATACGATAGTTGATGTAATTGTTGACTGTCCCGAAGAGATAATCGGGTGCAGTTTTAGTAATTACGGAGCCTCTGTATATGTAAGTGAAGGCACACATTTAAATGTGTATTGTAATTTATTAAATGAGCTTGGAGGTGTTGTAGACGGCACATTGAGAAAAGGTGATTTTCAGAATAATAATCATGTAAATGTATTATTAGACTGGATTCATAATGCCAAAAATGATTTATATATTGCTCCACGTATAGGTGTTACTTCCCTATTTGGTACTAATCAAAAAATGATGGGGAATTCCAATACCAGATTTTTTCAGTTGGATTCTGATGGAAAAGGTACGAAATCAACCTATATTGACGAATATGCAGAAGACAATTTAAATTTAAAAGGCAACGAATTAGCTTTATCGGATTACACATTTCATGTTGAAAAAAACGATGTAAATACAATAACAGGTAGCCCTTTAAACAATCCTCCTAACGGTGGCTTTATAAGTACTGATGGAACCGGATACCTTTCCAGACAGATGGATTTAGGTGATAGTTATATTTTTCCTTTAGGGTCAAAAAGAAACACGATGAGGTTTAGACCTATAGAGATAACAAATGGTAATGAAGCAGATGAAGTGAAAGTTGGATTTAATAATGAGCCTGCCGTACCTTATGATGTTAACAAAAAAGCTCCTAACGTAAAAAGTTTAAACAGTCAGTTTTACCATAGAATAAGCAATAGTGTTCCTACAGCAACGAATAAAATTATAAAATCGTATTTTGTAACTACCGATGGCAGTTTCCAAAGTATAGCACATTGGGGACAAAATCCGACATCACCGACTCCTGTATATTGGTGGAAGAGCACGCCAAGCCCAAGTGTTAACAACACACCTAATCTTGCCGGTTTAGTTTATGCGTTGTCAAACGGAATTCAAAGCTTTGATGACATACCTTATATCCTTGCTCAATCTGGTTTTTATGTAAATGTAACCCAATTTGGTGATCCTGTCCCTTCGGGACCTAATGATCCTGAGAATCCTCAAAATTTGTCAACAAATGGAGGCGGTGGAACTATTATAACAGTAACTGCAACTAATTCTGGTACTGCTCAAAATGGTACAGGTGGTCTTGGAAATCCAATGCCAACAGGACCAACAAGCGGCAATTCAAATCCAAATGGCGGCGGTCCGACCGTATTTACACCGTCACCAGTACCTGGCAATTATGATATAGCAGTAACTCCGGCAAATAACTGTGGTATACCGGGAAAAATAAGCTTTACTATAAGCAATGATGGTACAATTGATCCGGCTTCAGTTAAATATTCCGCAGCTAATGGTGGTTCGGCTCTTGGTGTTTTGTCGACGGATGCTTACTCTATTGATAATTATAATTCAGGTATTAGTTTAAATTCAACACCTGCGAGTCTTTTAACCGAATGTGTAAATAGTATTAAAGTTTCATTGGGTCAAACGAAAGATTTTGTTTTTGATAGAACAGCATCCGAAACAATAATAGAGGTGGTTATTCCTAGCGATATTAGTGGAGTTTCTCTCAGTTCTTTTAATATTACCAAACCTGATAATTCGCTTGTTTCGAACTTTAATTTAGTCCCTGGCGATAATGTGGTGGACTGGTCAACAATAGCAGCTTCGCTTAATCCCGGAGTTTATAAATTTAATTTTACCGTTATGATTGGAAGTAATAATGAAAAAGTAAACGGACAATTTATTTTAAAATAACTATGAATAAATATACAGGAAATATTGCGCTAATTGTATCACTTATTGTATTGGGAATAATTGTATATCAATACATTGACAATAGAAACAAAAAAATAGCGGTTGTTCAGTTTCAAAACTTAGTGTACGAATATCAGGGAATGAAGGACGCCACTAAAAAGTATGTAGATAAAATGGATAGGTGGAGCGGGCAAATAGATACGCTTGAGGGCAATTTAAAAAAGATGATAGAAGAAATTAAGATAGACTCTATTAATCACGACCGAAAAAAAACGGAAATAGATTACAAAAAATTTTTGCTTAAGCGACAAACCTATTTTGAGTATAAAGAAAAACTGGAACAAAAATCAGCCGATGAAGATAAAAAAATGACACAAGGCGTTATTAATCAAATTAATGAATACATAAAAGAATACGCCCTTAAAGAAGGTATTGATATAATTATATCAAATACACAAGAACAAAACATTGGGTATGTAAATGAATCAATTGATATAACAAAAAAAGTATTAGAGTTTGCAAATGAAAGATATCGTGGGGATAAGTAAAAGAAAATGTTTTTTAGTCATTGCGTTATTCTTTTTGTGTTTGGCTTGCACTACTTCAACTACTGATTATACAAGTTATTTGAAATATTTAGCCGATTCAAAAAATGGTTTAACAAGAGAACATAGTGCTAATGGTATTAAACTAAGAGTGAAATATTTACCCGTTGATTATCTGGTTTTTAATGCGGTTAAAAGTATCGATAGCTCTATTTCTGCAAATGATTTAGAAAAAATTAAAAGATCATATAAAAATTCTTTAACATTTATGCTAACAATTGGGCCGGCAGAGGGTGAGAATTTTAGCATTACAAAAATTGGAGTGGAAAATTATCAACAGTTTGCAGAGCGGATAGAAACGATGAGTTTTCATATGAACGAATATATTACACTTGAGATAAAGGGAAAAACAATTGATCCGGATTTGGTACAACTGGAAACCATTAATACAGGGGAACCGAGTAAAAACCTGATAGTTGTTTTTAAGGCAATTGACGAAAAAGGAAAAAGTATTTTAAATGATGATTTAACGTTTGTGTTTGATGATGAATTATTTTTCACTGGTATAAGCAAATTTACTTTTAAAGCCTCTGATGTCAATGGGTTACCCAGATTAACGATTCCTAAAGGAAATTAAAAAATGGTACATTATGATATTGGTAAAATTATTCAAGTAGAGCATTGTATTTATATCATTTACAAAAAAAGTATTTGTTATACAATGATTTTGTTTAAAGCATAAAATAAAATTAAAATGTTTTTAAAGTAAAAATAGTCCTATTAAAATTCAATAATAAAAATGAGTAAATCGGTTTTAACAAGAGTAAGAAAAGGGAAAGCTATAAAATTCTTATCAGCATTTTTAGCAGTAAATATACTTACCCAAATATTATTTCCAAGTATAGCGGTGGCATTAACCGCAGGTCCGGCATCACCTGAATTTTCAAGTTTTGAACCCGTTGCCACTACAGATATGGTGAATGATTTTTCAGGGGACTTTACTTATAACTTGCCTGTGTTAAATGTTCCGGGACCCGACGGCGGTGGATATTCTATGTCGCTATCTTACCATTCAGGTGTTTCATCGGAGGAAGAAGCATCATGGGTTGGTTTTGGCTGGACACTTAATCCGGGTGCGATTAACCGGCAAAAAAGAGGGATTCCTGATGACTTTAATAATCAACCAGTTACCACATATAATAAAACAAATGTTAATTGGACTCAAACTTCTAAGTTTGATTTTGATTTAGAGATTAATAGCAAGGATACACAAGAAAAAAGACAAAATACCGATAACAGCAAAGCTGGAGGTAAAATTGCAAAAAAATTAAACCTGCCATTCTTATCAAATAAACAAAAAGACGGCGGAGCAGCTCCAACTGATCCTGCGGTATTATCTATTTCATTGTCCCATACCATCAGATATAATAATTATTCCGGTTTTTCAATTGCAAACAGCTTAGGAGTTGGTGCCTTTGGGATGGGAAATTTAACAATGACACGTTCGGGCGGTGAAAACACATTTGGTATTTCTGTTAGTCCAGTTGAAATCATGAAAAAGACAGGTTTAGGAAAAAAAGTAAGAAACAAACTGGAAAAATCTAAAAAATTAAAATCCGCTTTAAGCAAAATGGATAAGTTTTCTGAAAAAATGAAAAAAGCGCTAAAAAGAGAAAAAGGTTTAGGTGGAAAGGCTAAAATGAAAACTGACCTGAGACCTCAACCTCAAGCCTATTCTGTTAGACTTTATAATGCTCCGGCACAAAATTATTCAATAGCTAAAAATGTGGGGGTTATTTGGAATGTTTCGGGTTCAGTAAAAATAAATGTATATACTCCGGTTGGTTTTCAAATAGGGATTGCCGGCAGTCTTTCTATGATGGCTAATGAAGGAAGTGCCAACCAAACAGCATACGGATACATGTATTCTAATGGTAATGGTACTAATGATGGAGATATCAGCCATGCGAATACAATGTTTGATTATCAGGTGGAAAAGGAAACTACGTTTAGTAAATATGATAAAAACATTGGCGTTCCATTTAATAATGCCGATGTTTTTTTAACTTCAGGCAATGGAGTAGTGGGAGGATTTAAGGCCTTACATAGCAGTATCGGACATTTTTATCCCAACCCAAGCGAAAGTAAAATCCGGATGAATTCTGTAGGTGTAGAGCTTGGTATTGGCGGAACGTTTCAAATTGGTTTTCGACTTGGAATTGGTAATCAGAAAACTACTGTAAGTGGTCCATGGAACCTGATTGATTACCCGGTTGATGCTAATAATAATGAAAATCCCAGCTTAATTGATTTTTCAACCAATTTACCTCAAATGCGATTCACAAATGATTTGGGCGGAGAAGTTGCATATGACAATGATTACAATAATTATTTAAACCCAACTATTTCACCATTTCGCAAATTAAATCTTAGTAACTATGATCTTTCTTTGGATACAAAAAAAGCACAAAACACCTCTAACATCAATTACACGACTGACCCAACTTCGGGTTTAATAAACAAAATTTCAATTACAAACAAAGATGGAAGCATTGTTGAATACAACGAAACAGTAATGGTACAAAATGAAACAGAACTTACGGTAGGAGTGGATAATTATGAAGATGGAAAATCTGTAGTATATGATCAGAATATTTACGCTCCTTTACCGGGGCAATCTTCTTTGCCAATGAATAACTCAACTGTTGTTGGAGAATTCTCTTCAACACCTTATCCAACAGCATATTTAATTACTGCCAATAAAACTTTTGATTATGTAGATGCCGATGGTGATGGTGTTCCGTCTCAAGGAGACTTTGGAGGGTGGACCAAGTTTAACTATCGTAAACCCTATGGCAATTCTACGGGTAAGTGGTACAGATATCGTTCGCCCTATAACGGACTTACATATAACAACGAAAGAGTATTAAATCCTGAAGACCAAACCGGCAGCATGTCATCGGGAGAAAAGGAAGTGAAATATTTAAGTACCGTTGAAACAAAAACCCATGTGGCTTTTTTTATAACTAATTTAACAGTTGCAACCGATTTTAGTGCATATAATTTACCAGCAGCTTCAATTCAATATGTTACAGGAAGTAACGTTGGCAGGTTAGATGGGGTAGATGCTGCGATTATTAACCCCGATGGTACAGATGCTGCCGCCACAAGCGCAACGGCAAGAGGAAGCCATGTTTCCGAAAATTTAGAACGCATTGTTTTATTCTCTAAATCGGATCTTACAAAACCTTTATCAACCACCTATTTCAGTTATGATTATTCGCTTTGTCAGGGAATACCTAATAATATGAATAGTACAAGCTCTGCACCAGCAAATACAAAAGGGAAATTAACATTAACAAAAGTATGGACTGAATCGGGAGGTGTCGTAAAAAGTCGTATAGCTCCTTATCAGTTTCATTATGAATATTTCAAAGAGTACGATGCGTCAATTGTTGCAAAATACCCATGGGCATCAACATTTAATGGGTATAGTACCTCCCCAATTACCGAAAATCCTTATTATCAACCTGAACAACTTGATGCCTGGGGTTTTTATCAGGAAAACGGAGACCAACGTTTTGCCAATATGCAGCCTTGGTTATCGCAAAAAACAGCTTCGTCCAGTTTCGATCCTGCCGCTTGGCAGCTAAAACGTATTCAACTGCCCTCGGGTGGAGAAATTCATATACATTATGAACAAAATAATTACAGATATGTGCAGGATAAACTTGCAATGGCAATGGTTAGCTTATTAAATGACGGATCAAATCAATTACCAACGGATCAGGGTTACAATGCCGGAAAAACACAGTATTATATTAATACTGACGATTTAGAAATTGATGCAGGAGGCTTAAGTGCATATGTAGATAGCTTAAAAAGCCATTTTGTGACCAACAATAACAAGCTGTATTTTAAATTCCTTTACCGTTTTAAAGGAGGCACCGCTCCTTTATTAAACACAGCAGATAAGGATTATGGGGTTGATTATGTGACCGGTTACACTACAGTTAATGATGTTACTTTAGAAGGAGGCTCAAAAATATGCTTGCATCTCGGCGATATGTCAGCAACTCCTTTAAGCGGTGTTTACGATGGAGATAAAGATAAAACATTACCACGTTATGTTGGTTATCAAAACTTGTTAAGTAATGGAGGTATTGAGCTGGGACTTACAAATAGCGGTTATACTAAGAATGATAAATCATTCACACAGTTGGCGTATTTTGGAAACCCTTCTTCTGCAGATTTGGAGTCGCAGGTAAGAGTTATTGCTCGCGATAAGGTGGTTGGTTTTGCAATAGATATGTTTAGCGATTGGGTAGGAGGAGATGTTAAAAATGAAAGTAAAACAAATGCTTGTATAACATTAAATCCTCAACTTTCATATTTTAAATTACCCATTTATAAAGTTAAGAAGGGTGGAGGTATTCGTGTACAACGGTTATTGACCTACGACCCGGGTATAGAAACCGGAGATGCGATGGTTTATGGTTCGGAATATCATTATGTAAATGAAGATGGCACCAGTAGTGGTGTAGCCACTAATGAGCCAATGACAATAAGAGAAGAGAATGCACTTGTGGAGTTTATGGAAAGACAAAAACAAGGAGGTCTGGAATCGATTGTTAAACGGAAGAGACAGCAAACAATTTGAAGGTCCAATGGGTGAAAGTATTTTACCAAGTGCTTCTGTGGATTATGAACGTGTTATAATAAATAATATCAATAGTGGTAAAACGTCAACCGGTTTTATGGTAAACACTTACCATACTTGTAAAGAATTTCCGGTTACAAGAGATTGGTCTTCTATATCTAAGCATGATGAAACGTACAGAAAAACAAATTTGACGGTTCCTCTGGGGATATTTAGTTTAACCATTCAAAAGGCATGGGTTGCTCAGGGTTATATTTTTAAATTGAATGATATGCACGGGAAAATAAACAGTACCGCAACCTATGCGGGAAATTATTCCCCTGTAACTTTTAACGAAACAGCATATACCAGCCAAACAACATATACTTATTCTAATCCGGGTACACCAATAAGTACACTTGTATACAATTCAAATCCCAGTGATCCTAATTATAATAAGATATCTGAAAGCACTTTAAGTCCCGGTACCGAAGAAGATTTTACAGCTTTTATGTCGGATGTTGACGAAAGAACAAATGACTTCCAACTTGAAATAGATTTGGATCTAACCATACCATTTTTTATCACACTTGGGTTTTGTCCAAATATGAATGTTGCCCAATCTAAATTATGTCAACATAGTACCTCCAAAATAGTAAGTCAGGTTTCTTATTTACTATCTACCACCACCACTACTGATGGGGTGACTCAAACTACCGAAAATTTAGCGTTTGATAAATATACAGGAGATCCTGTTTTAACAAGAACATACGATGGTTATAGCGCACCTGCTAAAATTTTATATACCCAACAAGATAATTCTGGACACAATGGCTATTATTATTCTTTAAATATCCCTGCTTCATGGATGTATGCAGATATGGCGCCTCAATCTATCAGCAGTACTAATGCAAATCAGCTTACAGCTTCTATTGGCAATGTGGTAACCTATGGCGGCAATGCGCTTTATGATGCTATAGTTCCTAGTGGTGATCAAACCTGGGATCCACAGGCTTCACAATTGCAGAATGTAGTTAATGCATCAGCAACAGTTTATAAAAACAATTGGTTCACAAGTAATAATGTTCCAGGATCATTCTTAACAACATTTAATACTCACCGTTACCCACTCCGAACTTATGTGTATAGAGATAATGTAAAAGATGCGAATCAAAGCAATGTTGAAATTTATGGTGGTGGCACGGTGGTATCTCCATTTAGTTTTTTCAACTGGAATGCCGGGGATGCAACTTATCAAGATCCAGTAAACGGTAATCAAATTGGTAACTGGTACTCTCCTTCACAAGTTGTTGCTTACTCCCCATATGGTGGATATCCGATAGAAGAGGTGGATGTACTGGGAATCAGTAGCACAGCAAAATATGGATATGATAATACTTTACCTTTACTTGTAGCGCAAAATGCAAAGAATGCAGAAGTTTTCTTTTTGGATTTTGAGTCACGCAACGGATTTACCAATATAACGACCGACGATGCCCATTCCGGACAATCATCTTTACAGTTAAATAGTTCTCCTTCCTATGTTTTTGCGGGTAGTTATCCTATTTCAAATGACATGCTTACTAAAAATGGTCTAGGGATCAGATTATGGTTAAAAAGCACCTTGAATGCTCCCAATAACATCGGAATGAAAAATGACAATCCACAATTAAAGGCATTAATTGGGGGTGTTCCTTTCGATTTTAAACGCATAGCTCAAACAGGTAATTGGGCGCTTTATATTGTTGAAATTCCGAGTAATAGCTTTAAGGGACTATCTGCAGGAAATTATGATGTTCAACTTTCCTACAATTTTAATACAGCTTTAAATGAGCAGGTATTAGTAGATGATTTTAGAATACAACCGCTTAACTCGATGATGAACTGTACTGTATATACAAACGATAATAAAGTAGCGGCGCAGTTTGACGATCAACATTTTGGGGTGTATTATGAATACAATCACAAAGGACAACTGGTAAGAAAGAGTATAGAAACCGAACGTGGCAAAAAAACATTGCAGGAGCAACAATACAATACTCCTTTAATTAATAATAATTAAAACAAATCGAGGTATTTAAACACGCAATATGATAATAAAGAAAAAACCATAATGAAATATAACGTAGCTTTTTTACTCAGTTTAATTTTTCCTTTTAGTTTTTATTCGCAGAATATTAATGCCTGTAAAACCGAATTGCAAAAAATAGAAGAAAAAAACTCCATTAAAAATATAAAAGATGAAAACAGTGTATTTTATCTAAATTATAAAGTAAGAACAACAGACTGGGACAATCAAACTGTTGATTCGAATGTTAAAGTATATAAAGGAAAAGGTAATCTGTATTTTTTTTCAGAACAGGGCCAAATGTTTCAGGATGAAAAAGATTTTTTTTTGATTTTGCCTATTCAAAAAGTGGTGATCATGAATTCAACAAATAAAGAGATGGCCAGTGCTAAGTTTGGTAATGATTTTTTTCAATTTCGAAAAGGATTTATAGACAGTTGTGAGGTGGTTCGCTGCGAAACACCACCTCAAACGCCCGACATAAAAATATTGGAAATGAAAGTCAAAGATGACTTGGGAGGAAAGATACATGTAAAAAAAATGATTTATAAATACAATGTTAAAACCGAAAAAATTATAAGCACGGTTAGTGAGTATAGTAAAGATTATAAAGTAAAAAAAATAGAAATGGTTTTTAATGAAGTTGATTTAAATAATGATTACAAGTTTGGCAAAGCAAGAAAAATGGTGCTAGACAGAAATGGCAGATTATTAGCTAAATATAAAGGCTACGAACTTGTTGATGATAGAGAGAAACAGAAAAAATAAAACAGTATTGCAAACAAAATAATTATACAAAAGCAATTGCAAAGATCTATTAAGTAAATAAAATTCATGAAAACAATTAGACTAATTTTATTGGCAATTTTTACAGGAAGTAGCACTTTTTTAAATGCTCAAAACCCGTCTTTCTTTTCAAGTACACCTCAGTATTTGGTTGGAAGCACTAATTTAACATCTGCAAACTCTATTGTAATAAACTCTGTTGATAAAACAAGAAGCAGTGCGCAATCGCAACCTCTTAGAGAAACAAGTACAGCAGCAACCTTATTGTTGAAACTTGACTTTGGTGATGATTACGCCTCAGTACCCGGTGTATTTAATGTTGTAGTTAACTTTAATGTACTTTGCGGCAGCAATTATAATGTTGCAAATTCAATAACTGTTAATAATGCTTCTCCTGAAGCACTGTTAAAGATTGATTTGTTAGGAGCCATAACAGGTGCAACTAACATAACGGTTAATATTACATCTGCTACTATTGACTATGGAGGTGTTACACCTTCTACCTTACTTTCAAATAATATACAAAGTAACATT
Source organism: uncultured Bacteroidota bacterium (assembly GCA_963727705.1). Classification (GTDB taxonomy): domain Bacteria; phylum Bacteroidota; class Bacteroidia; order 2-12-FULL-35-15; family 2-12-FULL-35-15; genus 2-12-FULL-35-15. The sequence goes on from CAVSHK010000024.1 coordinate 235,030, forward strand.
CGATTGTCTGCAATACTTCAACGAGCATACGCAGTTGATGTGAGGTATCTTAATGCGGGTTCAACAACTGCTAATATGGCTAATCCGCCTGTGGTTACAGCAGCTCCAGTAATTAATAAACGCTTAGTGCATTTTCAATGGAATTCAAATACAAACGATGGTTATCCTAACTATGAACTGCACGTTTTAAAGTTGGAAAATACGGACGTTACCTTACAAAATGATCCTAATAACATTTCAACAACGCTGGACTGGTCAAAAGCCTTAAAGGTTGAAACGCAATCCTCCAATCCTTTTATTGACCTGACCATGGCTGAAGGGACAGGTTTTTATATATGGAGAGTGCGACCCATCGGTAATTATTTTGACGGAGGTATTGCTAATAGCCAAAATTATGGACAATGGAGTTATTCTGTACCAGATAACACGCTTATTCAGCTCAATAAAAATTCCCTAACGTCTGGTTCGGGGCAACCTACTTATGCTTTTTATTTTACAGACCCTGATGATGATATCAATTGGATTTATAATCGAGTATTTACCGAAGGGGATAATACCTATCAAACCAATCAAACAGGCATTAAAGTAAAAGAAGGAATGAATTATGCTGATGGTTTGCTTCGTTCAAAACAATCTCAAACCTATAATAGTTCAAATAATACTACGGTTGTTTCTCAAACAGTAAGTGACTATTCAGGACGTCCGGCACTCACCACCTTGCCTGTTCCTGTTAATGGCGGTCTTGCCAATTACAGACAAAAATTTGCACAAAATAGTTCCGGTGGTGTTTATACGGCCAACGACTTTGATACGGATATTAATGCAGTAAACCCTTCAACCATTAACGATAACGCAACTGATTTTAGTTATTATTCTAACAATGCCTCAACTATCCAAAATAATAATGTTCCCAATGCCGATGGATATGCTTTTACAAGAGTGAAATTTAAAAACGACGGTACAGGCCGAAAAGAAGAAGAGTCGGGTGTTGGTAAAGTACATTCCATTGGTTCACAGCTCAACGGACAAGGCAGGACTACGCGTTATTATTATGCTACTGCAACAGATGACGAGTTGATCCGTATTTTTGGAGATGAAGCTCCGTTAGCTGAATCGGTTATAAAAACAACTGTAGTTGATCCGAATAATGTTTCTTCAACCACTTATACTTCAAAAGAAGGTAAAACAATTGCAACCTCCTTAATTTCCGACAATACAACTAATTTATTAGCCTTGAATGGTACTACATCTTCTGCACATACAATTACAAATGTTGCCGACCAAAATGTAGTGTATAACAGTAGTTTTATAAGCTCAAAAAGGGTGGTAATACCTTCCGATCAAACCCTGGTTACCCTTAACTATAATATTGATGCCGCACCTACTGTTGGTTGTGTATCGGGTGGCTGCAATTATAAATTACGATTGTATCTGGTTGATATAAAAAACGGATATTCCTACGAGAGTGATGTAGATGGCAATTTGGCAAACGGATTTCAATCTTTCATTGTTACTCAGGGAGTACCCTTTTCATTCCCTTCAGGCTGGGCATTTTTTACCAATGATGGTGCGCAAAAATTACAATACAATGCAGGTGGTTCTACTAATAGCCAGTTTAGCCTAAATCAAGGGGAATATTTATTTGTTAAAGAAATTTATGCTACAACTGATGTTGGAGCGGCTACGGCTACAGTTAATCAGCAGCAAGCTAAATATAAACCCATATTAGATGCCATCGCAAATAATATGAAGGCGACACAAAACTCTAACGGTGTTAATTCTTTTAGCACTTTTATTAGCAACCTATCTTCTTTAATCTCCACTTATCAGGCAAGTCCGGATAACTTAACAAACAATCAAAGCTATACCACACAATTATTAACAATGCTTGGAATACAGCAAGGCCCGGCTACAACATCATCCCCCCAATACACGGTGTCTGCCGATTACATTTTTCCAAGAGATTTTAATTTAAGCCCTATTCCACCCTCACAAGGACCTACATCACAACTTAACATCACGATACCTAGTTCAAGTTGCGGTGGCTGCGGAAATCTTACTACAGTTGTTCCTCAACCAAATATCTGTTTTGCCTGCGAGGGTGCCGGCACATCAACACTTCAACCGGTTGCACAAAATTACAACGATATGATTACTGCTAATGCGGCTATACCTTACGGATCGGAATATGCGTATGGTATAAATGATGTTTTAGAAGATCCAGCATATCTGGCTCTTACAAATGATAATGATAGAAGAAATGCCATTGATGCGATTGTTCAAAAATATTTTGTCGATACTCTTATTGGTGTTATTGTGGAAAATCAGTTATCACCTCTTGACTTACATAGTATTATCCCCGGCTTTTCTTTCGGTCTTATAAAGTTTATGATTTCAAACATGCTAATTTCAAAATACTATACCGGAAAGGCAGTACTTGGAAGTGATAATGTTACATGGTATGTGGCTCAACAAAATCCGGCTGACAATACATGGGGACCATCAACAACAAGGGTGGCGGATGTAGTAAATAGTTTAAATTATGACTGCAAAAAACTTTATAACGCATGGATTGCGGCAATAGGAACGTTAAATTCTTTTGAAAATTCTGATAAAACCCGAATTGTGGATCATTATAATGATGATCCTAATGGTGGTCCAAGTCTCAGCTGAAAATGATGCAGACGATCCAAGTAACTGGGAAGATCTTAGTAAGAGACAACAAAAAAAAATGAAAAAGAAACTTAGTCAGGGATTAGATGATTTTAACAACTCTTCCGAAGGTGATATTCCGAAATCCAAATCGGCATCTTTATCCAATATAATTTCTCTGTTCATGAATGAGGTAGGGCATCAGTACGCTGTTATTATAGATTTTAATTCCTTACCCGGATATGTTACAGATATGAAAGATGCAAGTGGAAATAATAATCCTGATAATATACCTGATGACTATCAATCAACCCCTGTAACTTTATTGCCCAATGACCCTCATTATATTCAGGATCCAACCGGCGGATCCTCAGGTATTAAGTGCGTCCCTGTATTATACGACGACGATAATAACGTGTTTGAAATGTCGCCGTGTAATACCAAAATTTTAACATATCCTTATGTTGTAAAACCTGAATGGATATTTAAATATTTTGTGTACAACTTATATAATGATGCTTATATTGATGATAAGTCGGCTGTTATTCCAAATCAGGTATTAAGCGATATACATAATTGTTATAATCAACCTAACACGTACATAAATACAACTGAAAAACTTTGCAATCAAGCATGCGACCCTAACGACTTACACAATAACTGGGGAAACGACGAGCGGTTTGCTTTTTATACAGTAATTAAAGGTGCTCCGCTTTGCTGGCAATCAAAAGGAACTGATGGCGGTTATATGGATCAAACGGATTTACCTACATGCGATTCAAAAACCTACCTTATTGATTCGGCCAATTCGGTATTAGAAAATTATTATTTTGATTGCAGTAATCAGGCAAGTCAAATAAAATCAGCATTAATAGATGAGTTGCAGGCTTCGTGTTATACCATACTTAATTGCCAAACAGCTACAGCACCCGGGCAAATTACCATGAAACAAATAGATGTTATGGTACAAAGTGTTGTAAAACGATGTCAGGACGAAGTAAAATCAATCGCAAATAAATTACCATTAAACCTTTCACAGGTTTGCACTCCAATTGCAACTACCGGTCCGGCTTATGGTTGTGATCTCGACTACCCAATATCCTACTTGTGTGCAAACAGGATGTGTCAATATTAATTTGGGTACAAATAACAATTTATACACCGAAGCAACCAATATTGTAACAACACAACTTTTTCAGGATTGTGACCAACAGCAACTTGAGTTGTTTACAAGTGGTGATTTTTTACCAAATATTGCTCCTTTATCGGGCTGTCCGGCAAGGCAACCTAAAGAATGGATAAATAATACTACTCCTGATCCCAGCCTACCTCCAGGTTGTAATCAGGTAATACACACAACCGGTTTGCAGTATAATACCTATTCAACACAAATTACAGTAAATGCTACCCAATAATAAATTGAAAACATATAATTATTATAGCATAACAAAATAGCACCAAGTACTCAAATAATTAAACAATGAATTATAAAAAAACAATAACCTCAATTATACTAATAGTAGGGTCGGTTCTTGTTACAAATGCTCAAACCGAAGGTGTGTCAATTAAATCAACGGTTGGACCTCCGGATGCTTCTGCAATGTTAGATGTACAAAGCTTAAACAAAGGAGTACTAATACCAAGAGTGAATCTGATGAGTTTAAGTGATAATTCAACTGTTCCTAACCCTGCATTATCACTTTTGGTATATTGTTTAGGTACCGCAACAGGTGGTTTACCTGCCGGATATTATTATAATTCGTCTGCAACAACCACTCCGGCATGGATTAAAATTTCAGGATCAGGGGACGATTTATGGACCCTGGCTACAAATAAAACAGATATTTATAGAAATACAGGGGTTGTAATGATTGGCATAACTGATCTTAGTATTTATACAAATACCTGGGGGGCTAAATTATGGATAGATGAGGGAACTCTAACTCTTGCTGGTACTAATGTTTATACAGGTACAAATGCCATTGTTTATGGAAGTATGGGACCCCATCCATTTTATACCGGTTTAAGAGCAAACGGAACAAAAAGCAACCCGGCTCCTTGCAAAAATGGAGATGTGTTGTGTGCATTTATTGGTCGAAGTTATGTTGGCCAAGTATCGTATAACGCTGGTGGTTCCAACATTTATATGCGAGCCACCGAAGACGAAACCCCAAGTGGCCACGGATCAAATATTTCTTTTCTTACAACAGCAAACGGCAGCAGTCCAAGTATAGAGCGAATGGTGATTGACCAAAGTGGTGATATTTTTATTGGGAATTCATCTGGTACCGGTTCTAATCCAGCAAATCGCTTACAATTTAGAAGACGAAACGGAGATTTAGCTTTTTCCTGTGGCTATATGGATGATGCTGAATTTAGATTATATAATCCTACAGGAGATAATGTGCTCAGTTACTGGGGAGGTAATGATAATGTGGCGTATGAAGACATGCATATTGATTATGCAGGTAATTTAGTTATGAAAGGTTCGGTTACGGCGAATGGTTCTGTACTTAATTCAGATTCCACACTTAAAACAAACATTGTTAACCTTAAGGGAAGTTCGCTTTTAAAAATTAAACAATTAAGACCCGTAACTTATTGTTTTAAAAGCGATACAGCACACCTTGTTGAAACAGGATTTATAGCTCAGGATGTTCAAAAGGTTATACCGGAGCTGGTAACAAACGTAAAAACGTTAAGAACAAGTAATTCAAAAGTATATTCATACAATTTAGGTTTAAATTACATTGGCATTATCCCTCACTTAGTAAAAGCCATACAGGAGCAAGAGGTTTTAATTGAACAGTTACAACAACAAAACGCTTTAATACAACAGCAAAATACTTTAATACAACAGCAAAATACTTCATTAAGCAATAGAATTCAAGCACTTGAAAATAAATAATATCCAAAATAATGCTTTATATAACACAAAATGAATTATAAAAAAACAATAACCTCAATTGTATTAATAGCAGGGTCGGTTCTTGTTACAAATGCTCAAACCGAAGGTGTGTCAATTAAATCAACGGTTGGACCTCCTGATGCATCTGCAATGTTGGATGTGCAAAGCTTAAACAAAGGAGTACTAATACCAAGAGTGAATCTGATGAGTTTAAGTGATAATTCAACTGTTCCTAACCCTGCATTATCACTTTTGGTATATTGTTTAGGTACCGCAACAGGTGGTTTACCTGCCGGATATTATTATAATTCGTCTGCAACAACAACTCCGGCATGGATTAAAGTTTCTGGATCAGGGGATGATTTATGGACCCTGGCTATAAATAAAACAGATATTTATAGAAATACGGGTAACATTGGAATAGGAACTATCACACCAAGTTATAAAATTCATTTAAAAAGAGTCAACGCCAATGATATCAATTCAATTGGGATGGAAGATGCTTATACAGGTGGTGGAAATGAAACAAACATGTTTTCAGTCGAAGCAGGAGATGGCGCAGGACGTTTAGTTTCTGATAAATCAATTGCCACTTTTATTGATAGTGATAATAATTCTACTGATGCTATTTTTGAGCTTAGGCATGATGAGGGCTATTATTCAGGGCCATCCGGAAGGTCTCTTTTTAAAGTAGATGAATGGGGTCATTTTTGGTTTGGAGATGAAACATCGAACATTCGTCCTGATTTAATCTTTGGTACTATAGTAGCTGGTGCAAAAGGACATACTGTTCATGAGATGTTTGGCCCTTGGTCAAGCCAAGCAAATGGAGATCCTGGATCATTTTATATTGATTGTGGATCAAGTTCTGACGGAAGTAAAAATAATTTTTATATCTATGATGGAAGTGCTTATAATACCAAACATGATTTTTCATGCGGAACGATTAATTTATTTTCTGATAATACTTATGTTTCCGGAAATTTAGTTGCCCATGGTACTGTTAGCCCCTCCGACTCAACATTAAAAACGAACATTGTAACCATTGGGTCTTCTTTAAATAAACTAAAACAAATACGTCCGGTAAATTTTAATTGGAAAACAGGAAATACTAAAACACAAACAGGGTTTATTGCTCAGGAAGTGGAACATGTTTTTCCGGAACTTGTTTCCAGCTACATATTGCCATCTTTTCCTAATCAACCGCAATCGACCGTACAAAAACTTTCGGTTGATTATGTAAGTTTTATCCCTCACTTAGTAAAAGCCATACAGGAGCAAGAGGTTTTAATTGAACAGTTACAACAACAAAATGCTTTAATACAACAGCAAAATACTTTATTAAGCAATAGAATTCAAGCACTTGAAAATAAATAATATCCCCCAATAATGCTTTATACAAAACAAAATGAATTATAAAAAAACAATAGCCTCAATTATACTAACAGTAGGGTCGGTTCTTGTTACAAATGCTCAAACCGAAGGTGTGTCAATTAAATCAACAGTTGGACCTCCGGATGCTTCTGCAATGTTAGATGTACAAAGCTTAAACAAAGGAGTACTAATACCAAGAGTGAATCTGATGAGTTTAAGTGATAATTCAACTGTTCCTAACCCTGCATTATCGCTATTGGTATATTGTTTAGGTACCGCAACAGGTGGTTTACCTGCCGGATATTATTATAATTCGTCTGCAACAACAACTCCGGCATGGATTAAAGTTTCGGGATCAGGGGATGATTTATGGACCCTGGCTACAAATAAAACAGATATTTATAGAAATACAGGGGTTGTAATGATTGGCATAACTGATCTTAGTATTTATACAAATACCTGGGGTTCTAAATTATGGGTAGACGAAGGTAATATTACCATGGTTGGCACAAATATGTATACAGGTCCAACTGCTGTTGTTTATTCAGATAACGGAACTCATCCTTTTTATATGGGACTTAGAGCAAGAGGATCTAAAAGTTCACCGAATTATTGTCAGAGTGGAGATGTTTTAGGATGTTTTGCCGGACGAAGCTACAAAGGAAGTACTATTGATCATTGTGACGGTTCAGATATTTATATGAGAGCTACTGAACTTGAATCTGCCGGGGGGCATGGATCAAATATTACTTTTCAAACGACGGCAAATGGTAGCGCTTCAAGTATAGAGCGAATGGTGATTGATCAAAGTGGAGATATAGGTATGGGCATAAATCCACCACAGGCGCAACTACATATCAAAAGAAATAGTGGTGTAAGCATTCTTTTAGACAATCAAAGCAGTTCACCGGGTGATGCAAATCTTTTTCAACTTTCTTCGGTAGGTGGTGATAGCCGTATATATAGTAATGCAGGAATAGACCTATTTACAAATTCAAATAACTCTACCCCAAACTCAACCGGCTTTGTTGTGTATGCGAATGTGCGCTATGCTCAAGGTGACCCCTTGTTTAATGTTACTACTGATGGGCATGTATATGCGGCAAACGGTGTTCTTATAGGTTCGGATTCTACTCTAAAAAAGAATATTGTTTCATTAAATGAAAGTTCTATTCAAAAAATCAAACAGCTCAGACCTGTTTATTATCAGTTGAAGACAGATCCCACCGGTGCTAAGCAAACCGGCTTTATTGCTCAGGAAGTGGAAACTGTTTTACCGGAATTGGTTACCACCCGCAGCTTTGATATTGAAAATTCATCAGGGACTACTGTTTCAACCAAGCAATTGCTTTCGCTGAATTATATAGGAATTATCCCGCATCTGGTAAAAGCAGTGCAGGAGCAAGAGGCTTTAATAGAGCAATTGCAACAGCAAAACACTGCATTAACAGCAAGAATACAAGCATTGGAAAATAAATAATTGATAAACGTTAATAAAAAATAATAGATACTTATAAAAATTTAAAATGAAAAAAATAATAAAAAATTTGGCGATGCTTTTTTTAAGCAATCTATTTTTAAGCAATTTGAATGCGCAAACCGATTTAAAAATTATTGACTTTTCAGTTTTTCCATTACATACTGCTAAAACTGTTTCTAAAGATTCTGTTAAACTAACCGTACGGTTTAAAATTAATAAACCCGCTTTGGCAACTAAAGCCAATTTATGGTTAGGTACAGCAAAAGATCTTTCGGATGTTTTTGTGGCTCAGCCGGTATTTAATACAGTAAATAACACCTCCACTTTTGTGTATGGAAACAACAGTCAACAAATAAAGGGATATGAAATTGTATTTACCATTGCGTTAAGCAATGCACAATATGCTTCTTACAATACAGCTAGTTTTTTTGTTGAAACGGTAAGCGGACAAACAAGCCCGCATTTGTATTTTAATAAATAAGGTATAAAAATTTGCAAAAAATTATAACAAATAGATTATGAAAAAAGTGTTTAAATGGTGTTTAATGATGTTTGTTGTATGTATATTACCAAATACGCTGGTGGCGCAAACAGATGTAAGAATTCTTGATTTAAAAATAGTACCTGTTGCCGGCACCTCCTCCGACTATACGGAGTTGGCTGTTAGCTTTAAAATTAATAAGGCAAACAAAGCATCAAAGGTGCAATTTTGGTTAGGAACTTCCGAAAACCGGTCGGACGTTTTTACTGCAATACCTACCATTAGTACAACAGGTAATGCAACTCAAATTACTTACAATGGAACAAGTTTGGAAGTGAAAAATTTTGAAATTAATTTTAAAATAAAACTAAGCAAACAGCAATATGATGCATACAAAATAGCTACAGTATTTGTTGAAACAACCGATGGTAAAGTAACTACCCGTTTGTTTTATGAAAAAAAATAAAATTATTGCAATTTAAGAAGTATCCGATAAAGACAAAACATCATAAAAACATTAAAAGAATTTAAAATGCAATTTAAAAACTTAAACTACGGCAGTAAAAAAATGAGCAAGCTCGCAATTATTGGGGTTTTAGTGATGCTGTGTTCCGGAGTGTTTGGGCAGAATGTATATACTGTTACCACTACAGCTGATTCTGACCCAATGAATTTAACGGCCGGAACCTTAAGATGGGCAATAACAGCGGCCAATTCAGCCACAGTTGCCAGCACCATTAATTTTAATATACCGAGTTCTCAGGCTGATGCCAATGGTTTTTACAATCTGGTTTTAAGCGGCACTTATGGTTCGTTACCAATCATTACCCAATCGGTAACTATTGATGGTAGTACACAACCTTTAAATGGTTATACAGGAGTTGAACCTGTTATAGTAATAAAAGGGGATAACTTACAAAATTACTCACATATACTATCAATAGGTGGGGCAGGTGGAAATATTATCCAAAACCTAAGTATCCAAAATTTACCTTTAGGAGGTAGTGGAATTTTAATCTCTGGTTCCAACAATACAATTAGCAACAATACAATTTACGGCGGCGTACTTTCGGCTTATACTTATAATTTATATATTTATGTTTCTCCTACTAGTAATAACAACGTAATAAATAATAACTATTTAGGTACTGACGTTGCATTAAATAGAACCATTTCCGATCTCCAAAACACTATTGTTATAGGTATCTGTAATGGCTGTTTTTCAACTGGTAATGATCCCATTTCAGTAACAAATAGTTTGATAGAAAATAATATTGTTAGAAATGTTAAGGCGGGAATATCTACTTCTGCTCCGGTTGAAAATGCTAGAATAACAAAGAACATTGTTTATAATATATTAGGAACTGGCCGATATTCGGTAGCAATTGATGAAGAATCATTTTTGTATAATAGTCCTTCACTTTCTCATTATAGTAATGGAATTATTTCCGGTAGTGCACAACCTTATGACATAATTGAAATTTTTGGTGCAAATTCATCGGTAGAAGCTCAGGCATATTTAACCTCAGTTACCGCCGATGCAAATGGTAACTGGTCTGCAACTATTGGTAACTTACCATGGACATACATAACGGCTTCGGCTACTCAAAATGCAGAATTAGTTTCCAACGGAGGCCTACCCAATACTTCAGCATTAGCAAATATTCAAAATTCAAATCCTGTTTCTTGTCCTTCGGCTACTACTGCGTCAAATAACAGCCCCTTTTGTGCAGGAAACACGTTGAACCTAAGTACTCCGGCAATTTCCGGTGCTACTTATTCTTGGACAGGTCCGAATAATTTTACATCAAGTACTCAAAACCCGAGTATAACAAATGTTTCACAAACAGCTTCAGGTACTTATACAGTTACAATATCTGCAACCGGATGTAGTAATATATCTGCAACCACCATTGTAAGCGTTAGTTCTCCAACGATAACAGCAACAAGCAATTCTGCGGTTGCTATTGGTCAAACATTAAATTTAAGTGCTTCAGACATTGATGGTGGTACTTATGTATGGTCAGGTCCAAACGGTTTTACATCTACAGAGCAAAACCCCAGCATTACAAATGTTACTGATGATGCCACAGGAACATATACTGTTACAGGTACAGTAAATGGATGTAGTAGCTCTGCAACAGTTACTGTTGCTGTGGGCGATTATGCAAATTGTAATTATACATTTCCTGCAAATGCACCTGTTTTTACTGTAGAAACCGCTGCCGATGCCGATCCGTTTAATAATCCAAACATACAAACCTTGCGTTGGGCTATTACTCAGGTTAACAATTCTTCGGTACCCGGTATTATACAATTTAACATTCCGGCTTCCGAAGCTAATAACGGTTTGTATACTATAACTGCCGATCCAAATATCGGGTCGTTCCCTGCTATTTCCAATTCCTTTGAGCTAGACGGAACGTCTCAGGCGGGTTACACAACAGGTCAACCGAATGTTGTAATTGATTTGCAGCAAAATGTTTTTTTAATTAATAATGTAACTAATGGAAATATTAAGGGGCTTTATTTTAAAACTATTTTAGAAGGGGCTTCTTGTTTTATTTTTTCTAAGTCAAGTTGTATTCTAATTGAGGATAATATTTTTGAAAATCCAACAAATGTTGGTGCATATACATTGACATTTGACAATTTGAGTACTTTATTGTTTGAAAATAATTCTAATTATAATACTGTAAAAAATAATACCTTTAATGGCATTACAATCTTTTTTAATGTTTTCTATCTTGGGTCATCAGGGGGGTTTTCCTTTTCTAATGATAATGTTGTTGAATTAAATACATTTAGTGTGGCGGAAGCTGTCCTTATAGGAAGCAATGATCATATAAAGATTTCACAAAATATATATTTAAATTCAACACCTCCAATTGCACAATTTTCCGTATTAGGAAACATTCCTTCAAATGATGGAATTGCTCCCCCTAAGTTTGTAAATACCGATTTATTTAATTTTTCTGGAACGACAGTGCCTGGAGGTGTTGTTGAATTATATGGGTGCAATGGGAATTTTTTTTATAATCAGGGTGATTGGTATGATGCACCTAATTTTTATTATTATATTAAAACTGTTATTGCCGATGCGCAGGGAAATTGGTCAGCGGATTTAGCTTTATTTAATTATACAAGAGTTGGTGCTACTGTAACAGATCAAAATAATAATACTTCCTTCATGAGTTTTACAGATGATTTATGTCCCAGAGGTCCCGCTTCAAGTAATACTCCAGTGTGTATAAATAGTGATATAAATCTGTATTTTTATACTCCACTCCAACCTGTTACATATAATTGGACTGGTCCCAATCAGTTTGCTTCAACGACCTCACGTCCTGTAATAACTAATACTAATGCGTCTATGGCCGGAACATATTCCGTTGCTGTTTCGGTTTATGGTTGTACAACAAGAAATTTTACGACTGATGTTGCATTTTCAAATGTACAAGCATTAAATTCCATTAACGCATCCAGCAATAGTCCAGTTGCTGTGTATGCACCTATTAATTTAAGTACGTCAACTGTGAGAACGGATTTATATTATATCTGGCAAGGTCCTGCATCCAATAACTTTACGTCGTACAATGTTCAAAACCCTAATGTAACTCAGCAGGCAGCTCTTACGGATGCCGGTACCTATACGCTTACCATTTACGATTTTGATTGCGGACAAATGTTTACAGCAACAACCGATGTTGTTGTAAGTTCAACAATTTGCCCTACATCAATTACGGCAGGCTCCTATAACTTATGCGACGACGGTACATTAAACCTGTCTGTAACAAATGTTGCAGGTGGTGCTTATAGTTGGAAGGGACCTAATGCTTATTCATCAACGTTGCAAAATCCGTCTATTTCAAATGTTACTCAGGCCAATGCCGGTACATATACTGTTACTGTAGCAAAAGCTAACTGTCCGTCGGTTTCGGCAACGGCTATTGTAAATATCTTAAATGCTCAAACGTTAACAAACATAACAGCAACTTCCGATGGGCCTGTTTGTGCGGGAGGGCCGATACAATTAAATGCAAGTGATGTTGGAGGGGCTACTTATTCCTGGGCTGGACCGGCTAACTTCACATCAACGTTGCAAAATCCTGCAATAAATTATGCTACTGCTGCCAATGCGGGTACATACACAGTTACGGTTACAGCATGTACCAATACAATACAGGCAACTGTTGACGTAACCGTTGGCGCACTTACGAGCAATTATACCATTACGGCTGTGCCAATAAGTTGCAAAACGTTTAGCATTAGCTATACAGGGCCAACATTACCAACCGGGGCTCAGTGGGCGTATGGTGATGGTACATTCAGCAATCCAATAACTGACGGATCAACAAGTATTGTTCACACCTACCCAACTTCAGGAAAATATACCATTACCCTTTCGGGTGCTGAAGCCGGAGCATGTCCGGTAGTTGGACTTGCTGATGTAAGTGATTTTGTAACTGCTGATTTTAGTTATCTACCATTGAACTATTGCCAAAGTAGCGCAGGTTTGCAGGTAAATATAGATAATTACAATACTGCATATAGCTATCAGTGGGAGGTAAACGGAGGTTATGATGTATCTGCAACGCAGGCTTCCTCAACACTTACAAGCGGTTTAGTAAACGTTAAAAACGTGGTGCGCCTTATTATTACTAATCCGGCTACGGGTTGTACTACAAACGTTAGTAAAGTAATAAAAATAGGGGCTCCTGATGCAACTTTTATTACACCGGGCAATGTATGCTTAAACCAACCCATGAATATCAGCAATATTAAACCTGATGGCGACAGCTATACATGGACCTTATTAGCTCCCGATAATTCCTCCACCACCCTTACTGGAGTAAATCCCTATTATGCTTTTAGTATTGCCGGTAATTATACTCTTACTTTACAAACTCAAAATACATATACCGATGCATCCGGCACTCCTGTTATATGTACAAACACCTCATTACCATTTAATATTGCCGTTAGTACGCCGCCACAGGCTAACTTTTCGGTTGCAACAAGCAGTTGCAGTGGTGGTGTAACCATTAACCTTTCACCAAACACGTCAATAACTGCTTATTCATTGGATTATGGCGATGGAACCACCGTTCAAACCGGCACCTCCTATCCGTCGCAAATAACACACCAGTATGCCAATAACGGATTGTACAATCTTACCTTTATGGTATTTAACGGAGCTTGTTATTTAAGCAATAGTGGAAGCATTAGTATCAATGACAATACAAATTTTTACATAACGCCGATACAAGCCAATCTTTGTGGAAGCGGAGCAAGTACCGAACTGAGTCCTTATTTTGTTAATTTATCTTCTAATGCCGGTACATTGTCTTATTCCTGGACAGGACCAAATGGCTTCTCTTCAGCAAACAACGTTATAAAAGTTAGTACAGCAGGAACTTACACCTTGCATGTAACAAGCAATGGTACATGCCCTGTTGATATTACAAGAGTAAGAACAGTGATGCAGCTGGCACAGCCAACTGCAAGCATTGTTTCAACAACCAATGAGCAATGCGACGGAACATTGGGATCAGCAACCATTCAACTGGCCTTAGATTTGGTTGGACAGGGATATTCTATTAACGGAAACAGCACAGCTGCCAATTCATCTGCTACAGCTCCCGTTACCACTACTATTAACGGTTTAAATGCAGGTGACAACTTTATAAGTATCGCTAACGGCATAGATAACACTTGCAATAGTCAGGTAAAAGTGCATATTAACGAAAACTTGCCCGAACTTAACCTTTCAGTAACACAACCAACTTCTTGTACCGGTTCCGGGTCTACCGGTTCCGCGCAGGTATCTCCGTCTTCACCTCAAACAGGTTCCAATAGTGTTAATTGGTATAGTTCGTCAACTTATCCGGCATCACCTATCACCACCGGAAATAGTGTAAGCAGTCTTAATCCGGGAACCTATATTGTTGAACTAACAAATGGCATTTGCAAGGTAACGCAGTATTTTAACATAGGATTACCGGTGATTAACCTGTCAATGAAAAACAACAATTTAGGTACCTGTTCAGGAGCTGCGGTTAATGCCGAAGTGGATGCGCAGTCATCGCTAACGGGTGCCTATAATTATGTTTGGAAACAGGCTGATGCAAACAGCAATTTTCAGGTGATATCAGGTTCGGGGAATACGAACAGTGTAGCTGTTGGCAGTTATGAAGTTGATGTGACTTCGTCCGGAACAGGGTGTACATCAAGCATTTATTTTAAAGTAAAAAAATTACTTCCTTTGGTGGCAAGCTTTACTGTTGTTCCACCCGACTGTAAACATCAGGGACAAATAACTCCAAGTGTTTCGGGTGGTGACGGTAATTATGAATTTACCTGGACATTAGGGACAACAACTTATTCTGCCACAACTACTCCGGTTTTGAGTTTAGCCGGACTAACAAGTTCAAGTGCGGCAAGTTTAACGGTAAATGATAATTCGGGATGTGTTACAACTTACCCTGCCAATAGCACATCACCGGTAACTATTACGGTTGCTCCTCCTGTAACGTTAATTGATGGCAGCGCAAACTGCACTGCGGGAGGTGTAATTACAGGATCCCTTAATTCTGTTTGCCAAACATCATGTGATATAAGTGTAGCTGTGCAAGGTGGAGTACCTCCCTATAATTTTCAATGGTATTTGATAGGCAATCAAACCTATAATGTCAATCATGTTTTTTCACTTGATGCAAACAATAATTTAGTAATAGTGGGTGTGGATGCATCAGGAAATGCGCTAAATACGCCTACCGACGCTAATCAGGCAGCAGTTTACGCTTCATTTAACGCCGATAATGATCCTGGTACTTACTTTTATCCGTATTGGAATTTTTCTGTATTGGGTATTGCAACCCCAGTGTTACAATCTACCGCTTCACCCTATTCTTTTTTAGAGCAAATTACCAACCCTGCAGCCGAACTATATGTGGCTGGAGCTAGTGGAGCCAGTGGAGCGCCCGCACCCAATGGTGATTTTATAACCGGTAATTATGAAGTAAAAGTTACTGATGCAATTGGTTGTACTACAACCTTAAATGTTGGCACCATTAACTTCGATCCTGTAACAACTTTTCCTGTTGCATTCACTTATGTTTGGGGTGGTAATCCTACACTAACGCCTGTTGTAGCTGATAATCCTGATGCTCCTGACCCTGACATGATGCAGGCAATGGTTGAAGCGGCCGATGAAATGCAAGATGCGGCCGACAAATGCTTTCAACAGCAAACATTAGCTTTGGCCAGTTCTATTAAAACAAATTGTTCTGACCTTAGCCAACTTCAGGATCAGTTAAGCATTATTTATAATGAAAACGAATCGCATTATACCCTTTATTATTACGATCGTGCAGGACGTTTAACTAAAACCGTTCCTCCTGAAGGTGTGCAGCTAATGACTCAGAACCAAATTAATCAGTTAAAGGTATACAGGGTAAACAAAAGCAACAGCCCATCTCTATTTGTTCCTGCGCACCGGATGACCACTACTTATGATTATAACAGCTTAGATCAGTTGGTTAGTCAAAATACACCAGATGGTGGCACCACCAATTTTATTTATGATGGAAAAAGCCGCTTGCGTTTTTCACAAAATGCACAGCAGGCAGTAACAGGCAAATACTCCTATACTTTGTATGACGATTTGGGAAGAATTGTTGAGGTTGGTGAAAGTTCACAAACTGGTTTGGCATTTAATAACGGTAGTGCTCAGGCTGCGAACCTTGTATTAGCTAATACGGATGCCTTTCCAGACGACAATACGGCAAAAACACAACTTACAAAAACGGTTTATACCAATCCGGCAGCAATTAGTTATTACGGACAACCGCAAAATAATCTGCAAAACAGGGTAAGTTACAGTTATGTTGACAACGATCCCACCATTATAGGAGATGAGTATTATACGTATTATAGCTATGATGCACATGGAAATGTAGAATGGCTGGTTCAACAGGATCCTGATCTTGGCAAAAATTACATAGCTTATGAATATGATTTGGTTAGTGGTAAAGTTTTAAAGGTGAGATATAACGAAAACAGGGCCGACAAATACTTTCATCGTTATACGTATGATGCCGAAAATCGCATTACCAACGTGGAAACCTCTCGTGATGGTAACCTGTGGGACAATGATGCCAGTTACCAATATTATGCTCACGGACCTCTGAAACGGACTGTGATAGGTGAAGATCATGTTCAGGGACTGGATAATGTATATACTATTCAAGGTTGGTTAAAATCCATCAACACACCGCATTTGAATGCTGCCGACGATCCGGGTAATGACGCCGGCATTCCAACAGCCACAGCTACAGGACAACCATGGAATACCACAACTGTAGCGCAAGACCGATTTGGTATGATGCTCAATTATTTTCAGGGCGATTATACACGAACGGGCAATTACCTATTTAATGGAACAACCGGTACAGGATCAACAGCCAATATTAATGTTGGCGACCTGTATGCACAGGCAAACTCTTCGACCAATGCTCCTGACCTGTTTAACGGAAACATCAGCAGTTGGGTGCAAAGTCAGGTTAACCAAACATTTGCCCCTATTAATGCACGTGCCGAGTTGTTTGAATACGATGTGCTTAACCGCATAAAACAAAGCACCAACCTGCAACAAAGTGCTTCAACATGGGCTCCTTTAAATACGGGGGCAAACACTTTTAAAACTTCCTATGATTATGATGGTAATGGTAACATTCTGGACTTAAACCGCTATGATAATACAGGAGCGCTTATGGATAAGTTATCTTATACCTACGATAATGGTGCACAAGGAACGGCATTGAATAAAAACCAGTTAAGCAGTGTATCTGACGATGCTTCAGCAACAGTTGTTAACGGCAGGGGCGATCTGGAAGGCACTCATACTTACAGCTATGATGCTATTGGAAATTTAATTACCGATGTTAGTCAGGAGCGTCTTGACCTTGGCGATGGCAATGGGTACCAACTTTACACCATACAATCTACTATTACATGGAACGTATATGGAAAAATTACGCAAATTAATAAAACGGTAACAGGAACTACTTTTGCAGAAACCATCAGCTTTATTTACGATGCAGCCGGTAATCGTACTCAAAAACAAGTTGCAGGTAATATGCATCCACCGCAAATAACGTATTATGTACGCGACGCACAGGGTAATACCATGGCCGTTTATGCCAAAGGCGAAGATCCAATGCTGCCGGGGCAAACAAACCCTACTTATAGCTATAGTCTTATCGAACAACCTATTTATGGTTCTTCCCGCATTGGTGAAAACAAAGGACGTATTGCTTTAAGTACAGCAAGCACTCTGGCAGCGTTAACTCCTCCCGGCGATGGGTTAAATGCCATTTCTGAATACCAAAACTGGATTACTTCCAGCAATAAAGCCGAACAGCTATTACCTGGCGGAACCGACCAATTGTGCGAATGTAAAATAAATACCATACAAGGCGCAAACTACAACCAAACAGGTACCGCTACCGAGTTTTTAGGCATAGCAGAAAACGGAGTTGCAATGGCCGAAGACTTAAACAGGAACATGCTGTTTTATGCCATTTTAGCACAAAACTACCTTGGTAATAATAATGCTTGTTTGGTGTATGATAACACCGGACAATTGATGAAAGGTACCGACCTGATAGGTGCTATAGAACCTAACAGCAAACCTATTATTGTAAATATTACCGGAACAAATCAATACGCTATTATAACACTTAACAACCAGCATGTGCCTGTTTACCATATTGTGGATATGGATAAAACCGGATATGGCACTGTTAACCCGGCTGGCGAAGTGGTACAAGCCAACCTGCCAATGACCAATTACAGCGGCATTGCACCAAGTCATGGCTGGCACTTTACGGCTTACGAAGACCACGTAAACAATAAAACCATTGTGTACACTTCACGTTTTAAAGCTAACACTATCGAACCGTTTAGAGGCACCACAGAAATTGTTGCGTATGATTTTGGAAATAATTTTACCGTACAACCTCAGGAACATGTTATTTACCAGATGGAAGGCTGTGGTATTACCGAATCGGGCGAATTGCAGATTTCTCCTCATGGCGATGAACTATTATGGTATCAGCACAGTGAGCGCGTTTCGGGATTTGATTACAGGCTTGGCAGTGTTTATACTATTCCATTAGGCAGTGATAAAATAAGTGTAAGTGGTACACCCACTTATGTAAGCACTACACCAGGAGGTAATTATGGCAATGGCAATGCTGAATTTATGAAAAACAACAGCGACATACTATTTAGCCAGCGTGGCTTATATGTTGAAGCCAGCGGTTATGATAAAAATGTTTGGAAATACACAGCAGTATCTAATCAAATAGCAGCAATAAACCCTAACACAACCCCCGAAATAACTTACCTGTTTACCGAAATAAAACGTGGTGTGGATGGTAATTATTATATGCCAAACATGGGTGAACAAGCGGAGGTGGTGCATAGTTATTCAGGTGGGGGCTTTATTGCCGACCAAGCACTTAACCCTGCACCTTCTGCGTATCAGCTTGCATCTTCTTTACCTACACAGGTGTATAAACTGTTTGCTTCGGCAAATGGCGCTACGGCATCTTCGGGTCGTACAATTAAAAATAAAATGTACGAATTAAACGACCACTTAGGCAATGTGCACATGGTTGTTAGTGATGATAAAGTAGCGGTAGATATTGTAAATAATAGTAATGGAACGAATACACCTGACGGTGTTGTGGACTATTACCAACCGGATGTAATGAGTAGTACAGATTATTATGCATTTGGCAGCCCGATGCCAGGTCGTAACTTCCAAGGTGCGACTAGCTACAGGTACGGTTTTAATTCTCAGGAAAAGGATGATGAGGTGTATGGAGTTGCAGGAAGTCTTAATTCGGCAGAATACTGGGAATATGATACCCGTTTAGGTAAAAGATGGAACGTTGACCCTGTTGTAAAAGTTTGGGAAAGCCCTTATGCTACTTTTAATGATAATCCTATTTTAAAGGCAGATACAAATGGAGAAGATGCTAAAGCTGAAACTTCTTCTGAGGATGGAGGAGGTGGTGGTAATTCTGGTTCATGTGAAACATGCCCTCGTAAGCCAAATCCTAAACCTGGAGGAAATGACAATATAGAAAACATGGATAAAACTCCAAAATTTGAGCCAGTGAAACCTAAAACTTATATAAAGGCAGAATCGGAAGTACAGCGGGATAATAATATACAATACACAAACTTTGTAGAAACAGACAATAGTACTTTTTTTAAAGTGCCTTTAGTTGGTTCAGCTGCACAAGCAGGATATAGAGCAGCTCATGGAGAATATTCTGGGGCAGCAAAATCTTTGGGAATGGCATTAATAGAAGGAGGTACTTTCTCATCTATAACAACTTCTGAAGGGTTTTTGATGGGGAGTGTCCCTTATACTCTCAAATCAGACCTAAGGGTTTCTTTGGTGGCTAGTGAAAAGGCTTTGACAAACCAAACATTCAGGTACTCAACCATTGCCCCAAATACCCTAATGAAAACTCAATTTTTCCCACGGGTAGGTTTACAAATAACAAATAAAATGCAACCTCAACTTGGACCAGTATTAAACCCAACTATACCAGCTGGTACAAGGATTAACCTTGGTTTCACTGGGTATCAACAGGGAATCCCTGGAACTTGGTTGCAAATATATACTAAGACCCCTATAAAATTAGGATTGTAAATGTGCGACAAATGCTTTAATATTGAAATTTATTATTTTGATACGGATACTGATTATTTAATTTTAAAAAATAAATTAGTAGAAAAGATAACAAATGGTAATCTAATTTTTATTACTAAGTTAGTAACGGAAGATGAACCTTTAGTAAAATTAGGTGAATGGGAACTGCCTCTATTTAAAAAACTTGGACATGCATGTGAAATATATAAATGTTTGTATTGCAATACTTTTTGGGAATTGGCAGAACCTGAGAATGCTTGGCGTGGTAGATTTGTAAAAACGAGTTTAAATAAAACAACACGAATGATTAAAGATTATGTAGTTAAGGCTGGTTCAACAATATATATTTATAAATATATTGGCGGGCAAGATTTTATAAAATACCTAAATGAAAGTTTTAAAAACTATAATAATTCCCCTCTTAAAACAATTATTTTTAATTTGAAAGAGGCGTGGTATTTAAGTAAAAAGCCTTTTGTTTGTTTTATATATAAAAACAAAGAAGACAAGTTAAGTTTTAATCAAACCTTGATTACTATTGTGGATGAATATTATAAAAAAAATTATAACGAGGGAATAAATTTTATTCAATTGTCTGAAGATAATGATGATGATATTTCTCTAATCAATTATATTAATAATTCTTTGTCATCAAAGGGATAGGGGGCGTTCACCAAATGGTGTTTGGGAATGAAATGTTTGAGAAAATAAAGGAAAATTTAATACTTCAAGCTGAATATTATTTAAAACAGTTTGAAAGTTTTTATCCGTTTGGTTGTGTTATTGAAAAAAACGATAACATTAAACCTGTGAGTGCTTTTTTAGAAAATGATAATCCTGATACTGTTGAAGTTTTAAACGAACTAACTAATGGTCTAAGAAAAGGTATTCAAAAAAAAGATTATAAAGCGGTAGGAATTGCTGTTGATGTTTCTGTGATTCCTCCCAATAAAAAAGAAAAAATGGATGCTTTAGAACTTAGGATATGGAATCAAGGAAAAAAAATAAACATTTATATTCCATATACTAAAAGCATAAACGGTGAAATAATTTTTTTAGAAAGTTATGAAGAAGAAGGAACTTTAGCTGTTGATTAATTTGGTCTTGTTTCCAATGGTGCTTTTGAAAAAAATACAAATTAGCGTTTAAATACTGGCTGTACAGGCTGGTGTTTTTTGTCATGAATCTTCAACTAGGTGAGTTATTACCTTCAATTCTTTGTTGCTCAGAAATAATATTAATGTTATTATTATCACCATGAATGTGAATGTTATAGATAGGTTGCAAAGCCTTTGGAGGGTCTTTCTTATTTGACTTATATAATTGATTTATTTTGGCGATAATTCGAACCAAACATGACAATAAAATACTAATTAATTTTAAGGAAACTGGGCCCATAACAAAATAGTTTTAAAAGTTAAACCGATTATTAACGAAGGGAAAGCCCTTTCCTTCGTTCTCATAAAATTTCGATTAAACCTTTAAGATATTTTTCACGGCTCCAGTATTTAAGGAGTGTTATTAATCCTAGAAGATTTATGCTACCCTATAACAAAAGAACTCTTAAAATACGGCTCCAATTTATGGAGTGTTAAATCTTCTCAAGTTTCTTTTGCTACCCTAATAGATAGTAGCGTAGTTACATTATTGAATGGCTTTCGAGTGATAAATTTAAAACTCATCATTCGGTGTCAAAGGTATTAAAAAAATATCAAAAGAGAAAAGATTTTATTCTTAAAACATTTTTTTATGTACTTTAAAGAAACATTACAAATTAGCGATTAAACGCTGGTTGTAAACGCTAGTGTTTTATTTCTTTTTCTTGCTGGCTATTTTTGTACCCTTATCAAATCCCTCTGAAAAAAATTCCTCCACACTCATATTAAATCCTAATCGAATAATTCTTATAAGATTTCCAAACGATATATTTCTTTCTTTTCGTTCATAACCACGCATTAATGAACGGGCTATATCGCTTTCAATAGCTAATGTTTCCTGACTTATACCCCTTTCTTTTCTGATAGAAATTATTCTATTCATCAATTTTTCTAGGTATTCATTTTCGATGTCTTTTGTGTCTGATTTCATGGTACAAAATTCCTGAAATCAACTATCTTTAGTAACTCTATTAGAAGACCCTCTATATTTAGAATTATTTTTTATATTTGTGTGAAATAATTCTAAAAATAACAACTTATGAAAATGAAAAAATTACTTATTTTAATGCTATTAGCCACCTCTGCAATGGCTCAAATACCTACAGATAGTCTGGTTGGTTATTATCCATTTACAGGCAATGCAAACGATTATTCAGGTAAATCCAATAATGGTACTGTTAACGGAGCAACTTTAACAACTGACCGTTTCGGTAATCCTAATTCAGCATATAGTTTTAACGGCACAACTGATTATATAAGTGTCCTTAATTCCCCGTCAATAGACACTTTCCCCAATGGTCAAAGTATTTCTATTTGGCTAAAAATAACTGCTTACCCTACCAATGGTAAAGAAAACGTGTTTATTGATAAACGAGATAACTCGAACAAATACTACCAAGCGTTCCTTTCCGACTATAATAACATTGATTCCGCTGTATATCGGTTTGGTCAAAGTGCTGGCGTTTCATCACAGGCAAACAATATTAAATCTTCAATGATTCCAATAAATAACTGGTTTAATTTAACCTATACAACCGACCTAAATACTACGAACTCTTACGTGAATGGTGTTTTAATCAATACGTTTATAAGTGCTTCACCGATTGGAGTAAATACTAATCCGTTGTTGTTTGGTAAAGGGAATCGGTCAGTATCAAACGAATCCGCATATACAGGGCTATTGGACGATATTAGAATTTACAATCGTGCTTTGGATTCAACCGAAATTAAATTTATTTATTACGAATCACCTTGTTTAAATCCAGTTACAGTTTACGATACAACGCATGTTACGGTTCACGATACATTACATGTTAGTGTAACCGATACATTAAAAATTAATGTTACCCTTACTGGCATTGCTTCGCCAAACAATACCAACACAATAAAAGTTTACCCTAACCCTGCAAAAGACCATATTACCGTTGATTTCGGTGATTATACTTCAATGAATGGTTATACAGTTAAAATAAGCAATATGCTTGGACAGGTCGTATTTACAAGTGGTATAAGTCAACAACAAACTTATATTGACCTTTCAACTTTTACGGGGAAAGGAACGTACATTGTAAATGTTATTGATGGTACAGGTAATATAATTGACACAAAAAAAATAATTCTTAATTAAATATGAAAAATTACGTTGTTAAATATCGTGTAAACGACACGAATTATAAAAATACACTGGCGTTACACGGTGGTACAGAAAGTGAAGCTATTGCTAAATTAAAGAGCAGAGGTAGTGTTTCAAAGGATGCTTTAGTAATAATTATTTCGATTGAAGAAATATAGTAGTATAATAATATCATAACCTCAGCCCTGTACCAATTGGTATGGGGCTTTTTTATTTATTCAATATTATATTAGCATCCTTTACAGAAATTGTTATCGAGTTCCCTTGTTTTATTGGTATTTTTCCTGAGAGTATTTGCTGAGCAATTTCTTTGCTAATTTTTATAGTCAACGCCATGATATTGTTTTGTTTAGTAATAAATATCACAGGAATATTAAAAGTGTAAGATTTTGATTTGCCCTTCCGGGCAAATCAAATACGATTAAAACAATATAATATTTAACCTTTGACCAATTGGTCAAACCCTTTATAAGTGCATATATAACTGGATTTTAAAATTTTCATTGAAAATTATTACACCGTTTCCGCACCTCATCGAGTAGAAACGCTGATTTTAGGTATATAAACCCCATTTTTGATTCTAAAATTTTACATTACTACTGTTTTTCGGGTACAAAAAGGAACAATAGAAACGATAAAAGAAACCGTTAAATGGCATATAGGTACTTATTTTCAAGGTAAAAAAATCGGTTTTGTATGATTCCAGTGCTATAATGAATAGGTGCTAAATATTATATCTAGTTCTTTGTAAATTAAGTATTTAAGTCTTTAAAAAAATGGTCGAAAAATTCAAAAAAAATTTTTGAAGACCAATCCGATTTCGGGTATATGCCTTTATTTTTTTTCTCCTTTAATAACAGCAGTAACGGTAAATGGTAAATGGTTGAACTGTTTTTATTTTTTGACGGGGGCAGTGCTAGCTACCACCACCCACCCCGTATCCCTTAAGATAAACGCAGGGGGGGTATATCATACAAGTAACTATGTGTAATATATTTTAGCTCCTTATTTATACTGTCATTGATTCTTACAACCTTATCAATATACATGGTGCTTTCATCAAACTTTAATATAGCATCAATATATTTTAATTGTACACCTGCATTAATTTTATCCAGAACTCTGTTCTTTAAACCTTCACTAAAATTCAATTCATCCAATGGTACAAAAAAATATTCAATTTCATCCTTCACCTCCACAACGTCCTGTTTTAAAGTATTTACATCTTCAAATTCCGTTTCTTTTAATGTTACAACAATTGGATTGTGTTTTCTACCACTAGAACATTTTGCAGTCGTTTTAACCCCATATTTAAGTATTGTGGTATCCATTATCTTTAAAACCTTTTCAGCGTGTTTAGGCTCACATAATAAGGCATCATATACATAAAGGACATATATACCTTCCTCATTTAGTTGTTGTACTACATCGGTCATTATTTCAACTTCTAAAGCAAACATCATGCGTGAAGTTATTTTATGTTTAAATTTACTATTATACTTTTCGTTAATGATATTTTGTAACATTTTAGGTTCATGCTTTTGGTAGTATTCAAATAATGGTGATTGTTTCATTTGCCATACTTCTTTATTAAAAAATGATAAGTGTTCAATCTTTATATCCTTCACATCCCTTTCTAATTCTAAAGCTAAATCACCATGAGTTATAAAACCTTTATTCCCAGCATATAACTTAATACCAATATTTGGGTGAAGTGCTGTGTAATCACATTCAATAAGTGTTTTACCCTTATACTTCACTAAATTCCTTATCCAACTTGGCATAAGAGTAAATGAATCCACTATCCTACCTCCACTTTCTTCACCGCCAGCACTGGGTATCATTAATCCGTTATCCGTTAAATATTCAAATATTTCAATTGCATCTTCAACAAAACTTCTTTTGTCGGCATCCTTAAAATAATCTCGTGAATGTTTATTTAGGAATGTAAGTTTCTTTTGCTTTTTGGTAAAGTAACCACCTTCAAACTTAATTAACCTCTTTGCTTCTTTTAGTATTTGTTCTTTTGTGGGTAGTGTAATATCGCCATAAACGTTAATTAAATTTTTACAAATAATATTATCGGTTGAATCGGATAGCATTCTGAAATAATGCTTATTTAAGACCCTCAGAGCTTCTTTTGTTTTCAATTCATGGCTAACTATGCCTTTACCTATAAAGGCATCACCTAAACGATAATAACGATTTTTCTCACCTACGATGTGTTGGTAATCACATTCAATTATTGCCCCGTTTTTTAACGGGTATTCAAGTGCAGTAATTACTTTTTTATACGTTTGTGGAGTAACTGATAATAAATTACGCAAGTACTCAGATTTAAGCGATTTCCAGCCTTTAGGATTACTCCCGTCTTTTACATCAAAATAGGTACTGGTTAATTGTGTGGTGAATACTAAGCACATTTCAATGGCTACATCAATGTTCTCATGTATTTCGTAAAGCAGGTGTTTGGGAGTATATTTCGATACTGTTCTATATATCTTGCTTGGTACTTTTATTAAATTCTTATTAATGAAAAATAGCGCAAAACTGGCATGAATATCAGTAGTAATGTTATCATCATTATACTCTACTATATTAGTAATATCAACACTTTCCTTCTTTCTTACAGTATCATTTATTCTTACATCATAGATGAAGGTAGATGTAATAGATAAATTAGAATGAAAATTAGATAATAGTGTATTAAATTCTAAAAGTGGTAATTGATTATTGGTATTTGAACTACCTGAAAATGATATTAAACTATCATTGGGATTAATTGAAGATGACATTTTTCCATTGTATTCTGCATTCTCTGTTATTTTGTACTGCTCTGCTTTTATTATTCTGGTGCAGAAGCTGGGGAAGCTATACCCCAGCAACCAGAAAATCCATCAGTTTATTAATGTGATTCATCAAAATATAGTTCATTTTTAAAAAAAGTCAAGCGGAATTGAAAAATAAATCTGTATAAAACAGTATAGGATTTTATTTAGGGATTTATCTTATTGGTTACATCTAACCAGTAAGAATTTACCAGTAGAAAGTAGTATTGATGTTTATCTTGAAAAATAAATCTATATAAAACAGTATAGGATTTATTTAGGGACTTTTCTTATTGTTACATCTAACGGATAAGAATTTACCAGTAAGAATCTCTGAAATACCAGGAAAACCAGGTTTTTTCTTGTCCGTTGATTTCCAGGGCTTTATCTTTATCGAAAAATTAATAAAATTTTACTATGAACGATACAAAGCAATACTTAAAAACATTTTTTGAAGAAAAAGAAATCCCGTTTCAAATCTTTACGATTATAGATAACCACCACGACACTCATTATATAGATACCAATGTGGTAATTGAGAATATAATGCTATCAACCTCCACCGAACAAGCACAAATAGCAACGATTTTACGGAAAATTGATTTCAAAAACGGTTCGGTTACACATTTCTTAAAGTTTTTAGCACACGGAATGGTTAAACAATATAATAAGGCAGCGTAATATGGAACAAATCATAAAATCATTAATAAAGGATGAACTATTAAGTTCAAAACTAATTCTAGGATTGAATGCTTTGAGTGTCGATGCTGCACCATACCATTTACACTTAAGTAATACAATTCTTACAATCATGGGGATTAAACTCAATGACGATGAGTTTGATGTTTACGATAAGTTATTTGAGGAATCATGTAATATTGATATAGAGGATTCTAAAGCATTAAACCAGTTGACCAATAAAATTTACCGTTACTTAATAAAACTTAAGCATTAAAAAAATTTGAATAGTGTGGTCGAAAAACAAGTGTTAACCGACCACCAATAATAAAAAAATGACCCATTGAAAATAGAGGGTTTTAGAGGCACAAAAAATATAGGTTATTCGACCACTTAAAAAATAGAAAAAAATGAGAACAGTAATTTACGCCAGAGTTTCAACCAGCAATAAAGGACAAGATGTAGATAATCAATTGGAGGTATTACGGGAATATTGCCAACGAATGAATTATGAACTGGTAAACGAGTATATGGATGAGGTGAGCGGTGGAACATCAGACCGCCCAGCATTTAAAAAATTGTTTGCCGATGCTTCCAAAAGAAAATTTGACCTAGTGTTATTTTGGTCATTAGACCGCTGGACACGTGAAGGAACACGTGCCACCATTAAGTATATGGAAACATTAGAAAGTTATGGAGTAGGCTTTAAATCCTATACAGAGCAGTATATTGATAGCTGTGGCATATTCAAAGATGTAGTTATTTCGCTCCTTTCAACTCTGGCAAGTCAGGAAAAAGTAAGAATTTCAGAAAGGGTTCGTGCTGGACTTGCTAGGAGTACTAAGCGTGGAGGTCGCCCACAAATTCAATCTGACCTTGTTGAAAGGATAAAAGAATTAAAAAGCAAGGGGTATTCAAATAGAACCATTGGCAGGGATTTAAAAATGAGCCATTCAACCGTTGGATTGTATGTTTAAAACAAAGAATCGCTGAAAATGACCGAATTTTTCATAAAAAACGGTCAAAAAAACGATTCAACGAAATAAATTAGTCATGCGACAATGTTGTTTAAACGAAATTTCGCTTTTTTGGAAAAATAGCTAAAATACTAACTATCAACAAAATAAAATCTATTGTACCTACAATGAAATATTGGTCGAACAAATTGCCATTTAGTTGTTAAACGCCTGATTTTGAAGTACCTTTGTCATATAAGGCAATGAGATAAAAATAGATATTAAAGGAAGCTAAAAGAGTATTAAATAATAAGGTAAAAAACTGACAGTCATGCAAATAATTAAAATTAGGCAGTCAGACCCATGAATTAGCGAGAGATATTAACCCCTCTCTGCAATTCTAAAGAGAGGGTCAGCAGCAATAAATAATTAAGATTAAAAAAATGAGGTGAAAATCCTCAGGGGAAAGGTACGTTCCTACCCCAAGTAAAAAATAATAGTAATAACATAAAAAACAAAAAACAAAATGAGTAAAACGACAATAGAATGGACGCAGGTTTGCTGGAACCCAACCACGGGGTGTACTCCTGTTAAGAATTCTCCCGCATGTATGATGTGTTACGCAATACCACAATCTTATAGGAACATGAAAATGGGATTAGTAAAGTATAAAAATAATTTTAAACCAACCATGCACATGGTTGAGTTAACAAGACCTTATGGTTGGAAAAAACCAAGAGTCGTTTTTGTTAATAGTATGAGCGATTTATTCCATAAGGATTTCCCTTTGGAATTTATTCAACAAGTGTTCAAAACGATGAATGATACACCACAACATACATATCAAGTATTAACCAAACGTGCAGAAAGGTTAGCTGAATTAAGCCCTTATTTGACATGGAGCGATAATATCTGGATGGGTGTATCAGTAGAAAACGAAGCTGCATTGCCACGTGTTGATTATTTAAAACAGATTGATGCAAAAATAAAGTTCCTTTCGGTGGAACCGTTATTTGAATCATTACCTAATCTAAATGTGGATGGATTGAATTGGGTTATAGTTGGAGGGGCTTCAGGACACAAAGCGACAACACCAATGAAAGAAGAATGGGTGTTAGAAGTTAAAGATAAATGCGATGAAAAGGGCGTTGCATTTTTCTTTAAGCAATGGGGAGGTAAGAATAAAAAGAAAACGGGAAGATTACTTCAAGGTAAAACCTACAATGCAATGCCAACATTAAAGACATTGAGCAACTAGGTATGAATAATAATATCGTAAACATAAAATTTAACAAAGGTTCCTCGCTGGAGGTGAGGGAACCTTTGCTAAATTCTTATGGCTTTGACCTGACCGATGAAAATATCATTGGTTATACAACAGGTAAATTAAAGTTTACTGTGATGGGTTTTCGTTCAACAACACAATACGATACATTAATAGCAACGGTTAAAGTATCATTGAATCCACACGTACAAGATGAATACACGTTTGTTCAAAAGATTGACTTATATAACAATGAACGAGTAAATACCTATTGCCGTACCTCCTCATTTCAACTGAAAACACATGAAGATGAGGTGAAGAAAGGTATCTATTCACTCAGGGAACGATTGGAAAGATACCGATTAGACGAGGTGAAAAACGGTGGAGGTGCGGAACAAAAAACAACAATAACACCAGCCGAACAAAAAGAAGCATTTGAAATATTAAAAGCAGATAATCTGCTGGATTGTATTGAAGGACTGTTAAAAGATGCTGGATTAGTTACGGAAAGAGAAAACGGATTACGATTGTTCTTTATACTGCTTTCACGCCACTTTGATAAACCATTGCATGTATTGTTTCAAGGTTCGCCACAACTTTCACGTATGATTACGGATACAATCACCTCCACGATACCAGTAAATGAAATACATACACAAACCAGCATGAGTGCTGGTAGCCTATATTACACAAAGAATAAAAAGTATTGGAAAAACAAAGTGTTATCCATCGGTAGCATTGATAAGCAATTCAAAGGAGCAGGTACAATCAAAGAATTTATTGAAAATCAAATCCTGAAACGTTACACAACGGAAAGTGATTACCTGACCAGACAATTACATTCCAATACCAAAACAGTTGAAGGAAATATTTGTTTGCTGGGATATAGTGAAGATGAAACAATGAACAATAAATTTTTTCAGGAATGTTTTTTTATCAGAGTAGATGAAAACGAAAAGAATAAATCAGAAATGCTGAACCATTTAAAAATGCAATCTGGTGGATTTATAGACACTCAAAAACAATCCGAAGCAATCAGGTGTTTAATGAACATTCAATGTCAAATTAAGCCTAAAAACGTGGTTATTCCGTATGCTATGGAATTAGAAATACCAGAACAGGTGTTTCAACCATTACGAAGTTTTAACCAGCTACTTACATTAATTAAAACGGTTGCCTTAATCCACCAACACCAATTAAAAACAAAGAAAGATAAAAACGGAACGGAATATATCGAGGCAACACCAGAACATTTAGAAATTGCAATAGAGCTGTTTAAAAGCATCATGGTAACACAAAGCGATATTCTTTCACCATGCACCAGAAATTTCTTTGAAAGGCTTAAAACACAAGTAAAAGAAAAGGATACATCATTCAAGATACCAGACATGATGAAAGAATTTAAAATGAAACGTACCCAGTTTTACAGGGAATTTGATGTATTAAAAGAATTAAAATACGTGTTACAAAGTGGAGGTAACAAGAAAAAAGGGATTGAATATAAAATAACCAATTGGGATGACTATACCGAATTACAGGCAGGAACGAACTTGCTGGAAGCACAACTAAAAAAAATAAAAAATGAAGTTTCCCAGAAGATTCCCACAAGTTTCCCAAAATTAAAAAAGCTCGGTAATGAAGGACTAATAAGCCTTACAGGTTAAGTTTCCCAGTTTCCCAGCAAAAAACAGAAAAAAGGATATAATGAGTAATATAAAATATATCCACGTGCCGGAAACGGCACACGGATATATTAAAAAAATAAGCAATAAGAAAAATGAAAGACACCCAAGTAAAGAATATCGAATTTAAAGTTCTGGTAAACGGATTTGAAAAGGAATTGCAAAAAGAAAACAAATCAGAAGAACATATAACAGGACATACCAGTTACATCAAAGAGTTTTTGAATTATGTAGATAGCATAGGAATACATTATATAAAAGACATAGACCAGTCAATTATTTGTAAATACGTTTTATATCTGGAACAAAACAGAATAAATAAATCTGGTGGCACATTGAAAAACACAACGGTCAATAAACATAAAAACACCATTCGTAAGTTTTGGCACTACTTAAATTCAGAAGGAATAAAAGTAAATCCAATCCTACTGAAAGAAAAGAAAAAAGCAGAACAGGAAGAACCAACGGTATTGACCCATGAAGAAATTAAACAACTATTTTCTGTTTGTGATGGTTCTGCTATCGGTCATAGAGATAAAGCCATGCTTGCCATTTATTACGGGTGTGGAATGCGAAAAAGTGAAGGATTAAGATTATTACTGACGGATATTGATTTTAATAAAAGTAGGATACACGTAAGAAAATCAAAAAATAATAGGGAACGCTATGTAATGATGTCGCCAGTTGTTCAACAACAAATAGAAGAATATGTTTATTCCTACCGTGATTTTTATATGGCAGAACAATCACCTTATGAAGAATTGTTTATTGGAGAAAGAGGAACACCAATACACCCCGAATCAATGGCAAAAAGAATCGAAGCACTTTGGAAACGGGTAAAAGAGCAGTACGGTAATGATAAACATATTGGTCTGCACAGTTTAAGGCATACGTTAGGAACTCATTTATACATGGCAAAAATGGATATTGAAATGATAGCATTGATGCTGGGACACCGAACACTGGAATCAACAAAATTATATATACACTCAGCAAATCTTTTAAAACAATGAACAAATTTGAAACCTATTTAATCAATAACGGTATCCATTTTCAGACCGCTGGCAGATACGGCAGGATAGCAGATACATTTATTCAATGGCTAAAAACAAACAACCTACAAGCTGGTAAAATAAAACGTAGCCAGTTTACCAATTGGTTACAACAGTTAAGAGAACAGGGCAATGTAGAACGTACAATCATTGCCAAAGAAAATGTAGTAAAACACTATTACTATTTTTTAGGTATAAGGAATAACCCTGCAATCAGTTGGATTAAAAGAAGGAAAGAACATACATTACCAACAACACCCATTTCAAAAAACGAGTTGATAAAAGTATACGAACATCTAAAACCAAAATCACCGTCAGAATATCGCAACAGGTGTATGCTTGGATTTGTATTGTTTCAAGGACTAAAACGTTCCGAATTACAGGAATTAAGAATATCAGATTTAAACTTTGATGCTGGTGAAGTATTTATTCAAGGTCAATTAAAAACCAATTCCAGACGGTTAAAATTAGAACCCTTTCAAATGTTACACCTCTACGATTATTTTAATAAGTACCGTAAAGAATTTCTTTCCTACAAACAAACCGATACAGATAGGTTCTTTCTTTCTAAAGGAAGTGGTGAACAATTAAATAATACCCTTGCAATACTGTTACGTCAGTTAAAAAAAGATTTTCCGCAAATAGAAAATTTGCTTCACATTCGAGGAAGTGTAATAACCAACTGGCAAAAGCAGGAAGGAATAATGGAAGCAATGGTAAAAGCAGGTCATAGGTATATCAGCAGTACACAACGTTATCAAACCAATAAGTACGAAGAATTACAGGAACAATTAAAAAGCATTCACCCGTTGGAAAAGATGAACATCACATCTTTTTAATTCACTTTTATATTTCATAATTAATTTTTAAAAGTCCCTCAATGAAGGGACTTTTTTTTATACATTTATTTTCATGTTCTTTGAAAAGTACTGAAAATACCCTTATAGCCTATAAAGTCTTTGGCTCCCCAATGCCAGGTAGGAATTTCCAAGCTAATCCTACTTATAGGTATGGCTTCAATGGGAAAGAGAATGATAATGAGGTTGAAGGAAATGGAAATGTACAGGATTATGGTATGAGAATGTATGATACAAGACTTGGTAGGTTCTTTTCTATTGACCCATTAACTAAAAAATATCCAATGTTAACCCCTTACCAATTTAGCGGTAATACTCCAATTGCTTGTACAGATTTAGATGGAGCAGAAAGTGAACTTCAGACTATTCATGAGGATGCAAATGGTTGTATTACTGCTGTTGAAGTAGCAAATTATAAAGAAGTATTTGGGAAATCGAATGGGAAATTAGGAACAGGAACCTTAGTTGCTACAGTTCATGGTGATTGTAAGGTTACTTTTACCTATGAACCGAGTTTAGGTGATGTTTTTAGGTCTTTAAAGACATGGCAAGGTTTTAAATTACTTGGAGCTGTGCTCAGAGGTAAAGGAGGTATTGAACTTGGATTTGGTGAAGGCGAAACATATAATGAAGGGACACAAACCTTTGGAAAGGTATTTGGTACTTTTCCTTATGAAGACTTTAAAAAGCTTTCAGGATTGATACTTACAGCAATTCCAGAATCTGGACCAAAACCAGAAACACCTGAAGGTGGAGATTTACAAGGGTTAACAGAAAAATTAAAAGACCTTGTTGAAGAAACAAAAAATGCAATAAAGGGTAAAACGTATGATGATAATTATGAGGATGATGAAGAGAAAGAGAAATACAAGGTTTACGAATTAGGTGAAAATCATAATTTATTAGGAAATTCAAAACCTGCTATTAAACGTGAATTTGATACAACTTTAACAGATAAAGGGAAAGTAGAAATGGAAAAAAACCCTAAATTAGTAATTCCTAAAGAGTAATATTTATGCGAACATCTTTTTTTATAGGCGTAATTTTTTTCTTATTTAGTTCATGTACTAATGAACTAAATAAGAATTGGTATACTGTAAGCACGTTTTCAAATGGAAAAATAAAAAAACGTTGTTATCGTGATAGTTCAAATGCAAACATGGAATTTTGTGAATTATATGATTCCTTGGGCAATTTAAAAAGAGATGGTTTAAATATTAAGGGAGTTATTTATGGTAAGCATAGGTTTTATAAACCCAATCATAAATTATACTTAATAAAAGAATATGTAGTAATTGATGACAATGAGTCGTATTTAAATCAATTTTTTAAAATAGGAGAAACGGGAGATACTATTAAACGGGAAAGTAATTACTTTTCTATTAAAATGAATAAGGACACATTGAAATTAGGAGAAACGTTAAATGCGACTATTACTTTAGTTGCTCCATGTTATGATACAAGTAAGATAATTATAGAGTTCCGTGTGCCAGATGATTCTAAATTAGTTCGAATTATATCATCGTCTGGGTATGGTGATTACAGCATAAATTATGATTATACTCCAACACATAAAGGGGAGTTTGAATTAACAGGGAAAATATTAGAAGTTAAGGATGATTTTAAGGTATATGGAGATTCCACAGACAAGTACACAACTCGAATTCTATATTTTAGCCGTTCATATTATGTACAGTAAATGAGGGGGTCGTTTTTCAAATAGTGCTTTTTAATAATGGTATAAAAACACTGGTGGTTTATTTCTTTTTGCTGGCTATTTAAACCATTAAGGTTTAGGTAGTGTTTCAAATGGTGCTTTTGGGAAAGGGATAAAAATAAATTATTGAAAACCAGCAACAGAAATGTTTAGGCAAGAACTTGAAGAATACCTAAAAGAATATATCAATCATTTATCTGCAACATTAACCCCACAAACAATAAGTAAACATTCACGCATAATAGGCTATTGTATAGAATATATAGACCTGTATCACTCGGTTAAAGGTTTTGAAGATATTACATTAAGTATGATAAGTTCCAAACTTTACGGTAATTATCAAAGTCATTTTCAGGAAAATATCAGCCGTCCAAGTATGTTAAAAATTATCAAAAAGTATTTTGAATACATTTATGAAACATATGGTATAGGTAATAAACAATTACTGAATAAATTAGCCAAAGCAAAATAGTGGATACCACAAATAGTTGTGCTGGTGGTTGAGGTGTTATTGCTGGCTATTTTAACCATTAATTTTTCCCAAGTATTATATTCGCATCCTTTACACTTATTGTTATTGAACTCCCCTTCTTTATTGGTATAGTGCCATCAATTAACTTCTTCGCTAATTCTGGACTTATCTTAATAGTAACCATGATATATTGTTTTGTTTAGTAATAATAAATATCATGTTATTTAAAATAATTTCATTTTGTTCAGCCGTTCCGGCTGAATAAAATGAAAAAACAATCTACATCATTCAAACACCACATATATAGCTGTTAACTTATATTAAATGCAGTATTTTGAATGATTTTAAATTTTTTACTGAAATTTATTACCCTTTTTACGCACCATATCGAGTAGAAACGTTGATTTTAGGCAATAAAACCCGTTTTTGATTCCAATGGGTCATAATAAATCCCTTTTTTCAGGTACAAAAAGGAACGATAGAAACGATAAAAGAAACCGTTAAAAGGTATATAGGTACATATATTTCGGGGGAGGATTTTCACGACCCCTATAATGAATAGGTGCTAATAATTCTATACAACCCTGTATAGATATAGGGTTCAGAAAATTGGTCAGAAATTTCCAAAAAAATTTTTGAAGACCAATCCGATTTAGGGTATATGCCTTTGGTTATACGTGCATGAATAACGGAAGTAACTATGTTTGTTATACTTCAAACGAAATATTTCAAACAAATTAGTGGAGGGGGTAGCCCACCTAGCCCCCCTATAACTTAGGATACGGGGAGGGGGATATATCATACAAGTAACTATGTGTTATATATTTTAGCTCCTTATTTATACTGTCATTGATTTTTACAACCTTATCAATATACATGGTGCTGTCATCAAACTTTAATATAGCATCAATATATTTTAATTGTACACCTGCATTAATTTTATCCAGAACTCTTTCTTTAAACCTTCACTAAAATTCAATTCATCCAATCGGTCCAAAAAAATATTCAATTTCATCCTTCACCTCCACAATGTCCTGTTTTAAAGCATTTATATCTTTAAATTCGGTTTCTTTTAACGTTGCTACAATCGGACTATGTTTTTTGCCACTAGAACATTTTGCAGTCGTTTTAACGCCATATTTAAGTATTGTGGCATCCATTATCTTTAAAACCTTTTCAGCGTGTTTAGGCTCACATAATAAAGCATCATATACGTAAAGGACAAATATACCTTCCTCATTTAGTTGTTGCATTACATCGGTCATTATTTCAACTTCTAATTGAAACATTCTACGTGAAGTTATTTATGTTTATATTCACTCGAATACTTTTCGTTAATAATATTTTGTATCATTTTAGGTTCATGCTTTTGGTAGTATTCAAATAATGGTGATTGCTTCATTTGCCATACTTCTTTATTAAATGACAGGTGTTCTACCTTAACGTTTACATCGTCTTTTAATTCTAATGCTATATCACCATGAGTAATATAACCTTTATTACCACCGTATAATTTAATGGCAATATTCGGATGGAGTGCCTTATAATCACATTCGATAAGTATTTTACCCTTATACTTCACTAAATTTCTAATCCAGCTAGGCATTAATGTAAATGAATCCACTATCCTACCTCCGCTTTCTTCACCGCCTGCGCTAGGTATCATTAAACCATTATCCGTTAAATATTCAAATATTTCAACAGCATCTTCAACAAAACTTCTTTTATCAGAATCTTTAAAGTAATCTCTGGAATGTTTATTTAAAAATGTAAGTTTCTTTTGCTTTTCGGTAAAGTAACCACCTTCAAACTTAATTAACCTTTTCGCTTCTTTTAGTATTTGTTCTTTTGTTGGTAGTGTAATATCACCATAAACGTTAATTAAATTCTTACAAATAATATTATCGGTTGAATCGGATAACATTCTAAAATAATGCTTATTACTAAGTTGTTCGAGTTCCTTTGTTTTCAATTCATGGCTAACAATGCCTTTATTATAAAAGCATCACCTAAACGATAATGGCGATTTTTTCACCTCTATGTATTGATAATCACATTCAATTATTGCCCCGTTTTTTAACGGGTATTCAAGTGCTGTAATTACTTTTTTATATGTTTGTGGAGCAAGTGGATAATAAATTACGCAGGTACTAAGATTAAGCGATTTCCAGCCTTTAGGATTACTACCGTCTTTTATTTCAAAATAGGTGCTGGTCAATTGGGTAGTGAATATTAAACACATTTCAACTGCTATATCAATATCTTCATGTATATCATATAATAAGTGTTTTGGAGTGTATTTTGATAAAGTGTTATATATCTTGCTGGGTACTTTTATTAAATTCTTATTAATAAAAAATAGCGCAAAACTGGCATGAATATCAGTAGGAATATTATCATCATTATACTCTACTATATTAGTAATATCAACACTTTCCTTCTTTC
>CAVSHK010000025.1:0-4742 GCA_963727705.1 uncultured Bacteroidota bacterium
AGTTAATCATTTTCTTTAAAATAAGTTTCGATAAAGGAATGATTTCGAAATCAAATCGCAAAATAAAAATCACCATAAAATAAAATATTGAAATTAAGTCGATGTCAATACAATCTTTTTTAATCTAAAACGATTATGAACTATTATGGCTCCGAAATTTATCTCTTAGCATTCCATCTATAACCGAAATTTCCACTAAATCCTTACAAAAATTTAATACCTTTTCCAAAAACGTCATCTTTAAAAGATATATTTAATAAAACCTTGTGGAAAGAGAAACCTGAAGAAAAAGATTTGTTCAAAATGCTAAAAGCCAGTTTTGGAGAGCAGGTAAAAAATTATAACAAATATATTTGTATTTTGCAGGCAGATGGTGATAAGTTGGGAAGCACATTAAATTAAAAACGCAGCCCGGGATGTTGAAAATATTTCGAAGGATTTAATAGAATGGGGAGAAAAAGATGCTCTTACATTATTATTGGAATATGGTGCATTACCTATTTATATCGGTGGTGATGATGTTTTATGTTTTGCTCCTGTCAATAACGGTACTAAAAGTATCATTGAATTAGCCACTGAGCTAAATATAACCTATTGTAAAAAACCAAGCATTGAAAAAATCAATTCTTCCTTGAGCATAAGCATAAAAATTGCTTATTATAAATCACCCATGTTTGAAAGTTATCTTGATACTTTCTCTCTTTTAAATGATGTTGCAAAAAAACACGAAAAAGCCAACAGTTGCTGCATTAACCTTGAAAAACACAGCGGCCAACCTCATCAATTTGTTTTCAACTTTGATGAAGAATATATTCACTTCATACAACCGATTTATAATTCTATGACTAAAGATGAGAAGAAAAAAAGTTTTATATCATCCGTTTTTTACAAAATACGTTCAAATGAACAATTGATAGAAATAGTTAGTAAGGATAAGGAGCGACTGTGGTTCTTCTTTGAAAATAATTTTGATGAAGCCAAACCTGAAAATAAAAAGAAAAATCCAATGGAATATGATTATTGAAGAAAATTTACGAATTTTTATTTTACCTGTTTTCAAAACATGGAAATAAGAAAATTAAATAAAAGGAACTATATCTGGCAACAGCCGAATTATATTCTTCTTTAAAAATTATACGTTTTATTAAAGGATTAGACTATGATAACGAATAAAAATCAACTTTTCTTAGAACTGCAACCCTGTGGTACATTCTTTTTTGGTAATGAAAGAACTTTTAACACAGCCGAAAAAGATAAGTACGATGAAGATGTTACAAATTATTTTGCCGAAAGCAACAAATATCCTCAACAAACAGCCATTCTGGGCTTGCTTCGTCATACTTTATTATCACTATATGATCAATTAGAAGCAAAAGTTGCAGTTAAGCAAGGTATTATTGGAGAAATTAATTTTGATGGTGAACATTCAAAACAATATGGTTATATTGATTCGATTTCACCGTTGGTTGTTTCAAATCGCAAGGATAAGAACTCTTTTGAATTTTTAATTCCTGCACCATACATTAAACAAGGTGAGATTGAATTAATTTACTCTGAAATTGAATCAAAATCTTTATATATTAAAAAAATAAATAAAACACCAATATTGAAAAATTTGATTATAAAGGTTTTTCAACCAAAATACAATGGCAAGATCAATCAAATAAAATTGAAAATAATGAGATTTTTTATCAATTAACAAAAGTTGGAGTAAAGAAAAATCAAGAAGATGATGCATTTTATAAGCAAACATTTTATGGATTGAATAAAGGATATTCTTTTGGAGTATGGGTGAATTTTTCTGAAAATATTGATAAGAATAAACTGAAAACTATTTTTATGCCTTTCGGTGCTGATCAGGGCCTTTTTAAAATTATCTTCCATGAGAATATACAAAATATATTCAACAATGCAGAAACACAAACAAAATGTATTTATTTAATAAGTGATGCATTTGTTGAAAAGGGGTTTTTTAATGATGTTGATTTTGCAATAACTG
Organism: uncultured Bacteroidota bacterium; assembly: GCA_963727705.1. Classification (GTDB taxonomy): domain Bacteria; phylum Bacteroidota; class Bacteroidia; order 2-12-FULL-35-15; family 2-12-FULL-35-15; genus 2-12-FULL-35-15. The sequence continues at coordinate 2,000 of CAVSHK010000025.1, forward strand.
ATTTTACCGATTTCAGATATATAAAATCAAAAGATAAAGATTTTTTCAAGCTAAATAATAAAAGTGATAAAAGCAGTAAAATCCGGCTTTTAAAAAGGGGTTCGGTGTTATTTTCTGAGAATACAAACAAAATTATTGTTCATCTTGAAAATAAAACAGCATACAGAAATATTGGTTACAATTATTATAAATTCATTTAAAAAATTCATCAGTATGGCAACTTTATTCGAAATTATTTGTAAAACACATTTGCATGCAGGAAGCGGTGACAGCAACTTTGGCGTGATAGACAAATTGGTTCAACGTGACCCGACAAACGAATTACCTTGTATTTATGCAAGTAGTTTAAAGGGTGCTTTCAGGGAATACTGGGAAGAAAAATTAAAAAAGGAATCTGAGGCAAATCAAATTTTTGGCGATTATAAGAAAGGTGTAATAATTTTTCACCAGGCATTTTTAATTTCTATTCCACTTAGGAGCAATCCTTTTCCTTATTTTAATATAACATCACCTATAGCAATTGATTCAATTATTGACCAAAATAAGCTTTTTGAAACAAATCTCAATGTTGATGAATTAATTTCTCTAAAAGCATTAAAACAGGATGGAAAAATTATTGTTTTCGAAAATAATACCGCTAATCTTTCAATTGAAGGTTATGATGTGGGTTCTATTGTAAAAAATACATCTTTAACAATGACTGATAAAATAAAAAAAATATTTGGTGAGCGTATTGCCATTGTTGACGATTCAATTTTTAAACAACTTTGTTCAGATTACAATCTGCCAGTTATTGCAAGAAATCATCTTGAAAATGGGCAAAGTAATAATTTATGGTATGAACAAATTATTCCTCGGGAAAGCCATTTCTTTTTTGCAGTTTCAATTACACCAGGCGAAGACATGAAAGCGGAAAATTTCTTTGATGAAATGAATGTTGAAAAATTAATTCAGATAGGTGCTAACGCTACTATAGGATATGGACAATGTTTAATCTCTAAAATTTTACTCTCATGAAACAGGTAAGTAATTTATTGGCAATAGCTAATCAAGTTTTATCTTCTTCAGGATTAGTTGACACCGGAACAAAAAAAATCAAAGACAATGTTTATGATGGTTATTTAGCGGGATTTGGACTGGCTATAATTACTGCCGGACTTCTTCCAACTTTATCGACTTATGCTGCGGATCAAAAACGTGAAAAAGTTTTAAATGCTATAGCCAAAGTTGCAAATATTTATAACAAGCATACCGGAGAAGCATTGCTTGAGATATGTCTAAAACCTGAAAATAAACCGGAATTAAATAATTGGAAAATAAAAATTATTGATGCCTCAATAGCATTAAAACTTATGATACGCACATACAACTTACAATAAAATGTTAATGTTATGCAAAATAATTTAGGATACTTTTTTTATAAAAGTTTATATAATATTACAAATGTAGGACTGGAAATTAATGATAACAATAAAAAACAGTTATTAGACAGGGCTCTTTTTGATAATGAAAAAGAATATTCACTTCAAAATCTTGATATCATTAAATTATGTACTACCTATCCAGGTTTAACAACTGGAGTAGGCATGCCACATGGTATAAAAGAGCAAAATGAGGATTTTAAAATAGGGTTTTATTTCGACCATACTACTGGATTGCCTCTAATACCAGGGAGCTCTGTAAAGGGTGCTTTGCGAGCTGCTTTCCCTGATATTAGTAAAAAGGAACACAACGGAAATTTGCAATTTGTGTTTAAAAATAAAACAGATGAAGTTAAAGCAAAATGGATACAATCATTGCTGAATAATATAGATACCCCCGAATTTTTCAATAAACATTATGAGCCTTTAGAAATAATATCTCCAAATGAAATCGAAAATATTATCTCTTGTCATGTCAATTTTTGAAGGTATAAAAGACCATACAAAATCTTATCCACAAGAAAGATTCTATTCTATTTATAACCGGGACATTTTTTATGATGCCATTATAACCAATCCGGGAAAAGAAGGAAAAATTGTTGTAACTGATTCTATTACTCCTCATATTAAAGATGGTTTATCTTATGAGCAGTCTATGCTTAAAAATCCTAACCCTTTATTATTTCTGAAAGTATTGCCCAATGTTGAATTTACATTTCATTTTTCTTTAACTGAAAATAGACTAAGCAAAGAGCATAAAATAAAACTTTTCAAATATCTTCTTCTTACCCTCGGCATCGGCGCCAAAACAAACTTCGGCTATGGCCAATTTATAGACCCTGAATCTGACAAGTATAAAAAATCAAATCAGGGAAGTTCAAAAAAAGAGGATAAAACTAAGCCGGGAAACGATCAGGAAATTAGTGGGTTTAAAATAAAACTTTCTGATCAAACCAAATTCCATCAAATGAAGCTAAACTATTGATTCCAAATTCTGATTGGGATGGGATTTTGATATTACAACAAGCCGGTTATAAAAATTATTTAGTTGACATCAATAAAAATAAATATCTCATAAGAAAAAAAACAGAAAAAAATCCTGATTTAAATTGTACTGATAAAGTTAAAATTCATTTTCAAAAAGAATTCAAAAAGGATAATCCGGAATCTTAAAGTTTTCCCTGATGATGGCAAATAGTAAAAAAATTAATAAATATTTATGAAAATTATTTAACAATATTCAAAAAAATAACTTAAAAACATATGGACTAGCACCGGACTTTAGGCTAGTGTCACCATGACAGGAAACCGGGCTTTAGCCC